>JAPOHD010000009.1 GCA_026671195.1 Draconibacterium aestuarii | reverse complement strand
TTACTTCATAATCATTGTAGTTAATTTTTTTTTCTTTAAATCCATTCATGGAATCCGTTAACATGGCTTCTTTCCCTTTTTTCATTTTCTTGACCTTTTTGCGTCAAGTTATTTCAGTAGAAGACAGAAGCCTGTTTTTTAGCTGCGGAGACCTTAACGGCAACTGCGGAATGTGTTTTTGGGGGGAAGGCTCTCGGTTTCTGCATACTATTTATACCAATTTTATTTCAATATGAGCCTTAAATAATTTTAGAATATTTGGATTTAGGCAAGGCACAAAAATGAGGCATAGCCTAAGTTCTGTTGAATTTTTGTAACACGGCATAAATTCAAAGAAATGAAATTATAAGGCTCAGTTTGGGATAATATTGGTATTACATCTATTTTGCACTGAAAAAATCAAAATGCCCTCCGCTGGCGCGGATTTTAGAGGCACCTGAGTGGCAGCGCCGGTTATGCTTCTTTTTGTTCGCCCCACTCGCGTTTCAGCAAGGCATAAATTACATCGTCTACCCACCTCTCATCTATTAATAAACTCTCCTTAAAATGAGCTTCTTTGCGGAATCCAAGTCTTTCGAGTAAACGAATTGATGACGTATTTTCAGGATCAACAGAAGCAGTAATCCGGTGTTTATTTAAATCAGTAAACAAGTATCCAATAATACTTTTAACCGCTTCGGTGGCATATCCTTTTTGCTGGTGTTGGGCGTGCATTGTAAACCCCAGCTCAACCTGCAGATTGTCTTCATCGATAAAATGTATTCCAACATCACCTATCAATTTCTGACTTTCTTTTTCAATAAGTGCCAGCTGAAACCACGTACCCGGAATATTGGCTTGCGCACTAAGTTTTGAAATAAATGTTTCGGCATCGTTTATTGTTTGGGGTATCCAACCCTGATATTTATTGGCTTCTGTATCCGAGCGGTATTCAAAAAGTGCTTCCTTATCGGCAATACAAAAAGGACGGAGTATTAATCTTGTTGTAGTAAAGTTCATTTCTTATTTTTTATTTCGCTGATCCAATCCTTCATTATAACCAGTACCTCCGGCGAAATGGTTTCCTCTATTTTGGCATATTCCATTGGAGCACCGGTTTCGCAATTTTGGAACAAGTGATTGAGATGGGGTAACTCCATCGTTTTAAAGTTTGTATTTCCGCCTTCGGTCAGTGCTTTTTTTATAGCCGGCAAATTTGATTTTGGCGGAACCTGAACATCTTTTTCCCCGATTAATGCCAGCACAGGGCAGGTAACCCTGGTAAGTGCAGGGTAGGGGTCGTAGTTGATAAAGAAGCTAAACCAGTTGTTGTTGAATGTCGAAATTTGTTGGTCAATTAGTTTTTTACGGTCGTCGTCCATACGGTTATACATTCCGCCTGAGAATGCTTTTTGTAAGCTAAGAGTGCGTTCTTCTGCATCGGGGGTGGTTTTTACAATATTTATAATTCCCCGGGTCATAAATAGTTTGGCGTTAATTGCCTGCTCTTGTATTCCCGAGGCTTTTGCTGCAAGCACGGTCTGTTCAATCAGAATTGAATCTCCGGGAATCCCCGGTCCGGCCATTAGTATAATAAAAGCCATATCTTTTGAGCTATTGGCAACCATAGGGGCAATTATTCCACCCTCGCTATGCCCGATCAACCCGATTTGAGTTGGATCAATTTCGTTCCGTTTCTTCAGGAAATCCACTCCGCAAAGTACATCGTCTGCAAAGTCTTCACTTGTTGCTATTCTGATATCACCTTCTGAATCTCCCACACCACGGTCGTCGATTCGTAAAACAGCTATTCCATGATTTGTAAGATAATGGGCAATTACCCAAAAGGGTTTGTGCCCGTAAATGGTTTCGTTGCGGTCTTGTGCACCAGAGCCGCTTATTAAAACCACCGCCCGACAGTTTTTTGCGTTTTTGGGAAGTGTTAAAGTACCTGCCAGTTTATAACCCGATTTGGGGTTGATGTATTCTACATTTTCCGACACATAGTTAAACGGAGGAACAGGAGTTTGCGGGCGTTTTATTTCTTTAACTTCTCCTGTTTTTGAGAGGTTTAAAACAAATTCCTGTCCATTCTGCTGCCAAATTCCTGCGATGGAGTCGGTAGTCACAAATTTTCCTTTGAAGGTTCCCAGAATCACAGGAATATTTAGAATTAAACTGTCGTTGCTTACCGTTACTTTTCCCACCGGAAGATTTGAAGCCCCCTGTTGTGGCACATCCATTGTTGCACCCGGGTTTTTTTCGTTGTCTTCCGTGATATTAAAAACTACCTCCAACTGTGCGTTGGGAATTTCTATCTTCCCGCTCCAGCTTCCTTGTACTGCAGGTTGTTGCGCCACAGTGTTCATGAACGATAAAATCAGGAAAAACAGGGGGAAAAGGAGTTGATATGGTTTTTGCATGGCTAAATATTTATACAGAAGTTTGAGACTCTGATTTGTTTTCGTATTAGTTCAACACCTTAATCTCATTCAATAGTATTTCCAGAGAGGGTGAAACCATCGTTCCATGATTAAACGAATCCAGTTCATATAGTTTGGTTTGTTTATGCCCTGCTACTTTCATCATTCGGTACATGTATGCATTTTCTTCGTAACGTCCCAGCATTTCCAGTTCGCGGTCGCCGGTAATCAAAATTAATGGCGGTGCATTGTCGCGCACATGGTACAGCGGGGCCAACTTATCAACTACAGGTTGTGTTCCGTCAATTCCCATTTCCTGGCGAACCGTAAAATGAGTTATTGTGTGCCCGCTAAACGGAACCAGCATGGCAATGCTGTCGGCATCAATATTGTATTTGGCCAGGTACGATTTATCCATGCCAATCATACTGGTCAGGTAACCTCCGGCCGAGTGTCCCGAAACTACAATTTTGCTTTTGTCTCCGCCATATTTTTCAATGTTATCGAAAACCCACGCCACAGCTGCTGCAGCATCTTCAATATAAACCGGGCATTTTACTTTTGGATACAAACGGTAATTTACGGCAACCACAGCGATTCCCTTTTCTTTTAATTTTTCAGGAATAGATTTGCTTCCGCCTGTTAGGCCGCCACCGTGAAACCAAACAATTGTTGTAAAATCTTTTTCAGCAGGGTAATAAATGTCTAAGCGGCAACGGTTATTTATGTATTCATCGTGCGAAGCTACTTGTTCTGTTTGGTAGAGAATGTCTTTTTCGAGCTTGTAATTCGTTGCACTGGTTTGTGTGTAAGCCTGCGTATAAAGCAGGATTGCTACTGTAAATACCAGAAAAGGTTTAAAAATTGATTTTGACATAATAAATTGGTTTATTTTGGTTTTAAAAGTAAGAAAATAGTACGAGGCCGGATAATTACAGGATGTTTCCTTTTATTAATCAAATATTCGTAACTTTTTATTTTTAATGAATATAAATACTAGTGGTATTAAATAGGAAAGGTAAAATTTATAATTTTATATGCTGGACTGTTAATCAAAATAAATATGGGAGCAAATAAGGATCTTCTGATTTACGTGGTGGAAGATAATAAGATGTATAACAAGATTGTTACCGAATATCTTGTTCGTGAAGGATTTAAAAAGGTAAAATCGTTTCTTTCGGGAAAAGAATGTTTACGTGCAGTTAAAGGAGGAGAATCGCCGGATATTGTAATTCAGGATTATCATTTGCAGGATTCAACAGGTATTGATGTTTTGGTAAATGTAAAAAAGCACAGTAAAAACTCGGAGTTCATTTTTTTAACCGCAAACGAAGATATGGAAGTCGCTGTAAATTCGATTAAATATGGTGCTTTCGACTACATTATCAAAGACAACGACCTGTCGCTAAAAAAAGTGTTGAACAAGATTGATAAGATATCGAAAATGATTCTTCTGCAACGACGGAACAAAGTAATTAAAACAGCAATGATTGCAACGCTTTGTGTGCTGATAGGCATTGTGATTTTTACTGCTTTACACACCTTTTTCGATGCCTTTGGCCTGCAACGATAACAGGCTGGAAACAAATACATTTAATCAATACATCAAATTCCAAAGTGGTTTTTGATGAACCCGGATCTGTAATATTTAAGTAAATATCAGCGGATGTATCGTTGGTGTTTGATTGATGTGCTTTAAAATTGGATTTATTTGAAGTTCCTCCCAATGACTTCGTATTTAAAGCCAGTTCTGGTTGAAAATGGAATTGATTGACGTAATACACTGTAATTGTTCGCCAGAATTTTTGTTTAATATTTCAACAAAAACCCTTGTTTTTTATAACTTAGAGTAAACAAAACCGATGAGGAAAGACTTTTGTCTTCCACGGTCGGTCTTCCAACTTGTATCGATGAAACTATTTACCACAAAACAAATTGCCACACTCGATAAATATACAATCGAAAACGAACCGGTTTCTGATATTGATTTAATGGAACGGGCATCGCTGCAAATTACAAACTGGCTGGTGCAACAATTTTCGACCGAACAAAAAATGTTGTTTTTTGCCGGTCCGGGAAATAACGGTGGCGACGCTTTGGCAATTGCACGTCAAATGGCCGGATTGGACTTTGTGTGCGAAGTATATTTAATGGATTTTGGAAAAGCTTTAACAGACTCGCCTAAATTAAACTGGCAACGTTTGGAGGAACAGGGAGCGGTAAAATTATCAAGACTTACATCCATGGCTGATTTTCCTGAAGTTGGCCGGGAGGATGTACTTGTTGACGGATTGTTTGGCTCAGGACTATCACGTCCGTTACAAGGTTTTCCTGCCGAAGTGGTTCAGCAGATAAATCAATTGCTAAACACAGTGGTGGCAATCGATATTCCAAGTGGCCTGATGGGGGAAGATAATTCAACCGGCATCCGCGAAAATATAATTCGTGCAGATTTTACGCTTACGTTTCAATTTCCGAAAGTGAGTTTTTTATTTCCTGAAAATAATGAGTTTGCGGGCGACTGGCAGGTTTTACCCATTGGCTTACATCCGGGTGGAATAGAAGAAATTGATTCGAATTTTTATTTTTTGGAACAAAACGAAGTTCGGGGACGAATGCCGGTTCGTTCAAAGTTCGATCATAAAGGAACATTGGGACATGCGCTTTTAATTGCGGGAAGCTATGGGAAAATGGGCGCTGCTGTTTTGGCTTCGAAAGCTTGTTTACGTGCCGGAGTTGGATTGCTCACGGTACATGTTCCGCATTTTGGGTATTCAATTATTCAAACAACAGTTCCCGAAGCCATGGCCAGTATCGACCAGCACGATTCGATGTTTACCCAGTTTCCCGATATTCGGCCTTTTTCAGCCATCGGAGTTGGCCCCGGACTTGGGAAAAAACAAAATTCAAAAAAAGCCTTGTTCGAACTTCTGGAAACTGCAAATGTTCCGCTTGTGATCGATGCCGATGCGTTAAATATCCTTTCAGAGAATCAGGATTATCTGAAAAAGCTGCCGGAAGGTTCAATTCTAACTCCCCACCCCGGAGAATTTAAACGTTTGGTTGGCGACACGGCCAATTCTTTTGATCGGATTCAGAAACAACAGGAATTTTCGAATAGGTACAATTGTATTGTAGTGTTAAAAGGTGCGCATACATGCATTTCTACTCCCGAAGGAAAACTCTATTTTAATTCAACCGGAAATCCGGGAATGGCCACTGCAGGAAGTGGAGATGCGTTAACCGGAATAATTCTGGGATTGCTGGCACAGAAAATGACTTCGGAAGACGCGGCTGTACTTGGAGTTTATTTGCATGGTATGGCTGGTGATTTGGCCGCCCTAAAAAAATCAGAATTTGCTTTAGTGGCAGGTGATATTATAGATCTTATGGGGGAAGCCTTTAAAAAATTGGGCACCGGACTTTAAACGAAAAATTGGTCTCAGTAAAACTCGGGGAAGTGGGGCTGAATGCAACAATTTATGAGAGCAAAAGAATTGGTAAAACATAGCGATGAGCTCTGATAGCTTGCAAAAGAAGCCCAAAACACTATTTTTGCCCAACAATTAATGTAAGTGCTTACAATAACGATGAATACAATTCAAAGTCTGACAAATGATTAAAGGACTGTTTTTAAATGAGAAATTTATTTTAACACTGATTTTTATTAATTCGGTGGTTTTGTTTTTTGGGGGCTACATGCCAGCCGACCATTCCAGCCATACTTTATTTATTATCGATCATGTTATAACTGCCCTGTTTATTTTTGAAATGATCATTAAAAACAGGGAATATGGTATAAAAGTATACTTCAAATCAGGTTGGAATATTTTTGATTTTATTTTGGTGGTTCTTTCTATTCCATCGTTGGTTACCTTTTTGTTTCAACTTGAATTTGTGGATTTTAGCTTTTTGCTGGTTTTCCGGATCATGAGGGTTTTTAAAGCCTTTCGGTTTTTCAAATTTATTCCAAATGTGGGGCAGCTTGTAAATGGCATTCAACGGGCACTTAAAGCTTCCGTTTTTGTATTTATCGGATTTGGAATTTACATTTTTATCATCGGTATATTATCGCTCTATCTGTTTCAGGGGAGCAACTCAGAGTATTTTAAAGATCCGATGGTTTCGTTGTATTCCATATTTAAAATATTTACGGTAGAAGGTTGGTTTGAGATTCCCGAAGAAGTAACTGAGGGCTATTCGCAAACAGCATCGTTTTTTACGTACCTCTATTTTATTTTCGTGGTTCTTACGGGCGGTATTTTTGGACTTTCGCTGGTGAACTCAATATTTGTGGATTCGATGGTGAGTGACAATAGCGACGAGCTGGAGAAAAAAATTGATAAACTTGACACGAAAATTTCAGAATTAATCACAAGAATAAACGACGATAAAACACCGCGTAAAAGCTGACACTTTTTAAATGTGGGCGGATAAAAATAGAAATTACATGTTTTCGTCTCTTTCCAAATCGTCAATTTTCATTCTTTCCCACTTTTTTAGTTTTAAACGATGTGCCGTAGTTCCAATGGCATGAGAACCAACCGGTGTAGTAATGAAAATGATTGCAATGATTATGAGTACCTCGATAAAAATGGATAAAGTACCAAAGTAAAGAGCCGAAGCAATAAGCATGAGCATGCTTCCAAGCGATGGGGCTTTGGTTCCAGCATGCATGCGCATAAAAATATCGGGGAACCGAACCAGGCCGATTGCTCCTAAAAGCATTAATAAACTGCCTAAGAGTAGAAGAATTATTATTACGATTTCCATTTTTTACTTACATTTTCGGTTAAATACTTCGACATGGCCACTGTACCCACAAATAAAATGAGCGAAATAATCAGTATGGCATCTAAATAAATGCTGTTGTCTTTTATAATACTTAAGCAGATTATTATTCCAATCAGCACAGAACCTATCATATCGAGCGAAACAATACGGTCGGATGTTGAAGGGCCTTTTACTAACCTTGCTACAGATAACACCATAGCGAGCAAAAGAATTCCAATTACGATATATATGGCAGTCGAAATCATTTTAAAAACAATTTTAGGCGGTTTTCCAAAGATTTAATTTCGGCAACAAAACTTTCGTGGTCTTTCACGTGCATGCCGTGTACATATAATGTTTTTTTGTCTTCCGATAAATCCAGCGACAGCGTTCCGGGGGTCATTGTGATCAGATTTACCAGGGTTAAAATACCCACATTCGATTTTAATTCAATGGGAATTGCAACAATCCCCGGTGGATCGAAATCAAAATTCCAACTAAGCACTGCTTTTGTTATAATCCAGTTCGACTTGACCATCATCAGCAGATAATAGGGTATAAACATACAAAAATGAAATAGCTTCATCATCTTCTACAATTTTCATTAACGATTTAGAATTACCCTTATATAACCATCGATATCCAGTAACTGATTGGCGGCTGTATCGCAAATATCGATTATGAACTTACTGCCAAAAGTTAAACTTAAGGTAACCACAACCAAAATAACAGAGCTTATTACCAATTGTTTTGGTGCTTTCCCAAACTGAAAATCTTGTGTTTGACTATCTTCGGGAATATCTTTTGCATATGCTTCATTCCAAATTTTTAACATCGAGAAGAGTGTTAGAAAACTAACCCCTAAAGCACTGGCAACATGAATGAACTCATGCGATTCGACACCTCCTTTTATTAGCATAAACTTACCGAAAAAACCGGATAATGGTGGTATGCCCACCAGGGCCAGGGCAGAAATAAAAAATAAGATGGCAATAAAAGGTTTGTGTTTCATTAATCCGCCACTCTGTTTTAAGTTGAAGGTGCCCGTTATTTTATAACCAATTCCGCTTAACAGAAACAGGTTTGTTTTTACTATGCAATGCCCGATTATATAGAAAATGGCTCCGGTTAATGCCAGCCGGGTAAACAATCCAAGTCCCATAATCATGTATCCGATTTGCGAAACAATGTGGAAACTCAGTAAACGACGCACTTCAAATTGTGATGTGGCCATCAGAACGCCTGATATCATTGTGGTGGATGCAATAAACAGAAACAGCTGGGTATAAAATACATCACCGGGAAGATGAATCAGCGAATAGAATCGAATCATGGAATACACTCCAACTTTTGTGAGCGTACCTGAAAAAAGTGCTGTTACCGGTAATGGCGGTGTATGATACGAGTCGGGTAACCAAAAGAAAAATGGGAAGATTGCCGATTTTACGGCGAATCCCATTAGGATAAGTGCCGATGGTGCAAACAAATTTAGCTCTCCATTGGCTTCACGTACACGATAGGCCAGGTCTGCCATGTTTAAAGTTCCAACGGCGCTGTACAAAACAGCAATTCCGGCCACAAAAAAGAACGACGAAACCAGGTTCATGGTAACGTATTTTAATGTCCCTTTTAGCTGAATCTTTTTACTTCCATAAGAAATTAATACAAACGAAGAGATCAGCATTACTTCGAACCAGACATACAGATTGAAAAGGTCGCCGGCAATAAAAGCGCCATTCATTCCCATTTGTAATCCGAAAATCAATGCAAAAAATACCGGTTTATTTAGTTTGTCCTCGCGCCAGGCCATCGAATATAAACTTACCACACCAACAGTAAGCGAAGTAAGTGTTAGCATAATTCCGGAGAAGGTGTCGGCAACCATGGTAATTCCATAGGGAGCTTCCCAGGCACCTGCCTGAGCCACCAAATATCCTTCGTTTAAAACGCGTCGTAAAATGGTAACGGCCACTCCAATTGTAGTAACGTTACCAGCCATAAATACAATACGTTGTACAGCTCCTGATGCCTTACCCAACGATAAGGAGAGAATAATGAAAATTAAAGGAATTATAATGGGTGCAAATACAATCATCTTATAAACAATCTCTTTTGGGTTTGTATTATTTTAAACGGTCTAAATCTGATTCACCCGTAACTTCATGTGTTTTTCGCAGAAGAGTGAGCAAATAAGCCACTACTCCGAAACTGATTACGATGGCTGTTAATATCAGGGCCTGCGGCAGCGAATCGGATAAAGCCGGTTTTGTTGCTTCGGCTGTTTTAGCCAAAAATGAAGGTTGTCCGTTGGCTTTTAATCCTGCCGTCACAAAAATTAGCAGGTTGGTGGCATTTCCAAGAAACAAAACTCCCAGAATGATACGAACCATACTTCGGCGCAAAAGAAAAAATATGCCAACCGCATAAAGTACTCCAATAACGATCGATAACATTAGTTCCATTTTCTATCCTCCATTAATAAAAGAATAACCATTACCATCACTCCGGTTACTGCAAGGTACACGCCTATATCAAACAAAAGAGGTGTGCCCATATGTAATGTTCCAAGTAAAGGTATATTCAGGTTAAACCATTGTGCATGTAAAAAACTCTTGCCCAAAACCATTCCCAGTACTCCACTTCCAAGAGCTAGCACTAATCCGATAACCCGCAGTGGGGCCATTGCCCTGAGTGTTTTTGATAATAACTGATGCGTATGAAAGGCAATTACATAGATAACGATTCCGCCACCGGCTAATAGTCCGCCTATAAAACCACCCCCCGGTTGATTGTGTCCGCGTAGCAACACAAATACCGAAATGACTAACATCATTATGCGAATGGCCCGGGCAGCTAATTGTAACAAAGTTGTATTCATGCTTAACTAGCTTTGTTTAAATTTTAACAACGTATAAATTCCTAATGAGGCCAGCACCAGTACTGTAATCTCACCCAAAGTGTCAATTCCCCTGAAGTCAACTAAAATTACGTTGACAATATTCTTCCCATGTGCAATGCTCAAGGAGAATTCCTCAAAAAAGTCTGAAATTTTGTTGGCGGCCGGATTGGTAGCCGAAGTATAAGCTATAATGCCCATTGCCGAACCAAATACAGTGGCAAGAACCATGTCTCTTACAACGCCCCTTGCATTTGTAAAGGCGACTAATCTGGGTAGTTTTGGCAGTACTAAAACCAACAAAATAACCGTTAACGAATCGACCAGTATTTGTGTGATGGCTAAATCAATTGCCCCGTAAAACAAGTAGATAGCCGCTACACTATATCCAATTCCTCCAATAATGGTAATTACCGATACTCTTCCAAGCCTTGCAGGTAACGACATAAAAGAAAGCCCTACAATAATGAGGCAAATAACCGCTAATACCCACGATAGTGAATCGTATTGCACTGCCGAACGGCTTCCCCATGTTTGGACGATAATGTACCACAATAATATACTTGCAAATAAAAATATTGTGGATAAATAACGCCTTTGATACCCGTGTTGTACGACATCGGCTTTACGCTGATTCATTCTCATAAAACGATCAATTATGCTAAAAAACCGGTCAGAGAAATGAATGGTAAACACCTTTTTGTAAAACGTTACAAAAAACGGAACGGTTATTCTCCGAAACATAAAAAGCAGAGAACCCATAAATACCGTGGCAATACTAAGCAAAAGAACTTTGTTAAATCCATGCCATAGTTTAATTTTTAGCTCTACATGCTCCGGTTTTATGGCTTCAATAGCCGACTGAAGGTAGGGTTGAATAGATGCCTGAGGCAATACCCCAAACAACAGACTCGCCGAGGCAAGCAATAATGGCCCGAATGCCATTGAAATACCTGCTCTTTGTGGTTGTTTGGGCCAATGATGTTCTTTTCTGAAAAACACCATGTAACCTACATACAACGAGGTAAGTACCATGAAAATATTACCCAGAATACTAAATGTAATCAGGTAGGGGGCTACTACAGGAACCTGAATACTGGCTTCGTAAATCATTTCCTTTCCTAAAAATCCAATCAGGGGTGGCACGCCCGCCATCGATGTTAAAACCAGGGTGGTTATGGTAGTAACTATAGGCATGGGTTTTCGGAGACCACCCAATAAATAAATATCCCGTGTACCCACGCGTTTGTCGATAATGCCCGCCAGCATAAACAGGGCGCCTTTATAGAGCGAATGAACCAGCAGAAACATGAGTGCCGCACGTATCGATAAGTCGGTGTCAATACCAATTAGCATTACCAATGCTCCCAACGAACTAACGGTGGTGTATGCAAAAATACGTTTCAAGTCAGACTGAACAACCGCAAAAAATGCACCCAGCAAAAAGGTAATACTACCAAATAGAGGCAACACAAATTGCCAGATATCGGTGGGGCCAAATATGGGCCCAAGGCGCATTAATAAAAATACACCGGCCTTCACCATAGTTGCCGAATGCAAATACGCACTAACAGGAGTTGGTGCTACCATGGCATTTGGCAACCAAAAATGAAACGGAAATTGTGCCGACTTGGTAAATGCACCTAAAATAATAAGGATCAACGCAGCTGTAGAGTATTTACTGGAAGTGATTAGAGATGCCTGGGCAATCCAGTCCTGAATTTCATAGCTACCAACAATCGATCCGATGATAATAAAACCGCCAAGTATGGACAATCCGCCAATACTGGTAATTAAGAGTGCCTGTAAAGCCGCTTTGCGTGCGCCTTCTTTATCGTGAAAAAAGCTAATGAGCATAAACGACGAAACACTGGTCAACTCCCAGAAAATAAACAGCAGTATCATGTTGCCCGCACTTACCAAACCCAGCATGGCAGCCATAAACAGCAGCAAAAAGCTGTAAAACCTCGATTTTCCGGGGTAGCTTTTCATGTACCCGTTGGCATAGGCAAACACAAATATACCCATGCCCAATATCAGGTAAATAAACAGCGAACTTAAACCATCGATATAAAAGTTAATGTTTAGCCCCAGAAGTGGAAGCCAGTTGTTTTGCTCCACAATGTTCCCCTGGTTTACCGTGTCGAGCGATAAAAAGCCAAACAGTAACAGGGCCGGAACGATGGCTACCAACCAACCCTGAGTTCTTTTTGCTTTCATAAACAAAAAGGGTAAGCAGGAAGCTAATATGGCGAAAAGTATTGCAGTTAAAATCATTTACTGTATAACTTGTTTACTAAATAGATGTTCAATCGGTTTGAGGTAAAAATATGTCAAAAAATCAATTAGAACCTTAACAGATTGCAAAAATAATTTATATAATCGATTCTCCAAGATGAAGACGCTTTGTAACTGCTGGTCGATAGTCATAATTACACCTGGTGTTCTGCCCGCCAGGAGTGTTCGAATGGGACAAAAACAAGCAGCAGGCTTGCTGTATTTGAAATTGAGGCGCAGTTTGTATCCGGATTCCTGATTGGAATGATAAGCAACCATTACACTTTTTGTAATAATTTATAACATAATTTAACCTGGAAATCGATCCAATTTCCTTGACAACCATTACAAAATTGAACAGCCGCTTTTTGTCATGTAAAGCTTTATGCGTTATGCTGAACTCGTTTCAGCATCTTTCAATTGGTGAAAATCAGGCAATTTGAAAGAAGCCCCTGAAACAAGTTAATGTGTGACGTTTAATTGATAACTGATAGAAGACATTCTGTTAAAAGAAAGGAAGAATCAGATACCAAAATTAAACCTTCCGGATTTTAATGGGTCAGATAACTTTCATTCGAAATTTTCAGCTTTCAGAGTGCTGGGAAGTACCAAGTGAGCCTGTCTGGAGAAAGCAGAGAAAACAAAATTTGAACAATTATTTTATTGGTTATTAAAGAAAACAGATTGATTATGGAGAGAAAAAGAGAAAGAAAAAGGCGTTATACCATGCGTTCGTTGCATCGCGATATTGGTTTTTTTGTAATTGGAATTACAATTATTTACGGTTTAAGTGGTATACTTCTTTTGTACCGCGATACCGATTTTTTAAAAAGTGAAAAGAACATTGAAAGGGTAGTGGCGCCCAATTTAAAATCGACAGAACTTGGTGCAGCATTGCGTATGAAAGGTTTTAAAGTTGTGGATGAAGCAGACGATAAGATTCATTTTAATAACGGAAGCTACAACCCGGCCACCGGGGAAGTGAAATATACTGCAAAGGAACTTCCTGCATTTTTAAATAAATTAAATGGTTTTCATAAAATAGCGAGCAGTAACGTAATGCATTATGTTGCCTTAGTTTATGCCTTGCTTCTGTTGTTTTTAGCTGTTTCATCTTTTTGGATGTTTAAATCGAAAACAATTATTTTTAAACGAGGCCTTTATTTAACCGGAGCCGGAGTTGTACTTACTGTTATTATCTTTTCCCTTTAGTCGGGGGAAAATTCAACGTCAAAAGATTATTGCATAAATGATACACAAAAACCTATCCTTTAGGGGTGGGTTTTTTTGTTTCAGTTTTACATTTAAAATCAGTAGTGTCGGGGTAAAATTTGAAAGATTCTGTTAACCGACGGAGAACAATCTGTTTGAGTTTAAGATTTCTCCTCATTCTTCGTCGAAATGATATGTAAAGGCGATTTTTGTAGTTTGTTTATGTTGAATGCTTTTATGAAATCTGTAATTGGCAACGAAATGTAATGAAGTGAAACCTGTCTGCCAAAAGGCAGCGAATCTTTTTCATAACAACTCATTTCGTCGGCTACATACTCCTCATTCAAAATAGTAATTGGAATACTTTTGAGGTAAAAATTGAATTTCGAATTACTATCTTTGGTACGCTCAAAAATGAAATCAACATAACAAAATTACTTCTGAAATGAGAAATTTTATAGCCTTCCTTTTTACTTTTTGTACACTTGCCGTTTTTGCCCAAACAAAATCAATACAAACATCGCCGGTGCTTACCGAAGCCGCCGCCGCCAGTGTTGGTATGTCGGAAGAACGACTGGGAAGAATAGAACGCATGTGCCGCGAAGCCGTTGAGAAATCGCAAGTTCTCGGTGTTGTGGCGCTTGTGGCCCGCGAAGGAAAAATTGTGTTGTACAAGGCCTATGGAATGGCCGATAATGAAACGGGGAGAGCCTTACAACGCGATGACATTTTCCGTATTGCCTCGCAAACAAAAGCCATTACTTCAACGGCTGTTATGATGTTGTGGGAAGAAGGAAAATTCCGCCTCGACGATCCCATTTCAAAGTACATACCTGAATTCAAAAACGAACAGGTACTCGATAGTTTATATGCCGATGGAACTTACACCACTACTCCCGCCTCGACTCCAATAAGCATTCGTCACCTTTTGTCGCATACTTCAGGGGTGGGGTATGGAATAATCGATTCCGACAAACGTTTCAAAAAAATATACCAGGATGCCGGCGTAACGGATCTGTTTACTACCGAAAATATAAGTATTGAAGAAAGTGTAAAAAAACTGGCCAAACTTCCTCTGCATCACAATCCGGGTGAAAAATTTACTTACAGTGAAGGTCTCGATGTATTGGGTTATTTTATCGAAATCATGTCGGGTTTGCCTTTGGATGAGTTTTTCAGAACACGAATTCTGGATCCACTTGGAATGACCGATACCTGGTTTTATTTACCCGAATCAAAACAAGACAGATTGGTTTCCGTTCAAACAAAAAAGGAAGACAAATGGGTAAAATTTCCGACTACTTTTTACGATCCCGATTATCCACGAAAAGGAGCCAGAAGATTCTTTTCGGGTGGCGCAGGGCTTTCGAGTACGGCAAAAGATTATGCTACTTTTTTACAGATGTATTTGAATAATGGAGAATTGAATGGGGTACGAATTCTCAGCCGCACAACTGTTAAAATGATGTTGGCCAACCAGATTGGCACAATTTGGGAAGGCGACGATGCCCATTTTGGCCTGGCTTTTCAGGTAATTAACCAGAAGGGCGAAGATATGGGCGGACAAGGCAGCGCCGGAACGTTTAGCTGGGGCGGTTATTTTAATACCCAGTATTTTGCCGATCCGGTGGAAAATACCATCGGTATTATTATGAAACAAACACAGGATATCAGCTCTGACGAAACCGGTTGGAAGTTTCGCCAGTTGGTGGGACAGGCCATCGATGATTAAACGATTTTTGTACATATTTTGGTGGCGTTGCATTGCCGGATAAAAGTCAGATAAAGTAGAACAAATTCCTGATTTACCTAAAATACAATTTAAGAATGATAAATTATTTGCTAATCGATAGGGGGCCCACTTTGTTTTGCTGAAAAAAAAAGGAGGTCGCAGCGCAGCGAGAAAAATCCAACCATCAGGTAAATTTGTAATTACGGCAAATATTGATTAGGAAAAATGTTTGCTCCACCAGAAATTTGATCGGATCCATTCTTGTAATGGTAGTGCCATTTCCCCGTTCCAATTTATTCTGCTATTTTTAACCAACTTAAATCAATAAATTTAATAGATCATGGACAAAAACAATCATTCTGTCTCACGTAGAAATTTTATTCGAACAACTGCAGCGGCATCAACTGCACTTGCGTTTGCTCCTATGGCGTTTAGCTGTTCGGGCGATACCGGTTCAACCTTTGGCGGAGTGCCCATTGGTGTAATTACCTATAGCTGGCGTAGCATGCCAAGCACTGCACAAGACATTATCAATTACTGCAAACAAGGCAACATTACCTCGCTGGAGTTAATGGGACCTGTGGCCGAAGAATTTGCCGGTATTCCGGCAGGTCCGCAGCGTCCGCCACGCGGCGTTGAATTGAGTGAAGAAGAAAAAGAAAAACTACAAAAAGCACGCGAAGAAGCCATTGCCAATCAAAAAGAGTGGCGTGTGAACAACAACCTGGCGAAATACAAAGAGTTAAAGAAACTATTTGATGCGGCAGGCATAAATATACATACGGTAAAATTTGCACCTGCCAACTGGAGCGACGAGGAAATTGATTATGCCTTTAAAGCTGCCAAGGTGTTGGGAGCCGGAGCGGTTACCAACGAAATTGGCGACGAAGCCTGTCGTAAGCTGGGAAAATTTGCCGAGAAACACGGAATGATTGCTGCTTACCACAATCACGCGCAACCTGGAGAGCCAGGATTTAGTTTCGACTCATTTTTAGCCCATTCACCCGCCAATAAATTGAACCTTGATGTGGGCCACTATTTTGGATCGACCGGCAAGCATCCGAATGAGTTGATCGAACGTTTACACGACCGCATTTACAGCATTCACCTAAAAGATAAAACCGGCAAAAATGCCGATCCTGCAAATACAAACCGTCCCTGGGGCGAAGGAGAAACACCACTCGCTGATATTTTAGGCTTGATTAAAAAGAATAAATATCCTTTTTTCTGCGATATTGAGCTGGAATATGAAATACCGGCAGGTTCCGATGCACAAACTGAAATAGTAAAGTGTGTGGAATATTGTAAGAATATTTTGAGCTAAAAGTTTTAGCTATTTGTTTCATGTCATTTCGACAACGCAGGAGGAGAAATCTGTTTGATAAGCGATAGATTTCTCCCTTGTTTCTCGCTTGAAATGACAGATAGTGCTGCTTATCGTGACTGGATTCTAACCTGCTCGGGATGTTCATAAGTAACAAAACCTATTGACAATTAAGTCGATAGGTTTTGTTACTTTTAAGAAAAACCCCGAAAAAGGTCTGAACCACCAAAAATCGGGGTAATTTTCAAAATCCTTAGTTGTGAAAGTACAAAGAATTTATGAAACTCCTTTTGAAATTAACTTCAATTCTCCTCGTCAGGAATTTTCTCTTTACTGGAAATCATTTTTAGCTTCAGGAATCGGTAAACTTTATGTTGCCATCCCCTGGGATGATTTGGTTGGCTATTTCAAAATCAAGGAAAATAAGAAAGGCCCCTCCCGTTTTTTTAGTCCCAAAGGAATGATTGCATTGATGTTTCTAAAGTCTTATGTAGGCTGCTCAGACCGTAAGTTAATTGAGCATTTAAACGGAAACATCCACTTTCAACTCTTTTGCGACATTTGGTTACAGGGGGACAGGCTTTCCAATTATAAAATTGTCAGCCAGATACGTACCTACCTGTCATCGCGGTTATCCATTAGTGAAGCCCAAAAGATATTTGCAAAATACTGGAAGCCATTTATTGAGCATCCCAACATTATGCTTACCGATGCAACTTGTTACGAAACCTCGATGCGTTATCCAACCAATGTAAAACTACTGTGGGAAAGTGTAGATTGGTGTTACGGTCAATTGAAATTAAGCTGTAAGTATTTAAAGATCCGCACGCCCCGAACCAAATATCTCAAGCAAAAAGAAAGATATAGTTACTATAGCCGAAAGCGTAGAAAATCCAAGAAAGAGCGCAGGGTACTAACCCGGAGTTTACTACACTTACTTAATAAATTATTGTTTTTGCTGGAAGAAATCCAGCGAAAACATCCTGATGAGTTTATTATGCCAGCCAGGTATTATCGCCAAATCAAAACAATCACCACGGTTCTGTCTCAGCAACAAGAGATTTTTGAGACAGACAAAAGTGTACCCGACCGCATCGTTAGCCTTTCAAAATCTTATATCAGGCCAATTGTGAGGGGCAAAGAAGTTAAACCTGTTGAATTTGGAGCCAAGGTAAACATGATCCAGTTTGGAGGGATCAACTTTATCGAGCACATTAGTTTCAGTGCTTTTCATGAAGGTATAAGGCTTAAACAATCTGTCCGTTACGCTCGTCAGCTGGTTGGTAAACTAACACACCTTTCGGGCGATGATATATATGCTACCAATGCCAACCGCACCTACTGCAAAAAAGAAAACATTACTCATGGCTTTAAACGAAAAGGCAGGCCAGGCAAACATGAAGACCACCGAAAAATACTTCATTCAGTTCTTCGAAAGGAAAGGGCAACGCGAATGGAAGGAAGTTTTGGAACAGAAAAGGAACACTACGGTTTAAAAAAGATAAGAGCGATGACTCAATTAAATGAGGAGCTGTGGATCTTTTTTGGGGTACACACTGCTAACGCCGTCAGAATAGCTCAAAAAATGATGCTGGAAAAACAGGCTGCTTAAGAAATACATATCACCATCTAAAAATCCCTGGACTATGAAAACCAATGCCATAAAAATCAATTTTACCCTCAAAAATCAACCGAAATAAAAATGCAGAGAAGGTGTCAACTAAAAATCTGCTAAACCGATCAATAAGATTTACCAGATTTTTATGAAAGCCGGCTACTGCTGAAAATCCCCTGCTCATTTAATGAAACAGATTTCTCGCTTCCGCTTCGAAATGACAGATTGTGCAGCCAACCGCGACTGAATACTAAAAACGATCTCCCCACCATTTTTTCAGGCGTTCCAGAATTTTTAGTTCTGTAGCATTTTGTTGTGGTTGATAAATGCGTTGTTTTTTTATTTCCTGTGGCAAAAAATCCTGTTCTACAAAATTGCCCTCGTAACCGTGTGCATATTTATAGTCTTTGCCATAACCAATTTCCTTCATCAGTTTGGTTGGCGCATTTCTGATGTGCAGCGGAACAGGCAAATCGCCGGTTTGTTTTACCAAGGCAATGGCATCGTTAATGGCTGCGTACGCCGAGTTACTCTTCGGTGAAGTAGCTAAATAAATGACACATTCCGACAGAATTATTCGTGCTTCCGGGTACCCAATTTTATGCACTGCATCGAAAGTACTTTGTGCCAGCAAAAGTGCGTTTGGATTGGCTAATCCAACATCTTCGGCAGCTAAAATCAGCAAACGTCGGGCAATAAATTTTACATCTTCTCCACCTTCAATCATTCGGGCAAGCCAGTAAACCGCTGCATCCGGATCGCCGCCACGGATACTTTTAATAAAAGCCGAAATAATGTCGTAATGCATTTCGCCTTTTTTGTCGTAAATGGCCAGGTTTTTCTGTAAACGGTCGGTTACTTTTTTATTGGTAATTACAATTTTATCGCTTTCCTCGCCAACCACAACCAATTCCAAAACATTAAGCAACTTGCGTGCATCGCCTCCCGAAAAACGTAAAATGGCGTTGTCTTCGCGCAGTGTGATTTTCTTTTGTTTTAAAAGGGTATCTTTTTTTGTGGCCAGCTTTATAATTTTCAGCAGCGCTTCTTTATCGAGATGTTGCAAAATATACACCTGGCAGCGCGAGAGCAGTGGCGAAATAACTTCGAACGAAGGATTTTCGGTGGTGGCGCCAATCAGCGTAATTGTTCCGTCTTCAACGGCTCCCAGCAGCGAATCTTGCTGCGATTTACTAAACCGATGTATCTCGTCGATAAACAATATGGGATTGGGTCGATTAAAAAACTGTTGTTTTTTTGCTTTATCAATTACATCTCGAATGTCTTTAACGCCCGAGTTTATGGCACTTAAAATAAAAAACGGGCGTTCTAAAGTGTTGGCAATAATTTTTGCAAGTGTGGTTTTTCCAACTCCCGGCGGCCCCCATAAAATCAGTGATGAGATGTTTCCCGATTCAATCATTTTTCGCAAAACGGCATTTTTACCCACAAGGTGTTCCTGCCCAATGTAATCGTCGAGCGTTTTGGGGCGAAGGCGTTCTGCTAATGGTTGATTCATATGCTATTACAGTTTATACATAAAACCCATTTCTGTACGTAAAGGATTTTAAAGTTTCCAAAAATACAGAAATTAGTTTGTATTAAGCTCAGATTTGATTTCTTAAAATTATTTCCTGCTTTTGATACTTTTGGGAAATGCTTTTGAGCGGGGCAAAAGATTCGCGAATAGGAATCTAATCATCAATTATGTTTTATTAAGATAATTTCTGTTGATTTTGAATTCGATGTTTTTAATTTTATGCTTGTTGTCTTCAGAATTATATAACTAGATCAAATGCAGGCAGATAAACAAACCATTTCGGACATTGAACTTTTTAGTTATAAGCGATCAAAAAAGGCGATATTCGATATTTACAATCAAACCGTCACATGTGGAGGGAGCAAGAAACTTCACCATTATTTGAATTATCCGGTTACTGATCTGGATTATTTGGAAATGAGAAGAAACGAAATCAGTTTCTTTGTAAATTCAAAAGTCGAGCTAAAGCTTGACAGACGGCGAATGGATTTTATTGAGCATTATTTGAAAATAGGACGTTTCCCATTGCGCCCGAATTGGATTGATGCGTATGCAGATTCTATTGTAGATAAATTGAAACAGGATAGCGATTATTATGTTATTCGGGAGGGGATTTTTCATTTTGTGTATTTGATAAAAGCTTTTAAGAATTTTATTGATGATATAGACGAATGCGAAATTCCTGAATCGTTACAGAAAAGGCTTGAGTTTAGTATAACCCTATTGAATAACCACCGCCTGGCTAAGATGATCAAAAATCCGTTAAAAAGATCGGGCGACATCAGTCCGATCGCAATGAATACGATGGATGCATTTATTCGGAGGAAGTATAACCGGGAAGTGGAAATGTTTCTTGATACAGTTTATCATATTGATGTAATGAGTTCCATGGCAAGTATGGTTACTAAAAATGATTATTCGTTGGTGGAATATGTGGATAGCAAACATCCGGTATTTGAGGCTGAGGAGTGTTTTCATCCCTTATGGGAACAGCCCGTTTGTAATGATTTTAGTTTTATAAAAGATAAAAACCTTTGTTTTCTGACCGGGCCAAATATGTCGGGAAAATCAACTTTCTTAAAGACTGTTGGATTGCTTGTTTATTTGGCACATGCAGGATTCCCTGTTCCTGCAAGTAGTTTAAAGCTTTCCCCGTTAAATGTACTTTTTACTACCATTAATCTGGCGGATAATTTAGGTTTAGGCTTTAGCCATTTTTATTCAGAGGTAAGAAGGGTGAAGGAAATGGCAATTGCACTCCAAAGCAAAGAGAGAATGCTTGTTATTTTTGATGAACTGTTTAAGGGAACCAATGTGAAAGATGCATTCGATGCAACTTTAATGGTGGTTCAGTCACTTTCGAGAATTGAAAACTGTTTTTTCTTTATTTCATCGCATATATTAGAGGTAGCAGAAGAGTTGGCAGAGTCGAACAGAATCGATTTTAAATGTTTCGAATCAGAGATTAAAAACAATAAAGCCCAATATGACTACAGAATAAAAAATGGAATATCGGAAGAACGTATTGGATACCAGATTGTTAAGAATGAAAATATAGAAAATATTCTTAACGGGATAATCAATAGGCAAACCTTGCAGAAAGTATCTGTTAGCGAGTAGCCAACAACCAGAAGCTTTTATTCGGTAGTCAATCTCAATCTATCTGATTTCAATCCTGATCAATCTTCCCCAACTTCTAATTGCAATAACGTTTGATAATATTATACGCACCACTAATTCCCAATTCTCCGGCCCGGCTTAAATCCATTGCTCCCCCTTCCACATCGTCGAGATAGATTTTTGTAAGTCCGCGGTTAAAATATGCTTCTGCAAATTTGGGCTCCAATTCAATCGCATGATTTAAATCCTCCACTGCACTTTTGTATTCGCCCAAACGAAGTTTAATGTATGCACGGTTGTAGTAACCAAAAAAGAATTCAGGATTTAAGAAAAGTGTCAGTTCATAATCATCGAGAATCTGGCTGTAATCGAGTGTTGATGGTGTCGTTTTGGTCGGATCATTTTCCAGGCCCGGCTCATTCATGGGGATGGAAACATTTCTATGTGTTCCCGCCAATAATTCCACTTGCTCTTGCATTCGGTAGAGGCTGTTGGCTCTTGTGAAATAAGAGATTGATGATTTTTCGTCCAGTTGAATAGCCTTGTTTAAATCTTTTAAAGCACTGTTGTAATCGCCGGTTAAACTGTAAAAAATACCACGGTTCAGGTAGTTGTGTGCATTTTCCTGTATTTCTATCTTTTCGTTGAAAAACAGAATAAAGTTTTCGAAAACCGACTGGTATGTGGTAACCGGTTTGTTTGAAATTGATAGTAAGGGATCGTAGTTGTTTTTTGCGTTTAAATCGTCAATTACAATATTGTAGTATTGAAACCTGTCGTAATCAACCCCGTTTTTCTCAAAAGCGGAGATCAGGAATAGCGGTTGTAAATCAATTACAATATTTTTATTCTGAATTCTTCCATCGTCTACTTCTTCCTCTTCTTCGGTAGGCAGGTCGCGCGAGTCTTCAATCACGAGATCCATTTTACTGCGTCGTTTCCGTCTTTCTTCTTCGGCTTCCGCTTTTTCTTTTTGTTTTTTAGCCTCGTCGTCATTCTTTTGAGCTAAAACCTGGTTGTTTTGTGCAGTTGTAGTCGAATTGTTTTGGGTATTTTGTTGGTTGTTTCCTCCTGCTTGTTGTTGTTGTGTATTTCCCTGGTTCTGTTGGTTCTGTTGCTGACGTTGTTGAGCCAGTTGTTCTGCATTTACCCTGCGGCTCTCCAAATCAAATTGAGGATTTAACTGGGCAGCTATTTTGTAGTCGTTTTCAAATCCCGGACGTTTTAAAATTTCACGTGCCATTGCCCGGTTAAAATAGGCACTGGCCATTTCCGGATCGAGACGGATGGCCATGTCGTAATCCATAATGGCACTGTTGTAATCCTCTAGTTTGTGTTTTACAATACCACGGTTATTAAAAGCCAGTGCATTTTGAGGATCGAACTTAATGCTTTGGTCGTAATCGCGCAGTGCCGAAGCATAATCTTCGAGTTCGAAACGTGCCAGTCCGCGATTTAAATAGGCAGCAGCATAGTGTGGCCTGATTATGATTACCTCGTTCAAATCCCTGATTGCTCCTCTGGTATCACCACTTACAATTTTTGCATTGCTTCTGCGCATAAGTGCGTCAGTCGATTTCGGATTGATTTCCAGTGCCCGGTTAAAATCTTCAATGGCTCCTTCCATGTTTTTCTGAGCAAGCTTGGCAACTCCCCGGTTGTTGTATATACTTTCGTCGTCTTGATCAAACTCTAGCGCTCTGTTGTAATTTTCAATGGCTTTGTCGAATTGTCTCAGGTTGTGATAAGCCATGCCCCGGTTATTATATGCCCTTGGATAATAGGGTTTAATATCAATGGCTTTGTCGTAATCCATAATGGCCCCCCGGTAATCTTCCAACGAATGTTTGGCAATTCCACGGTACAAATAAGCTTCGGCCAAATAAGGTTTAAATTCAATTACAATATTAAAATATTCGATAGCTCCGGTATAATTCCCAATTGAAATACGTGTGCGCCCAACCCGAATAAAATGATTGATATTGAGTTGTGCTTCCGCTGCAAATGAGAGTGAAAGAAGCAATACAAGGAATAGACTAAGTTTTTTCATTCTGTTTTTATACTGAACAAGCAAAAATAACATTTTAGGCGCATTGCTGTTATTCTGATTAGTTTTATTTAACTTTTCCAAAAAAATCTTATAAAATGTGTAAACGCTGCGATTGGGGAACTTCGAATGAGTTGATGATAAAATACCACGATGAAGAGTGGGGAATACCACTTCACGATGATACTAAATTGTTTGAGTTTTTTGTACTTGAGGGATTTCAGGCCGGGCTAAGTTGGCAGATTGTATTAAACAAACGCGAAAATTTCAGACGGGCTTTTGATTATTTTAATCCGGAAATTATAGCAAAATACGATAAGCAGAAATTAGATGAATTGGTTCAGGACAAGACAATTATAAGAAATAAGATGAAGATTGCCGCTTGTGTAAACAATGCACAACGTTATCTGGAAATTCAACAGGAATTTGGCAGTTTCGATAGGTATATTTGGGGATTTGTCGATTATACTCCAATTGTAAATTCATTCACTTCGTTAAACGAACTGCCTGCAAAAACAGCTTTGTCGGATAAAATATCTGCAGATCTTAAAAAGCGTGGATTTAAATTTGTTGGCAGCACAGTAATTTATGCGCATATGCAAGCCACCGGCATGGTAAACGACCACTTGGTGCACTGTTTCAGGTACAACCAAGTGCAAGGTTATTGAATATTGAAACACGACACTTTTGTAGTAGCATTAATTTGTAGTATTTTAGTATTCTAAAAACTTTTTGAGAAAAATTAATTTATTATTTTTGACCCTAGTTCAAATTCGAGGGGTAATTTTTAATTTATTATAGAATGAGATTGCGTTTATTGTTAACTGCATTAATTGCAGTATTTACTTATAGTGTTTTTGCTGAAAACGATAAAAAGGAAGAGAAGAAGGGATATGTCTTTGAAGATGATATTAACCTGCCGGTTACTTCTGTAAAAAATCAAAATAGTTCGGGTACATGTTGGGCCTTTTCTACGCTTTCGTTTTTAGAATCAGAAATGTTGCGAATGGGTAAACCCGAAGTTGATCTTTCGGAAATGTATGTAGTTTGGCATACCTATTCTGCGAAAGCCAAAAAACATGTTCGGGTTCACGGAAATTTAAACTTTGCAGCGGGGGGTGCTTTCCACGATGTAACCAATGTTATCCGCGAATACGGTATTGTTCCTGAATCGATTTATGACGGTTTAAATTATGGCGAAGAAAAACATGTTCATGGTGAAATGGATAATGTTTTGAAACAACATGTTGATGCCGTGGTTGCCAATAAAAACAGAAAACTTAGCACAGCCTGGCACGAATCGATTGATGCTACTTTAAATAGTTATTTAGGCGATTTACCCCAAAAATTTGAATACAACGGAAAACAATATACACCGCAGAGTTTTGCTTCCGATTTTGTTGGACTGAATATGGATGATTATGTTGAGATTACATCCTATACACACCATCCGTTTTATTCGAAATTTATTTTAGAGGTGCCCGACAACTGGTCGTGGGACAAAGTTTACAATGTTCCTGTAAACGAGTTGGAAGAGATTATGGATTACGCCTTGGATAATGGGTATACAGTGGCGTGGGCAGCCGATGTTAGCGAAAAAGGTTTTGTGTCGAGCAACAAAGGCGTGGCTGTTATGCCGGCAGCTCCAAGCGTTGATATGGACGATGCTGAAATTGCCAAATGGGAAGCGTTGCCGGAAAAAGACAAAGAAAAAGAATTATACAAACTCGATAAGCCTGTTCCGGAGTTGGTGGTAACACAGGAAATGCGTCAAACTGCATTTGATAATTACCAAACTACCGACGACCATGGAATGCATATTGTGGGAACAGGGAAAGACCAGAACGATGAACTCTTCTATAAGGTGAAAAACTCATGGGGAGATTATAATAAATACAAGGGTTATTTTTATGCTTCAAGACCTTATGTCAAGTATAAAACAATGTGTATTATGGTACACAAAGATGCCATTCCACAAAATATTAAAGAAAAACTTGAGCTTTAGTTCAACTGCCCTTCAGGCTTCCTGAAGGGTTTTTTATCTTTGGTGGATTCAACATATAAACATGAGAAACCTTTTTTTCTTCCTTTGTTTTTTGATGATTGCCCTTACTGGTAACGCACAAAAAGATTGGTCGTGGTGGAACAATTTACACGGTTGGGAACCAGGTGATCCTGGCTGGCGAAACTGGTTGGTTATTTCTCCGGGATATCTGGGACCGAATGCTTTGCCGGTGCCAGAAGTAAAACGAGGTTTTCTTACCAATAAAACAGAATTCGAAATTACGGCTTCCAGTCATTTTCATTCGGGAGATCCAACCCAGGATATTTCAAGCCGCGCATATGTACCATTTGCCAATGGAAAAATTGCTGTTGAGGTGTACGGAGTTATTTTTGAACACTATGCGTATACCACAGAAATCCGTAACGAGCGTTTTTCGCGAGATGAAAATGGCAAAGGCGTAGCCATCGGCGATTTGTATTTTACCACGCTTATTCAACTTATTAAGGATAAAAATTTACCGAATACCTTGTTTCGTTTTGGTGCAAGAACAGCTTCAGGTGGAAATTATAGAGGAGCTCGTTATGCCGACACTCCCGGTTATTTTTTTGACTTGAGTTTTTCAAAAGATATTGGACAAAAAGAGAACCTTGTTTTTCGGCCCTATACAATGCTGGGATTTTACAGTTGGCAAACGAACGATGAGTTAAACCTGCAAAACGATGCCCTGCTTTATGGGGTGGGAACCGATTTTGAGAAAAACAACTGGCGGTTTGTTTCGTCGTGGGCAGGTTACTATGGATACAAGAATAATGGCGATCGTCCTATGCAACTTAACTTTGAATTAAGAAAGGACTACAATAAAAAAGCCTTTAGAATTCAGTATCAGCATGGGTTACACGATTGGATGTACCGGACGGTACGTTTCTCTTTTCTATGGAAATTTAAACCGGTTAATTAAAAGCTGTTTTGCCGCTGATTTGTTTAAATTTGCACCGAAAACAGAATGTAAGACAGATTAAATATAAAAAGGAGTAACATGTTTTTGACATTGAGTGCCGGACATTTTATTCCACCAGAAAACAAGCAATAAAGGAAAGATGCAACGAGCATGCTAAATTTTTACCAGATAGGGTGATGATTATGGACTGTGCGAGTTACATGAGTTTCTGCTGAAAATTAAAAATATAAACGAATGAAAAAGCTATCGTTGGTAATTTGTGTTTGGAATGAAGAGGAAAACATTAAACCGCTTTCGGAACAAATTAAACAGGCATTAAAAAATATCGATTTCGAAGCTATTTTTGTTGACGATGGTTCAACAGACAATACACGCTCTGAGATAAAAAAAATCAATGACGACCGTTTCCTTTTAGTGGAGCTAAAACGTAATTACGGGCAAAGTTCAGCTTTGCAGGCAGGTATCGATCAGGCAGAAGGCGAGTTTATAGCTTTAATTGATGGCGATTTACAAAACGATCCGGCTGATGTTCCGATGATGTTGAAAATGATAGAAGAGGAAGAATGGGATATGGTGGCAGGTGTTCGGGCAAACCGCAAAGACGGAATGTTTTTGCGTAAAGTACCTTCAAAAATAGCCAACTTATTGATTCGCAGAACCACCGGTATTCATATGAAAGATTTAGGTTGTACATTGAAAATATTTACTAACGAGACTATAAAAAACATTCATATTTATGGTGAGTTGCACCGCTATATTCCAGCTTTGATCTCGCTTGAAGGGGCAACAAAAATTACACAGGTGGATGTAAACCACCGAGCACGCGAATTTGGTACTTCTAAATACGGAATAGGCCGAACAACAAGGGTAATGAGTGACCTTGTTTTAATGTTGTTCTTTAAAAAATACCTTCAGCGTCCCATGCACTTTTTTGGGAATATCGGAATTTTTACCCTGGCCATTGGTGTGCTTATTAACTTCTATTTGCTTGTTCTTAAACTTTTGGGTAACGACATATGGGGGAAACCACTTTTAATGCTAGGTATTTTGCTGGTTTTAGGTGGTATACAATTTATAACAACAGGGATAATTGCCGAATTACAAATGCGTACGTATTTCGAATCACAACGTAAAAAGCCTTATCGTGTGCGCAGAGTAATCCCTGCCAAAGAAGACTAATTAATTGCGTTTGTGATTAATGTTGGTAGATTTATAATGATATGTAGGCACTATCGCTAAAATAGCTTGAAATTATTTGATTGGCTGTAATGAATCATAATTAGCACATCTCCCTGAACTTGTTTCATAGCCTCATTTGTATAGTGCTGATTAACATTGCATATTGAGATACTGAAACAAGTTTAGAATGATGTAAAAACAAGGGATATGATACGGAGCGGATATTCAGAAATTATTCATTGCACATTCTAACTGGTGAATTGTATTCTTTTTTTGCTGAGGTGAAATGTGGTATTTTGCACTTTTTTGAAAATAGTTAGCCAGGCATACATTGCTAGGAGCTGATTGAAACTAAATGAGTTCTATTGATTGAATAGTGCAAAGGTTAAACCAAATTACTTCTTTACGGTCTAAGTTGCTTATTAAGGGTTTGTTTATTTTAAATTGTCTTTCTTTAAATAACCTTAAAATATCATTATGAAAATCAACTTTCTAAAACCGATTGTTCTAGCCTTATTGATCCTTGGTGTATTCCAGTTGAAAGCACAGGATAAAATTATTCAAGGTGTGGTTACCACTTTTGATAGTATTGTGGTTATTGGTGCCGACGTGCAGGCGAAAAGTTCGAAACTGGTAGTAAAAACAGATACGTTGGGGCAGTTTAATATAACTGTTTCTCAGTCAGACAAATTGAAAATTTCGGCTAAAGGATTTATAACCACACACGTAAAGTTAAATGAAAAAACAAAACTTGTTGCTGTAAACCTGAAGCTGAAGCCCGGTGATAAAGCCCGGGAATATGCAGTTGGGTATGGTTATGTAAAAGATGCCGAAAGATTGAATGCCGTGTCGCAAATGACAAGCGATGATGTTGATTTTTCGCAATATTCAAATTTCTACGATCTCATTCGTGGTCGTTTTGCGGGAGTTGAGGTTAGGGCAAACGGCGATATAATTGTTCGGGGAGTAAACTCAATTAATTCGAGCAGTGCAGCACTTATTGTCCTCGACGGTGTTCAGGTAAACCAAAGTGTGGTTTCATCGCTTTCTCCAATCAATATAAAAAGTATTGATGTAATAAAAGATGGAAGCGCCGCTATTTATGGCTCTCGGGGAGCAAATGGTGTGGTATTGATTGAAACAAAACGGGGTAATGATTAGTGAGGTCTTATAACACAACTTTTAGTGGTAAAAACGCAAGTTTGAAATTCACTTCTTCGCTGGTTTTAATTTACTATTTGGTGCAATTAAGTTTGCTCGTTGCAGGCTGATTCTAAAGAATGCCTGCTTTACTTAGGGAATGGATGAATGTGATTTTGATACTATTTTTTTAATATATTTACTAGACATTACCATTAAAATTAAAACTCGGGTAGAGGTTGAAACGGCAAATATAGAGCTGAGAGAAGCTTGGTTGTTGTTATTTGATGGTTTGTTGTAAAGCAATAAATACCTAAATTCCTTTATCATGAAAAGAATTATTATTAGCTGTTTTCTGTTATTTCTAAGTGTCGGAATTGCCAAGGCTCAAACTCATGTTGTATATGGAATTGTAAATACCTTCGACAGTATTCCTCTAATTGGTGTTGAAGTTTTTGTAAAAGGTACAAAGCAAACTCTATTAACTGACTCACTAGGGAGGTTTTCTGCCATTTGTAAGGATAACGATAAATTAAAAATTAGAGCAAAAGGATTTGTATCTCAGAATGTAAAAATTACCAAAGATTTGCAGTTAGCAGTTGTTAATTTAAAAATGCAATCGGGCCAGAAGGGGCGAGAGTACGCTATCGGCTACGGATATATGTCTGAAAAAGACCGTAGTACAGCTATTGCCAATTTAAAGTCCGGAGATACAAACTTTAACAGGTTTTCAAATATGTATGATCTGCTTCAGAGTATGGGAGCGGAGGTCGAAAATGGGGAGGTTATTCTGAGAGGTCCTACCTCGTTTCAGGGAAGTAGTGCGGCTTTAATTGTTGTAGACGATGTGATAGTCGAAAGCAGTTATCTAAACGGAATAAATCCTATTGAGGTGAAAAGCATTGATATAATAAAAGATGGAAGTGCTGCTGTTTATGGATCACGAGGAGCAAATGGTGTGGTGTTGATTAAACTTCGAACGGAAAATAAATAAAGAAAGAGAAGTTGCCTGTAATTGTGTAAGAGGATTTTGATGCCTCCGGTTAAAAGGTTCGGAAAGCAATAAGTGATTTGTAAATGCGATGTGGGTATTTTGAAAATAACGATGCATTTAATCCGGAAAGCAGATTTATATTTTATCGGTTCTTAATTGATAATTTACCTGTGAAATTAACATAGAAATTGCGTATCTTATGAATGAAAATTTAAGATATTAAAAGTATGAATAGACCAGTTACCGTTGCAACGTTTACCAGTAATTTTGATATGAAGTACCTTCTTTTTAAAGAAATGCTTGACGAGGCAGGTATCCAATATATGTTGGTGAACGAAATAACCAGTACAGTTGATGGAATTTACAAAGGCAGCCCTTCAAATATTGGAATTGAACTTCGTGTTCTGGAGGAAAATGTTAATGAGGCATTGGAAATTCTCAATTCGATTAAAGAATGATCGAAGAGAAAATTGAATTAGATAATTGATTAACCTTCTGCCATTAAAAACCGAGCTTCACTCATTAATATGGAAGGCAGAGCGATGTTTCTTCTTTCTATACTTAACAACCATTTTTTTATTTCATCGGTTTTTAAAGTATACAGAACTTCACGGAATTGGTCAATCTGACTGGTGGTATATTCATTTTCGCTTTTATTTCTGAATTCGTCCAGTTCTTCATCGTCATAATATTCAATTATGCTTTCATCCATTTTTATTTGGTCGAACTCGCAAATTTCGTGTGCCCCGCAGCAGTCTGAAGCTGGAGCTGAAACACTTTCTTTTTCATCGTTTGTTTTTTTTCTATTGCGGTTAACTTTTACCAAAAAAGCTAAACCTAAAACAGTAAATAAACCAACAATAATTCCCACAATTAATTCCATGTCACAAAAATATAAAAATGAACTAATAACGGATTTTCATCCTATATTGTTTTCAATATTTTTAATGATAGATTCAGAAAGGGAAATTCCTGGTTTAAAGAGCAGCACAAGGATCGGAAAACAGAATCGATCTAACCTGTTGCCGAAAATTGCAGAAATAGGGGAGTTTAGGACCTGTGAACTTCTGTTAAGTTACAATGTAATTAACTTCTCGTTCCTGCAGGTATTTAAAAATATAAGATAGATTCCCTTCGTCTTCACCAACGTTTTCAGGTGCACTTACCCCACTTGTTTTAAATCCGCCATCGAGCAATAAATTAGCAACGGCGGTACATGTGTAGCCCGTGGTTCGCGCCATTGAAATAATATTGTTTTCGCGGTCGAAACGATCAAGTAAATTGTACGTATATTTTTTAGGATTCCCGTTTTCAATCCCCTCGACAATAATTCGCATAAGGGTAAAGTCTTCCTCTCCGTCTTTTAGTTTCCATTTGGGGAATAGCAATTTTGCTGTAACATCAATCGGACGGATTTTTGTGCCATTCACTTCGATTTCGTCGTAGGAGAAAAATCCTGATTCGCGTAAAACCCGCAGATATTCAATGCAACCCGGAAAGCGGAGGGTTTTTTCAATCATATCCGGAATGTTTTTCATGGTTTGTAGCAGTGAACGCAGCCCATCTGAATTCCATGATTCCAAAGTTCCAACTTCATCAAAATGAACCAATTCAGGATCGGAAAGTGCTTCTTTGGTAATCATTTCATAGTTCTGTATGTAACGGGCAGGTCGAATATATTCTTCAATAACATCGATGGGCGAAAATACTGCTTTGTATTCGTAGGGCCACTCGCGAATAACCGGCAAACCTCCCACCAAACACTCATATTTTTTTACGTTCATTTGTTTGTTGTGGTGTCCTAAAATAATGTTACCCATTCCGGGAGCAACCCCACAATCGGCAACAACGATAACCTTGTGTTTTTGTGCCAGCCCATTAAGTGACATAAAATCTTCGGGCATAAACGATATATCAACCATATTTTTCCCGGCTTCAATAACGGCTTTCATGGTTTGATACCCCATAAAACCAGGTACCGCACCAATTACCAAATCAAAATCAGCAACAATAGATTTTATCGTTTCTGAAACGGATAAATCGGCTTGAACTGTTTTTATTGAGGGGTATTTATCAAATTTTTTGAATGATTCGATGTTCTGGTCAACACTGGTAACCGAATGATTTTTTGAAAGATCGATTGCAATGGTGCTACCAACAAGTCCGGCACCCAAAACAACAATTTTGTTTTTCATAATTTACAGTTTTTAGGCTTGAAGCTAAAAAAAGAGGTTGTAATACGGAATTACAGGCTGTATGTTTTAATACAACCAAAAATTATAATACGGATAATTACTCAAACAATACCAGGTTAATTTCATCTCGGTAGAGCCTACCGATTATTTAATTTATTATGTTGATGTATTTTAATCCAATTGGATTAAACCATTTTTTAAGGCATATTTTACAATGTCGGAGTTAGTCTTCAGCTCAAGTTTCTCAAGGATATTTTGTTTGTGTGTACCTACGGTTTTAACACTTATAAATAGCTTTTCTCCTATTTCTCGAGTTGACTGTCCTTCGGCGAAAAGGATAAAGATTTCTTTTTCGCGTTCAGATAACTGAGAGAATTTGTCTGAAACAATTTGAGTTGAATGTAAATAGCCATCAATTACAATCTCGGTGATGTCTTCACTCAAGAACTTTTTCCCGTCGTAAGTTGAATGTATTGCATCGGTTAATTGTCTGTAAGTGCAGTTCTTAAGAAGATAACCATCCGCTCCGGCTTCAAGCATTCCTTTTACATATTGTTTGTCGGAGTGCATGGAAACAGCTACGATTTTTAAATCAGGCATGTCTTTTTTAAGGCGTTTGGTTGCCTCAATTCCATTCATCTGAGACATCGCAATATCGATCAGTAGTACATCGGGTTTATATTGAGCTGCTTTGTCAATGGCATCCAGACCGTTTTCTGCCTGAGCTATAACTTCAATGTCTTCAGCCGATTGAAGGAGATTTATCAACCCTTCCCTAAAGAGTTGATGGTCGTCTGCAACCATTATTTTTATTTTCATAATTAGTAATTATTAGCTGTTAATTCGGTATAATTATCGTTTTCTGTATAAGGAATTTCAATTTTGGCAAGTGTTCCATTTTTATTCGAATTAATGGAAAACAATCCGCTTAGGCTTTCGATACGTTCTGTAATGCTTAGTAAGCCAAATCCACTATTGGTTGAGGTTTTAATATTCTTTTTATTTATGCCTTCTCCATTGTCTTCAACCGTAATAAAATATGTATCGTTTTTAGCGTAAAGATTCACCAGAACTTCTGATGCATTGGCATGTTTTTTTATATTGGTCAGTAGTTCGCCAACTATCCGGTATAAAAATATATTGTATTGTTTTTTAAATTGCTTCTCAAGAGCTTGTGTCTTTAAATGTGTTTTAATACCGAACTCTTTTTCAAATCGTTCCAGTTTCCATTTAATTGCAGGAGCCAAACCAAGTTCGTAAAGAATAGGTGGACTGAGATCGTATGTTAGCGATCGTGATTCTTCAATTGCTTTGTTAAGCAGTTTCGATACAAATTTAAGTTTCCCTTTTATGTCCGGGCTGCTGTCTTCTGCTTCAATTGAAGATAAATTCATATAAGCCAAGCTCAGTGTTTGGCCCAGACTGTCATGTAGATTTTCAGCAATTCTCCGGCGTTCCCGTTCTTCAACAAGTGTGATTTCAGAATACAGTTTTTTAAGCTGTTCCTGGTATCCTTTAATCCTTAGCGCTACATTTATTTGCGCTTTAAGTTCAGTCTGATCAAAAGGTTTTGAAATAAATGAATCAGCACCGGCATTTAGTCCTTTGGTTCTTTCAACACTGTCTCGTCCCAATGCCGAAACCATTATTATAGGGATATGTTTTGTTCTTACATTTTGTTTTAAAACTTTACAGGTTTCGTACCCGTCAAGTCCTGGCATCATAATATCAAGAAGGATTAAATCAGGATTTTCTTTTGTTGCAGTTAAAATGCCTTCTTCGCCGGTTTCAGCGCTTAAAAACGTAAAGTTGGGATAGTACATTTTTATTATTTGGGCCAAAAGTTCCAAATTAATAGTATTGTCGTCAACTGCGAGGATTTTTTTCATTTTAAATTCTCAATGATGTGTGCTTACACCTAACATCTTTTATCCTTTTTGCTAGACATATTAATTAATATGCGACCATACTGGATAAAAAAATGCGTCTTTTTGTTTCTGTAATAGGTATAAAAGTACGAAAACAGATGGAAAGTATCTAGAAAAGGTGAAAAATACTGATGCTTACTAAGTGAAAAACTTAAACATAATAAGAATCTCTGAAGAGGAATAAGTGTGATTTAAGATTTGTATTTTTGGCTGATGTGCGCGTAACTGTTACTTAGTCAGTGAATTATGATTTTTCTCTTGTGATTCCATACATAAGACCGATTCCAACCCCAAAATAATTTTTATAATTATTCAAAACCAACAAGGGGCCTGCGGAAAAGCCTAGTGAGCAACAAAATGGGAGTTCTAATTTCGGATTTACAACTAAACAAAGTTTTTTTGTTGTTTGCATTTTATGCGAGTACTGGTGGTCTGTTACCTCAAAAATGGGATTCCTGTGCGTTGAAATACCCGGACCACCCTGTAGCAAAATGCGTATTTTTTTATTGACATAAAAAATCTGGCCTATCATTATATGTAAATCTTCAAAATTCTGAAAGGCTTCGTTACTACTTGTGGATATCAGCTCTTCTCCTGATTTTAAATACTCTTCAGGAAGCGGTTGGCCTACTTTATTTGTGGCAGCAAATCCAACGTTAATGGTGTGTTTATTATTATAAACGTAACTTAATCCCAAGTTCCCTCCATAACTCTGCCCCATAATAACATCGCCCGAGGTATATAAAAAATGTTTTACTTTATATCTGTCTTTGTACGACCATTGTGCTTGTGTGCTAACTGCCATTGTGCAAAATAAGATGAATAAAACTAATGATCTCATAACATTTTGTTTTTTGAAATCAGATACCCTGGGATTGTAACAATGTACAGTTTTAGAATTCTTTTTCTTTTGTTGCAATTAGGGCTTCGATTAATGATCGGTTTGTCGTCCACTTCTATATTCATGTAAATTTACCACACTATATACGTTTTGGCCAATATTGTTTGCTGAATGTGAAGGTTCAAAATGACCAAAAGTTGGTAGGTAATTGTGATAATCTCTCTTAAAAGTTGTAACCGATCCTTATATTTTCAAGCTGTTTTGAGCAACGTTAGCCTGGGGTTACGAAAATTTATCAAGTATTTGAATAAGAGCAAAGTATGCTGAATGATAGTTTTAACTCAATCCAATTAATTTTCTAAATAATTGGTAATTCCGTATTCATCCCGTTTTTTATCTGATGTGGTAATTGAGAATGTTATTATTTTCTACATTTGTTATTTAAATCATAATAAGTTCATGTTCAAGGAATTCAATTTGGGGGAAATAGTAAAGCAATTAGCAAAAAATGATGATTCGTCGCTTGAGGAATTATTTAATTACTATTATCCCAGATTATACAATTTCTCGAAATCATTCTTGAAAATTGAAGAAGGGATTGATGATATATTGCAAGAAGTTTTTGTGAAAATTTGGCAAAATAGGAAAAAGATAAATAACTCTGCCACATTTAATTCTTATATATTTACGATCACCCGAAATCTCTTGTTGAACGAGTTGAGGAGTCGTCTAAATAATCAAAATATTAAAGAAGAAGTTAGAAAATTATCGGTTGCACAGGAGTACTTATCGTTTAATTTATATGAATATCAGGAGTTAAAAGAAAAAGTAGACAAATTAATTAATGAAATTCCTGATCGCCAAAAGGAGATTTTTGTTTTAAGTCGTAATGAAGGATTAACGCATAAGGAGATTGCCGAAAAACTGGGAATAACAACAAAGACGGTTGAATATCATATGTCCGCGGCATTGAGGTTTATACGAGAAGAGTTAAAGGTTTATGGAGTGGTGTCGTTACTTTATTTTTATCTTTTTTTCTAATTTTCCAATTTTTCTACTAGGGATAAGACTTTTTGCTGTGTATTAATTTATAGTAAAGCACAACATGAAGAATTTATTCAAAAAATATTATCGCTCTGTTTTAGTTCCCGGCGATTTTCCAGAGATTGCTGCATTTTTGAACAATAAAAAGAATGAGGCAGAAGTTTTTAACCTGATGAAGAGATACTGGGAAAAGGAAATAAATGAAACTAATGTTTCTTCAAAAACAAATCCTGCACTTTTAGAGCGAATAAAAAATACCATTCTACTTGATAAACACAAAAGAGCACAACGGAAAATTAAGATTTATAGATGGGGATTACGTGTTGCAGCAGTTATTGTACTAGCGTTGCTACTTTGTAATATATTCCAATTAAAGAGAGCAACCCAAAACAATTTGGTTGAAACATTACAAACAATTTCAACACCTTATGGAGCAAAAACAAACATTACTCTACCCGACGGTTCATTGGTTTGGTTAAACTCCGGCTCCACATTGACATATCCAACAAAGTTTATATCCAACAGAATAATAACGTTGGAGGGAGAAGCGTTTTTTGACGTAGAAAAAAACAATTCACCATTTATTGTTTCTACAAATTTTGGCGATGTCATAGTAAAAGGTACATCGTTTAATGTAAAAACTTTAGCTTCAGATAATACTTTCGAAACAACACTGGAAGAGGGAGTTGTTGTATTTGATGTTAAAAACTCGCAGAATGAAGTAGTTCTGAAACCTGGAGAACAGGTTGTAAAAACATCGAAAGGTTTTACTATAAAAAATGTGGATATCAAATACTTTACTTCGTGGAAAGATGGCAAGTTAATGTTTAACAAGGAGCCTTTCCCCGATTTTATTAAGAAACTGGAACGGTGGTACAATGTGAAAATAGTATACAACGACCCAAAACTAGATGAGTTGTGGTATACCGGAACCATTGAAATGGAAAGCATTAGTGAAGTAATGGAAATGATTAGCAAGGCCGCTCCGGTTTCCTATCACTTCAACAACAAAACAAGGATATTTACCATAAGAACAAAATAAACTAAATCAATAAACCAAAATGAAGTAAAAACTAATCTGTTTCAACTTTCAGAAAAATAAAAGGAGCAAAAAATGGCACTTTTCGCTCCTTTAAAATCGTTGATAAATAATTGTAGTTACTTAATCAAACTTATTCAAAATTATGGAAAAAAATCGAAGTATCCATGGACTAAGTCCGTGTGTCTTGAAAATGCTTAAAATTATGAAGCTAACAGTGTTTTTAATGGTGATATCCTTTGTTGGAGTATTCGCATCCGAAACCTACTCACAAGCTACTAAGTTAACGTTTAAGGTAGAAAAAGTAAGCCTGGAAGAGTTTCTGATTAAAATAGAAGATCAGAGTGAATTCCGTTTTTTTTACACTGGTGAAATTAATGTTGATAAAGAAGTTTCAGGTGAATTTAAAAATCAAAAGATTACCGAAATTTTAGATGAAATTAAAGAAGTAGTCGGTATTAATTATGAGGTAATGGGCCGTCAAATTATTCTTTCGCCTGAAAATGCAGGGAAAACAATAATGAGCATACAACAACAGAAAACGGTTTCCGGAAAGGTTACAGATGAAAAGGGGCAGCCCTTACCAGGGGTAACCGTAATTATAAAAGGCACATCAAAAGGTATTGTAACTGATATTGACGGAACCTATACTATTACAAATGTACCAGAAGATGCTGTTCTTCACTATTCATTTGTTGGGATGAAAGCCCAGGAAATCGAAGTTGGCAATCAAACTTCAATTAATGTTACATTGCTTCAGGATTCAATTGGTCTCGACGAAGTAGTAGCAATCGGTTACGGTACTTTGAAAAGAAGTGATATTACCGGATCGGTTTCTTCTGTAAATATGGAGAGTCTTAAAAATCAACCTGTAAGAGGCCTGTCTGATATGTTAGCAGGTAGGGTTGCAGGTATGAATCTTTCGCGTACTTCAGGCGATATTGGTTCTCCAACCAAGATTCGTGTAAGGGGAGCAAATTCAATAGAAGGAAACAATAGTCCGTTAACTGTTGTAGATGGAGTTATCGGAGCGCCTATTGGCCCCATCCAGGATGTTGAATCAATTGAAGTATTAAAAGATGCATCGGCAACTGCCATTTACGGTGAAAGAGCATCAAATGGTGTTATTCTTGTAACAACAAAAAAAGCTACTTCAGCAGAACCAACTATCAGGCTATCATTAAATACCGGTTTCAGCTACAGGAATACTGATTATCCCGATAAAATGAATGCAGCCGAGTATGCAGAATATATTAACGATTTTAACGGAGCTCAAACCTTCTCTGCGGCCGAAATAGCAGATTTCAGAGAAACTGGTGGTACCGATTGGCTCGATGCTATTACACAGATCGGAATACGAAATGATTATCAAATTTCCTATTCACAAAAATTAGATAAACTTAGCGTTTACATGTCAGGCCGTTATGCTGATGAAGAGGGAACAATGGTTAATACAAAAAGTGGTGGAAATTACTATTTAAGGTCAAAAGTTGGATTCCAACCATCAAAACGCCTGACTATGGATCTGGATATTACTGCATCCAAAACTAAAAAGAAAAACGGTGGATTATCAACCGGTACAAGTAAAGCTCATCCATTCTTCCAGGCTTTGATCTGGTCACCAACAGAACCAATCTGGCTCGATGAAGCAACTGGTGAGTATAATAATACAGACCATCATGGAGCATTACTCGATAGTCCGTACATGTATGCAATGGAGCAGAATAATTTTTCAGAGAACCATAGCGTAACCTCAATGCTTAATGCAAATTATAAGATTACCGATTTCCTGACTTATAATGTTACAGGATATGCAGCAAAATCAGGCGCTGCGTCGGGGAGTTATAAAAATGCATGGTTAGAGCCAAACGATCCCTATGCCTCAAGAAGCCAAAACGAAAGTTTTAGTTGGAGACTTATAAACAAAGTCGATTTTAACAAAACTTTTGCTGATGCTCACAATGTAATTGTTACAGGAGTGTATGAAGCTGAAGCTTCAGAAGGCTGGAGTCTTTCCGGTACAGGTAGAGATATGCCATTACCTGATCTTGCTTCTTATTACACCATTGGCTTAAGTAATGAACAAACTACTTCATCAGGTTATGGAAAGTCTTCACGTGTAGCCTATATGGGGCGTTTAAATTATAATTACAAACAGAGATACTACTTCACTGCATCTTATCGGGTTGATGGAAAAAGCGGACCGGAGAACAGGGTTGAAGAGAATAAATTCGGAGCATTTCCTTCGTTTGCAGCCAGCTGGCGTTTGTCGGAAGAACCGTTTATGAAAGCCAACGGTATGTTCGATAATTTGAAGATTCGTGCAGGTTGGGGACAAACCGGTAATCCTTGTCCATGGGTTTACACCGTTATGAAATCAAACAATTACGATTATGGTGTAGGTTCTAATGTCCTGGGTTATATTCCTGGTACACCTGCAAATCCATTTTTGAAATGGGAAACAACAACTCAAATCGACCTTGGTCTGGATATAACTACATTGGATGGAAAGCTGTCTGTTTCATTAGACTACTTCGACAAATTGACAAATGACCTGTTAACTTTACAGGAATTACCTTATTACTATGGTTATGCCGACAAAGGATCTTATCTGCAAAACCTGGGTGAGGTAAGCAATAAAGGTTTTGAACTTACTGTTGACTACAAAGCAGTTCAAACACGTAATTTCTTATGGGATGTAAACTTTAACCTTTCAACCGTAAAAAACAAAGTGCTTGACCTGGGAGATCAGGCAGCATTCATGTCAGGAACAAACGGAAACGGATTTTTGTCTGAAAAAACTTACAGAGTTGAAGAAGATCTTCCTTTGGGTACTATCTGGGGGTACAAATATTTAGGAATATGGCAGGAATCAGAAGCTGAACAAGCAGCCCAATATGGTCTCGCTCCTGGAGACTATAAATATGAAGACCTTAATAATGACGGTGCTTATAACCTGAACGATGACGGCCAGGCTATTGGCGATGCCAACCCTGATTTTATATGGGCTTTAAATAACTCTATTTCTTATAAAAACTTCGATTTTTCGTTGCTGCTTCAAGGAATGCACGGACAGGATGTATTAAATCTTGCACGCGCTTGTATGTCAACTGTTCATGCCGATTCCCGTACCATTATGTTGAAAGGGCCGGCTACTGATTACTGGACCACATCAAATACTGATGCCGAATACAAGAATATTCACAGTACTTCTGATGCAAAACGTTTGAATTCGTCGCAATGGGTTGAAGATGGCAGTTGGGTAAAAGTGAAACACGTTGGGCTTACCTACAACGTTCCCAGAGAATGGATCAAATTCGGGACGCTTGCACTTACAGTTAGCGCACAAGAGTTGCTGACCTTCTCGAAATATAAAGGACTGGATCCTGAGGTCTCAGCTTCCGGATCGGATGACTTATGGGGAGGATGTGATTTTGGTACTCAACCATTACCCACAACTGTTACATTCGGAGTTTCACTGCAATTTTAATCTAACAATTTAAATTTATTAAAAGATGAAAAAGATTTTAATCATACTTATAATAAGCAGCATATTTGTTTCATGCTCCGAAGATTTTTTGAATATTTCTCCCAAAGGAGATATTTATCCTGAAACCTTCTACGCCACAGCAAGTGATCTGGAAATGGCTGTTACAGGAGTATATGCAATATTTAACGATTTATATTTTTATGGAAATGCCCTTGCATATACCACTGCGGGTAGAGATAAAACCTCTCAATTTAATAATTTTGTCGAGGTCGATGTATTTAATACAGAAGGTGACAATGGCGAAATGCTCCGGTTTTGGGGATATGCTTATCAGGCAATTAATGCTTGTAATACTATCATAAATAATTACGAAGGTGCTGAAGCCACTGAAGCAGCAAAGAAAAAAGCAGCTGGTCAGGCACACTTTTTAAGGGGATATGTTTATTTCCAGTTAGTTAGGATGTACAACGAAATTCCATTTTATCTTAGTGCAGAGGAGCTGTCAAACGATATGCCTCTTACTGGTCCTCAGGAAGTTTACGACCTGGTTGTAGAAGATTTAATGATTGCTGAAGACTACCTTCCTACAAACTGGGATGATGACTCGAAAAGGGCAGGTGTTGCCGTTACCAATGGAGCTGCAAAATCATTATTGGCTTATGTTTATCTTTCAATGGCCGGATATCCTTTAAACGATGCATCGAAGTATACCCTTGCAGCTACAAAAGCAAAAGAAGTTATCGACGGTGCCGGTACGTGGGGATATAAGCTGATGGAAGACATCGCTGATTTGTATTCAAAAGATTATAATTATGAGAATAATGCATGTGATGAAGTAGTACTGGCTTTCCATAATGATAATGAATGGGGGTGCCCGTTATGTGGTTTACCTGGAGAATATGGCGGATGGGATGTTTATTACGCTGATCTGAATTTCTTCAAAAGCTATCCGGAAGGTCCGAGGAAAGATGCCATTTTTATGTGGGAATTCCCTATGTCTGATGGAACAACAAAAAATTATACTGAATTAGCCAAAAAACATCCGTATTACAAACAATACTATGATGGCAAATTCGACTGGGATCAACCATGGAATGGAATGAATTGGAAAAACAGCCGTCCTCAGGTTGCACTTACTCACTCCAACAACCTGTTGGTTTATGCCGAAGCACAAGCTATGTCTAATTCTGCCGATGCATCAGCGTACAGCGCTATTAACAAAGTAAGAAACAGAGCAGGCCTTGCTGACCTGACTTCGGGTTTGTCGCAAACTGATTTCCGTGATTCTGTAGTTCAGGAGCGTGCCTGGGAATTCTGCGGAGGCTATTTCTGTACCGATCCATGGTACGATTTAGTACGTCTTGAAAGGGTTGAAGCATCAGTGTCGGAACGCGATCCTAGCGAAAATACGATTGTAAATCAACCAACCAAGGATCATTACTTTGCTCCATATCCGTCGGTTGATGGGGAGAAAAATCCGAACTTAGCAAACTAGGGATTTGAGAAGTTTAAGATAAAATTTAAACCAATTAATAATCTTTGAAATAACAGATATTGGATCGTCCATTTTTGAACGATTCCAATATCTGTTTCTGAAATCAGGAGTTTTATCGATAGAAGAGTTCTTCTGTGTGGTGTATCATGTTTATAGTGTATATCGTTATAATATGTATAACTCCTTCCGAAAACCAACTATATATGAAAATTAAAGGCCTTAAGAATGTTTCTGATAAGGTTGTCATCTTGTACGCGCTTTTTACAATTTTAAGCTTAAACTTATGGGCTCAGACAAAGGATAATAATGAATTAAACTTTGTTGTGTTACCTTATATTCAGGATGTTTCAGAATCTTCGGTTTGTGTAATGTGGGAAACATCAGCAGAAACAAAGGGACAAATTTATCTGGCAACGACAGAACATCATGTATTAAAACCTGATTTGAATATTGCTGTAACAGAAAAAAAACCTTCGTTAGTGCATAAGTTATCAGTATCGCATCTCAAACCTGATCAATTATATTTTTATCAGGTTATAAATGTTACCGAAAAAGGAGATACTTTGAAGGGGCCTGTTACGCAATTGCGTATTCCCGATTACAACCAGTCTGATATTACATTTACCGCTGTTGGTGATAACCAGGGCGACACGCAATGCTGGGAAAAAATATCAATGCAAATGTTTAACGAGTGTCCTCAGTTTGTTATTCACTGTGGCGATTTTGTATCGTACGGACACCACAACGATGACTGGACCGATGAGTTTTTCAAACAAGCACAGAGCCTTATAAGACATGTTCCTCTGTATCCGGTTTTGGGGAATCATGAAATGAATGATGAACTGTACTATCAATATTTTAATCGTACGTTGAATAACGCATTTTATTCGATAAAAAAAGGTGATTTACGACTGATATTTGTTGATACCAATAAGGACGTTTTACCTGGTTCGGAACAGTATGAAGAATTAGAAAAGTTGTTGGCTAACACTACAGAAAAGTGGAAAATTCTAATTCATCATCATCCAATTTTTACCTCCGATTTCGGATCCTATCGAAGCTCATTAATGTCAACAGCTGATAAAGGTGATCCGAATACATTTCATTTAAAAACACTTTATGAAACTTATGGAGTCGATCTTGTTTTATCAGGCCATGTTCATGGTTATGAAAGGACTCATCCAATTGCAAAAAATCATATCGATACTAAAAATGGAGTTGTTTATATCATCACTGCCGGCGGTGGCGGTAGTTTTAATCGCGAGGCATCATACAAAGAATGGTTTACTGCAAAAACCAGAAAAATCCCTCATTTTTTAAAGGTTCAGATCAAAGAAAATAAAATGGCAGTTGAAGCTATTGATACTTTTATGAATGTATTCGATACCTGGAAGCTCGAAAAACAAACTGTACGAAATCACTTAAATGCTCCCTTAGTAAGTTTTTCATCTAAGTATTTCAACGATAGCACTATAGTTGCAATAGAAAATACGAATAACACGGGTTGTATTAATTATCGGCTGGACGACGGGAATTACCAAACTGCATTCGAACCAAAAATTGAGCTGACAGTAAAAAATACAACAACGATTTCGGCTGTAGTGAGCGAACCGGATAATACGAGCAGTGAACGTGTTAAAACGGCTGTAAAACTTCCACTAATGGCGCAAAAATCCGGAAGGAAGAGTGTAGTTAAGGCCAGTTATTACGAAGGATTTTTTACGTTGTTACCCGATTTCGAAGGCTTGGAGCCTGTTCGGATATTTTCACTCGATTCGCTGGCAATGAGCGATATTCAGCCCCGAAGAAAAGATCATTTTGCCGTACGTTTTCAAGGGGAGATTTATATTCCGGAAACGGATGTGTATCGATTTTTACTTAAATCGTTTGATGGAAGTTTGCTCTTGATTGATGGACAACAAATTGTTAAAAACGATGGCGTTCATTACGAAATATTTAAGGAAGGCTACGCCGCTCTCGAAAAAGGTTTTCATGATTTTGAAGTGCACTATTTCGACTATATAAACAGGGAAACTTTAAATGTTAAAATGGGAAAACAAGGGAAAGAAATGTTTGATATTAATCACTTTTTGCAAGTTAGATAAAGATGAGGGATTATGTCTGTAAAATTAAACGTGAGTGTAGTAAAGTCATGAAAAACGAGATTAAAAACAGACTCAATTGGTTGCCAGTGTCGCTCAATATCAGATATGTGGTTTTGTGTCTTTCCCTGTTTTGTTCAGTAATTACAAAAGCCTCTTCATACGGGGAAAGTATTTTTACTGATAAGGTGTGTACGGTGTGGTGGACGGGGAGTACTTATAAAGTTATGCAAAATGAAGCATGTCCGGATAAAAAGGGGAAGGTGGCAGTTTGGTCAGCCAAAAATGAAACAGAGAGTTTTCAGCTTGTATTATCTCCGCTAACTGATTTAAAAAATATTTCAGTGGCAGCCACAAATCTCAAAAATGGTAAAGGAGAAGAAATTGGTTCTGAAAATGTGGTAATAAGAAAGGTTGAGTACGTTCATGTTACAAAGCCTTCAGGAACGCTGCATAAGGCCGGTTTGTATCCCGATCCATTGCCCCAGTGCACTGATCTGTTTGACGCCTTGGAAAAACAGAATACACCCTTATTTATCACGATCAAGGTTCCAAACAATGTTTCATCAGGGAAATATACAGGCGAAATCTTAATAGAATCATCAGGCTGGGAAACAACTGTTCCTGTTGAACTGAATGTTTGGGATTTTTCTTTGCCTGAACTTCCGAAAATGCGTTCCGGTTTTGGCATGAGTACAGCTCGTATTAAGCAATACCACAATCTCGACACAAAAGATGAGCTGGAACAGGTTACGGATATGTACTTTAGAAGTTTTAAAGATTACCGGATATCTCCCTATTATTTTTACGATCTGGCTAAAATAAAACGAACGGTAAAAGGTATTTGTTGGACAGGAGGTGTTTTTGATCCGGAAACAACCTACGAAGGCAAGTATTCTTATCAATTGAAAAACAGCAGCAATGGTCGCTTTACTGATCTGATTAAAATTGATCCAACTCACCCTTATTTATTGAAGTGGCAGGCCAAAACGTTTCCTGAAGGTCAAAAATATTCGGTTATAGTTAAATGCTACGATGAGGAAAAACAGCCACTTTACTGGTCGATGAAATGGATGAAATATGAAGGTTGCAGGAGTTGGCGACTGGATACCTTATTTATTGATACAACGGGATTTTTTGCAGAGAAAGATTTACCTGATTATCGCCCATTTCCAGAGAATGCAAGATACGCCAGTATTCATTTATCTGGTCCGCCAGCCGGAGATGTGTGGTTCGACGATTTTCAGTTTGTTGATGAGATGTCTGGAGAGAACTTGCTTCCCCATGGCGATTTTGAACAAGACATTGATGAGTTGGATATAGAAATCGATTTTTCAGATTTCGATGAGGTCGCCCGGAAATACCTTGATGAGTTTGGTTTTTCTGGTTTTCGTTTTGGAGTGCCCGGACTTGCTAAAAAATCGAAAGGTGTGCTTAATGGATTTGTTAGTGGAACACCTGAATATAAGAAATTAATGAAGCTGTATTTGAAGCCTGTTCAGGATCATTTAGAGCAAAATGGTTGGTTAGGTAAAGAATATTTGTATTGGGCCGACGAGCCCGATCATGAACATTACAAATTTGTTCGGGAAGGTATGGAAGCTATTTATGAGGCTGCACCAAAACTCACCCGTTTTATCACCGAGAATAATCCCGGTCCCGAAATCATGGATGTTACAGAAATAGGGTGCCCGGTACTTTATCAAATTAATCCTGAAAAAGTAAAAGAGTGGTCTGGTAAGGGACGTAAATTCTGGTCTTATTTAATGTGTTGGCCTAAAGAACCTCACTTAAATCTTTTTATCGATTCGTATGCCATTAATATGCGGATGTGGCTGTGGATATCTTATAAATATAATTTGGTGGGTATTTTAGTATGGAATTCAAATCAGTGGAACGGAGCGAAGGGTGCAGCTCCTGATGGTATCGTACAAAATATATGGGAAGATCCGATGACTTATAAATCAGGATGGGGAACTCCTTACGGATCTGCTCCTGAATATGGTAATGGTGATGGTATGTTTTTCTACCCACCCAACCGCGATCCCAATAGTGATAAAACAAAATACATGTCTGGACCGGTACCTTCATTGCGGCTTGAAATTCTTAGGGAAGGACTTGATGATTACGATTACATGATAATGCTGGAAGAGTGCATTAAAGATGCAGATTTGAATCAAAAGAAACTTGTTGCCAAAGCAAAAAAGATACTGGATTTTGGCTCTGAAGTATTTGTAAGTGACAGGATGTACAGCAAAGACCCGAAGGTATTAATGGACTATCGAATGAAAATGGGAGAACTATTGAGTGAATTTGAACGAAAAAAAAATAGCAAAGAATGAATCGTTGTAGAAACGAAAAAATACAAATGAAATTAATTAGAAGTTAAGTTTTGGTTAGTTAAATGAGAAAGCGCACGAGTGGGAGAATTCCTGCTTGCTTTTCTCATTTTAATAAAATTAGGGAAGCAGGAATTTATGGAATCCGGAATTAAATTAAATATTGTTTTATTGATACTCATACTGATGATGGGTTGTCAGTATGATAGAAACAAAAAAATCGAGAGTGAAGAACTGGAATCGAGTGTTTTCTCTTTTATCCCTTTAGAACATGACACAATAAATAGTCTTCAGACAACTTGGAATAAAAAAGACATTTTAAAGGAAAGACTTGTTGATAAAATGGAGTCATTAGACCGGTGGCAAGGAAATGTTTTTGTTCCCGGATCGAATAAGATTACGCAGGAAAAGAACGCATTCGTTGATTTTAGTCTTTCTGAGAAGCAGGTGTTTGAAGGTTCTTATTCAATAAAACTAAAAACACCTACCCGAACAGAATCTCCCATGCAACCGGAGCAGAGAATGTGGAACTGGATTTTTCTGACACGACTTTTTGACAATGAAGATTTTTCGGACTATACCAGAATCTCCGCAAAAATATACCCGGATTGTTCCGGCCATCGCAAAATTCATTTGTTAATGATTTTACAGAATGATACAAATGTACCTGACAAATACCTCAGGGAAGGTATTCATACCGCAATGTTGGAAAACAATAAATGGAATGATGTTGTTTTTGAGATTCCTCATTTGAAGCGGGATGAGGTTAAAAGTATTTCGTTTGTATACAGGCAGCAAGGAAATGAAATTGATGCAACAGATACAGTTGTCTTTTATATCGACCGACTTGCTTTGCAAAAAGCAGAAACAGAACATTTTGAAAGCTGGAATACAAACAATGATATTTCCTTTTCTCATACAGGTTATAATTCAAGCGATTCGAAGACTGCAATCACGTCTCTTACTGGCATAAAAACATTCAAATTGCTTTCGCATCCTGACAATAAAATAATTTTAACAAAGGAAGTGGAGCATGTTGAGGGTATTGTCGGTGAATTTTCTGTGCTTGATTTTTCAGAAGTTACAAAAGAAGGAATGTACAAGCTGGTTTACGATTCAAAAACAACGAAGCCTTTCAAAATACAAAATGACGTTTGGAGAAATACCTTATTGAAAACAATAAACTTCTTCTTTTGCGAACGGTGTGGAGATGAAGTGGAAGGTGTACATCAAGTTTGTCATTCTGACTGGTACACCGTTTCAGACCAGGATACCGTATTTTTAAACGGTGGCTGGCACGATGCCGGTGATCTTTCGCAGTCGTACACGGATACAGCCGAAGCTACCGGTACAATGTTCCGGTTGGCAAGGAAGTTTGAAGAAGAAGATCCAAAACTAAGTAAAAGGTTTATTGAAGAAGCCATGTGGGGGCTAAAATGGCTTCACAAAAACAGGTTTGAAGACGGGCAGAAAGTTACTTGGACAGTTATCGACCACTGGTCGGATGGGATTGTCGGAAACGACGATGATAAACTTGCATATCCAAAATTTAATGCAAAAGACAACAGGTGTTCTGTTATTGCTGAAGTAGAGGCTTTTAAAATCTTGCAAAAACGGGATCCGGCTCTTGCTGAGAAATGTTTGAAATACGCCATAGAAGATTGGTTTTTAACAGAACAAAGGATTAACCCAACAGATATTGCAACACTGGCAAGAGGTGTATGGGCAGGATGTGCATTGTTTGAAGTTTCAAAAGAAGAGGACGTTAAACAGACAATTATAAAATATGCCGATAAATTAATGCAGTGCCAGCAAAAGACACCAATGGATTGGAAAATTCCGTTAAGTGGATTCTTTTATAATAACGCAGAAAGTGATGTGATTTTCGTTCAGAGGCACGTTGTTAGTCTGATATCTCCAATACTGGGGCTTACCGAACTCTGTAAACTGTTTCCAGAAAATGAAAAATACGAAGAATGGCACACCTCAATTAAACTGTATGCTGAATATTTGAAATCGATGTCTGCCCAAACAGCTCCGTATTATATGATACCTACATGTGTATATAAGCTTGGATCAAGTGATGATGAGCAAATAAAAAAGGGTATTCCAATGGATGAAAATTATTATCTTAGAATGTTTCCTGTATGGGAATCCAGCAGGGGAAATTCTCCGGTAATTCTTTCATATGCCATTGGATTGGCTCAGGCTAATAAAATATTAAATGACAGTGAAATAGATCGGATTTGCCAGGCTCAAATGGAATGGATTGTCGGAAAAAATCCTTTTAACCAAAGTCAGATGTATGGAGAAGGATATAATTACTCCCCGCTCTTCTCTGCTCCATGTGACGATATAGTTGGTGGATTACCTGTTGGGATACAAACCCGTGCGGAAAATGATGTTCCGTATTGGCAACCTGCAGTTCTTTATAATTATAAAGAAGTTTGGGTACATGTTTCATCCAGGTGGTTATACCTGCTCGAAAGTCTGTATTATAATTAAAAACAAAGCATTATGAAAGCCAAAAACCTATTCAACTTAATCATTACCATTGTTTTTATCAGCTTTATATCTTGTACGCAAAAACAACCGCCCACAGACAGTGAAAACCGCCCACTTATTGTAAAAAAGGGAACAATAGATACCGATCTGGTTGAAGCTACTCCCATCGTGTTCAATAAAAAGGTGTATCGTTTTGAATATGTTCGACCTCACTACTGGAAGAATAATACCGGTGATTCCTATTCCCGTTTTATAGATCACGAAACAGGACTGGCCACCCCGGCCTTTGCCAAAGGATATCACCTTGGAAGTGCTTTTGTTGATAACAATACGGTCTATGTCTCAGTCGTAAATATCTGGGATGGGGAAGAGGTACATATTTTTGCATCCGATGATTTGGAACATTGGTCACACTGGTTGGCTTTTAAGCTTTCGGGATATGGAATTTTTAATACATCGATGACCAAAGCAGAGGATAAATTTGTTTTGATGTTCGAAATTGGAAAACCTGAAAGCGAGGCCGGGAAACGTTTTACTGCCCGGTTTGCAACCTCGGATAATTTGAAAAACTGGACAGTATTACCTCCTGAATACAATTATGCCAAAGATCGTTATACTGCACCACATTGTTTGCGTTACATGGATGGTTATTATTACGACTTTTTTCTTGAGGCTCATGAAGGGTACGAAATGAGAGTGGTTCGTTCGAAAAATCTGAAAGACTGGGACCTCAGCCCCTTAAATCCTGTTTTAAAAGCTTCGGAAGAAGACAAGATGATTGCAAACGAGAAATTGCCTGCTAAGCAACGACAGAGAATTGAAGTTGCTGAGAATCGAAACAATTCAGATATTGATTTTTGTGAATACAAAGGTAAGCTGATTATTAATTATTCGTGGGGAAACCAAAGAGGAGAGGAATTCCTGGCGGAAGCTTATTATGAAGGAACGCTAAAACAATTTCTGAAAGGTTGGTTCCCGGAGTAGAGATTAGAAAGCAAAAACAGGTCAATTATATTCAATTCAGTTATGAAAAAATTAAGCTTTACGATGAGAATTCAACACAATAAAAGTTGGTTATTTGTGATTTTTGCAATTACTATATTATCCTGTTCTCAGCCAACAAAACAACCTGTGGACTATGTCGATCCTTTTATTTGTACTCAGGGAGATCACGGTCATTGGTTGCCGGCAGCATTAGTCCCGTTTGGTATGGTCGAATTAGGTCCAGATACCTACCCTGGAAGTTTAACTGCCAATGGTGATTTTGCCCATGGAGGGTATGATTATTCCGATAAGAAAGTGAGGGGATTTAGCCACATTCACCGGGGAAGTTCCGGAGGAGGAAGGATCCGAGACCGGGCAGGTTTACTTTCTATCGTTCCTTTTTCGCATAACCCGTCCGATACATTTTTTGTGAATCCGGTACTGGATATTGAGAAAACAACAGAGTATGCGCGAGCCGGATATTATAAAACTCTGCTAACACAAGATGACATACTGGTGGAGTTAACGGCCAGCGAACATGGGGGAATACATAGATACACTTTTGGTGGTACTGGTGTTCCACAATTTTTTATTAATTCAGGAAACCGCGGGAAGGCTATTTCGTGCAGACAGATTTCTCCAAATAAACTGGAGGGTTCAATTGGGAATAAATATTTTGTGGTTGAATTTAACCATCCTGTTACAGCAGCAAAAAGTTGGGATGGTGTTTCATTGGTTGAGAAATCTGAAATCCTGAATCAACCTTATGGTGGACTGGTGTGCAGCTTTCAAAAAACAAAGAGCAGAACCCTGCAGGTTAAAGTAGGTTTATCATTAACCAGCATAAATGCGGCTAGAATGAATATGGAAGCTGAATGCCCGGGATGGGATTTTGAGGGAATAAAAACAAAGGCAACAAAGCTTTGGAATGATAAACTTTCGGCAATAAAAGTTGAAGGAGAAAATGAGGAGGATAAAACTATTTTCTATACCGCTCTTTTTCATACCTGCTTTTTACCACACTTAACTAATGATGTGGATGGAACTTACCCCGGTTTAGATAAACAAAACCACGTGGCAGAGGATTACAAACATTACAATAATTACGCATTTTGGGACTCGTTCCGCACTAAATATCCCTTGTACAGTATTTGGATTCCTGATGTTTACCGTGATATTGTAAAATCACTTCGCGATATTTATGAACAAGCAGGGAATTGGGACCCATTTCCGGATAACAACCATCCTCCACATGGTTTCTGTTACACTGTTCGGGGGAAAGACGGCTATAATCCTTGTAGTACATGCAGGCACGAACACATGCTCATGGTAATGACGGATGCGTATTTCAAAGGATTGTTCGATTTTCCGATGGAAACAGTATATCCTTACATGAAGCACGAAGCGATGATTCAGATGCCTGAACGATATGATTCCATCGGGTATATTCCTGCTCGCCCCGATCAAACAGGAGAATATTCGTGGGATAACTGGTGTATGGCTCAACTTGCCATAGAACTTGGCAAAGAAGATGAATACAACTATTTTATACAGCGCGCCGGTTACTGGGAAAACACCTGGGATCCTTCGATAAACTATTTTCGTGCTCGTTCAGCCGATGGTAGCTGGCTCGATTTCCCCGATGATCCAACTGAGAACAGGGAAAAATATACGTACGAAGGAAGTAAATGGCACTGGCGATGGAATATTATTCATGATATGCCGGCATTAATTGAAAAGTACGGAGGGAATAAAAATTTTATACAAGAACTGGAGTGCTTTTTTGATAATGATCTTTACACTGCAGGAAATCAGATTGATTTGCATGCTCCGTATTTATTTAATCAGGCAGGAGCTCCCTGGTTAACCCAAAAATGGGTACGAAAGATTTTAAAAGAGCCAATTGTTCAGAAATATGGTACCCACAATTTTTTTCCTGAACCGATTTTCGACCGGGTATATAAATCAACACCTGATGGTTACGTACAGGAAATGGATTGTGATTACGGTTGTATGGCCGCATGGTATAATATGAGTGCTATGGGATTATATCAGGTTTGTCCCGGAAATCCTGTTTATCAGCTTACTGCTCCAATTTTTAGGAAAGTTACTATTAATCCATACAATAAAGTGTTCAGCATCGAGGCGAAGAATTTATCCGATACAAATATTTTCATCCAGTCGGCTTCATTTAACGGGAAACCACTTAATCGGTCCTGGATAAAACATGATGAAATTGTTAAAGGTGGGGAATTAGTATTCGAAATGGGAAGCGAACCCAATAAAAACTGGGGAATAGATTAATATTGAAAACAATGAAAAGAGCATCTCTGGATATTGTCATAAACCTGCCTGATGCCGGCACGAGTGAATGACAAAAATGCGAGTTAAATGAGTTACCTAAATCAATAAATACTCTTAACGAATGAAACTAAAAGTTTTTGTTCTATCTATCATATGCCTTGTACTATTTTGTTGCAAGCCTGAACCGCCGGTCGACGAGTGGTCAATAACAAAGAAAAGTAATAAGATTAGTATTAATGCGGGCATTTTAAAACGGAAGTTTTGGGTTTCAAATAGTGAGGTATATACAAAGTCGCTAAAGGTGAACGGGAAAAGTCTGATAACCAACAATAGGAGTGATTTTTCGGTAACCTTATGGAAGGCGGCTCCAAATAAAGAGCCGCAAGGTGTAGTTAATTTGTCGGAGACTCGTATCGAACAGCAGAATACAGAACAAAATCTTACGGATGCTTTACAAATCAAGAAAAAAGAAAATCATTTTAATTCAACTGTAGAATGGACTGATTCGATAACAATATCCGGTGTACATTTGTCTGATGTTTTTGATTGTGTTGATTATTCATTAAATTCCAATAACCCGGGGCAAAATCAGCTTAAGATTTCCTATTCTGCATCGCAAGAAACACAATGGCAAGGGTTGTCTGTTCAAATAATTTACGAAATATACGATGGTTTTCCTGTAATTCGTAAATGGATAAAGTTTCGAAACAATGGAACCCAATGGCTTAAACTAGGAAATTTGATAATTGACGATATTGAAGTGGATGAGTCATATGGTAATAAAACATTACTGACTCCTGATTCCCGAGGTGTTGCTTCTTCTATAATAGCCTGGAGTAATCCATCGGCTTCAACTGGATTTATTGCTGCAAGTGAAGTGCCTTCAAAATTACGTTCCGTATCAGAAAAAGGAGCATTAGGATATAATCCGGATTTTTTTGAATGGGTATTGGGGCCATCTGAATCTTTTAAGTCGGAAGCTGCATTTACATATGCTTTTTCCGACGAGAGTTATGCGACGATTTCTTCTGCTTATACAACACTTGATCGTTGTGTGGAGAGTGACTTTAAATCTTTTTTGAAGGAAAAGATATTTTATAACGTTGAGGAAAAGCAGAACGTAGCACCTGTGTTTTGCTCCTGGACAAATTACAATGCTAATATCAATGCTAATAATATGCGTACTGCTGCTGATATTGCATCGCGCATAGGTTTTAAATGTTTTCAACTGGATGCAGGATGGTCTGATACAGGACCCGGTGGTGGTTGGGCAGTTAGTACAATTAATCCCAATTCATGTAATTTCCCTGATATGAAAGGCACAAGTAATTTTATTCAGTCGAAAGGAATGAAAACGGGCCTGTGGTATTCTGTGTTTATTAACGAGAATGAGAAAGAAACGAACACCGATAAGCCTGATCTTAACAGCTTGCCACTAATTAAACGGGCAGGAGGATTAGGACTTAGTTTTTGTTACGATGAATCCAGGAAGAAATATGTGAATGAAATTGTTTATCTGAATAAAAACTATCAAGCCGATTATTTTAAGCAGGATCTGAGTAATATTTGTTATGGCGATATTGCCCAAGGGCACGAAAGCCGGACATTAAAAGAATCGTATTTAAGAGGACTTAGAGGATTATTTGAAACTCAGGATAAGATTCATCGCATTAATCCGAATGTTTGGCTCCAACTTTCGCATGAAATATATTGGGAAACACCGGGCCCCGCAGCCGATATTGCTGTATTAAAACATGTGGATTCATATCATGCAGCGCCAAATGAATACTGGGGGGCAGGCAACCGGAAACAGCAGGTTAATTCTTCCTGGGATTATGATGTGGATAGTCTGCAACAAAAATTAATACAAGGTGCTTTTCGTGCACGAAACCTGATGTATGCACATCGAGGTCTTCCACTTGAACGAATAGAAATTTTTGGAGCAGTTACTACTAATTTCAACGGAAGTTTAACTCCTGAAATACAGGATCGACAGATTTGTAGTTGGTTAATGGGAGCCCCACTTTCATTCTCGGGAGATTTAAGTTCACTTACAGAAGCAAATATTTCACATTATCGGAATCGTTTTGATATCTTAGGCAGGCTGGAAAATGATTACGGCATTTATTCTTGTTTTCAGTTTAGTGGAGTGCCGCAGCCGACCGATGAAGACTGGCACTGGTGGGGAAAGCTCAATAAAAATGGGAATGGAATTGTTGTTGTGATGCGTGGCGAAGGTGGAGATGCTGCCAGAAATATAAATATTCCATGGGTTAACCCAGGACAAAAATACCATTTGAAAACACTTTTTGAGGGTAAAGATCTGGGTGTCTATTCCGGAGCAAAACTTCAAAAGGGAAATATTAAATTGAAATTAGATCCTTATTCGCAAGAAATTATTGAGATAAGAGCAAGCAACTAAAAATTTATGCATTATTACAATCAAAAACATCATAAAATGAAATCTATATCTGGTAGAGTAGTTCAGGTACTTGTTTTAGTTCTTTTAGTTGGTGGTAATGTTTTTGCGCAGGACACTCTGTCCTTTTTGCATATCTCCGACACACATTTGATTTTTAATCTGGAATGTTTTCAGGAAGATTTGGCAGAAAATCGGAAAGGGTATAAAAACGGAGTAGAACCACTTAAAAAGTTTCTTGCAACTATGCCACAAAAAACAGGTAGTGACTGGGTGGTTGCGACTGGCGATTTAATTGATTTTTACGAAGGTGAGAATAAAAAGGGAGAAATGATGGATTTTCAGCTGGAACAGCTTATTCGTTTAACTGAAATATGCAGAGTGCCTTGTTTTTTTACACTTGGAAACCACGATATTATATCTTATTTCTGGGGCGATGGGCAACGAATTTCGCATCAAAGTCAGTCAGTAAAAGCCGAAGCAGCCTGGACCAGAAATGCCGCATGTTTTAAAGATGGAACCTATTATAGTAAGGTGTATGATGTGGATGAGACAACTTATCGCTTACTATTTCTCAACGATTCGTACTACGATTTTTCAGATGAGGAAAACATACCGCTCCCATATGTCGATAAAATTCAATTGCATTGGCTGGAAGCTCAACTGGCGAAATCAGATGAAGATGTAGAAATCATTTTTATGCATATTCCATTTCATGAAGAAATGATGACTAGTGATAACCTGCCTGAATTGTTTTCTGTTTTGAAAAAATATCCTTCGGTAAAGTTAATGATGGCCGGGCACAACCATAAAAACATGATTCGTTCATATCCCGTGGAAAATGGAAATGAACTGATTCAGGTGAAAACGGGTGCTTTTGCATCAGGCAGCGAGAGTTGGAGACAAATTAAACTGACCCGCGACAAAATTTTAATTTCAAAACCAGGTAGTACGGAAAATGAAAAGGTTATTCCGTTTTGAATTTAGATTCGTTGACCAAATAAATTATAACCAGAGAAATCGACAAAAATATTAAAAACCAATAGTTACATGACGGCAGGTTTGATGTGGCTTTAAGCTGATCTTTATTTGTCGGAAGTGGCATTTTTTACAGAATATATAACCTAAACCTATGATGAAAAAAAAGTTCAACAACAAATCGATCTACATTTTAGTAATTGCTCCCGTTATAATGGCATTTTTGGCGCTTAATCTTTCCGGTTTTGTTTATAAATCGGGAACCGCCATTACAGGAATTATAATTCTGTTGTTGCTCTATTTTCGGAATTTATCGAAGGCAAAAGATATCATTTCGCTCCTTTTTGCGTTTGTCTTTTCCATTGTTGGCGATTGGTTTTTGTCGAATATGCGTGGCGATGTTACTATGTTTGTTTACGGAATCGCTTTCTACTTTTTAGCCCATCTGGGGTATTTATTCTATGCACTTATGAATGGTCAAATAAAATGGAAGTTCACCTTTGTTCTTCTCGTTGCTTTTCTGGTATTTTTTATAGCGGTTTTATATCCTTCAATCGATGATAAAGTACTACTGATGACTACGTTGATTTACCTGGTCATATCCTGTTTGTCGCTTGGTGCAGCGGTTGGCATTCGCACCAATTCGCTAACAAAATGGACTTATGTTTTTGGTATATTTCTGATTCTTTTTTCCGATACCATAATTTCACTTAAAGAATTTGTAAAGTATACGGAACTTAACTTTCTTATTTTGCCAACTTATTACCTGGCGCACATTTTTATTATTTTTTCGCTTATAAGCAGACGGTTAATAAATGACTAATATGATGAGTAAAAAATTATATGTAATTGCATTTTGTTTGAGTTTTTATTCGGGTATCGGACAAAATCTAAAAAGCGATACAAAGGTTTCAGAACTTCCATCACGTGGATTGTGTGCGCATCGGGGGGCCATGAAAACCCATCCTGAAAATACAATACCGGCTTTCAACGCGGCGGTAAAAGCGGGCGCTCAGATGATCGAACTGGACGTTTGGTTGACAAAGGATAAACAAATGGTAGTACTTCATGATGCCACGGTTGACCGAACAACAAATGGTTCTGGAAAAATTTCGGACTTAAGTCTTAAGGAAATAAAAAAGCTGGATGCCGGGAGTTGGAAAGCAGAGGGGTTTGCTGGCGAGAAGATACCAACTTTTAAAGAAGTATTACGTGTAATTCCTCGTAATATTTGGATAAATGTTCATATAAAAGGAGAAGGAGATACTCCTGTAATGGCAGCCCAGTTACTGCGAAAAGAAAAACGCTTGCATCAGGCATTTCTGGCATGCAGTACCAAAGCTGCTGAAACTGCCAAAAAAGTAGTGCCGGAAATATTGATTTGTAACATGGACCGGCAGAATTCAACGCAGGAATACGTTCAGGGAACTATTGCAATGAAGGCCGATTTTATTCAGTTACGTGGCAATGTTACGCCCGAGTTTGCCGATTATTGCAAGTTGTTAAAGGATAACGGAATTAGGATAAACTATTTCGGGACTGATTCACTGGAAACCATTAATTTGTTATTTAACTACGGAGTAGATTTTCCGTTGGTAAACGATATTGTGCATTCAATTCATCATCTGGAGAGATAGTAAAAGGAAGGTATAACTAAAATAAAATATTCAGCCATGCAATAAAACCAAATAACTTATAAATCGACCTAAAAGAATCAACTAAAATTAATAAAACTATGTTTCAATATTTCTCTGTTAAAAAAAACAGTCTTGTCAATAAAACTCTTTTTGTATTTGTGTTGACCTTGCTTGCTTCGTGCAAAACGACGACTTCTACAATAACAGAAACTGAAGATCCACTTAAATATGTAAATACATTTATATGCACCGAAGGGGATAATGGCCAGCTTTATCCGGGGCCTGCCTATCCTTTCGGATTGGTTCATCTTTCTCCCGAGACTGAGGGAGACTCACATGTTGGTTATTACTACGAAGATGAATTTATAGAAGGTTTCTCTCATCTGCGTATTGGAGGCGCAGGATCTAGAGGAAAAGGTGGCGGAATACTGGTGAAACCTGGAATTGGAAAGTTTACTTCAAAAATTGAAGAATTCCGTGAAAGATATGATAAGAAATCAGAAGAAGCATCGGCAGGTTATTATAAACTAAAACTGGAGTCAGGAGTTGAAGCAGAGCTAACAGTTTCCGAGCGGGTAGGTTTTCATCGTTATACATTTCCTGAGGAGCAGAAAAAAGACCGTTACATTGTGCTTGAACTTTCTCACAGTTATGTGGGAATGCAGGATGCAAGTTTTACGGTTCATAATAACCGAACAATTACAGGAATGATTAAAGCACAGCATAATAATGGAGGTAGTTATCACAAACTTTATTTTGCGATGTTATTAAATACACCCTTTGAATCGACAACTACTTGGAATGGAGATGATTATTCTGACAATGAAAACAATGGACAAGGGAGTAATATTGGTGTTTGGTTACACATGCCCAGAGACGCAGAAAGCCAGGTTCTAATAAAAGTGGGATTGTCTCCGGTAAGTGAAGAACAAGCTCTTGTTGAGGCAACTACTGAAATCAATGACTGGGATTTTGATGGTGTAAGAAATTCAACGGCTTCTGTTTGGCGCGATAAGCTATCAAAAATAGAAGTAAAAGGGGGCTCTGAAGAACATAACACGTTATTGTATACACACCTGTACCACTCTTACCTGGTTCCAAATAATGCAACGGCTTCCAACGGCGATTATCGCGCAGTGCATCAACCTGATTTAATATTCAATACAAAAAACACGGCTGACGATTTTACTTATTATTGTACCTGGAGCCTTTGGGACGACTTCAGAAAATACTCATTGGTATCAATACTCGAGCCTAAATCAGTAAATGATATTTCTCGCTCGTTGGTTGATTATTATAAACACCGAGCCAATGGAGACTATAAATACTGGCCAATACCAAACATACGTATGGAATTTGCCAGTGCTGTTATTTGGGATGCTTATAATAAAGGATTGGGAGATTTTGACAAAGAGGAAGCCTTTAAAGGTATGAAGGAAGATTATGAAAACTTTGCAAATCATAATGTAAGTGCAAAACTCGAACGTGCCTATCATGCGCATATGGCTTTGAAAATGGCTGAAGTATTAGGAAAAACAGAGGAAGCTGCGATCCTTAAAAAAGGAGCGATGACTTATCGTGATATCTGGTGCCCGGAGCAAAAGGACAAGCAGGGGAATACCCGAGGCTTTTTTACTCGCGATGGGACTACGGTCCCTGATGTTGAGGATTTTGAAAATGATGTTTACGAAGGCCACTTATGGCATTACAGATGGTTTGTGTTGCACGACTTTGATGGTTTAGCAGAATTGCGCGGTGGAAATGATAAACTGTCTGACGATTTGGAGTATTTTTTCGAAAATGACTTTTACATGCATGTAAATGAACCAGATTTACATAATCCCTTTCTTTTCAATTTGTACGGCAAACCTTATCTGACACAAAAATGGGTAAGGACATTTACCACCAAGGAAGTAACGCAGATATATCACAATCATGGCGCATACGATGAACCGGTAGTAGGCAAAATATATCGTGCAGATCCGAAAGGGTATATTGAAACAATGGATGACGACGCAGGAACAATGGCTTCGTGGTTTGTTATGAGCGTGATGGGACTTTTTCAGATCGATATGGCTAAATCGATTTATCAGATAGGCTCTCCTGTTTTTCCGGAAATGATTCTTCACCTCAATAATGGAAATCAATTTAAAATAACTGCCAATAACGTTAGTGAAGACAATTTTTATATTCAGTCTGCAAAATTGAATGGGAATGAATTAAACAAGTCGTGGATCGATTATAGCACGATAATGGCAGGTGGATCTCTGGAATTTGAGATGGGCACAGAGCCAAATAAAGAATGGGGAACAGAATAAGTCAACAACAAAGCAAGTATTTAAGGAAGAATGAAAACCATATACAAAACTATTCGGGCAATAATACAAATTAGAGGGCTGTGCGTATCAGTTTCTTTGCTCTTAATGATTACATTTTTATCCGTTTCAGCACAGGCTGAATTGCCGGGAAAAAAGGAACGTACTGTGGCAAAGAACTTTTATATTGGAATCGACAATTCCGGTGATTATTTTAAATCCAATGAATTTTTTAATTATCCTGCCCTTGAAGCATTAGGTGTTGAATTCGTTGTTTATCACTACAAAGGTCCAACGGGGGCGATTGCTGATGAAGTAAAAAAGATGGAACAGTTAGGCAAACGGTTTTCCGATAAAAATTTAAAGGTCGTTGTAAATGTTGAATCAGGGAATTGGAAGCTGGATATGTTTAGCTCCGATGGATACAATTGGGTACGTCAGAAAGATGATTTGCATTTGTTTAAATTTCCTCCTGAAGTTCTAAAAAGCCTCAATCAATCGCCGGCTGTTTGGGGTGTGCAATACGATGAGCTGGAACATTCTCAGATAACACGTAACCTGTCTATCACTTTGAGAAACCCGGGAATAGAACCGGTAACACTGGCTGAAACTACGGGGATGGATTTTAAAGATGCGGATGAGGCTGTTTTTAAAGGAGCAAGGGCGTTGGCAGATGAATGCAAAAATCAGGGTGCCGAGTATGTTCTTTCAGAACATGTATGGCCGGTGCTCTTCCATAATTTTGCTCGTGCCGGTATCACTCCGGTTTATAAACAGATGAAAGAAAACTGGTCGAATGTTTGGGCTGCCTGCGCAATGGGAGCTTGCCTGCAGTACGATCAGGAGCTCTGGACGTGTATTGACTTTTGGCATTTTAATTCCTTTCCCGGTCATTCTGCAAAAGAATTATACGGTAATCTCCTATTCGCGTATTGGGTAGGTGCCGACAAAGCATATGTTGAAGGTATAAGAAGTGAAATGTATGAGCTTGATGAAAATAATAAAGTCAAGCTTAAGGAAAGAGGAGAGGTCTTCAGACGTTTTACAAAGGAATATCTGCCGGAAAATCAGCGGCCATATTCATTTCGCGATTTTGAACCTGAGATTGCAATTATTCGCTTCGACGATACAGAATGGGGGCAGGGAGAGAATGTTTTTTGCAGTGTAGATGTGAATGAGAATGGCAGGAAAAAACTGGACTTATATTGGAAAGACTGGCTCTTTGGAGCTTATAACCTAAATACCAGTCCTGAATCGGAAGAATGGATAAAAGCATGGCACACCATTACCCATGGATATGTGAAAAAGGAAAGTCTTTCGTGGAATGCCGGGAACTATTACAACGAAATGCCTCACAGATCATTTGCTCCGACATTATCCCCGGTTGTATTTGATAATAAAGTAACTAAAAAGCATTTGGAGACTGTAAAACTTGCATTTTTATGTGGTTTATTCATTAGTGAAAAAACAATGGCCGATGTTTCACAACTGGTACGTCAAAAGGGACTTGTAGTTGTCACTTCAAAACGTTTTGCCCCGAAACAATTTGCTGCTGATTATACAAGAGGAACAAAAGAATTTACTGATGGTAAAGGCAAGTGGATAATTACGAATGACATGGCCGGAGAGGATTTGAAAAAGGCTATACATACTTTGATAGGAAACGATGATGAAATAGTGTTGAAATTTAAAGGAAACAGAAAAGTAACCATGAAAATCTCTGCCGATGGAAATGAACTTGATGTTGCCACTAATTTTTGAAAGACACAACAACACAAAGAATTGAAAATGTCGGCAGTGTTTAAAGCAATGAAAATTGAAAATAAAATGACTTATATGAAACAAGTAGTACAAAATTTAGCCGCAGAGAGATTTGTTTTTAAACGGTTTACGTCTGTTACCAAAAGAATAAATAATCCGATACTGATGAAATATACTATCTGGTTTTTAATTGTCTCAATGTTTACAATAGCATGTAGTATAGTTGATAAAACTTTAACAGTTACAACATTAAAGTGTGAGGATCTTTATAATCCTCTGGGGATTGATAAGACCGTTCCCAGATTTAGCTGGCAGGTTGAGAGAGAACGTAACGGAACCGAACAAACGGCCTATCAGATTTTAGTGGCAAGTAATGTGAAGATGTTACAAGAAAACAAAGCTGATTTATGGGACTCCGGGAAGGTCGGATCAGGAGAATCTCTATGGATTTCTTACAACGGAACAAAACTGGAATCTGGTAGCTATGCTTGTTGGAAAGTTCGGGTTTGGGATGAATCAGGAGAAAGTTCAGACTGGAGTCATCCGGCAGAATTTGGAATTGGTCTTTTGAACGAAAACGACTGGAAGGCTGATTATATAGCTTTTAATACCGATGCCGGTTACCGCGAGTGTCCCCAGTTAGCTACTTCCTTTGATAGTAATGAAAGCGATGCAAAACTTTTGCTTCATGTTAATTCGTTAGGCTACCACGAAGTATATTTAAATGGTTCAAAAGTAGGAGAAGGAGTGCTTACACCGGCAGTCTCTCAGTTTGATAAGCGGTCGCTGATAAATACATATGATGTTTCATATCTGATAAAAAAGGGAACAAACGATTTATTGATATGGTTGGGGAGTGGATGGTATACCGAAGGTTTGCCCGGCGTTGTAAACAACGGCCCTGTTGTAAAAGCACAGTTGGAGAAAGTAGAAAACAACCGGAGAGAGATTATTCTGACAACTGATTCGGGTTGGAAAGGGCGAAAAAGCAGCTATAATCGGCATGGAAACTATAGACCACACCGTTTTGGAGGAGAGATCGTTGATGGCTCTTTGGTACCAACTGATCTGGTGGTAAATACTTCGGAGTCGGGCTGGCACCCGGTTTCACTTATCGATATCCCAAGTCATGAGGTGACTCCGCAAATGGTGGAATTAAACAGGATTCAGGATACTTTATATCCTTCAGGAATTATAAAAGTTGCAGAAGATACTTTCCTTGTTGATATGGGAAAAAACCTTGCCGGATGGATTGAGGTGGAGTTCAACGGTTTGAAAAAATCGCAGGAAATATCAATGGCCTATTGCGATCACTTGACTGAAAAGGGCAAATTCAACGACCGTAATCAATATGATATTTACATAGCTTCAGGTAATGATCCTGAAGTATTTAAGAATAAATTCAATTATCATGGATTCAGGTATATCAGGATAACGGGATTAAAAGAAATCCCGGATTTGAATTCAATAAAAGCTCATCTTGTTCATACTGATTATGAACTGGCATCAGGTTTTGAATGTTCAGATCCGGACATGAACGCCATTCACGATATGCTCTTTTACACCTTGCGTTGTTTGAGCATTGGCGGCGATTTGGTGGATTGCCCCCAAATAGAGCGACTTGGTTACGGTGGCGATGGGAATGCGTCAACACTTACCGCACAAATCATGTTCAATCTGGGGCCACTTTATAACAACTGGCTTCAGGCCTGGGCCGATGTTATTCGGGAGGATGGTAGTATGCCACATACGGCACCAAATCCGTATAATGCTGGTGGCGGTCCGTACTGGTGTGGTTTCATCATAACTGCAACCTGGCAAACTTACCTGAGTTATGGAGATCCTCTTCTTCTTAAAAAGTATTATCCGGTTATGCAAAAATGGCTGGAGTATGTTAACAAATACTCTGTTGATGGTTTATTGAAGCCCTGGCCAAATACTGATTACCGAAACTGGTACCTGGGAGATTGGGCTACACCTGAAGGGATTGATCAGACCGCTGAAGCATCGGTGGATGTAGTAAATAACTCTTTCATTGCTGTGTGTTACGATAACATGCAAAAAATAGCCCGGGTGCTGGGAAAAAGTAGTGATGCCGATTTGTATACCTTAAAAAAGGAAGAGTTACAAAACAAAATTCATGAGGTGTATTTTAACGAAACGAACAGCTCATACGGAACCGGAACACAGATAGATCTGGCTTTTCCAATGATTGCCGGCGTTGTTCCCGAAAATAGTATTGAAAAAGTAACCGAATCTTTCTATAACGAAACGGAAATAAAACGCAACGGACATTTGGCTTGTGGTTTAGTCGGATTACCCGTAATAACCGAGTGGGCTGTCGATAACCAGGAAGTGGAATTAATGTATTCCATGTTAAAAAAGCGCGACTATCCCGGTTATCTCTATATGCTGGATAATGGTGCCACAACAACCTGGGAACACTGGGATGGAGCACGTAGCCATATTCATAATTGTTACAATGGAATTGGTTCGTGGTTTTATCAGGCAATAGGTGGAATCAGACCGGTTGAAGATGTGCCCTCGTACCGAAAAGTGCGAATTGAACCACAGATCCCGCAGGGAATAACATGGGCCAAAACTTTCCAAAAAACAGCTCTTGGAAAACTGGCATTGCATTGGGAAATCAAGGATTCAAAAATGAAACTGTTACTCGAAATTCCGATTGGTGTTGAAGCAGAGGTTATGTGTCCTGAAGGAATCCACGAATACCTTTTGGATGGTAAGACTCATCTCCTTCAACCTGAACAAAATAATGGAATAATTCTGAAGGGAGGGAAATATTGTGTTGAATTTGAAATGACAAACTCTTAACAATGAATAAACAACTAATTCTAGTTTTAAGTACAGTATTTTTATTTTTTTCTTGCAAGAAAGAAAAGAAAGAAGATTTAACCCAATTTGTCGATCCGTTTATCGGGATAGCCTATGTTGGCCACACGCATCCTGCGGCTCAGCTGCCGTTTGGAATGGTGCAGGTTGGACCAGATACAGGAACAGATAAATGGGAACATTGTGCCGGATATTTTAATGAGGATTCATCTATTATAGGGTTTTCGCACACGCATTTAAGCGGAACAGGTTGCCCCGATATGGGAGATGTTATGTTTATGCCGGTAACAGGTGACGTATCTTTTTATCGGGGAGATGAAGATAATACCGCTACGGGATATCGTTCTGGTTTCAGGCATGAGACAGAGGAAGCGCGTCCGGGATATTACAAAGTGCTTTTGGATGATTACCAGGTTAAAGTAGAATTAACTGCAACAGAAAGAACCGCTTTTCATAAGTATACCTTCCCTGAATCAGAAAATGCCGGTATTATAATTGATTTGGGACATGGAATTGGAGATAAACCTGTAGAAGCGAGTCTTTCGCTGCTAAACGATACTACTGTTGTGGGGAAAAGGAGATCTACCGGATTTGTTGAAGATCATACCTATTATTTTTATGCTGTTTTATCGAAGCCGGTAGAGCAAGTTTCTTCTTTTGTCGACAGTGTAATCTCGCAAGAGGCTACGTTAAGTGGCAAGACAACAAAATTTTTACTTCAATTTAAAACCGGTCAGCATGAAGAAGTGAGGGTTAAAGTAGCACTGTCAACGGTGAATATTGACGGAGCCAAAAGAAATATGCAAAAGGAAATAACGTGTTGGAATTTTAATGAAGTTAGATCGAAAGCTACGGCAACCTGGAATGAATATCTTGAAAAAATCGAGATAAGTCCGCGGGATGAAGGTCAAAAGATTTCATTTTATACGGCAGTTTACCATACCCTGGTGATGCCAAATAAAATAACCGATGTGGACGGGACATACAGATTACCCGATGGTACGCTTATAAAGGATAGATGCGAGCGATATACCAACTTTTCTTTGTGGGATACCTACCGTGCTGCTCATCCTTTTTATGTACTTATGTTTCCCGATAAAAATACCGGTTTTGTAGAATCTATGCTCGATTTATACAGACAGCGCAGAGTGTTGTGTACAAATGAATATGGGCAGAATGAAACCTGGTGTATGATCGGAAATCATGCAGTTTCTGTTGTTGCAGATGCATATTTAAAAGGAACGATTACCCAAAATAAAGAACTGGCTGCTGAAGCAGTTTTTAATTCATTAACCACTTCTCATCCAAAATCAAACTGGGAAATGTATGATCAGTATGGTTATTATCCATTCGATTTGTTGCATGTTGAGTCGGTATCGCGTACAATGGAGCACTGTTACAACGATTATTGTGCTTCGTTGATGGCTGAATTGGTAGGCGATCGTGAAAAACAAATATTTTTCAAAAAGCGGTCAGATAACTTTAAAAACCTATTTGATTCAGATTCTAAACTGATGCGTGCAAAAGATTCCAACGGAAACTGGCGCACCCCATTCGATTCATTTTTGTTGTCTCACGCATCAACAAGTGGTGGCGACTATACAGAAGGAAATGCCTGGCAATACACCTGGCATATTCAACACGATATTCCTGAGTTGGTAAAATTAATGGGTAGCAAAGACTATTTTGAAACAAAACTTGATTCCCTTTTCTTTTTGGAGACCCGTTCTCTGGGTGATGGTTTTCATGGAGATGTAACAGGAATGATTGGACAATATGCACACGGTAACGAGCCGAGCCATCATATTGCATATTTGTATAATTACACCAACCATCCGTATAAAACACAGGAAATTATTCGTCAGGTTTTTGACCAGTTTTATTTACCAACCCGCGATGGCTTAAGTGGAAACGATGACTGCGGACAAATGTCAGCCTGGTATATTTTTTCGTCCATGGGATTTTATCCTGTCGATCCTGTTTCAGGCGAATACATAATTGGAGCACCCCAGGTTCATGAAATGATACTTCATCTTCCAAATGGGAAAACATTTGAAATGAAAGCAAACAATTTGTCTGATGAAAATAAATATATCCAGTCGGTAAAATTAAATGGTCAGCCATTACCAACGTTTAAGATCAGCTACAACGATATTAAAAAAGGAGGCATACTGGAATTTGACATGGGAGCAGAACGCGCTAAAAAATGGGTAATAACAGGATAAGATATTTACTAAAAACTAAATCAACAAAAATGATTAAACTGGAATCGGTAGTAATACTATTAATAGTCATCAGCACGTTGTCCTTTGCCGGGGAAAATACCTCGGTAAAAGGAAACAAAAAAGCTAAAATATCACTTGGATTTACTGATGTTTCAGCTTCTGGTTTTTCACCTGAAGCAACAGGAGTTGATAATGCAGTTGCCATGCAAAAGGCCCTCGATATTGGAGGTACAATTGTGGTGTCACAACCTGGAATATACAAAATAGCTTCAACGCTTTTCGTAGGTAGTAATACTGAAATTATATTTCGAAAAGGAGTGTCCCTGAAAAAAGTGAATGAAAAGGGAAATTTTGCCCAGCTCTTTATAAACAAAGGGGCATTAACCAAAATTTACGATGAGAACATTGCGATTTCCGGTTTGCATATTGTGGTTAACGGCGTTGATAATTGCTCCGATCTTGTATTGGGACTGCGGGGTGTTATCGGATTGTCATATGTAAAAGATCTTCGGATAAAACGACTTCGATGTTACGATCTTACTGGTTGTCAGTATTGTTTGCAAATCTGCCGATTTGAAGATGTTCTTATTGAAGACGTAATTATAAAAGGGCAAAAAGACGGGATTCATTTTGGCCCGGGGAAACGGTTTACAATTAAGGATGGTGTTTTTCAGACTTTTGATGATGCCATTGCTTTAAACGGGCAGGATTATTCTACATCAAATCCGGAAATGGGATGGATAGAAGATGGTATTATTGAAAATTGTTACGATCTGAATCAGGATAAAACGGTTGGCTTTTTTTGCAGAATGCTGGCAGGTGGCTGGATCGACTGGAAAAAAGGAATGATTGTGCAACAATCTGACGCGGTGGTATCGAACGGGAAAGTTTATCGGGTTAAAATGCCTGCCGATGGGACACTTTATGAATCGGTAACCAAACCTGATTTTGAAAGTGGAACCAAGGTGCTCGACGGTATTACCTGGGTTATGACCCAGGAAGAGGAAGTTTACACTGCCGGGGTACGAAATGTTATTTTTCGCAATATTCAACTCGAAAAACCAAGAATTGCTTTTTCAATACAATTTGATATGGGACGATACAACCGGTCGTATTACAAAGGTGCAGAAGTTCCAGTACAAGAGAATATTATTTTAGATAATGTAAAGGTTGTACATGACGAAGATGTTCCTTTGGTAATGATTACAACTCCGTTAAATATGCTTACCATCAAGAACTGCAGATTAAAAAACAACGGTATTGTGGTATATGGCAGCGAGGTTTTTCCCGACTATCTAAAAGATCATAAAATACCAACATCTTCTGAAACCAACATAAATATTCATGGCTGCATTTTTGAAAGCGATGGAGAAATGGTATTACTGAAGAATAGTTTTGACGGGAAAATGATTAATTTAAAAACATCGTCGAATATGGAGATTGGAAAACACTTTACGGCAAAGGTTACTGAAGGTAAAGGTGAAGTAAAAATTCAATCAGATTTAACCGGATTAGCTAATTAAGGAGTTGAAAAAGAGCAATTTGTTATTTTCAACATAAAGGCCAGTTACATGAAAAAGAAAAAAGGTATTCAAGGTGCAGGTTTTATTGTTTTATTCTCATTGTTTATTGTAGCTGCAATTATTGTTACTAAAATAGTATTCAGTTCTGATAAAACCGTGGAGAGCAGTTTTGTTGAGAGCATGCCCAACAGAAGTGTTCACAATGAGGTGGATGCCACTACCAGTGCTACCTTTTTATGGAACCAACAAAAATCTTTTGGAAACATAAAAGTATCGGATGAAGAGAAATTTGCAATTATATATCCATTTATGAATTCTGTTTTTCCTGCCGATTTTTCTCCCGCTTCTTTTATCTGGAAATCGGCACAGGATGAGAGTTCTAAGTGGAAGATTTCTTTTAATGTGGGCGATTTTACGTACAAAGAAACAATTAAAGAAAAACGCTTTATTCCTGATCATAATTTATGGGAGGAATTAAAAAGGAGATCCGGGAATAAGGATATTCATTTTAAAGTTGAAAGCAAAAATATTGCGAGGGGAGTGGTTTTTCGGTTTTCAAAAGATTCAGTAAATGCTCCCGTGTTTTACAGGGCTACTCCCTTGCCTTTTTCGTATACCAATAAATATCGCCACAGATTAAAATGGTATCTTGGAGATGTTTCAAAAAACAGAAAGCATATAATGTTGGAAAATATGCCAGTTTGTGCCAACTGCCATAGTTTTTCCAGCGATGGTAAATCATTTGCAATGGATGTTGATTACGGGAATGACAAAGGGAACTATGCCGTTTCTAAAGTGGAGAAGGAATCAAAAATAGGATTAGAAAATATTGTTTCGTGGACCGAATATAAAAGAGAGGATGGCGTACCAACATTCGGATTATTGGCAAAATTATCTCCTGATGGAAAGTATGCAATCAGTACCGTGAAGGACAAATCAATATTTGTACCTGTAGATAAGAGTTTTTGGTATTCACAACTTTTTTTCCCGGTAAAAGGGATGCTGGTTTATTACGATGTTCTGAAAAAGCAATTCAGGGAAATGCAAGGAGCAAGTAATGAACAGTATGTACAAAGTTCGCCTGAATGGGCCCCGGATATGAGTGAAATTCTTTTTTCAAGAGCACCTTGTCGCCGAGATACCTCTCTGGAAGCACAAGAGAATGTGGTACTAGATATGAGATTTGCCGAAGATTATATTAACCGTAGAAAAGATTTCAAATTTAATCTGTATCGACTTCCATGGAATGATGGAGATGGGGGCGATCCCGTAGCCATTGAAGGCGCTTCTGAAAATGGAATGAGCAATTATTTTGCGCGATATTCACCTGATGGGAAATGGATTGTGTTTTGTAAAGCAAAGAATTTTATGCTGTTGCAGTCGGATAGCAGACTTTATATTATGCCCGCTGGTGGAGGAGAACCACGACTTATGAATTGTAATACCAACGAAATGAACTCGTGGCATTCGTTTTCTCCAAACAGTAAATGGATGGTTTTCTCAACCAAATATTTTGGTCCATACACCCAGTTGTTTTTAACTCATATTGATGAAAACGGGAATGATACTCCACCTATTTGGCTGGAACAGTTGTCGGTAGAAATGAAAGCAGCCAATATTCCTGAATTCGTAAATACCTGTTATCAGGAATGGAATGTGATTAAAGATGATTTTACCAAAACCGAGGATTATGCCAATACAGTTGCCAAGTACAATATGGATACAAAAGATATTAATACGATCATTAACGATGCTGATTTCCAAATTCTGGAAAATCCCGATGAGTATCATGGTTACTATCTGAAAGCAGTTATGTTGAGCGAATCGGGAAATAAAGAACAGGCTGGAAGTTATGCCAAAACATGCATAAAAATGATTGAGAATCTGGAGAACAGAGGGTATAAAGAATACGGCGATTTAGGTCTTGTCTATTTTATTGCTGGTAATCTTTCAAAGGCAATCTATATGAGTAGAAAGACTCTGGAAATAAACCCGGATTATATTTTTGCCTGGATGACACTAGGAGACATCTATTATCAGCAAAGAGATTATGATCGAACAAATGAAGTCTATTCTGAAATCATTAAACGCAACAATAGTAACGATTACCGGATAAAAAGAGCGGAATTAAAAATGGGGGCAAAATCACTTTTTCGAGAGGCAATCGAAGATTTAGAAGATATTCTGAGAACGGAAGATTGTCATGTGGTGGCACTTCAAATGTTGGTGAGCTGTTATTCGGCGCTTAAAGAGTATGATATGGTGGAGCAATTAAGCTCAATGCTTATTGGATGCGAACCTTATGTTGGGTATTTTGCCAGGGCACGCTTTTATTTTCAGACAGAAGAATATCAAAAGTCGATCAATGATTTTACCGAAGGGATGAAATACAATAAGAATGATGAAAGGGCTTTGTTCTTTAGGGCCATTGCGTTTTTCGAGCTTAAAAAATACAAAGAAGCACTGACCGATTTTCAAAAGGTAGAACAAATTGTTTTATCTCTGCCTGAAAATCAAAGGTTGATTGATCCTGCACAGCTTGATGAAATGATTTTACAATGCAAAAAATTTATGTAGGACGATAGTCTTGATAAATAGGATGGATTGTTGATGATAAGAGTTGATGCAACGAATATTGCTGAGAATAGTATAAAATAGAATGTCAAACCTTTTGAAGTTATAGCATATGTTGCAATTACATTTCCGTTTAAAAGCAATAAGTTTTACTTTGATGATTTTGGTTTTTTACTCAACATGGGGAGAGACAAAATCCAAAACACCAGAAAAAGCAGCGCTTCGCATAGTAAAAGACGTAGTCATTTACAAAGATTCCAGTTACTACTCCAGTTTCCCGTCTGTTATCATGCGTCCGGAAGGTGAGTTAATAGTTGCTTTTCGCCGTGCTCCCGATCGGCGTATATTTGGTGCAAAAGGCAACAGACATGTTGATGCAAACAGTTACCTGGTTCAAGTGCGTTCTTCCAATGGAGAGAACTGGACTGCCAACCCTGAATTGATATATGCACATGATTTTGGTGGTTCGCAGGATCCGTGTTTGCTGCAATTGAAAGATGGCACACTACTGTGTACCAGTTATGGTTGGGCACCGTTAAACGAAGAAGAAAAAAGTACATTGATTCAACCTTATGCCGAAACAAATGGTTTTGTTTTTTTAGGAGGTTATCTTGTTCGATCAATCGATGGTGGTAAAACCTGGCAGGGCCCGATTTACCCACCTCATATTGTTCCGGAACAGTATAACAGTGCATTGGGTGAACCTTTGCCGGCCTATAACAGAGGAGCTTTGTGTGAAGGTGAAAATGGACGAATTTACTGGGTGGTTGCAGCTCATGACAGCGAAACATCCCGAAAAACATCAACGCATCTTCTTGTGTCTGATGATAAGGGCCTCTCATGGAAGCATTTATCGGTGGTAGCCACCGACTCTGAAGCCTCGTTCAACGAAACGTCGATTTACGAAACTCCAAAAGGAGATCTGGTAGCATTTCTTCGCACGGCAGGACTGGACGATCAGGCTTGCATTGCTCGTTCCACCGACGGAGGAAAAACATTTAATCAATGGGAGAAAATGGAATTTCAGGGACATCCGCTAAATGCTCTTCGCTTACCCGACAACCGGGTTTTGCTCACCTATGGTTATCGTCATAAACCTTATGGAATTAGGGCACGGATTTTAAATGCAGAATGTACCGACTTTGCCACGGCACCCGAAATTGTGTTGCGCGACGATGGAGGTAGTACAGATCTTGGATACACCTGGCCAGTATTAATAGATGATAATCGCGTGCTTGTGGTTTATTATTTCAACCACGACAAAGGAATCCGGTACATTGCCGGAACCATCCTTGAAATTGATTAATAGAAGAAAGTTAGATTCTATTTTAAACAGCAAGAATGCTTAAAAACTGGTTGTAATTCTATTCATTTCATTTGCTGTTCAGCTAATGATGCACAAAAAGGAGCATTTTATTTAAGGTCGGTAATTAGCCAGACATCGATAGATTGAATGTGCAACTTATTTTTACAATTGATAGTAAAATGTTACGAGTGAAATTATTATTGTTTCACTGAATCCTTGAGTTGTTAAAAATTTAAAAGATTGATGTAAAATAAATATCTTTGACCAGCTTAAATCAACAAAAGAAAACCTTAGCTCATGAAACAGTGTAGTGTTCTAATTGCCTTATTATTTTTAATTTTTTCAAAATCTGCTTTTTCGCACGACTGGCCGATGTGGAGATACGATTATCATCGGTCGGCTTGTACGCCAGAACAACTTGCCAGCACGCTTTATCTGCAGTGGCAGGTAAAATATTCACCAAGAAATCCGGTTTGGGACGATCCGCTTAACAGAAATCTGATGCCATACGATCAACAGTTTGAACCAATTGTATCCGGGAATAAACTGTTTGTTGGCTTCAACGATCAGGACAAAGTAGTGGCTCTGGATCTTAATTCGGGTGATGAATTGTGGCATTTTTATGCCGATGGTCCTGTTCGGTTACCAATGGCAGTTAATAAAGGGAAGATATATTTTACGGGCGACGATGGATACATTTATTGTTTGAATACAGACAACGGAGCATTAATCTGGAAACGGCTTTTGGCCCCCGAAGAAAATAAACTGTTGGGAAATAAGCGGCTTATTTCGATGTGGCCGGCAAGGGGAGGCGTTGTTATCAAAGATGATCTGGTATACACTGCAGCCAGCATTTTTCCTCTTATGGGTACTTTTATTTATGCACTGGATGCAGAATCGGGTGATATTGTCTGGAAAAACGAAGGAAGTGGAAGTAACTACATTAAACAACCACACCGATCGCCGGCATTTGCTTATGTGGCTCCGCAGGGGGCATTTGCAATCAGTAATAACAAACTGCTGGTAGCAGGCGGGCGCAGTGTTCCTGCTGCATTTGATTTAAAAACCGGTGAAGAAATATATTATCACCTTGCTGATAATCAGAAAACAGGAGGTACTTTTATTTGTGCCAACGATAAGGTTTTCTTTAATCATTTCCGTAAAAGAAACACGTGTCTGTATGATTCGGAGACCGGCAAAAATCTTAAGTACGGTGTTGGCGAATATCCGGTGCTCGACGATGAACTGGTTTACTTTTCAGGAGACAAACTCTGGGCAGGGAAGCTAAACGCTGATCAGATGCCGGATACCTTATGGGTAAAAGACATTGCTGCCCGTAACGATCTGATTAAAGCCGGAAATTACCTTTATGCTGCCGACAGTACAGGAATTTCAGCAGTGGAGCTTCTTTTCGGGAACAAAGCCGAAGTAATTTGGAATTTTAAGACAGAGGAAAATGTGGAGCGATTGGTAGCTGCAAATGGAAAATTGATTGCGGTAACCAGCAGTGGAACATTAATGGTATTTGGCGATTCTCCGGTAAATCAAGTGGTAGATAAAAGTCCTGTAAATCAGGTGTTAAAACAGGTTGAGAAAAGCACAATAACAGAGGAAACCGGCATAAATGAAGGCTATTGTCTGGTGCTGGGAGGAACGGACAGGCAACTCCTGGAAGAACTTGTTTTAGGGTCGGAACTTAACATTGTTGTTTACGACCATGATCCGGATAATATCAGTAACCTTCGTACCTATTTCGATGGGGCGGGTGTAACCTCAGACCGCATAAGTTTTCAGCATTTCTCGGATAACTTCCCGATACTTCCCAAATACTTTTCGTCGCTTACAATTATTACTGATATTTCATATGTAAACAACGGTGATGAAGAGATGTTGCGTAAAGTTTACGAATCATCGCGTCCGTATGGCGGGAAAATCTGGGTAAAAGTGAAAGGAAACGCGCAGAAGCAACTAATGAAAACACTCGCTGAAGTGAATCTGGAAGGCGCCGAAATAAACGCTGAAAAAGAGTATGCATTAGTTACCAGAGTTGGCGCTTTGAAGGGTGCTTCGCCATGGACACATAATTATGGCGATATTGCAAACACGGTTAAATCGGATGATCAGCTGGTAAAAGCTCCGCTCGGAATTTTGTGGTTTGGCGGAAATTCGAACATGGATGTGCTTCCTCGTCACGGGCATGGTCCCGGCGAACAGGTAATCGATGGAAAGTTGATCATTCAGGGAATAAATAGTTTATCCGCCCGCGATGTGTATACCGGACGGGTATTTTGGAAGAGGGAGTTTGAAAAATTAATGGACGACAATTGGCTGGTATTCTACGATGAAAGTTACGATGAAGAGAATCCGCTGGTTCCAAAATACAACCAGGAGCATTTGCCGGGTGCCAATGCCAGGGGTACAAACTATATCGTAACAAATGAATTTGTTTATCTAATTGAAGGAAACAACTGTAATGTTTTGGATATAAACAGCGGCGAAACTGTAAAAGTATTTTCTTCAGGGACCGACGAAACAATAGAATTGGGGTACATTGGAGTGTACAATGATCTGTTGATTCTTGGTAATAACTTTGCTGAATTTGAAGGAATGGAAAATGATTCCATGCGAATTAAAAACCCAAAATTTACAGATTATGATCTTACTGCAAGCCGGGAGTTAATCGTACTAAACCGATTTACGGGTGAAAAGCTCTGGAGTATTAATGCCAATCTTGGGTTTATTCATAACTCGGTAATTGCGGGAGATGATAAAATATTCTGCCTCGATAAACTTCCTCAATATATCGAAACAAAACTTCAACGACGAGGGGAGCCACTTCCTGAGGGATCCAGACTTTTGTATTTAGATGCAAAAACGGGTAAAATTATCAGGGAAGAAACAAAAGATGTGTTTGGGACCTGGCTGGGCTACTCCGATCAGTACAAATTATTGCTGCAGGCAACGCGGCCTTCACGCGATATGCTTCACGGCGAAGTCGGGAACAGAATGATTACGTATGACCTGCAAACAAATAAGGTAATTTGGGATAGGGAAGTGAGATATGCAAATCCACCGATTATTCATAATGATAAAATTTATACAAACGGCGAAGGTTTCAGTCTGCTTACCGGCGAACAGTTAAATGAAAAAGATCCGATTACAGGCGAAGAGCTGAAGTGGGGCTATAAACGCGAATACGGTTGCGGGATTGTTGCTGCCAGCGAACACATGCTCACATTTCGATCGGCTTCCGCAGGTTTTGTTAATCTTAATGCACTTGATGAAGGAACAGGTAGTTTAGGAGGTTGGAAAGCCAGTTGTTCAACCAATTTAATTGCAGCCGACGGAGTGCTTAATTCTCCCGATTATACACGAACCTGCCAGTGTGCGTATCAAAACCAAACGTCGCTGGCCTTAATAAATATGCCGTGGATGACCTACTGGACAAATAGTAACTACCGTTGGAACGGGAAACAAATTCAGCAACTTGGATTGAATTTGAATGCACCGGGTGACAGAAGTGCCGACTATAGTGTGCTGTGGTTCGAGTTCCCGGAGGTTGCAGGCGCCTCTTCAGAAATTCCTGTAAAAATGGATCCGGAAGAGTACTCAAAAATCCGAAAAGAACCGATAAGTATTTCTTCGGAGAGGACACCCTGGGTAAGTGCAAGCGCTATTACCGGTTTAAATTCAATAGAAATAACACTTTCTCAGGATGAGCTGGTGCCACAAACATCGTATTCTGTAAAACTATATTTTGCCGAACTTGAAGATAAAAGCCCTGGAGAGCGCGTGTTTAATGTTGCCATTCAGGGGGAAACAGTAGTGAGTGGTTTTGATATCGTAAAAGAGGCTGGGGCTGCAAATAAAGAAGTTGTTAAATCATTTAGCGGAATTGAAGCCGGAAAAACATTGAAAATAAATTTGACATCTGTAAAAGGAAATACGCTGATTTCAGGCATCGAATTGGTACAGGAAAAACTGACTCAGAAATGAAAGTACGATATTTAAAAATACTGTTCATTGGTGCTGTACTCTGTCTGGCCTGTACAACAAAGGTTTCGGAGTGGGTTTTGCTAAACGAAACACCAGAGAATTATGTCCTTGTTTATTTTCATAAAAGAGCATTGACAGCTGAAGAAATCCAGCAAAACGCCAAGCTCGAACAGGAGTTGGATGGGGCAAATGTTGTTTTCAAAACAATGGAACGTAGGGAAATAGAAAAACCTTATTATGCTTTGTTGTACAATAATCGAATTGTCTCGGATTTTGAAAATTACAAGGCACTACAGGATCTTGCGGTTTCTCCCATCAGAAATAAGATTGCATCTGAGTTAAAGGGAGGGAAATTATGTGTTTTGCTTTATCTGAAAAGTGGAAACAACAAGAAAGACGAAGTTGGATTGGAAACCATCAATAATACACTCAAATCTTCTCTTTTCGGAAACATTATTTCGGTTGTTGAGCTGAATCGAAATAGTGTGGACGAAAGCCTGCTGGTATCGATGCTGTTAAGTATTGAAAGTGATTTGAAAGAGATTCACGAACCGATGCTTTTTGGCGTTTTTGGATGTTTCAGAGCGCTTGAACCATTACTGGCAAAAGGCATTTCGGAGGGAAATATTAATTTGATGCTGGATTTTTTAACCGCCGATTGTAGTTGCCTTATAAAAGATAATTTGCCGGGTAGGAATATGTTGTACAGTGGTAAATGGGAAGATTCGCAGCCAGCGTTGGTAAATGCCATAATTGATTCAAATCCACAACTTTTGCACCATTAATGATACAGGATACTGTTCAATATGATTCGCTAGAAGCCCGGCCTTTACCGCAGTGGCTCACCGACCAAAGAGATGGTTTGAATGCATATCAACCGGAAAAGCTGGAAATGAAACAAGATCGATCAATACAAATTTCTCTTATTTCTACAGGGGCGGTCCTCATTTTTTCAGTGCTTGTTTTAACCCTGTATATTCTATACAAGAAGAAAAAATAAATATGAATCCTTTAAAATTAGTTTTAAAAGAACTCTTCTACCGGAAAGTAAGCTCGCTGATTATTTTTGTAACTGTAATTGCGGCAAGTACCGTCTTCGTGGCAATATATACTTTAAGTAAGGCCAGCGAGAATGAAACCCGAAAAATAATGCGGGAGCAGGGACTGAACCTTTATATTTTCCCCAAAGGTACCAACCTGATCGATTTTTACGCGGTGAATAATACACCTACATTCCCGGAAAATTATATTGATACGTTGAGTGAATCAAAAACCTTCGACGCTGTGCGGCATCTTACCGGCATTCTTCAATTAAAATATCCCAACTGGATTGACCCTAACGGTTCGAGGCATCAAATTGTAGTAATGGGCTACAAAGATGAGGCGATACAGCGCTACTTAAGAAAACAGGAATTAATGGGATTTGATGTGCCACAGGGGAAAGTTCATATTGGTGCACTTTTATCAATGAATATTCCCGAGGGGGAAAAGTTTAAAATAACCGGTAATGATGGCGAGCAATACGAGTTTGAAATCGCCCAAAGGCTTGAGGAAGGTAAAGGAATGCTGGATCAGGGGGTGGCATTTCATTTGGACGATTTACAAAAGCTGTTGAATATGGAAGGAAAAATCAATAAAATAGAAGCTTTGGGGTGTGTTTGTCACGACGGGAGAATAAAAAATGCTCGTCAGCAGGTGCAAGGTATTTTCCCCGACCTGGAGGTTACAGAAGTCAGCAGCATTGCCAATGCCCGCGAAAACCAACGACAAATGATGAACAAATACGGATCATTTATCATCCCTTTTATTTTAATTGTTGCCATGCTTATTTCTGCTCTTTTGTTTTATTCAAACGTTAACAGCCGGAAAAATGAAATTGGCATTATGAAAGCAATGGGAAAAAGTAAATTATTTATTGTTCTCATAATTCTACTTAAGGCGTTTATTATTGGTTTGTTGGGAAGTTTTATCGGATTTTTTGCCGGAAGTTTTATTGCTGAATACTTTGGAAAAGAAATATTCAGTTTTACTGCGGCATCCATCAAACCTCTTTGGTGGTTGTTAGGAAGCAGCCTCGTTATTTTTCCTGTTTTATGGATGATTTCGAGTTGGATCCCTGCACTTTTAGCTACCCGGATTGATGCAGCCAAAACTCTTAGTCAGGAATAATCAGCCACTTTAATACCAGATAAAGAAAATGCTTGAGCTTAAAAATATTACCAAAGTATATACAAAAGGCGATGACCGGTTTCCCGCGCTTGATAATGTAACCCTGACGGTGGAACGGGGCGATTTTATAGCGGTTGTAGGTCCAAGTGGATCGGGAAAATCAACTTTGCTTCATACGGTGGGCGGATTAAACCAACCGGATAACGGGCAAGTTTTGTACGATAGTGAGGATGTGTATAAAATGCATAGCAGAAAAGCCAATCTCTACCGACGGAAAAGTGTGGGATTCGTTTTTCAGCAATTTCACTTAATACCTTATTTAACGGTGTCCGAGAATATAAAAGTAGCACTTGATGAACCGGGAAGCAGAAGTCAGAAAATAAATGAACTTCTTGAGAAATGCGCGATGTCGCAGCTGCAGAATAAATATCCTTCTGAACTTAGTGTTGGCGAAAAACAACGAACAGCATTTATTCGGGCAATTATTTCTGAGCCGGATATTCTTCTTGCTGATGAACCAACAGGCAACCTCGATCCGGAAAACAGCCGGGTATTAATGTCGCTCATCAATGATTTCAATAAGAACAGAGGTACGGTTCTTTTGGTGTCGCACGAAGTAGAAACAACAAGTTTTGCTAACCGGGTGATTACACTACATTCAGGTAAAGTAATAAACAAGTAAATTTAGTAGCCTTAACCGCAGAAGTATGTTTGGATAGCGCAGTTAATCCCGTAAAACTTTTTTTTCAAAAAAATGAGTCAGATACTTAAACGTTGAGAAGGGAAACTTTGTGGTTACAACAAACATTTTACAATAAAAAATAGTAACGAGATCTTTTAAATATGACAAAGCGATTTTTAGTTTTAACAGTTATTTGGCTGGCATGTTTGTTGACCTTGCCGGCTTATTCTCAACAGTTGATTAGTATAAAAGGCAAAATTTATGACAGTGAGACCGGGGACCCAATTGTTGGGGCAAATATTTTAGTTGGAGGTACCGGTAAAGGAGCAAGCTCGAATAGGGAAGGAGAATTTGAGCTTAAACTATCGGCAGGAGAATACAAGCTAAAGATAACTTCTGTTGGATTTTCCGCAAAGGAAATAAAAGTTAACGTACCGTTAGCGAACAACAAAATTCTAAGAATGGCTCTGGTGCATAAAAAGGAGGAAATTGAAGGAGTAGATGTATTTGGAAATTTTATTTTATCAGACAGAGATACGGCAATCAACAGGATTTCATTGTCTGTTTTGCCGGCAGTTACACAAATAAGTGCCAGCGATATTGAAAAGCAAGGGGCAGTAACATTAACCGATGCATTGAAGTATGTACCGGGTGGCTGGACGGAAACCAGGGGGCGAAAATCTAAACAATTTTTCTCAGTGCGGGGGCAAAAATATCCCTATCCCGATTATTCAATAAACGGTATCTGGCAAAAAGAATTTGAAGAAACAGCTTATTTCCTCTCTGCTCTTAATATCGAATCGGTAGAGATTGTCCGTTCAAGCAGCGCGCTATTAAAAGGACTTTCAGGATTGACTGGAGTAATTGATGTGAAAACAAAGAAGGTGGAAAGGGAAACGGTGTCGTTGCTGACAAAATACGGCGAAAACAACAATTATGTTGCAAATCTTCAGTACGGGAATAAAATACAGGATATTTCATTTAATACTTCAGCGGCTTTTACGGGGACCGATGGTATTCCGGGAAGGGGAGGCAAAGAACGAATCTCTAATTTTCATGGAAATGTGGATTGGGCCTTAACCCGGAAACTGTCGTTGGAGGCCGGAGTAACATATATTACAGGATTGCGTGAGTTTGTGGGTATTGTTGAACCCGGTAACTCTAAAATTTTAAATCAGGAAGAAAGTTTTGATCCACTGAAAAGTCTTGTTACTTATGCCAAACTCAATTATATTGGCAATAGTGGCTCGCAAACCGAATTGCAGGTTAATTATACATTCAGAGATGCAAAATACTTAAATTACAATAAACAAAACGAAACAACATCGTCACATAACGACGAGGACTGGGAGTATGGTTTTAACTTCTTACATAGTCAGCCCTTAAGTTCTTCCAATACATTGCGTGTTGGGGCACTTTACAACCATTGGGTAGCTCCCGATGGGAAACGATATTATGCCGGCCGGCGGTGCGATGTGCAAACTGTTTCGGGAGTAATTGCCGATGAACACAAATTTGGCCGTTTGTTGTTAGATGCAGGATTTCGATTAATTGGAGGGCATATTAACGAGTGGGGAGGATTTGGAATTGAAGGAAGTGCCTCCGGACTTCAAAAAGTGGAGCCAATTATTGATGAGCCGCTGCCTGTTGAATGGCAATCGGCAATGGGAGGTAGTTATATTTTATCTAAATCATCGTCGTTGCACTACAGTTTTTCGGGCGGAACAATTGCGCCTCGTAAAGGAAGCCTGAATGAACAGGGAGATATTCCGCAGAACGAAATTCGTCTTCAACACGATCTTGGGTTGCGTATTCGCTCGCAAAAGCAAAATGAGGTAAAACTTAGTGCATTTTATACGCAACGAAATAATGCCATTGGCTTAAGCGGGGAAACAATTACATCAGAAAATGATTTGATTGTGGAGTTGTACGAGAACCGAGACAAAAGAAGTTACGGTTTGGAATTGGCGATGAATCAGAATATTCCTGTGTTACATAGTTCGGTATTTGCAAATACTACTTTTATGAAAAACGAACGAAAAGTTGATAATAAAATGAGTGATGATGAGGAACTTCCGAATGTGATTTTAAATGCAGGATACTTATATCAATATTCCGGAGTCGATCTCAATCTTTTTGTCCATTACACCGGGAAGTATTCGAATAATCGTTTTGTAAACCCGGCCTGGGTAGCTGAAAATGGAGATTATCAGCTGGGCGATTTTGTTACGGCTGATTTAAATTGTGGCTACACAGTTTCAAGGAAAATACCCATTCGGATTTTTGTAGAGGTAAAAAATATTTTTGATGTAAGGTACGAAACTGTTGCCGGATATCCTGACTTGGGCAGGTTGTTTCAGGCTGGCATAAGGTTGAATTAAAGAAAAAGAAAAGATTGAGTAGGGACTTAGCTAAAACATTATTATTGATAAAAACCGTATGCCGGATTTTGGCTAAGGTAAACAAGGTACCGGTTTCGTACGCCTATTGACCGATGGTCGAATTGCGTATTTGCATGGATTACCATGTTTCCTTTGAATTTTAAATAACTGGTTATTGCGGGTTGAAATACACTACGTGTTAGCTGTGAACCCAGATGGTTATGATAGGAACACAAATGAATGTGGTCATTTTTTGTTGACGGAGAAGCAAGTTCAGCAGTAGGCATGAGTTCGTTTCTTTTAAAAGATAAATCCGTTATTAGATAGACCACTACTGAATATTCTTTTCGGTTGTTTAATAGGGCTAAAATTATAGGAAGGTCTGATAAGTTCCATGGAAGAAGTTTGTACGCAGAAATTGATTGCCAGATTTTCTCCACTTAAGCGATTGTATTTGGCACAAATTGAATTAGTTTATTATGAATAATAGACAGGATATATATAATTCTATGTTAATATTGCTCAAAATTATGACAATAATCATAAATGTCATAAGTCTGTTGTTTTTAAAAATCACGCGTTATAATTTCTAATTTGTATCGTTAGATGTGTGGTTGGCTAAAATGGGCTGTAAACTAGAATTGTATGCGGAGCGTGCAACAATGTTATTCGTCAGATATTAAAAGTTGCATGTTCTTTTGGAGAACAAATGTGCATAAAGTGGCATGTGTTTTTTTTGTAGGCTACTTTCAAATTGTTAGTATAACAGAAAAAAAACTATCAAATGTTTTCTCATTTCATTTTTTTTCCAATATTTGCAACTGTTAAAATATTTAAATAATTGTATAACGTTTTAACAGTTGATTTAAAAGAGGGGGAAATTGTGAGAATGGAATTTGGGGGAATTCCAACACAAGCTTAAATCAAATTAATATTTATTACGCTGTTTAATTTTACTAAAACTGTTTCTATGAAGGGGGATGTAGTTTCTGTATTAGCTTGTTGTCAAAGATTTTTAAAATTCAAAAAACATTTATTTATAAAGTATTTATTAGGAATGTACGGCCAGGGGGTACACACTCTACTTATACTCACAATTACCCTTCGTAGAATTTTAAAGCCTCCTGGCTTTTACACTTTATCGGTGATGTATGATGATGATTTTCAATTTGTAGCGAGAGATAATAGCGTTTTGCACAAAAGTTTTGATAGGTCAATTCTTTTTGTAAATTTGTTAACGTTAACTAATTTTAACAACTGCAAATTTGAAGGGAATGTGAGAAATCAAACAAATTTGAATCGAATGAGACTACTTGGGGGAGTAGCTATTCGTTAGTAAGTAAAAAATTATTTATATTCTTTATAGCTGTTTAATTAATAACTTAAAATTATTTCTATGAAAAAAATTGCGATTTTTTTATCGATTCTCCTTTTCATGGGTAATATGGTAGCGAATGCTCAAACGAGGACTATATCCGGTACGGTTGCCTCGGCTGAAGATGAAATGCCAATACCCGGGGTATCGGTTTCTGTAAAAGGTACTACTTTAGGAACTGTCACTAATATTGACGGTGAATATGAGTTAAGAGTACCTGAAGATGCACAAACTCTTATTTTTAGTTTTGTGGGAATGAAATCCACAGAGGTTCTTTTAACATCGGCAACTACATATAATGTGGAGATGGAATCGGAATCTCTTGGTATTGACGAGGTTGTAGTAACTGCTCTGGGTACAAGCCGGAGCAAGAAATCTCTGGGTTACGCTTCTCAGGGAGTAGGCAGCGAAGATATTACTGCAGCCAACTCGGTTAACCCGCTTTCTGCACTTTCTGGTCGTGTAGCAGGTATGCAGGTTGCAGGATCGAACTTTTCCGGATCAAAAAATATCTTGATTCGTGGTGCAAGTTCATTCAGCCAAAACAACCAACCTTTGTTTGTTGTAGATGGAGTTCCAATCAGTAACGAAAACTTCAACACTACAAGTACTCAGAACGGTGGCGGAGGATACGACTACGGTTCAATGACCAACGACCTTAACTCATACGATATTGAGAACGTTGAAGTATTGAAAGGTAGTGCGGCATCTGCACTGTATGGTAGCCGTGGACAGAATGGTGTTATCATGATTACTACCAAGTCTGGTAAAGCTGGAAAAAAAGCTTTCCAGGTTGAGATCAACTCTGGTGTTAACTTCGAAAACGTTTCTATTCTGCCAAAACAACAAAAGTTATACGGTGGTGGTTATGGCGATTTCGACACTGAAACAATTAATGGTGTTGAATATCAGGTTCCAGGTTATGCAGTTGACGAAAGTTGGGGACCACGTTACGAAGGTCAACAAGTTTTACACTGGTGGGGAGCTGCTGATTACGAGCAGGGAATTACCGATACTCCTGTTACAGGAGCCTGGGAATACCCAAAGAAAGACGTTTCTGACTTCTACGAAACAGGTATATCTTTCCAGAACTCAGTTAACCTTGTTACAACAAGTGAAACTTCTGCACTTCGTATTGGTTACACTAATGTTGATATGACAGGTACTACACCAAATGCGTCTCAACAAAAACACAACTTTAACATCAATGGTAGCTCATCATTATTTAATGATATTATTGAAGTAACTGCCAATGTTAATGTGGTTCAAACCGATACTAAAGGTCGTCCGCAAGGTGGATACGGCGACAACTCTCAGTCGCAAAAATTCTTCCAGTGGGGACAACGTCAGTTGGACTTCTCGAAACTGAAAAATTATATCAATCCGGATGGAACACAGCGTGTATGGAACCGTGGTTCTGTAACCGATCCTGCTCCGGTTTATTCTGATAACCCATACTGGACAGCCTACAAAAACTACCAGGATGATGACCGCACACGTATTTTTGGTAAAGGTGGAATTAAAGCAAACCTAACCGATTATTTAAGTGCATCGGCTAATTTCTACTACGATACTTATACCTTTAATCAGCGCGAACGTGTTGCAAAAGGTTCTCAAGCACTGTCTTGGTACAAACAAATTAACCGTCAGGCTACCGAAACGAACCTGGAAGGTAAACTTGAATTCAACAAAACCTATGAAGACTTTAGCGTTCTGGCCATGATTGGTGGTAATACACGTAAAAACGACTACGCGCGTTTTGAAGGTGAAACCAACGGTGGTTTGGTTGTTGATCAACTTTACAACCTGAACAACTCGGTAAATGCTCCTCTTCTTGATGACTTAAAACGCGAAATTAAAGTGAACAGCTGGTTTGCTTCGGCTAGTGTTGGTTACAAGAATATGATTTATCTGGACGGAACATTCCGTAAAGATTATGATTCGACTTTACCTACCGGCATAAACAGCTATTCTTACTCTTCTGTATCGTCTAGTTTTATTGCTTCTGAGTTAATCGAAGTAGCTTGGTTAGATAATTTGAAGGTGCGTGCCAACTACGGAGAAACAGGTAACGGAACTTCAGCTTACCAGGTATTCAATACCTACGTTATAGGCAATCCGTTTAACGGAAACCCAGTGTTTACCAACGATGATCGTTTGAAAAACCAGGAGCTTAAGCCTGAGTTAACCAGCGAGATTGAATTCGGACTTGAAGGTGCATTCCTTAAAAGCCGCGTTGGATTCGATTTCAGTTACTATAACCGCGATACTAAAAACCAGATCGTTCCGGTTGAAGTAAGTGGATCAAGTGGTTATACCGAAAGAGTAATTAATGCAGGTAAAATCAATAACAAAGGGATTGAAATTTTAGTGTACGGAACACCTGTTAAAACAAAAGACTTCACATGGGATGTAACATTCAACTTTGCTAAAAACGTAAACGAAGTGAAAGAACTTCCTGAAGGATTGGATAAAATTCAGCTGGCAAGAGCTCCTTTTGGTGGTGCATACATTAATGCTGTTGAAGGTGCAACATTCCAGGAAATTTACGCTTACGATTATGTGTATGAAAACGGTAAAAAAGTTGTGGGCGAAGACGGTATGTACATTACTTCAGGTGAATTAACATCTGTGGGTTCTGTTCTTCCAGACTGGACCGGTGGTATTCGCAACTCATTCAGGTATAAAAGTTTTGATGTGAGTGCTTTAATCGACATCTCAAAAGGTGGAAAATACTACTCGCTAACCAATATGTGGGGTATGTACTCAGGTATGGCCGAAGGTACTGCAACTCCAACTTCAAACGGCAACACCATTCGCGAAGACGGTATTGTGCTTGACGGAGTAACCGAAGACGGTGCGGAAAATACTACTGTTCTGGGTGCTATTGACTGGGGTGAATTACACTACCACGGATACGGTACTCCTAGTGCAACCAGTATTTTTAAATCAGATTACATTAAACTTAGAGAGGTTACTTTTGGGTATACTTTCCCAAAATTTGTTGACTTTATTGAAGGCCTTCGTCTTTCAGTTTACGGACGTAACCTTGCTGTTTGGGGCTTGGATAACAAAGGAATTGATCCGGAAACGATCGTAAACGGTTCAGGTAATATTCAAGGTCTTGAGGGAGGTATTATTCCTGCTACAAGTTCTTATGGTTTTAACCTGAAAATTAATTTCTAAACATTTAATACAATAAGAATATGAAGACATTAAAATATATTACACTGCTATTCATTGGTGTCGCACTATTTTCATGCGAGGTGGATTACTATAGCGATCCCAACAGCCCGGAAATTGCACCAACGTACGGTATTATGAACCGTGTACAAAAACGTTTTATGGACGATACTCGTGATGAGTGGTTCTCAGGTCGTCAGTCATTACTTTGGGTTCAATACTGGAACCAGGTAAACTATACCGAAGAAGACCGTTTCCAATACCGCGAAACAGTTAACCAGGGTGCATGGGATGATATTTACAAAAATGCCCAGGATTTGCACGACATTATTGCCTTAAATACCGCTGAGGAAACAAAAGGCGATATGGCCCAGTACGGTCCAAACGTAAACCAAATTGCAGCTGCGCGAATAATGCTGACTTACGTTTATTTGCATGCGGTTGAACTTTGGGGTGATGTACCATACGCTTCGTACGGAAACGATAATGAAAAATTCCAGGCCAATGCTTTAAAAACCAAAGGTATCGATCGTCCTGTTTATGCATCACAGGAAGACATTTATCCGGATATGTTGAAAGAGTTGGATGAAGCTCAGGCATCGATTGTTACAGGTGAAAACATGATTGATGGTGACAATTTCTTTGGTGGTGATGCCGCTCAGTGGAAAAAGTTTGCCAACTCATTGCGTTTAAGAATTGCCAACCGTGTAAAAGATGTTTACAGTGGTGCGCAGGCGCATATCGATGCGGCAATTGCTGCGGGTGTAATGGCCTCGAACGGCGATAACGCCGGTGTAACTTATGAAGCCAATGCGGTAAACGGAGCACCAATGTACCGTGCTTTTGTGGTAAGTGCACGTAACGACTTTGCACCTTCAATGCAGTTTGTTGAACTGTTGCAAGGTAAACGTGGTACTTTTGGCGCAGTCGATCCACGTTTGGATGTTTTTGTAGCCGATAATGATGATGGTTTTAAAGTGGGTATTCCTTTAACCGATGCCAACTCTACAGTAACTAAATTCACCGACGAGTCGATGCCTGGCGATGCTATTCTGGCAGCCGATTACACTCAAATGTACATGGAGTATTCCGAAGTATGTTTTATCATGAGTGAAATCAACAACTGGGATCAAACCTGGTACGAAAAAGGAGTTAAGGCTTCAATGGAGCGTTGGGGAATCGATGCTGCAGCAATTGATGCATATGTTGATGGTCTTCCTGCTGCAAACGAAGAAAATGTGATGATGCAAAAGTACATCGCATTGTATATGCAACCTATGGAAGCATGGAGCGAATACCGCAGAACAGGATATCCGAACACTTTGGTTAAGCCAAACGAAACGTATACCTATACCTGGCCAACAAAAGATGGTGATGTATCAGCTGAATATACATTTGCTCCGATTGGTGGTTTAACCGACCTGCCCAGCAGAAACAATTATTTGTTAAACGAAGAAAGTATTAACAAAGAAAATAAAGACGCTGCTGCTTCTGCAATTGGTGGAGACGAACAATCAACAAAATTGTGGTGGCAATAAATTTAAATGCATTAAAGGGCAGATACTACGAATCAGTATCCAGCTTTTTGGTAAATGCAGTTAAATTTCTTTGACTCACTTGAGAAAAAGAGTAGTCACAAAAAATTTATAAAACAGCGACCGTTTCGGATTACTTCCGGAGCGGTCGTTTTTTTTATAAAACACCATTTCGATATCGTATTAATGACTGATGGATCACATTGAAATTCCGGTGGACTACTTCAATAACTGTTTTCTTTTGTATCCAACAAGGTGAATAAGGTTTTTGGTAACCGGGGACTTCTCCGCTATGGCGCGATTGACCCGCGTGGTAAAAAAATGTGGCACGATAAAATCATACAACAGCGTGGAGCCTGACGAAATCAGATCTTTTCCGCTAGAGATTGATCACCTTTTGTGCCAGTTTCTGAAAATGCATAATGTCGACCATGGTTCCGGCAATACCGGTTTCTACTTGGTCGATAAGCTGAAAATGATTTAAGCAGGTTTTGCAGGCTACCAGTTTTACGCCTTTGCCGGCCAGCTGTGCTTCCGCGTAATTGCATCGCTTCCTATACTACAATAAAAGCGGCAGTACAAACTCAGGGCATTTTTACAGCCCGTTTTGTCATGTTTATTTTCTGCCTATTGACTTGTAGCTACTTATAGCCTAACTTTGTACTGACGTTTTTTAATCAAATTTAATTTTGACGCCAGTAGAACTACTTCGATGTTGGGTTCAATAAATGGTTTTTGTGTCGTAGCAGTGCTGTCTGGTATGGTCACATTAGATTTAGCTAAAACACAAAGCCATGAAATTCTCACTCTTCGTTACCCAGCAATGTAATCTGCGATGTAGTTATTGCTACATTCAAAAGCAATCCAAAACAATGTCTGATCGAACTGCCAAACAAGCGATCGATTTTATATTCAAACGATCGAAACGATTTAACGAGACCATTAATATCGGATGGTTTGGAGGCGAACCATTATTGGAATTCGGGCGGATGAAGAAGTTTACTCAAATGGTAACGGAACATCCGCAATATTCTGCTGATAAGGTAGTCATCTCTGTGGTATCAAACGGAACGATCTTTACCGAAGAGATCGGACAATTTTTAAAGGAAAGTGGCATTATCTTCGGAATCAGCTGCGATGGGCCACCCGATGTTCAGAATAAATTCAGAAAATTCAGAAATGGCAGACCATCATCAAAACGAGTTGAAAGAACAATTCTCAGGGCACACGAAATGCTGGGGAATAGTATGATAAATGCCGTTTACACACCCTCTACCCTTAAAAACCTGCCCGATACCATTCATTATTTCTCGCGACTGGGAGTCCGGCAAATCTATTTGAGTCCCGACTATTCAGCGTATTGGGACGAGGAAGCGGTTTTTCAGCTTCCAAAAATTTACGATGCAATTGGCGACTTGTACATAAGCTATTACAAAAAAGGCGATCCCCACTATATCAGTTTAATCGATAATAAGATCTCGGTGATATTGCGCGACGGTTACGATCGGAAAGACCGTTGCAGAATGGGAATTGCCGAGTTTGCCATAACTCCTGAAGGCAATGTATATCCGTGCGAGCGCCTGGTTGGAGATGGAAACAACAACCGCAGGATCGGGAATGTTTTTACGGGAATTGATCCCGAATTTATGTTATGCCACTGCGCCAAAGGGCAGGCAATCAACAAAGAATGTTTAGAGTGCGGTGTAAAACAGTATTGTATGAACTGGTGTGGTTGTTCAAATTATATGACCTCAGGATATTACAACAGGGTGAGTTCTTTTCTCTGCCACTCCGAAAAAACAATTTTACAAACTGCTTTTCGGGTATTTCGGGTACTGGAGAAAGAACTGGGCCCCGTATTTTACGAACATTTAGTCGGTAAAGCATTATCAGAAACGGTTTAAAAACTGTCATGTAAAACTAAATACTATGGATGCACTACGATCGCCCCCCGGGGCTAACCTCGATTATTTAACGTTACCATTTTTACTAACCATTAAATTTTATAGTCATGAATCAAATAGCACAAATCGATGAAAAGATTATCTGGTGGAAATGGCGATTCGGGTTACCGCCCGAACCCTATACCGAATTCCAGGTGGGGCTTTTCAAAGAACTGATCAAGGAACTGAATCTCAATTCAATCGATATTGAGATCGCAGCGCCCGAAATGAAGGTTGGAGGTATGCAGGTACGGAGTCTTGAGTTAAGCGAGGCCCGACACGCACATCTGATTAAAAGGATCAAATTCCCGGGAGGAATAATTGGTCCGCACTTTCATTTCGAAGGCAAAATATTTTTACTCGACGAAAAACAGTGGCAGAGATTCTCCGGCACTGTTGTGAAAGCATTCCAGGAGCGCCTGTCCAGTGCAGGCACTATAAATCTGGAACAGTTTGCAAAACTGAATGAAACACTAACAGCGCTTTAATCAACTGCAAAACCGGCTAAAACAGCTTGGCTTTTACCCGACTCCCGGAGCAAGTACCCGGGCGTTGGGTAAGGGTTTTTAAAGACCCACTGACTACAGATCAGCGATGATAAAAAACTTTGATACGTAAGCTACAGCGTATTTTATGTATCGATTGATACCAAACATTTATGTTTTTCACAAAAAAGAAAAGGAGGAATATCATGGCCTGGAAATGGTACGATATTAAAAGTTACAAAGCCTCGGCAGGAGGCAACAACTATTACGGAATTGTTCAGCTATTTGGAGAAGGCTTTTACGGCAACCTGAAATTTCATAAAGAAGGCCCACTACCTGATGCAACGGCGCCTACAACTTACGGCCAGCGGTTTTATGGATATATGGACTACCAGCAAATGGAAATGGTCGTCGATCTTTTGCGCAATGAAAGTCCGGTACGCTTTGGCTGGTACGATGCAAACCCAAATCTTTTTCACCTGATGACCGGGCAGGAACCCGTTGGTGAAGGAGACGGATTGCTTGCAGAAAGCTGAAATCCCGGGAACAGCGATAATAATTTAGTTTAAACCGATTAATTAATAAAAAGTAAAGCGTATGACTAGCGAATTCGATTCATATCGACTGTATTATCACAGTGCTCCCCAGTACAGCTGGCAGTCGCGGCTGTATTTGTACAACAACGGAGCATATGTCGGATGTGTTTTTTTTATGAAAGAGGGGGTAAGTATTCCCGCTAATACTGAAGCATCCGGAAAACCGAGGCTTAATTTTCCTGCAAGTAAATTCGAAGAGATCATGAATATGCTCAGGCACGAAAAGCCGCTCTACATAACACTGGTTCCAACCAATGGAATAGGTACCATCAGTACTTCGAGCGAACCCATCGGTGAGGAAGAAGATTAAGTTCTTCCGATCCGGCCAGTTTATATAAAAGCCAGCGGACCATAAAGAGTTTCATTCGCAAGAATTACTCTACGGTCCGCTGCCGCTTATTAACCACAAACCCGCCATTGCCATCCCGAGCTTTGTTACCGATCAATTGCATCGCCTCGTATACGCTAAAAAAGTCACACGATAAAATCATACAACAGCGTGGAGCCTGACGAAATCAGATCTTTTCCGCTAGAGATTGATCACCTTTTGCGCCAGTTTCTGAAAATGCATAATGTCGACCATGGTTCCGGCAATACCGGTTTCTACTTGGTCGATAAGCTGAAAATGGTTTAAGCAGGTTTTGCAGGCCACAAGTTTTACGCCTTTGTTGGCCAGTGTTTTTAAGGGTTCAAGAGCCGGCGAACCCGTACAAATAAGTTTTACACCTTCGTTGTAAAAGGTAATTACCCGGGGAAGTTCATTTTCCTCGCAAAGTAAGTTCAGGTAGTTGCTTACAAGCAGTTGGCCCAAAGCTTCATCGCCCGATCCCATTCCGTTGTGCGTAATCTGTATGAGGGTATTTTTAAAGGTATTCATGTGTTCTGTTGTTTTGCTTTTAAGCGTAAAGTAAACGAATTAATTTCAGATAAATTCCAAAGCAAACCTTCATGAAATTTGGTCGGCGCAATAGATTTTTTAATGCGTATTGCGGGTTATTTCTAAACTGACTACCTTGTTTATGCAATAAGTAATACCACAGATATGGGGAAAGTAAAATTTAAACCAAAAAGTAATTTAGGTAAATGGTCAATTGGGTTATTCATTGTATCGCCAATATTATTTTACATAAGCATAAATGTTCCCCCATTAATAGAAGATCCATTGACGAGCGGCGGTATCATTTATGGGAGTGCATTTGTTTGCGGTATAATTGGCATTCTAAGAAAAAAAGATTATTCGGTTTTGGTAATTTTATCTTCAGTGACAGGTCTTTTTATTCTGTTATTTGTTCTTCAACAGGCTTTTTTTCCAAACCTGATTGATTTTAAATGAATTAAACCATTTTCCCTCCCTGGTACAAGTAAACTAATGACAGATTTCTCTTATTTCAACAGTTGACTATGGCATTTCGTCCGGAATAACGTATACCAAATTTACTTCAGAATGAAATTATAAGGCTCAGTTTGGTGTAATTTTGGTCTCAAAAGCCTAATTCTTTTTTATACCCTGAAACGAGTTTAGGGCGACGTTCGTAACATAGCAGGCAAAGTCAATAGCTAAGCCTGTGTTATTTAGCATAAGCAATGAATTAATAAATAAACTATGGGTGTTGAAGAAAGAGGATGCCCCGGTGGGTAATTTGCCCTTGCCGTACCCCTGCGAAATGCCCAAAGTAATGCCCAAACCCCTTTTGCAGGGCTACGAAAGCACAAAAATGGTGAAAAAACTACCCTTGTACCGCTACGAAAGTAGTTTATTGGAGACAGCGAAGCTTTTGTAGCACTACGAAAGCAGTAAATTGGTGGTTTTGAAGCTTTCGTACGCCTACGAAAGTTACAAATTGGTGGTTTTGAAGCTTTCGTACGCCTACGAAAGTTGCAAATTGGTGATTTTGGAGCTTTCGTACGCCTACAAAAGTTACAAATTGGTGATTTTGAAGCTTTCGTACGCCTACGAAAGTTACAAATTGGTGAACGGGGAGCTCTTGTAGTCAGTGAATTACGTGGTTTTGCCGGCAATTTATCAACCCAATATTGTTTTGTTTAACAGGATTGCTAACTTTAAACATCAATTAAAACCAAAACTGTTGAATACGCACCCCAATATAAGATTTACACAAAAACCAGGAACCATGAATTGCCCGGTGAGAGTCAAAAGTCTCTTGCAACTATCAAAAGTCCGTTATACCGGATTGCTGAAACTAAACAACAAGGCAACAAAAACTTACAACAATGACAGCTAATAAAATATAAATTGCATTGCAACATACAGGTACGTTAGCAGGCGAAATATTGGGATGATAAAAAATCCGTTGGATGATATTTACAACGACTCAACATAATATGTGTACAATACTCCCCTATATGGGTGTATAAACACACTTTTTAATACGACATAATAGAAATAAAGACAATTGATTATATACAATAGTTATCTGCAATTTAGAACACGAAAACAATGACAGATTCTGAAAGATTTGAAATAGCTTTTCATAAAGAATCAAAAGTTCTTGAAAATAGCTATGGCGGACCAAGTTATCATGCCATACAGCATATTGTCAGGAGAATGGATGTTGTTTTACCACTGTTCTGGGAAAGTAAAAACTGGACTGAAAAAGAGGTACAAGAATATAGAGAACTTTTTAAATTTGGTTGGGCTCCTTTACTAAAACAATATTATAACGACATTGATATAAATATTCACCAGCCATTTCCTCTAATGACTGATGAGCTAATTAAATGGGCAGAATCAAATATAATTTTTAGTGGAAAGATAGAGTTTTGCCGACAATTAGTTAGCTATAAAAAAGCAGGATTAATTGATATAAAAGAGACCAATGAAAACGAATTTGAGTTTTCCTATTTACATGAAAATGTTGGTCTTGAACAATTTGATAACGAAAGCAGAGACTTTTTTAAGGAAGCTATTGTTGAAAAAATTATAGATAGGAAGAAAAAAGATAAACCATTTGACGAAGAAAAAATAAAAAGTGAACTAAGGAAAATCATCAAATGCCCAGACGGTAAGTTAATTAGCTATATGACAACTCCTGAAATTGATGAATATTATAACCAAAAAGGGCATTTCCATGTTTTGCGCATGCAAGGTTATGACGAATTTGACACAAGAGATACTTTTGGTTCAATTGAATATTGGAAGTACGTTGACTTAATTGAGATTATTGTTGGAGTAGCTTTAATGCATACAGATGCATGTTTAGAATTAAGAAAAATGAACAATAATGTGAATTTGCATAATGTCTTATCTTATACCTATTCAAAAGAAAAGACAATTAAACTATATGCTAATTATTTAGGAACGACAGAAGAAGAAATCAGTCAAATTTTTTCTTGTATAACTTTGTCAAAAGAGAACTTTGACTATTATTTGGAATATCCTGCAACTCCACCACCAATGTATTTTCAAGTTTCAAATGACATCATTATAAGGTCAATTGCAGGTTGTCTTGAAAATCCTTTTTCTTTATTAAATAGAGAGTTGAAAAGAAAGTATAAGAAAGACTATGACAAGGCGGTAAATAGACGGGAGGAAAGATTTAGAAATGAATTATATACGTTTTTTCCTCAAGAACGAATAATTAAAATCCCGAGAGAAATAAATATTTCATTTCGTGGAATGAGGACTGATATAGATGCTGTTGTATTTGATAAGGAAACAGGAACTTTAGGATTATTCCAATTGAAATGGCAAGACCCTTATCTAAAATCAATGAAAGAAAGATATAGTCGAATTAGTAACCTCTTTCCTAAAGCAAAAGAATGGGTTGAAAAAATGAGATTTTGGGTTTTTAATAATACCAGTAAAGATATTCTTAGTTCTCTTCAAATAAACAAAGATGTAAATGGGGCTACTAAAATAAATGAAGTTTGTGTTTTTGTGATTTCAAGAAATACAATGAATTTTACAGGAATGGACGTGGATGATACTGTAGCTTGGTGTTCTTGGCATCAACTAATAGAATCACAAGCAAAGGTAAAAGCTGACTTTGACAATCCAATTAAAGAAATGTTTGTAAAAGTTAAATCAATGAGTCCCCAAAATAGACCTGATAAGAATGAAATATTAAAAATGGAAGATTTTGAAACTCAGGTTGGAAATATAAAACTTAGATTTACTGATTGAAAAGAAAAAAAAGCAGATAACAATGTATATACAAAATAGGCTAAATAGTAGTAAATTCAAGGGTTGTAGCCCGCTTCAAAATTGTAACGGTTTGATAAGTTTGAAGCTCGCAATCGCCTACTTTGCATATACTAACCGTTAGGCTTAATATTAATACATCCATTATGAAACAAATTATTCTAACAATTATCTTTTGTCATTTATTGATCAACTATTCGAATTCTCAGACAAATAAATACGACTATGTTGGGAAATATGGCGAAATAGGAAAAGCGTGGGCTTTTGTTAAAAAAGACAATAAAGTTGGGTGCATCGACACAAATGGGAAAATTGTAGTCCCAATAGAATATCAATACATTGGAGAGTTTGGTGAAATTGGGAAAGCCTGGGCTTTTGTTAAAAAGGACGGTAAAATAGGGTGCATTGATACGAATGGGGAAATTGTAGTCCCAATAGAATATCAATACATTGGAGAGTTTGGTGAAATAGGAAAATCGTGGGCTTTTGTTAAAAAAGACGATAAAATAGGGTGCATCGACACAAATGGGGAAATTGTAGTCGCAATAGAATATCAATACATTGGAGAGTTTGGCGAAATAGGAAAAGCGTGGGCTTTTGTTAAAAAAGACAATAAAGTTGGGTGCATCGACACAAATGGGAAAATTGTAGTCCCAATAGAATATCAATACATTGGAGAGTTTGGTGAAATTGGGAAAGCCTGGGCTTTTGTTAAAAAGGACGGTAAAATAGGGTGCATTGATACGAATGGGGAAATTGTAGTCCCAATAGAATATCAATACATTGGAGAGTTTGGTGAAATAGGAAAATCGTGGGCCTGTGTTAAAAAGGACAATAAAGTTGGGTGCATTGACACGGATGGGAAGATTGTAGTTCCCGTTATTTACAGCAATCAGAATTTGATAGAAATAAATAAATACTAAGCCTTACAAAGAACTGAGCTAAAAAGCAACTAAAAAAAACTGCGACTCTGCTCTCGCGCGAATCCTTTCGTGTGTTAACTGAAAGCTTTCAGGAACGCGATACAATTGCGCACCAGCCGGGGAGAAAAAGGATTACTGGAAGATGTTATTGTTGTTAAGTAAAACCACGCGATACTACCCGCTCGGGAGCGACGTTTTCAAAACATCCCTCGAAATAGTTTGAAACGAATGTGGCGTTAATTGCTTAAATTTGAGGAAGCATAAGGAAAGATAGCTACTGATTTTATAACCAAAATAAGATGAAAAACATGAATCAAAAACTTTTTCATCGGGGGCAGTCAAAACCGCTCAGGCTTTTACCCGGTATTCTCATTGCTGCAATTCAGGCTTTTTTGCTTTTTCTTCCCACAATTTTCCCCGAAACAATGATGGTTTCGGTTTTGAGTGGAATAGGGCTCAGTGTATTTGTAATTGTCTGGTGGGGCTTCTTCAGCCGGGCCGCCATTGTTGAACGCTGGAGTGCCGTGCTTCTCATCGTTGTGGCCATGCTTGTGGTTTCCTTTTTTCTGGATGAATCAATTGCTACCGGAAACATGGGCCTGATGTTTTTGATTTATGGCGCACCTGCCGTTAGTATCCTGTTTGTTTTGTGGGCTGTTTTAACGTGCCGTTTATCCAATAAATTGCGGCGTATCACCATGGTCGTAACCATTGTGGTTGCCTCCGGAATGTGGGGATTGGTGCGATCGGAAGGTATTTCAGGAATTGGCGTTTCAGAATTTACCTGGCGCTGGGCACAAACTTCCGAAGAAAAGTTCTTAAAAGAAGCAGGGGAAAAAACAGGAACAAACCCGGCATCTGCCGAATTCGCAGAAACCGGAAATAACTGGACCGGTTTTCGCGGGCCAAAGCGCGACGGGATAGTGTACCGAACAACCTTTAGTACCGACTGGAAGACCACTCCTCCAACCGAAGTATGGCGAAAACCTGTTGGCCCCGGGTGTTCGGGTTTTGCTGTATGGGGAAATTATCTGTATACCCAGGAACAACTTGGCGAGTACGAAATGGTTTCGTGTTACAATTTATTTACCGGCGAACCGGTATGGCAACACCAGGACTCGGCAAGGTTCTGGGATTCACACGCAGGTGCCGGACCAAGGGGAACCCCGGCTCTGTACGATGGAAAGTTACTGGCTTTGGGTGGCACAGGAATCCTGAATGTTCTTGATGCAAAAACAGGAGAATTATTCTGGAGTAAAAATATTGCCCGTGAAACCACTACTGCAACTCCCATCTGGGCTTTTTCCGGTTCTCCTTTGGTGCTCGACAGTACCATCTATATTTCCCTGGCAGGAACGCTTGCTGCTTATGATCTGTATTCGGGGAAACAGGCATGGGTGAATTCGGTGGGAGGTGATTGTTACAGTTCGCCGCATTACTGCAAATTAAACGATGTACCGCAAATCCTGTTTTTAAACGAAAACGGAATTACCGGTTTTCAACCCGCCGACGGCAAAATACTTTGGGAACACAACTGGAAGGGAAACCCAATTTTACAACCTGCTTTGTTGCCCAATGGCGATATCCTGATCAATACAGGTGCGACGTCGGGAATACGTCGGTTATCGCTGATCAATGAAGGGAACCAATGGAAAGTAACCGAACGCTGGACTTCCACTGATCTAAAGCCAAATCACAACGACATGCTTGTCCATAACGGGTTTATTTACGGAATAGATATGTTTGGATTAATTTGTATTGATGCTGAAACCGGTGCCCGCAGATGGAAAGGAGGCCGTTACGGCGGACAAATGCTGCTCATGGCCGACCAGGATGTATTGCTTATTGTTTCGGAAAAAGGAGACCTGGTGCTTGTTGAGGCCAATCCTGAAAGGTTTAATGAACTGGCACGATTGAAGGCGATTAAAGGAAAAACCTGGAATCATCCTGTTCTGGCCGGAGACCTGGTAGTTGTGCGTAATGCAGAAGAAATGGCTGCTTTTCGTTTGCCTGAAGTGAATAAAACCCGCAATATGCATTAAAAAGTCTGTTGCGCATTGAAACTACTTCAAAACAAGGCGCTTCACTCACTTGCTTCAACTCACCAGAACGGTGCTATGTCTCGTTTCAGCAAGTGCTTGTTTTATTGTATTTTCAATGCTCATAACAACTCCTTAATGCATCATCCAGGTTCAATCAAAAACCAGCTACTGCACCATTGTTTCGCGGTATAAAAAGTCATTCGATACAACCGTGCGACAGTGAGGCGAATATTCTTGTTAGGTTTTTCGCTTTTTCTTTTTAGCTGCCGGAAACAAAACATTGTTTAATATTAACCGGTAACCCGGAGAATTGGGGTGCAGGCTTAAATCGGTGGGAGGATCGCCCACCAAATGGCGGTAATCTTCCGGATCGTGGCCGCCGTAAAACGTCCAGAATCCTTTGCCTTGTTCGCCATGAATATAGCGTGCTTCGCGGGCCGGTTTGTTTTCGCCCATTACCAGCACATTCGATTTTAACACCTCTTTCCTGAAAGCCGTGGTTTGGCCCATAAAACCCTTTATCAGGTTGTTGTGATTCTGGCACAACATGGTAGGAATGGGATCCCATTTTGCCGAAAAATCAAATAAGGTGAAGAAATCGGTTTCGCGACTTACTTTTCGGTGGTCGGTGGCATCAATATTTGAGAATTCGTAAACATAAGGATTCTTCTCGAGCGTAAAATTCCGGAAGGCAAAGGTATTATCGAAATTCAGTTTGGCGTCAATATCAGTATCCATTGGATCGCCATCAAACATGTGTTCGCAAATATCAACGCCTATGGCTGCCAGCGAAATGTCGTAGGTGTCGGTTGCTGCACACATGGCAAACATAAAACCACCGTTTTCCACATATTTTTTTATTTCACGGGTTACCACCGATTTCATTTCCGAAACCTTTAGAAAACCCATTTTTTGTGCCATTTCTTTGTTTATTTTCACCTCTTGCTGGTACCAGGGCATGTGTGCATACGAGCGCCAGAACTTGCCGTGCTGTCCGGTAAAATCTTCATGATGAAGGTGCAACCAGTCGTAATCAGAAAGTGCTCCGTTTAATATTTCCTCGTCGTAAATTACGTCGTAATTAATTTCAGCATACGAAAGAACCAATGTAACCGCATCGTCCCACGGAAGTTTGTTGGGTGGAGAATACACCGCTATTTTAGGTGCTTTGTTCATGGCCACCGCATCCTGGTTTACATCGGGTTGTGCTATTTCATTTAATATTGCTGAGGCCTGGGTATCGGTAATCGATTCGAAAGTAACGCCCCTAACCACACATTCACTTTCAATTTCAGGGTAGTATTGCATTAAAAAGCTTCCGCCCCGGTAATTGAGCAACCACTTTACTTCAATGTCCCTTTCTAAAACCCAGTAAGCAATTCCATACGATTTTAAATGATTTTTTTGGGTTTGATCCATCGGAACCAACAGGTAAACCGCTTTGGCCTGCAGGGTGAATAGGATAAGAATAGAAAGGAGTACTATTTGTCGTTTCATTTGTTTTAAATTACAATCAAAAAAGAAGAATCAGGCCACAAGATAATAAATCTGCCAAAGTTACCCCAAAGAGACCCTAATGATTCCATTTCTCTGAGTTTATGCTTCGTCAAATTTTATCGCAATAGTTCACTATTCCTCAAAAATTTGTCTTGCTAATCAGCTTTTTACTGCAATCTGAATTTTAAAATTTAAATCGAACTCAGGTTATTAAGGAATTCAATAAAACGCCCTTTGGTCGTTTCAGCAGAACTTTGGCTATGCTTCCTTATACCTTGCCTAAACTCAGATATTCCGTATTTTTTTAAGGTTCTCTTTGAAAAAAAAATGGTATTTATTCCGGACAATTCGACTCTTGTATATCAACTTTTACAATACTGAACTCTGAATGTTAATCTTGCCACTACTTGACGTGTTACAATGAAAGCAGGTTTGAGTTCTCGAATAATATATATAGAATAGCCCGGGAATGCATATAACCTTATTTATTTTCAAACCTTAGTAGAATTAATGGCTAAACGAACAAACCTTATTAACCTTATTTTTTGAGTCCTTATCGCTGAAGTGTATTTTGATAATATTTCATGAATCTCTGGTATTCTTCATCAAAAGTTTCTTTTTTATGATGATCCGGTTGACTTAATATGTATTTACAAATTCCGTCAACATCTTGTTTTGATACTGAAAAGGCTGAGGCAGATTGTTGCCAGGCAAATTTCCCAACAGCTAATTTATTTTTGTTAATGAAACTGCTTGAACTGTTGGCAATTGTTGTGGCAATTTCTTCCTCCGATTTTGAAGGAGAACGTGATATAAGAAAATGTACATGATCAGGATTTGCGTATATGGCATACAACTTTGATAAATTGTAGCCAACAATGCCGGTAATGTATTTCTCAATGCGTTCACGGTTTTTTTCAGGAATCAGACTTAAACGGTTGTAGGTGGTAAATACAAAATGTGTATATAGGTTATTATACTCAATTTTCATTGTAAATAAGGTAAATAAGGTTAGCTCTTACTTATTACTACTTTAACTACTAAGGTTTATTAAAGATAAGGTTTTTTAAGAAAAACATTATCGAACACTTTTTACAAAGCCTTACTTTAGGAAGTCAAAAAAAACAGTATCGCTATCAGAATTTACCTAATTCCCCTTATTCGGGACAACAATTAGAACGGAACGTCGCCAGTTGAAACATTTTGAGAGTCGAATCCGTGATTGGTTTGCATGCCGGCTGCCATCGAGTCATCGTCGGTATTCATCGACGAAGGAATTGTTTGTACGTCGCTCTGGTAGTCATTATCAAACTGCGGATCCATATCCGAGAATTTTGCCATGTGTTTTTGAAACCTTAAATGAACATCGGCGGTGGCACCGTTACGGTGTTTGGCAATAATGAGCTCAGCAACACCAAGCAACGAGTTCCCCGATTCATCTTCGGTAATTCCAAAATATTCAGGACGGTGTATAAAACATACAATATCCGCATCCTGCTCAATTGCTCCTGATTCACGAAGGTCGGAAAGCTGTGGGCGTTTCCCCTCGCGCGATTCAACGGCACGACTTAACTGCGAAAGCGCAATAATTGGCACGTCTAACTCTTTTGCAATAGCTTTTAACGAGCGCGATATCAAACTTACTTCCTGTTCACGACTACCGCGGCTATCAGAGCCGGCAGTCATTAACTGAAGATAATCGACGATGATAATGTCAATGTTGTGCTGCATTTTCAGGCGTCGGCATTTAGCCCTGAATTCAAAAATAGAAAGGGCAGGAGTATCATCGATAAAAATGGGCGCCGTGTCTAAGGCTTTGATGCGCTGGTTCAGTTGCGTCCATTCGTAATCTTCCAGTTTACCGGTTTTAATTTTTTCACCTCCTAATTCTGTTTCAGCAGAAATTAAACGGTTTACCAATTGCAACGACGACATCTCCAGAGAGAATATGGCAACTCCCTGGCGGTGTTCAACGGCCATATTACGTGCCATTGAAAGTACAAAGGCTGTTTTTCCCATTGCCGGACGTGCAGCCAGAATAATAAGGGCAGAACGTTCCCACCCCGAAGTAATCCGGTCTACCGCAGAAAAACCTGAGGGTACACCACTTAATCCGTCAGGCTTGCTACGTGCTGCTTCAATTTGAAGTACAGCCTGGTTCAGGATGGGTTTAATTGGGACGGTTTCTTTTTTAATGTTCCCCTCAGAAACCTGAAAAAGTGCGGCTTCAGAAAAATCGAGCAAATCGTCCACATCAACGGTATCATCGTACGATTTTGCCTGAATTTCGGACGAAACTCTGATGAGTTCGCGCTGCATATATTTTTGCGCAATAATCCGCGCATGAAATTCGATGTGGGCAGCCGATGCCACCCTGCGGGTAAGCTGGGTAATATAACCGGGGCCACCAACGGCATCCAGTTCTTCGCGGTCTTTTAATTCCTGGGTAACCATTAAAAGGTCAACGGGTTTTTCTTTTCCCGAAAGTGTTTTAATGGCATCAAATATTTTGCGGTGTTCTTCTTTATAAAAACTGTTGGTGTCGATGGTGTCGGCAACGGTAACATAGGCATCGCGTTCAAGCATCAATGCCCCTAAAACAGCCTCTTCTACCTCAATGGCCTGCGGTGGTAATTTCCCATATTGGGCATTTATTTGTTCTAGTGTGGATTGTTGTTTTTGCTGGTTTGATTTTCTACGTTCCGCCATGTTTTAATGTATCAAGAGTCAAATAATTGGTTAAAAATAGGGTTTAAATCAGGTTCAAAAGTATACAATTACCTTTCCGGTCACAAGAGATAATTGCAACTATTTTCAACCGTTGTTATTCACAATTGTTAATTCAGCTTATCTTCAATAATTTGCGTAATTATTTCCTGTAAAGTTTTTCCCATTGCTTTAATTTGCTGAGGAATAAAACTTGTAGCGGTCATTCCCGGAGTGGTATTTACCTCAAGAAAATAGAAGTCATTGTCCTTCAAAATAAAATCAATTCGTACAATTCCCGAGCATTCACACAAATCGTAAATTTCAGAAGTAAGTTGCTGGCACTTTTTAAAGAGATTTTCCGGCAGGCGGGCCGGGGTAATTTCTTCGGCAGCTCCCGGAGTGTATTTGGCTTCAAAGTCGAAAAACTCGTTTTTCGGAAGTACTTCAGTAATCGGGAAAACAGTTTTTTCACCTTTTATTTTTACAACGCCGCAGGTAAATTCGAGGCCGTCGATAAATTGTTCAATCAGCGCCTCGTTGCTTTCTTTCCATGCTTTTTGAACGGCTTCTTCAACTTGCTCAAGTTCTTTTACTTTCGTAATTCCAAAACTCGATCCTCCGGCATTGGGTTTAACAAAAATGGGTAATCCCAGCTTTTCAACGATTGCATTTGCATCAACAGAGTCGCCTTTTTTCAGCTTTAGCGAATTGGCCATTAATACACCCAGGTTGCGCAAATAATTGTTACAAACCCATTTGTTAAAAGTTAACGACGACGAATGTACATTGCAGGTAGAATAAGGAATTTTCAGTAACTCGAAATAGGCCTGCAGAATTCCGTCTTCTCCCGGTGTTCCGTGGATGGTAATGTAAGCGAAATCGAAATTTATTTTTTCGTTGTTTATCTGAAAGCTGAAATCGGATTTATCGATGTCTGCAATTTTTTCTCCGTCCTGAAAAACTTCCCAATTTTTCCCTTGCATTTCAACCAGCCAGGGATTAAACTTTGTTGTATCGATGGCCTTTAAAACGTTGGCTCCGCTTTTTACTGATACTACAAATTCTGAAGAATCGCCACCGGCGATAACTGCAATATTTGGTTTGTTTGTATTATTCATTTCTGTTTGCTATGTAGTTTTCCCATTTGTCGATTGCAGTTGCCATGTCGTCTGGCAAGTCTGAGTTGAATAACATTTTTTCGCCAGTTGTGGGGTGAATAAATCCCAGGGTTTTTGCATGCAGAGCCTGGCGGGGCAATACTTTAAAACAGTTTTGAACAAACTGCTTGTATTTACTGAATGTGGTTCCCCGTAATATTTGGTCGCCTCCGTAATTTGCGTCGTTAAAAAGTGTGTGGTTAATGTGTTTCATATGCACCCTGATTTGGTGTGTGCGTCCTGTTTCCAGGCGGCATTCAACCAAAGTTACATATCCAATTCGACGTAAAACTTTATAATGAGTTACGGCATGTTTTCCATAGTCTCCTTCTGGAAAAACCGTAAAAACCTGTCTGTTTTTCAGGCTGCGTCCAATGTTACCGGTAACTGTTCCTTCGTCTTCTTTTACACTTCCCCATACCAACGCATGGTAGCGTCGTTCGGTAGTTTTATCAAAAAACTGAAGGGCCAGTTTGTTTTTGGCCAACTCGGTTTTTGCTACCACCATTAATCCCGAAGTATCTTTGTCTATTCGGTGCACCAGTCCTGGTCGTGGATCTTCGCTGTTAAAAAGAGGAAGATCTTTAAAATGATAGGCAAGTGCGTTTACCAGTGTGCCGCTGTAGTTTCCGTGTCCCGGGTGTACTACAAGTCCAGGTGGTTTGTTTATCACAAGCAGATCATTGTCTTCGTAAACAATATTCAAGGGAATATCCTGGGCAATAATTTTTAGTTCGCGACGCGGATAATCCATTACAATTACAATTTCCTGGTTGGGTTTTATCTTGTAATTGGGTTTAACCGCGTTGCCGTCAACCAAAATGTTACCGGCCTCGGCAGCAGCCTGAATTCGGCTTCGCGATGCATTTTCTATTCGGTTCGACAGAAACTTATCTATTCGAAAGGAAGACTGTCCTGCGTCGACGGTAATTTTATAATGTTCGTACAAATCACCTTCTTCCAGCTCTTCACTATCTTGTGCAAAATCTTCCATATCCATTAAATTATTTTTCGTATGCTTCGTTTACTTTTTCAGGATCAACGGTTAGCCAAAGATCGACAGATGATCCCAAATCTACTGTAGAAACAAATTTTGGGTTGGGGAGTTGTTTCCATATTTGTGCTTTTACCGAATCTTCGGCTGTAGTAATCGATTTGTCGTAAATAAGAACTCCCAGGTTTAATTTGGCTCCGTTTAATGTGGCCTGCGCTTCCTGAATATTGAAGCCTGTTAAATTCGGAAGGGGCGTTTTCAGGTTGCCTTTACTACGCCCAACAATTAAATCAATTGTACTTCCTTTTATAATTTTTTCTCCTTGTTGAATGGATGCCGAATCTTGCTGGACATCAAGTACAAGGTCGTTATATTCCGATGGTTGGTACGAAATACTGCCAATAAATAAACCACAGTTTTCAATTAATACCTGTGCCTGACGAAATGAAATATCGGTAAGTTTTGGTAAGGCCACCTTTTCGGGTTCAGAAGAATTTACTGTCAAAAAAATTGTACGGTTTTCTTTCACATTTGAGTTGGCAATGGGTTGTTGGTCAACAACTTCTCCGGGTTTGAATCTTTTATTATAAACTGAATCAACAATTTCAATCTTTAACCGATTCGCTTGCGCGGTCGTAATTGCCTCGTTAATTGTAAGTCCTGTTAAATTAGGAACAGGATATGACACTCCATGGTGGGTGTATTGGTTTAATCCTTTCAGGGTTCCAAATACGAGTAATGCAATAAGTGCAATGGCAAGCAACAAGTGCATAAAAAATACACGGCTAACAACGAATTTACCTAAGCTCATTTCTATTATGGGTCTTTAATAAGGGAACAAAAATAAATCAAAAAAAGTATGTTGAAAGAAAAAGAACCAATAATCAATTGCGAAAATTCAAATAAAGTACAATTATCCGGTATTTAAAATTCTAAATGGTCCGGATTACCTTTCGGAATTAAATGTTTCGCCAGATTCTGTATTTGGTATTTCCGGATAGTACTTTGCAGTATTCTGTTTTGCCGGAGAATTTAACTTGTCAGAGTCGATTTTTCGGTTTATTCCTTTCCGTTAACCCGCACTGATGTAAATTCCCGGCTCTCAGAAAAAGAATTGCCGCGATATTGGTGGCTCAAAAATTCTTGCCAGAACAGATAGCTATAAACACGAAAAGGTAAAGAATTACATTCTTTACCTTCCCGCAAAAGTCTTTAAAGATATAAATTATCTTTTATGTCTTGGCTCGTCCGAAACGGTCAATTTCTTTCTTCCTTTTGCTCTACGGGCTTTAATAACTTTTTGTCCGCTAACGGTTGACATTCTATCTCTGAACCCGTGTTTGTTCTTCCTTTTTCTATTCGATGGTTGAAATGTTCTTTTACTCATTTCTATAAAGTTTTTACTTGTTTCCTAATAATTTTTCGGACTGCAAAAATAGTTCTTTTTTTAATTCTTCCAAAAAGTTGCGTACTTTTTTATCAGAAAATCGAAATTAGACATTAAAAACTCAAAACCAATTGTTTATCATTTCGAAAATATCATTTTTATCGCCATTACCATCATCAACACTCCAAATGCCCTTCGTAATGATCGGTCTGAAATATTCAGGGAGAAATGAGATCCAAGATATGCACCCAACACAAAGGTAACCGAAAGCACAAGCGCAATTTTCCAGTTTACCTGACCTGCTTTCCAGTAATTCCAGGTGGCCAGTATACCAACAGGAGGAAGCATAAATGCCAGGCTTGTTCCCTGTGCCTCGTGTTGCGAAAGTCCTAAAATAAATACCAGGGCCGGAATTACAATAATGGCGCCTCCAACACCAAAGACACCAGCCAGAATGCCCGATAAAACTCCGATTACAATTAATATAATAAGTTGTGTTGCTGTCATTTTTATATGCAATTTAGTTTTATTTTTTTACTGAGAAGCGAAATCCAATTCCATGCAGGTTTGTAATTTTTACGGAAGGATCGTCCTTAAAATATTTACGCAAACGCGAAATAAATACGTCGAGGCTGCGGCCCAGAAAATAATCATCGGAGCCCCAAACTTTCTCTAATATCTCATTGCGACTTAAAACTTTGTTCGCATTTTCCGCAAAAAAACGGATTAGTTCAGATTCTTTTAGAGTAAGCGTACGCACTGTACCATTAAATGTTAGCGACAAATCGTCGGGGTAAAATTCGAAACTTCCTATTTGAATACTTTTCGATACCGAGCCGTTTGTAACAGGTTGCGATTGGCTGCGTTTTAAAAATATTCTAATTTTCAAAAGCAGTTCTTCCATACTAAATGGCTTGGGAATATAATCATCGCCACCAATGGTAAGTCCCAGTATTTTATCCTCGGTCATGCTGCGTGCTGTAAGAAAAATGATGGGTATTTGTTCGTTTGTTTTTCTTATTTTTTCCGCCACCTGAAATCCGTCGATTTTGGGCAACATCACATCTAAAATGATCAGATCGAATTCATTGTTCTCAAAAAGGTCAAGAGCAATTGCTCCGTCTTCGGCTACCTGAACATTGTAAGCATTTTGTTGCAGATTATCTTTTACAATAAAACGAAGTGCTTCATCGTCTTCAACCAGCAATATTTTAAATTCGTTGTTACTCATAATTTAATTGGGAATGATGAGTGTAAAAATACTTCCTCCTTTTGGATTTTCCTCAACTTTTATTTTCCATTTGTGTGCTTTAACTATTTTATGAACGTAGTCGAGTCCCAGTCCAAATCCTTTAACGTCGTGTACATTCCCGGTAGGTATTCTGTAAAACTTTTTGAATATTTTTTTTCGGTATTCGCGTGGAATGCCAATCCCGTTATCGGCAAAACATAATTCGAAATGGTTTTTTCGTTGCTCAAATGAAACAATTATTTCAGGTGTTTGCTCGCAATACTTTACGGCGTTTTCAAGAATATTTGAAAGCAGGTTGGAAAAATGAAATTTGTCGGCTAAAAGTATTGCTTTTGTTTCACTAAGTTTGGTGCTTATGTTTGCTTTTTGTCCTGAAGTAGAATGTTTGAAAATTTCAATGGATTTGAGTAAAAACTGCTGAGCATCCAGTTCTTCAAGGTTCAGTTTAATTCTGTTTCTTTCTATGGAAGCCAGGTTTAATACATTTTCCACATTTCTTGCCAGGCGTGTATTTTGTTCCTGTATTATCCGGGTGTATTCAAATAACCGTTTGGGGTTTTCGAGTATCGTTTTGTTGTTAATAACATTTGCCGAAAGTGCAATGGCTGAAATGGGCGTTTTTAATTCATGGGTAAGGTTATTCACAAAGTTTTTTTGAATTTCGGATAATTGCCGTTGCCTGATAATTACAGAAAGCGTGTACCCGAAAAAGAAAACAACCAAAACAAGCAGTCCTGTTAAAAAGTACCAGATAGAAAGTCGCGAGTTAAAATACGATGACCGATCCGGAAAATGAACGGCAAAATAGTTCGAATATTTTTCATTTACTGGAAAGTCGTATGACGAAGGTTTTTCGTCCGAATTCGAAGAAACCAAAGTTCTTTCATCCATTTGTTGTTCGCTCGGATCGAATATGGCAAATTCAAAATCGTAATAAATTTCGTGTTTTTTTAATTCGCGAATTAAATTTGATTTCAATAAATCTTTATCGAAGGCAGTGCCCACGTTTACCAGATAATTACTGTTCGATATAATTTCAACAGGTGTGATGCTGTCAAAATTTTCAGTACTTCCTGTTGCAACTAAAATTTGCCAGGCTACTTCTTTTAGCGCCACACTTGCACTTTCTTTAAACTGTTTGTCAGAAATGTTGTACGAACTTTTAATAAAAGAAAACTGAATAAGAAAAATACCGGCAATAGAAACAGTAGCCAGTAAAATGATATATTTCAGTGCTTTGCCTTTCATATGTGCTTTGATTAATAGCGAAACTACACATTTTTTTAGTTGAAACGTGCAGTTAACAACTCATTAACAAATTATTGAATCCGATTAACACTTCTAATAAAAAAGCATTCTTACATTTGTTTAAGATTACGAACTCAACGAACAAATTAAAATATTAAATTATGAAAAGATTTTTACAATTACTTGCAGTGTTTGCTTTAGTATTGGCTGTTAGTACGGTAATGGCACAGGGAAAAGCAAAAATTAAGTTTGAAGAACAAACGCATGACTTTGGTTCTTTTAAAGAATCTGACGGTTCGCAAACAACAACTTTTACCTTTAAAAACGAAGGTGATGTACCATTAGTGCTTTCAAACGTGCGCGCATCTTGTGGATGTACAACTCCAAAATGGACACGTGAACCTGTTGCGCCAGGGGCTAACGGAGAAATAAATGTAAGTTATAATCCCAAAAACCGCCCGGGGTCATTTAATAAATCGGTTACGGTAACATCGAATGCTGACGTAAGTACTGTTGTTTTGCGTATAACCGGGAAAGTAGAACCCCGCGAGAAAACACTGGCAGAACAATATCCCCGTCAAATTGGTCCTCTGAGAGTAAAATCGAATTACCTTTCGTTTGCAAAGCTTACTCAAGGCGAGGTTGTTACGAAAGAATTAGAGTTGGTGAATGATACTGATCAACCTGTGGAAGTTGGATTTCGTACTGTGCCAAAACATTTAGCCGCAAAAGCCGAACCTACAACAATTCCTGCCAACGGACGTGGTAAAGTTATTGTAACTTACGATACCAATGCCGATAATAGTTATGGTTTTGCTTCACACCGTATTTATTTGTCGTTAAACGGAAGCAACGATTATAAAAGTTCGATTGGTGTAAGTGCAACTATCGAAGAGGATTTCTCAAAATTAACTCCGGAACAATTAGCCAATGCGCCTGTTGCCGTATTTAAAGAAAACTCTTTCGATTTTGGGGAAATGAATCAGGGAGATAAAAAAGAACACACATTTAATTTAACGAATGATGGAAAATCTGATTTGCTAATTCGTCGCGTACGCTCTTCCTGTGGTTGTACAGCAGTAGCTCCGTCAACAAAGGTTATCGCTCCGGGTGAAACAGCTCCGATTAAAGTAACTTTTGATTCGCGAGGTAAACGTGGTCGTCAAAGTAAGTCTATTACAGTAATTACAAACGATCCTAAAAATTCAACTTCAACATTGCGTATTTCGAGCAATATTGTTGTTCCGCAAAGTTAAAAGTTTATTTAAGTTCAATAATATATTAAGGTGTTGCAAATGTAATTTGCAGCACCTTCTTTTTTACGTACTTTTATTGCCCAAAATAATTTTGAATGTCAGAAAAGGATCAGCACCATATTGAAAATAATCCTGAATTTCAAGGATTAAAGGTAAACAACGGAATTGTACAACCCGAGCCTGTTAGTAATGACTCGGTTAAACGATTTTTACAGAAGAAACGAAAATTGCATTCGGCCGATGAGTATGTTGCAGGAATATTGAAAGGCGACATAACGCTGCTTAGTAAAGCGGTTACTTTGGTTGAAAGTTCAAAAACTGAGCATCAGAATCTAGCTCAGGAAATTATTACTAAATGCCTGCCGCACAGTGGAAAATCGATACGAATTGGAATTACAGGAGTTCCGGGTGTAGGAAAAAGTACCTTTATTGAAGCCTTCGGGAAATATATTACCAACCGTGGGCATAAATTAGCGGTATTGGCTATCGACCCAAGTAGCGAACGCACAAAGGGAAGTATTTTGGGCGATAAAACACGAATGGAAGAATTGTCAGGCGACAGTAATGCCTATATCCGTCCCAGCCCGTCAGCAGGTTCGCTGGGGGGGGTGGCCCGTAAAACCCGCGAAACCATTATTCTGTGTGAAGCTGCCGGATTTAATCATATCTTAATCGAGACAGTTGGAGTTGGACAAAGCGAAACCGCCGTACATTCCATGACTGATTTCTTCTTATTATTGATGTTGGCTGGAGCCGGCGACGAGTTGCAGGGGATAAAACGTGGAATTATGGAAATGGCCGATCTGATAGCGATAAATAAGGCTGACGGAAATAACGTTGAAAAGGCACAGATGGCGCAGGTGCAGTATCGAAATGCCATTCATCTGTTCCCTAAAAAAGAATCGGATTGGGATCCGGGTGTGTTAACCTGTTCCGCTTTTCATAAAATCGGAATTGATGCAATTTGGGAGCAGGTAGAAAAGTATAAGAAACAGACTGTAGAAAATGATTATTTTTATAAAAAACGTAATGAGCAGTCAACCTACTGGATGCACGAAACCATAGAAGAACATTTGAAACGTAATTTTTACGACAATCCTGAAATTAAAGAGAAACTGAAAATTCTGGAAAATTATGTTTTAACTGATAGAATGAGTTCGTTTATTGCTGCAGGCGAGTTGCTCGACTTGTATTCGAAATTAAAATAGAATCAACAGGACGAGTACCAATGCTTATTGAAGTACTATTTTGGTTGGAGTTACAAAGTAGACTATTTTTTATACCACACACAACAGGATTCTATTTGCCTGAAAAGAAATAATTTTGTAAAACCTTTCTTTGTTAGAGGTGTTAGTTAGTTAAAATAAAATTCAAAAAACATAAGTATAATGAATTACGATGTTATAGTTATTGGTAGTGGTCCTGGCGGATATGTTACTGCCATTCGTGCTGCACAGCTTGGATTTAAAGTTGCTGTGGTTGAAAAAGAAAATCTGGGTGGAATTTGTTTGAACTGGGGATGTATCCCTACAAAATCGTTGTTGAAAAGTGCTCAGGCATACGAGTATGCTGTGCACGCTGCCGATTACGGTGTTTCGATCGAAGGTGAAGTAAAACCTGATTTTGTGGCCATGGTAAAGCGCAGCAGAGGTGTTGCCGATGGTATGAGTAAAGGAATTCAGTTCTTGTTCAAAAAGAACAAGGTTGAATCGATTTTTGGCTGGGGGAAACTAACTGCGAAAAATACAGTTGAAGTAACCGACGATGCCGGTAAAAAAACATCGTACACTGCAAAACATATTATTTTGGCCACCGGAGCACGCTCGCGCGAATTGCCTAATTTGCCACAGGATGGTAAAAAAATTATAGGCTACCGCAAAGCACTTACGCTTGATAAACAGCCTGAAAGTATGGTGGTTGTGGGATCTGGTGCTATTGGTAGCGAGTTTGCCTATTTCTATCATTCAATTGGAACAAAAGTTACTTTAGTAGAATTTATGCCAACCCTGGTGCCAAACGAGGATGCTGATGTGGCCAAACAACTTGAACGCAACTTCAAAAAATCAAAAATGAAGGTGATGACAAGTTCTTCGGTGGAAAGTGTGGATACCTCGGGTGATAAATGTAAGGTAACCATAAAAACCAAAAAAGGGGAAGAAGTTATTGAAGCTGATATTGTTCTTTCTGCAGTCGGAATTGCTCCAAACACAGAAGGAATTGGTTTGGAAGAACTGGGTATTGAAACAGAACAGGGTCGTGTTAAAGTAGACGAGTATTACAATACGAATGTGGAAGGCATTTATGCCATTGGAGATATTGTTGCAGGGCCGGCATTGGCTCATGTTGCATCGGCTGAAGGAATTACCTGTATCGAAAAAATTGCAGGACTAAATCCAGAACCGGTTGATTATGGAAATATTCCGGGATGTACGTACACAAATCCAGAAGTTTCGTCGGTTGGTTTAACTGAGGCGAAGGCGAAAGAAGCCGGTTACGAAATAAAAGTGGGTAAATTCCCATACTCGGCAAGTGGCAAGGCAAGTGCTGCCGGTCAAAAAGATGGTTTTGTTAAACTAATTTTTGATGCAAAATATGGCGAGTTACTAGGTGCACATATGATTGGTGGAAATGTAACTGAAATGATTGCCGAACTGGTGGTTGCCAAAAAACTGGAAATTACCGGACATGAATTATTGAAAACAATACATCCGCATCCAACCATGAGCGAAGCGGTTATGGAAGCTGCAGCAGCAGCTTACGACGAGGTGATTCATATCTAAGATATATTTGTTAAATACTGAAAACCCGAAGAGTAGCGCTTCGGGTTTTTTGTTTTTTATGGTTCGAACAAAAGTCGCCGTTGTTCGAAAAGTGCGCAAAAAGCTGAATGTCAGTATGAAAGTTTTGGTAATTAGAAATTAATTCTAAATTTGCTTCTCAGAATTCAACTGCTAAAAAACTGTAATATTTCCCGTTATTATTTATGTTTAAAAGGGATAAAATTGTCTTTTATTAAAATTATATCTATGAAAAAACTGACACTGCTTGCAGTATTTTTTATGCTGCTTAATGTCACCTTTGCGGGCGGACTATTGACTAATTACAATCAAAGTGCACAATATATTCGAATGTTATCGCGAAATGCGGCTCTCGAAATTGATGCTGTTTTTTACAATCCTGCCGGTTTGGTGAAATTGGAAAATGGATGGCATTTTGCTTTCTACAGCCAATCTATATTTCAGACCAGGGAAGTGAATACCGAATTCCCATTATTAAACGACGGATATTACAAGGGCGAAACAACAGTTCCGGTATTTCCGGATCTTTACGGAGTTTACAAAAAAGATAAATGGGCATTTTCTTTGGGAATAGGTCCGATTGGCGGCGGAGGTACCGCAACTTTCGACCGGGGATTACCTTCTTTCGAAATCCCAATTTCAAAAGCTGTTCCTGCGCTGGCTGGTTTGGCTCAAATAAGCCCTGCATTAGCAGTTACCGGTTATAGTGCCGATTTATCATTCGATGGTTCATCAACATACTGGGGAATTCAGTTGGGAGCAACCTATGCAATAAATGATATGTTTTCGGTATACGGAGGTGTTCGTGTAATGCCGTCGGTAAATGCCTACAAAGGTGCCATTGAAAATGTAATGTTGGAAGCTGGTGGTCAGATGAATCCTGCATCTGCATGGTTAACTGGTGCTTCTTCAACTGTTAGTGGTATTGCCGGTCAGGCAACTACCGGAGCTAACTTGATGTACGGGACTGCTACCCAGATGCAACCGGTGATTGATGCAGGCGGCGGAGATTTTACTTTGGCTCAGCTTGAAGGTGCCGGCTATATTGATGCAGCCACGCGTTCTCTGATTGAAGGTGGTTTGCAGTATGTAGGAATACCACAGGAGCAAATTGATATGATGAATTTTGTACAGTTGCAAGGCACATATAATGCAGTAGGAGATGAGTTAACTGCAACGGCCGGAATTTTAAACGGAACGGCCCAAACGTTATCGGGTACTGCCGGTGCAATGGAAGATCGCGAAGTAGATACAAAACAAAAAGGAATGGGATTTACTCCTATTATTGGTATCAATATTTCGCCAAACGATGATTGGAATATCGGTTTGAAATACGAACATAAAACTTCGTTAATCTTAAAAAATGAGACAAAAGTTGACGACCTGGGTTTGTTCCCTGATGGAGTCGAAGGAAGTTACGATGTGCCGGGAATTATAACCGCAGGAGTTGGTTATCGGGGTTTGGATTGGCTGGAAATGCAATTGTCATATAATATGTACCTGGATAAAGGAGTTGATTATGGTTACAATGTAAGGTACAACTCAGTCGGACAACGGGTAAAACGCGAAATTGATAAGAACTATTACGAACTTGGTCTGGGATTACAATTTAATTTATCTGAAAAATTTGCCATCAGTGTTGGTGGTTTAATTTCTGAAAATGGTGTAACTCCTGAGTATCAGAGTGATTTTAGCTTTACAAACTCATCGAATACTCTTGCGGGTGGTTTTATGTGGAAAATTACGGATAAGCTTGTATTTGACTTTGGAGTATCCAACACTTTTTATAAAGACGATACTGTTGTGTTTACCGATCCGGATGTTGGAGAATATGACGAGACGTATGCAAAAACAACTTTAAATGTTGCGGCAGGTATTTCATATAGTATTTTTTAAACCAATAACTTAGAATACAATCAAGAGGGTGCAGACTAATGTTTGTGCCCTTTTTTGTGCTGTTTTCCGAATGGCAGCTCCCGCATATTTGTGGTAAAATTGTTAACCCTAATCAAAAAGATATAGCAAATACAATCTTATAAAGTTTGAATTGTTTTCGTGTACTTAAGAGCTGTTGTTTGCGATACAAAAAACGGATAGAAGTTAGCTGCTGATTATAAAGCTGTGGCAGTTATTGCAGTAACAACCTGGACATCCATTCATATTGTAGTGTGGAAACCAACAATGTTGGCATTTTCAATCTCTTGCAGTTTTTACTCTCTCTAAAAAAAAAACTGGTATCAACTCCCGGTTCAATAAAAGAGGTTGTTGTAAAAAAAATGAATGCAATGGTGCTGTTAAAGTGAGGTTGGAAGAATTTTTTAGTTGAATGAGCTACGACGAAATTAGTACGATATATTTTCTAATTAGATCAAATAAAAAGGGTTGATTCGTAAAAATCAACCCTTTCAAAATTATCAGTGCAGTTATTTACAGGAAGACCTGCTCTAGTTCAAATAAAATGTTTTATTGTAAAATTCATTATTTACTAACTTGGCAGTCAATACAAATTCTTTTTTGCCTTCATCGATTAAGGATGACAGGTCGTAGCGAAATTCTTTAGTAAAATAAGCCTCACACAAATCGTCGTTGGAGTTGTGGCGTATTTCAAAAGTTGGAATGTTGTCGCTGTTTGCTGTCCAGGGATGCATTCGTGCTAAGTCTATGTTGTGTTTCTGGCAACCTCCGCTATACGAAATCCTAAAATACAGGCAATTTCCATCAACATAAGCTTCGTGTAAATATACAGGGTCGCGTGCCAGGCTGTCGTAGTTCTCGAAATACAAATCGACATACGGAGCACAGGCTAATTCTTCAATGTAATTAACCTTGCAGGCAATACCCCGGTCGCACCCATTAATAATATTATCCAGTTCGGTATATTCAACCAAAACACGCTGACCATTTGTGAATGTAAAATCCTCGGGATAATACAAAGGCTGAATACCTTTGCCATTGTCAAGCTCAATAACAAAACCGCAGTTCCCGGCACCGGCATAATCAACCACTTCACCAGTTTCCAAAAACTGGATGGTTTCTTCTTCCTCGCACGCGGTGTATAAAATTAAAAAAACGGATAGTATTACGACTAATCGTTTCATGGCTTTCTAAATTTTTTATATAACGAAACATCCTCTGGTTTATTCTGTTTGCACCAGATTAATTTCTTTCAATTTGTTCAGTATCTTGTATTTAATCATTTTATAAACTTATTCTTTGTATTCCGGATTTTGAACTTCGCCAATAAATAAAATAGCGTCGGTGTCTTTTTCCGTAACGGCAAATAAAAAAGGTTTATCAACTATAAAAACGGTTTTAGGCAGATTTGGATCAATACTGGTTGTTGTAAATGTTAATGCAGTAACCGCAGCTGCTTCAGTTCCTGTTTCGTTTACATCGATATATGTTTTATGTATAACCGAACTGATAAATAAGTCTACATCAGAAATGTTTGAAAAGTTGGCCGAAAAGGGTGAAAATGCTTTGTGCATTCCCATTTGTTGCAATACACTATTCAGTTGTATATCGAATGCAAACTTAAAACGAGGCATGGTTACAGCAATATTATTCTGTCTTTCAAACTTTTCTGACCAGTTTTTCCAATTGCTTGGCGATAGTTCATCTATAACATTTTGAACGTTCTCTCCTTCGGCCGGAAGCAAAACCAACATATTGTATTGACCTGATCCGTATGGAAGTTTTACAGCACTAAATAAACTGTTCGTAAGGTAGTCAAGTTCATCTTCTTTGCTCATCATTGGTACCTCTTTATTACTGCCATCCGCCATTGTGAAGTTCCGCATTTTTGTTCCGTTTTTATTAAACTCCTTTGTCCAGGTTCCATAAAAATATATGGCATTTAATAATACCATCCTGTCATCGGGCGAAAGACTATCTAAAATAGTTCTGATCTTATTTTGTGTTTTATCAGCCACCCAGCTGTTTATTTTGGTTACAGCCGAAGGATTACTAAAATCGATACTGTCAATTTCAGCATTAAAATAGGTTTCGTTGAGGTTTAAAAACTCCTGTTTTACATTAAAGTTTTGTTCGTGAAAAATGGCGTCGGCGATTTCAAAAACTACATCTTCATCAAGCGACAGAAGTGCTTCAATAAGCATTTTATACGAGTTGTTAATTTGCTCCGGAGTAAGACCATTTAGTTTCATTGCTTCCTCCATCTCTGCTTTTGTGTCTCCAGATGCACCGTTATAAGCCATTGCCAGAGCAAGTGAAACACTTAGTGGCGACACCATAATTGTTGAACGAAACCTAAAGGTAGCTAAAGTGCTCAGTCTCCAGTACCTTTAGGGTGAGTAATTATAAAATTCGTTATTATGAAAAAAAAGCACCACGTTAATTGAGCAAGCCTGTTTTTCACT
>JAPOHD010000008.1 GCA_026671195.1 Draconibacterium aestuarii | reverse complement strand
GCAATGAAGACACTATCTCCAAATATGTCAGAGAACAAGGGATCGAAAAGGAATATAAGACTTTGCACAAAGCTCAGCAGTTGGCACTCTTCTGATACCCCGTCTGCTTGCAGCGGGGTAGTTCATTGGAAGAAGTAACAGTTACTCCTCCAAAATTTATAGGAACCAAGACGCTTGAATTCGTTAATAACGTTGAAGGTTCATCTTCGATTGACCAGTACTTAATTGAAAACTTTAAAGTTCCTGACCTAAATAATGTTTACCGCTATAAAGGAACAGAGGTCATTCAGTTTGTTGTTACTACCAAAGGGGAACTAACAGATTTTAATATAATCAATAGTGTTTCACCTGAAATAGATGAAGAGGTTTTAAGAATTTTGGCAACTACCCAGGGCATGTGGAAACCGGGTTGCAATAATGGAGAGCCTGTTGCCATGGAGAAAGAAGTTAACCTAAGAATTAAAACGGGTTTAACTGAATCGATGGCTTTAGCCCAGGATTTTACAGAAGATGCAAAAGAACTTTTTGTGGAAGGAAACCGGAAATTTTTAATTGAAGGAAAAACTAAAAAAGCATTGAAGCTTTACGAAAAAGGTATCACGCTGGTTCCCTATGATCGTGCGATGTTAATGATGAGAGGATTGTGCAGGTACGAACTTGGGTATGTTGAAGGAGCCAGGCAGGATTGGATGCGGCTTAAGTCGCTTGGAGGAAGTGATTGGATTTCAATTTTGGCAGATTACGATGCCCGGAATTTGAAAGGTTACGATGAATTAACTACTATGTTAAAGGATTAACAATCGTATTGGATGAATTAGTTCGATACCCCGCTTGTAGCAAACGGAGGCCGAAAAAAAGCCACCTTCCATTAAAGAAAGTGGCTTTGCAATATATCAGTATTTTAATTTCAATACTTACGAACCAAAGTCGTCGAACAATACGTTTTCATCAGGAACGCCTAAATCGTAAAGCATTTTCTGAACCGCATCGTTCATCATTGGTGGTCCACACATGTAGAAATCAATTTCTTCGGGCTCTTCGTGCTGACTCAGGTAGTTATCGTGGATTACCTGGTGAACAAATCCAGTTTTATAGGTTACGCCTAATTCATCAGCTGCCGGATCAGGACGGTCGAGTGCCAGGTTGAACTCAAAATTCGGGAAGTTTTTCTCGATCTCTTTAAACTGATCGTAATAGAAAACTTCTTTCCACGAACGGGCACCGTACCAGAAAGTAACTTTCTTTTTCGATTCTTTAACGGTATGGAACAGGTGAAATAAGTGCGAGCGCATTGGAGCCATTCCGGCACCACCACCAACAAACATCATTTCGCTGTCGTTGTCTTTTAAAAAGAATTCTCCGTAAGGACCCGATACGGTTACTTTATCGCCCGGTTTCAGGTTGAAAATGAACGAGGAACAAATTCCCGGATTTACCTTTTTAAACCCGTTTATAGTGCGGTCGAAAGGTGGAGTTGCAATACGGATGTTCAACATTACAATGTTACCTTCGGCAGGGTGGTTAGCCATAGAATATGCACGGAAAGTTGGTTCCGGGTTTTTCATTACCAGGTCGAACATTCCAAATTTTTCCCACTCTTCGCGGTATTCTTCTTCAATATCCATGTCTTTAAAGTTCACGTCAACTTTAGGCACATCGATCTGAATGTATCCACCCGATTTAAAATCAAGGTTTTCGCCTTCCGGAAGTTTAACAACAAATTCTTTTATAAATGTTGCTACGTTTTGGTTCGATACCACTTCGCATTCCCACTTTTTAACACCCATCACTTCCTGAGGGATCTTAATTTTCATGTCTTCTTTTACCTTTACCTGGCAAGCCAAACGCCAATTGTCGTTTTGCTCTTTACGGGTAAAGAATCCTGTTTCGGTAGGAAGGATAGAACCTCCTCCTTCTTCAACCTGACAGCGGCACATGGCACAAGTTCCACCACCACCACAAGCCGATGGAAGAAGAATTTTGTTGTTCCCCAAAGTTGAAAGAAGTGTATTGCCTGGTTCGGTTTCAACTTCCACATCGCCTTCGTTAATATTTACCTTAACAATACCCGATGGAGTAAGTTTCTTTTTGGCAAACAATAAAATGGCAACCAAAAGAATAATTACACCCAGGAATACTGACACACTGGTAAGTATAACGGTTGTTTGTGCAGATAATAATATCATAGTATTCGTTGATTTTTCGATTTTACAATTTAATTCCGCCGAATCCCATAAATGCCAATCCCATTAAACCGGTTACAATAAATGTAATTCCCAGTCCGCGTAATGGTGCAGGTACGTTTGAGTATTCGATTTTTTCTCTGATGGCAGCAATACCAACAATGGCAAGTAACCAACCAACTCCCGAACCAAGTCCGTAAACAGTTGCTTCGCCTACATTAACAAATGCTTTTTGCTGAAGGAATAAAGAACCTCCAAGAATGGCACAGTTTACTGCAATAAGCGGTAAGAAAATACCCAGCTGGTTGTACAATACAGGAGCAAATTTTTCAACAATCATTTCCACCAGCTGAACCATCGATGCAATAATGGCAATAAACATGATAAAGCGTAAAAAGCTTAAATCAACATCGGCAAAACCTTCGCCTAACCATGCCAAAGCACCTTCGTTCAGTACATAATTTTCAAGTAGGTAGTTTACCGGAACAGTAATTCCTAACACAAAAACCACTGCAATACCTAAACCGGCGGCAGTACTTACTTTTTTCGAAACAGCAAGGTAAGAGCACATTCCGAAGAAGTAGGCAAACACCATGTTTTCGATAAAAATTGACTTAACAAAAATATTAATCAGATTTTCCATTTGAACTTTCTTTTTGTGTTAGAACTAGTTTTCGATTAATTTACTATTACGGCTACGTTGTACCCAAATAATAATTCCAACCACGATTAGGGCCATTGGAGAAAGTACCATCAAGCCGTTGTTCTCGTAAAATCCTCCGTTGGCAATGTACCAGCTGTCGGGAATTATTTTGAAACCCAACAATGACCCGGATCCAAGTAATTCGCGGAAGAAACCTACTACAATTAAAATTACACCGTAACCGGCAGCATTACCAATTCCGTCGAGGAACGATTGCCATGGGCGGTTACCCAACGCAAAAGCTTCCAGTCGCCCCATTATAATACAGTTGGTAATAATTAACCCCACAAATACCGAAAGTTGCTTACTTACATCGTAAACATATGCTTTAAGTACCTGGTCAACTAAAATTACCAGCGCAGCAATTACAACAAGCTGAACGATAATTCGAATACGGTTTGGAATGGTATTTCGTAATAATGAAATAATCACGTTTGAAAATGCCAAAACAGCTGCTACCGAAAGTGCCATTACAATTGATGGCTTAAGCTGTGCAGTAACAGCAAGTGCTGAGCAAATTCCCAATACCTGAACGGTAATCGGGTTACTGTCGTTTAACGGATCAGACAGTAATTTTAAATTTTTCTTTGAAAATAATGGTTCGCTCATCTCTGTTATTTTTTCTTATTTAAGAATTCTTCATAAGCAGTAAAGTCATCCTGAAGCATTTGCTCCAAACCTTTACTTGTAATTGTACCACCCGAAATGGCATCAACTTTATGCTCTTCAGGAGCAACTTGTCCAACTTTGGCAACCAAAATTGAAACCAGTTTACCTGACTCGTCAAATATTTTCTTTCCTTTAAAAGGAGCTTCAAATGCAGTAGTAGATATTTCAGCACCTAAGCCGGGAGTTTCACCTTCGTGGTCGAAGTTGGCTCCGTAAATGGTGTTCATATCGTCGCTTAACGATACATATCCCCAGACAGGCCCCCAAAGACCGGCGCCGTATAACGGAAGTACATATTTTAAACCGTCGTCGGTTTTTACTTCAAATACCGGTAACAACATATCAGCTGCATCTTTTGCACGTTCCTTTTTCAGGTCGGTGGTAAATGCATCACCCTCTACTTGTTCGCCTTTTACGGTTACAACATATTCGCCAATAATTTTCTCGGCGTAAATAGCTTCTGCAGTTGCTGCGGTACTTTCAATATTTACCGATGCCAGAATATTTTGTTTTTTCTCTATCGCTACGTTCTTTTTCTGCGCAGGCTTTAAAGCCATTGAAACCGAAGCCAGAACCGCTGCAACAATAATTACCATTATGGCTGCATATAAAAATGTATAAGTATTACTATTTCTGTCCATGATTCTTCGTTTTTATTATGCAGAGATTTTTGCTCGTTTCATTCGCTTCTTAATATTTCCGGCTACTACATAGTGGTCAATAAGCGGAGCAAATGTATTCATCAAAAGAATTGCCAACATCATACCTTCAGGGAAGGCCGGGTTGATTACTCGAATTAGGATGGCAAGAATACCAATCAGGAATCCGTAAATGTATTTTCCTTTTTCGGTTTGTGATGCAGATACAGGGTCGGTGGCCATAAAAATAGCACCAAACATAAATCCACCTAAAATAAGGTGATGCCAGAAAGGCATTGAGAAATATACCTGATTTGCTGCTGATAGTGCTTCGCTGCCAGAGGCTGCGTTAAGGATAAGACCCATAACTGCTCCACCTGCCAGTGTAGAAACCATGATTTTCCAGCTTCCGATTCCGGTTACAATTAATATAAGTGCTCCAATTAAAATAGCAAAAGCCGAAGTTTCACCAATCGATCCGGGAATAAATCCGAAGAAAGCATCGGCAACACTGTAATTTAAATGACCGGCAGCTGCATTTGCCATTGGAGTGGCTCCCGAAAAACCGTCGATAACCTTGTCGGTACTGCTTAATGCAACCCAAACTGATTCGCCCGACATTTGCGCAGGGTAGGCAAAGAAAAGGAATGCACGTGCTACAAGTGCCGGATTCCAGATGTTCATTCCGGTACCGCCAAAAACTTCTTTACCTAAAATAACGGCAAAAGCTGTAGCTAATGCAACCATCCAAAGTGGAGTTTCAATGGGCATTATCATTGGTATAAGAATACCCGAAACCAGGAATCCTTCATGAATTCCGTGACCGCGTAGTTGAGCAAATACAAACTCAATACCTAAACCTACAATATACGAAACAGCAATTACAGGAATTACTTTTAATAAACCATAAAGGAATATTCCGAAAAATCCGGTTGAGGCAAGTTCTCCAATCGCTTTATAATGTTGAAATCCTACATTGTACATACCAAATAAAAGGGCAGGTACAAGTGCAAGAACTACAATCGACATGGTACGCTTCAAATCGATGAAATCGTGAATATGTGTTCCCGATTTGGAAGTATCTTTCGATACAAATAGAAAGGTAAAGAATCCTTCGTGTACAGACCCGAGCCAACTGTATTTGGCTCCTTTCTGAACGAGAGGTTCTGTCCTTTCAAAAAAGTTTTTAATGAATTTCATTTCTAAAACTGATTTATAATTTCAGTAAAATTTATCCTAATTCTTTAATCATAGTGTTTATACCTTCCCGCAAAATTTTCTGAACTTCAATTTTAGAAGTACAGGCATATTCACAAAGAGCAAGGTCTTCTTCTACTACCTCGTAAATTCCCAACTGTTCCATTTTATCTATGTCGTTTACCAAAATTGCTTTTAGTAAATAAACCGGCATAATGTCCATTGGAACTAGTTTTTCGTATTGTCCGGAAAGAACAAATGCACGTTCGCCACCATGAAGGTTGGCATTGAGTGTATATTCTTTTTTAGGGAATAGTTTTCCAAAGAATGTTTTTGTAGCACTGAATTTTCCGAAACCAGGATCGGCCCAGCCAAATAATTCGTACTCATCACCTTCTGGAATAACAGTTACCTGCGAATCGTAAAATCCAATGTAACATTGTTTTTTAACCTTTGTTCCGGTTAAAACGTTTCCACTAATGATTCGTTGTTTGTAGCCGGCATCAATCAGTTTACCTTCGGTTAAGCTTGCAACAGGCGCTCCTAAAACGGTTTGGTAATATTTTGGCGCTGCTACTTCGGAACCGGTTAAAGCAAATATTTTTGTAAAATCTACTTTACCCGTTTTAAATAATCGACCGATAAAAAGTACATCCTGAAAGTTGATTGTCCATACTACTTCACCTTTGTTAAGAGGTTTTGTATTTGCGATCTGTATCCCAACATTACCTGCAGGATGAGGTCCTTCAAAAGTATTTATCTCAACATTTTTAACACCAGTAAAAGTGCTGTCGGCATTTACGCCCAGTATAACTTTTCCTTCGGTTAATTTAGCCAAAGCATTCACCCCGGTTTGAAAAGTATCCATATTCCCGTCAACAATAAAATTGAAATCAGGGGCCAAAGGAGCCGTGTCGAATGTTGAAATATAAATTGCTTTTGGTTGCTCGTCGGGTAGGGCAATTATACCATACGGACGTTTTTTGATGAATGACCACAATCCGCTTTTAAGGATCTGCTCTTTCACTTCTTCCGACGACAGAGTGCTTGGATCGGCTTTTTTAAATTCAACCGAACCTGCTTTTTCACTTGTCTCAATAACTACTTCCAAAATTTTACGTCGTTCACCACGGTTAATCGAAACTACTTTTCCGCCAACCGGAGCAGTAAAAACGATTTCTGGGTGGTATTTGTCGTAAAATAAAGCGTCACCGGCTTTTACTTCAGCATCAGCCTTTACACTTAATTTTGGAGTAAGTCCTTGGAAATCGGTGGGTTTTAGAGCAACTGTTGCCGGAGTCGGCAATTTCTCAAGTACTTTTTCAGCACTTCCTTTCAGCTTAATATTGAGCCCTTTCCTTAACTTAACTACTTCTGACATATTGAATTAAGACTAAAATTAATTTTTAGGATGGCAAAAGTAACAATTAATTACCGTTACACAATGCATAAAACCTAGAGTATTCATATTAAAACATGCAAATAAATCAATATGTGTATTGATATAAATCATTTTCGAGTGATTTCGTTGAAAATCAGCCAGAAAATAAAAAAAATGAATACTTCAGATTAAATTAACATTTTTATACATCTCAAAGTAATATCAAGGTCCGAATTCATAAAATATGATAGAGGATTGACGTAACAAATAGAAAAACCGATAATTCAATTAAGTTTTGATAATACATCAGAAATACTGATTTTTACGTTTTATAGAGAATCAGTATTCAAAATTGTTAATTAATAAGGACTGATAACGGTTATCAAACTTTTGTGAGGAGCTGTTTTTTTGTACCAATCTTTAAGTAATTGAAAATAATCACAAATGAGAAATAAAATAATAACACTATCAGCACTTTTTCTGATTGTATTTTCTGCATTAGCACAAGATGAAAGTTTTTATTATGAAAACGCAGTTTATAAAGAAAATATTAAAACCGTATTGGCCTATCGCGAAGGATTTGTTTTGTCGAATCCCATAGTTGCATTAGGCGAGGATATTAATTTGATTTTTACATTCGATGATTTGTCGGCCAATGTAAAAAACTACTATTATACTATTGTACATTGCGATGCAGATTGGAACGAAAGTTTTATTGCGCAGGAAGAGTATCTGGACGGTTTTACAGAAAATCCGGTTGATGATTACGGCATGTCATTTAATACTTCTTTCAACTATATAAATTACCGAATTGTATTGCCTAATTCACATGTAAAAGTTAAATTGTCGGGCAATTACGCTCTGGTGGTTTACGAAGACCAGGACAGGGAAAAACGTATTTTGACGCAACGTTTTCAGGTATATGAAAATGTTGTTGGTATTGATGGTACCGTTAGGCGTGCAACACAAGATGCTTTTAAAGGTGCAAATCAAGAAGTCGATTTTAAAGTGTATCATCCAAATCTAAATATTTTAAATCCGCGCGATGAGGTGAAAGTCGTGATTATGCAGAATTATAGGTGGGACAATGCAATACGTAATTTAAAACCACTTTATGTGCGCGACAAAATGCTGGATTACGATTACAACCGCGAGAATGTTTTTCCGGCAGGAAATGAATTCCGGTATTTTGATAACAGGACCAACCGAATGAACGGTGAAAACGTTCTTGCAACAGATTTTCATCGCCCTTACTTTCATAAAACGCTGAAGACGGATGAGATAAGGTCGAATAAAAAATTCTTTTCATACGAAGAAATGAACGGGAAATATTCAATCGAAAGTCAAGACCAGGAAGTTCAGGATCCGGAAACGGAATGTGATTATACATTTGTTCATTTTACCTTGCATTTGGATGCCCCGTTGCTGGGAGGTTCCGTAAATGTTTTTGGGGCATTGTCGAATTGGAATGCCAATAAAAGCAACGAAATGACTTATAATTTTAATACGGCTTCGTACGAACTAACTTTGTTGTTAAAACAAGGATACTACAATTTTCAATATGTATATGTTCCTGAGGGAGCAATGGTTGCTGATCATACCAACATTGAAGGAAGTTTTTGGGAAACTGAAAACGATTATCAGGTTTTTGTGTATTACTGCGATTTGGCTGGTCGTTACGATAGATTGGTTGGATACAGGTTATTGAACTCGCTTACAAACAGACAATAAAATAAAGGGTTGTTGCTACCAAACAACAACCCTTTATTTTCAGAATATTCAGGGACTAATTTCCAATACTAAACGTTAAGCCGCCACCAATATAAAATTGGTAAAAAGTAGAATAGGTATTTACACCTGCTCCCGGGCCGCCAGGACCAAAATAGAAACTGCCACCTGCAGCCTGAACTACTGAATTTAATCCGGTTTGAATTTTCAGACCAACCTGATCAGATACCCAAATATTTAATCCTGCTTTTGCTCCCCACGCAAACTTTGTGGCGTTGTCCGATCTTCCAGTGTCGGGATTAGTTACGTTTAAAATACCAACACCTACTTGCAATCCTGCATAAGGTTCAACGTTGCCACCTGTTGGAAAATAACGGTTACTGCCCAGAAGAATATAATTTGTGGCTACATCAAAAACAGAATATTGTATTCCATTTTTATAGTATTCCATAGGTGCGTCCGTATCTAAACGTAAATAACTCAGTTCAACACTCTGAACTGGTGCCAACATGTATTCAAGGCCGGTTCCCCACTGAAAACCACCTTTTATTTTACCATTAAAATATTCTGTACTCGAGTAATACGAATCCACTCTATCGTCGAAAGCATAAAAAGTATACCCATTTACACGCAGTTGCGGAGTAAAAGATTCGTGCACAACCACAACACGCTGGGGACGTTGCTGTGTGTCTTTCTCTGTTGCCCCTGAATACTTGTACGAGCAGGAAATGAGGAAGGCAAGAAACACCAGTGTTTTTATTTTCATGTTTTTAAAGTTTATATATAAAAAAGGATTCAAAATTCTAAAAACAGTATATTCTTAACATTCAAAGGTAGTTTTCGTTCATCTATTAAGAAAGTAGAATATACATTTTTCGACAATAAAGTATTTGTGAAATTGGATTAGAGCTAATAATTAACTAACAATTTTCATGTACCCACGACCTTCCTTAAATAGCAAAGTAAACCAAAATTTACTGCCTTTGTCAATGGTTGATTCAAACTCCAGTTCACCACCTAGCAAAGAAATGTAGTGTTGTGCAATTGGCAAGCCTATGCCCGAACCGGAAGTCGATTGATTAATTGGATTTTGTACGCGATAAAACCGGCTGAATATGTTTTCAAAGTCATCTTTAGGTATGCCAATGCCTGTATCGGTAACTACAAATTTTATCCTATCGGTACGTATCATTTCATATCCAAGTGTTACGGTTCCGCGTTGGGTATATTTCACTGCGTTATCCACTAATATGGATAATGCTTCCTTTAGTAGCTTGTTATCTGTGGCAAATCCAAATTCAGTATTGGCAACATCAAAGTTCAACTTCATTTGTACATCTTTTGTATCTGGAATGTTAGGCGAAAACTCATTGTAGATGTCCCGTAAAAGTGGATTAATCCTGCAGAAATCTTGATTCACAGAAATTGATTCAGTCTCAATTTTTGAAAGATGAATCGTATTGTCAATCATATTCATTAGCTGCAGACCATTTTGTGTGATTGCATCCGTAAGTTCGAGACGCTCCATGCCTTCCATATCCGGAGAAGCCAACATGCGGGTAAAGTTGGTGATGATGTTCATCGGAGTGCGTATCTCGTGTGAGAGGTTAGCCAGAAATGCTGATTTTAATTTGTCTGATTCTTCGGCACGGGCCAATGCTTTTTCAAGAGAAAACTCGGCTGTTTTTCGTTTTGTGATATCACGTGCCACTGAAATTACCGAGTTGGCATTTAATTTGGCCAGTCTCATTTCAAACAGGAAAGTTCCGTTCGGCGTGTTTAAAGAGTACTCAATGGTCTCAATTGAATTGTTTTTTAAACTATGTTGAATACACGAATAAATTTTGCTAGCCATTTGATCCGGAAATCCGGCGTCATATATCGAACTGCCTATTATATTGGCATCCTCAATTTTAAACAGGTCACTTTCTTTAATTACAAAATCTTCGTAAATGCCATCCTTGTCAATTACAAAAAAGATATCAGGAATAGCCTCCAGCAATACTTTATATCGCCTTTTGCTAGCTTCTAATTCTGCTAATTTTTTCTTGGTTTGTGTAATGTCTTCAAAAGCAAGGTAAAACAAATTGTAGCTGGGATTTATTACATGTACTTTAAACCATTTATCCATGTTTGCTGCATGGTATTCACTTACTTTCCTTTTGTTAAAAAAAACGATTTTGTTTACATCAAATTTTCCTTTAAAGATTAAATCAAAAACATATCCGGCTTCTTGTCCCTGGATCTGGTAAAGGTTTAATTTAAAGCCCGACTCAAAGGCATTGTTTACCTTGTCTACATTCAGTTTTACCACATTGCCATCTTCATCGCGCACTGCACTTAGTTTTATAATTAAAAACGATGAATTCTGGAGTACCCGGTTTATACTTTCAATATTTTGGTTGGCTTGCCCTTCCAGCTTTTCTATAATCGAGATCAATCTTTTACGAAGGTAAAATGTGGCCAGAAAAAACGCGGTAAAAATCAACAGAGGATTTGTAATAGCCGGAGTGAAATAGGTAAACGAGTCGAACAGATGATCTGCCTTATACAATTGAAAAGAAAGTACTGCCAGCGAAAAAAAGAAATACAGTATAACTCTGGTTTCAAGCCTCGAATAATGATATAAAAACAGCAGCCCTGCCATCAACCACCATGTAGAGTGGTGTACTGTTTCAATGGGCGATAAGTGCGAATTAAAATCGGATATATAGTAAGCATATACAAATACCGGGATCGAAAATGTGGAATTAATTGCACAGATAATTTTTCCGTTTAATGAGCACATCACTGCCATAACCGAAACAGCAATTAACATGATATCGCAAATGGAACAATTTCCGGTGTCAGGAGAAATCAAATGTATCACGAAAGAAATTATGGACAAAATACTCACGACTCCCCATATTACAAGAAGCTGAAAGAGCTGTTTTTGTTTTGTTTTTTCGTGTGCAGCCCAAAATTTAATTGTCACTATGTTTGAAATTCTCCTTAACAACATCGTAAAAATATTAAAAATGATCATTCCTGCGCCAACTCTGCCCTTTTTTACATAAAATATTGTCAAAATGGGAATTTCAAAAACTGATTTTTGTTTTGTTTTTTTATTGGCTGAATTTATTTGCCTGAAAATAAGGCTGTTCTTCTTACTGTTTTTTTTGTTGCCCTGATTTTTGTTATGATTTAGGCCTCTGCTATTCTTTAGCTTTGTACTGAAAATCTGAAATTAGATATCAATAAAAAGTATAAAGTTATGCCAAAAGGAATTTTTAATGTGCCGATTGCAAAAAACGAGCCGGTTTTAAGTTATGCCCCGGGAACACCAGAGCGAGTTGCGTTAAAAGCAAAAATTGCTGAGTTACGTTCGGATGAAATTGATTTGCCAATGGTTATTGGTGGCCGAGAAGTTTACACCGACCGTAAAGAAAGAATGTTTCCACCTCACGAAATCAAACATACTTTAGGGTATTACAACCAGGGAGATGCAAGTCATGTTGAAATGGCAATTGATGCAGCATTGGAAGCCAGAGAAAAATGGGCAAAAATGGCTTGGCAACACCGTGCATCCATTTTTCTGAAAGCAGCCGATTTGTTGGCCGGACCTTACCGTGCAAAAATTAATGCAGCAACCATGTTGGGGCAATCAAAAAATGCTTTCCAGGCTGAAATTGATGCAGCGTGTGAATTTGCCGACTTTTTGCGTTTTGGAGTTCAGGTGATGACCGATATTTACAAAATTCAACCAGAGTCGGCTCCGGGAATGTGGAACTACAACGAATTCCGTCCGCTAGAAGGATTTGTTTATGCATTAACTCCGTTTAACTTTACTTCAATTGCCGGAAACCTTCCTGCTGCTCCTGCTTTAATGGGGAATGTTGCAGTTTGGAAACCGTCGAAAACTGCGGTTTATTCAGCGGGTGTTATCATGGAAATTTTTAAAGAAGCCGGTCTGCCTGATGGAGTAATCAACCTTGTTTATGCTTCAGGGCCGGTGGCTGCTGATGTTGTTTTAACACATCCAGAGTTCGCTGGAATTCACTTCACGGGTTCTACCGGAGTGTTTCAGAGCATCTGGAAAAAAATTGGAGAAAATATTTACAAATACAAATCGTACCCACGAATTGTTGGTGAAACAGGCGGTAAAGATTTCATTTTTGCTGATAATACTGTTGATCCAAGGGTTTTGGCAATTGCTATGTTGCGTGGAGCATTCGAATACCAGGGACAAAAATGTTCTGCAGCTTCGCGCGTTTATATTCCCGAAAGTATTTGGGCGGAAGTAAAAGAAATATTTGGTAAAGAATTGGCTACAGTAAAGATGGGGCCACCGGAAGATTTCACCAATTTTATTAATGCGGTAATCGACGAGTCGTCTTTCGATAAATTGAAAGGATTTATCGACCGCGCAAAAGAAGACGAAGATGCAGAAGTAATCTTTGGCGGGAATTGCGATAAATCGGTGGGTTACTTTATTGAACCAACCGTAATTCTGGCTAAAAAGCCTGACTACATAACAATGGAAGAAGAATTATTCGGACCAGTACTAACCATTTACGTTTACGAAGACGAAAAATTAGATGAAACGCTGGATATTCTGGATAAAACCTCGATTTATGCATTAACCGGAGCTGTACTTTCGCAAGATCGTTACAATATCGAGAAAATTGCCAAGCGTTTGGAAAACTGTGCGGGTAACTTCTACATTAACGATAAACCAACCGGTGCTGTTGTTGGTCAGCAGCCATTTGGTGGAGCACGTGGTTCTGGTACCGACGATAAAGCCGGATCTATCTTTAATTTCTTGCGCTGGACATCGATCCGTACGATTAAGGAAACTTTTGTACCTGCAACAAATTATACCTATCCGAACTTTCAACCGGATACCAAATAAGATATGCCAACGTTAAGTTGTTTATAAAGAGGAGTTGATTTATTTCAACTCCTCTTTTTTTTGCGCTTTAAGATGTCTACTTTTGCTTCATATTTAATTCGAAAATGAAGAAGGGGTTTACTGAATCGGGGATTTACAAAATTATAAGCAACAAGTTTGTTATTGCTTCGGTTTTGTTTTTAACCTGGATCATCTTCTTCGATGAGAACAGCATCGTTGAGCATGTTGAAAGCAAACAACAGTTAAACGACCTCGTTCAGCAAAAAGCGTATTACAAAGAACGCATTGCTTCTGATAAACAAAAGTTGGAAGATTTGAGCCTTGGAAAGGAAGAGCTTGAAAAATTTGCCCGCGAACAATACTTAATGTCAAAGCCCGGCGAAGACGTTTTTATTGTTATTGAGGAGGAGAAATAAAACATTCTGGTAATAAATCCGTTTATTCATATTAAGTGCATTATAACTGTTTGATTGATAGTTTTATTTTCTTATATTGCTTTTAGAATGGTTGATAAGTTAGACATATTTAAGATAAAAACGAACAACATTGCACCACAAAAAGGGCGCATTTTAATTGCTGAACCATTTTTGACGGGAAATTATTTTAATCGTTCGGTTGTACTTTTAGTGGCGCATAGCGAAAAAGGTGCAGTAGGATTTATTTTAAATAAGAAAGTTGATTTCCCCATTCACGATGTTTTTCCCGATTTCCCTGAGTGCGATGCGGACGTATACCTTGGAGGACCGGTATCAACAGATTCGGTGTACTACATTCATAAATTAGGAGAAAGATTACCGGGCAGTATACATGTACTTGATGATTTGTATTGGGGCGGCGATTTTGAAATTCTGAAACGAGACATAAAACGAGGAATGATCAATCCTCAGGATATTCGCTTTTTTCTGGGTTATTCGGGTTGGGATGCCGGACAGTTGGAAAACGAGTTAAAAGAAGATTCGTGGTTGGTAACCGATGTTGAGCCGGAAGCTGTGATGCGGGATCTGAGCGAATCGTCGTGGGTTGAATTTGTTAAAAAAGCAGGTGCCCGTTATTCTGTTTGGGAAAATTTTCCTGAAAATCCGTTGTTAAATTAATCGAAAGTATCACTGTCGGCAGTGTTTCAGGACAGAAGAACACTGCGCTGGATTAAATTATTTTATCTTTTAAAAAGGCATTCAGCTTGTAATGTATTTCATCTGAATATTCATGTACAAATCGTTTGGATTGAATTCCTAAAACCCACTGAATTCCCTTTTCTTCGCTGGCAAAAAATATTTCATCCATACTAAAAAGGTGTTCTTTTTGCAGCTCAGGTGTTTCAGCAACTTTAAGATTTAGCGACTTTCCCAACTCCAGTATAATGGGGCGAAAAGTATCTTCATAACAGCCCGAGCCCAGTGATGGGGTTATCAGGACATCGTTTTTCACCATATAGATGTTTGATTCCAAGCCTTCACACACTTTTTCTTTTTCGTTTAAAAGAATTGAACCTTGCCATGCTGTTTTAACTGCATTTGTTTGTGCAGCTTTCCATAAAGTTTGGTTGTGGATTTTAAAACGACCTGTTACTGAATGTGAATTTTTCTTTAGGTCTGAAATATCAACAAGTAGTCCGTTTTTTGAAAATGTGTATTCAAATTCAGGGAAGGCAGTACACGTTATCAGAGTGTTTATTTTTTTATCCGAAATAAAAAACTGGTAATTCACAAAACCGGAACGATAGAACTTGTTTTTGTTCAGCATCCGTTTTGTTAAGCGAAAAAGCTCTCTTTTATTTTTAAACAACGTGGGTAACGAAAGATTAAAAGTGTTTAATTGCCGTTCAATTGAACTGATATTCTCGTGGAAAAGAGGAATGCCTCCAAATCCAAACCAAACCTTTTGCGATAAAATAAATGGTTCGTCCCACAGAAATTCTGTGAGATTTGCTTCCTTTTTCGAAACGACCTGGCCATTTATGATGAGAAAATCCATTACTACAGAAAAGAAAATAAGTGATCGATAAACCGTTCGAACAGGTCGGGTTTAAGTAAAATTGGAAATACAAAACCAAACACAGCTCCCAGAAAGTGGGCATCGTGTGCCACATTGTCTTTTTGTTTTTTGCTCATCTGGTAAGAGTAGAGCAGATATCCGAGGGCAAAAAGAATTCCGGGAATGGGTAAAATAGCGAACAAATAGAGCGGCTCCCAGGGTTGAAAGAAGATAGTAGCAAAAAGTACTGCTGAAACGGCTCCCGAAGCGCCAACTGCATTGTAGTAATAATTGTTTTTGTGTTTTATCAGGCTCCATATATTTGAAGCCAGTATTCCCCCAAAATACAGTAACAATAAATAAGCAGTTGCATTGTTGCCAAAATAATACCCGAAATAAGCTTCAATGTTACGGCCAAAGAAATACAGCACCATCATGTTTACCACCAGGTGGGGCCAGTTGGCATGAATAAACGCATGCGAAATCAAACGATAATATTCTTTTTGGTGAATTATTTTTGCAGCGTTAAATTGCAATTTATTCGATAGCTCGTGGTTTTGAAATGCAATATATGAGACAACGGCAGTAACGCCAATTATAAACCATGTAATCATTTAATGTAAGATTTTGTAAATCATTTCTTTTTGTAAATCGCCGGTTTCAACCATGGTTGAAACATTAAAACCCTTGCTCTTCATATCGTACTCGCGCAAAATTCCCATAATTTCGTAAAGTTTTGTTGGCGAATATTTTTTTGCTGCAGCAACATATTCGCGCACAAAAAACGGATGTACCCGCAGTTCGGCTGCAACATTTCGCTCTGATTTATCAGTAAGAAAATGATATGTGAACAGCTTTGAAAAATAGAAATATAGCCCCGCTATGGTTTTTTGTATGGGGTTTAAAGTTGGGTTGGCTCCAAAGTAGTTAATTATTTTATTGGCCTTTAATACGTTTTTATCACCCAGTGCATTTTGCAACTCCAGTACATTAAAATCTTTGCTCAGACCAATGTTTTTTTCAATATGCTCTGGTGTAATTTTAGTACTTTCTTTAACCGCAATTACCAACTTATTTAGTTCGTTGGCAATTTTGCTCAAATCGGTTCCCAGATACGATGTTAACAACAATGCAGCTTGCGGAGTAATCGTGTAATCATGATTTTTCAGGTAAACATCAATCCAGCCGGGAATTTTGTTCTCGTACAATTTTTTTGAAGTAAAAACAACACCATTCTTTTTAATGGCTTTTACCAGTTTTGTTCGTGAATCGAGGTTTTTGTATTTATAGTCGAGCACCAGTATTGTTGATTCCAGTGGCCTTTCAGCATACGAAGTAAGTGTATCGATTTTAGCCAGACTTTGGGCTTCTTTTACAATAATTACTTGTTTGCTGGCCATCATGGGGAAACGCATGGAGCTTTCGGCAATGGTAAGTGCATCAGAATCTTTGCCATAAAAAATGGTTTGGTTAAACCCTTTTTCAGCGTCGGTAAGCACATTTTTTTCGATGTAATTCGAAAGCTCATCAATAAAATAAGGTTCCTCACCCTGAAGTAAATAAATGGGGTGATAAATGCCTTTTTTTAGATTTTGTAAAATATCTCCAAACTCCATTTTAAAATCTTAGGTGTTTTACCGAAAGTCCGTTATTTTTAACCTCGAGCAAGGCATCAATTCCAGCCTGAATGTGTCGTTCTACATATTCGGAGCTTACTTTTTTGTCGCTGGCTTCGGTTTTCACCCCGGTTGAAATCATGGGTTGGTCCGATACAAGTAACAAGGCTCCGGTTGGAATTTGATTGGCAAATCCCACGGTAAATAAGGTTGCCGTTTCCATGTCGATGGCCATGGCCCGTGTTTTTTTTAGGTATTTTTTAAAACGTTCGTCGTATTCCCAAACCCGGCGGTTGGTTGTAAAAACCACACCCGTCCAGTAATCCTGTTCCGAATTTCGCAAAATATGCGAAACGGCACGTTGCAGGTTGAATGCAGGAAGAGCCGGAACTTCGGGAGGAAGATAATCGTCGGAGGTACCATCGCTGCGAATGGCAGCAATAGGCAGAATTAAATCGCCCAGTTTATTTTTGCGTTTAAGTCCACCGCATTTACCTAAAAAGAGTACTCCATTCGGATGAATGGCACTTAACAAATCCATTATTGTTGCAGCATTGGGGCTTCCCATTCCAAAATTTATCATTGTAATTCCTTCGGCCGTAGCACTTGGCATATTTCTGTCGGCACCGTGGATCGGTACTTCAAATTTTTTGGCAAATTTTTCAACATACCCCTGAAAATTGGTGAGTAGAATGAACTTTCCAAAATCTTCCAATTGTTTACCTGTATAACGTGGCAGCCAGTTGTCAACGATATCTTTTTTAGTCTTCATAATCCGGAAATTTATACCTTTGAACCTTTATAAACTGATTTTGGTTAAAATTGAGACAAATGTACATTTTTCAACGTCGCCAGCCAAAATGATTTGGTAAAGGAAGGTTAAAATAATATGGAGAGATTAAACTTACCGGAATACGCTTTCAGAACAAAAACAGAAGGTGGAAAACAGCTGATTTTCGATTCCATCAGAAAGAAATTTGTGGTGTTGACACCCGAAGAATGGGTACGGCAGAATTTTATTCAATACCTGATACAAGAGAAAAAATACCCCGAGAATTTAATGGCAGTTGAAAAACAAATTAGGGTGAACGGAAAACAACGCCGTTTTGATTTGTTGATCTACCTGAAAAACGGGCAGCCCCTGTTAATTGCTGAATTTAAAGCGCCAAACGTAAAAATTACACAAGATACATTCGACCAGGTGGTGCGTTATAACATGGCGTTGCGTGTGGAAAGGGTAGTGGTTTCGAACGGTTTGCAGCACTTTGCCTGCGAAGTGGATTACCCGAATAATTCGTACACCTATTTGCACGGCATACCCGGGTATTGCGAGCGGTGCCGGATTGATTTCGAAGGACAGGGATTTAGTTAAGCCAGTATTTTTTGAAACAGAATTTCATCTTGCCAGCCCGATAAGGTTTTAATCCAGTCTTTTTTTACCCCCGACTTTTCAAATCCTGATTTCTCGAAAAGTTGAATACTATTTGTATTGTCGACGGTTATGTTGGCGTAGAGTTGTTTTAGTCCCAGAACTTCGAGCGCATAATTCGAGAGGGCCTGCAAGGCATCACTTGCATAACCTTTGTTCCGGTTTTTTTTGTCGTGGATTAAAATTCCCACACCGGCACGCTGGTGATAAGGTTCAAAATCAAAAATATCAACTGCCCCAACTACTTCAAGGTCTTCGTTTTGAATAATCAGGCGAAGTTGTTTGGTTTCATAAATATCTTTGGCCGACTCCATTAAATAGTGTGCCAGTATGTGTTTCGAAAAAGGAGTTTTGGTATTGCTTACTTTCCATATTTCAAGGTTGTTTTCCCATTTATAAAGCAGGTCAATATCCTCTGGTTCCAACGGACGAAGCGTTATTTTACCGTATTGTAATTGATTGTTCATTTGCGGTCTAAATTTTTCCAGGCTTTTAACAGAATCTCAGCATCGGTTAGTGCCCGGTAATTTCGTGCATAAAGCATATTTAGTTGGGCCATCTTTTCCTTGTCTAAATTTATTTCAGAAAACAGGTCGCCAGGATGTAGAATCCCGTTTTTTATGGCCGGTAAAGTTTCGAAGGTTTCTGTTTCGGGAATGTATCCAATCCATGATTTTTTGCCTGATAAAACACCAAAAATGTTTGTGCCGAAATTGCCTTTTTGTTTGAAAAACCAAATCAGCAGTGGGCTGACCAACAAAAACAGCAACGCGAATTCGATGTCGAGCAAACGTTTTTTACGTTTGTTGCCAGCTTTCGAAATGGCATTCATGTTTACCACGTACAAATCGCCGGCGGTGTGAATGGAATTGCTTCCGATGATACTGATACTTTCGGGTGGTGCTATTTTATAATCGACATCCAGTTGGGTGAGAGCTAACATGGCCTTTATAATTTCGGCAGAACTAAGGTTTTCGGCGCAAAAAATAATTTCATCAATCCGGTTGATGCGTATAATTTCGTGGAGCTGGTTTAATTCACCAATATAATTTTCACCTCTGTCGGTTTTATCTAGGGCAATAAAACCTGCCAGTTCCGATTCGATCTGGGTTTTCTCCAGAATTTGTTTTACCCGGCCCGCTTCTTTCGAATGGCCAACGATGGCAATTTTTCTGCTACGTTTTATGTCTAAGCGGAAGCTCTTCACTTTTAACCAATGGAAGATGAGACGAAAAAGCAGCAGGCTAAACCAGGTCCAGAGTGAACCCAATAAAATCAGTGCCCGCGAGAAACGGTATTTTTCATCGACCAAAGAGTACACCAAAAGAATAGAGATCAGTCCCCATAAAATTCCTCTTGCTATTTTGTACAGATCGACCGGCTTTTTGTAGCCGCCTGAAAACAGAATTCCCAACAAAAAGAAAAGGCTGTATGCAGGTACAACCATTTGTAAAAATTCGGGTGGATAATAGGTAATGGTGTTAAAGCGAAGGTTTTCCCAAATGGGCGTAATAAACGTAAAACCTGCAAAAATGAGCAACCCATCTAAAACAGGTAGATATACTTTCTCGAAAATTCGTCGTGAGATGGAAATAAGTGCCCGGAAATAAATGGCCATTTGAATAAGTAGAGCAAAAATCCCTGCTTTGCCTCCGGGAAAATGTTTTTTGGCAAATATAATCATGGCGTTGTAAAACACCTTCACATAATTCAACGATCCCTTTTTAGTGCTCTCGCCTTTGTAATGGATAATCGTGGTTTCGGGGAAGTAAATATTCTTATATCCACCCAGCTGAATCCGGTACGAAAGATCGATATCTTCGCCGTACATAAAAAAGGTTTCGTCGAGCAGGCCCACTTTATCGAGGGCCGATTTCCGCATTAACATAAATGCACCGGCCAAAACATCTACCTCGTGTATCTCATTTTCGTTTAAATAGGAGAGGTGGTATTTTCCAAATTTTTTCGACTTAGGAAAGAGTTTCGATAAACCAAACATTTTGTAAAAAGCCACCCAGGGAGTTGGTAAACCTCGTTTCGATTCGGGAAGGAAAGTTCCTTTCCCGTCGATCATTTTTACACCCAGACCTCCAACATCGGTGTGCGTATCCATATACGAAAGTACCTTTTCAAACGTATCTTCTTCAACCACTGTATCGGGGTTTAAAAGCAAAATGTATTTTCCTTCCGACAGTTTTATGCCCTGGTTGTTGGCCTTCGAGAAACCAACGTTTTCAATGTTTTGGATAAACTGAATGTCAGGGAACTTCTCGCGGATGAGTTGGGCAGATCCATCAACCGAATTGTTGTCGACCACAATTATTTCGGAGGCCATATTTTTCGAAGCTTTTTGCACCGAGTGCAGGCATTGCTCCAAAAAATGTTTTACGTTGTAGTTGACTATAATTATCGAAAGTTCCATTTGAGAAAGTCGGAAGCCGGAAGCCGGAAGCCGGAAGTTAATCCGAATTTCAGCTGATGCGTCAACCTTGTATTATTAGTTTGTTTTTATTTCTATACTGTTAGCCAAAAATAGCAATCCTTTTTGGATAACGGAAAAATAAAATAGGGTATGCATGCTTTACTAACCGACAGAGATGTGGCGCATGCAAGGCCGATACCCTGAACTACCCGTTGATTGCGCCTTGATTCAGTTTTTCTTCTACCTCGTTTCACTCCGGGTAAATGAACGTCAATGAATTCGTCAGGCGAAGTAGGTTGTTCAGCGCGCCTGCCTTCTTCCGCACGAAATTATACAAACCATTTTTGAAACAGATACCGCAATATGTATATAAATTAGCGTCATAGAGGAGGGAGCAGAAGGTGAGTATACAACTATTTCACACTCGATTCATACGGTACCCGGTTCATTAACGAACGGCCCAGTGTAATTTCGTCAGTGTATTCCAGTTCGTCGCCAATGGAAACACCACGCGCCAGTGTTGAAATTTTTACATCGGTTCCTTTTAATTTCCGGTAAATGTAAAAGTTGGTGGTATCGCCTTCCATGGTGGTCGACAGGGCCAGTATTACTTCAATAATTTTGCCCGAATTAACCCGTTCTGCCAGCGAATCGATTTCCAGTTCCGAGGGGCCAATGCCATCCATGGGCGAAATTATACCACCCAAAACATGGTACAAACCATTGTATTGCTGGGTGTTTTCGATCGACATTACATCGCGGATGTTTTCCACCACACAAATCACACTTTCGTTACGCGACGGGTTGGAGCAGATCTGACAAGTTTCGGTATCGGAAATATTGTGGCAAATTTTGCAGTGTTTTATTTCGTTGCGCAGCTGTATAAGGCTGTTCCCGAAGGCATTCACTTCTTCCACGTCGCGGCGCAACAAATGCAAAACCAGGCGAAGTGCACTTTTTCGGCCAATTCCGGGGAGTTTTGAAAATTCGTTTACCGCATTCTCCAGTAAACGCGATGGATACTTGTCGATATTCATGTTTCAAAAATAGTAGGATTATTTGAAAGCAGGAATGCTTCAACCCGCAATATGTATTAAAAAGTCTATTGCGCATTGAAACTACTTCAAAACAAGGCGCTTCACTCACTTGCTTCAACTCACCAGAACGGTGCTATGCCTCGTCTCAGCAAGAGTGCTTGTTTTATTGTGTTTTCAATGCTCATAACAACTCCTTAATGCATAATCGGGGTTCAATCGATTATTGTGTTAATCAGTTGCATCGTATTTTTTCCTTTAATTTTATTTTGAAACAGGAGAGAAGGTATTATTCTGAATAACCATAACTGAAGTTTTATACAATCTGCTTTTAAGCTTGCCATTAATTATATAAATTTATCAGCAGGTGTTCATTCAGAAACATCAAACAGTTCTAAATCAATAAACCTAATTAGTATGAGTACATTAAACAGACGAACTTTTATTGGAACAACAGCCGTTTCGATGGCCGGATTTTCGATTGTTCCATCGCATGCTGTATCGGGAATGGGGCACATTGCCCCGAGCGACAAACTGAATATTGCCGGAATTGGAATAGGAGGTAAAGGCAAGGTAAATTTAAAAAACATGCCGGGGCAGAATATTGTGGCTTTGTGCGATGTGGATTGGGAGTATGCCAAACCCGTTTTCGAAACCTATCCGAAAGCAAAAAAGTGGAAAGACTTTCGGAAAATGCTGGAGGAGCAAAAAGATATTGACGCGGTGGTTATTGCAACACCCGATCACACACATGCTGTAACCGCAGCTGCTGCAATGGAACTTGACAAACATGTTTATCTTCAAAAGCCATTAACTCATTCGGTTTGGGAATCGAGGTACTTAACCAAACTGGCGAAACAAACCGGGGTTGTTACCCAAATGGGAAACGAAGGGCACTCGAGCGATACCGTTTACGAGGTGGCCGAAGTGGTTCAGAGCGGGTGTTTGGGCGAGATACGCGAAGCACATGTGTGGACCAACCGCCCCATTTGGCGACAGGGAATGCCGCAGCCTTTAAAAGAAGTAGAAATACCAAAAACGCTGGATTGGGATTTATTTATCGGGCCGGCAAAAATGCGTGCCTATAATCCCGAATACCATCCGTGGATTTGGCGCGGTTGGTGGGATTTTGGAACCGGTGCCCTGGGCGATATGGGCTGCCATTTGCTCGATGTACCAAACTATGCCCTGCAATTGGGGGCACCAAAAGCATTCCAGGCCAGCTCGTCGTTGGTAAATACCGAAAGTGCCCCGGTTTCGGCAAAGGTTACTTATCTTTTCCCTGCCCGCAAAAACCTGCCCTATTGTGCACTGCCCGAACTTGAATTAACCTGGTACGACGGAGGATTGATGCCGGCACGTCCGTTTGATTTACCGCTAAATGCACCCATGAATCCGGGGGGCGGTTTTATGTTGGTTGGCTCGGAAGCTGTACTTATAGCCGAAAGTTACGGAGGAAACTGGAAGGTATATAAAAACGGATCGGTAATTACCCCGGAAACCAAAGTTAAAATCGACCGAATACCCGACGATTCCAATGGAGGCGGACGCCATGAAATGCATTTTGTAAACTGTTGTAAAAATGGGGGCAAACCAGCTTCCAGCTTCGAATACTCGGGGCCGTTTAACGAAATGGTGGTAATGGGAAATCTGGCGGTACGTATGCAATCGCTGCAAAAAACATTATTGTGGGACGGCAAGAATATGAAAGTTACCAATATTTCGGCTGCCGAAAAACTGGTGACAACCAAACTTACGCCTTTCTCATCGGATGTGGTTACCCAAAAAGTAGAAGGCGAATCGAAAAAGAGTGTAAAGTGGAATGCTCAGGAAATGTGCGAAGAATGGATTAAGCATACGTATAAGAACGGCTGGAGTTTAACCTAGAAACCCTGGTTAATGTATTGTTTTGTACACAATTTTACCTATCTTTTTTTATTAAAAGCAAACAAAAAATCAAACTATGAAGTTTATTACGCTTGTATTAAGTGCCCTTTTTATTTCGGCAGTGTGCTTTGCACAGGTTCAGGACACAACGGTTGTTAAGGAGCCGGTAGTCCGGAAAGCAAAAATTGATAAAAGCAAATTGTATTACGGCGGCTATCTGAATCTTTCGATAGGGAACTACACTGTTATTGGTGCAACTCCTCTGGTGGGATACAAGGTAACACCCCAGTTTTCGGTGGGTGGCCAGTTGTCGTACGAGTATGTAAAAGATAAACGTTACGATACGGATTATGAAACATCGAATTACGGGTTAAGTGTTTTTAGTCGTTACCGGATTGTGCCGCAGTTGTATGTACACGCCGAGTTTTCGGAAATGAATTATAAACTCTACGACATACAGGGGCGCAGCGAACGGGTATGGGTACCTTTTTTATGGTTGGGAGGCGGTTACAGCCAGCCCGTTACTAAAAATACCTGGCTGAATGTGCAGGTTTTGTTTGATGTAATTAACGACGAAAATTCGCCTTACAAAGACTGGGAACCTTATTTTAGTGTAGGGTTTGGTGTAGGGTTTTAACTGAAGGTATAACGCCGCTAACAACAATGCCGCCCGTAACCAGGCGGCATTGTTTTGTGTTATAGTAATGTTTCACGTTACTGCTGGTTGGCATCATCCGAAGGTTTATTTTTGTTTCGCCGTTTTTTCACACCTCGTTATTTTCATCAATTGTTTGGGCAAAAAACTTTGCCTGTCAGCCTGGAAACATTCAACTGAGTTCTTTTTTTTGATTTGGTGCTACGTATAAACGGCCGCTAGTTTCCTTTTGGGCTTTGTCGATACATAAAAACCGCCGCTAGCTCTCTTTTGGGCTTTTTCGATACATAAAAACGGCCGCTAGTTTCCTTTTGGGCTTTGTCGATACATAAAAACCGCCGCTAGCTCTCTTTTGGGCTTTTTCGATACATAAAAACGGCCGCTAGCTTCCTTTTGGGCTTTTTCGTTACATAAAAACCTCCGCTAGCTTCCTTTTGGGCTTTTTCAATACATACAAACTGCCGCTAGCTTCCTTTTGAGCTTTTTCGATACGAAAACGCCAAAAAATATTTTTTTGAATTTATGTTTGAACACGCCACAGGATATTTTTTTCTTTTGTTTGTATTCTGTTACATTTATAGCAGCAAAAACCAAAATAACTTGAATATACGTTCATACATAATTTTTATACTTCTGTTTTAAGCCTATACAATAGTGTGCTTTACCCCGCTGCCGCGTGCTTGTTTCGCGCGGAAACAGGAACAGCAAAGCCACACGATAAATGGTTGGGCAGCGAGCGGTAAAAGAAAAATAATATTAATTGGGGATTTGCAGTAGTTACCACATATTTTGAACTAAGAATTAAAACATAAATGAATTGACTATGACCGACAAACAAGTAACACAACCTATAGAATAATTTATGTTATAGCAGCTATAATGGTTATCGTTGGAGCATTTTTCAGGCTTCAACATTATCCAAATGGACCTTCAATATCGATGATTGGATACATTCTCGGTATGGTGACAATTATTTTTGATAGAATTAGGTTAAAGAGAAAAAATGAAAATTTGGAAGAACAACTTAAACAAAAAGAATAAAAAAAAATCGCTCCCGCACGCTTACATAGCGTGGAAACAGGAAGAGCAAAGCCACACGATAAATGGTTTGGCAGTGAGGGATTGTATCGGTGGTTATTCATGTTTTGTTCTTTCAGGACAACAGGAAGAGCAAAGCCACACGTTAAAATGGTTTGGCAGCGAGCGGTTGTACCGGTGGTTAATCATGTTTCGTCCTTTCAGAACAAAATGCCAGTATCAAATTCTTAACTGATTAGAATATAATAAAAAACTTAAATTATGGGCCTTTTTGCATTCTTACCGTTTCTGATTGTTTTTGTTTACATAGCTATAATAGCAGGCATACTTTATTTGATTTATACCTGGGTAAATAAATTTATTGCCTTACGACAAGAACAAAACAACTTGTTGCGTGAAATTATTAATAAGATGGAAGCCAATAAGAAACAGGACTAAGCGACTGTGTTGCTTCGGCACCTTGCATTAAAGTGGCATAACATAAACCAGCCATCCCGATTGCAATAAAAGGGATGGCTGGTTTATTTGTATTGATGCTTTTAATTACATCTCATCGCTGGCATTCGATTGTGCATCGATAACGGCAATGGCGGTCATATTAATAATTTCGCGAACGGTGCTGTCGCGCTGTAAAATATGGATGGGCTTTTTCATTCCCATCAGAATAGGTCCGATGGCTTCGGCCGTTCCCAGTCCCTGTAATACTTTGTAAGCAATGTTTCCCGAGCTCAGGTTGGGGAAAATAAGCGTGTTGGCATCGGCATCGCCCAGTTTGTTAAAAGGGTAGCGCGAGTAGCGAAGTTTGCCGTTTAACGCATAATTGGCCTGCATTTCGCCGTCGACCAATAAGTCGGGGTATTTTTCGTGCAGAATTTTTACGGCCTCTTTTGCGCGCACCGGACTTCCTTCTCCTTTGTAGGCCCCAAAGTTAGAGTAGGAGAGTAGCGCAATTTTAGGTTCAATGTTAAAACGTTTTACTTCGCAGGCTGTTAAAGCGGTTGTATCGGCCAGTGTTTGCGCCGAAGGATTCATGTTAACGGTGGTGTCGGCCAGGAAAATAGAACCACGTTTGGTCATCATGATGTACATTCCGGCAATATGGTTAAACTTTTCTTTTACCCCAACTACCTGCAGCGCCGGGCGAATAGTGGTTGAATAGTTTCTTGAAAATCCCGATATAAAAGCATCGGCCTCGCCGGTTTCAACCATCATCGATCCAAAATAATCGCGGTTGTACATGTGTTCTACGGCTTCGTTATAGGTCATGCCCTTACGTTTTCGTTTTTCGTAAAGAATTTTCGCATAGTGGTGCCGCTTTTCGTCGCTAACCGATTCGTATAGGTCGATTATTGGTACGTTGTCCAGGTCGAGCTGGTTCTCTTTTATCAGCTCTTTAATTTTTTTTGCGTTACCCAGCAAAATAGGTTCTGCTATTCCTTCGCGCACCACAAACTGTACGGCTTTTAATATGCGGAAACTGTTGGCTTCGGCAAAAACTATTGTTTTCGGGTTTTGTTTGGCCTTGTTACGGATGGCCATTATTAGTTTATTGTCGATTCCCAGTCGGCTGGTTAGTTCGCGTTCGTATGCCGCCCAGCTTTTAATCGGTTTTCGGGCAACCCCTGTTTCCATTGCTGCATGTGCAACGGCAGTCGATACGGTTGTGATTAATCTGGGATCGAGGGGTTTGGGAATAATGTATTCTTTGCCAAAAACAATATTTTTCAGGTTGTAGGCCTTGGCCACCATTTCGGGAACATATTCTTTGGCCAGTTTGGCCAGCGCTTTGGCCGCGGCAATTTTCATTTCTTCGTTAATGGTGGTGGCCCGCACATCAAGTGCGCCCCTGAAAATAAACGGGAAGCCCAGCACATTGTTAATCTGGTTGGGATAGTCGCTGCGACCGGTAGCCATAATTATATCTTTACGTGCCGAAGTGGCATCTTCGTACGAAATCTCAGGATTTGGATTAGCCATGGCAAACACAATTGGGTTTTTGGCCATTGATTTGATCATTTTTTTTGTAACCACATCGGCTACCGAAAGACCCAAAAATACATCGGCGCCATCCATGGCCTCTTCCAGTGTATTAATTTTTCGGTTGGTAACAAATTGTTGTTTTATGGGATTCAGATCGGTTCGTTCGCGGTTCAGAACTCCTTTGCTGTCGATCATTACCACATTTTCGGGCTCAACCCCTAAACGGATGTAGAGTTTTATGCATGATATGGCGGCAGCACCGGCACCGCTCACAACCACTTTTATATTTTCGATTAGTTTGTTGGTTAGCTCCAATGCATTAAGTAACCCGGCCGAAGAAATTATTGCTGTACCATGTTGGTCGTCGTGAAATACCGGAATGTTTAATTCTTTTTTCAGTGTTTCTTCAATCTCGAAACACTCGGGTGCTTTAATGTCTTCCAGGTTAATTCCGCCAAAGGTGGGGGCAATGGCTTTTACCACTTCAATCAGTTTCTTCGGATCTTTTTCGTTTACTTCAATATCGAAAACATCCACGTCGGCAAAAATTTTGAATAGCAGGCCTTTGCCTTCCATTACCGGTTTCCCGGCTTCGGGGCCAATGTCGCCCAATCCCAGTACTGCTGTTCCGTTCGAAACTACTGCAACCAGATTCCCCTTGGCCGTATATTTGTATACATTGTCGATGTTTTTATTTATCTCCAGACAGGGCTGAGCAACTCCCGGAGTGTACGCAAGCGATAAATCGTACTGCGTATTGTGTGATTTTGTAGGAATTACTTCAATTTTTCCGGGGCGGTTTTTTTTGTGGTAATTGAGTGCATCAATTCTACGGATTTTTGGCATGACAGATAGTTTTTATTGTTTATTATAAATTTACAGATAAAAGTGTCATTATACTATGTTTTTAATCAGCAGGAAAACTGTTGTGCAGCAAGAAGCCGAATAGGAGTAGTGAAGGTGTTAGCCGCAGGGAGTATATTAAAGTTGTTTATCCGGGAGGTAGTTTGGGAATTTTATTGTGCAAATTACGTGCAAATAAAAAAGGGGCTCACAACTTAATTTGGTTGTGACCCCCTTTATACTCTGGTAGCGAGAGGCGGGCTTGAACCGCCGACCTCATGATTATGAATCCTAACGATTATGTTTTTTTTGGTTTTTGTATATTTATTAATATGCTCATGAGATCCTTTATTTACAGGTGTTACATGCGTTTTTTGTTATCAGGCTCTTATTGGTGTTTATCATTTATTTATTATATTTGTTTACGCATTTGTTTTAACAAATTGGAGGTGTGGAAACATGGAAGCAAGTATAAAAATCGTTTTAGAAAAGCATAGAACTAATTCTGAGGGATTATGTGCGGTTAAAATTCGTGTTACTCACGATCGAAAATCAAAGTATTATTCCATAAGGCATTTATTGAAGAATGATGATTGGAATTTCTGCTCAGATACTTATCGAAAAGTTAAGAAGAAGGATAAATACGAAATGGTTAGTGAATTGGATTATATCAAAAGTGCAACAAGAGGAGCTCAGGTTGATATAAAATTGAACTATGAGGCCATTGAACAAAAAGCAAAGGCATGTATAAACAGCCTTCCTGTATTTTCATTTGAGAAATTTGAGGTTAAGTTCATGAATAAGCCAACAAACTGGGATTACCTATATCACGCTTTTCTGGAACATATTAAAGATTTGAAGGACGAAAATCGTTTGGGCTATGCTTCTTCTTTTAACGGAACATTGACGGGTATCAAATATTTCATGGAAAAGAAACCTTATAAGGATTCAAAGAACATCAAACAAAAGGATCATGCCGGATTTAAGAAATACAAAAGCCTAAAATTTGTTGATATTACTCCGGGATGGTTAAAGAAGTATGAAAAGTTTTTGGTGAGTAATGGCAAATCAACTTCAACGATTGGAATTCATGCCCGAAACCTGCGTGTATTATTTAATATTGCGATTAAAGAACATGGAATTAAAGCTATTTATCCATTTGACGAATACAAACCAAAATCATCAGTAAACACAAAAAGGGCTCTCACCATTGAGCAAGTTAATGCAATAGCTTCTTATAAGGCATCAGAAGGAACACCGGAACAATTTGCCCGTGATATGTTTGTTTTTTCTTTTCTTGCTAATGGTATGAATCTAACAGATGTATTTCGATTGAAACAGAAGAATATTTCGGGTGATGAAATGGAGTTTGTACGACATAAAACGATCAATAAAAAGAATGAGGTTGCTATAAATGTTGCATTGACCCCAATATTAAAGAACATAATTAAACGACATGGGACAGTTGCAATAAATAAAGAGGTTTATGTATTTCCTGTATTGAATAAAGCAAAGGATGAGGTGGAAGCTTACCGGTTAATAACACAAAAAACAAAACAAATAAATTACCATCTTAAGGCCATTGCAAAGAAGGTAAGTATTCCGGAGCCATTGGCAAGTGAAATTTCAACGTATCATGCCCGGCATAGTTATGCAACTATTTTAAAGAATTCGGGTGAATCGATTGAATTTATAAAAGAAAGCCTGGGGCATACATCGTCGGCAACTACCGAGAAGTATTTAAAAAGCTTTAGTACTGAACATCGCAAGAAAAGAGCAAATGACTTAGATCAGCAGATTGTAGGATTCTAATGGCATTTGAAAGCTATACAGGAATAATTCATTGTAAATTAATTTCATAATTCAAAAATGTGCACAGATTTGTGCAGATAATTTCCTTTTTTCATTAGTTATTGCTATTTATTTGAAGTCTAATTTCAAATATTTAGACATGAAAGATTTATTATTATCTCCCATTCCAATTACCGATTTTGAAGCCTTAATTACGACCGCTGTGGAGAAGGCGTTTCGATCCAGGTTAATTGAACAAAAAAATCATGAGGGAGATTCTTATCATGAAAAACTGATGAATCCGGAACAACTGAGAAACTATTTACCAGAGAGTCCAGCACGTCAGACAATTTATGGTTGGGTGAATAATCGAATGATACCATTTGAGAAGCATGGTTCTCGATTGTTTTTTAGAAAATCATCAATTGATGAATGGTTAGAGAATGGTCGGCAAATGAGCTATTTAAAGGAGGAATAATTATGGGAGGCAATGATAAAAAAAATACCGCCCCCTCCTCAGGTAACGGCATTAACTTTCAATTCAAAGATAGAAATAATCTGATTAACTACCTACGAGAACAGGTAGAAAAAGGAACGGGAAAATCATTTCTGGAATTAAAGGTTGAATTCAGTGAGGATAAGCTGTTCTTCGTGGCGCTACAACACGTTTCCACAACCAAAAAGGCTATATCTGAGGCAATGGGCATACCCATTGAGGCAGCTTGCCGTTACAAGCGTTCGTTGCAAAAGAATGGACTACTTGTTGAGTCGACTGATGAGGTAAGATGTCCAATTACGAAACATTCAGCCCACTTACTTTCGACCAATCCAAAGGAGTTTGAGAGTTTGAAGAAATTGAGGTTTAAACAACTAAATTTATTCTAATGGAGGGGTGGATAAAATTATATCGGATATTGTTGAACTGGGAATGGTACCGAGATTCTAATATGGTTCATCTTTTAATTCACCTTATTTTAAAGGCAAATCATGAATCAAGGCGATGGCAAGGTGTTCTTATTGAACGTGGTCAGTTGTTAACTGGCAGGAAAGTATTAAGTCAGGAAACAGGGATTTCACTACAAACCATACGCACATGTTTGAATCGGTTAAAATCAACCAATGAAATAACCATCAAATCAACCAACAAATTTTCGATTATAACGATCTGCAAATATGAAAGTTATCAAGCGACAAAAGATGAGGTTAACCAACAAGCTAACCAACGACTAACCAACAATCAACCAACAGCTAACCAACAACTAACCACAAACAAGAATGATAAGAATATAAAGAATGAAAAGAACTCTCTCTTTAGACAGAGATTTTTTTCTGTTTTAGAAATCTTCTATTTCAAGAATTATAAAAATCCTGTTGCCGTTACAAATGCCTTTTTTAACCACTACGAAGGTGTAGGTTGGAAGAACTCTCGCGGACTGGATATTGAAAACGTGGAATCAGTGGCCGAAAATTGGGACAATAAAACCACCGAAGGAATAAACTGCCCGGTTCCATTGCTGATTAAATGGCGGGTAATGTACGGCATACTTCGCAACAACACCGAACATTTTACCAAATTTCTGTTGATACGTCCGGCTAAACTCGAAAACGGAATTCTTACCATTCGCGGAAAACACAAAGACATTGAAAGCATTGAGGCCGACAAAGAAGTACTGACCGTATGGAAAAATGCCCTGTTTATGTCATACGGCAAAGTAAAAATTGAATACCAACTCGATAAACAAATCGCAGCATAATGAACGCCTGGTACGGAAGAAGGAAACAATTCACAAAACGAATATTTAAATGATAAGTAAAGAAATGAACTACCCCGCTGCAAGCAGACGGGGTATCACAGAGGAATTAGTTTTTCAATTCGCTGCAAGCAGCGGGGAACTAACCCCAAAGTGATTAGATAGAGACAAAATATAGTATTGAACTACAGTTTTTCACAAACTGAAAAAACTGAACAAAATGGACCATGTGTTCGCAGATGTTGGTATTGGCTTATAAGTAAAAGATTATTAGTTAAATATGATCGGTATTCGATAGTGATAGTTCTCAATATTATAGGACTGATGAAGTGTTTTTTGAGACGTTAAGGGACACTTTTCCGTATTTGACAATGAAATGTATCGCTTGTGGGTGTAAGTCTTTGATAGATAGAATGATAATATGATTTCGGATGTGTGTATTTGAAGAATATGAGTAGTAATTAAATGTTAATAAAAATGAGAAAGTCTAATATTAATTTGATATACGAAGGTTTGGCGGTAAAGAATCCACAATTTAAAGAGCGTGGATTTGATGCTTTTTCTCAGGATATGAAGGACTATCCAATTAACTCTGAAGTCAAACACCAGAGCATACTATTTTGTCCAATTCAGTAATTATTAAGGAATTAATATATTCTGAGAATTAGCCCATGATAAGACTATTATGGTGGCCTGATTAATGATTGCTTCGCTATTTAGGAGCCCATTTTTTTGATATCATCTAACTAATCTGGTAGAATATACTTGTTTAGGTTATGCTTTATAAATACTATTTTGTAAATTAGTCTGAATTCATCCCTGCAATCATGTGGCTAAAAATTAAACCCACTATCGACGGTGAACCTGCCAGAATTAATGTAACTGATGAGGTAGCCAGTAAATATGCTGAAATAAAAAAAGAAGATTCAAGTCTTTCCGATTTTGATGCGCTAAAAATGGCTAAACAGCAAATTGAGGGAATAACAATCCTTTCCAAAGAAGAGAGTAGAGCAAAACTTCATGAATTATTGAGACATAAAGAATTAGAAACCGGTAAGTCTCAAATGGAGATATTCCGGGAGATGGAATATTGGTTAAGCCAGAAAGATGAGAGAAGTTTGACAGCTTCAGGAAGGGCTATGTTACATGCATTAGAGAAGGTTGATAAGCAATTTTACGGAGATTCAAACGTGAAAAAAGGATCATGTACATAATTGATCAGGAAATAGCGAACCAAGTAGTTCAGACAACGAAACTGAAGTACGACCTGACGGAGAGAATGTTCAGGGCGACGGAGGAAGAAGCGGAAGCAATGGAGATGGAAATTCGCAGTCAGGTGGAAAAAGAAACCGGAAGCGATCAGGTAGCCAGGGCAGTCTCGATTTATTTACCCCTGTTACTGGAGAACGAAGCACTGATCAAGAGCAAAGCCAACCAGAAAGCGAATCTACCGGAAATACTAACACCGAGGGAAGCCAGTCTGATAGCTCAACGCGAAATAATGTTGAGCGAGAAGGAAACACAACAGACCGAACGGATGATGCAGAGGATAAAACAACGACAATCATCATTAATGAATTATTAACTATGTAATTATGGATTTAGTAAGACTAAAAATACAGAGCGAACTGGACGGGGAACCGATGCACTACAACGTAACAGTGAGCAAGAAAGTAGCGGAGAACTTCGCCAAAATAATGAAGGAGAATCCGGAATTGCCGCAGCCGGAGGCATTGGGAAAGGCAAAAGAGGTTGCCAAAGTGGGATAAAAGGTTTTGCCTTTATAGGCCTTCAAAAGAAACTGAAATCATAAGGGATACTATAGAAAGAAAAAATAGATATACACTCATTGTCTTTACGGATATTCGAAAACTAAAAAAAGAAAGAAATGAATAAAACGGTTTTAGATAAGAATCAAGGCCATTTGCTATCTTCTACAATTATTGCACTTGGTTTGATAATGGCCAGTTTCATTTATGCATATTCTCAACGATATGAAGTTGATCCTTATCTCATAATTGATAAATGGACCGGTACTATGCAAAAAATTGAATTGAGGGATTAGCATTCAACCAGCTCGAATACAGTCAGGCAATTACTCAGAGAAATTGGAAGTTTACAAAATTCTATCAAAGGTTATTTCTAAGCCTCTCTATTGGGAGGCTTTTTTTGTTGTTCAAAAATGAGCTGCCAAATTTTTAAGGAATACAATTTTGCGCTTTTTGTTGAAATCTTGCACATCCTTGCAAAAAACAAATTTAACCTAACTTTATTTTGATAGTTCAAAAATCAGCATAAAATCTTGTATTGTACTCAGAAATTGTATGTTTCTATTTATAATAATTTGATTTAAAGACCAATACTTGTATTTATAATACTACAAGTCTGACTCGAAAAAAATAGACCAATTTTTAACCTTAACTTTTTAAACTATGAACAGATCGATTCACATCCATCTTTGTATTCTAATGATTCTATTATTCACATCATGTGCTACGCATTATAATTCTGTTGGGTATCGTGGCGGTTATTCCGAAATAAGAATCGATGAAAATACCTACGAAGTAACCTTTAAGGGAAATGGTTATACATGTAGTGAAACGATAAAAAGATACTTTCTTTACCATTGTGCGGAATTAACTAATGAAAAGGGATATAGCTATTTTATTATCCTAAACAAAAATATAGATTCAGCCAAGGAAATAACCGGATACAATGATAATGTTAGTACGGTAACCAGAACAACCGGAAACGGAATTGTAAAGATGTACATAGAGAAACCTGAAGGAGATGTGGTTTATAATGCTACTGAATTAAAGGAGTCTCTTAATCAGTATATTAACAGAGGTAAGAACTCATTAATGTAAACAGATGAGAATACTTTACGGATTGTTAGGCATTTGTATATTCTGTGTATTGATAGTTGCCTATGTCGTGTTTTTGGGAAGTGGCAGACAGAAATATGCACTCTTTCGGACTCACAGAGATTTAGGATTAATAGTTACAATATTTGCATTCATTGGGCTTGTTGCTCCCGGAATTATATTACTACTAAAAAGTATTAACAATGAAAAAACGGCAGAGGTAGTGGCAGGTATTTATTTCTACCTGATTTTGTATTTATTTATTGAAATAAAGCGAGTGATGAAATTTCTTAAAATGCGCTGAACCTATAGTTTGTAGGCAAATGAAAGGGAAAATGGATATTTACTGATTATCTTCACGAATATTCGAAAACCTAAAAAAGGAGGAGATGAATAAATCAATTTTAGGTAAGAATTAAAGCAATTCGAGATAATATCAGTAAAGTAGGTTATTGTTGTTATAATTCATAAAATAACAAGTTCTGGCATGTAAAGTGATGATTTGTGTTTGAAACAATAGCATATTAATTCGGAATATACCGTCTTATGAGGCCATGTAAGGAGATAAAACATGGGAGGTCGGCCTATTGGCTGACCTTTTTTATTGATGACTTTGATTTGTGCAGGGAAAATTCCTCGTCGGCAATTTCAATTCATTCTAAATGCTGAAATTGCTTACTTTGTTCTATTGGCCGTTCGGCCAATGTGTGTTTGGGGGTTAACATTAGTAAAGACCAGCTGTTGAGCTGGTCTTTTGGCCTTAATTAACTAAACTACAAAACCAATATTCCATTATCTCGTATAAAAGATGTCGCTAAAACCTGTAGAACAGATAGGCGAGACACGCAATAGCAAAGCTTGGTAATTAATACCGGGCTTTGTTATATCTCTGAAGATGCTGATTAATAAGAAGCACCCCTGGTTCAGCAGGGATGCTTTCTTACCTAACTAAATTAGGATCTCTATGAAAAAACTGCTTACAAGCCCTTTGTACCTGTAGCAGTTGATTATACGAATTTGATCCTATTGAGTTGAATTTCATCTGCAATAACTCGCCAGTTATGATAACTTTAAAAAACTAACTATCTTTAGAATAATATTAAACCATACTTTGCTAATCTGGATGAACACTACAAAATCATTTTATTTAAAACTGACACTACTTCTTTTTGGCTTTACATTTATCTTCTCTTATAATTCCTTTGCTGGTCATTCTTTACAAGTCGACTTCGGAAGTACTGCTGAAGCTAATATAAGTACATCAAATTTCTCATTCGATAAGATTTGGGGTTACATAGTGAGTTTGTTGGGGCCGGGAGTTGCTTTTTATGCGGTGTTAATAGCAAGGCCGTTGTTAAGGAATAAACTAATTGAAAATCATGTAACCCAAAGAATTGATCAGATTCACAATTCCAACTCTGAGGTTAGGCTATATTGCCAACAGTTGATTAGTAATTATACGCCTTCGATATACAAGCATGATAAATTCGGAGATGAGGATTTAAAAAAAATAATACGAGATATCGAAAAAGGATATTTGATTACTCAGGATAGTAGTTCCGAGGTAGCGACACTAATGTATTTTCTTAAAAATACACTGCAGCAATATGGTAGGAGGTTTAATTACTATGAACAAAAATTTCATGTTTTTTCCTCAGATATATTTCCGTTTGTTATTAATGTTTTAAATAGAGTTGTGATGTATTCAACCCAAGTGATTCCAATCCCTGCCTCAACGGATATAAGCAATGTCGATTTAATTGTAAAGCCGTTAAGTAGATTTGTTACAGATGGGAAGATGTCAAAATTTAAGAATTACAGGCTCGGAGTAAATTATGACAAAGATTCAGCATCTTGCTTAATTTATACAGACATGGTGAATCAAACTTCATTGCAGCATTTGAAGGAGTGCGCCAGTATTGTAATAAGTTCTACCCGAGCAATAGCAAAGCTTCTCTATTTAAGAGATATCTATATCCCTTTAATTTGGGGCTCAAAAAAATATCCCAAAGACGCTTTGTTTAGAATAGAATTAACCTTAGTTGGATTTGATGAAAACACTAACGTTAGCATTGAAGGCGGAGAGTCGAACAAAACCGTTGTTTTGTATTATTCAAATTTGTCGAATTTCGGTTACTCTCCTAAATTAACAGAAGAAACGTTTGTAAAGAACTTCCTTGATGATTGGCTGAAAATAGAAAACTTTAAGTTTCCCAAACCGATTAAATTTGCTTATGTTACTGATGAAATGATAAAAGTTGAGGTTGATAGAATAGAACTCCAAGAAATTTTTAATACGTACAAAAGGAAAATTAGAAACAACTTAAGAATCAAGAATAATAGTGAGTCGATGCTTGAAAGATTATGGAAATATATTTGCCGGAATTAGTTCTCGATCTAAAAAAGGATCATGTATTTCTAAGAATGTATCAAAAGTGAATATTCCGTAAACTAAATATTTTCTTTTTATATTTAACAAAAAATCAAAGTTCAATTATGTGGGATGCCCTCTCCAAAGTAGTTAATGTATTTTTTGACAATAATTATTCAAAAGGATCAAGAGTTATCTTGTTTATTGTGATTGTCATGATTGCATTACTTTTTAATAATCTTTTTGGATTTACCTTTTATTATGAACTCAGGCAGAAGACAGCCCTGGTAAAAGAATTTGAGAATTTAAAGGAACAAAGGCCAGACAATAAGGTACTTATTGATTTCATTGATGAAGCTGAACAAAAAGTCATTGAACGAAAGAATATTATTAATGGTTTTGTTGAGTTATTTAGCAGAGAAGATTTTAAACCAGATATTGGAATCCAACGCCCAGAATTTCCCCCGGGAAAAGACATTACTCATAAATTACTTATAGATACAGTTCCGAGGGAGAAAATCATTGACTCAATAGCTGATTCAGCCATTTCTTCAGTAGAGCCAGGTTATTCTTATGAATTTCAACTTGGAGTTGATTGGGATTCAATATGGAAGAATTCTCCACCAGGAGAGAGTATTGTTAATTTACAATATTCAACTAATGCAGCAAAAAGGTATAGGTCGAGGCTGTGGCATACCATATCATCCGGAGCCTTAATTGTTGTATTGGCGTTATTCGTTTTCATTTTGATGCTATTTGTTCCATTTTACTCCAAGAAAGAAAATAGACTAAGTGTATTCATAGGTATTTTAATGGTTTTTCCATTCCTGGCAATGTGGTTGTGGCTTTTCCAGTGGCTACTTGGCCTTATACCTGTAATTAACAATATGCCATGGATTAACTATCTTATAAATATTGGCGTCAATATTTTAATTGTAATTGCTTTGACACTATATTTTCAAAGGAAAGAGAAGAAGAAAGAACAAGAAAAGCAAGAGGCTTGAGAGGATTAGTCTTTTGTAATGAAAATTTGAGGGCTGAATTTGTAAATGAAAAATTAGCTCCGAATTTTAGTACAAGCCTTTAAAAATTCATCTGCTAAAGGAGTTAACTGTGTGTTTACTCGTATCACAGAGGATAATCCTGGTGCAACACTGGCGAGGGCGACATTTGTAGAATATTTTTCTGTCAGGAGTCTCAATCTTAGCAAATTCATTATCTCATATTCTTCTAACTCAAAGGAATTATTTCCCGACGATTTCTTTTCAAAATTATTCAAATCTACTTTCTGGTAATTGTCATTCAATACAATAGCTTCACGACTCGAGAGTTGGCTTAAGATATAGGGGAAGATTGTTGATTTTAGGTGAAGTTCCTTATTTGCATAATTCGCTAATAAATGTGCCCACATATCCTGTAAGTTTTCATCTTCTTCCAGTGAGCACATGTCTAATAGAGGGGATAATATTTTTAAGGAAATTGGTTGAACTGGGATTTTGTGTTCTTCAACCATTTTTTGTGCTTTGGCAACGATCTTAAGTTGATTATTAAACCGCCATAGTCTGACTTTATCCTGAAAAAGAAGTCCCAACTCATTCAAGGGTGGATTTACTAACTTTTCAAGAAATGGTTTTACTGCTTCAATGGCTCTTTGAGTTGATTCTGGTTCGAGCATAATTAGAGAGAATGTTGTTGATTAATGGGATAAATGTAATAAATCCTATTAATTCTCAATTCTGAGTTGTATTATTTAAAATAATACTTATTAGGTGTGGTTGATTTGAAATTTACAATATTTCTTGTAAATTCGATGAGTTTCAAATATTTAATAAATCTCTTCAAATATTAATTGCCTTCTTTCTCTTTTAGGATTAATCAACTAATGAAACTCAAAAATAATCTAAAATAAAAAAATCATGGGAGCCCAAAATAATCAACCCAAGATGACCATTAACAAGTTAGGGGAGTACTTGGTCGCTTCCCCAAGAAGAAAACGATCAATTTTAGAAACGTTGAAGTACCCTAAAGAAGATGGAGGTCAATGGGGGCATGTTCATAGTGAAGCCAGAAATGCAATTAAGCGATACTTTGTTAGCGGATTTGACAAGAAATACATAACGAAATGTATTGCTTCTTTAAAGAGTAAGTCAGGGACTAAAGACGAGAAAAATTATCATGCGTCGTCAATTCTACTATTAGAGACTATCTTGAAGTCTGAGAACATAGATTTTGACGCTTATGATTATGAGCCCTATAATGTTAAAAATGCCTATCTCGATATTGAAGGTGTTAAAATAAACGTATACCCTGATTTGTTAGTGAAATCTACCTCAAGAGGGAAAAATTACATTGGTGCTCTTAAACTGCACCTGGTAAAAAATAGCGAAATAAATGATGAGGCTGGTAGATATATTGCTACCATATTAAATAGGTACGCAGATGGTTTTATTCTTACGGACAGGAAGATTAGGACAAATCATAATATTTCCTACGATGTTATTTCCGACCGATTTATCGAATGCCCCGGCAGTGTAAAGAATAGATGGAAAAATATCGAGGCTGAATGTAAGAATATTGTGGCTATTTGGGGTTCTATTTAGTTCCCGGGTTTTTTCCTTATGGCAATATTTGCATAACGTTTGAAAATTTTCAATTGTACAACCTCCGCCTCCGTGAGTAACGGCAATTATGTGGTCTGCTTCCCATTCTTCGTCGTATACACCGCATTTACGGCAAAATCCATTATCTATTTCGAATAATGTATTTCTAATTACACCAGTATCTCCTTTTAGTATAAAAAAATTACGAATTGCATTTCTTCTACATGCTTTCGATGCCCATTTCGTCTGTCTCCCGGATAACTTCTTCCCACAGCCACAGGCACAATATCCTTTAATATCAGGATAGAGCTCATTAAGCGTTAGTCTCTTTTGATATCTGATGTGGATGTCGATCATTTTGAATGTAAACAGAATTATTCTTACATTTGTTTAGATATATCAAATATACGTATAAAAAGTATGAAATAAAAAATATACGTATAGATAGTAATATGATAAGAGATCTAAAAAAGTTATACGTTGTAATCGTTGACAACAAGGTAATCTTGTTTGAAACCAATTTGAGTCGATTCATACAGAAACTTCAAACTATTGAACCGATAATTAAAAGCTATTCATATTATAGCAAGAAATTTAAAAATAAAAAAAGCATTTTTGAGGTAAACAATGATGGTAAGTTGTACCATTTACAAAGGCTTTTATAGGTTTGGGGAGTGTTTGTAGGATATGCTGTTTTTCATTATTTATCATTCAATTTAATGTCTGACTGCGAATTACAATAACTGCACTCTTTGTTGTGTTGATTCCGACTTCATATTACTGAATTAATCGAATTCAGAGGGGGTTTCTATTTATAAACTGAAGATTTTATTTCAACCTTATTATACACGAATTAGGACTTTGAGTGAATCCTTCATTATTAAACCAACCATGGAAACACTTAATGGTTACTTTGATTGAGTCTTATTTGAAGAAGATTTTATAATCAAGTAAAAAATTCGAACAAAATAAACCATGTCGTTAAAAAGCCACACCAAACCACCTATCGTAACAGAAAAAACGATTCTGTTAAGGCTTTGACAAATTGTTAGGCTTAGTTTTTCCAAGACCCAATAAATAAATCCTCCAACTCCTAAAACTACGGAGATTGTTATTATACGAACACAATATCTCATGAGACGAGTAAAAATACGATCATCGCCCACGAGCGCTTTAAGCTTATCTTGAGTCTGCATGACAAGTCCAAGAAAAGCCAAAACAAAACCAAAAATGATAAAGCTAATATCAACTGTTTTCGAAACTACTTCATCTAAATTTTTTGTGTCACCACAAGGATAAATAAGGAAATAAAAAGTCGAAGCCACTATAATCCCAAGTGCAATACCCATGATTTTCTCTCTAAGCCAAGCCCACGTTTTTTCTATTGGCATGATAATATTATTATCAGGTTTAATCTATAATTTAATCAATTTTATCTAAAAATCAAACGAACTTCAGGCAAACAACGATTGTAAACATCTATAATCCCACTGGTTTTTTCTCTGATCTGCAAATCCGTTAGAATTCTTGGCTCGTCAATTTCAAAGTGTCTTTTAAACTTATCATTTGCCAAATCAATAGGGTCTCGTCTTTGAACATTACTTTCTTCATCTGTCGATACTCCTGTTACCTCAATTTTTGTGTAGTGCGCAGCATTTGGTCCTCGTAATTGATTAGTAAACCATCTAATATCATTACCAATTCTCCCCGGATTCAAAGTAGCTCCCAATCTTCGTGAGTCCACATTTAAAATCATTTCAAGTGTATCTGTTTCATGCTGGGCGGCACTTCGAATAACGTTTTCCATTGAATCATTTTCAGCCCTGTTCTGGAATATCATTTGGTTGGGAAAAGCAACTTTTAGATGAATTTTGGTAAAAGAGCTGCAAGACCTAAGACGCTCGTATGCGTTTTGCCTTAGGACAACGCGTTCTTGAATATCAATATCAAATGAGTCCTCAAGGCTATCGTTACAAGAATTTAGAAATTCAAAAAATCTTTTTATCCAGCATCCATTCAAATTAAATTCATAGTACAGAACCCTATAAGTAATGTCATACAAAAACACATTTGAATATCCCAATCCTTCATCTTCATCCATGTCTAATCCAGAAGAAACATGGCTGCTTGCATTGTTTTTTGGAGGTATTCCATACTTCTTGGTAGTTGAAATTGAACCAGCAATGTAATTATCCCTGGTCCGTTGTATTTTTAAGTAGATATTTTTCCCAGCTTCCTCGATGCTATATCCATCGGCATAATTTTCTAAAAAATATTCAAAACTAACATCTCCTTGTTCTGGATTGGTAGCTGTCCAGTTAATTCTAAACAGCTCAACGGTTCGTTTTTTTCTCATGATAATTAATGCGTTTAAGTAATTGAACTGCATCAAAGTTAATAATCATGTGGTATGCTATCGAAATAGATGTTGAGAAACATAAAAAGGAATTGATTAAATAGAAGTTAGGCTAAAAATAACTTAATATTCCCATGGATTGTATTCAAATGAAGCTATTCTTGTATCGAATAACAATCAAAAATGTTGATGTAGGTAACTTTTTATGATAATCGTTTTAGATAATTTGCCGACTCTAAAAGCGAGAATTTTAGTGAACGGCAGAAGCCGTCTATACCAGGGAAGAGTGATTCATGTGTAATATTTTGTCTTCTTAACATTATGTGAAAGTCGTATCTTAGTTTCTCATTAATAATTAGTTTGTATGCATAGTTATTGAAGTTGTGATACAAGCTAAGTATTTCGTCGAAAGTTTCAAAATTTGTGCTTGGAACTAAAAATAGACCTTGTTGTTTAACTAACCTCTCATTTTTTATTTTGGGTTCATACGGTCTTAAAAAAGATTTTTCTCCTTTGCTGTTGCTAAATAATTCAGCTTTATAATTTGGTTCAAGATTGTCTCTATCCATCTTTTGAAGTTTGCTTTGATTTAATGCATAAACACAACAGGTACTTGTTGCAAACTCCAGCGCGAAAAAAAGAGCAACAAAAGGTGAAAAAGTCCAGTCAAGTAACCTTGTTGGTACACCATGATGTTGCATTATTGAAAGCCATTCTAATTTTCTATCAACCTGCTTTGCCTTGTCATTATTTGATGCTGGATCCAGAATTAATTCCGCAATATCATCGGGACAATAAGATAGATATAAATGATACTGAGATTTGAATTGATTAATAATCTCCTCCTCATAAGTATCTCTGCTTCGACTTCTAACGGTACTTTTAATTCCCTTGATGAATTGAAGAGCTCGATAATAAGATGTTTCTAATTTCCAGTTGACATTAGATTGTCCCCTAAATACCCAGTTTTTTGGTTTTAATTTCGTAACATATTGATTGAAATGATCCCAATTTTTAATTTCAATTTCTTGCCACATAAGTTGAAGTTCAGTTTTTTTCGAATTTACAAATTAAATGATCGATTAGGAAATAGTTTAAATTGACTTGGTTGCCTCAATGAGAATCGTTAATAATCACTTTTTTAGATCAATGTATTACAACGATGAGGTTCCCTTGCATAAGTGGAAGAAAGTATGTGTGGATTGCAATTGCTATTTTGTAACGGATTGATCTACAGAAGGATTTTGTTTCCGCATTTGTTTTAACAAAAAAGAGGGACTCACAACTTAATTGGTTGTAAATCCCTCATTATCTGTGTAGCGAGAGGCGGGCTTGAACCGCCGACCTCATGATTATGAATCATGCGCTCTAACCAGCTGAGCTACCTCGCCATTATGTATGCTAAAATCCTTGTTAATTGCAACACCCGATTCGTATATCGGTTTTGATTTTCGCGGTGCAAATATAGTATTTATTTTTATTTTCAATCAATTTTTCAATAAAATTTCAGAAGAAGTTTATTCCGATTTATTTTCCGTGTTGTAAGTTCCATTCTTATTAATTATATTGCCGAAAATCAAGCTTATGACTGACAAGATCAAAATAAATCTGGAATATATTATAAACTGCTCACCGAAAGTATTGTACAATCGTTTGAGCACAGCTTCCGGGCTAACCGAGTGGTTTGCAGATGATGTCCGGGTGCGCGGAAAGAAATATACTTTTGTGTGGGAAGGCTCGGAGCAGACTGCCGAAATGACTTTGCACAAGGACAATAAGTTGGTTCGGTTTGTTTGGCTTGATGAAGATGATACGTATTTTGAGTTTAAAATTGTTCGTGATGAACTTACAGGTGATGTTTCATTGTTGATTACTGATTTTACAGATGAAGACGAAAAAGAGGAAACTGAGGATCTTTGGAGTTCGCAAATTGCCGACCTGAAACATGTACTTGGATCGTAAATCAATAAAATTAAGGTAGCGTAGCCCCTTTTTTCTTACCATACATCTTTCTTAACTATTTTTACTTTACTAATTCCTAAAATAACTTAGTTTTGTATTCGTTTCCATAACAGACGACAATTATTAAATGAAGCGTTTACATTTATATGTTATCAGATCTTTTTTAGGGCCATTTTTTATGACCTTTTTCATTGTGCTGTTTATTCTGCTCATGCAATTTCTGTGGAAATATGTGGATGATTTAGTAGGTAAGGGGCTCGATTTTAGCGTTTTGGGAGAAATGATGTTTTATGCTTCCTTTGCGCTGTTACCCTTGGCTTTCCCATTGGCGATGCTACTTGCATCAATTATGACATTTGGTGCCCTTGGCGAAAATTATGAGTTGGTAGCTATGAAAGCTTCCGGAATTTCGCTGGTTAGAATAATGCGCCCTCTGGTAGTTATTGCTTTGATTATTACCGGATTGGCTTTTTATTTTGCGAATAATGTACTTCCCGAAACAAACCTGCGCTTTTCAACCCTTTTGTACAGTGTAAAAAAGCAACGTCCCGAGTTAGTGCTTCAATCAGGGGTTTTTACAAACGAAATGGATGGGTACAGCATTAAAGTTGGAAAAAAGAACAACCAAACAAAAATGCTTTACGATTTATTGATTTACGATCATACCGGTGGAAAATCGAACGAAAGTGTAACGGTTGCCGATTCTGGATTTTTAAAAATTACGGAAGATAAAAGATACATGGTATTGGACCTTTATCATGGAGTGAATTACCAGGAACAAAAATCGCAGGACCGAAAAAAGAAAGATTTACATCCTTACCAGAGAAACAGATTTGACGAGCAAACCATACGAGTTCGTGTCAGGGATTTCGATTTTAACCGTCGCGATGAAAGCATCTTTAAAAATCAATACAGGATGTTAAATATAAGCGAATTGGTTTATATGGAAGATTCTTTGCAGATCGATTACTACAAGCGCCTTCGCAATTATATGTTGCAGATAAATGTGAATCCGACTATCAGTAAGAAGTTGTTTAATCTAACGGCATTGCATGATTCAGTTAAACGCGACGCGGTTATTCCGGTGGCCGATTCAATTTTTAATTTCGACGAGAATTTTGCAGGAATAGATAAATGGGTAAAGGCAGAAGTTGCAAAGAATGCACTCGAAAATGCCCGTAGTATTGTTCAGAATGTAAGTATGTACCAGGGGCAACTTTACGACAAAAAGAAATGGCTGAATAAATATAAAATGGAGCGGCACAGGAAGTATACGCTTTCGTTTGCGGTTCTTATATTCTTCTTTATTGGAGCGCCTTTAGGAGCCATTATCCGAAAAGGCGGTCTTGGAATGCCGGTAGTTGTGTCCATCTTTCTGTTTATTCTCTATTACATAATTTCCATGAGTGGCGAAAAAACTGCCCGTGAAGATGTGTGGAGCATGTTGATGGGAATGTGGTTCTCATCGTATATTTTTCTTCCTGTTGGCGTGTGGCTAACGTATAAAGCTGCTACCGATTCGGCGGTAATGTCGGCTGAAACATATTCAAAAATTTTCAAACGTTTAGGATCGTTCTCTCCTTTTCAGAGAAAGAAAACTGAGCAATAATTGTGCCTTGAATGAAGATATTACAGGTGACAAATAAAGTACCTTATCCGACCAAAGATGGTGGTGCAATTGCCTGTATGAACCTTACAAAAGGATTTGCGTACCTGGGGCACAATGTTACTGTGTTGTCGATGAACACGGAAAAGCATAATATTTCACTCGACGAAATTCCGGATCCTATAAAAGATATTGCAAAATTTCAGTTGGTTGATGTACCTGCCCGCATTAGTATTTTTAGTGCACTTATTAATTTTGTTTTTAGCAGAAAACCATACAATGCTGTTCGTTTTATCGATGGTGGTTTTGGAAAAACTTTAGAACAGCTATTAACCGATAATACTTTCGATATTATTCAGCTTGAAGGTTTGTATGTTTGCCCGTATATTCCGTTAATTCGGAAAAACTCGAATGCTACAATTGTATATCGGTCTCATAATATTGAATTCGAAATATGGGAACGGACCGCAAAAATGTCGAAAGGATTAAAAAAGATTTATTTGAATAATCTTTCGAAACGAATAAAACGGTTTGAAACAAATTTGTTAAACAGTTACGACTTATTGGTTCCTATTACCGAACGTGATGGAGAAATTCTGGATAGAATGGGAAATCGAAAGAAAAAACACATTTCACAAACAGGCATCGACGCTTCTGTGCTGGTGCCCAATTCCAAAAACCTTGAACATCCCTCATTGTTTCATATTGGATCGTTGGAATGGGCTCCCAATCAGGAAGGATTGGTTTGGTTTGTGGAAAACTGCTGGCCCGAAATTCATGAAAAATATCCGACCTTAAGATTTTATATTGCAGGCCGAAATGCACCCGCATGGTTGCAGCATAAATTTAATGCTCCAAATGTGGTTTTTGAAGGAGAAGTGGCCGATGCTTATCGTTTTATGAATTCAAAATCGATAATGATTGTCCCACTTTTTTCGGGTAGTGGAATGCGGATTAAGATTATTGAAGGCATGGCACTTGGAAAAAGTATTGTTACTACTCCCATTGGTGCTGAAGGCATTGGTATTAGTCCAAATGAAAATATTGTAATTGCCTCGGACAAGGAAGATTTTACTGATAAAATATCGCAACTGCTAGAAGATAACGACTTTTATATAAAAATTGGTAAAAACGCAATTGAGTTTATACACGAAAATTTTGATAATTTAGCGGCAGCAGGTAAACTCATCGAGTTCTATAAAGTGAATGCCAAATGATATTATCCATACTTTTTTGGTTCTTACTGATCATTCTTTTTTACACTTACGTTGGGTATGCAATTGTGCTATGGTTTTTGGTCAAACTTAAAAAGTTATTTTTCCGTTCAAATGTTTTGAGTTACGAACCGGGCTACGAGCCGGAGGTTTGCTTGTTTGTTACAGCGTATAACGAGAAAGATTACATTCGGCAAAAGTGCGAAAATTCCTTTCAGCTGAATTACCCAAAAAATAAAATACAATACTTATGGATTACTGACGGTTCGGATGATGGGACGCCTGATTTTTTGCGGGAATTTGATAAGAGGCTGGAAGTTCATCATCAGGAAGAACGGCGTGGGAAAATGCATGCCATGAACCGGGGGATGAAATTCGTAAAGGCACCCATTGTAATATTTTCTGATTCGAATACGATATTGGGGAAGGAATCCATTCGTGAAATAGTCGCAAAATTCAGCAATTCCAAAGTTGGTTGTGTTGCCGGCGAAAAACGAATTGTGGAAAAGGAGTCTGAGACAGCAGCGGGTGCCGGAGAGGGATTGTACTGGAAAATGGAGTCGTGGATAAAACGAAACGACTCAGAACTTAACTCAGCCGTTGGAGCTGTGGGTGAATTATTTGCGATACGTACAGAATTGTTCGAAGATGTTGAACCCGATACTCTTCTCGACGATTTTATCATTTCGCTTCGAATTGCTCAAAAAGGATATAAAATAGCTTACACTCCCAATGCCTATGCCGAAGAAACTGCCTCGCTTAATGTAAAAGAGGAGCTGAAACGTAAAGTTCGGATTGCTGCTGGAGGTATTCAGACTATATTCCGGTTAAAAGATTTGTTAAATCCCTTCAAAAACGGAATTTTATCATGGCAGTATTTTTCGCATAAAGTCTTGCGGTGGGCATTGGCACCTGTTTCGCTTTTCGTACTCTTTTTTGTGAATTTGTTGATTGTGATAAGGCCGCAAAGTTGGCAACTTGATATTTTTTACACGTGGATGTTTTATTTTCAGGTGGTGTGTTACCTGGTTGCCATGCTGGGATGGTATTTTGAAAACCGGAAACTGAGACTGAAGCTGTTTTTTGTGCCTTATTATTTTGTAATGATAAACTATGCATCGATCCGTGGTATTTTCCGGTATATAAAGGGGAAACAATCGGTTAACTGGGAAAAATCGAAAAGGGCTTAGGAGTCAGTCAGTGTGCTTAAATTACTTAGCTGATAACAGTGATAGTAATCCGAATTGTGATTGTTAGCTATTTCTGTTTTTTTCCCAAAACCGCTTTTCGAGAAGTTCGCTCCGTTTAATTGTTTTTCTAATCCATTCCATTTTTAACGCATCTTTTTCTTCCTGGCTAAGTTGCCATTGTAAGCCTTCGGTTTGACGCATCTTAAGCGTTAAATGGTGCAGAATAATGGCAGCCGAAACTGATATGTTAAAACTTTCGGTAAAACCGTACATGGGTATTTTAAGAAACTCGTCGGCCTCGTTTAAGATTGTTTCCGTTAATCCTGGTAACTCCGATCCGAAGACTAAAGCTGTTTTCCCTTTTGCAATATCAAAATCATGCAACTTCTGATCGTTTTTATGAGGTGTGGTAGCAACGATCCTGTAGCCTTGTTGTTTTAATTGTTTAATTGCTTCAAGGCTATTGTTATTTGCTTCATTGTATTTCTTTAAATTCAGCCATTTCGACGAGCCCATCGATACTTCTGAATTATCCTGAAATTCGTTTCTGTTTTCAATAATATGCACATCCTGAATTCCGAAACAATCGCATGTGCGTAAAACGGCACTTGCATTTTGCGATTGATAAATATCTTCGAGTACAATAGTAATATGTCTGGTTCGCATATCTAAAATTTTGTTGAACAATTCATTCCTTTTGGGAGTAATATATTCCGACAAATGTTTTAGTAACTTATTGTGCATATAATAATATATTGTTTTGTTATGAATTTCACTATAACGAAAAAGGGAAGCAATTTGCTCCCCTAAATCAGTTTCTTACCTATTCGTACGATTACGAAACAGCGTCAGCTAATTCAGCACCAGCTTTAAATTTAACAACTTTTTTAGCTGGAATAGTAATTTCTTTACCAGTTTGTGGGTTTCTACCGGTTCTTGCTCCGCGTTCAGATACAGAGAATGAACCAAATCCAATAAGAGCTACTCTGTCGCCACCTTTAAGTGAGTCAGTTGTTGCAGCTACAAATGCGTCAAGAGCTTTTTTCGCGTCAGCTTTACTTAGGCCTGATTTTTCAGCCATAGCATCAATTAATTGTGCTTTGTTCATAAGGCAAATTTTTAAATAATTAATTAAGTGATTGAAATTAAGTAACTTACTTCTTAATAATATTTTATATATATTATGAATAAATTTATAGTTTCACATATTAAAGTTCTTAAAACGTCAGTAAAATCAATAGTTACAGCGAACTTTTTACGGTTTAGCTAAATTCAGAAATATGTTTTAAAAAACCAAATGCATCAACTTTTTTTTTTTCAGTATTTCTTTAAAAATTTACACAAAAGTGTTTTGCAGTAAAAAAAAAAGTTCTACTTTTGTCGCGCTCAGGAGAGATGGCAGAGTGGTCGAATGCGGCGGTCTTGAAAACCGTTGTACCGCGAGGTACCGGGGGTTCGAATCCCTCTCTCTCCGCAGGAAATCCATCAGAGAAATCTGGTGGATTTTTTTTATTATAAGCTGTTGATAACTTTCTTCGAATTTATTCCATGTAACTCCTTATTTTTTAATGCTTAAGCAGAAAATAATGCGTTATGTTATACTGTTATATCCAATTTGATAAAATCCTGCCATCAGTATTTGTGTTAATTTGTGGGCGGGGAATATCGTTTTCCATGCTCTTAAGCCGGAGCAATTAATTATTTAGCCGCTTAAAATCCATCAAAACGTGAATATTTACATCACTCAGGTGTGAAGATTTGCCTTTACGTTGTATGGCTTAACAAATTATAAATACAATAAATACACTTTGTTCCTTAATTCAAATTTCGATAATCATTGGGAGTTTGCCCTGTAGCTTTTTTAAACATTCGATTAAAGTGTTGAGGATGCTTAAAACCTAATTCATAAGCAACTTCTGAAATACTTTTATCGGTGTCAAAAATGCGTTCTTTGGCAACGCTAATCAACTTTAATTGTATGGATTCCTGGGCTGATTTACCCGTTTCTTTTTTTATCGAGTCGCCTAAATAGTTTGCAGAAAGGTTGAGTAAATTGGCAAAGTAGGCAACTGATGGCAATCCTAATATTTCGGTTTTTGAAGTTAGAAAATACTCGTTAAGTAGGTTGTCAAATCGTGTTAATATGCTTTTATTAACTTTTGAGCGTGTAATAAACTGTCGATCGTAAAAACGTATACAATAATTCAGAAACAATTCAATATTTGAAATCACCAGGTTTTCAGTGTGTTTATCAATGTTTTGCTGAAGTTCATAATCTATTTTATTAAAACAATCCAATATAATCTCTCTTTCCCGCAAGGAAAGGTGCAGCGCTTCGTTTACATCGTATGAGAAAAATGCATAATCATGAATTTTTTTACCTAGCGATGTGCCCAAAATAAGGTCCTGATGAAAAACCAAAGCCTTTCCTTGTGGTTGATAATATTCGTCTTTATATTCACCGATAACCTGGTTGGGAGCCAAAAATATAAGAGTGCCCTCCTCATAATCGTAATAATTACAGCCATATCGAAGATCTCCGCATTTAATCTCTTTCAGAAAAATCGTGTAAAAACCATAGCTCATCCGTCGGAATTTCCGGGGATCTGCTTTTGATAGATCTATAATTCCTACCAAAGGATGCATGGTCTCTTGGTTATTAAATACATTATATTCTTTTATCGTTTCAAATTTTAAGATTTCTTCCATTGGTGTATTTTGTTTGATCTTGTACAAAACTAAGCCTAAAAAAATCAAAATTGAAATGCAAAATTAGTTAATCCGTAATCTTGGTTATAATATCCGTAACATGTATACCAATGATTATAATTACTTACCTGATATTTGCATAGTGATTATAATTCAATAAATTATAGAATATGAAAAGTAGTTTAACTATAGTAGTAGTAGTAGTAGTAGTAGTAGCTTTTATTCTTGTTTCCTATTCCTGTAAGAATCAAAGAAACCAGCAAGCAAATCAGATGGAATCGATACAAAAAGAACTCATATTTCCAAAAGGAGAAAAGATTACCAACAATAATTTTGTTGGAACTGCCTGGTTAGAGGGGCTGCTTGATGCCGACAGCTTGAATCATATCGCAGTGGGTAGTGTAGTGTTCGAACCGGGTGCAAGGTCGAATTGGCATACTCATCCTGACGGACAAATTTTAATATGCCTCGATGGAGTTGGTTATTATCAGGAAAAAGGCAGTCCGATCCGGGTTGTAAACAAAGGCGAAGTGGTAAATATCAGGCCCAACGTACTGCACTGGCATGGTGCCAGTGCCGATACGGAGTTTGTTCAGTTAGCTATTACAAGCCGGTTAGAAGGCGTTACAGAGTGGTTTGGCGCTGTTAGCGATGAGGAATATTTGGGGCTGAAAAGATAGTGACAAGAAAGAATTAAAAAACTAATACCAAGAGGAGTCTGGAATGTCGTAATCAAAAAACAAATTATGTATGCGATGTTCTATAGCGCTTTCAATAAATAACAGTAATTTAAACAAATCTAAATGTGTGGTAATGAGGGGATTGTTGGGTAGTAAAAGATTCATTACAAGTGGCTTATTTATTATTACGCTATCGTTTGTAACACTTTCTGTTTTCGCCCAGGATCAGGAAAGAAATATACGTGTTAATTTTATTACAGAGCAAATTAAGCTAGACGGAGTTTTAGATGAAGCTGCCTGGCAGAACGCGGATAAAGGAGGAGATTTCTGGCAGTTTTTCCCAACCGACACAGCACGGGCAAAGTATCCTACTCAATTTATGTTAGTGTACAATGATCATTTTCTGTACATCGGTGTCCGGGGCGAAGCTTCTTCAGAAAAATATGTGGTTTCTTCCTTGCGTCGCGATTTCAGAGGAACAACCAGTGATAATGTAAGCCTGATGTTTGATACATTTAAGGATGGAAATACTGCCTTTCTTTTTGGAATGACTCCCTGCGGTGTCCAACTTGAAGCCTTTATTTCGCAGGGAGGAGCAGCAGCCGGATTTAATGCCAACTGGGATCAGAAATGGCAACTGGAAAGTAAAATAAATGATGGCTACTTTATTCTTGAAGCTGCTATCCCATTTTCGTCAATCAAGTTCAGAGGAGGTGATACAGAATGGAGGATGCAGTGTTACCGCTGGGATATTGGAGCCAACGAACAAAGTGCCTGGGCACACGTACCGCAAAACCAGTTGCTTTCAAGTTTGGCTTTTATGAATACAATGGAATTTGAAAAACCACTGGGAAAATCGCGTACTCCATTTTCTATAATACCGTATATAAATACACTCGCATCGAAAGATTTTGTGTTAGGTACTACCGATAGTAAACTAAAGTTTGGATGCGATGCAAAAATTCCTCTCGGGAACAGTATGAACCTGGATATTACCATTAATCCGGATTTCTCAAACACTGAAGTGGATGCCATTTTTACCAACCTTACCCGCTTTGAAGTTTTCTTGCCGGAAAAAAGGCAGTTTTTTATCGATAACAGCGACCTGTTCGGGAGTTTTGGTAGCAGTCGTGATGCAAATCCTTTCTTTTCGCGAAGAATTGGATTGGCGCGTAATAGTGCCGGTAACACCATTGAAAACAGGATTATTGGAGGTGTACGTTTTAGCGGAAAGCTGAATGAAGATTGGCGTTTGGGATTTCTAAATGTTCAAACCGACGAAGATATTGACAATGGTATTGCATCAAATGACAATATGATGCTGGCAGTACAGAAGAAAATGTTTGCCCGCTCGAATATTGGATTCTTTGCAATTAACCGCCAGGCATTTAAAGATTACGATTTTCTGGATAGCAGTAAAGAATATAACCGTGTTATCGGATTAGATTATAATCTTGCCTCGGCCAACGACAAGTGGATTGGTAAATTCTTTCTTCATAAATCATTCCAGCCCAATAACTCAAAAGGCAATTTATCATCGCAGGCCTATCTTGTTTTCAACACACGAAAATGGCGATTGTCGAGTGATTTTGTATATGTGAATGAGGATTTTACATCTGACCTTGGATTTGTACCGAGAAGAGATATTTTTAAGATTGGTAATTCTGTTACACGCACATTCTACCCTTCAAACGGCATTATCAATTCAAATGCTTTTCGTTTGCTCTCGTTACGATGGTTAAGGCCAAGTCTGGATTTAAAACAAACCGATTACGAAAATACCTTTAGCTGGACCGCCGAATTTAAAAACTCGGCAGAACTTGAAGCCAGCATTGTAAATAATTATATTTATCTCTTAAAAGAATTCGATCCAACCCGTACACCGGGTGCAATTCCACTACCGGGGAATCAGAGTTATACTTTTAATCAGTTTCAGGGGACTTATCAGTCCAGTCTGGCTAATTTGTTTACCTATAATTTTAAAACTACTCTTGGTGAGTTTTACAACGGTAGTATATATTCTGTTGGTGGTGAAGTTGCTTATCGTGTGCAACCATGGGCAACATTTAGCGTGGCTTTTAACTACGATGGTATTCGATTGCCCCACCCACATGCAGATGCTGATATTTGGCTGCTTTCGCCAAAAGCCGATATCACTTTTAGTAAATCTTTGTTCTGGTCGACGTTGGTTCAGTATAGTAATCAACGGCAAAATCTGGGAATAAATTCACGTTTACAGTGGCGTTTTGCTCCTCTTTCCGATCTACACTTGGTGTACAATGACAATTACATCACAGATAATTTCGGACCACGCTTCCGATCGATTAATTTAAAACTAACTTACTGGTTGAATATCTAAAAAAGCATTATAACTGTTAATCAGTAATTATGGTACTCAATTCCGTAATTAGTATAAAAACAGTTTAATAACAGTAACTTACCTTTGAATTATAAAAATTATAACTAATAAGAAAATGGAAACTCAACATCGCAAACTTGTACATTTTATCAGCACCGCACTATCTATTGGAAAACAAGTAAATCTATTGCAGATACTTTTAGTGTTTTTGATTGTGAGTCTGTCATCATGTGTTACAACTAATAATGAGAACCTGATACTGATTAAAGGTCAGGGAAGTTTTGCGGTGGGTGGAACCGTTAAAGAGAATCCGGGAACTTTTAATACCATAACGCGCGGCCCTGAAGGACAAACTTTTCATGGAGATCATGCCTATGTGTTTTATCAGATTCCGGCTGAAACACATAAATATCCATTAGTAATGTGGCACGGCATTGGTCAGTTCTCAAAAACCTTTGAAACTACACCGGATGGTAGAGAAGGATTTCAGAACCTGTTTTTACGCAAAAAATATAGTGTGTATTTATTAGATCAGCCTCGCCGGGGAAATGCTGCCCGAAGTATGGCAGAAGGCACGATTACCCCCACGCCCGATGAAGCATTCTGGTTTAACACATTCAGAGTTGGTGAATGGCCTGACTTTTTCCCGGGCGTGCAATTCTCGAAAGATCCTGAAGCGCTTAACCAGTATTTCCGACAAATGGTTCCCAATGTTGGCCCAATCGATATCAGTGTAAATGTAGATGCAGTTTCCGCACTTTTTGATAAAATCGGCGATGGGATTCTTGTTTCTCATTCTCACTCGGGCGGGATGGGCTGGTTGACAGCCATTAAAAATCAGAATATTAAAGCGGTTGTCTCTTATGAACCCGGTAGCGGGTTTGTATTTCCTGAAGGAGAAGTGCCTGATCCGATTGAAAATTCAGCCGGTCCACTGGTGCCCTCAAGTGTTTCTATGAACGATTTTATGAAGCTCACCAAGATTCCAATTATCATTTATTATGGTGATTTTATTCCGGAAACACCCGATCCAAATCCGGGAACCGATGGCTGGCGAGCAAGGCTTGAAATGGCAAAAATTTGGAGAGATGCTGTAAATGAACACGGAGGTGATGTAACAGTTATTCATCTGCCCGAGATAGGTATAAAAGGGAATACGCACTTCCCGTTTTCAGATTTAAACAATGTGGAAATAGCTGATCTTATGGAAGACTGGCTAATTGAGAAAGGACTTGATAAATAAAACTAAAAAGGGAACTATGATTCAGACTATTAAACAGAAAATGATTAAAAGAATAATAATGGTTATGCTTGTAACAACCTGTGGATTGTCTTTTGGTCAAAACACGGTAAAGAATCCATTTGGACTGGTTTATAGCAATGCTCTTACTGAAAATGTAAAAGGCGAATTAAATATTCATCCTGTAAATTATAAACTGGATGGCATCAATATCGCTGCCAACGTTTATACACCAGCGAATTATGATCCTTCAAAAAGTTATCCGGCTGTTGTTGTTGCGCAGCCTAACGGCGGTGTAAAAGAACAGGTGGCCGGATTATATGCACAACGTTTGGCAGAATCGGGTTACATTGCCATTGCTGCCGATGCATCGTACCAGGGAGCCAGTGGCGGCGAACCCCGTAATTTGGATAAGCCTGCCAACCGGATTAATGACATTCGCGGAATGGCAGATTTTATCACCCAATATGCAGGTGTAAACAATAAGCAACTGGGTGTACTGGGCGTTTGTGGCGGTGGCGGCTATACTTTAAAAGCAGCCCAGACCGACAAACGTTTTAAAGCCGTTGCCACACTTAGTATGTTTAATTCGGGCGAAGTAAGGCGTAACGGATTTATGAACTCCGGCCTCAAAACGATTCAAGACCGGTTAATTGAAGCGACAGAAGCCCGTGCTTTAGAAGCAGGCGGAGGTGAAATACGCTATGCTGCCGATACCGAAATTACTGATGAAATGGCAGACCAAATGCCGTTCGACCTCTATCGTGAAGGACATTATTATTACCACAGAACACATGCCCATCCCAATTCTACATTTCGATACACGATGAGCAGTTTGCTCGATTTGATGGAATTTGATGCTGCAACTAATATGGATTTAATCAATCAACCTTTGCTGATGATGTCAGGTAGTAAAGCCGATACTTATTACATGACAGACCGGGCTTTTCACCTTGCCACCGGAACAAACGATAAAGAATTATTTCTGATACCTGGTGCTACACATATTCAAACTTATTATGTTCCTGAATATGTAGAGCAGGCGATGAACAAGCTTAATGAATTCTTTGGAAAAAATATGTAAAAAACTATTAATCAGTAAAAGTATAGCATATGAAAACAAAAGTTATCGGACTATTTGTAATTCTACTTTGTGCGCAATGGGCTTTTGCGCAAAATACTGCAACAGAACAGGAAATCATTCAGCTATCAAAAGATAAGTGGCAATGGATGGCCGACAAAAACGTGGACAAGCTTGCTGAACTTTTCCATAACGATTCAAGATTTATCCACATGAGTGGTACGTGGGGAAAGACACGGGAACTTGAAATTATTAAAAGCGGAAGCATCTGGTACAAGCAGGCAGATGTACACGATGTGGTGGTAAAAACATTTGACGACACTGCCATTCTTTGGAATCGGATTACTCTTATTGCACATGTTCGCGGGAATGATGTGTCGACTGAGTTTACGGTTACAGAAGTCTATCAAAAGCACGAAAGCAACTGGAAATTGCTGAACCTGACATTTAGCAGCGTGCGCGATACACATACAATAGAACATTAATCAAACGGAAATTACGCGCAGTAAACAATTAAAAACTAAAGAGATGAAAACAATAATTATTGGTTTATTCCTGATTATTATGAGTACACAATTTACATACAGCCAACCAGGTGCAAACCGAACACCTCAAAGCTTTACAGATAAGGAACAGGAAATAGTTAAGCTATCGAAAGACAAGTGGCAATGGATGTCGGATAAAAATGTCGATGAACTGAGTAAACTGTTTCACCCAAAAGCTGAATTTGTGCACATGGGCGGACACTGGGGAACCGAACAGGAACTTGGCATCATTAAAAGTGGTGATATTTGGTACAAAAAGGCTGACATTCATGATGTATCGGTAAACATTATAGACAATACAGCTATTCTCTTAAACCGAATTGATCTGCTGGCAGAGGTTGGCGGAAATAAAGTAACCAATCCATTTGAGGTTACCGAAGTGTATATAAAACAAGACGACAAGTGGATGTTAGGGGCACTTTCGTTTACCCGATTACTGACTCCCGGAGATCATTGACAGTAAAACCGACAGATCGAACATAAATTTACAACTAAAACGAAAATTATAATGAAAATAGTAATATCTGGATTGATAGTCCTTTTTATCGCATTCTCGGTAAAAGCACAAAAGGCTTCAGGGCCGGAAGTAAAAATAACATCAGGAATTATTAGAGGAGTAACAGAAGGCGATGTCACTATTTTTAAGGGAATTCCTTTTGCTGCTCCACCGGTGGGTGAATTTCGCTGGCGCCCGCCACAACCTGTACAACCCTGGGAGGGAGTGCGCGATGCGAGTGAGTTTGGCCCCACTTGTGCAGCGGTAGGTTGGGGTGCTGCGTCGGGAACCATCCAGCAAGGCTCATCGGAAGATTGCCTCTACCTTAATGTGTGGACACCTGCCACTGCCAAAGAGGGAGTAAAGCTGCCGGTCATGGTTTGGATTCATGGCGGTGGTTTTACTGGAGGTAGCGGAAACACATCCGGAGTTGGATTTGCCAACCAGGGAGTTATCCTTGTCTCAATGAATTATCGTCTTGGACGTCTTGGTCATTTTGCTTTCCCTGCATTGAGCGAGGAGCATCCGGAAGAGCCCAAGGGCAGTTATGCATTTATGGACCAGATTGCTGCATTGCGTTGGGTACAGGAGAATATTGCTACTATTGGTGGCGATCCGAATAATGTGACCATTTTCGGTTTCTCTGCCGGCGGTGTTTCTGTTCACTCATTGCTAACTATACCAACTGCTCATGGCCTTTTCCAAAAGGCAATCGGTCATTCAGTGGTGGACGCGATGGAGTTCTCACCGGCAGACCAATCAATAAAGAAAATGCTGATGCGCTTTACCCGGTTTCAGCTGAAACGATTGGGATAAATTTTGCCAAAATGCATGGTATTGAAGGAACTGATGCAGCCGCACTGGCTAAACTTCGTGCCCTTCCTGTTGTAGATATTGTTGGAGGTGGAGAAACAGATGGACAGGGAGGACCGCGTATTTATCCGGGCCCGATTCTGGACGGTAAATTTGTGGTGGAAACAGCTGAAAAGGCTTATAAGGCTGGTAGGCAAGCAAAGGTGCTGCTAATGATCGGAAACAACAGTGCAGAAATTGGCGGAGGATTCGTTAATTCAAGCACTACAAAAGAAGAACTTTTCTCAGTGTTCGGTGAACTGAAAGATGAAGCAAAAGCAGCCTATGATCCGGATGGCAATAAAGAATTCGCGGAAGTACAGGCAAGGTTTAATACCGACTGGGTATGGGCTGAGCCTGCCCGGTTCTCAGCAAGAGCCTTTACCGCTATTGATGAACCAGCCTACGTTTTCCTGTTTGATTATGTGCCTTCTTACATGGCAGAAAGAGCGCCCTGTGGTCCCGGGCATGGAACCGATATTTCTTTTGCGTTCAATATTTTGGAGCAGGGAGGAGGTTTCGGGCCACCACCTACTCCGTCAGCAGAGGACAAAGAGGTTACCAGGATGATGAATGCCTACTGGATTAATTTTGCAAAGACAGGTGACCCAAACGGTAAGGGATTGCCGAAATGGCCATTAAATAATCCCAAAACGAATCAGATCCTTGAATTTCAGCGTGATGGTAAAGCTGTTGGCGAAACTGATCCCACAAAAGCGCGACTGAATGTAATTGAAAAGGCAATGAAGAGTAGAGATAAAATTCAAAATCGGGGTGGTATTTAAAAATATAAGACATGAAGAAAATAGGTTTACGGATATTGATGGTACTAATGGGTGTAACCTGCTTTTATGGAAGCTTATTTGCACAGAACAATGAAGAATTGACTATGACTTTATCGGCAAAGCAACAAAGCATAATTCCCATTGCTGCCTTAACAGCTAAAGGCGAATTACAACAATTAAAACCCGCAATTAGCGAAGGTTTGGAAGCAGGTCTAACGGTTAATGAGATTAAAGAGATTATGGTCCACCTTTATGCCTACTGTGGTTTTCCGCGTAGCATACGTGGATTACAAACTTTTATGGAAGTGGTGGACGAAAGGGAAGCAAAGGGAATGAAAGATGAAGCAGGAGTTGAAGCATCACCCTTGAATGACAACCGAAGTAAATATGACAGAGGAAAAGCAAATCTGGAAACACTTATCGGGAGGCCATTAGGCGAAACACAAAGCGGTTATGCTGCTTTTGCACCAGTAATAGAGGTTTTTCTGAAAGAACATTTGTTTGCCGATATTTTTGATCGTGATGTTTTAAGCTTTGCAGAACGCGAACTGGTAACAGTTTCGGTGATCAGTGCAATTGGAGGAGCAGAACCCATGTTGCGCAGTCACTTATCCATTTGTTTGAATGTAGGGTACACACCGGAACAGTTGAATGAATTTGTAGGTATACTTCAATCGAAAGTGGGTAAAAAAGAATCCAAAGCAGCTCAGGCAGTTTTAAATCAAATACTTGAAAGCAGACAGGAACAATAAACATTAATTTATTCAATCATGAAATACAGTGTAAAAATCAGTCTTCTATTTCTTGTAATAGTAATTGCAAGTTGTACTACTGAGAAAAGTACAGACAGAGCGATGAGTAAAAGCGAATCAGTTTTTCCAAAAGGAGAAAAAATTGACAGCCCAAATTTTGCAGGAACAGTGTGGTTGCAAATGATGGGTGCTAACGATAGTACATTACATGCGCGTTTTGGCAATGTAACCTTCGAACCCAAAGCAAGAACAAACTGGCACTCACATCCGGGCGGTCAGGTTCTTTTTATTACCGAAGGCAAAGGATATTACCAGGCCTTAGGACAGCCAGCCCGATTATTAAAAAAAGGTGATGTGGTTGAAATACCACGAAATGTGGTACACTGGCATGGTGCAACACCCGACAGTGAATTTGCGCACATTGCCGTTAGCTTAAACACCGATGATGGTGGTGCAGTCTGGATAAGACCAGTTATGGAGGAAGAATATTATAAGATTTCGGATAATAAATAATAGTGTTGGTTAATATTTAGAGCTGTTTATCTACCTAAATGATTTTATTAACTGAAACTTTGAGTATTTGATTTATTCAACCCATTAAAGTTTATATTCAACGCAAAGTATTATTGTGGAGTCCTTAAAATCCTTCTCTTTCTCCTGTTTTTGGCATGCCCGAATAATGTACATGGACAATTTGCCATTCTTCCCCAATTTTCTTCATTACCTGTGTTTCCCGACCTTTGCTTTGCATCAATTCCGGATTCTCTCCACTAAAAATAGCATCAAAAATCCAGTAAAACTCAATAACTGCCATATCTCCGTAAATCTGAACAGATTCATTATAACTTTTTAAATCGCGCTTGGAGAACCGACTCCCAAACATTTCATAAATACCAGATTTGATTTCCTCCCAGCCTTTTTCGTGTCCTTTGGGATGTATAAAACTTACCTCTGGAGTCGTCTGCCAGAAAAAGGCTGCCAGTGTTGTGTCTGCCTGGTTGATGGAAGTTTTGTAATCTTCGAGCACCTGTTTTATGGCTTCCATATCATTTTGAGCAAGATTGTTATCTCTTTCATCTTGAGTGATACAAGCACCAAAAATTACTGCGATTGCCAATATTAGAATCATTCCTTTCTTTGTCATAACATTCACTTTGTTCAAAAAAAACAGGAACTCTTAAATCAGCAACATGACAACAAAGTCCCTGTTCTTAAATTATTTTACTTGTCGTAAACGCCGTTTACTTCTTTGCTGATGACCATTATTTTGTTAAAATCAGGAAGATGAACTACATCAGGAAGAACAGTTGTACCAAAATCGATGTACACCAGTTTCTCGTTTTCTGATTTATTCATCATTACATGTGCGCCTTTCTCTCCCGTTGGAAATCCAATTACATCGCCTGTTTTTAAGGGTAGTTCCCCCTCAATTGTTCGAACAATACCACTTCCGCTAATGATATAAAAAACCTCTTCATTGGCTTCGTGATAATGATATCCGTAAGCATAATTCCCTGGTTCTACTTCCACAAAATTAGCTCTGCATTTTGAAGTCTCTTCATCAGTGATAATCGTTTTTACGGTGAATTGATTTCCATCTCTGTCGATTTTCTCACCTGCTAAAGTGTTTACATTTTTTACTAATAGATTTTTCATTACTTTATTCTTTTTTACTATTTGAATACCTCAAATTTCAACACTAATTTCTAGCTGTGCAAACAGGTTCGTTACCTGACTTGCAGGTTAGAATTGCAGAACATCAATCACTTAGGCAGGTGAGATTTTCTCAAAAAAGTTAAAATTTAAGCAAGCAGTAACACGCTTTTAGTCTTTTACTCTCTAAAAGAGATTATTTATTAGTTTTGTAAATAATAAAAACACGAGATCATGCGAACTTTAAATCCGCTTTACCCAACATGCCCTATCCGTAATATTATAAACCGGATGAGCGACAAATGGTCGTTACTAATTTTAAGCACCTTAAACCAAAACAACATTATGCGTTACAAGGAATTAAATGCAGCTATTCCTGATATTTCGCAAAAAATGCTTTCCAGTACTTTAAAACGCCTGGAAGAAGATAAACTCATTAATCGAAAAATGTATGCTGAAATTCCTCCTCGTGTTGAATACTCACTTACCAAAACAGGTAAAGAATTTATGCCTGCTGTTGACATGATGGTGAACTGGGCATTGGAACATTTTGAGGAGATTGTTAGTTAATTGCTCATATATTGTGCTTCATGAGAATCTGGCTGCAGATAATATTTCATGATGTATTCCCGGGTATGCTGTGTAAATGATTAGGCCTAATCTTTATTCTTATTTGTTGGAATTAAATGAATGAATATCACTTGTCAATCTTGAAAACTCTTAATAAAAACACCTTGCCAGATGCCACATAAGATGGCATTGTAATTGTTTCGTTCTCTTTTTCGCAACTTCGGACCACATAGAATAACTAGTGTTCTTTTTAAAACACGTTGAAACTATTCAATCTTTTTACGGAAGGAATCAATCTATCAAGTTGGTCACTTTAATTCTCCTTTGTATTTTAATTTTTATGCATGAAATTTAGTGCATTTATAAGTACTGAATCTTGTATGTACCGTTTTTGATCGTATTGGATTAGTTGTTGATCTAATGTGCTTAAAATCCCTTGTAATAAACCAGCTTCTTTGTGGGAAGAAATAATATGATAAAAACAACAAAAAAAAATTAATGTGATGAAAAAATTGCTTTTTATATTCGCCGTAGTTATGGTGGCTGGTTACGCAAATGGTGGAGAAGTTAGTGCTAACAATATAGATGCTAAAACCGAAATTGCTGTTGAAAAAAATGGCAGTAGAAGGTTGGTAAAGCACCCTAAAAAGCGACCATTTAACAGCGTAACCGTTGTAAGGGAAGATTATGTACAAACTCATAATCCAAAACGTTTACATTGGAACAATATTCACTACACAAATAATCCTGTGTCAAGCGAAATAAAAAGTTACAATCCAAAAAGAAAAGCTTTGGTAATTGCCAGCGAAAAAGGAAGAACTGATGCCGGTATACCAAACGGTACATTTGTTGAGCGCAAGAGAAAACATTTGTAGGCACTTGCAAATACGTTTATTGGAATTCGATAGCGGAATAAAATATTTAGGTTATTCAAACTCAAAATAAGGGAAAGACACTTACTAAACAGTAAGTGTCTTTTTTTGTATGTAATCTCGTCAAACAAGTAGAATATGTATGATAAATTAAAGTTGACTTGAATTTTAAAATGAGAATGAATGGACAGGAGGGGAAAGCCATTCCGTGTAATGCTCAAAAATCTACTCTTTTAAAATAAGTAATTTGTTTGGTTAGGATGAAATCTATTCCGTAGAGAATCTAATAAATTTTCAAAGAGTAATGTGTGTTAATAAAAGACTTGCATTTCTAACTGTAAATGGAATAGTATATGATACTGCAATTATTTATAGCCTTTAACAGATAAAAAAATCACATAGTATTTCGAAAAAGTTTTAAAAAACACACCAATAAATATGTCATACGTATTATAAAAAAAGCTATTTTTGATTGAACAAACAGTATGAAAATATGAGCTAATAATTGATTTTGTTAGTTCATTCATGATTAAACAAATAATGAACGAGTCATGAAAGCAACTAAAAGATACCTCGCGCTTGATGTTTTACGTGGAATAACAATCGCAGCAATGATTACGGTAAATAATCCCGGAAGTTGGTCCAATATTTATGCACCGCTTCGCCATGCACAATGGCACGGATGCACTCCAACCGACCTTGTTTTTCCATTCTTTCTTTTTGTTGTAGGTGTTTCCATGTTCTTCTCTTTTTCGAAATACGGAAATGAACTTAATCGCGACTCTTTTATTCGTTTAACCAAGCGAACCTTTTTGATATTTGCGATTGGTCTTTTCCTGAATTCGTTTCCTCAGTGGAAAACGGACTTTTCAAATCTCCGGATTATGGGAGTGTTACAACGGATTGCCGTGGTTTATGGGATATCATCGGTAATTGTATTGGCGGTTCGAAAAAAATGGTTGCCCCATATCTCTGCCGTAATTCTATTGATGTACTGGGTGATTCTATATTCTTTTGGAGGCACCGATCCTTTTAGCCTGTCTAATAATGTCGCTGTTGGATTCGATACAATGATTCTGGGCGAGAATCACCTGTATTCAGGATTCGGGATCCCATTTGATCCGGAAGGACTTTTAAGTACATTTCCGGCAATCGTTACTGCATTAATCGGTTATATGGTCGGTGCATTAATAAAAGAAACTGAAAAAGAGAAGATCGTTGTAAAACTTATGTTAGGCGGAGTGGCCGGAATCGTGGCTGGTTTTATATGGGGGCAGTTCTTCCCGATTAACAAAGCACTTTGGACCAGTTCCTATGTATTGTACTCAGCCGGATGGGCGTCGGTTATTTTAAGTATTTTAATCTGGGTAATCGATGTCAAATTTTATAAAAAATGGACATCATTTTTTGTTGTATTCGGCATGAATCCACTGTTCATTTTTGCCCTCTCCGGGTTGTGGACAAAAACTTGTATTCGTTTAATTCGTTTTGATGATGGTACCCGAGAAATAACAAATGGTTACTCCTGGTTGTACAATTATATATTCGAACCCCTGGCGGGACCATTAAATGGTTCGTTACTGTTTGCTCTGGCTCATTTGTGTTTATTCTGGTTTATTGCTTTAATTCTGTATCGTAAAAAAATATTCATAAAAGTGTAAATTTAAGGTTCATCTATTTCCTAATCCTTAGGTGAAAAAGAATTCTTGATATGAAAAAACATTTTCTCTTACTATTTATTTTAACCGCAACATGGGGAAGCGTTTTGTCGCAATTCCGAACAAATGATCCATCACAAGATGTGTGGGTTGATTCGGTTTTTAATTCGCTTACACCCAACCAGAGAATTGCCCAGCTGATATGGGTAAAATCGGCTGCAAATAAAAATATGTCCAACCAGTTGAAGGTGGCTGAGCAGATTAAGAAATATAATCTTGGTGGTGTGATATTTTTTACCGGTAACCCGAAACGCCAGGTGCAATTAACAAATTTGTATCAGGCTTCGGCACAAACACCTCTCATCGTAGCTATGGATGCTGAGTGGGGGATCGGAATGCGTTTAAACGGTGTAATTTCTTTTCCATACAATCTGATGATGGGGGCTTCCGACAATCCTGAGTTGATTAAACAAGTAACCACTGAAATGGCCAGGCAGATGAAACGAATTGGCGTACATATAAGTTTGGGGCCGGTTGCTGGCATAACTACACAACCCATGAATCCAATTATCGGAATGCGATCGTTTGGAGAGTCTCCCCAAAAAGTGAGCGAATATAGTTTAGCTTATATGCAGGGGTTGCAGGAGAACGGGATTATTGCAGTTGCCAAACATTTTTCCGGACGCGGCAATACACAAAGCGATTCTCATTTAACCTTACCTGTTGTGCCTTATCCAAAAGAACATTTGGATTCGCTTGAGTTGGTTTCTTTTAAAAAGTTGGTTGAAAATAATGTGGGAGGAATAATGTCGACGCATCTGAATGTACTGCATCTGGATGAAAAACAAGGTATTATTTCTGGTGTGTCGGCTAAAATACTTAACGGAATATTTAGGGATGAGTGGGGATATGATGGGTTGATAATTACCGATGTAATGAATATAGCTGGCGCTAAAACATATGGAGAACCTGGAGAAATTGAAGCATGGGCATTAAAAGTGGGTAACGATGTTATTGAATTTCCAAAAGATATTGAAGTAGCCATTAGAGGAATCAAAAAGGCAGTAGAAAAAGGAGAACTCAGCTGGGACGAAATTGATGCCAAGTGCAAAAAGGTTTTGCGGGTAAAATACCGGGCTGGGTTGAATGAATTTAAACCGGTTTCGGCTACGAATTTGATGCATGATTTGAACGGTCCGAAAGCAGAATTGGCGAAACGACAAATGATTGAGGCTTCATTAACTTTGTTGGAGAATCATAATAATATGTTGCCATTAAAAGGTCTGGAAACGTTAAAAATAGCCAGTCTGGCAGTTGGCAGAGCCGAAGCGACCCCATTTCAGAAAACATTATCGAAATACACGCGGGTTGATCATTTTTTCCTTCCCGAGCAGTTTACAGCAGAGGAATTGAAAGATCTTAAAACAAAACTTGAAAGTTATAACCTGATAATTGCCGGCATACATTTATTGGAAAGCAAAACCCGTTATTCTATGCAGGTGGGAAGCCTTCGAAAACCCAAACCTCGCCGTGCATACGGTTTAGCCGACGAAACAGAAAATCTACTTGATTATTTGGCCAATGAGAAAAAATCGGTGGAGATTTTCTTTTCAAGTCCGTATGCTTTAACAGAGGTAACTAATTTTACTCCACCGGCCGGATTAATAATGGCATACCAGAATGACTCGTTGGTACAGGAACTTACCGCGCAACTTATTTTTGGAGGAGTTGGTGTTTCCGGGAAATTACCAGCAAGTTTGGGCGATTATTATAAGATTGGTGACGGAATAATGCTTGACGAGGTAGTTCGCTTGAAGTACACTATTCCTGAAGAAGTGGGAATGAACAGCGAACGTTTGAATCATCGGATTGATTCGCTGGTTTCTGATGCAATCAAGAAAAAAGCCACACCCGGATGCAGTGTGCTTGCTGCCAAAGATGGGAAAATAATTTTTCATAAAACATACGGACATCATACTTACGATCGGCGAATTCCGGTTACGGAAGAAGATTTGTACGATCTGGCCTCAGTTTCGAAAATTTCGGGTGCTTTAGCTGCTATTCTGAAATTAACAGATGACGGGAAAATTGACATGGATAGCAAGTTCTCAGACAACTGGACCGACTGGGAAAGTGGTTTGTTTCATAGATCGAACAAAAAAGACCTGGTTTGGCGCGATATTTTGGCTCACCAGGCAGGATTGATTCCATACATTAATTATTGGAGAGAAACCGTAAGAGACGGACAGTTGATGGATCGCTGGTATTCTTTTCAGCAAACAGATGATTATTCGTTGAAAGTCGCACCGGGACTCTTTTTGAAAGACAGCTTCAAAAAACAAATTTATAAAGATATCAGACGCTCGACACTAAGTCCTCCCGGGAATTATATGTATAGCGGACTTGCGTTTTTATTGATACCACAAATAACTGAAGATGTTTCAGGACAGTCGTTTACGGATTATTTAGCTGAGAATTTTTATCATCCACTGGGAGCGTACCATATTACATTTAATCCATTAAATAAGTTTCCAAAAGTTCAGATTGTTCCAACTGAATACGATTCTTATTATCGCCAACAACAAATTCAGGGAACTGCACATGATGAAGCTGCTGCTGTGTTTGGTGGCGTGGCTGGGAATGCAGGACTTTTTGCCAATGCCAACGATTTGGTAAAGCTTATTGAAATGTACATGCGAATGGGGAACTACGGAGGGAAACAATACCTACGAGAAGAAACCATGAGAGAATTTACCCGTGTGCAGTTTCCTGAAAATAACAATCGCCGGGGGTTAGGATTCGACAAGCCGCTGGTAAATAATAATGAAATTAGTCCAGAGAAAAGTTATCCATGTTCGGGTGCAAGTTTCGAAAGTTTTGGTCATTCAGGTTTTACCGGAACATTTGTGTGGGCCGATCCTGTTAATAAGCTAACGTACATTTTCCTCAGTAACCGTGTTTATCCAACACGTGAACCCAATATGCTTGGAAAATTGAATGTGAGAACCAATATTTTACAAGTATTTTACGATGAAATGGGAAAATGAATGTTCATCCATCAACTTTTCAGAAATCTTTTTAGTATTAGTTCTATTATAGGATAGACGTGGGATAAATTTCTAGTTCAGCCTTTTTCTGAACTCCGAGGGATTCACTCCAACTTTCTTTTTAAATATCAAACTAAAGTAATGAATGGTTTGAAAGCCCAGTTCCAGACTAATTTCTTTTATGCTTTTATCGGTTGAAACCAATAACTCTTTTGCCCTGATAATACGTAACTGTAGATGATATTGCCCGGGAGAAACACCGGTATATTTTTTAAACATCTTACGGAAATACGAGTAGCCCACATTGTTTTGTCGGGCAAGTTCTTGCAGGTCAATCTCCTTGTCAACATTTTGTCGCATCAAAAAACGTATATCTTCAATAACTTTTGCAATTGGTTTACCCGATAATCCTTTCCTTTTTTCAAACGAAACAATGTAACCCAACAGTTGAACTACAAGTCCTGAAGCAATTTGTTGAAATCCTGGGCGTTCCTTTTCTACCAGGTCAATGATTTTCAAGTACGTATCAAGTATTTCTTCTTTTGTTCCCACTTGAATAACCGGTTGGCGCGACGAGAATACTTTATTTTTTAGTAACTCATCAGCAATTTTGCCATTAAAACCAATGTAGTTCTCAGCCCACCCCGTTTTTATGAGAGGCCTGTAGCGGTGCCAAACTTGTGGAGTGATCAGCAAAAGACTACCAGGTTTTACATTGAATTTACCGTGCTTGTTTTCGAATATTCCAGTACCCTCGGTTATGTAATTCAGTTGGTATTCCTGTAAAATCCTACCACTTTCCCAATCAAAAAAATATTCCGAAGGATGTTTTATGGGAGGATAAAGAGTACCGGGTTTAATTGTGGCCGAACCAGCTACATTTAAGTATAAACCCCAGTTAATATCATCTTCCGCGGTTGTTAGATATTTAAAATATTCTTTATTCATTATTAGTGCCAAAAAGTATAAATTATTTGCCAAATAATGTATTGTTTTTACTAAAAATTGCGAATATTTTTGAAATCACTTATAGAACTATTAAGTATCAATTTATTTAAACCATAAAATTAATCAATATGCAGGTTATATTCGGTATTATTTATCATTCATTAGGCGGATTTGCTTCGGGAAGCTTCTACATGCCATTTAATAAGGTAAAAAAATGGGCATGGGAAAGTTACTGGATTGTTGGCGGATTGTTTTCATGGCTAATTGTTCCACCCATTGCGGCTTATTTAACCGCTCCTGATTTTGTGCAAATTATTCAGGCTACTTCGGGAAGTGTTTTAAAATTCACATACCTGATGGGGCTTTTGTGGGGAATTGGAGGACTCACATATGGGCTGGGCGTTCGGTATTTGGGGATGTCGTTGGGTAACTCTGTAACGCTCGGTTTTTGCGCTGCTTTTGGCGCAATTGTTCCATCTATTTATTATAACATTAACCCGGTAGAAGGGAAAATTTCATTTACCGATATGATGGCAACAACAGGCGGTCAATTGGTTTTGTTGGGTGTATTGGTTTGTTTAATTGGTATAGCTATCTCGGGAAGAGCCGGGATGTTGAAGGAAAAGGAGATATCGGCAGAAGAAAGTAGAAAGAGTGTGGCCGAGTTTAGCTTGGTAAAAGGACTTATAATTGCAATTATTTCTGGTATATTAAGTTCGTTTATGAATTTTGGTATCGAATCGGGAAAACCTATGGCTGATGCCGCCATTGCATCAGGGAATAATCCACTGTTTGTAAATAATGTTTCGTATGTAATTATTATGTGGGGTGGTTTAACAACAAACCTCATCTGGACCACAATTTTAAGCCTGAAAAATAAATCGTATGGTGATTTTGTAGATAAAAGCTCACCCATTGCAAAGAATGTCATTTTTTCCGCACTGGCCGGAACAACATGGTTTCTTCAGTTCTTCTTTTACGGAATGGGAGAGAGCAAACTTGGCAATGGTGCCAGTTCGTGGATTTTACATATGTCAACCATTATTTTAACCGCAAATATGTGGGGTATTTATCGAAGAGAATGGAACGGTGTAAGCCGTAAAACTAAAATGACAATTACGGTAGGAATTGGGGTAATCATTGCGTCAGTATTCCTTGTTGGCATTGGAAATTCAATGTAATCGGTATGAAAAGATTAGCTTTTAAAATGTACCTAAATGAGGGACAGAAAGAAGAATATAAAAGGCGCCACAATGAAATCTGGCCCGAATTAAAACAGCTGCTGAAAGATGCAGGAATAAGTGAGTACTCTATTTTTCTAGATGAAGAAACCAATACGCTGTTTGCATTTCAAAAGGTTGCCGGTGATGGCGGTTCGCAAGATCTGGGGCAAACTGAGATCGTTCAGCGCTGGTGGAAATACATGAGCGACATCATGAAAACAAATGCTGATAATTCGCCTGTAACCATAGAGTTACCCGAACTTTTTTATATGAAATAAATATAAATCGATAAAATAAACAGTATGAGTGAATTAGTAAAAAAAGCTTATGAGATTGCCAAAGAGCAATACGCAGCAATTGGCGTTGATACAGAAGCTGCAATGAAAAAAATGAGCGAATTAACCATTTCTCTTCATTGTTGGCAAACTGATGATGTAGGTGGTTTTGAAACTCCTGATGCAACACTTTCAGGCGGTGGTATCCAAACTACGGGGAACTATCCTGGTAAGGCAAAATCAGTTGCTGATGTTCGTCAAGACCTTGAAAAAGTAATGTCATTGCTTCCGGGTAAACAGCGAGTAAACCTACATGCAATATATGGTGAGTTTCATGGAGAAATAGTTGATCGTGACCAAGTTGAATTAAAACACTTCCAGGGCTGGATTGACTGGTGTAAAGAACAAGGAATCGGTATGGATTTTAACGGTACTTTCTTTGCGCATCCAAAAGCCGCTGAAGGATTTACCCTGTCAAGTAAAAATGAAGAAATCCGTCAGTTTTGGGTGGAGCACCTGAAACGTTGCCGTGCCATTTCTGCAGAAGCCGGTAAACAACTGGGAACTCCTTGTGTACATAATACCTGGGTGCCTGACGGATCAAAAGATACGCCTATTGATAGAAACGGATATCGTACATTGTTGCAAAAGTCGTTAGATGAAGGTATGGCTACAAAATACCCGAAAGAATACATGAAAGATGCTGTTGAAAGTAAAACTTTTGGTATCGGTCTTGAATCAATGACTGTTGGTTCTAATGAATTCTATGTTGGTTATGCAGTAAAAAACAATATACTTATGTGTATTGACAACGGTCACTATCATCCAACAGAAATTGCAGGTGATAAAATTTCGGCAGTTCTTCAGTATGTTGACGGTTTGTTGCTGCACGTAACTCGTCCTGTACGTTGGGATTCTGACCACGTTGTTACACTGAATGAAGAAATTCAGCTGATTGCTTCAGAAATTGTTCGTAATGATTTTATGAGCCGTGTGAATGTTGGTCTTGACTTCTTCGATGCTTCTATCAACCGTATCGGTGCATACGTAACCGGTACACGTGCTGCACAGAAAGCATTCTTAATTGCAATGTTGGAACCAACAAAAGATTTGGTCGCGGTTGAAGAAGCCGGTAAAAACTTTGAACGTTTGGCCATGTTGGAAGAATTGAAAACTATGCCGTTTGCCGCAGTTTGGGATTATTACTGTTTACAGGAAGGTGTACCTACTGGAGCAGGATATATCAGCGAAATCCAAAAATACGAAGAAGAAGTTCTTTCGAAACGATAGTATTAGGTTAATAGATTCTAAAAATTCCCTTGTCTCGTGCTTTATTGGATGAAGTATTGAGACAAGGAGAATTTTCCTGTTCTAATCCCCGAAAAAGGACTTCGTTCGAAGTTCATCAAACAATTAATATTGAATAAGAGACAGTGATATTTGCCTGGGTGTGAATGATTGAAAAGCATGATCTTATTGTATAATTATTCAAAAAATATTAGTTCGAATGGTTAACAGTCGGGAAAGGCAGATGTAAGTATAACTTGTTTTTTAATCCGATCAAATTTATTAAAATGAAGCAAGTAATTGCGGTTTTTGATATTGGTAAAACCAATAAAAAGATATTACTTTTTGACAATAATTTTAAGGTTGTCTATCAACACGAAGAAAAATTTCCGGTAGTGCAGGACGACGATGGATTTGAATGCGATGATATTGATCTGATTACTGCGTGGATTTCTAAAACACTTGCCGAAATTATTACAAACGGGGAATTTGATCTTGTAGGTGTTAATTTCTCTACATATGGCGCATCATTAATGTTTTTAGATGAAAACGGGATAACATTAACGCCGGTTTATAATTATTTGAAGGAAATATCAACTTCAATTACAGAAGAGCTTTTTGCTGAATATGGAGGCAAAGATGAGTTTTGTCGGAAAACTGCCAGTCCTGCATTAGGACTGTTGTTGAACTCAGGAATTCAAACCCTGTGGCTTAAAAAGGAAAAACCGGAAGTGTTTAATAGGGCAGCTTCAATTTTGCATTTTCCGCAATATTTGTCGTATTCGTTAACCAATGAAATTGTTTCGGAACCTACTTCAATTGGGTGTCATACTTTCATGTGGGATTTCGATAAAATGCAATATCACCAGTGGGTTGCCGACAAAGGCATTTCGTTGCCTGCACCAATTACAAACGATATGGTTTTCCCGGCCAAGATTTTCAAAAAAGAGATTCAGGTGGGAACCGGAATTCACGATAGTTCGGCTTCGTTGGCTCCTTATTTAAAGGCGAGTTCCGATAAATTTATTTTGGTTTCAACCGGAACCTGGTGTGTAAATATGAATCCTTTTAATCCGGAACCATTAACTGCCGTTCAGTTGGAACAGGACTGTCTGTGTTTTTTAACGCCAAATAAAGTGCAGGTAAAATCGTCGCGTTTGTTTATGGGGCATTTCCACGAGGTTTGGGCCGAAAAACTGGCCAAACATTTTGAGGTTTCCGGAGATAAGTTCAAAAGTGTACGAAATGATAATGAACTGGTAAAAATAATTTCATATCAATACCCGGGTAAGTCGGTATATTTCCCTAATGGAAAGGAGAGTTTTGAAGCAGGGCTGGAAACGGTTGATTTGAGTATCTTTGACACCTACGAGGCGGCTTATACCAAGCTAATGATTGATTTGACAGCTTTATGCGTGAAGGCAATACATTTGGTAATTCCGGCTAACGACGAAACTGAAACGTTATATATCTCCGGGGGGTTTGCCCGTAACGAGATATTTATTAACTTGTTAAAAGAAGCTTTCCCTGCAAAAAAAGTACTGATTTCCGAAATTGATAATTCAAGTGCCCTGGGAGCGGCTCTGGTTATCGCCGATGTTCTTAAAGATGCGGATGTTTCGAAACTGGATTTAGGATTAATAGGCTAAAATAAATTATAGAGTGAAATGAGAAAGTTAAACACAAAATGGATGCATCCACGCGATCAGATTACGATGATTATCGACAAGATTTATCGAAGTGGATTGACCACAACTTCAGGTGGAAATATTTCAGTGATTGATGATAACGGCGATGTATGGGTAACTCCATCGGCAATCGACAAGGGAACGTTGCGTGCATCAGACATTGTTTGTGTGCGCAAAGATGGTACGATTGAGGGGAAACACAAACCATCGTCGGAATATCCGTTTCACATTGCGATTTATAAATGCCGCCCTGAAATAAAAGCGGTCATTCATGCCCACCCGCCGGCGCTGGTTTCTTTTAGCATTGTTCGGCAAATACCCGATACAAATGTTATTCCGCAGGCAAAACATGTATGCGGGCCAATTGGTTACGCTCCTTATGCTTTGCCCGGAAGTAACGAGTTGGGCGATGTAATTGCCGATGAATTTGAAAAGGGAGTGAATGCCGTAATCATGGAAAACCACGGAACGGTTGTCGGTGGTGCTGATTTGAGCGACGCCTATCAACGTTTTGAGACCATGGAATTTTGTGCACGCACTTTAATCAACGGAAGTACAATTGGCACACCAAGATACCTTACTGATGCGCAGATTGATGATTTTGAAAACCAGATTCCAAGGTTGTTGCCTGAAATGAAAAAGGTAAGTTATCCATCGGATGAAAGAGCCATTCGGGAACAGATTCAGCGCATTGTTTTGCGCGCCTGCGATCAGGGATTAATGATCAGTTCGTACGGAACAGTTTCGGTTCGTTGGAAGGACAACGATTTTTTGATTACACCAACCAACGTGGCGCGATGGGATATTCAGTTGAAAGATATCGTTCAGATTAAAGACGGGAAACGTGAACCCGGGAAAATACCAAGTCGTTCAACCTGGTTACATCAGGAGATTTATAAACGATATCCACATATCAATTCAATTATTCTTACACAAACACCATATTTGATGGCCTACAGTGTAACCGACGAAAAAATTGATGTACGTACTATTCCTGAAAGCTGGATTTTTTTACAAGATATTCCGAACGTACCTTTTGGATCGCACTTTGCCGGCGAAGAAACAATTCTGGAAACGTTATCGAAAAATACACCTGCCGTAATTATTAATAACGACTCGGTTCTTGTAACCGGCGATAAATTGCTGGGTACATTTGATAAGCTGGAAGTGGCTGAATTTAGCGCCAAATCGTTAACTATGGGAGCTTCCCTCGGGACACTGGTTCCGATTAACGATGAGCAGGTAGAAGATTTAAGAAAGAAATTTTTAGGATAGTTAGATTAGTGATCTTTCAATATTTTAATGAAGAGCTGTCACAAAAGTGGCGGCTCTTTTATATTAACATTCAAATTGGAATATAAAATAAAGTTGCCATTTGTTAAGTGCACTCTTACAAACTCATACTGATCAGGAATGTTGCAGCAAAAGCAATAATTGCATAAAGTTCGGGAAATACCGCCAACACCATTGTCTTCCCAAAAATATCGTGTCCTGAGCCAATTCCTGCAATACCGTTTGAAGTTACTTCGCCCTGGTTAAGTGCCGAGAAAAAGCCTACAAAACCAAGTGTAAGGCCAGCTGCCATAATAGCAACTCCTTGCAGCATGGTCATTTCGCTGGTAATAATTCCCGAGCTGTTAATAATAAAAAAGCCTGCAAAACCATATAATCCCTGGGTGCCGGGCAAGGCACTTAAAAGCAGGTAGCTACCAAATTTGTCGGGTTTCTTTTTCAGCGCTCCAACCGTTGCGTTTCCACCTTTCGAAACTCCGATAGCACTGCCAACTCCTGAAAAGATCAGCATAATTGCCAAACCTATGTAAGCTAAAATTACTGCTGTTGTCATGATTTTATATTTTAAAGTTTACTATCTCATATTTCAATTTTTCACTTCTTAAATGGTTCGTATTCTTTGCCTCCACCTTTAAAACCTGCATTTTTGTAGAATTCAACAAAGGTTAAACGCATGGGGTGCACAAACGATCCCAACGACGAAATCAGTATATTTAACGTGTGCCCAAGAATAAGAAAGATTGCAAAGAAAACCGGGCCCAGAATTTTTGAAGAACCTAGAATCTGTAAGCCAATATCATTAATTACAAAACCCAAAATTGCACTTGAAAGTCCCAACGCAAATAAGCGGATGTACGATAACAGGTCGCCAAATATTCCGGTAACTGTTGAGTAAATATCCCAAACACCTTTGCCAATGCGTGCAAATACATTCACGCTCGGATCGCTGAAAAACAGAACAAAAAATCCGCCAACACCAAGAATTGCGTACAGGATGGTTTTGTTGGCCTTAATTATTTCGGCCTGAACAAGCAGGAAATAAACAACACTTCCGATAATAAGTGCTAACCAGCCCACCGTGGAAAGTGCATACTGAAAACCAAACTGTTTGGTTTGATTGGCAGCGCGAATAAAGAGCCCGAATATAATTTGTATACCTCCCAGAATTAGCGAGAGTGTAAACATTTTATCGGGATTTAAAAAAAGACCACGTACATTGTCGGTTAACGAAATTTCAGTCTCGATTAAATTAATGCCAAACAAAGTACCCGAAATGGTTCCGAAAATTATGGTTGCTACACCAAGTAGCTGTATCAGTGTGAGGTAAGGTTTAATTTTTTTTGCTGCCTTTAGTTTGTATATTCCTGCACCAACAAAAAACAGGAGTCCATAACCCGCATCGCCCAAACAGAATCCAAAAAACAGCATAAAGAATGGGGCAAAAAATACAGTCAAATCCATTTCTGAATAATCGGGTAGTGAGAACATTGTGCCAATGGGTTCAAACAAGCGGCTAAAACGGTTGTTTTGCAGCATTACCGGAATATCATCGCGGGGTGTGGCTTTGGTAGCAACATATAAAATCCCGTGATTTTCTAAAAATTGATTGAGCGCTGTTTTTTTTGATTTTGGAACCCAACCTTCCAGTACCATTAGTTTATTTTCGGCCTGTTTTGAGGTGTTTAAAATTACGGTGTCAAATTTTAAGACATCGATCAGTTCCGCTTTATATCTTTGGAGTTTTGCGATGGATGTGGCGGCATACTCATCGAAAAATGAATTGATCGTTTTAATTTTGTTTTGCAGGTCGGATATTTGTTTTTCCAGTTGTGTGTACGGAACTTTAGGAAGCTGTAATTCTTCAGCATCAATTTCGGTTAGGTCATCTCCTGTTTGAATAAGAACGACGAAAAGCTGGCTACCTTGTTCGCTTATAATTTCAACATAAAAACCTTTTTTTTGCAGTTCCGCATACTTTTTTCTGTTCACCGAAAAGAAGCGCAGGTGAATATTTTCTGTGTTTAGTTTATCAATCAGTTCAGGCGAGAAATCACCCCAGTGTTGTACTCTGTCGTGAAGCTTTATTGTTTCCTCTAATTTCGTTTCAAGGTCTTCCTCTTCTTTCTGTTTTTGAAAGATATCCTGAATGATTTCTGATTCGTTTAACTGATTTTCCACGTCATTCTGTTCAATTTCTCTTCTTTTCAGAAACAGAATTGTATTCTCGCAAGCATTTATTTCTGCATATTTTGCTCTAATCTCATCCGAAATTTCAAGGTCTTTTTTAGCCACATGTACTACTCCAAGTTCCTGTATTTTCTTCAGAAAGCTTTTGTATTCCCTATGGAACACCAGAAACGTATATTTTAACATCGGTACAATCATGCAACCAATTCTTTTTGTTTTTGCTGACGTTTTTTTACAATCTTCTGTGCCGATTTCGACAGGTTTTCCTCATCTTCCAAAAAGCGCTTTATTTTTCTGATGGCATCTTCGTAATCCGGAATCTGAACTTTTTCATACAGATTTACTTTTTGAGTTGTCTTTCTTCGGGCAAAATCGAGCAATGCCATTTTTCTATTGAAAATCTCTTTTTCGGTAACAATAATGGCCAGTTCTTTTAAAAATTCAATTCCTTTGGGAAACCATTTGGGTTTATCAAAAAGGCTGAATTCCTCTTCATGAAAAAGAATTTCCTGCATTACAGGAACCGAAACTCCGGCTATTTTTTTCGCCGCTGTTTTTACCGTGCTAATAGTAAGCAGTTTCGGAATATATTCGTTCCACAAACCCAGCGACTCATTATTTGAGCTGATTTTAAGTTTCAGTTTTTTCTCCAGATCCGAAGTTTTGTCTTTTGCCTTTTTTACCTCCAAACGTAAGGCTGCCTCCTTGTTTTTTAGCGTAGGAAGTGCCTTAAGTCGAATGTTGAGTTGCTTGTTCAGACTTTGCAGGGCTGTTTTGTTATATTGAAACTTTATGGTCAAATTCTTCTTTTTTTAGTTATTATTCAATAATCCCAGTATCAGAAAGAGGAGTTAAACGGGAAAGATCAGAATCGGAACATTTCTGGTTGTCACCAATCGTATCGATAAATCGGAATGAAACATTTTATAAAATGCCGAGTGTCTAACTTTCGATATGGAAATAATATCAATGTCGTTTGCTGTAATAAAGTTATCGAAACCATTTACGAGGTTGTCGCTCTCAAAAAGAACACATTTTATGTTATGTTCGCTGTATTGTTCGGCCAGCATTTTATTTAGTTCGTCAACTTTCTCCTGATGATGAGGGTCATCATGCAAGTCGATATGCACGCAATGAATCTTTTTATCGAAAGCCTTTAAAATCTCCAGAAGTTTGTTTAAGGATGTATTATCAGCATCGTAAAAATTGGTAGCGTACATCACATTTATCTTTTCTTTTCCTTTAAAAGTGGCCGAAACAGGTACTGCCAATACCGGATAATGTGTTGCTTCAATAACCTTTACCATGGTTTTACCATAAAATTCGCCGTCTTCTTTTCGTTTTGCTTTGGTCCCCATTAAAATCACATCCGGATGATAGCGTTTGCAAGCTTCGGTAATTACATTCACCGGTGTTCCTTTTAGCATGCGGTAGTGGATTTTTACATCATCGAATAGTTCTTTGGGAATATGTTTCTTCAGGTCGCGGCTAAAATTCACCAGTTTGAGTTGTGCTTTATTAAACGCTTCCTGCAATTCCATTCGAACATATTTTTCCCACGATGTAGTATGACGGTCGGGTTCGTTTATAGTGGGGTCGGCATAAACATAAAGCAGTTTTACTTCGGCTTTCGTTTTTCTGGCAAGGCTCATCGCATAGTGACACAACTCAATGCAGTCTTCACTAAGTTTTACCGGAACAAGGATTTTTTTCAAATCAGAAAAACCACTGTCCTCTTTTATCTTATCTAAATCGTAATCCTTGTGAATACGCAAGATTATTTCAATCGCTTTTTCGGTGTGTTTGGCCTTCACTTTTAACAGTACCTCGTTTGGGTTGTATGTGTCACTCTTCGATAAACCTTCGTTTGTGAAAAATACCTCAATCCCGTGCGATTCCAGTTTGTCTTTTACAAAACTCCCGAGGTTGGGTGTTGTAATGCGTAAAAGTGTAATTAATTGATTTTCCATGATTAATCCATTTAAGTGTTTTCCGTATTTTGTTTTCCGTATTTTTCAACCAGTTCAGCTTTAATGCCGGTTTCGGCAGGTGAAAAGTATTTGTTGAAAAGTTTCCAGGCAGTGTCGATCATCGTATCAATTTCAATATTGATATCAATGGCCAACAATTTTTCAGAGTATTCTTTTGCAAAGCTCATTGTTCGTTTGTCGTAATCGGTAAGGTCGAAACCATTTTCAATCTTGGTTTTTGCATTGGCAGCGTCGGCATACAAACGGATGGCCGTGTTCATTACCTGTGGGTGATCTTCGCGGGTTTTTTTGCCGATAACCAGTTGTTTTAAGCGCGACAGGCTTCTGAAAGGATCGATGATCACTTTACCAATGTCGGTGTCTTTGCGCAGGAATAATTGTCCTTCGGTAATGTATCCGGTGTTGTCGGGGATGGCGTGTGTAATGTCGCCACCCGAGAGTGTGGTTACTGCAATAATGGTTATCGAACCACCTTCGGGAAACTGGACCGCTTTTTCGTAAAGTTTGGCCAAATCGCTGTACAACGAACCGGGCATACTGTCTTTTGACGGAATTTGATCCATACGATTGGAAACGATACTTAAAGCATCAGCATAAAGTGTCATGTCGGTTAACAGAACCAGTACACTTTGGTTTTTCTCTGCAGCAAAATATTCGGCAGCGGTTAAGGCCATATCAGGAACCAAAAGCCGTTCAACAGGAGGATTTTCCGTGGTGTTGACAAAACTTATGATCCGGTCGATGGCCCCTGCATTTTCAAAAACATTTTTAAAGAAGAGGTAGTCGTCGTTGGTTATCCCCATTCCTCCAAGGATAATTTTATCGGCTTTTGCACGAAGCGCAACCATTGCCATTACCTGGTTGTAAGGTTGGTCTGGATCGGCAAAAAAAGGTATTTTCTGACCGGTAACCAGCGTGTTGTTTAAGTCGATACCGGCTATACCCGTTGCAATTAATTCCGACGGTTGCTTACGGCGCACCGGATTTACCGACGGACCGCCGATTTCCACCATATTTCCGTCAACCTCCGGACCTCCATCAATGGGTTGACCGTAGGCATTGAAAAATCTTCCGCTTAATTCGTCGCTAACGGCAAGTTGCGGGGCATGACCCAGAAACACAACTTCTGCATTGGTTGGAATACCTTCTGTGCCGGAAAAAATTTGTAGTGTAACCAGGTCGCCCTCAATTTTTACAACTTGTGCCAACCGATCGTTTACCAGTGCCATTTCCTCGTTCCCGATTCCGCTGGCATGTAACGTACATGTGGCCTTTGTTATTTGGTCAATCTTTGTATGTATTTTTTGAAAAGCTGTAGTTTCCATTCTTTTAATTTTAGCTTTGTTCAACTTCAACAACTGCTTTTTCTTTTACTATATCTTGTAGTTCACTCTCAAATTTTTTAAATTTTTCAGATTGAAACTCCGAGTAATTCATTTGTTTGAAAACATTAATTATTCGTTTGAAATAAGGATTTACTTCCTCGAAATTTTCAAACTCAAAGTGTGTGTCAGCGAGAGCAAGAACCTTTTCCATCATGTATTTCTGTCGTTCAATTGGTGTAGATGCATCAATTTTATCAAAAGCATCTTGTTGTAAGATCACAAAATCGATGATCTCCGATTTCCAGAATATTTCGTGGTAGTTGATGGGGACACCGTCGTCACCAAGGATATTGATTTGCTCGTATGCTTCACGTCCACGAATGAGGATATTTTTCGCCTTTAATATATTATCGACCCAATTTGGAGCCACGGTTTTTTCTACAAATTCGATAAACTCGGGGTATTCCAGGTATTTCGAGTAACTGTCAACTGCATCGATGGCCGGATAACGTTTACTGTCGGCACGGTTTTGCGAGAGTGAATAAAAACATCGTGCCGCTTTTTTTGTGGCTTCGGTAACCGGTTCTTTTAAGTTCCCACCCGCCGGCGAAACTGTTCCGATGAACGTTACCGATCCGGTTTTCCCGTTAGTCAGATAGACAAAACCTGCGCGGGCATAAAAATTGGAAATAATAGCCGGTAAATCCATCGGGAAAGCATCCGGCCCCGGAAGTTCTTCCATTCGGTTCGACATTTCGCGCAAAGCCTGTGCCCACCGCGAGGTAGAATCGGCAAGCAAGAGAATTTTTAATCCCATCGATCGGTAATATTCAGCAATGGTCATGGCCGTATAAACCGATGCTTCGCGAGCTGCCACCGGCATGTTCGATGTGTTGGCAATAATAGTGGTGCGTTCCATTAATTTTCGTCCGGTACGCGGATCGTCCAACTTCGGAAATTCGGCAAAAATCTCTACCACCTCGTTGGCGCGTTCGCCGCAGGCTGCAACAACAATCATATCGGCTTCGGCTTGTTTCATCAGGGCATGTTGCAGTACTGTTTTACCTGTTCCAAACGGGCCGGGAATAAAACCGGTACCACCTTCAACTATCGGATTTAAACTGTCGATTACGCGAATTCCGGTTTCCAGGAAATCAAAAGGACGCGGTTTTTCCTTGAAAGTTCTGATTGGAATTTTAACCGGCCATCTTTGCACCATACTTACTTTATGCTCTTGCCCGTTTTTATCTTCCAGCACAGCAATGGTATCGTAAATTTTATACTCGCCTACGGCATTTATTTCTTTTACTTTAAAATCGCCGGTGAATGCGAAAGGAACCATTATTTTGTGCGGGATCCAGTTTTCAGTCACTTCGCCCAACCATGATCCGGCTTCCACTTCATCTCCAATTTTAGCCAAAGGTTTAAACGACCACAGTTTATCTACTTCCAAAGGATGCGTGTAATCGCCTTTTTGCAGGAAAATACCGTCCATTTTATCCAGGTCGTGTTGCAGTCCATCGAAGTTTTTCGAAAGGATTCCCGGTCCTAGTGTGGCTTCGAGCATGTGCCCAGTAAACTCTACACCGGATCCTGTCTTTAAGCCGCGGGTGCTTTCAAATACCTGTATGTATGCATTTTTCGAACCAATGCGGATTACCTCGGCCATAAGTTTTACACCGACATGGTTGATGTAACAGATTTCGTTTTGCGAAACCGGGCCGTCAACCTTAACAATGACGAGGTTGGCAATAATTCCTGAAACTTTTCCTGTAGTAGCCATTTTATCCTGTTTTTTTTACTAAACTGAATTCAGCGGGGAATTCGTAGCTCGTTTTTAAATCGTTTATCAGTCGGTCTAATAATTGTCGTCCTGTTTCGGTATCCAGCTTCATCCAGCGTTCTGAGATCATAAGTTTTAGTATAAAACTCAAAATCTTTTCAATGGTGAAATAGTGGAAAAAGGTAAACTCATCCAGGTAATCCCACTTGATTCTGTCCAGTGTCTTTTCTTTTTCAATAGATTTTGCATCCGATTCGGCAATTCTGAAAATCTGATCGCTAAAGGGAAACTCGTCTTCAAACAGCTCAAACTTTAATCGTTTGTTGAGCAGTAGCGAATAAACTGTATCGTTTTGCGGAACCTGTAAAAGTTGTTCGTCCAGTTCGTAGTTGTGATGAATGCAATTAAAAGCCGTTAGTATATTTTTAGTATTCAGCTCGAAAAGAAACCAGTTTTTGAGGAACTGATTTTTGGTCGTTAATACAAACTCATAATAAAGACTGTGAAGAATATTTTCAGCTTCGATGGAGAATTCTTTCGAATCTCTTTTTTTCATCCACGTTATAAACTGAAGCATGTATTCGGGTAGAATTATTTCTTCATCGGTGGGCGAGAGTTGTTCTTCCAGCTTTGTTTTTGAAATTATTCCGAGCGAATTAAAAGGATGGTTTTGCTGAAAAAGAAGGTTGATCAGGTTTTTATTATCGAAAGGCAAAAAAAGAAATTCAACCAGCTTGTAGTCCGAATGGCTAAGTTGGTATTTCAGCTCTTCCCGAAAGTTCAGGCTATTTACAGCCAGCTTGTTTTCGTTGAATAACAAATCGGGTAGCCCAGCAACCAAACAATAATATTCTTTTTTTAGCATGACCGAATTTTAAATGGATACTAATCATTTAAAGCCCGGTGTATCTAAAGCTTCGTTAAAACGGTTTTATCACAGTTCATTTATTGGTTTTCCAAAATATCTTATTCTTGTTCAACAGGTTCAAAAAGTAATTTTTTAGTCCTGTCCTTGATGTATCCTTTAAAGTAATTCTCAAAATCTTTGTCTGTAAAACTTATTATGTAGCTTCCATCCTGTGGCCCAATTTTAAAGCCTGTTTCCAGTTTTTCGTCAAAGCTTACTTCAACTCCCTTATTTAGCGAATCGTTCATTTTTGAATCGAAAAATGCCGAGAATTCTTTTTCTTCTTTTGCCGGCAAAAGCACTTTTAAATTTAAATCTTCCGTTGTTCCGGGATTCCAATTGTTTATTATTATTTGAATAATCTTTTTAACGAAATCTACATCACTCAATGCATTTTTCACCGGCTTGTCGACCTGCGATGCGGTTATTACGGTAGTGATTTTCTGCTTTAACTTACTGATAAACTGACGGGCTGCCAATTGCATTTCAGTATCGGTTTTACGCTTGATTTCATCAGCCTGCTTCTGTGCAACCGAAATTATTTCTTCCTGCTTTCGGTGGGCTGAATGTATAATTTGCTCGGCTTTTGTTTTTGCGTCGGCAATAATCTGCTCAGCATCCTCTCTGGCTTTTATAACTCCTTCGTTATAGATTTTTTGCGTTATTTCCTGAATTTTATCGCTCATTGTTTATCGGTTAGCAGGTTTTTAAATGGTATCCGGATTAAAATCCTGGCTCACTCCACCAACAGTGAAAACCGGCATTTTACAGCAGTGTACTATTTCCGACACAAACGTTCCGATTTTTTTCCCGGTAAATCTCGACTCGCGGTGTGTTCTGATAATTACCATGTCGGGTTTTTCTTTCTCGAGATACTCCAGGATAGCGTGGTGGCGTTCTTGTCCGTGTACTTTAATAATTTTCACTCCGCAATCCACCCCTCTTTTTTGCAACATTTCTTTTAAACTCTCGGCCTTTTTGTATGCCAGGCTCGTGGTTTCTTTGATATCAGCATTTAGCGCCGAAACAATCTGAATCTTTGCATCTAGTTTTTTTGCAAAGAAAGTAGCCCAGTACAAACGCTTTTTTGTACGTTGAGAAATATCGATGGGAATGAAAATCCGCTTAATTTCTTTTGCCTGATAGTCTTTGTTTATAGTAAGTACAGGACAGAACGATTTACTTATGTACCTGTCAACATCGGCTCTCGAAAGGTCTTCAGCATTTTGTTTCTCACTTTTGTCGAGTAGCACAAATTCATGACCACCTTCTTCCGATTCAGTAATCAGGGTTTTGATTACTTTTCCCCAGCCTATTCTCAGCATTATATTGTTTGGAATTTCAGACTGGAGATGTTTTTTTACAAATTCGGTAAACTTGTTTAATTCATTTTGATGACGGATTTTATTCCTTTTAGAATTTGGATTGAAGGGGAAGAACGAACCGGATTTGATGATGTCCATCAAAAATATTCGCATTCCAAGTTTCTTCTGGAAGAATAATGCTTGTTTCAGAATTAGTTCTCCGTTGCGATTTTGGGGAATGTGTGCCAGAATACTGTTCGATCTGTACTTCATAGCTATTCAATTCTAAATAGTTTCTCTTTCAAAATCAGTATCGGCATTAGTTGCTTTGTCTTTATACAATATACGAAAAATTGTGGTTTTGTTTCATGATTTTATCGTAAAACATGTCAAATAATGATGTTAAGTGTTTTGAAGTGAAAGCCAATGTATATGAACACATGCTTTAAAAGGTTCGCTTTTTATCTTCTCTGAATAAGATTTGTGAGTGTGCGACTATCTATTTTCTTTTTATTTGTTATGCCAAACCTTTTTCTTTTCTTCTTGATTCTCTATCTGACTTTCATTCGAGATTTAGTTTCTTTTTAAGTGAGAATTTTAGAATAGTTAAACCTAAAATAGCTGCAATCATCGAACCGAGCAAAATTCCAATCTTTGAAGAATTTATCATATCAGCAGAATCATAAGCAAGATTTGCGATAAAAATAGACATGGTAAAACCTAAACCTCCAAGAAATCCCAATCCTATTATTTGGTTGAAGTTTGTATACAAAGGAAGAACTCCAATTTTTAGTTTAACGGTTAAATAGGTGAATAGACTAATTCCAATCACTTTTCCAAACAATAAGCTTACAGCAATATTTAACGTTAATGGAGAGATTGCACTTCCCTGCGCCGTGAAAGTTATTCCGGCATTGGCAAAACCAAATAAAGGAATAATAAGGAAAGCTACAAGGCCTTGTAACCGGTATTGAAGATATTGCAGAGGAGAGTATATTGATGATGTAAATGTATCCAAAACATGAAGTGCATCTTTATGTTCTTCAAAAACTTTCTCCTTCTTTCCAATCATTAATGATAATTCATTAAGTGCTTTTCTTCCTCTTCGGATCACATCAGAAAACTTCTTTTTCCGTTGCAACGGGATTGTAAAGGAAACAAGCACGCCGGCAACTGTAGGATGTATTCCTGATTTTAAAAACAATAACCAGATTATTATCCCTGAAAAAAGGAAAAAGTATTTCCAATAAATATTAAGGGCGGTTAAGATAAATAATACCGATAATAGAATTAAAGCTATTATAACCAAATGCCAGTCAATTGAAGAACTGTAAAAAAGCGCTATTATAATAATGGCTCCAAGATCATCGATTATTGCATAAGTAGTTAAGAAAATTTTTAATCCCAGGGGAACTCTGCTTCCGAATACACCTAATACTCCTATTGAGAAAGCAATATCTGTTGCCATAGGAATTCCCCATCCTTCAATTCCTTTCTGGTTGTGGTTCAATACTAAGAAAATGATTATAGGAACTACCATTCCTCCAATGGCTGCAAAAATAGGTAATACTGCCCGCCTTATTGAATTTAGTGATCCTGTTATGAATTCACTTTTTATTTCCAAGCCGATCAGAAAAAAGAATACGGCCATTAAACCGTCGTTAACCCAGTGTAAAATTGATTTTGTCAAATGAAACTCTGAGAATCCTATCGTAAATTCCAACTCCAGAAATTCCTGGTACATAGATGCAAAGCGAGAATTTGCCATGTAAAGTGCAGCCATTGACGTAACTAACATGACAATACTACTTAAAGATTTAATTTTTATAAATCTGAGAAACGGATCAAAATTAATCTTCATAGCTTTCTGATATTCTCCTGTTTTGCACTATACTATGCACCATCTTTTAATTCCAATATCGTTACTAACCGAGAATAAAAGAACGCCTTATCACTAAGGGTCATCACCTGGATTACAGACACAAAAAAATCATCGTATCCATTAAATGGTTATATAACTGCTATACTGTATAGTGTTTTATTTTTACGTTACTATGAGAATGAGGTTATCTGTAATCGATATTTTTGTTTGCTTGCCTGTTAATTCTTACATTTTTGGAGACATAGTATTTGCTACACAACGAAATGTCTGTAAGCAATTAAAAAGAACAGAAGAGAATTGAAAACGACTTAAGTTTCGAGATAATATCCTCGGAGAGCCTTTAATAGCGAGACTAAGCCTTTTTTGTTTTTTTAGCCACCAAAATTGCACCTGCAAACACAAGAACAACCCCAAGAACAGTAATCAACGAAAAACGCTCGTGTGTTATCCAATCGACATTCAGCCAGGTAAGAATTCCCATGGTAATAAATGTGATCATCGGGTTTAAAATAATTATTATACTTACTTTGTTGGCCTCGGTGTATTTTAATGCTTTGGCTAAACAGGTGTAGGCAATTACAGTATTGGCCCCTAAAAAAGCAAGTAGTAACCACCAGTTAAAATTCAGCTGAAAAAGAGGTTCGAGATGTATGAAGGGAGCCAGAATGATTACCGGAAGGCCAAACAAGAATAAGTTTAAACTGTTGGCCGAATGGTTGACAACCAATTTTTTCTGCAAAATCGCATAGACCGACCAGGCAATTGCTCCTGATACAGTAAGTAAAATTCCTAATTTGTAGGATCCTTTGCTCTCGAAAAAAGCGTCAAGCTGGTCGCTGTAGAAAAACGAAAATCCAACAATTGCTACCGCAAATCCAATTATTTGCTTGGGTTTTACTTTCTCCTTAAAAAGTACAAAACCTGCAGTTGCCAGCAAAAGTGGTCCGGTTTGAATAAAAAGTTGTGCGTTACTCGGCGTGGTGTGATGGATACCCATCATGTATCCTGTGTAATTCCAGGTAAGTGCTATTGCAGCAAAAACGAGTAATAGCGGTGGTTTAATCAGTATTTTAAATGTCCCGGGATTGTTCGATACTTCCCAAATTGCCAATATCACAAAAGCAAATAAAAACCGAAACCAAACCACGGTAACCGGGTCAACCTCGCGAACGGCAACCTTTAAGGCAATGGCCAAAAATCCCCAGAAAAAGGCGGTGATTGAGGCATACATAATTCCTTTGGAGTGGTTTTGCATGATATTGCTTCGGTTTTAAACAAACATCCCGGACAAAATCCGGGATGTTTAAACTATTATTTTAAATCTTGTATTATCGCAATTCTGCTTCAAACTCACGACCAAAGGCAGCAATGAACTTTTGCATGGTTTTGTCGATTTGTTTGTCTTTTAGCGTTTTATTGTCGTCGCGAAGAATGAAACTAACGGCATATGACTTTTTACCCGCCGGTACTCCTTTGCCTTCGTAAACATCAAATAAATCAACTTCGCGAAGCAACTGACGCTCCATTTTAAAGGCAGTTTCTTTTATCTTGCTGAATTTAACCGACTTGTCGATCAATAGAGCCAAATCTCTGCGAACTGCCGGGAATTTTGGAAGCTCTTCAAAAGCTACTTTGTGTTTTTTCAATTCAACCAATATTCTTCCAAAATCAAGATCGGCATAGTAAACCGGATTTTCAATTCCGAATTTTTTAAGCCATTTCCCGGCAACAATTCCCAACTCAAGAATTACTTTGTTGTTTAACGAATAAGTTAATCCTTCAGCATACAATTCATTTTCGGTTTCTGAGATTTGAATAGCGTCGGATTTTAAACCCAAACGTTTCAGAATATTTTCGGCGTATGTTTTTAAACTGTAAAATGAGGTGGTTTGCTCTTTTGTTGTCCAGTTTTCGGCTTCTTTGTTCCCCGTAATAAATAATCCCAGGTGTTCTTCTTCCCAGTAATTATTGGCCGGTTTATCTTTTAACTCATTTCCTTTGTAGAAATAGGTATTTCCAAACTCGTAAAACTTCAGATTTTTATTCTGGCGGTTGGCATTGTAGGCAATACTTTCCAAACCACCAAATAGCAAAGTCTGGCGCATTCCGTTTAAATCGGCACTTAGCGGATTCAGCATTTTTACGGTCTGCTCGTCTTTGTAATTTAACAGGCCTTCGTAATAACTGGCTTTGGCAAGCGAGTTTGACCAGATTTCATTAAAGCCCTGAGCCGTTAACATTTCGGCAGCCAGGTTACGCACTTTATCTTTGTTCGGTTTCTCGGCAGTTTGCAACGAGGAATTTACCAGCGTTGGAATTTCAATATTGTTGTATCCGTAAATTCTGAGAATTTCTTCAATTACGTCGGCTTCGCGTTTTACATCAACACGGTAAGGAGGCACTAAAAGCGACAAGCCTGTTTCTGTTTCGTATTCAATTTTTATTTCCAGCGAAGTCAGAATGGTTTTTATCATTTCTACACCTAAATCTTTACCGATCAAACGGGTAACATTGGCATAGGTAATGTCAACTTTGAAATCTTCAACCGGTTCCGGATAAATATCTACAATCTCAGAAGAAATGGTTCCTCCGGCAATTTCTTTAATCAGTAATGCGGCACGTTTAAGAGCGTAAATTACACCGTTTGGATCCACACCACGTTCGAAACGAAACGAAGCATCAGTATTTAGTCCGTGACGACGCGCAGTTTTTCGAATAAAAACCGGATCGAAACAGGCACTTTCAAGGAATATGCTTGTGGTTGAATCTTTAACACCCGATTTGATTCCCCCAAAAACTCCACCAATACACATGGCTTCATCGGTGTTGCAAATCATTAAATCTGCCGCATCCAATTCACGCTCAACTTCGTCGAGTGTTGTGAATTTTGTTTTGGCAGGCATTGTTTTTACAACTACCTTGTTGCCGGTAATTTCGGCGGCATCAAAAGCGTGTAAGGGCTGAGCCGTTTCTAAAAGTATGTAGTTGGTAATATCAACCACATTGTTAATTGGCGACAGGCCAATCATTTTTAACCGGTTTTGCAACCACTCGGGCGATTCTTTTATTTCAACACCCGAAATGGTAACGCCTGCATATCGCGGACAAGCCTCAGGATTTGCTACCTCAACCGGGATTTCCAAATCATGATTATCAACTTTAAAAGCCTCTACCGAAGGTTTTGTATATTCAATATCATGAGTTTTTTTCAGGAAGGCAGCCAAATCGCGGGCAACACCAATGTGCGATGCACCGTCGATACGGTTGGGAGTAAGATCAATTTCAATTACCCAATCCGATTCAACATTGAAATAATCTTTGGCCTGCGTTCCAACTTTTGCATTTTCATCCAAAACCATGATGCCGTCGTGACCGGTTCCCAAACCAATTTCATCTTCGGCACAAATCATACCCATTGATACTTCACCCCTGATCTTTGATTTTTTAATCTGAAACTCATTATCACCATCGTATAAAGTTGTTCCAACAGTGGCAACAACTACTTTTTGTCCGGCAGCCACATTGGGGGCACCACAAACAATGGGTAACAACACGTTGCCACCAACGTTTACAGTGGTTTTACTTAAGTGGTCCGAATTTGGGTGTCCTTCGCAGGTTACAACCTCACCAATTACTAATCCTTGTAATCCGCCTTTAATGGTTTCAACCTCTTCCAAACCACCAACTTCCAAACCGGTTTGTGTAAGTATGTCGCAAATTTCTTCGGGCGACTGTTCCAATTTGATGTAATCTTTTAACCAGGAATATGATATCTTCATCTTCGAATGATTTTTCTGTCGTTTTTGAATCGCACAAAAGTACTGATTTTTATGACAAATTAAAGAGCTGAACTTTGTCGTTATATAAGATTTAAAATAGTGTTCAAGTCATTGGAATGCAGATGACACTAATAATTCTGATTTACATCGATTTTTATCTGTAATTATCTTTAATGTTGAGTAATCATCTTTCTAAATTATTTATGTGAATTCTGTCATAACATAAGGCCTGATTATTAATTATATTGCGCGGCAAATTAAAAAATAACGAATAATGATGAAAAAACTGCTGTTTTTTGTTTTTGTTGCGGGATTGGCTTTAAGTTCGTGCCAAACCCAGAAAAATGAAAGTAATTCTGATATGGAAAACCCGTTTTTTGTAGAGTGGAATACTCCCTTTGGTGTTCCTCCGTTTGATAAAATTAAAGATGAACATTTCCGAACTGCAATTGCCGAGGGAATACGTTTGGAAAAAGCAGAGATTGATGCCATTGTAAACAATCCGGAAGCACCTACTTTTGAAAATACCCTGGAGGCGCTTGATAAAACCGGTACATTTTTAGGCCGTGTTTACAGTGTGTTCAGTAATTTAAGCAGTGCACATACCAACGACAGCATACAGGCGATTGAAAAGGATATTGAACCTCAGCTTTCTGCTCATCACGATGATATTAACCTGAACGAAGGTTTGTTTAAACGTGTAAAAGCTATTTATGAACAACGCGAAAGCCTTGATCTTAGTGCCGAGCAAGCTCGTTTGCTCGAAAAAAGATACAAAACATTTGTACGTGGTGGTGCCGAATTGCCGGCCGACAAAAAAGCACGTATGCGTGAAATTAATGGCGAACTGGCTACATTGTCTGTACAGTTTGGCGAGCATGTGTTAAAAGACAACAATGCGTTTAAACTGGTTATCGAAGATGAAACAGAACTGGAAGGCCTTCCTGCATCTGCTGTTTCGGCTGCCGCTGCCACTGCCAAAGAAGAAGGAATGGAAGGCAAATGGGTATTTACCATCAGCCGTCCGAGTTTATACCCGTTTCTAACATACTCGACCAATCGTGCTTATCGCGAAAAGCTTTATAAAGGCTACATAATGAAAGGCGATAACAGCAACGAATTTGACAATAACAAGATTGTTGCCCGAATGGCAGAACTGCGCAGCGAGCGTGCCAAATTTTTCGGTTATAACAATCATGCCGAATACATTCTGGCCGAGAACATGGCTAAAACCCCCGATAATGTGTATGATATTCTTACAAAAGTTTGGGACAAAGCTTTACCGGTTGCAAAACAAGAGGTGGGAGATATGCAGGCCATTGCAAACAAAGAAGGAAACAACATTAAAATTGAAGGCTGGGACTGGTGGTACTATGCAGAGAAAGTACGTCAGGAAAAATATGCTTTGAGCGAAGAAGATGTAAAACCTTATTTTGAAGTGAACAATGTGCAGCAAGGTATTTTTACCCTGGCCAACAAACTTTGGGGAATTACCTTTGCCGAACGCACCGATTTGCCTAAATACCACAAAGACGGGAAAGTTTTTGAGGTGAAAGAAGCCGACGGTTCAACCATTGGTATTTTCTATACCGACTACTTTGCACGTCCGAGCAAGCGGGGTGGAGCCTGGATGAGTTCTTTCCGTAAACAGGAAGTGAAAGACGGCGAGAACGTACTTCCGGTAATCACCAATGTGTGTAATTTTCCTGCACCAACCGACGATACACCTTCTCTGCTGAGCTTAGATCAGGTAACTACTATGTTTCACGAGTTTGGACATGGTTTGCATGGTTTGCTTTCCAACTGCCAGTTTAACACACTCTCGGGAACTTCGGTAGCCCGCGATTTTGTAGAACTTCCATCGCAAATTATGGAAAACTGGGCGTTTGAACCTGAAATGCTGAATCTGTATGCAAAACATTACAAAACCGGAGAGGTTATTCCTGCTGAGCTCGTAGAGAAAATTAACAATGCAGCACACTTCAACCAGGGATTTGCAACCATAGAATTTCTGGCAGCCGGTTTATTGGATATGGATTACCATACCTTAAATAATGCGGATGCGAATATGGATGTTCGTGCGTTTGAAAAGGCATCGATGGATAAATACGGTTTAATTCCGGAAATTGCTCCACGCTACCGAAGCACTTACTTTCAGCATATTTTTTCGGGTGGATATTCTTCGGGATACTACGCTTACCTATGGGCCGAAGTACTCGACAAAGATGCTTTTGAGGCCTTTAAGGGAAAAGGTTTGTTCGATAAGGCAACTGCTGCTTCTTTGCGCGAAAATATTCTGTCGAAAGGTGGATCGGATGATCCAATGAAACTTTATATTCAGTTCCGTGGTCAGGAGCCGGGTATTGGGCCGCTGTTAAAGGGCCGTGGTTTGTTATAATCAACATCTAAAATACTACAGAAAAAGGTTGCTTCGGTAGCCTTTTTTTGTTTAGAAGTTGTCATTTCGAAGGAGGTACGACTGAGAAATCTGTAGTTTGACGAGGAGATTCTTCCTTCTTCTTCTTCTTCAAAATGACAAAAACTAAAGCACAAAAAAAATCCGGAAAACCTCCGGATTTTTTATTTTCATTTCTTGTAAGTAATTCAAAACTTGTAGCTTGTTGTTATTTTTCAAAATCACCCACATCCACATTTACGGCTTTGGTAATTTTACCGATGTTTGCCGGATCGATAATTCCGCTTATACTGATCAGTGCATTGTCGTCGCCACCCACAACCAGCAGCAGGTCCGATATTTTTCCGTTACCGGCATCTTTGGCTAAAAATCGAACTACTTCATCATCTTCGGTCACTTCCATTAATACTTCAAAGTCGTTGTTTTTAAAAAAACCATCCTTGTCAAGTTCTTTGTAAAAGTCAATCTCTTTGTTCAGATCATCGTCTTCAACTGTAAGCACACGAATTCCATTTAAACTAGATAGCATACTTCCCAGTTCTTCATCGCCGGTTTCAATCTGGCTGGCAAAACCCAGCAATTTTCCCGAAATGTTTACTGTGGTAAATCCTTTTTGGTTGGCGTATTTGTCGAATAATTTGTCGACAGGTGTTTTCTGTGCAAGCACTACCATGGGTAGTACTACTGCTAATATTAGAATTAATTTTTTCATGATATTTTCTTTTTAATTATTGTTTTTATTTCCTACAGGTTGCAGTGTTACGTTTCAGGTTGCATGCTAACAGAAACCCAATGCTGCTATGTATATCTTCTCTATTTTAATTACAAACTGTCAATGTCTGAATGCTGATCCTGTTTAATCTCGTTTAAACCGTCAACTCCCTTATAAAATTCCAGTACCGGCGCTGTACCCTTTATTATCGATTTATTCGCTTTTTTTAGCTTGTCGAAATTCGATAACTCTGCCATTCCTTTATTGTATTTGCCCGAAATAAAACCTAAGGTTTGTGTGGCATAAGCATACGCTTCTTCCGGATTTTTAAAAGTGTCGTCAAATGGTTTTTGCTGTTCCTGGTACACTAAAAAACTTCCTAAAACAATAATCACTGAAGCTGCAATTCCGGTAACCATTTTCCACATCGAGCGGTATTTTGTTTTCTCGCGGTGTTCGTTTTCCAGAATGTAATCCATTACGTCTTCTTCAATGGTTTCATCTCCGGTACTATTTGCCAGTTCCGAAATCCCTCCAAAAAACTCAGCATATTCCGCCACTTCTTCTCCCACGTTTCCCGACTGGAAATACGCCTCCAGGCTTCTTTCTTCCTCTTCGGTGCTTTCGCCGTTAAAGTAGCGTTGCAGTAAATATTTTACTTCTTTCGTTTCCATCGTTGTTCATTTTTAAAAATTCATCGCGTACTTTTTTACGCGCCCTCGAAAGATTCACCCGTATGGCATTTACTTTCAAGTCGGTTGCTTCCGCAATTTCGTCGTACGAAAGCTGTTCAATATCTCTCAGTTGCATTACCGTTCGTTGTAAATCCGGTAATTTATCAATCAGCCGTTTTATCTGACCGGCCGATTCGCTTAACTCAACTTTTGAATGAACGTCAACTGTTTTTTCTTTTAGCTTCCTGTCGGTTTCAGCGTCAATCGGAACAGTTTTATTGGCTCTTATCACGTCTAAACAGCGGTTTCGTGTCATTCGCATGGTAAAAGCTTCTATGTTTTCCACTTCATCCAGCGAATCGCGTTTTTGCCAAAGCTTCAGAAATACGTCCTGAACCACGTCGCGCGCCAGGTCTTCATCTTTTAAAAAGTGAGTTGCAAAGCGCAACAACTTTTTACTGACCGGTAATACGTTTATTTTAAAATTTTTGGCAACCATGTGCTGTTTTTGTTTCTTTTTAGCCTCTTTTAGGCAGCTTTCAAAGTTAAGACGCGGGGCTTACAAAAGCATTACATTCCAAATGATTTTTTTTTGTAAAACGGATAACTGCTACTAAATACTGCAACTGAATACTTTCTTAGAGGCCGGCGGCCGGGCTTTCCGCTTTACAGGTTTTGGCTGCTTGCGGTTTTATAAAATGTACGTGGGCTTCTGTTGTCAGCCTCCGCCATTTAATAAAACCGTATCGCAGCCTGCAACAGGGTGCCGCTGCAATCCATGCCGGTTTGCTGTTACATTTAATGTAGTGATGATGGGTGTATGTACCGGTTTCTTTATTTCGATTTTCCAGGAATTACCGTTCTGAAATAAAACGAAGTTGTTGTTCGAGCATGGCTACTTTTTTCATCTCGTAGCCGGCTTTTTGGGCTGTTTGAACCGGATTTGTGTAAATGCTCTGAATTTCCATCGGGCGGTTATTGTCAAAATCCAGTTTCATACTTGGCGCATAAGGTGTCATTCCTTCGGTCATGGTAATCATTTGGTCTGCAATCCCCCGGTCGATTTCAAAACCACAAGTATGGGCGGCTTCAATCACTTCCTGCATCATTTCGTAGGCCAGGTCTTTGGTGGGGTTCTGCTTCATTATTTTATCGGTGGTGGTGTTCAAAACAACTGTCAGTCCGTTAAAAGGAATATTCCAGATCAGTTTTTTCCAGCGGGCCATTCCCAGGTTATCAGCAATAATAACCGGAACTCCTGCTTTTTCAAAATCGGAACAACACTGCTGAAGCAATTCCGTTCCTCCGGGCGTGAACAAACCCATCTCAATTCGTCCAAAATCGAGGTGCGAAATATGACCGGGACCGGTTTTGTTGGAACAGATAAAAGCCATACCTCCGGCTATATGTATATCAGGCATTTCGTGTGCCAGTTCCGCTTCTATTCCCAAACCATTCTGGATTAAAATAACCAGGCTGTCTTTATGAACAATGGGGCGCAGAAGCTCAGGCAACAAATGATTGTTTATTGTTTTCAACCCAACAAGAACCACATCGCAAACAGGCATTTCCTGAACCGAGGAATAGCATGCTACCTGCTGTAAATGAAAATCACCTTTAACAGAATCGACACGCAGTCCGTTTTCCTGTACGTGCTGAAAATCGCTGAGGAACAGGAAATGAACATCGCATCCACTGTGGGCAAGTTTTCCTCCGTAAAATCCTCCTATTGCGCCGGTACCAATTACTCCGTATCGTATGCTCATGCTGTTTGTTTTTACCTGATGATGAAACACAAAGTTAATCAGAATGCCGTTTTCCTACCTGACAACTGATATAAAGCTGTTCAGGTTTAACAAAAATGTTAAAGTGAGAAGGTGTTTCATTGGGCACGGGATAATTCTTTTACACAAAAAATAAACTCAGCACGTAAACCACTGCCATCGATCCAATTCCCTGTATTAAGGTGGCTGTGGTTTGTGTTCGGTAGCCGGTTTTTACATCCATTCCCGAGAATTGGGTAACTACCCAAAAAAAGCTGTCGTTGGCATGTGAGATGGTCATGGCGCCTGCGCCGGTTGCCATTACAGCAAGCACTTTCCCGTTTAACGAGTCGAGTCCGATACCTGAAAGCAAGGGCGCAATTAATGCAGAAGTTGCTACCAAAGCAACAGTTGATGAGCCTTGTGCTGTTTTAAATGCGGCTGCAATAATAAAAGGCAGAAAAATCCCCAGCTCGTAACCCGACAAAAGCGCTCCGAGTGAATCGCCAATTTGTGTTTCCTTTAAAATAGTGCCAAAGGCACCACCGGCTCCTGTAACCAGAAGAATGGGAGCAGCAGCCGTTATTCCATCGCCGATCCATCCGGTAAGTGTTTCTTTGTTAAATTTCGGGAAAAGTAATAACGATAAAAGAAAACCTGCCAGCAAAGCATTTATGGGTTGTCCGATAAAGTTCAGAAAGGTATAAATTGTGCTTTCTCCAAAAGGTTGCGTGGGGTAGGTGGCTATCGATCGCAAAGCAATCAGAACGATTGGAACAAATATGGGCAACACCGATTTTGTTCCCGATGGAAGTTGAAGGCCTGAATTATCTGAACTGCTTTCTGTAAGTTGATCTTCATCTACTTTAAATTTCGGACCAATAAACGAAGCCCAAACATAGCCAATGAACATGGCAAAAGCGGCAACCACCAAACCGAATAAAATTACCTGCCCCAGTTGATTTTCGAGGCCCAGATTTCCGGCAGCCGCAATGGGGCCCGGAGTGGGCGGAACAAAGGTGTGTGTGGCATACAATCCGCTTGCTAATGCCAGCGAAAGAGCAACAGATGACTTGCCCGTTTTTAAAACAAGTGATTTTCGGATAGAGGAAAGAATTACAAATGCCGAATCGCAGAAAACAGGGATGGAAACCAGGTAGCCAATAATAGCCATTGCCAGTCCCGGGAAACGTTTTCCAACCACTTTTAACACAATTTCGGCCAATTTTACTGCGGCATTCGACTTTTCAAGAATGGTTCCGATTATGGTTCCCAGAATAATAACAATTCCAATGTAAGCCATAATATTGCCAAAGCCTGTGGCAATGGTACCTGCAATCTTATCGATGGGCAAACCTGCCAGTGCTCCGGCAACATACGATGCCAATAGCAGTACAATAAACGGATGAAGTTTCAGTTTGGTTGTTCCCAGAATAATAAACAGCACTGAAACAGCCAGAACAATCAGTAGCCAGTAGGTTTCAGTCATGGTAGTTATAATTCGGTAAAATTCAGTTCGTTTTCAATAAAATGAATGGGAGTATCTTTAACAAATCCTTGTAACCATTCTGCACAATATTCCATTCCGGCTTCTTCCGATTTTACATGCCCCAGAAACAGAACGGCTTTGGTTTTGCCTTGAGCAGCTGCATCGTTTACATACGAGTAGGTTTCCCACTCGCTTGCTTCACCGGCAACCATAACTTCAACGTTGTCTTGTCGAAGCATTTTTATGTGTCGCGGTCCACCGGGAGCACCAACAGCCAATCCTACTTTGGTAAATTCCATTTCCCCATTTCCAACCAGGCGGATACTTTCCAATCCAAGCTTTTCTTTTAGTTGCTCAGCAAAGTCGGATATGTTTGTTTTTGGCATTTTGAAATAAAGAGGAGAGTCTTTTACAGCATACTTTCTCCATCCGAGTTTATTTAGCATCCCCTCGTAAATCCCATCCGGACTTGTGCTGTGAATATGATCGTGAAAACGAAAAACAGTTAATTTGTTGTCCTCAATAAATTTTCGTTTTTCAAGGTATACCGGATCGTTGGTAAAAGTATCTGTTTCGTCGAGATGGCTGTAAAAGATAGGTTCGTGTGTAATAATAAAATTACAATTCATTTCAACTGCCCGTTGTAAGGTGGCCATATCGGCAAACATACAAACGGCTATTCCTGTAATTTCCGATTTTGGATCGCCCGCCTTAAATGTGTCTACTGTTTCGTCTTGCCATTGGCAGGTTACATTTTTTTTAATTAAGTCAACAATATTTTCAGGAGTTTGTGCTTTTTGAGCAAAAGAAAAGAGAGGAATAATAAACAGAATAATCAATATCGATCTCATTGGTTTAGATTTAATTTATTCAGCTTAAAAGTAATGGAAAATTGTATTGGGGCAAAAAACAAAACGCAGATAAAAACCCGCTTTTATTATATTTTTGAATAAGAGCGAAGTTATTACCTGCGTTTTACCGGCAATTTAAACCCGAATTATGCGTTAGAACTTTGTAATGAGCATTGAAAGTGCAATAAAACAAGAACTTTCTGAAACAAGGCATAGCACCGTTCTGGGGAGTGGAAGAAAGTTAGTAAAACGACTTGTTTTGAAGCAATTCCAAGGCGTAATAAATTTTCTAATGCATGTTTCGGGTTAAACCAATCTTCGTCCGAAAGGAGTTAAAGCCAGCGATGCCATTTTAAAATGCTGACGTGCCCAGGGAATTCCAATAATTGTGATCCCCAGTAAGAGTCCGAAGAAAACATGAGTGAGCATGATCCAGATACCACCTATAAAGAACCATAAAATATTCATAATGGTTGAGAGGCAGCCTGGTGCATAATCCATGTATTCAATTTTTTGTCCGAAAGGCCAGAGGGCAAGTACTCCAAGTTTAAACGACTGAATGCCAAAAGGAATTCCAACAATTGTAATACAGAGGGCGAGGCCTGCAAGCATGTACTCTAAAAATATGGCAAAGCCGCCAAATACTAACCAGATAATGTTTCCCAGAAATTTCATGTTTGAATCATTTGAATAATTGTTAAGTGCGATGAATGTAATATTTTATTCGGATGGATAAAAAAAATATAAGGCGAATGCTCGTATTTTGAGGATGAACCCGTGAATTTGTGTGATTTTCTGATTGAATGGTTGCTGCATTAACTGCTTTATTTATTTTTGTTTGCGAAAGCTTAGCAATCATGATTCAACAAAAAGAAATAACACTGCCGGGATTTAGGAGAGGGTATCACCTTATTACATCGCTTATTGAAGAACATTTGCCCGAACTTCCAGAAAAAGGTTTGTTGCATATTCTGGTAAAACACACTTCTGCCGGCATTACACTGAATGAAAATGCCGATCCTTCGGTACGAACTGATTTCGAAAGTTTTATCAATAAAATGATTCCCGAGAACGACCCGGTTTATATTCACACCTACGAGGGGGCCGACGATATGCCTGCCCATTTAAAATCGTCGGTTATTGGGGCCGAAGTTACCATCCCGATTACACGCCACCGTTTAAACCTGGGAACCTGGCAGGGGATTTACTTTTGCGAGTTTCGTAATTACGGCGGTTCTCGAAAAGTGGTACTCACCGTTTACAGTTGACAAAAGGATTGACGAAAATATTCGTATGGCTATTCGGCTGCAACTTCCCAGCCATAATCAACATATTCCCAGTCGAAATCTTCTCCTGATGCCTTCACTTTTATAAAACCCTCTTCCATTCCAAAACGCGGGCCTTGCCACCAGCTTGCACAAACAGCACCACCGGTAATGTAGTTAATTCCGTTGTACTGGATATCTTCCAAAAAATGAAGGTGGCCTTGCAAAACCAGTTTGGTATTGTATTGTTCCAGAATTTCCCGTACCTCGCTGGCATTGGTTACTATCTCTGCGTTGCTCATTGCTGCTGTTGGTTCGTTCATAATTTGGGCTCCAACACTTAACAGCGGAATATGGGTGCTAACAACCACTGGTCTATCCCCAATTTTATCTAAATCTTGTTTAAGCCAAACCAGTTGTTCTGCATCAATATGTCCGTAGTAATGACGGTCGTCGGTAAAACCAATTGCATCGAGTACCACAAAATGCCAGTTTTTATGATCGAACGAATAATAGCGTTGGGCCAGTCTGTTTTCATAGAGCTTTTTTCCGTATTCTTCATGATCGGGTGAAACACCACTTCTTTCGTACAAACCAAATACCTCATGATTTCCCATGGTGCTATACACAGGCATGTTTAGTTTTTTTATGCTTTCCTCAAAAAGATCGTAGGCACTTACACTTTCGGTGTACGACACAGCCAGCGCATCCATAATATTGTCGCCCCCGGTTAGTACAAAATCGGGTGCAATTTTATTGATCGTATCAACGGCCTGGAGAAATCCTTTGGTGGCATCTCTTGCTTCTGTAAGGTGAATGTCGGTCATAAAAACAAATGAAAAATTATTGCTGTTTTGGCCTGTTTGCTTTGTGTTGGCATTTGGCTGACACGCAAAAATAAACACACTGATTATCGAAAGGAATACAATTCTGTTCATTATTATTCTTTTTAATTGAATTTAGGTTGAAAATAATAGAAAGAAAGGAGTAAATGTTTCTTTTTCATAAAATATCAGTAGTAACCGATTAATAAACGAATTATGAAAAGGATTTCCTGCCTGTCGGCAGACAGGTTTCGCTTCATTTCCTTACGCTACCAATTACAGATTTCATTAAGGCATTCAATATGAATAAAGTACAGAGATTGCCATTAAATGTCATTTCGACGAAGAATGAGGAGAAATCTTAAGCTCAAACAGATTTCTCACCTTTGTTTCTCAGGTTCGAAATGACAGCTTCAGAGTTCTCTCATTGCCTCATTATGCCCAAATATTTTTGGGTAAGATTTCAGAATGACAACACCCCGCACTGAAACGATCGCCTCCTAAAGCCTGTTATTCTGATCCGGTCGGCTGACTGAGAAGAAACTTTCAAATTTGACTCGGACACTGCTGAAAAAATATTTCCAATCACTAGGCCATCTTAATATCACACCGGGACATCTAAATTTATACCATAATAATAACTGATATACAGATTATAGGTAAACAAAATATTTTGAATAACAAGAGTGGTGAACTCAGGTGTGTTGGAATTTTTATTGGTAATCAGCTACTGTGCATTTTTCTATTTTTCCAAACCAGCGATAGCGGTTTTTAGCCACCCATCCGTAAATTTTATCTCTCCGGTTTTTGGGAATTATTCCGAAAACTGCAAACCATTTCCATGGTGTCGGAAGAAGTTGAATGATTTTTACAATGGCTTCAGATGCAGTAAAGGCCTTGCTTCTATGAATTACAATAATGGAGTCGGTAGTGGGAGGGATCTGGAATTCGATACTTAATCTTTCTCCCTCTTCCGATTGTAAAGCCACATACCTGAATTGTTCCTTTTTATCCCTTTTCTGAATAAAAGTGACAGAATGGTTGCAAAGATTGCAAACACCATCGAAAAGAATGATTGTTTTGATTAAAGCCATACACATAGAACAAGATTATTCTAAAACAGTTCTTATAAACAAGGACAACTTTTTAGTTGCCCTTGTTGCCGTTACATTGTTTCAGTCGGTTTTAGTGCAGCTGTGGAGGTGTTATTCTATTCGATAAATCGACAAGTACCATTCCTAACCGGTTATAAAGATGGCTTATATGCCCGCCTTCAAAAGTCTCAAATTCATGGTTAATTTTCAGGTTGTCCATAAGTTGGTGCAAGCCTGCATTGGGTGCCGTCATTCCAATTTCATCGTAAATGCCAGCATCAAAATAAATATAATCCAGCCATTTTGTATTCCATCGATATTCTTGCACAAGTGCCGGTAAATTTTGAGCGTTCCATCTGTCCATTAATTCTTCGTTTAAAACAGGTGTACCTAATTCGTCAAAAGTAAAAGGGAGATCGCAGTAAAAGGGCGGATTCTCCGGATTTGGTAACCAGGCAGCGCAGAAACCATACATGGCGTTGGTGAAAAATTTATAGGGACTGTACAAATTGAATGGTAGTGTAGGTTGTAGAGTCCCATCCCACATTTGGGCTTCCATTTGCAATAATTGTCCACAGAAGTAAACTGTTTCGGGAGGCAACTGGGCCGGGGTAAGTGCCGCAACTTTGCTAAAAACATGCGGATATTTAAACGCCAGTCGCAGGGCTCCATAACCTCCCATGCAGTGCCCAACCAACGCACGTGCTTTTGATGTTGGAATGGTTTTAAAGTGACTGTCGACATAGTTGACCAGTTCTTTGGCAATGTATTTTTCGAAGTTTCCCTGGCTTGGCGAATCGGTATACATCGAAAAACCAAATTTATTGGTGGCATCGGGCATTACCAGTATAACTTCATTCATTTCGCCACTTTCTATTTTGTTGTTTAACCAATCCAAAAATCCATTCTCAGGGAAATCAACCGGGAATTGCAGACCGGCAATCATTTGAAATATTTCAAAGGGGACAGGATCGATGAGCGAATTTTCTGACGAAGGTTGACCAGGCAGCCAGTATATTACCGGATAACGTTTGTTGCTTACGCTGTTATAACCTTTGGGCAGGTACACGTTTACATTGTGTGTAGTAGGATCACCCAGCAAATTGTTTTTGAGGAATTTGCTGTCAATCTGAAAGGAAACCAGGGTTCCCTCCGTATAAACTTCACCCGATTTCATGGTAGATACAATTTCTTCGTCTGGCAGAAGAAGTTCTTTTTGACAGGCGAACAGGAAAAAAATTCCAATGCATATTAAGGATACTAACCTGAGTTTCATGATATTCTTTTTTGTATGAGTGTTAAAGTCTACTGTTTAATAAATTTTTTAATGCAGTTTGTGTTATCCGAACGCAGCTTAATGAAGTACATGCCTGTTGGTAAATCTGAGATATTGATTTGTCTTTCAGTATTTGTCATGGTAAAGTTATTAATCAGTTTTCCATGAATGTCACAAATTTCTACCAGTGACTTTTGTAGTTCTGAAGGCATTCTGATTGTTAGTAGTTCTGTTGCCGGATTTGGGAAGATCTGAAAACTGAAGGTAGAATTGTTCTCGGGAAATATTGCACCGGCAACAAAGTCTTCGCTTAATACAGTTAATCCCTGGTCTGTTCCAATATATTTCGTGCCATCGTTATCAATAATAACTGAGAAAATGTTATTTGAAGGTAAATGGGAGTTTGCTGAATTATATTCTTGCCAAACTGTGCCGTTATAACTGAAAAGGCCGTTTGCCGTTGCAAGCCAGGCTGTGCTGTATTCGTCGGTGGCTATCTGGTGGATTTCGTTGCTCTTTAGCTCCGAATTTGAGGTATTAAAAACGGTCCAGCCCTTTGCGTCGAGTTTGAGTACACCTTCGTCGAATGTACCAAGCCATACCGTTTCATCCTTGCTTACCGCGATTGATCCGATCGTTACTTCAGGTAGAAGAGAACCGGGAGGTGAGAAGATCGTTAAGTGGTCAGCATTGTATTTTATTAAAAGGATAGGAGCTGCTCCTAATCCGGGGACAGCTGCCAGCCATTTGTTGTTGTGTTGGTCGATGGCCATTGATGTAATGGCGGTAAGTATTAATCCTGAGGCTGACAAATCGTGCGGGATCCAGCTTGTTCCGTCATATGAAAATAAGCCCGCAACTGTACCCAGCCAAATCTGCTTACTTGTGTCAGCAACTATCGATGATATCCAATTGGTTGGTGTACTGATATACTGCCAGTTTTCTCCGTCAAAAGTTTGTACGTAAGGCAACGGACCTGAACAGATCATCCACTTGAGCCCATCTTTACCGTTTATAAGTCTGTATAGATGTGTTTCCAGGCCCATATCGTGGTATGGATTTGGAATGTTGTACTGCTCAGAAGCTTTGGTCGATTTATCAATCTTAACAAGTAAACTATCAACACCTACCCAAATGTAGTTGGTGTCGATTGTAATGGCCGTTACGTTTTTCCCGGCGAAAAAGGTTTCCCATTGTTGGTTTTGTGCAGTTAAAATTACTGGAAATGAGAGGATGGCGATCAGAAGTAAAATTATTCTTTTCATGACAATGAGTGTTGTGGTTATTATGGTGTAACTAAATTAGCACCAAAGTCACGAAAGCATTTTCTCAAATTTCCCAAAAGTTTGCTGATTTTTCCCGCTTAGCTCACCGGCGATTTTTGCTGGTTGTGGCCGATAAAACCTGTAGGACTTTCGCCAAACTCGTCTTTAAAAAGCTGGCTAAAGGTTGAAAGGCTTTTCATACCAACCTCATACGCAATTTCGGTAATGTTCATATTGGTAGTTTGTAAAAGTTGCCTGGCTTTTTGCATGCGCAGTGTTTTTATGTACCGGGCCACCGATTTGTTGGTAAGTGCTTTAAACTTGCGGTACAATTGCGATTTACTCATGGCCATTTCCCGGCATAAAGTGGATACTCCAAAAAATTCATCCTGCATATTCTCTTTTATCAAATCGGTAAGTTTATCGAAAAACTGATCTTCTTTTTGAAACCACAGATCGGCTTCTGCTCCGTTAATACTGCCGGTTGAATATCTTTGGTAAAGTTTTGTTCTTAGTTCGAGCAGCTTTTGCATACGCACCAGTAGCTCCTGTTGGTTAAATGGTTTTACCACATAGGCTTCGGCACCTTTTTCCAGCCCTTCAATACGCGAGGGAATATCGGCTTTGGCGGTAAGCAAAATAACGGGGATATGACTGGTGCGATAATCTTCTTTTAAGCGTTTGCAAAGTTCAAAACCATCCATCTCCGGCATCATAATGTCGCTGATGATAATGTCCGGGATTTTTTTGTGTGCCAGTTCCAATCCTTTTTTCCCATTGTTGGCAACATCAATTTTAAACATCGACTGATAACAGGAAATCAGATACTCCACTACATCCTGGTTGTCTTCAACAAGTAGTAAGTGCTTTTTCTCTTTTTGCTTTTCATGGAAATCCGGAAGTTGTTGCTGTTCTGCGGGCGCTTTAATGATGGTCGGAATAGTGCGGTTTTTCAGGTGAGCCGTAATGGGAAGATTCACCGTAAACGTAGTTTCAATTCCGGGATAGCTTTTTAGTTGAATGCTGCCGTTTAAGAGGGTAATAAGCTCTTTGGTAAGTGCCAGCCCAATTCCCGCACCTCCTGCTTTTCGGGTATTATTATCGTCGGTTTGGTAAAAACGCTCAAATATTTTGTCTTGATGATGTTCCGGAATTCCAATGCCATTGTCTTTTATAATAATCGAAATATAACCGTTTAATGCCTTGACTGACATGCTTATTTCTCCGCCCGATGGTGTAAATTTAATGGCATTGCCAAGCAGGTTCGAAACGATAGTGGTTGTTTTTTCAGGATCAAAATCCAGTTCGTACGACTGGCTTTCGGCATGAAAGGTCATTTTTAAGTTCTTTTCCTGTGCATAATATTCCTGTAACTGAAATATATACCGTAAGAACGGAATGATGTTTCCGTGAATTTTGTTTACAGTCAGGTTTCCAGATTCCAACCGGCTCAAATCCAGCATCTGGTCAACCAGTTGAAGCAGGTTCTTTCCGTTTCTTATAATCGTATCTATTTTGGAGTCTTTTGAATATCCGTTTGCCTGCATCGAATCGGCCAGTCCAAGAATAACGGTAAGTGGTGTACGAAATTCGTGGGTAATATTAGAATAGAGCCGTGTTTTGGCATCATTTAATTCTTTCTGACGTTCGGCTTCTTTTTTCTCAAGACCGGTAAAAAGTTTAAAGGCATACATGGCACACACAAGCAGGTAAGTGGTTATTCCTGCCAGGTTCAAAAAAGTAAATAACAGGTTTTCCTTTGGACTGAGTAAATTATCAGTAGGAAGGATCGGGTTAAAATAGAACAGCATAGAAAGGAACACCATAAAAGTACCAAATACATAAAACATCCAGCGAAACTTTTTAAAAATCAGGGTGTGAAGGACGGTCTGAACTCCTAAAAAGATTATTCCGCCGCTGCTTAAAATACCGCCCATTTTTAGCACATAAAAGGCTATCACTGTGAGGGCGTATAATTTTGAGAACAGAATGACATGTTCCAGTTTTTTTACAAAAAAGAAACAGGGCCAGGTTAAAAAAACAAGCGATAACGTTAAGATGTATCGCATCATTATTTCAGCCGAAAGTGCCCAGGCAACAATAAAGAAGAATGTTGTAATCAGAAAGGCCAAACCAAGTTCGATAATAAAATATTTAGCAACTACCGACGATGTTTCAGGCAGGTTTCGGTACTTTAGAAGCTTTTCAAGCAGTGCATCAATCGGTTTATAAAGCGGGAGCGATTCCATTAGATTTTTGTTTTACAGACACAGTGTATTTACGAAAAACAAAAGGGATGGTTGCCCGACAAGGGGTAAAATAAAAGGGCAATCGCTTGTTTAACCGGTTACCCTTCAATGGTGTTTTTTTGTATATTCTTAAAACAAATCAGGAAAATACGGATGTAAATCCAGCGGATCGTCCATAGTTTGCTGTTGTTGTTTCAACTTCGAAATTAAATCGATTTTAACATCAGCATAGGCTGTGTTATCCGATAAATCATTCATTTCCAGCGGATCGTTTTCCACGTCGAAAACAAGGATTTTTTGTGCTTTCGGATATACGATCATTTTGTATTTATCGGTACGAACCATACGTTGCAGATTAATATAAGCCCCGTATATTTCGGGATATGCACTTGTGTTTGCCTCTTTTTTTATTAGAGGCATGAGGCTGTTGAATTCAATATATTCCGGTTTTTCAATCCCGGCCAGATCAAGTGTTGTGGCCATAATATCCTGCAAATACACCTGCATTTCGCGTTTTTCGTTTTCAGGAATAGTGGGGCCAACAACAAATAGCGGCACACGCATACTGTGGTCGTACATGTTTTGTTTGCCAACCAAACCGTGGTGACCAACAGAAAGACCGTGGTCGGCGCTAAACAGGATATAGGTGTTTTTGTCTTGTCCGGTTTCTTTCAGGTGAGCCATAATTCGCCCAACCTGATCGTCCATATGCGTAATAATGGCGTAGTATTCCTGGCGGTGTACTTTTATCGAATATTCGGTGCGTGGAAACGGAGCCAGTTTTTCGTCGCGTAAGCCCGGGCCACAGCCTATGCTGTCTTTGTACGGATAAAGTTCGAGGTAATTTTCAGGAACCGATACGTTTTCGAGCGGATACATATCCACATATTTTTTTGGCGACTGGCGCGGATCGTGCGGGGCATTAAAAGCCAGGTACATAAAAAACGGTTTGTCGCTTTCTTTGGCCATATTCAGGTAGTCGATGGCATTGTCGCCAACCACTTCGCTCCAGTGTTTGCCTCCTTCCCAGAATCCGCCGTACTTGGTGTGCCAGGGTTGCCAGGTTGTATCTTCGGGCGAAGCGGGGCGGTTATAGGCCTCGGGAACCGATGCCGGCATTCCCGGGCGTACGTGACGTACGTGTTGAAATATACTGTCGGCAGCCATCTTTACATGCCATTTCCCGGTCATGTAGGTCTCGTATCCGGCATTCTCCATCAGCAAACTCCAGAATTGTCCGTTCTGTTTCATGGCCGGGTAATTATTTTCCGATGCACGTGCATGCCAGACAAAACGCCCGGTATTCAGCATGGCGCGGCTGGCCACACAAATGGCTCCGTTCCAGCCGCCCATATTATAGGTATGTGTAAACGTAACACCCGACTGTGCCAGTTTATCGAGGTTGGGTGTAATAACCTCGGGGTTGCCCAATGCATGAACGCCCTCGTAGGTCTGGTCGTCGGCAAAAATAAAAAGGATATTTGGTTTTTGTTTTTCAGTAACTTTCTCGGTACAGGAATTGAGAAGTAGTAGTACAGCAAAAATTGCCAGGAATAGTTTTTTCATGGTTGATTGATTTTAATGGAGGTAAAAATAATAAGATTTGGATGGAAAAACCGGTTGGGGACTCTTATTTCTAATAAGCTGAGTTCGATTTGAATTTTAAAACAGTGTTGTCCGGAAAAAAACAAACATGAACGAATAGATTGCTTCACTTCGTTGCCAATGACAGATTTTATTAAAGTATTCGATATGAATAAAGTCCAGAGATTGCCATTAAGTGTCATTTCGACGAAGAATAAGGAGAAATCTTAAACTCAAACAGATTATCACCTTCGTTTCTCAGGTTCGAAATGACAGCTTCAGAGTTCTGTCATTGGCAGCATCGCGAAGCAATCTTAAACTTTAACCTGACAGAATTGAATTTTAATATCCAAACTGCTTCTAAGGCAAATTGCGTAAAACTACGCATTCATTTTACGTAGAACTACGCATTAAAATTGCGTAGAATTACGCTTGACACGAATAACCTTTACCCCGTATTTTTGGTAGATCAAGATTTGATCTTTAAACGATAACTGTATGGGCGACTTAAAAAAACAAAACCAGGATTCGGATACCCCGGACCGGTATAATTTTCAAAACGAAGTAAACAACCTGATTCTTTCTTTCTCCATCGATGATTTAATAACACCAGGTGACACAAACCCTGTTGGAGCTGACCGGCAACCGGCCGAAAAGAATAGTCGCAGTTTTAGGTCTCAGTGGGCAGATGACAGACCTTCCGGGTTTCTAAAACCCTGAAAGTCTGATTCCAACAAGCTTTCGGGCTTCCCCGAAAATCAAAATAGGATTAGAAAACAACCCGTCGCAGCTATGCGAAAACCGAAACTGAATTAAAAACAAACTATCGCAAGCATGCGAACGATTCAAAATAACGAAAAACAAACTTTCGCG
>JAPOHD010000007.1 GCA_026671195.1 Draconibacterium aestuarii | reverse complement strand
GCACCACTGAAAACCAAACATCCAAACATCGAAAAAACCATAGTATACATCCCCGCTTCGAACCCGGTATCGTCAACACCCGGTTCAGGCTTGGCCGTGCCGACCGCCCGAACGCTTAATTGTTAGCCGTAAATTTTATCATTTATTGGGTTGTGGCATGTTTCCCATAATTTGCCCTCTGATTTCACCACCGGGATGTTGTACGGTATGAACATTAACATAGGTATTTCCCTCATACATTTTATGCACCAGATCCATTAGGGTCATGCCAACAACATTTGCATCGGTTAAAACACCCTTTGCCAGGATACCTTCGTATGGTCCATCAATTAAAATCGGTGGTGGGGAAGAAGGATATAACCAAGCAACCACACCTCCGTTAGTACCGGCAGGAGCCATATGAATATGTGCCATACGCACATTCTCTATACTATCTACAATCAATTTGTAGGATAATTCTGTTCCATCTTTGCTAAGTTGAAACACTGCTTGTCCGGAAGCATCGGTCCAAACTGAAGGTACTTCATTCTCTCCCGATAAATGCGCCCTGAAGTTCAATACTTTCTTCGCACTTTTAGTGCTTAATTCTTGTTCCGTCTCAGCTACAAGATCAGTTTTCTCGCAAGCGATAAATGTGAAGATGCCAACAAGCATCATTAAAAATCCTAGTTTTCTCATAATGTTCGTTTTTGAATTAATATATCTGACTTTTATACAGTTTAAATCCATTTGTTCGAATGCTCCAGAAATTCTTGTAATCCTTCATGTATCCGCAATATCATTTCAAACAACATAATATTTGTGGCTTAATACAGAGCAATTTACGAAGTTTTTAAATAAAAGACAAATAAGTATTAAAAGTGTATTGTATTAAAATGGAATAACTATAAAGGGGCAACTCAACAGCTACCCCTGAATTATCTTAATTGCGCTTAGGTAAGAGCAAAAAGAATTGTGTCAAAATAGAAATTGGAAGAAGAAAAAGGAGACTCAACAGTCTCCTTTCTAAATGTTAACCCCCCAAACACACGGATGATCTGAATAACCATCTATCCTAAACATACAAATAATTCCTTTTGTCCAAACATAATATTCATTTAAAAATCTATCATTTAAAATTTTTCAATATGGAAATTAGAAACGGTATGCGTAAGCAAGCCAAGATTAAGCTTGCCTTACAGGGGCCTACTGGGTCTGGAAAAACCATGTCAGCTCTACTGCTGGCATCAGGAATCACTGACTGGTCAAAAATTGCTGCGATTGACACAGAAATCCACTCAGCTGATTTGTGCGCACTTAGGTCAGTACAATGTACTGCAGTTCTCACAACCTTTTACACCAGAAAGGTATATCAAAGCCACTGAGCTACTCCCGCTAATGTTGTTTTTGATAAAGTAAATGTATGCAAATTTTATGGAAATCAGAATGAAGTGTTCGTCACTTTTGTAGCATTATTTATCTGAGAATAAGATCTGTCCGGACTCTTAAAAAGCAGATGTTATAATCTTATATAGAATGAAATACGGCCCCAGCCATGACTTTCTCCATTTTCAAATTCAGGAGTTTTCCAAATAACTTTTCCTTTGAGGCTAAGCATTTTGTAAGTAATTGTCACTCCAATGTCATATTCTAAAATATGGTGTTCAATTTGATTGAATTTAAACTGATTATCTTCTTTGGGAGGTATAATACCACCCATTAAAGTTGCATCGTACAATACTTCACGGTAATTCAATCCACCACATACATAGAATTCAAAGTCTTTGTTCTCTCTGTATTTTTTATTTGCCAGATGGAGTCCTTTAAAATAGTTGTTTAAACGGCCAAATCGGAAATTAGTACCCACCAGCAAGTCGTTGTGAATGTTACCTGCACGAAGCTGTGAATTTCCCAGTAACGAAAAAAGTTGTGGCACCTGGATAAACTCCTTTTCAATTATAAGATTGTAATTGATATACGGTCGGTTTTCAACTTGAAAATCCCAACCCATAGGCGGTTTTGAGCCCAGCCAATCGTGTATAATTTCCTGTGCGTGGCTGGCTCCTGAAAGGGGGCCCAAAAAACCCAGATCAAGTTGCGACGTAAGTTTAAGTCGTTTGCCAGGATTTACTGATGTAACAAATGAGCGAAAGAAAAGTGTACCGGCATATGGCCTGTCCACAAGATTCATTAACGAATCGGTAATATCTTTTGGAGTGTATATTTCCTGAATCAGACCAATACCAAAATAATTATCGGCATTTTTTAGCCGGGGTAAAAAGTGATTGGCCGGATTTTTTCGCAGCGCAGGATTAACATAAAACAATTGGACGCCTTGGGTGTAATAGAAATCCGTAAAAAGAAAAACATCATTGTCCCAATGAAAGAAAAACTCCTTGTGGTCTTCATGTTTAAGTTGGTTTAACTTTTGAGCCGAAACCAACTGAGCAAACAATAATGATGCGATAATTAAGAAAAAAAATCTCAAGATTGTTGTTGTTTTAGATTTTCAATATAAATTTCTTTTGAATGTACGTTATACATCATTATGCGAACGTCACCCTTAACTTGTTTCAGGGTCTCATTCGTATAATACTGATTGATATTGCCATGAGATGCTGAAACGAGTTCAGCATGACGTAAAAACAAGCGATATGGCATAGCGCGGATATTCATATAAATTTTTATGGCAGAATCAAAAAGGATGTGTCCCTGATTTAATCAACGTCTCCGGCAAAATCAATAACACACATGGTTTGGTAAATCGGATGTTCTCCAAAAGTTACTCCCACGGTTTTAAATGCAGGGTGAAGCAAATTAGTTCGGTGGCCACGGTTTTTTACGTCATCGTCGATTAACAGGAAGATTACTACCTGCCTGGCTGAGGAGTTCCCGTATGCAATGTTTTCAGCGATTCTGGTTTGCCAGCTACAATAGCGTTCAATGCGTTCTTTCATATCCGAACGGTCGCTACCTGTATGACCTGTTTTTCCCGTTTTTTGCTGGTCTTTCTGATGGTCGATTGCTGCGAGCGTAAGGCCTTTGTTCGGGTACATAATTGGTAAGGGATGAGCCTTCGATAAAACCCGTACACATTCATGCAAAGCTTTCACGCCTTCCTGTGTTTTTATGGCGACATCGCCTGGGTAATGCAATATTTTTCGGTCGTAATATTGAGCCAGTGGAGCAATATATTTTTCGGCATATTTAGCCGGATTAGAACGGAATAGATTGATTTCATAAACCACTTCTTTCTCGAGAGTTGAGAGGTAGTTTGCATTTGCAGCCGTGTTTAATCTTTTATCGGGTTCAGCTGCTTTTGCTAAAAATAGATTTCCTGCGCAAATCAATAATATCGTGATCCAAATTTTCATACTGCTCTTTTAAATTTCTTTTCCATACTAACAAAACTTAAGCCACAACGTTTTTTACTGATAGTAATTGAAAGTAGTAACGTTTGATTCGGGATTTTATTAGCAGTTTTAATGAAATTTAAATCGAACAACACACCGATAATGGGATTATTAAAAATTCCATTTTAAACGGGCGTAGGCCACGTTCGATCCGGATCTTACATCATGAAGTTCCAGGTTAAAATACTGATACATTACTGAAAAATAGAGGTTGGAACTAATGGAAAAGTCAATTGCAGGCATTAAAAAGAAACCCTGGTAATCGGTGTAGTACATTCCGGCAAGATTGGCAGTTAATATGGGATTTACAATATAGGAAAAGTTGGCAAAGAGGTTGTATTTGCTGAAGGATAGAGTTTTTGAGTTGGCAGGAGCCTGAAAAATTGCCGATGGACTTTGTTCTATATCAATAAGTGTTTGGGGATCGTTGTACAGAAATTCCCACTGAACGGTTAACTTGTTGTTTACCAAATAGTCGAAACCAACACTGGCTAAAAACACACCCGTTGTGTCGGCAAAACTTTCTTCCGGGTGATAATAACTCGCCTCGCCCCTGAATGCCACTTTACCGATGTTGCCTTCCCATCCGGTTCCAATCACAAAGTCTTCACCTTTTACGTAACCACCCATAAACTGGATGTCGTAACTCCATTTATTAAATTTATACAAACCTGCCAGGGTTAAATTATTTACACTGTCGAGCTTAGCAACCAACTCGGCCGATGAGGCAGTTCCCAAATAATATTTCGCTCGCAAAGCGTCGGATCCGGGACGTTCCATGTAATCAATGTCGTAGTACGAAAAGGCATTAAAAATATCATTCGGATTCCAAACCAGCGTTCGTCCCCAGTTTACTCTCTGGCGCCCCAAACTCAATTCGAGGTTACCCGAAGTGTATTCAATATACGCTCTGTCAAACTGTGTATTCATTAAGTTGTTGCTGTTTTGCCACCAGTTAAAATTCAGATGTAGAAAACCACGGTCTTTTGCAAATTCATCTGCATAACCCGGAAACTGTTTCATACTTTGCCCCCAAACAAACTGATTGCGGAACTGCACATGCGCCGTAAGATTATCGCTGGCATAGTATGCAATGTTTATGCGATTGTGCAGAGTAAAGTCGTTCGCGAATTGATAGTCACCGCCGGCATCTTTCGCAAAACTCGATTGCCCCATATTTGAAATGTAGCCGTTAAGATCGAATTTCGATTGGGCACTGACAGGCCAAGTTACAAGCACAAGTAACAGAAACAGGATGTATTTATTCAGTCCCATTATTCACCACCATTTTTTCGTTCGTCACTGATCACTTTTCCATCTTCTACGGTTATCACCCGACGGGCCTTATTTACCACGCGAGCATCGTGTGTACTAAACACAAAGGTGATGTTTTCCTCCCGGTTTAGTTTTTCCATGATGTCCAGCAAAGTTTCTGTCGATTTTGAATCGAGATTGGCCGTAGGTTCATCGGCCAAAACAAATTTTGGTTTGCTTGCCAAAGCACGTGCCACGGCAACTCGTTGCTGTTGACCACCCGATAATTTTGCGGGCCGTGCATTCATGCGTTCACCTAACCCAACCGACTTTAACAGTTCTTCGGTTCTGGCATCGCATTCTTTGCTGTTTTTTCCCTGAAGGCGCATCACAAACTCGGTATTTTCTTTGGCAGTTAACACCGGAATCAGGTTATACGATTGAAATACGAATCCAATATTATTTAAGCGAAAGTCGGTTAAATCCGATCCTTTCAGGTTGCTCATTGCTGTACCGTCAACCAGTACTTCTCCTGATGTTGGATCATCCAGTCCGCCGATCATATTTAGCAGTGTTGTTTTCCCGGATCCTGATGGACCGACAATGGCTGCAAATTCGCCTTGCTCAAAATCGAGTGTAATGCCGTTAACCGCATGTACTTTCACTTCCGACTCGTTATATATTTTTACCAGGTCTTTTATTTCTATAACTTTCATTTTTATTGAATTTAGTGGTATCTGACTCAGTTTGTTTTTTAATGATTAGTATTATTCTGTTCGCAAAGCGTCAATGGGCTTTAGTTTCAGGGCCTTTCGTGCCGGTGAAATCGAGGACAATATTCCTACAACAATTACCAGCACGATAATCGCAAAGAAAAAGCTCCATTCAATATTCGGATAAACGATTGCTGCATAACCAAAGGCTTCAAATCCTTCGCCTACCGACGAAAAATCAAGTCCGGTAACGTTGGTAATTTTTAACACCAAAGCTCCCAGTCCCATTCCCACAAGACTGCCGGTAAGCGTTAAGAAAACTGTTTCCAGCATAATCATTCTGAAAACCTTTTTCTTGTTCATTCCTATGGCCATTAACATACCCAGTTCTTTTATGCGTTCCATTATCGACATCAGCATGGTGTTGACAATTCCAAAAGCCAGTGCCAGGAAAATAATGCTCATTATTATGAAATAGTAGATGTCCATTATGTCGGAGAGCATGGCTGCATCGGGAGCCATTTCGCGCCAGGTCATTACATTCACCTCTGGAAATCTGGTACTGATGGCAAGTTGCTCCACTTTTTCGGTGGAATTATCCAGGTTAATTAACGCGGCTATTTCATGAAAATCAGCAGGGCCAAATCCTGCTACCCGTGCCAGATCATCTTGCAGAACAAAGGCATTCATGGCATCGAATGCGGTATTGCTTGTTTTGTAAATGCCACACACACGGTACGACTGATAAGTGAGATCGCCATGCATGTCGGTAAAGGTGAATACAATTTTGGCTTTTAACTGATAGTTTTTGGCCAGTTCGGCAATTAAAGCACCGTATTTTCTGGCGTCGGATTTGCTGAGTTCGCTCTCGAAAGCTTTTCGAAACTTTGTTTTTGAATAAAAACGCCGACCTTCATATTCCTGAGTTAAGGCCAGAACATTTTCAGGAACCTGCAAACTTTTTAAACTGTCGATCAGCTCTGTGGTAACTCTGAAGGTTTTAATTCGAAGTTGCTCGGCAGTTTTGTCGCTGATTACGATAGGATTTTTATAGTCTACATCAAAGTAACTTCCGCCGTCTTCTTCTATAAACTCGTAAAGATTGGAGACCTTTTTTTCATCATCGGGATTAATCCCTTTTAGGGTAACGGCAGTATTTCCGCGCGAGGTGGCAGCCATGGCAACCACTTTGGTGCGGCTTGTATATTTCTCGATATTGGATTGATTTTCGATAAACGTTTTGACTGCATTGTAATTTGGAATGGTGTAGGTGATTTCTTCGTTGTTCAGGTATTCCGGATTCTGGACTTTCAGATGGGCAGCCTCGGTATAAATGGCAGCATCAACACGTTGATCCGACCAACCTTTCATCATACCGGCAACAAATACACCTGCCACAGTACCCAGAGTAACCGCCACAATTACGATCATGCTCCGGTGTTTGTTTCTCCAAACGTTTTTCCAGGAAATTGCTGTTATCATTGTTTTTTATTTTAAGTAGTGAGAATAGAGTAATGAGTAAAGAGTGCTGAGATTTTGTGCATACTTAAATCTTTATGAGTGACGCTTTGCATTGCAAAAACTTTAAGTCTTTCCCGAATCTGTATTTTATATTCTATCCAACGATTGTTCTCCATTTTAGTTTTATTTAGATTTCATCTTGTTTCAATCTCCATCAATCTTATTTCAATCTTATTTCAATCACCATAACTAGGCTCTCAGCGCCTTAATAACTTTTAGTTTGCGAATGCTTTTTAGCGGGAAATAGCTGGCCACTACAACCATAAGCAGCACAATCATCGCCTGCCACCAGAAATAGGCATCGAAAGTAGCCATTGGCATAACTGCTTCATAGCCCATATCTTCGTACATTTTTGCGGTTTCGCCCGTTAATCGTATCGGGAATTTATTTCCAAGATAGATGAGAGGAGAAACAATGAGCATTCCAACCACGGTTCCCAAAGTGCCGATAAAAAACATTTCGATTAGCACTATACTCATTAGCAAACGCTTTTTCATTCCAATGGCGATAAGTACTCCAAATTCGCGTTTTCGTTCGGCGATCATCATCAGCACGGTTCCAAAAATTCCAAAAAACACAATCACATATAGTATGGCTGCAAACACAATTCCTCCGGCGTTATCGCCTTCGATCGACTGTTTTAAAACCGGGTTGAATTCCTGCCAGTTTTTAACCACATAGGCATTTTTATCGAGTTGATTGGTCAGTTCTTGCTGAACCTCAGACATTGTACTTTTATCGTTTAAGTTGATGGCCAGGGTGGTAAGCATATTTTCCATGCCAAAGAATTCCTGTGCCCGTGGCAGCGACATATAAACCAGTTTGTTATCAAGTTCCGGCGAAGGTATTTTTATAATTCCGCGAACCGGAAACAATCCGGCAGCAGAGGCGCCATGATACCCTGTGCCCATTAAAACCAGCGTGTCGCCAATATTCAGTTGCATAAATTTCGATAAACGATCGGAAACCAAAACACCTTCATCGCTGGCCTGTAAATAGCTACCATTAAAAGCGGTTAGTTCTCCTATTTTTTGAAGTATCGTTTCATCAGAAATTCCGCAATTCATCCCGATTTTATCCAACGAACTGAAAGAGGCATTCTCATACATTTTCAAGTTCGTTTTCTGATCTTCTGTTAACTCCGGAATGGCATAAACGGCATCCATTACTGCACTTAAAAAGCGGTAATGCACCAGATTTTTCTGAGGATTGGATAATTCTGCTTCCTTCTCAACATCGATTCCATTAACCAGAACGCCTTTGGTTTTGGCCCCAATCGAGGCCAGTGCAAAGGACTCAACACGTGGTACGGCAATTTTCACCCCGGGATTGCTGTTTATGCGGTTTAACAGATCCTGGTCGTATTCGAATGCATTATCCAAACCCGGTTCATCAAAATAGTCGGGGCTTTGCAGTTGCAGGTACCCGCTGTACGACTCAATAACCTGGTGGATCATATGTCCGTATGTGCCCAGTTGGAACGAACGCATGATAATGGCAAAAAACAAAGCAAAAAATATCGACGCCGCAGTAATGATTGTCCGTCTCCGGTTTCGCCAGATATTGCGCCATGCCATTTGTATTATTTTCTTCATTCGTTTAAATTTTATAGTCTAAATTATCTGACACGTTTCATATTTTGTTGTGAAAAGAAACTCTCTTTTATATCCACATCAAATTCAATAGAATCAATGCTAATGATGGTTCTGTTATCGGGTTCTTCCGCTGGAATAATCTCAATGATGGATGGCAATTCTCTGCCATCAAAAGTTTTAACTTCTTTTCCAAGTTCGGTACGAACCAAAAATTCTTCTTCATCGTAATATTCTGCCTTTAGGTTAATGTATTTTTCTTTGTGAACCCAGGCGAGGATTTTGCCCCAAACCACATTGGCATCGGGATTTGGCACCATTTGAATTTTGAAACAAGGTCTGCCGTCGACGGTTTCTTCACCAATAAGAGTGTGGGTGTAATCTTCAACGATCGATGACTGTTTTACCAGGTCGTCGTTGGTATAATCAGAGCCCATCCAACCCTGCGACATCATACTTGGCGGCAGTTTTATCATTCGGTTGATCGACGGGGTGTAACTCCACATTTCTTTTTTGTATTTCATCGAAACCATGCCTTTGTCTTTCGATGGGGCTGTTACGTAAGTAAGAAAATAATCGCGGCCCAAACTCCAGTTCTTAAATGCGATTGTACGCGTATATTTTGGGCGGACAATCGACATTTTCATTTCACTTTTATTGGAATCACCCTGTAATTTATCATCCATTTTTTTGATGATCTCTTTGGCATCCTGTGCATTAACCGCGGCTGCAAAAAGCAGTAATAGTACTATAATTTGTTTCTTCATCTTTATTGGTTTTATTTTGTTTTCCGTTGACTGTGACTGCCAACTCTCTTATCATCCTCTTATAATTTTAAAACACGAATTAATTACTGCTTCCTCCAGTTTATCCATAGGAAATACATCGGGGGCGGCAACACAATATAAAAACGCACCTTCAAGCATGGAAGAAATTGCCATGAGGTCACTTTCCGGATTTTTGCTGCCTCTCGATTTAATAAAACCGAAAAACAGATTAAAAATAGGTCCGGCTTTTTCTTCGTATTGTGCTGCAAATGTTGCCGAAACCTGCGGTTGTAGCAAGAGCGAAAAAAACAGTTTCCAGTGGTGCATATTTTCGCGTAAAATCCTGAAGTTTTCTTTAATAAAAAAGATAAATTCTTCCTCGGTTAGAATTCCATCGTGGTTGATATCCAGGTTATCGTATATTTCGTTAAACCCATGCTCCATTAATTCATTCAGAATTTCACTTTTGCTTTTAAAATAGTTGTAGGTGAGTCCTTTTGAGATTTTTGCTTTTGAGGCTATCTGGCTGATGGATGTGGTATGATATCCGTTTTCGGCAAACAATTCAAGGGCAGTGTTCATAATCAACTGCTTTTTCTGTTTTCTGATATCGTCGTATTGTTCCGGACTTTTCGGCATGATTTTAGTTTTTTTGACTGAACGGTTGGTCAAAGGTAAAATACAAGTGGTAAAATTCCAAATAATTTGAATAGAAAATGACCGGTTGGTCCATCCCAAATAATTTCCGTTTTGCAAACATTCGACTATTCAGGTATAAAGTTTTAAATCGGGTTGCCAATAATTTATAAAAGAATGGGAATCTGGAATACTTGCACCATTAGTTGCAGAATAATACCAAATATCTTGTTTTCTTTGGCTTCCATTAATTTTAGGTTGATGATACAAAAACCGGTTGGATCAAAAAAACGTATACTAAAATCAACTGGTATAAAAAGATATTTATGAAATTATTTGAAGGACACTCTTTTCATATCCCGGTTATGGGGGTAGGATATTCTATTGACACTCCGATTAATGTGGCACCTTTCGGAATTTCTTCGGTTATTTCGTTGGTTGACGATGGTACAATTGAAATTATGCGCGAATTCTATTGCAAAAAGTTCGATCTGCCGTTTAAAGCCATATCAAAAAAGGTGGATGATTTTAGGGCCAAACGAATATCTTCGTACCTGAACCTTGTTGAAGAGATTGTAAATAAGAAAGTGGATGAGCTGAAAAATGCTGCGTCGAAAACTACGGGAGAATTGGAAAAGTATTTTGATATGCTTCCCGATACTTCAACGTTAAAACAAAAATTCGCTGAAAAAAAGCGCAGTACTGCAGAAGACTTGTCGAAATGGGTACAGGAAAAACTCCATCCGGGGTCTATCGATGTAAACATTATGACAAAACTGGATCAGGCGCATTACAAAGACGGTGAGCAGCTGCCCATTGAACACAACGATGCACATGCTGCTTTACGCGGATACGCCAACAGTAATCTGAATTCGTCGCTGGTACTTTCGGCTGGAATGAGCCCGCGTTTGTACAGCTACATCGAAAATTTCAAGGATTTTTTCCCTGATGTAAAAGGTAAAATCAAAAAGAAAATTATTTTGAAAGTGAGCGATTTCCGTTCGGCTTTTATACAGGGAAAAATGTTTGCCGCAAAAGGTTTGTGGGTATCAGAATACCGCATTGAATCGGGTGTGAATTGTGGTGGTCATGCTTTTCCTACCAATGGTATTTTGTTTGGCCCCATTTTGGAAGAATTCAAACAAAACCGCAAGAAACTTTTCGACACTTGTATTGAAGCCTACAAATCGGCTCTGACAAAAAAAGAAATGGCACAACCTGCGGAAGAACCCGGGCTGATTGTAACCGCCCAGGGTGGGGTAGGAACCAGCGAAGAGCATAATTTTCTGATTTATGAGTACAACATGGACAGTGTGGGGTGGGGATCGCCTTTTATGTTGGTGCCCGAAGTGGTGAGTATCGACACCGAAACCATGAACCTGCTGGCAAAGGGAAAAGAAGACGATTACTATTACAGTGGGCTGTCGCCTTTGGGAGTACCGTTTAACAGTATTAAAGGGGCGTCGATGAGTTTACGACGCTTACAACTGGCAAAAGAAGGGAAAGCCGGTACACCTTGTTCCAAGGGGTTTTTACGTTACAATACCGAATATACCGAACAACCAATTTGTACCTCTTCGCGCCAATACCAGGCACAAAAGTTAAAAGAACTGGATGAAATGAATTTACCGGAGGCCGAATACAAAAAGGTTTACGATAAAATTATTGAGCCCGAATGTTTGTGTGTAGGCTTAAGTGTTTCAACCATGCTTTCGAAAGGAATGGAAATGAAACCGGCCGAAAAGGTAACTGTTTGTCCGGGGCCAAACCTGGCTTATTTTTCAAAAATTTCGACCTTGAAAGAGATGGTCGACCATATTTACGGGCGTACCAACCTGCTCGATAAAGGTTACCGCCCTAATATGTTTATTAAAGAACTAAGCATGTACCTCGATGTTTTTAAGAAACAAATGGAGGAGTTTCAAAAAAATGTAGAGGATGTGAAGGAGAAACGAAACCTGACAAAATTTAAGAAAAACCTGTTTGACGGAATAGACTACTACCGTGAACTTTTTACCGAAAAGAAAAAAGAGGTGGTGGAAGAACTGGACAGATTGCTTAAAAAATACCCGGTGTTGGATATTGAATTGTAAAATAGATTTACTAGAATATAAAAGCGGGCTTCATTGATTTGGAGCCCGCTTTTTTGTGACAATACTAACTGAAAATTTCTGCGCCAAAATAGTTTATGTTAAGATGTGAACCCGAATATTAATGACTTTCAAAAATTCAATAAATTCAACCCGCAATATGCATTAAAAAGTCTATTGCGCATTGAAACTACTTCAAAACAAGTCGTTTCATTCACTTGCTTCAACTCACCAGAACGGTGCTATGCCTCGTCTCAGCAAGTGCTTGTTTTATTGTATTTTCAACGCTCATAATAACTCCTTAATTCATCATCCGGATTAAACAAATGGCCTGAATTTAAAATTTCAGATTGACATAAAGCTGTAGTCTTATGTAAAACACTATTTCTTTTGTAATCAGTTTTAAATTTATATTTTTGAATACCAAAAATTAGATTAGTATGGACGCTAATGACATTTTTCAGAAAAAATTCAGAGACGATGACGGCAAAGTATTTCGGTTTGAGCGTGTAAATAACTGCCTCAATGTAATTATCGATGGACAGCCATTTTGGGAATCGGGAGTTCCGTATAAATTGGAAAAGGATGTTGAATATCTTTTTAGTGTTTATGATTGTATACAGTCTGTTAACGGCATCGATTTGAAAATCTACTTTTCTCGCAAAGAGGATCAGTGGGTTGCTGTTCATGGAGTTATAAATGCAAATCTCGCTGTAATCGGTTAATCCGTTCTGCACTTTCCTGCATTTACTTTGTTTTGGATAGAATAGAAGGACGGGTTGTGGTTTGATGTAAAATTGAAACGATATTCAATTCAAATTTTTTAATCCGATACGAAAGATCCGAAGGATGGAAAAGCAGAATAAAGCCACCTGGTAAACGAGCTGGTAAACTGTAACAATCTTTTTACTTTCCTTTTCGCCATACCGTTTTGCCGGGGAAGATTCCTTTGTTCACCGATTTTACATCTTCTACCGAATAAAAAGCAAGTGGATTGGTTTTGGTTACAATATCCTGCACTTTTTTAATTTGCTTGCGGTTGATAATGGAGTAAATAATGCTTACGGTTTCGCTGCTTCCCTGGGCTTCGTGGTGGGTAATTCCGTAGCCCGCATCGGTAAGGTTTTGTATGAGCTGTCGGGCGCTTTTTCGGGTAATAATCTGCACTTTTACGATGCCAACAGCCAGTTTTTCTTCAATAAGTAATCCAACATAGTTTCCACTGGCAAATCCTGCAGCATAAGCAATGTAACAGGTCCAGTTATCCAGGTTCTGAAATATCCTTGAAATGGCCAGCAACCAAATCAGGACTTCAAAAAAGCCAAGCACCGGAGCCCATACTTTATGCCCTTTTGAAACCATTACAATACGGATGGTGCCAAAAGAAACGTCTAATACCCTCGAAAAAAATATCAGTCCAGGCAAAAGACCGTAAGTAAAAAGATTACTATCGTAAAAAGAGGTATCCATATTCGATATCGTTAAAGATCAGTTTTTCAGATTTAAAGTTACCATATTTCTGGCTTCCAGCTTTGTGCTTCTGCCTCCTTTCATTAAAACTCTGAAGTAAAATGGAATTTGATATCTTTGAACTCGTCTTGTGTCATTCGCAAAATAAACGACGAATCGGCCATAAATACATCACGCCCCAGCTTGTCTTTAGCCATTTTTTGGTGTTTGCGTTTTTTAAATTCAGTCAAAACTTTTTCGTTGTTGCATTCAATCCAACAGGCTTTGTGCATCGACAAGGGTTCGAACCTACATTTTGCTCCGTATTCATGTTCCAAACGGTACTGAATTACTTCAAACTGCAGTTGTCCCACGGTTCCAATAATTTTACGGCCGTTAAACGAGCTGGTAAAAAGCTGGGCCACACCTTCGTCCATTAACTGGTCAACACCTTTCCCCAGTTGTTTCGATTTCATTGGGTCGGCATTTTCAACAAAACGGAACATTTCGGGCGAAAAGCTAGGTAAACCTTTAAAATGAATTTCTTCACCATCGGTTAGCGTATCTCCGATAATAAAGTTGCCGGTATCGGGCACACCAATAATATCGCCCGGATATGCAAATTCCACAATTTCTTTTTGCGAAGCCATAAAGGCTGTGGGGCTCGAAATCCGGAAGGATTTACCAAGGCGAATGTTTTTGTACATTTTATTGCGTTCAAAAACGCCGGAACATATTTTCACAAAAGCAATTCGGCTGCGGTGGTTCGGGTCGATGTTGGCGTGAATTTTAAACACAAAACCAGAAAATCCCTTTTCTTCGGGTTTAACTTCACGCTCCTCTGTAAAACTAGGGCGTGGCGAAGGAGCAATTTTTACAAATGCATCGAGCAGTTCCTGCACACCAAAGTTATACAAGGCCGATCCAAAAAATACAGGGGCCAGATTTCCTGCCAAATACTGTTCGTTTTCGTATTCCGGATATACGCCATCTACCAGTTCAAGTTCTTCACGCAGCGTATCGGCATCGTCGCCAATGTAATCTTTCAAACGCGGATCAGAAACATCTTCAAACTTAATGCGTTCTTCAATTCCCTGAATATCGGGTTTAAACAATTTCAGGCTTTTGTTGAATATATTGTACACCCCTTTAAAATCGGGGCCGTTATTGATTGGCCAACTTAAAGGGCGGACTTTAATTTTCAGTTGCTCTTCCACTTCGTCCATTAAAGTGAACGGGTCTTGTGCAGGGCGGTCCATTTTATTTACAAAAACAATTACCGGCGTTTTTCGCATACGGCAAACAGCCATTAGTTTTTCGGTTTGCGGCTCAACTCCTTTTGCAGCGTCAATTACAATAATTACACTGTCAACAGCAGTTAAAGTTCTGAAAGTATCTTCCTGGAAATCCTGGTGGCCGGGTGTGTCGAGAATATTTACCTTGTACCCATTGTATTCGAATCCCATTACCGATGTGGCTACCGAAATACCACGCTGGCGCTCAATTTCCATAAAGTCGGAAGTAGCACCTTTTTTAATTTTATTACTTTTTACCGCACCTGCCACACGAATAGCACCACCAAATAAAAGTAATTTTTCGGTTAATGTAGTTTTTCCCGCATCGGGGTGACTTACAATTCCAAATGTTCGTCTGCGTTGTATTTCTTCCAGAAATGCCATTTTCTTCTACCTTTAATTTCAGGGCGCAAAAGTAGTAAACTTGTTGGAAGTTTTTCGTATGTATCTGGTGTTTCGTAAAAGTGCGTTAAAAGCTTAATTTTTATGTTTTGATTTCTTTACTTTTTTCAAGGACTCCGAAATATATAACCAATACTTTTCGTGAAAGCGAATGCTCTGTTTTCCGATTATTTCAGAATAGCTTTTGGGGGCATCGTCGGGGTGAAATTTTCGAACATATATATTGGAATACAAGGCCTGCACTTCGGGGTGAAACTGAACAGCAAACACATTTTTGTATTTACTGTGTGCAATACCTTCTACAATTTTACCGTCGGGCGATACACAGGTAACTTCCAAATCTTTGCCCAGTTTATCGGCGGCCTGGTGGTGGCTGCTGTAAATTCGGGGCTCCAATCGTTTTTTTACCTTGACGCGGTTGCCAAAAAAAGGATGATCGGTAAATTTTATGGTGTGCAGGTTTATACCCATTAAAAGCGAATCGTCCACAATTTCCTGCCAATAGTTGCGGTGCATATTCAACCGACCTATTTTTACAGTAGCCTCGGGTGTTTCGGCACCAAAAAGCTCTGCCGGAATATCTTGTGTCAGCGTTCCACCAGTTGCCACATTCATGGTTTGCATGCCCAGGCAAAATCCGGTAACCAGATAGTCGGGGCGTTCGGCAAGAAAAGGTACAAAGTTTTCATCCTGGTAACCGCCCAGCAAATGATACAGAAACGTGGTTTCGTAATAATGTCTTTCCGGGTTGGTAACTACTGAGTGCGTATTCTCTTCGCCATAAACACCCGGTGGAATATCAGGGCCACCAAAAAAGAAAACACCGATAGAATTGTCAAAAACCATTTTTAGATCGTCTGAAATATCATTGGTTTCAAACAGGTTATTTTCGTTTAAATCACCTTCTATTTCGTGCAGAAAAAAGTTATCCAGCTGATTTTCTTCGATGTATTTTTTCGTTTTAGCAAAATCGTATTTCTGATCCTTGAAATATACGCCTACAAATTTAACCTTGTTCTTTTTTACCTGAAGCAAATTGGCATGGGTTAAAAACTGCATGGTTTGTATATTTCTAACAGTGGGATTGCACAGTATTACGTATTTTTTATGTTTGCTAAAATCGGTATTAAAAAAATCCTGCGAGTAGGCAGTAAAAATAATTAGTAAGGAAAAAAATAGTAAAAGTGTTCTTTTCATGATTAAATTATTTTGTGATATCAAATATAACAGAATAAGGATGACCGCTGGAAGTAAATTCTGTAAAATCAAATAAAACATAATTTAATTATACCGAAGCCGCTAAACTTTGTACATTTGCGTAAATATTAAAAATAAAGGATATGAAATTCAATTTTAAATCAACCTACATTGTTGTTGCCGTTGTCGGACTAATTGTTTTGTTACTGTTTGGCGGCCGTATGTTTCTGATTCTCGATGCGGGTGAACGTGGAGTAATTTTTAAACCTTATACTTCGGGTTTGGATAAAGAAAATATTTATGGGGAAGGATTTCATGTAATTGCTCCCTGGAATAAAATGTACGTTTATGGTGTGCGTGAGCAACAACGCGACGAACCCATGGATGTACTGGATAAAAGTGGTCTGTCGATAAGCGTCGATATTACCGTTCGTTTCAACCCAATTTTTAATGAAATTGGTTATCTGTACGAACAATTCGGAGTGAATTATATTAATGTTTTGGTAATTCCTGAAGTACGTTCAACGGTTCGCCAGGTATCTGGGCGTTATACTGCTGAGGAAATTTATTCGACAAAAAGAGCGGAAGTAGAACAAGCCATTATTGATGAAACAAAAGCTGTTTTAGGCGAAAACTATATTCAAATGAAAGCATTGCTTATTCGTTCGATTAATTTACCCGAGCAAATTAAGACTGCTATTGAAAGCAAATTGAAACAAGAACAGGAATCATTAGCCTACGAATATAGGCTAACCAAAGAAACATCGGAAGCAGAACGTAGAAGAATTGAAGCAGATGGTATAGCTGCATACAACCGAATTATTAATGCCAGTTTAACTGAGCAGATTTTAAAACAACGGGGTATTGAAGCCACAACAGCATTGGCAGAATCGCCAAATACCAAGGTAATTGTAATTGGTAGCGGTAAAGACGGTCTTCCGTTAATTTTGGGAAATAATTAAAATTATAAAGCATAAAATTGAACAGGCTGGTTTTTTACCGGCCTGTTTTGGTTAAATCAGTGAGTCTTTGATTCTGGTTTTCAAAATCATATAGCCAAACTGTTTCCTAGCGATAATAGAGGGATCTTATTGGTTTTATTCCCCGCGTCTTGATGCGTATTAAAAATAATGATTCTATTGAAATACCTCGTTAGCTCGCTGCGAAGAGTTTCATTCATTTTTTGCGGATGCGAAACGCTACACCTACGTTATCATTACATCGTGGTTCTTCCACAGAGAAGGATAGGAACACTAAAGAAACAAAAGGAGACAGGTAACAAATAAATATATAGATACAGATGAAAAAAATTAAAAATCCCTGGAAAGACCCGAAAAACATAGGCGATTACAATTGTTTTGCCTGTTCACCATTTAACAAAACGGGTTTACATCTGGAGTTTTGGGAAGACGGAGAAGAAATAATTACAAAATGGCAGCCCTGTAAATCGTACGAAGGGTGGGTAGGTGTTTTACATGGAGGAATTCAGGCTACTTTGCTTGACGAAATTGGGGGATGGGTGGTTATGCTGAAATTAAAAACCGCCGGTGTAACAAGCGAAATGAACGTGAAATATTTAAAGCCGGTGAAAGTATCGAAAGGAGAATTAACCATTAAAGGACGGATTATTTCGGAAGAAGGAAGAATGGCAAAGATCGCCTGTAGCTTATTCGATGGAGAAGGAATGGAATGTGCACAAGCAGACATTTCATATTTTGTATTTCCCGAAAAAATTGCCAAAGCACGCTATCAATACCCCGGTATTGAAGCATTTTATCATTAAAAACCAGGTACTTGTAACTAAGTAGTATCTGAAAAAAATGATTAATTATTCTTCTTCGTCGGAATAGTTCGAAGAATAACTGATAAAATCATCAGCGTCATCTTCAAATTCATCATAAATAGAAAATTTATTTTTGGAACTTTTACTTTTAGTACCTGACTGTTTCTTTTGCTTACGGTCGAATTTGTCCAGCTCTGATGAGCCATGTTTGTTTACTTTCTTTTTCATTTCTATAACAAACAATAGAGTTAAAATAAATTCTAATTAAAATGGTTAATTTTACTAATTTTCGGCGGAAAAATAGAAAAAATAATAATACAAAAAACAGTAGTTTATCAATTTTACGAAGTTATGAACGAAAAATTTACAAAATATAACCTGTTATTCACCAGAAGTTTAATCTTGTTAATGATTTTGACGCTTTTTTCTGTAGTTGAAGTGTATGCTCAAAAGTTAAACAAAAACGAGAAACTTTTTGAAGAAGCCAGGGGCTATTATCAGGCCGATAATTACGCTAAAACGATTGAAGTTTGTACTAAAATATTGAAAAGTGATGCTGCAGATGCACCAGCCCACCTATTATTGGCTGAAGTATTTAAAGATATGGACTCGACCCGGCTTGAGATTTATCATTTAGACAAAGCAAGCTATAGCAGTACTAATCCGTTAATCGATTTTCGTTTGGGTGAAGCCTTTTACAAACTGGGAATGTATTCTGAAGCGCTTAGCTTTTACGAAAAATACAGCAAAACTAAACAGATTCCTGAGAAGCGTGAATTTTTGCTTGCCTGCAAAATAGCCAGTTGCCGCTTTGCTATTCATTCCATCGAAAATCCGGTCGATTTTCAACCCGAAAATCTTGGAGACAAAGTGAACAGCGATAATGATGAATACTGGCCAACTCCCTCGCTGGATGGGAAACACTTGATTTTTACCCGTTTGGTTAAAGACGGCAATCGTCCGCGGGAAGACTTTTATATGGTTGAACTCGACTCGTTTAATTGGGAACGGGCAATGCCTTTAAACGATATTAATACGGATGAAAATGAGGGCGCACAAACGCTTTCAGCCGATTCGAAAATTTTGTTTTTTACTGCGTGTAACCGCGAAGATGGGTTTGGAAGTTGCGACATCTATTTTTCGCGCTTTATAAACGGAAAATGGACACAGCCCAAAAATGCCGGCAGCCCTATAAATAGTAGCGCCTGGGAGGGACAACCTTCTCTGTCTTCGGATAACAAGTGGCTGTATTTTTCCAGTAACCGATCGGGAGGAAAAGGGAAAAAAGATATCTGGCGAATTGAATTTTCGGGTTTTTCAGAAGTAGGAGATCCCATATGGGAAACACCTGAAAACCTTGAAACATTGAATACTTCGGGAGATGAAATTTCTCCGTTTATTCATGCCAATAATCACAATTTTTATTTCGCTTCCGACACGCATGTTGGAATGGGGGGATTCGATCTTTTTTCTGCCCTAATTGATGATTCGGGAGAAATTAGCGAGCTGAAAAATATGGGTTACCCAATTAATACACATAAAGATGATATGGGATTAACCATTAGTTCCATTGGCGATGTGGCTTATTTCTCATCGGCCAGAGAAGCCGATAAAGGACTCGATATTTTTTCGTTTAATTTAACGCGTGGGCTTCAGCCAAGGCCCGTTTCGTATGTGAAGGCAAAAGTGATCAACAAAACAACTCACAAACCGGTTATGGCCAATATCGAACTTGTAAATCTGAATGCAAGTTTGCAAAAACCAAGAGTTGAGAATGCCGACGAAAACGGTGAAATAATGATGGCATTACCTCTGGGTAGAAATTATGCATTTAATGTTTCTGAACCAGGATTTTTATTCTATTCTGAATCGTTTTTGTTAGCCGATGCTAATTCTATTGGGGATCCATTTCATTTAGATATAGAACTTGAACCCATCGAAATTGGGGCACAAATGGATTTGCACAATATTTATTACGAAACCGATTCGTTCGCTATTCTTCCGCAATCGGAACCTGAATTGCAAATCCTGGTTTCGTTTTTGAAAGAGAATAGCAAACTGAAAGTTGAGATACAGGGGCATACTGATAGTTCGGGTAATCCCGAAAGTAACCTGGAACTTTCGAAACGCAGGGCAAAATCGGTAATTGATTATTTGGTCGAAAACGGAATCGGACTTAGCCGTTTGAAACCAGAAGGGTATGGCGACAGCTTGCCGATTGCTACAAATGAAACGGTTGAGGGCCGAAGACAAAACCGTAGAACGACCATCAAAATTATTGAAAAGTAGGAGTGAAACATGAGTTACGACTTACGCATAAACCACGATTCGGAAGTACCGAAATACAAACAGGTTGTAGAACTGATTATTTCGGATATCGAAGCCGGTATTTTTAAAAAAGGCCAGCGTATTCCTTCCATAAACGAAACAAGTGAAGAACTTTTACTTTCGCGCGATACCGTTGAAAAAGCGTATGTGTATTTAAAAAAGAAAGGTGTTCTTTTATCGGTTCGCGGTAAAGGATATTATGTGAATCAGATCAATGTTCAGAAAGAAATAAAGGTCGCATTGATATTTAATAAACTCAGTAATTATAAACGTAGTATTTATTACTCGTTTGTTGAAACACTGGGAAGTAAAGCTGCTGTTGATGTGTTTATTTACAATTACAGTATTGATAATTTTGAAAAAATAATTGATAACCAAATTAATAGCTACGATTACTTTGTTATTTTGCCGCAGTTTAAAAACGAAGATGCCAATGTGATTCAGGTGATTAAAAAATTACCCACGGAAAAGGTCTTGTTAATCGATAGAAATCTTGATTCGTTAAATGAATATCCCGTGGTTTATCAGGAGTTTGAAAAGGATATTCAAACTGCTCTGGGCGAAGGGATTTTGCTTTTAAAGAAGTATTCGAAAGTTAACCTTGTTTTTCCGACCAACGAATACTACTCAAAAAATATTTTACGCGGATTCCAGATTTTTTGCCAGGTAAATGGATTGGAATTTTCAGTAATTGATCAGCTTGAAGAGGAGGATGTAAAAAAGTATGAAGCTTATGTTTTGGTTTCGGATGACGATTTATACCGGTTTGTGAAAATTACCAAGGGAAGAAACTGGCAGCTTGGACTTGATATTGGAGTGGTGGCCTACAATGATAATCCGGTAAAAGAAATACTGGAAGACGGGATTACTACCATCTCAACCAATCACGACGAAATCGGCAGAATTGCAGCTCAGATGATTTTATCGAAAGAATTTAAACGTATAAAAAGCCCGTTTCAATTTGTTCAGCGGAAATCGTTGTAAGTATATTTTGTGGCCTGTCTTGATATTTTCTGATTCAAGAAGCAAAGTTAACTTTGATTGGTTTGAATTGTTGAAACGTATATTTAAAACCAAAATAATGAAAAAGAATATTTTGTTCGTTCTGTTTCTGTTTACTGCATTTCAAGGTTTAGCTCAAACAAATTATATGCAGCAATGGCCGGGTTTTCGCGGCCCTTTTGCCAAAGGATATATTGAAAATGCAAATACTGTCACCGAATGGAATTTGGAGACGGGTGAAAATATTCTCTGGCAAACAAAGATTCCCGGACTTGGGCATTCGTGCCCCGTAATTTGGGACGATAAACTATTTGTAACCACTGCCATTAGCGGTTCTGGAAACGATTATTTAAAAGTTGGATTGTATGGCGATGGCGATGCTGTTGAGGACGAATCGATACACGAATTTAAGGTGTATTGCCTGGATAAAAACACCGGTGAAATCCTTTGGGACAAATTAGCTGTGAAATGCGTACCTGCGGTAAAACGTCATACAAAAGCTTCTCACGCAGATGGAACTCCGGCCTGTGATGGCAACCATCTGGTGGCATTTTTTGGTTCACAAGGATTGTATTGTTACAATATGGAAGGCCAGTTGCTTTGGAAAAAAGACTTTGGGAAAATGAATGCCGGCCCATATGATGCCCCTGAACTGGAATGGGGATTTTCGAGTTCGCCGATAATTCACAAGGGAAATGTAATTGTTCAGTGTGATTTTTTAGGCGATAGTTTTATCGCTTCATTCGACATTGCCACCGGGAAACAGAATTGGCGCACAGCACGCGATGAAGTTTCGACCTGGAGTTCGCCAACAGTTTTCGAAAAAGAAGGAAAAACACAAATTGTTGTAAATGGTTGGAAACATATGGGAGGTTACGATTTTGAAACTGGTACTGAAATATGGGAAATGAGTGGGGGAGGTGACATACCAACTCCAACGCCTGTTGTTGCACACGATTTGATTTTTATAAACAACGCGCATGGTCGTTATTCTCCCATTTATGCCATAAAAACAAATACAACGGGCAATATTACTCTTGCAGAGAACGAGTTATCAAATTCGGATATTGTTTGGAGTATAAAACGTGGTGGAGCATATATGCAAACGCCTTTAATTTACGGCGATTATCTTTATAATTTAAGGGGAAACGGATCGTTAAGTGTATTTATGGCCACAACGGGCGAGTTGATGTACAAAGAGAGTCTGGGATCGGTTGGTGGTTTTTCGGCATCAGGAGTTGCTGCCAACGATTATGTATATTTTTGTTCGGAACAAGGTGATGTTTTTGTGGTAAAAGCCGGGCCGGTTTTCGAACTTGTAGCACAAAATAATATGGACGACATATTAATGGCTACTCCGGCAATTTCAAATGATCGGATTTACTTCAGGGCACAGAAAGCGGTAATAGCTGTTGGGAAAAAAGATTAGTTATCGTTAATTAATCCAATTAACAGAGAAACATAGTAGTTTCGTGGGGTCCCGGGATAGTAGTAACGGGGTGGCACACCGTTAAACGAGGGCGCATTTACTGCCAGCATGGAAGCGTAATGTACATCGAAAATATTTTGAACTCCGCCTTTTACTTCAATTTTTAATTTGCCCGATCGTCCCTGGTATTTCAGTTCAGCTCCCGAAATTCCAAAAGAATCGGAAAATTCGGTGTTGGCATCATTTACCGGCATTTTTCCGTTAAAGCGGTACCAGGTATTTAATGTTACATTTCTGAGAGTATTTAATTTAGCACCCACAACCCATGTTTCTTTAGCCGTTCCGGGTAAACGTTTTCCCGAATAGTTGGTGCCGGCATCAATAAAATCGGTAAAGTGACAGTTGGCAATTGTTGCGCTTCCATTCATGGTTAAGAGTGGCAATCCGTTATGCGTTATGGTAATCCAGGTGACTTCAGCTTCCATACCGGGATGAACCGATTGTCCTGCATTTACACCAACATAGGCATCTTCTCCGGTACGACGTGCCACAAGCAAATTGTCAACATAAATACGGTAATAACTGGCCGAGAATTTTAATCGGTTAGAGAGTTGTGAGCGAAATCCGGCTTCAAAATTCCACCCCGATTCCGGTTTAATTTCAGGATTTACTTCACCCTCGGGTAAAAGAGTTTCTTCAAACGATGGAGTAGAAAAACCGTGGCTAATATTTCCATATACAGAAAAGCTCTCGGTAAATAAAGTGGTAATACCCAAACGAGGCGAAATAACCGGTTTGTAACTGCGATTCCCCGACTGGTCTCCGTTGTCAAGAAATTTATCGGTGTAATTAAATCGCGTAAGATTGCCGTTTACTCCGGCCGAAACAAACAACCTGTTGTTGAAATTCGATTCCAGTTGTACAAACAGGTTTTCGTATTGCCGCTTTTCGTTGTTGTCCGAAAGTAGGCTGTTATTGTCGTTGTTGTGGGTTTTCCAGTTGTAGTTTTCCCTGAACATCTCGAAACCTGAAGTCATAATAAAACGTGCTTTTCGTGTTCGTATTATTTTCTGAATATAAGCACGTCCACCTATGTATTTCGACGATTCTTCCAGAAAATTAAAAGGACGCAACTCGTCCATATCGCGAAAACTACCAAAAGCAGCCACTGATATTTTACCATCTTTTATTGTAAACCGATTAAAGGAAATTCCAATTTGTGCATTGTTGTATTGTTCATAACCTTCTACGCTTTTCCAATTTGCAGCAGCACTTTCGGGACTTTCCATATAGGTTTGGTAGTCGAGTGAACTTGGAATATAGCCTTTCATTTTTGTGGCTTTTACCAAAAACTGCAGGTTGGAGCTTTCGGAAAAGGCATACACCGCATTCAAAAGTATATTTGCCCGATTTGTGTTATTGTTGTCGCGATAACCGTCACTGTTCAAAATCGATCCAAGTGTATAAATCTTGAGCTTTTCTTTGCTGATGCCCGCTGAAAGCGTATTTTTTATGGTTCCGAAAGAAGCTAGTGTAGTTTGGTTTTGCGCAAAATTTCTTACAACTGTTTTTGGATGAAAAAGTACTACACCAGCTAATCCTGCACCGTATAAACTTGAGGAAGGACCTTTAATAATTTCGATGCGTTGAATGGATGTGTTTTCAAGGTCTTCAAGAGTGGTTTCTCCATCGCCCGATGTGAGCGGAATTTCACCAAAATAAGCCTTGATTTTATTGGTGGCATAAGGTGTTCGCGAACCAATTCCGCGAATGGTTAAACGATTGGTATTAAACGTTCCATTGTGCATTAAAACACCTGGAATACGGTTTAGTGCATCAACCGGAGTTAGTGCATTTCCTGCTTCCAGTTGCTCCGGCATAATCAGGTTGACCGGGGCAGGCGTATTAAATATGTTATACGGCGAACGAAATGCAGTAATGGTAATTTCTTCCAGTTGGTCGCTTATTAGCGTGGTATCCTGATTCGTAAAAGGAACCTGAGCCATTATTGGAACCGGTTTAATTCCCAGGCAGAGGACAATAACCCAGATAATATTTATAAGCTTAACTTTTTTCATAGGTTATTGTTTAATATTCTCCATTCAAAGTTAAGGAAAAGAATGGAATGTTTGAAGTAAAAACTCAGCGCCGGCTTAATTTCCAATTAATGGTTAAACCCCTGCCGTCCATTGCAGCTACTTTGGTTTTATCTTTAAAGTCGAATCATGTATAATGAAGTACATTTTATTAGTATTGGTTATTACTTTTTAAAATCATTAACCAATATTCATAATTTACATTACCCAATCATATTAAAAATATTAAAAAGAATTTAGCTTTGTGTGTAAATTATTGTTTAGTGTAGAATGCATATTAGGTTTCTTGGTTATGCTTAATGTGGTATACTTGAAATAATTACGCTAAGCAATAGAAAAAACATTGATAAAATTTAACTATGAACAACAAACTAAAATTACTGATTATTGCTGTAATCGCAGGTTTTATGGTATCGTGTACAACACCTGAATGTTCGGATCAATCCATTGAGATTATTCCCTTCCCAAATCAATTGAAAGTAGGTGAAGGTTGTGTTAATTTGGCAAAAGGTTTTCAGGTTATTGGTGAAACAACACATTCCGAATTCCTAACCGCCGAATTAAATAAACAAGGAATCAGCACAGGGAATGGTGCAAAAATTGTATTTAAATCTGCTGAAAAACCTAATGATCTAGGTGAAGAAGGTTATCGCTTAGTTGCAAATAAAAGAACAATTACGATTGTAGCCAATGGTAATAAGGGGCAATTTTATGGTATTCAAACTATACTTCAGATGTTAAATGGAGCAACAGTTGCGGCAGTTGAAATTGAAGATGTTCCTGCATTTGGATGGCGCGCATACATGCTCGATGAATCGCGTTATTTTCATGGCGAGAAATTTGTAAAACAAGTGCTCGATCAAATGGCGAAGCTTAAAATGAATATCTTTCACTGGCACCTTGTTGATGATGCTGGATGGCGAGTTGAGATTAAAAAGTATCCGTTACTTACTAAAGTTGGTGGTTCACGGACTGATTCGGAGATCGACGGATGGGGAAGCGGTAAAACTTCAGGTGTTCCTCATTCCGGTTTTTACACCCAGGAACAAATAAAAGCGATAGTGAAATATGCCGCTGAAAGGAACATTACTATTGTTCCTGAATTTGAAATACCGGGCCATTCGAGTGCGGCAATAGCAGCATATACGTGGTTAGGGACAACAGGAAAAGACATTGATGTGCCGGTTAAATTTGGTCGTCATTACGATAATTACGATGTTACAAGCCCTGAGGTAGAGCAATTTGTGGAGGATGTGCTAAATGAATTGTTCGAACTCTTTCCTTCCGAAGTTATTCACATTGGTGGCGATGAAGTAGGTTATAAATCATGGGAAGAGTCGAAACATGTACAACAATACATGAAAGAGAATGGAATTAATACTCCTGCAGATTTACAAATTGTCTTTACCAATAAAATTTCAAAATTTATTGAGAGCAAGGGCAGGAGAATGATGGGATGGAACGAAATTATGGGAATCAATATTCATAAAGGTTTCGAAGAGAAAAAGCATGACAAGGAGGCTGAGACAGAACTGGCTAAAAATGTGGTAGTTCATTTCTGGAAAGGTGATATTAAACTGATTACCGATGCTGCTAAAAAAGGATATAGCATTGTTAACTCGTTGCACTCAAATACATATTTAGATTATACTTACAAAAATATCAGCCTTGAAAAGGCCTACAACTTTTATCCAATTCCTGAGGATCTGGACGAAAAATACCATAAAAATATATTTGGTTTGGGGTGTCAAATGTGGAGTGAATGGACTCCAACCAATAAAGATGTTGAGCGTCAAACCTATCCTCGTATTGCTGCTTATGCCGAAACAGGATGGACAAATAAAGACAATAAAGATTATGCAAGGTTTCGTAAGTCGATGAATAATTTAACCCAAATGTGGGATGGTCTGACTATTAGTTATGGACCACTGGATGAAATAGAATAACAAATGAATTGGCAGATACATTTGTTTTAATTAGAAGAAATAAAAACCGTCGGGATAATCGACGGTTTTTTTATGCCTGGCAGCTTTAAAATAAGCTGGTAGTAATACCTTTTTTGAGCGTAAAGATATTTTTATTCCTTTTTAAGGATTATCTCAAAACCATGTCTCCGGGGATGGTTGCATAGTTAAATGGGTCTGAAATACCGGAAATGTTTTTTGACTTAGCTGATTTTGATGCTGCTATTCAACCACAGTCATTTTTAATCGTTTTAAAAAATCAGGATGAATCGAAGCTCCCAGTCCAGGTGTTTCAGGCAATGTAATTCTGCCGTTTTTATCGTATTGAATTCCTCCGCTAACAGGGTCTTCTACCATCATTAGAGGCGTGTCGAAATCATAATATACGATAGTATCGCTGGCCAGTGCAAGGTGTGCCGATGCTGTAAATCCCAAACGAGATTCAAGAAAACCGCCAATCTGTATTTCCATATCGGCAGCCTCGGCCAATTCGATAATTTTTAGTGCCTTAAAAATACCAGACGATTTGCTGAGTTTAATGTTTATCCGATGGCAGGCCTCCAGTTGAATAAGACGTTTCGCATCGTGGTGGTCGCAACAGGTTTCGTCAGCCATAATAGGGATGGGGCTGTTTTTACATATCGCAGGCAGTTCCATAAAATCCCATCGGGGAATTGGTTCTTCGCAATGCTGAATATTGTATGGTGCCAGTTCGTTCAGTATTGCCGGGGTTTCTTTGGCAGTCCAGCCCTGGTTTGCATCCAGTCGAATTGGAACATTTGGTCCGACCGCTTCTCTTATTAAACGAATACTTTTAATGTCTTTTCCTTTTGAATGTCCCAATTTTACTTTGATAATTTCAAAACCACCGGCAATAATTTTTTTGGCATCCTCAACCATTTTATCCGTTTCTCCCAAACTGATGGTATAGTCAATCTGCATTTTCTTGTTGTTATGCCCACCCAAATATTTGTACAGAGGAACACCGGCCTGCTGTGCTGCAATATCGTACAAGGCAATATCGAATGCACTTTTAATGCTTGAGTTGCCATAAATAACCTTATCCATGGCCATTGAGCACTCCTCAATATTTATCGGATTTTTACCTTTTAAAATCTTGGCCAGGTATTGTGCAACAATAAAACACGTTTCCATGCTTTCTCCGTTGATGGTCATAAACGGACTGCATTCACCAAATCCTGTTATTCCTTTATTGGTGCGAATAACAATCACCACATTTTGGGCATAATCCATAGGCCCCAATGATATAACAAAGGGTTCTTTTAACTTAATAGGAGACTCGTAGATTTCGATTTTGGTTATATAAAGGCTCATTTTATTGCTGGTTATTTATGCCTGCAATGTGGTGAAATTTATCGGAATATTTGTATGACAAGTGACTAATTTGTTGTGTCGATTTTATTTTTAATGTTTGGTAAACTTATTTTTTTTCTGAATCTAAAGCACGGAGTAGATTGTGTAACAGTTGTATCTGTTTTGTAATTTTCAGAGCACAAAAAAGCCTGCCAGATAAAAAACTGACAGGCGCTAAGAGAAGTATAAAATTGTATATTAATCCAAACTATTTAAAAAAGCATCTCTTTCTTTCAGGAATTCAGAGAGGCGTTCAATCGGGTCGCGCGTAAGTGCTACACGTCCTGAGCGAATAAACTGCATTACCTTAAATTCGTTTAGTTGTTCAAATAATGCTTGTGTATCTTTTTTATGTCCTGTTTTTTCAATAACAACATAATCTTTTGTGATTTCAAGAATACGTGCACCTGCATTACGTACAATACTTTCAATTGTATCGCTTTCGTATATCGGCTCAATGGGAACTTTGTAAAGCGCAATTTCCTGGTAAATCATTTCTTCGTTGGTATGGAAGAATGCTTTTAGCACATCAATTTGCTTTTCAATCTGACCAACTACCTTGGTAACCTGAGCTTTCGTTTCATTAATCACAATTGTAAACTTAAAAATACCTGGAATTGCTGATTCCGAAACCGTCAGGCTCTCGATATTTATCTTTCGGCGTGTGAAAATTACCGTTATTCGAGTTAGTAATCCAATATGGTTTTCTGTATATACAGTTATTATGAATTCATTTTTCATGATGTAGATGTTTTACTGATTATTAGGGCTCAAGGATTATATCAGAAACCGAGGCTCCGGTGGGAACCATAGGGAATACATTATCTTCTTTTTCAATAATTACTTCTAATAAATACGGACCGTCGTGATCAACCATTTTTTGAACACTGTCTTCCAGATTTTCACGTTTCGAAACAGAATGTCCTTCGATTCCGAATCCTTTGGCAATTGTTATAAAATCAGGATTCTGTAGTTCGGTGAAAGAGTATCTTCTTTCGAAGAATAATTGTTGCCACTGGCGTACCATTCCTAAAAAGTTGTTATTGAGAATGACAATTTTTACCGGAAGTTTATTTTGAGCAATGGTACCCAATTCCTGAATTGTCATTTGGAAACCACCGTCACCAATCATTGCAACAACGGTCTTGTCGGGCGCTCCAATTTGCGCTCCCATACTTGCCGGAAGTCCAAAACCCATAGTTCCCAAACCTCCTGAAGTTACATTGCTACGCGAATTTTTAAATTTGAAGTAGCGCTGTGCTATCATTTGTTGCTGGCCAACATCGGTAACCAGGATGGCTTCATGGTTGGTTTTTTCGGAAGCAATTCGAACTACCTCGCCCATGGTTAATCCCGGTTTGGTAGGGTACAGGTCTTTCGAAATTACTTTTTCCTGTTCAATAACATCACACTTTCTGAATTCTTCAACCCAGGCATCGTGATTATTTTCAGCTACATTGGCAGTGAGCATGTGTAAGGCTTTTTTTGCATCGCCAATTACCGCCACATCCGCTTTAATGATTTTATCAACTTCTGCCGGATCAATTTCAATATGGATGATTTTTGCGTTTATGGCATATTCACTCACTTTTCCTGTAACACGATCGTCGAAACGCATACCAACTGCAATAATTAAATCGGCCTGGTTGGTTAACAGGTTTGGTCCGTAATTTCCATGCATTCCAAGCATTCCAACATTTAGCCTGTGCTCGGTTGGAAGTGCCGAAAGGCCCATCAAGGTCCATGCTGCAGGGATTCCTGTTTTTTCAATAAATGCTTTTAATTCATCTTCTGCGCGTCCAATTATTATTCCATGTCCGAACAAAATCATTGGTTTTTTTGCTGCGTCGATTAAATCTGCAGCGGCTTTTACCTGGTGTGGATCCACATGCGTTTCAGGTACATAACTTCTGATTTTTGTGCATTTTTTATATTCAAAATCCAATTCGCCAAACTGGGCATCTTTGGTAAGATCGATTAAAACCGGTCCCGGACGTCCTGTTGTGGCAATGTAAAAAGCCTGGGCAATGGCTTCCGGAATTTCTTCCGGAGTTGTTACCTGGTAATTCCATTTTGTAACCGGAATTGACATTCCAACAATATCGGATTCCTGAAAAGCATCGGTTCCCAAAAGTGGTGAAGCAACCTGTCCGGTAATGCACACCAGGGGAGTTGAATCAATCATTGCGTCGGCAATTCCGGTCATCAGGTTTGTTGCTCCCGGACCTGAAGTAGCAAGGCAAATTCCGGGTTTCCCGGTGACACGCGCATAACCTTGCGCGCCGTGGATTGCTCCCTGCTCATGGCGGGTTAAAATATGTTTTACTTCTTTGTCGTAATCATACAATGCATCGTAAACGGGCATTATTGCACCGCCCGGATAACCAAAAATAGTATCCACACCTTCTTCCAATAACGAAAGGATCAATGCTTGTGAACCGGTAACTTTTTGTGCTGTCATATTATTAAATTTAGCTGCTAGCCGCTGGCCTATGGCTTCTAGCTAATCGTTATTATCTGTTATTTTATTTTTTTATTGTTATTGGTCATCCGTATGATTTCCAATGTCGAAGTCCAAAGGACTTTTCTTTTAATCGATTAAACGAATGGCACCTTTATCAGCGGCAGAAACCAGGCTTGCATAAGCTTTTAATGCTTTCGAAATCGTTCTGTTTCTTCCAACCGGCGTAAATGCATCGTTGCCTTTTGCTTCTTCAGTTTTTCTGCGTTCTGCCAACTCTTCATCAGAAATAAGAAGATTAATGGAACGTTTTGTTATATCGATTTCAATTTTATCATTGTTCTGAATTAACCCGATTGCACCACCTCCTGCAGCTTCCGGCGAAACATGGCCTATTGAAAGACCCGATGTGCCTCCCGAGAAACGTCCATCAGTAATTAAGGCACAGTATTTATCCAACTGCATCGATTTAAGGTACGAAGTGGGGTAAAGCATCTCCTGCATTCCCGGTCCTCCTTTTGGCCCTTCGTAACGAATAACAATAACATCGCCTTTTTGAACCGTGTCGCCCAAAATACCATTCACTGCTTCATCCTGCGAATCGAAAACTTTTGCTGTTCCTGTAAATTTAAAAATCGATGCATCAACACCTGCCGTTTTTACAATACAGCCACTTTCTGCTATGTTGCCATACAAAACAGCCAATCCACCGTCTTTGTTGTAGGCATGCTCAAAATCGCGAATACAACCATTCTCCCGGTCGGTATCTAGTTCTTTGTAATAGCTTTCCTGCGAACCCATTACCAGGTTTCTTCCACCACCAGGCGCCGATTTGAATTTTTTTATAGCATCTTCAGAAACCGTTTCGTTATTAATGTGATATTCAGAAATGGCTTCAGCCAGCGTTCTCCCGTCAATGCGCGAAACATTGGTTTCAATCAGTCCCACTCTGTCCAATTCTCCCAAAATAGAGAGAATACCACCTGCGCGGTTTACATCCTGAACATGGTAGTGTGAGCTGGGTGCCACTTTACAAAGATTAGGCGTAATACGCGAAAGCTGATCAATATCTTTCATTGTAAAATCAACCTCAGCTTCGTGGGCAATTGCCAGTAAGTGAAGAACTGTGTTTGTCGACCCCCCCATAGCGATGTCAAGTTTCATTGCATTTAAAAAAGCATCACGTGTGGCAATTCCTCGTGGAAGCACCGACTCGTTTCCTTCAAAATAATAGGCTTTTGTAGCCGCAATAATTTTTTCAACGGCTTCTTCAAAAAGTCGTTTGCGGTTGGCGTGTGTTGCAACAATGGTTCCGTTTCCAGGAAGTGCCATTCCAATGGCTTCTGCGAGGCAGTTCATCGAATTTGCAGTAAACATACCTGAACACGATCCACAGGTTGGACACGCATTTTCTTCAACTTGAGCTAAATATGCGTCGCTAACACTATCATCGGCAGCCATAACCATAGCATCCACTAAATCCAGGGCTTTATCATCTACTTCACCGGCTTCCATTGGACCTCCCGAAACAAAAACGGCCGGAATATTCAAACGCATGGCAGCCATTAACATTCCCGGAGTAATTTTATCGCAGTTTGAAATGCAAACCATTGCATCCACTTTGTGCGCGTTACACATATACTCAACACTGTCTGCAATTACATCGCGCGAAGGCAGAGAATACAACATTCCGTCGTGTCCCATGGCAATTCCATCGTCGATGGCAATGGTATTAAATTCGGCAGCAAAGTAGCCTTGTTTTTCAATTAATCCTTTAACGTATTGTCCAATCTCGTGCAGGTGAGCGTGCCCGGGAACAAACTGTGTAAACGAGTTTACAACGGCAATAACCGGTTTCCCGAAATGTTCTTCTTTCATCCCGTTTGCTCTCCAAAGGCTTCTGGCACCTGCCATTCTACGGCCTTGTGTTGTTGTGTTGCTGCGTAATGGTGTATGCATACTTTTTTGTCTTTTTTTGTCTGTTATAGCATTAAAAAAGCCCTTCTCGTTTTTAGAGAAAGGCTTGTAAATATTTTTATTCATCTACAACATAATTAGCCTCTCTCTGCAATTCGAAGAATGACAGTAACGAGGACTAGAATATTGATAGATAAAATTCTCATTTCATTTTTTTATTGTGGAAGCAAATGTAAAAATTAAAATTTAAAACAAAAACGAATTGAAATTAATTTCTTTGCTTTTGATTGAAATTTAAATTAAAAGCGGATTTTAGTTTGAAATTGAAAGTTATTTGCACCTATTTTGAACAGTTTTGTTGAGTTGTTCTGTTTTTGGGTTCATGATAGTAGAAGCTTTTTAGGCGAAGCATGATGATTTGCATAGTACAACAAACAAAGAATTTGTTTTTTTATCAAAATTATTGATAGAGATTTTTATTAAAAATAACAGGGAATAAATTGTCTCGGATTTATGTAGTAAAAACATGAAACTCTGGAATGGTTATTAGAGCTGTTATCGTTGAAAACAAACAATTTTAATCGTATGAAAACAGGTGTATTCCTTATTGTAATTTTAGTTATTTTGAGTTTTAGTTCATGTCAGCAAAATCAGGTTCCTTTGGTACAGGTAATTCCAGAGCCTGGGTTTATAGTTGAGAAAAATGAAAAACCATTTGTTATTGGTGAGCATACGGATATTCTTATTCCTGACTCCGTTATGCTTCCGGCAGCAACGTTTTTACAATCAGTTCTGAAAACTAATCTTCCCATTATTTTTACCAACGAAACAAAGCAGAAAAAATCTTCAATTCTTTTTGAACTGGATACTGAACTCGACTCATTAACAAACGAAGGTTATGTTCTGGATATTTCGAAATCGGGAGTTATAATCCGTTCAGCCGGCCCCCAGGGATTGTTTTACGCTGTTGAAACGATTCGGCAGATGTTGCCGGCGGAATTGGAAACCATGCCGCTTGAAAAAGTAATATTGCCGGCAGTGCAGATTACCGACAAACCTCGCTTTCAGTGGAGGGGCATGCATCTCGATGTTTCGAGGCACTTTATGCCGGTAGAATTTGTAAAAAAATACATCGATTATTTGGCCATGCATAAACTAAATGTTTTCCACTGGCATTTGGTTGACGGTATTGGCTGGCGTATTGAAATAAAATCGCATCCCGAATTAACTGATATTGGTGCCTGGCGTGTAGTAAAAGAAAACAAAAAACCCTGGCAGGATTTTGAGGTTTGGAAGGAAGGAGATGACCGGCAGAAGTACGGAGGTTATTATACGCAGGAAGAAATAAAGGAGGTGGTGACCTATGCTGCAGAACATTTTATAACCGTTTTGCCTGAAATAGAATTGCCGGGCCATTCGGAAGTAGTTTTTCAATGTTATCCTGATTTGGTTTGTAAGGATAAAAACAATAACCCGCTTAGAAATACAGGAGTGTATTGTGCAAGTAACCCGGAGAGTTACAAATTACTGGAAGAAATAATTGATGAGGTTCTTTGTCTTTTTCCATCAGAATATATTCATATTGGCGGCGATGAAGTGAATAAAAGCAATTGGAAGGTCTGTGCTGATTGCCAAAAATTGATGAATGAAAAGGGCTACGATGCCGATGACCTGCAGAGTCATTTTGTAAATCATTTTGATGAATATTTAAAATCGAAAGGAAGAAAACTAATAGGTTGGCACGAGATTTTGGAAGGTGAACTTTCTGAATCGGCAACGATTATGTACTGGGGAGGAATAAATGGTGTTGCTGATTATTTGAAAAAAGGCCACCAAACCGTTTTAACCACAGGTTCACATCTTTATTTCGATCATTACCAGAGTTTGAGTAAACACGAACCTGTTGCATTTGGCGGGTATTCAACCATGCAGAATGTATACGAATACGAACCTGTCCCCGAGGATTTAGAACCTGAATTTGCATCGTTGGTTATGGGGGTGCAGGGAAACGTTTGGACCGAGTATATGGAAAATCCACAACGAGTAGAATATATGACAATGCCTCGCATGGCGGCACTTTCAGAAATAGCCTGGCAGTCAAAAGGTAAAAAAGACTGGGAACATTTCAGAGCAAAAATGGACGGGTTAATTCAGCATTACGATCAATTGGATATTAACTATGCTAAAAGTGCCTTTCGCCCAAATATCGGATTTGTTTTAAATGCGGATACAAAAGATATTGAGGTAACCATTGAATCGGAACTGGAAACTGAAATTTACTATACCATTGATGGGACGAAGCCCACTCCGGAAACTGCTGTAAAATACACTGCGCCATTTTCGTTAAGTACATCGGCAACAGTAAACGCTATATCCGTAAAAAATGGGAATGTGATGGGAGAAGTTGAATCGGCGGATGCCATTTTGCATAAGGCCCGGGGAGCCAAAGTTACTGTTGATCCGGAACCAACCGGGAAATATAAAGCGAATGGTGGGTACACGCTGGTGGATACCGATTTTGGAGGAACAAAGTGGGGTAACGGGAAATGGCTGGGCATGTTAAGTACCGATTTTGTTACTACTATCGAATTTGATCAACCAACTGAAATTTCGAAAATAGGTTACAATTGTATAGAGGAAACCGGGGCAGGTATATTTTTTCCACAAGAGTTACAGCTTTCTGTATCGAATGATGGAGAAAAATACGTGGGACTGCAGAACTGGCGATCTGAGCGGGACTTGTCAGCCATAAGAACTTCCAATAGCGTAACCCGAACCATTGAAGTGGATTTTGAAACAACAAGCTGTAAATATTTAAAAATTAAAACCATTTATCCGAGAGTACCCAATTCGGGGGTGTTTATTTTTGTAGATGAAATAATTGTAGATTAGACCCAAAACTGGCTCATTTGTGTGTTTTTTTACTATTTTAAAGTTTTACTTTATCAGACTTATAAAATCGGCAATGCGCATGAGAAACGGGTTTATATCTATAATTTTATTGGTCATTTTGGCGGCCTGTACTGATGTTCCGGATGGTGAAATATCCATTGCCGGTCGACCTGCAAAAATTTACCCAGACTATTCGAATCTTACGATTCCCATAAATATTGCGCCCTTAAACTTTCAGGTAGAAGAGAAGGGCGAAGCATTTTATGTGAAAATTAAAGATGAGAAAGGAAATGAATTAACCGTTTCTTCAAACAATGGTGTATTTCAGTTTTCGGAAAAGAAATGGAAGCAGCTTTTAAATAAAAATGTTGGATCGGATATTACTTACGGTATTTTTGTAAAAGTGAATGGAAAATGGAATGCATACACAACCTTTTCAAATCGTGTTGCTGAGGCCAAAGTTGATCCGTATTTGTATTACCGTTTGTTGTATCCCGGATATGAAAGCTGGACCGAAATAAGCATTGTGAAGCGAAGTATGGAAAGTTTTGCCGAGAAATCGGTAGTTGAAAATAATGTGGTTGGGCAAAATTGTGTGAACTGTCACGCCTTTAACAATCAAGACGCCGACAATTTTATGTTTCACATGCGTGGTTCTCTGGGAGGTACTTATTTTGTAAAAGACGGCGATTTGAAAAAGTTTAACCTGAAAACGAAAGAGATGAAAAACGGGGCTGTTTATCCTCGCTGGCATCCATCAGGGAATTTTGTGGCTTTTTCGTCGAATAAAGTAGTGCAGCAGTTTCATTCAAGTGAAGAAAAAAAGATTGAAGTTTCTGATTTAAACTCATCGCTGGTTTTATACGATGTAAATAAAAATGAAATAATGCAGATTCCGATAGATCAGGATAAACAATTTATGGATACGTATCCTGAGTGGTCGCCTGATGGAGAATACCTGTATTTTTGCCGGGCCAAACAAATTGGAACCGAATATGATTACCGTGATACAAAATACAATTTATGTAGGGTTGCATTTAATACTGCAAACAGAACTTTTGGAAAATCTGAATTGATTTTTGATGCTGAGGCAGTTGGTAAAAGTGTTTCTTTTCCGCGAGTTTCGCCCGAAGGAAACTCATTGGTTTTTACTTTGCACAATTACGGTTGTTTTTCCATTTGGCACAAAGAAGCTGATTTGTATTCAGTGGATCTGAATGATTTCTCGGTTGATGAGTGTAACGTTAACAGCGATTTTACCGAAAGTTACCACAGTTGGTCGTCGAATGGGAGATGGTTGGTTTTTAGCAGTAAACGAGGCGATGGATTAACTGCCAGGCCTTATATTTCTTATATCGATACTAATGGAAAAGCCACAAAACCATTTGTATTGCCACAAGAAAATCCGCGATTTTATAACGAGTTTCTTAAAACTTTCAATATTCCTGAATTTGCAAACGCCAATGTGGATTTCATTCCGGGCAAAATTAGAAAAGCCGCCAACCAAAAAGCCATTCAGGCCCAATGGACCGAAAACTAAACTTGATTAAATGAACTCAACAAAACCTAATACAAACCGACTTCTGCAGATTGCCCCCTTTGTTTTACTCTTTTTATCGGGCATATTTTACCTGTTCTATTTTACCGGTTACATCTTTTTTTATCAGGAAAAATCGATATTGTTTCAGCTAACATTCGATTATTTAAACGAACATTTAAAGCAGCCGGGCGGATTTTTAGTTTATTTAGGCAAATTTCAAACTACCCTTTATTATTTTCCGTTATTAGGCGCGGTATTAATTGTTCTGGAACTTTGCGGAATAATCTATTTATTGCAGAAAACAGGAAAATCGTTAACCGGACGGATGTTTTATTTCTTCCCGTTTTTTATTGGTGTGGTACTTTTCTACATGCAAACAAATTATCAGTACCTGGCTTTTAATAATTTGGGTATTTTATTTCAATTGGCTCTTTTTTATAGATTTACAGTCATTAAAAAAAATGAATATTTATGGGTAACGGTTGTGTTATTTCCTGTTATCTATTACCTTTTTGGTAGTTATTCTACTCTTTTACTTGCGCTATTTTCTATTTATTTAATTCAAAAGAAAGACTGGATAAAACTACCAATACTATTTGTGTGTACCGGCTTGTTCTTTTTCTATGGAAAAGAGTTTCTCTTTTTTCAAACCACTTCAAGTTTGCTTAAATACCCGTTTACATTGCAGGATATTGGGGGACAGTTTAATGTTTTTATGCCAGCGGTTTTGTTAATTGTGGTGTTGCCACTTTTTTTTCAGATTGAATTGAAGAAAATCAGTTCTCTTTCGTTAGGAAGATTGAGGTTCGTTGAGTTAACTCCGTTTGTGCTGATTGTAATGCTTGTTGTTCTGGTAATTCCGCGAATCGATAAAAAGAACAGCCATTATTTTCATGTTGAAAAATTGTTTTATGAGCAAAAGTATGATGAGGTAATTCGCTTTAATGCACAATTCCCTTCTACCAATATTCTTACTGCCTTTTTGAATAATCTAGCATTGGCCGAAACCGGACATTTATCCGACTCGTTTTTTCGTTTTCCGCAAACTCCGGATGGTAGTACGCTTTTTCAAAAGTGGGAGTTGTTAGGTGAGGTTCTTCGTAAAGGCGGATATTTTTATTATTCGATAGGAATGAATAACGAGGCACTGCGCTGGGCTTATGAATATATGGTAATGCGTGGATTAACGCCCGAAACGTTACAAATGTTGATTAAAACCGAGTTGATTAATAGTAACTTTAAAATGGCTGAGAAATATATCTCAGTTTTAAAAAGGAGCATTTTTTATCGCGATTGTGCAGCTGATTTTGAGAAATTATTGTACGATGAGTCAGCTATAAATAATCATCCGAAGCTTGGGGTGAAAAAGGCCTTAAAACCTAAAAAAGATTTTTTTGTTTTGTCGGATGATCCTTTGACAAATCTGGATTTTATTATAAAATCTGATTCTACGAATATTTTTGCATTGGAATACAAACTGGCCTGGCTTATGTTGCAAAAAGATATGCAGGGAATTGTTGATTTGCTTCCGATTTTGGAGAAAGCAGGTTATCAGCAAGTACCTCAAAATATTGAAGAAGTAGTAGTTAGCTATAAGCTTCTGAAAGTAGGAGAGATGCCGGAATTAAAAAAACTCTGCATAAGAACAGAAACTGAACAACGCTTTCAACAATTCTACAAAATATTTCAGCAAAACCAAAGTAACAAACAACAGGCACAGCGAGCATTGGCCAACGATTTTGCAGGTACTTACTGGTATTATGTATTCTTTAATTAATATCGATCAGGCCTTTTGAAGTACCTTGTCGTTGTTTTTAAAAAGCAGAACAAACAGTAACAATAAAGCAAGAGAAGAAAGGGTTATAATTCCCCAAATCGCATTCCAGTTGTAACCCGATTCGCTTTTGTAGTGATGGATAATTTCGCTGCAAATAAAAGTACCAACCAGAAGACCCGCTCCAAAAGTTACCAGAAAAATAAAACCCTGTGCCTGCGATCGTAGTTCAGCAGGAGCTTTTTTGTCGATATAAATTTGGCCACCCACATAGAAAAAGCCAAAAATTAATCCGTGTACTAAAATACCAATATAATACATCCAGGTTTGATTAATTGCTCCGCCGGTGTAAAACGACAGATATCGAACAACTAAAGCAATTAAGCCAAAAATCATCACTTTTCGTAGCCCATACCTTTTTATGGCAAATGGAACCAACAGTAAAAATCCCATTTCAGCAAGTACTCCCCAGTTCATGGTTACCGAAATATATTTTGTATTAATATTTAGAAGGAATTCAGAAAAAAATGAAAAGTACATGGCAAAGGGTATCATCGAAAGGAAGGAAAACACAATAAAAATGGTAAAGTTCCGGTCTCTCATTAGTTCAACAGTTCGTAGTCCGAATGCATCGATGATTGACGCTTTTTGACCTTTGGCAAGAGGTGGAGTATTGGGAAGGGTGAGATTGGTGATCACAGCCAAGAGGCTTACGGCAGCTCCACAGTAAAAGGGGAGATGCGTGCCATCGAAATCGATGTGCAGAACTTTAATAAAAACAATACTAAATATACCTGAGGCAACCCAACCTATTGAACCAAATACACGAACTTTTGGGAATTGCTCGGAAGGTAAATGGTACATTGCAATTGAGCTGGTTAAACTCCACGAAGGCATATAACCCAACATGGCAATAAGCAAACATATGAAAAGAAAATCGGGATTTTGAGTGGTGCCTGCAAGGAATAACATTACGGCATTAATGGCATTTAACGCGGCAAGTACTTTTTGCGCGGCAAAAAAACGGTCGGCAAGCATTCCAACAACAGGTGATACCAAACAACCGATAGCCATCGAACTTAAAATCATTGATTTTTCGAAACTGCTTACCTCAAGATTGGTTAAATAGGCTGCAAGGGGTACCCACCAAACAGCGTACATCATATACTGAAGTAACATCATTAATGAAAGTTTGAATCTGGCCATAGTTCTGATATTTAAAGTTTTATTTGCTTATTGTGTATTGTACGTTATGCGCATAGGGGTATTAAAAAGACCGGCACCAGTGGGCCGGTCTTTAAAAAATCTAATTAAACTGCACTATTTTTTAAAGGCAAACTAGTTATATCCAGGATTCTGTTGCAACTGAGGAGCCTTATTTTGTTCCGTTCTGGAAATTGGTAACCAGTAGTTTATGTCGTTCCACGATCTGTCATCAACTACAGTTGAAGTGTCGTAAAACCATTCTTTGCTACCATCTTCATAGTGGTAGATTTTAATGGCGTGAACGTCTTTAATTACATCTTCAGCAATCATCCATTTACGTATCATGTACCAACGGTCGCCTTCACCAAAGAATTCAACCTGACGTTCGTGACGATACCATTCTCTGGCTTCCGCCTGGTCTGTAGTCATTTTATCTGGTAATCCGGCACGGTTACGAATCATATTCAATGCATTCATTCCCTTTTCTACTTCTCCAAGTTCGATACAGGCTTCTGCATAGTCCAGAACAACCTCTGCATAACGCATTTCAATCCATGCATTTTCGTTGTTGAAGTATTGTCCAACAGTTGCAGGATCCTGATATTTTTTGATGTAATAACCGTTTTTAGTTCCGTTCCAGGCTTCAATTGGTCCCTGACGGGTATCCAAACCATTACTTATAATATCATCCCTGTTGGTACCAACATAATAACCGGTTCTAACTTTATTCTCAGGATCAAGTGGAGCTGCATCATCAGGACGTTGAATCCATGGTGCACCATCAAAAAGAATAGATGCATAAAAACGTGGTTCACGACCAACGTAAGGATTTATTTCAGGATCAGCAGCCAATTCAGCAGCTGTTGCTTTCCTTAAAACGTCATCACCCGGAGTGTATTTGTCCCAAACAAACGGAGTTCCATCGGCCATTTCGAATTCGCGAACAACAGGCTCGTTCGGACCATTGTTTCCCCAGTTGTGGTAACCACAAGGTCCCCACCATCTGTTTTGAGTTGTTCTGTTACCTTGTGAAGTTAAATGTTGAACACCCCAAATCGCTTCATCATTCCATTCTCCTTTTTGAGTAAAGTTGCTTGCAAAATTGTCTGCATATACCATTACATCGGCCTCAGTTAGTGGCGAAGCTGGATCATCAGTCGATCCAGTTAAAGTATAGGTCCCATATTTGCCATCCATGATGTCTTTTGCAATAGTTTGAGCAGCTGTTAATAACGATTGACGTGTTTTTGATTTAAAAGAAACCAACTCGTCAGAAGAATAGCCACCATGCATTAATTCACCGGTACTCCAGCTTAAAATTCTTGATTTTAAGGCAGCAGCAGCACCTTTGGTTGCTCGTCCCTGTTCAATACCGTCTTTTGTAGGAAGACCTGCAATGGCTATATCAAGGTCAGTAAGAATAAAATCAAGTGTTGCATCCAGTGATGATCTTGTCACAGACAAGAAATCCTGATCCAGCTCGAAAGGTGCATCAACCAGTACAACACCACCGTATGAACGCATTAAGTTTACATAGTCGAAAGCCCTTATAAAAGAAGCTTCTGCTTTCATTTGCTGAACTAAAACTTCATCATTAGCTGTTTCTGTAGGTACATTGTCGATGTTTGCCAGAAAAACATTTACGTTTTTAATGTTACCGTATAAATTCCAGGTAATCCAGTTAAAACGCCAGTTTCCAAAGTGACCCAGTTCGTCAGGACTCATGTTTCCTTTAACAAACGGATAACCTCCAGGACGGTGAATACATAAAGCTTCGTCGGTTGCACCTACAAGCAGATCTTCTCTTAAACCCAATAACATATTATTGTCTACGCCAATAAAATCGTAGCATCTTCCTAAATATGCCTTCGTTAGGTTTAAATCTTCAAAAACAGATTCCTCGTTAAAAGCATCTACTGCTTTTTGATCGAGAACATCGTCGCATGATGTTGTAGCAAAAACGAGCGCCAACATCATTATTGAATATCCTAATATTTTCTTCATATTCATAATTTTTCAAAATTCATAATTCACTAAAAGGAAACCTTAACTCCAAGTGCAAGTGTTTTAACAGCAGGGTATTGCATTGGAGCACCAATTTCCGGGTCAAAGTTTTTCTGAGCCGCGTATATCAGGAACAAGTTGTTTCCTGCAAAAAATACTTGTGCTCTTGAAATTCCAAGATTGCCAAAAACACTATTAGGAATAGTATACGTAAGAACGGCATTTTTCAAACGACAAAAGGCCATGTTGTCCAGGTGATAAGTACTCATGTTACGGCCAAACGACCAATAAAGGTCATCACGGTTGTAAGCTCTTGCCACATCGGTATTGGTATTGGTTGGTGTCCAACGATTGTCGAAACTCCATTGCAAATAGTTACCGGCTTCACCACGACGTCCGTCAGCAATGTTCATACGGTAGTACGTTCCCTGACCCTGTGCCAGTACAGATAAATTCCAGTTTTTATACGATACATCAAATGACAATCCATAAATAAGTTCTGGAGCATCTGTTTTATCAATTAGAATTTTATCATCACTTGTGATAGAACCATCACCATCAACGTCTCTGAAAATAACGTCTCCGGGTTTTGCATCATCCCAGTGTGGGTATGAAAGTGCAGCCTCATCGGCAAATACACCAATGGCATCGTACATTAACGATGCACCATAAGGGTGACCGGTGCGTTGTTGCCATTCTTCTGCTCTTTCCGGCTCATCCATAAATACCACTTCGTTGTGGTTGTAGCTAATGTTACCGTTCACATTAATTCTTAGATCATTATTAATGGATTTATGGTAACCGGCTTCAATTTCAAAACCGCGGTTGTCAACTTCTGCGATGTTTTCATCTGGTAATGCCAAACCGGTGAATTGTGGAACCGAAGCATCGCGTGACGCTAAAATGTCAGAACGTTTGCTGTAGAAAACATCAGCATTTAATGTAAATAAATTGTCCATTATTTGCGATTCGAAACCAACGTTGTAAGTAGTTTGTTTTTCCCAGGTAATATTGGGATTTGCTACACCACTTTGTTGAACTACTGTTTCAACAACTTTTCCTGTTCCCATCGTCAAACCTGAACCAAGAACGTATTTGTTCATAAACTGGAACGGATCACCTGGGTCCATACCCATTTTACCATAAGAACCTTTTAATTTAAAGTAGTTGATAACGCTTAAGTTTTCTTTCCAGAAGTTTTCTTCAGAGGCACGCCATCCAACCAGTAATGCAGGGAAATTACCCCAACGGTTGTCAGTAGGGAATTTTAGCGAACCATCGCGACGAAGTAATGCTTCTACAAGATATTTTCCTGCGAAACTATAGTTAACACGTCCAATCCATGATTTGCGGGCGTATATCTCCATCGAGCCATTATTGTCCTTATCTTTATCGGCACCCGCATCTAGGGTTTGAACTACATCAGAAATGTAGTACCTTCTAAATGCACCAAACCAATTTCCAGCTGTTTCCATTTGTTCGTATGCTCCAAAAATATTAATCGAGTGATCTCCAAATTCACGAGCATAATTGAAGTTAAGATTAGCTAATTTACGAGTCCTGCGATCAAAATTTTCCTGCAATTCAGGAGCAGAATAACCACGCAAAGAAGGCGTAAGATCCATATTGGTTATATATCCTTCTGAGTCGTATTCCGCCGAATCCCAGTTCTCAGTATAAAGCGTCCAGGGTTTACGGAAACGTTTTCTATACATGTTATCGATATCATAGGTATAATATCCGCTAAGTGTTAATCCTTCAATCATTGGAGGAGTAATGGTTCCTTTAAAAGTAAACTGATTAATGTAGTTCGTCTGATCATCAGTACCACCTTCAAAAGTAGAGGTAACTACAGGATTGTCACCATACTCAATATCAGGACCTGGTAATCCATTTGGCCAGAATGACCAGCGTGTTGGAAGCAAACGGGTTGATTGACCGTAAATGGCACCGGCACCTTTGGTCGGATACAATTTGTGATTCAAAAATCCGGCATAGTCAACTGATGTGGTTAACCAATCGGTAATTGGCATTTCCAGTTTTGCGCGTAAATTATATTGTTTGTAATTGGTTGATTCTTGTTTGTAAATGGCTTCTTCGTTTTTGTAACCCAAAGAAACATAATAGCGCATTCCGTTTGCTCCTCCATCAATACTGAAATTGTGTTTGCTGGTAGTTGTCCAATCGGCAACCAAATCGCCTACCCAGTCACTGTTTGGGTGTTTCCAAGGATCTCTGCCACTGTAAAATAATGCAATATCCTCGTTAGTATAAGTACGGTTACGGTTTTCGTAATCCTGGTATTCACTTAACATTGTGGCATAATCACCGGCGTTTGTAACTTTAGGAAGGATGGTTGGAGTCATAAAACCCTGATAGAACTGGTAGTTCATACGTGGTTTACCGGTTTGTCCTCTTTTGGTTGTTACCAAAATAACACCGTTTGCTGCAGTTGATCCATATATAGCTGCCGAAGCATCTTTCAAAACCGATACACTTTCGATGTCAACCGGGTCAATGTCGGTCAATGAACGACCAGGAATTCCATCAACAACAACTAACGGAGCAGATAATGCTGCATCTCTGTTTGCATCGTCGGGATCACCTAGAGTAGTACGACCGCGAACCAAAATTCTGGCATCGCTTTGACCAGGTTCTCCTGTTCCTTGAATACCTGTAACACCCGACATACGGCCCGACAATGTGTTAGAAATATCGGCAGCAGGAATGGCTTCGATTTGTTCACCGTTAACGGTAGATACCGAACCTACTACATTGGCTTTCTTTTGCGTAGCATAACCTACTGCAATTACTTCTTCCAATCCAATCGATTCTTCTTCAAGAGTGATGTCAATTGTTGTTTTTCCAGCAATTGCAACCTCCTGGGTTTTCATTCCCACAAACGAGAAAACAAGCACTTTTGCATTTTCAGGAACACCCGCTAAGGTGTAAATCCCATCAACATTTGTCACAATACCAATGGTTGTTCCTTTTACAATTACCGAAACACCGGGAAGAGGCATGCCTCCTTCATCCGTAACTTTCCCATTAATAGTCTTTTCTTGTTGACTGTTTGCAGGAGAAACCGAATTGGTTTTTGTTTCAGCCGGAAAAACGATTACCTGGCGGTCGATAACACGGTATTCCAAATCATGTTTTGGAAGAATTTCATCCAGAATTTCTTCAACCTGCGCACCATCGGATGTAACAGTAACTTTTTGATTGTCGTTCACAACGTCGTTGTTGTAAACAAATTTGAACTCACTTTGATCAGTGATAGTTTGAAAAACTTCTTTCAGGCTCACTTTTTTCATTTTTAGGTCGAATTTGACCGTTTCTGAATAAGTGCTGGCCTGAACGTTGATTACTATCGCCATTAGCATTATCAGGGTTAATCCTGAAATACGGCGAAGTTTTCTCTGCCAGCCTGAAGTACAGGGTAGCATTTCTTTAACGCATTGTTCCATACAATAACAGTTTAGTTTGTTAAACAATAAATATTAGTCAATCTCTTGTTAAAAGTCTGAGAACTGACCTGGTCCCCAAACTTTTAGTTTAATTGGTATAGGTTTTTTTTATGGTCTATATACTGGTTTTAATTTTTCGATTGTATAAATACTCCATTATTTGTGAATTTATAATCAAATTCGTGTGCTTGTGAAAGAACACTCATTATTCTTTCAAGCGATTCTTTTTCAAACTCTGCTGTGAATTTTAAATTGCCAACAATTGAATCAGCAATAAAAATTCTTGATTGAAATTTTCGTTCCAGTTGTTTTGTGATACTGAATAAATCTTCATCGTAGAAACGGATTATACCATCGCGCCATTGGGCTTCTTTGCCCAGATCGGTGTGAACAATTTTAATTTTTCCGGTTTCTGAAGTAAAATAAGCTCGGTCGCCCGGGGTTAATACGTAATTTTCGTTTGGGGTGTCTTCTTCGTAAATAACCACCTTCCCTTCGTAAAGCGAAATTTCATGAATCTCGTCGGTAGGGTAGGCAATTACATTAAAGTGTGTTCCCAGAACTTTGGTTTTTAATTTTCTGGTTTGAACCTCAAATGGTTGGTTTTCGTTGTGCGCAACCTCAAAATAGGCTTCTCCAAATAAAGTGACTTCACGCGTATCGCCAATAAAAGGTTCGCTGGCAATTAGCATGGAATTCGAGTTTAACCAAACTTTGGTACCATCGCTTAATATATGTGCCTGTGCTTTATTGGCATTACAGGTATACGAGTTCAAGGTTATATTTTGTTTTGGCTTTACCAGTTGGTAAATAGAGAAGCTAACCGAAACGATCAATAAGATTGAGACTGCTATTTTTGACCAACTCCAGGAATTAGTTCTTGCTCCAAACTGATATGTGAGTCCGAGCTTTTTTTCAGTCTTTTCAATTATAGTGTGATTTTGTCGTTTGGGAAAGAATTTTTTCCAAAAGGAAAATAAGCTAAAATAGCTTGTTCTCATTTTTTTATCTGACGATAATCCTTTTTCGAGGAATTCTTTTTCTTCCTCTGAAATTTCATCAGTTAAATTCTTAATTATTAGATTATAGATTTTATCCTTGTCAGTCATTTGTTGTCTTTCTGCTTGTAAAGACGCACTGACGTTTAACTATACCTATTCGGATTATATTTTTTTACCATAAAAATGAAAAAAGGCTGGCTTGCTTAAGTGGATGTTTTTGTTTTTTCGATTTTTTCTCGACACCAAGCATTTCGGTAATTTTTTTTACGGCCGACACCAGGTGGTTGTTTACTGTTTTTTCAGACACATCCATTACTTCTGCAATTTCCTTGTGCTTCAATCCGTTAATTTTGGCTAGCGTGAATGCAAGTTTACATTTTGGGGGTAAGGTTTCAATAGCCTGGTATATTTTTGCAATCACTTCTTTGTCGGTAGAATCGTCTTCCGGACCGTCAACCGGAAGGAAAAGAAAATCATTGTACTCATCTATAAGTACTATTTTTTCGTTTCTCATCTTCCTCAAGTGTGAAAGACACCCGTTTTTTACACAAATAAATAAATAGGATTTCAGGTTTTGAATATTTAGAATCTCTTCCCGATTTTTCCAAATTCGAACGTAAACATCGCTCACAATTTCTTCTGCAACTTCTTTGTCGCGTAAAAAACCCAACGCAAAATGAAGTAATTCGTCGGATGATAATTCCATTAACCTCCTGAATTCTTTTTGATTGCCTTGAGCGATTAAGAATTTTCCGTTCTGACTGTTCAGCATTAAATAGTTTAGTTTCTTCTTCTTGTATGTTTTACAAAAAGATATTAGTTAGTAGATTAAAATTAAATATTAAGCCAAGTTTACCAAATAATAATGACTGCTAATTTAGCAATATAGAATAATTCAAAATAGTAGAAATTCAATTTTTGCTGAAATTTAGAAGGTTATCTTAAAAGTATCACCATAAACACGCAGCTTTGGATGATCAACAAATGCCCTGTACTGATATGTTTTTCCTTCCTTTTTTACAGGTGCCAATAATTTATATTCTCCTGCCTGACTATCAATGACTTCTGTTTTCTGCCATTTGTCCGAATACAATTCTTCAACAAATCCTGCATACTCACGGAACTGAAAACCAACTTTTACTTTACTGGCATCTCCGGTACTGATTACCTCTCCGTTAAAAACCAAACGTTCGTAACCTCGTTGTGCATTTATTTCGGCAGTTTGAGTAGCAATTACAGGTGGTTCGAGTGCCGGCATTGCATTCGTAATTTTTAAAACAATCGGGTTGGGCCACTTGTGGTTGTTATAAATACGTTGGGCGCGAACGCAGGAAATGTGCAAACCATCTTCTTTTTGTTCGAAATAAGTGGTGGCATCAATGTTTGGATTGTATTCAACAAGTTTACCTCCATGCCCTAAAACGCTCACCTGGGTATTTTCGTTTGCCTGTACGGATTTCAGCACAAATACGCGACGTTCTCCACGTGGCCACTCTGTAATTTTAGTAAGAATGGCGTACACCGTTTTTTCTTCGGGTTTTGAGGTAAACCAAATGTTTTCTTCGTTAGGTAAGATCCAAGGACTTACTTTTTCAATACATTCACCATTAATAAAGTTCCAGGCTGCGATTTCGCGTAAACGATTTTCTTGTTCGATGGGAATTTCTCCATTGGGTTTTGGCCCAATGTTTAAAAGTTGGTTTCCTCCTTTTGCCCGGGTTTCGATAAGAATTTCCAACAGCCGGGTGCCCGATTTGTATTCTTCGTTAGTTGGTTTGTAGGCCCATTGTGTTCCCATCGTTAAATTTGCTTCCCACGGATCGGTTGTAATTACTCCCAGTACACTTTGTTCGGGAGTTTTTATGGCACCTCGTGTAACAACAATATTGGGTTGTAACTCCCAAACTACCTGTTTACATTTTTCCAGTAACGGTCCTTCGCCGCCGTCGTAAAATATAATATCAATTTCTCCATATTTGGCCATTAACTCCATGTTTTGCAGTTCATTTAATTCAATGTATTTTTTTAGTATCGCATCGGGTAGTGGTTCTGGAAACACTCTGCGCACCTGTTGCCCGTGTTCATATAAAAAATTAAAGTCTTCGGGCGAAAAATAGAATCCAACAGCCAAACCGGCATCGCGGGTTGCCTGTACGTATTCTGCTACCAAATCTTTACCGTAAGGTGTGTTCATTATATTAAAGTTAGTGGTTTCAGTGTCCCACATGCAAAAACCTGAGTGGTGTTTTGTAGTTAATACAATGTATTTCATACCTGCCAGTTTCGCAAGAGTAGCAATTTCAACCGCATCAAAATCTTTTGGATTAAACGTTTTGGGCAATTCGTTTACAAAACGATTCAGGTAATCATCGGAGGCTCCTGCCATCGAATGGCTGATAACTATTCCGAGCTGACTATCGAAACTAAAATGAATAAACATACCAAATCCCAGATTCTTAAACCATTCCAATCGTTCTGCTTTGTTTAAATTCAGATTTTCGTTATTGTTGTTATTTGGAATTTGGGCACAAAGTACATTTGTGATTAGTAACAGCGAAAGGACAATATATCGTTTTCTCATATCAATAATTCGATTTGTGAATGAAACAGTGTTGTAATTTAATGGTAATGCAATGTACAATTTAAATCCTTATTTCTGCCAGGGTATCGATCCTGCTCCTCTAATGTGCTGCGATAGTTTAAATCTCATATCATTGAATTTTTGTGTTTCCGGATCGAGCGGGATCTGTTCTCTGGGATCGGTTTCAAGATTAAAAAGTTGCATGGGTTCGAAAGGGGTGTTTTGTACTAGTTTATATTCTCCATAGCGTACAGCATAATAACAAAGTCCACTGTAGTGACCTCCTTCACGACGCATAAAATAAACTGCACGATTATCGGTAGTTTGTTGTTCACCCTGTAATGTGCGGTACAAGCTTAACCCGTCAATTTGATGTCTTACTTCAACTCCTGCAATTTCGCATAAAGTTGGATAAATATCCATGGTTAACGCTAAGTTATCGCAAGATGTTTTGGGTTTTATCTCCTCTTTCCATACAAAAACGGTAGGAACTCGAATTCCTCCTTCGTACATATCCTGTTTACCACCTCGTAAATTTCCGTTTGAAGCCTCGCTGGGTAAATGTCCTCCATTATCCGACGAAAAAATAATCAAGGTATTTTTGTCTTGACCTGATTCTTTCAAAGCAGTCAGTACGCGTCCAATTCCATTATCAAGGTGTTCAACAAAAGCTACATTTTTTGCACGTTTTTCAGAGATTTGTTTTTCACGAGCCACTACTTTATTTAGCCAATCTTCAGGTGGTTGAATAGGAAAGTGTGGCGCGTTGTAAGCTAAATACAGGAAAAAGGGATCGTTGGTATTTTTTGCATTTTGAATATAATCGATGGCCCAATCGCTAAATATATCGGTGGCATGTCCTTCCGGCTCAATTGCTTCATTATTCAAGCGCATGTAGTTGTTTCCATGTCGCAAATGTGTCCAGTAATTATCCATCATATCTCCTAAAAAACCGTTGAAAAAATCAAATCCACGTTCGTTTGGTGTGTTTGGCGATTCCAGACCAAGATGCCACTTCCCGATTATTGCCGTTTTATAACCTGCCTTTTTTAATAAGCTGGGCAGTGTAATTGCATCTTCTTTTAAATAGCCCCAGCTGTTGCTTTCGTTTGTTCTTATCACTCCAGGTACCCCAACCATATCGGGGTAACAACCGGTTAATAAGCTTGCCCTTGTTGGCGAGCAAACCGTACAATTGGCATAAAACTGTTTAAATTTCATTCCTTTTTCAAAAAGCTGATCGATGTTTGGGGTTTGAATATCGGTTCCTCCCTGGCATGAAAGATCGCCATAACCCAAATCGTCAACCAGAATAACCACAATGTTGGGTTTCGATTTGTTTGCTGCGGAAATATTGAATACAAGTAAGGAAGTAAAAAGAATACAAAAAATATGCTTGAACATGGTTTAAATGGTTTTTCGATTGTGTATAAAATTAAATAAATTTTGAATCCTGTTGAACAAAATTTGTTAAAAGAATTAGATTTTAAGATTCTTTACAAATTATGCTTATTCAAGGGTTGTGTAAATTTTGAAGTTGAAGAATACGTATAAAATAGTACATTTGTAATACATAGGACATAATCAATTATTACTTGGTAAATTAAATCGCGTTAAACAAAACTTACTATGAACGAAGAAATTTTTAGAAAGATTGGAAGTAAACTTACTTTGAGTCAGAAGATTGAACGACGAATGGAGGCGGCAATTCGTGAAAAAAAATTGCCGGTTGGATCCAGGTTGCCCACCGAGAGAGAGCTTTGTGAGTCGTTTGGGGTTAGCCGGACTGCTTTGCGCGAAGCACTTCGCCGTTTAAGTGCGCGTGGTCTTATTGAAATTACAAAGGGAAGCGGAATGAAGGTTACCGGGTTGAAGCTTGATGATGCCATAGATAATTTGAACTTGTATTACGATATGCAATTCGACCATAACCTGATTGCACAAATTATTGAAGTACGCAGGTTGTTTGAACCGGAAATTGCGAGTTTAGCTGCAAAACAACGTAACCAAAACGATTTGAGCGACATTCAGGATAACATTGAACTATTTAAGGCTTGTAATCCTGATAATATTCAGTTGGAAGCCGATATCGATAACAAATTTCATTTGTTGATTGCCAAAGCCACACACAATCCTATTGTGCAAATTTCGATGGAACCCATATACTCACTCTTACCACGCATGCGGAATTTGGTATATGCCAATGTTGAAGGAGAAAGAGAAATTACTATTGAGTATCATTTAAAAATATTTGATGCGATTAATAAACAGAACCGTAAGGATGCTTCTGAATTAATGAAAGAACACTTGATACGAACAATGGATATCTACAAAAAATATTTAAGCGATTCAATTTAAAAGTGCTTTCGAATGCGCGGAGTAATACTATTAATTTTAATTGTTGTAACAGGTGCTTGTTTAAATTTGAAAGTAAATAAAAGTGAAATAGAAGTTCTTTTAAAGGCAGGCGAATTTGCAAAAGCCGAAGCAATTTTAAAACGAAATATCGAGAAAAGTCCGTGGCAAGAAAAGCAGGCTCACCAAATTCAGTTGGAAACAATTGATCGTATTCGAAAAGAATTTCCGTATTATCGAAGGGATATAGAAAAACAACTCGAAAAATATTTCCCGAATATAAGTGATGCTCAATTAGACGAGTGGGAAGCCGCTAAGCAATTGGAAATGCGCGTGATCGATGGGGAAAAACGCTATTTTAAACGATCAGTCAGTAATTTATTCCGATTAAATACTGAAGCAAAAAAGTTGAAAGAGTCCGTTGACGGGAAAAGAATCAGCGGTTCTGAAAAATTTCAACAAACAGCAATCCCCGGTTATTTCGGGAATGGACTTCAGCCGGGAAAGTCGTTCGATTCGCGGACCATAAAAGTTAATTATACTATAACGTTGAAAGCTAATGCGGTGTCTGCTGGTGAAATGGTTCGATGTTGGCTGCCTTACCCCAGAATCAATAGGGAACGTTTACCCGAAGTTACGTTAATAGATGCAAGCCAGGAGGAATATATTATTGCTCCTGAAGAAACCATGCAGCGAACCGTTTATATGGAAAAGCAGGCTGTAAATAATGAGGAAACCGTTTTTAATGTATCGTACAGTTTTAAATCGGTAGCGCAGTGGTTCGATGTAAAGCCCGAACAGGCCAGACCTTACAAGAAATCAACTGAGTTTTATAAGAAATTTACAGCGGAACGTTTGCCGAATATTACTTTCAGCAAAAGAATATCAAGCACGGCAAAACAAATTGTTGGTGCTGAAACAAATCCGGTAAAACAAGTGGAACTGTTATTTTATTGGATCGACAAAAATATTCCCTGGGCAGGTGCTTTGGAATATTCAACCATGGACTGTATACCGAAATATGTTTTGGAAAACGGGCACGGCGATTGTGGCATGAAAACCTTTCTATTGCTGAGTATGACGCGTAGTCTGGGAATTCCATGTAAATGGCAAAGCGGGTGGTATTTATTGCCCGAGGAGAAAAACCTGCACGATTGGGCAGAAGTGTACTACGAAGGCATCGGTTGGGTGCCGGTTGATCCTTCGTTTGGTTTAATCGATTCGGAGGACCAGCGAGTAAAAAAATTTTACCTGAACGGATTGGATAGCTATCGTTTAATAATTAACGACGATTATTCACAAGAACTTTATCCACCTAAAAAGCATTATCGCAGCGAACCTTACGATTTTCAGCGCGGTGAGTTGGAGTGGGATGGTGGCAATCTTTATTTCGACAGCTGGTCGTATAAAATGCAGGTAGAATATTTGGACTGACTTGCCCCAACAGTACACTCTAACTTTAGCTTTATTGTTAAATGTAGCGGGCATTGGAATAAAACATCAATAAATATTTTAAATTTGTAATACAAATTACATCTATCAATCATGATGAATCATTTAAAGTACTTTTTAATAATCTTATCATTATATATGACTGCTTGCAACTCGCAGAATAACCAAGCTATTTCAGAATCGGTTTCAGACATTCAACAAAAAAACATTCCTGATAAACGATTAATTTATTGGAATGTGGATGTTCAAACAGAAAATGGACAAACGTGTATAACAGGTGCCACTGCTTCAGAAACGGCATTTAGCGAGCTTCGGGATTTGGCAAACGAAAAAAACATTGGTTTTGAAGTGAAGCTTTTACCCGAAGGCAAATTCAAAGAGAATTCCTGGGGAGTTGTAACACTCTCGGTTTGCAATATTCGCAGCGGGAAAACACACGCAGCCGAATTGGCTACGCAGGCCTTAATGGGAACGCCTGTAAAAGTGTACACCCAATCAGGAGACTGGTATTTAGTTCAAACGCCCGATCGTTATTTTGGCTGGGTTGATGCTGCCGGTGTTACCTTAAAAACAAATGCAGAACTGGCGGTGTGGAAAGCAATGGACAAAGTGCTTTACAACAAACAAAATGGATTTGCTTATATTGAGGCTGATACCAAAAGTGCAGTTGAATGTGATTTGGTTCTCACTGATTTGTTAAGCATTTCAGGAGTAAAAAAGGACTTTTATAAAATACTTATGGCCGACGGACGCGAGGCTTTTGTTAAAAAGGATGAATGTGTTGCGTTGGATGTTTGGAAGAATAAAAATCTGTCGATCGAGAAAGTAATGGAGACGGCTTTTAATTTTAAAGGCGTTCCGTATTTATGGGGAGGTACATCGGCCAAAATGTTAGATTGCAGTGGTTTAACAAAATCGGCATATTATCATCAGGGCGTAATTCTTCAGCGCGATGCTTCGCAGCAAACATTTTATGGAGAGTTAGTGGAGACCGAAAGCGGTTACGATAAACTGCAAACCGGCGACCTGGTATTCTTTGGGGAAAAAGATACCAACACACAAAAAGAACAGGTAACACATGTTGGACTTTGTATGGGGAATCAGGAGTTTATACATGCCTCGGGAAAAGTTAGGATAAACAGCCTCGATCGCAATAGCGAAAAGTATACAGAACATTATGAAAATGGTTTTGTACGTGCCCGCCGCATTATCGGAAATGTTGATGAAGCAGGCATTGAATGGGTGGTTGACAATGCATTTTATAAAGAAGTATTACCCTAACCTGAACAAGTCAGAAAAGATTGATATGAGATTGAAAACAGATTGATTAAGATCGAGTCAATCTTATCAGTCACTTCAGTCTGAAATTTGATGAAAATATTTTATCAAACAATGTGCGAATACTATTGATTAAATACTAAAATCCATTTGTAATGAAACTTCGTTTTAAGCCCTACGAACTTCAGTTAAAACACGCATTTAATCTGGCAACCAGCTCTCGAACCACTACACCTGTAATGTTAGTGGAGCTGGAACACGAAGGAATTATTGGTTATGGCGAAGCATCATTGCCACCGTATTTGGGCGAGTCGCACGAAACGGTAGCAAAGTTTCTTGGAAAAATAGATTTGTCTGGATTTAACGATCCGTTCCGGATGGAAGAAATCCTGGATTATGTTGATGGAATTGAAGCGGGAAACAGAGCAGCCAAAGCCAGTATCGATATCGCCTTACACGATTTGTTAGGAAAAATAATGGGGCAACCCTGGTATAAAATATGGGGTTTATCGCCCGAAAATACGCCAAATACATCGTTTACCATTGGAATTGATACACGCGAAGTGGTAGTGCAAAAAACACACGAAGCTGCTGAATTCAAGATGCTAAAGGTAAAAATGGGCCTGGACAATGATAAAGAAATGGTTGAAGCCATTCGGTCGGTTACCGACGTGCCTTTGTGTGTGGATGCTAACCAGGGCTGGACGGATAAACACAAAGCCTTGGAAATGATTCACTGGTTAAAAGAGAGGGGAATTGTTTTTATTGAGCAACCTATGCCGAAAGAACAAATTGATGATATGGCATGGCTTACCGCCAACAGCCCTTTGCCAACCATTGCCGATGAGGCTTTTCAGCGTATCCACGATATTCCCAAGTTCAAGGATGTGTACACGGGGATCAATATCAAACTTATGAAAAGTACCGGGATGCACGAGGCCAAAAAGATGATCGATGTGGCGCGTACACTCGATATGAAAGTGATGGTGGGTTGTATGACCGAAACTTCGTGTGCGGTTTCGGCTGCAGCGCAACTCTCCCCTTTATGCGATTGGGCCGATTTAGACGGCAACCTGTTGATATCGAACGATATTTTTGAAGGTGTAAAAGTGGTTGACGGGAAAGTAATTTTGAACGATTTACCGGGAATCGGAATTCGTAAAATTTAGAAGAGAATAAATAACAAAAAAAGGAAGCTAAAGAGCCTCCTTCTTTTATTATAAAACGGTATTTCTTATTTTAGTTGTACAAGTACAACCGATTTTGATGGTAACTCAACCGTTAGTTTCCCGTCCTTTGGTTTTGCTACATCAAATGATTTTAAGTTAACCGTTTCCTGTCTACCAAAATCATTAAAATCATTCATATTGTCTGATGTAATAATTTGTCCCGATACCGAAGAAAAGTCGTCGCCGGTTATGTTGATATCGATTGATTCGCTTTTATTTGGATTCAGGTTACAAAGTGTAATTGAAACCACACCGTCTTTTGTTGATGCGGAAACATGAACAGCTGGCACTGATTTACCATCTAGTTCGTATTTTTCGGTTTTCAGGTTCGATGGAATTAGTTTTGCATTTTGGTGAACCGCGTACATTTTAAATACGTAGTAGGTCGGAGTAAGCACCATTTCATCTTCTTTGGTTAAAATAACCGATTGCAGAACGTTAACGGTTTGTGCAATGTTTGCCATGTGAATACGGTCGGCATGGTTGTTAAAGATGTTCAGGTTGATACCTGCAACCAGTGCATCGCGCAAAGTATTTTGTTGGTATAAAAAACCAGGATTTGTACCTTCTTCAACATTAAACCAGTTCCCCCATTCGTCAACAATTAAACCCACTCGTTTTTCAGGATCATACTTGTCCATAATAGTTGAATGGCGGTTTACAAGTGTTTCCATTTTCAAGGTGTTGTTCATTACCGAAATCCACTCTTTTTCACCAAACTCAGTGGCATGTCCTTTGTCTTCCCAGGCGGTGGTGAATGTGTAGTTATGCAGCGAAACTCCCTGAACCAAATGTGGGTGACGCATAGTTTTTTGCATCAGCACTTCCATCCAGTTGTAATCGTCAACGTTTGGTCCACCTGCAATACGGTATAAGTCTCCCAGGCAATAACTGGCAAAACGATTGTATAAATCGGCGTAATATTCCGGAGTCATGTTTCCACCGCAGCCCCAGTTTTCGTTACCAATTCCCCAGTATTTTACATCCCATGGTTCTTCGCGGCCGTTCTTCTTACGCAGGTCTGTCATCGGGCTGATATTCGACGAAGTAACATATTCAACCCACTGTGCAGCTTCGCGAACAGTTCCAGAGCCAACATTCAGGTTGATATACGGTTCAGCTTTAATCAGGTCGCAGAAGTCGAGGAATTCGTGTGTTCCAAAGCTGTTGTCTTCGGTAACACCTCCCCAGTGCGTATTTACCATTGAAGGGCGTTCTTCACGAGGTCCGATCCCGTCTTCCCAGTGGTAAGTGTCGGCAAAACAACCACCCGGCCAGCGTAACAGCGGAATGTGCATGTTGATCAGCGCACCGATCACATCATCGCGAAAACCACGAACGTTTGGAATGTCTGAATCTTCACCAACGTAGATTCCACCGTAAATACAACGACCAAGATGTTCAGCAAAATGCCCGTAAATGTCTTTACTGATTTGGGTTTCTGCCTGGTCGGTGTGCAAAGTAAGACTGCTTTGAGCAAATGTGGTAGTTGCTACTACCATTAAAAAAATAGATAAAATTGATTTTGGTATGTTCATATTTTTCAAGTTTAATGTTCCGATTCAAAAATAATGAATTATTGTCGATTGTACACTTAATTTATCTTCTTTATCCAAACTGGTTTTCCCTGTGTAGTTAAACCTGATAATACCAGTGTTGCTTCCCGTCCTGATGACTCCCAGTTACAACCATCGCGTACAATTAGTTGCAGGTTGCCAAGCGTTAAAATGCCGTTACTGGCATTTAAGGACCAGGTTCCTGAAAGTATTCCGCTTACAGTACCATCCGAATGCAGTTTAAAGGTTTTCGAAGTTTGAATGGTTCTGTATTGGTAGTCCATTGTAATTATTTCGTACTGGCCATACATGGCTTCGATGGAAAGCGAGAGTTGCGGAACACCGGCAAAACGCTCTGGCATTACAACCGGCCATCCATCTTCGGTCCAGTTAATTTCGCGCACATGTCCCATCATTATTGCATTAGAGGCATTAATTCCGGGTACATTCTCAGGCAATCTTCCTTGTGACGAATAGTACCACTGATTTGTTTCCGGATTCTGGAAAACGCAGCAGTGCGAAATTCCTACCCAGCCAGTGTGGTTGGCAAAGGCATAAGGATGTGCTAACATGGGCCAGCATTCGTTGCCGTTGGTCACGTTTTCGCCATTAATTCCTAGGTAAGGGCCGGTAATATTCTTCGAGCGAGCTACCCGTGTATTGTAGGCAACCGAAAGTTCGTCGTAGGCTAAAAACAGGTAATAGTAATCTGTTTCCGGATTATAAATGATTTCAGGAGCCTCTAGTGCCTGCCAGCGATTGTTGTTTACATCGCCACGCCCGGCAATCCGCACACCGTAATCTTCAAGAGTCTCCAGGTTATCGGGTTTCCCGGTATCGGTATTTAACTGAAGGGCAGCAATTCCGGAGTGCCACGAACCATAAATCAGCCAGTGTTCGCCTTCGGCCGTTACAATAAAGCTGGGATCGATGGCATTAAACTGGAAATAGCCACTCCAATCATTACCGCTTGTTCGGGTATAGGTTTCTTCTCCGTCTGGTTCTGAACAAACAACCATTCCTTTGTCTTCCCAGTTGTTTGAAGCGAGGTCGTCGGTTTCGGCCAGTCCAATAAATGCTCTTTCGGTCCACGATGTTTCGGTGCTGTTGCCAACAATGGGATTAGTAACCACCACACTGTAATAGAGTCGGTATTTGTTTCCGACTTTTCGGATACAAGGTGCCCAAAAACCGTAAGTGGGATTTTCAATCGCGGGTAGGGCAGGAGTCATTCTTGCCCGTTTGTTGTTTAATGAATCTTTTACCCAGGCCGGAACTGTTTCGAACACCATTCCCTGGAACTCCCAGTTTATCAGATCTTTTGAACGTCGGTAGGGATAATGTCCGTGACCTTCGTGAACATTCCCATATGATGCATCGGTTTGATACATGTAATAATAGTCGTCGCATTTTTCAACCGACGGATCGTGTACATTTGCCAGGTTCCACTTCGAACGGTTGCTCCAGCTCATTATCGAAATGTAATTGTCGGAATAGGTTGGGCCAATAAAATCTTCGTTTCGAGGTGGAGAGACCTCCTCCACAGGATCTTCCGGATCTATCGGATCATCAATATCAGAATCCTTACTACAGGAAAAACCCAAAAAAGCGATGCCTATTATATATAGCGGGTATTTTTTCATTATTCTATTGTTCCAGGATTATTTATTTTTTTTTTTATCCAAACATTTATCTGTGCAAACAAACTACGCGAGAACAACAGATTTTCAACTGTTAATCGTTAGATTTACTTTGAGTAAAGCTGTATGTTCTTTATTTAAAATCTTTTACAGCAGGCCAATAATCAGAGTCCCAATGCATTTCTTTTATGATCAATTTTTGTCTTCCGTTATCGTGGGCATCGTAGCCATGACAAACAAGATAATCTATTCCATTAAAAGTATAGGCTGCATTGTGCCCGATAGCATACCAATTCTCATCGCCCTCTAACACCAATGAACCTCCACCGTTGGCCAGGGACTTTCCCGCTTTATCCATATAAGGGCCTTGAATCGTTTTCGATCGTCCAACCATAATTTTATAGGTGCTTTCAGGTCCACGGCAACAATAGTCAAAGGATACAAAGAGGTAATAAAAACCATTCTTTTTGAAAATAAACGGAGCTTCTATTGCTGCATCACCAGCGTCTCTAACATCTGATTCAAAACTTCTTTGTCTTTTTGCAATTGTGTACCATTCTTCAGGTTGGGTCACACTTTTTAGATCATCGTTTAGTTTTACCAATTTCAATCCGTTCCAGAATGAACCAAATGACATCCATGGTTGCCCGGCATCATCAAATGCAATGGCTGGATCAATGGCATTCCATTCATCTCTTCCCGGTACAGATTGAATAACTTTACCATGATCAATCCATTTAAAATCCGGATCTTCCGGATTCAAGGTTTTATTGGTCGCTAAACCGATGCATGAGTTATTTTTTCCAAAGGCTGATACTGAATAATATAAATAATACTGACCATTATAATATATGATATCGGGAGCCCACATATGCCCGGCAAAATCATTCAAAGTTTCGGAAACCCATTGTGGGGTTTCATCAAAAACGCGGCCTTCTTCAGTCCAGTTCTTCATATCCGGAGACGACCAAACAGTTATCCCCAATCCGGTGCAAAACAGATAATATTGATCGTTTTGCTGTGTTATAACAGGATCGTGAACAAAAATTTGTGAAAAGACCTTTCCGGATGTCAGGATCAGTATTATGATTATGATAATTATTTGCTTCATTTCGATGTGATTATTGAATTCCTTCTGAGGTCATTACCACCCGTTGCATTGTTCCATCGGGATTGTAATACAAATTGTCGATACAAACTGACCTTTTGAAACTTCCTCCATTGGGTTGAATTCCTCCGGTGTGATAGATGTAGTACCAGTTATCTTTAAACTCAATGATAGCCTGGTGGTTGGTATTTGAGTTTCCTGCCAGTTCGTTTAAAATTCCTTTATACTCCCATGGTCCGGTAATGGATTTACTCATGGCGTAGGCTGTTTTTTCGGGGAATTGGTAGGCATACGAAAGATAGTACCACTCGCCACGTTTATGTATCCACGGAGCTTCTGTAAAATTGGGTAAGTCGATGGTATGTATTTCACCATCTAGTTCTAGCATGTTTCCTTTGAGTTTTGCCCAGTAACAAACCGTATTTCCCCAGTAGAGGAACGCTTGCCGATCGTCGTCGATGTAAACGGTTGGATCAATGTCGTCCCAGTCAATATTGGTATATCCGGTGGTCATGTCATTTGTAATAAGGGCTTTCCCAAGGGCGTCTTTAAATGGTCCAACAGGAGAGTCGGGCACAGCGACTCCAATTGCTTTCCCGTTTATTGTTGCATGGCTTACGGTAACGTACCAGTAAAATTTTCCATTCCGTTCAATCACCTGGGCTGCCCATGCGTCGCCCGATGCCCATTCAAAATCGGAGGTTTTAAGCGGAACCGGATGCTCTTTCCAGTTCACCATATCGGTTGATGAATACACTAACCACTCGTTCATCCTGTAGAAATTGAAATCGTCGGGTGCTTCATCATGTCCGGCGTATAAATAAACGGTATCATTAACAACCAATGCTGTCGGGTCGGCAGTAAACTTATCTGTGATAAGCGGATTGTTTATTTCAAATTCTTTTGCCTTTATTTCAGCCTTGTTTTTCGAGGTCTTTTCAGATTTTGTACAAGCCAGTATTCCATGCAAAACCATAAAGATGCTAAGTGTTTTGTTCATAGTATTCTTCTGATTGTTTTTATTAAGGTTGAAAGAAAAGGAAAGTGCATCAGGCAACTTACCTTTTCGTTTTTAACTACCTACTAATAACCATCATTTTGTTTGAAATTTCCATTTACCTCAATTTGTGCTTGAGGAATAGAGAAGAACTCACGCCCCGGAACATAACCCAGAAATTCGCTATCGTGCTGTTGTAATTCGGCAAGTTTTGTCGGATTATCCAGCCATCCCCAACGTTGAATATCATCAAAACGGTGACCTTCGAAACAGAACTCCAGTGCGCGTTCGTGCGCCAACTGTTCCATAATAGCATCTTTACTCATTGCTGCAAATTCTGCTGTACGATCGGGCAAGTTAGCACGGTCGCGTACAGTTGTCATTAATTGTGCCGCTGCAGGTATATTTCCTTCCTGTATTTCACACTCTGCCAACATTAACAATACATCGGAATAGCGCATTAAACGTTCGTTAATTCCCGAGCGCCAGTCTTTTTCATCTGCACGACCTGAATCGAAATTTGAATATTTTTTAACACCAAGAGCATTGGGTGTAGCAAAAAATACAGTATCAAATTCTTGTCCGTAGAGTACGTCGCCTGCATAGAAAATAGAAGTTCTTAAACGTGGATCATCTTCATTTTCAATTGTTTTTTCTGCTTTGAATTCATCAAAAATCCATTGAGTACAAGCAGCATCTCCCCATCCAAAAGGACTCATTGTATATGTAATGGCTCTGGCTGTTGTTAACGACCAATCAGCAGCTGGTGCTCCAACCCATCCTAAAACAGTCCCCCCAACTTCGCGCGAAAATTGAATTTCAAAAACAGATTCTGAATTATTTTCACCGGCCTCGTTAAAATTGTCAGCATAATTTGCTACCAAATCGTAACCCATACCTTTTACTTTTTCGAATTGTACAGCAGCATTGGTATAATCGTGATTTGTTAAATACGCTTTGCCCAAATAAGCCAGTGCGGCACCTTTAGTAGCACGTCCTGTTTCACTTGCATCGTAAGTTGCAGGCAATAAATTTGCAGCCTCAGTCCAGTCTGAAATTATTTGTGCCCAAACCTCTTCAGGAGCAGCCTGTGTTGGGAAATAATCTTTGTCGTTATCCACATAAATACTTGTGGTTACCAATGGAATATTCTCGAAAAAAGTAACAAGGTAGAAATTGGCTAATCCGCGTAAAAATAATGCTTCACCTTTATATTGGTCTTTTTTTGTAGCATCTTCAAATTCCACATCATCAATGTAGTCCAATACCTGGTTTGCTCTGTGGTTTACACCAAAAAAGCCAATCCATAACCAGTTTTGCATAATCGAATTATTCGCCAGTTTAAAAGATCCTGTGTTGGAAAGTACATCCCAGGGGCTTGGACTCCAAACATCATCGGCTCTTGCATCGAGAGCGAACGGAGCAAACCGTAGGAAAGTACCATCATAAACTGCCAGTGATTGATAAGCAGCTGTAACTCCTTTCGCAAAATCAGCATCGGTTTGCCAAAATGTTTCTGTTGTTTGTAAATTCGGATTGCTTAACTCCAGCCATCCTTCTGTACATGCTGAAAATCCAACAGCAAGAACGAATATGAATAGATATTTCTTTATATTTTTCATTTTTCTAATTTTTTCTGTTATAAAAATCCAACTTTAACACCTACCAAGAATGTACGTGGATTGGGTAAGCCTCCTGAGTAAGCCGTAAAAACTTTGTTTGCTTCTGCACCTTGATCAGTACCTCTGCTAAATAATCCGTCATTGTTAAAGTCAGGGTCGAATCCTGAATATTTTGTAAATGTGTGAAGGTTTTGAGCCGATACATAAAGACGTAATGACGACATTTTAACTTTGTTCAGTAGTTTTGGAGAGAAATTGTAGCCTAACTCAACATTTGCAATACGCAGATAGCTGCCTTCTTCCAGCCAGTAATCAGAGTCTCTGTTGTTTTTATTCGGGTCATACATTACCACACGCGGACGTCCTGTGTCTGTATTCTCAGGTGTCCAGCGATCCAAAAGACTTGCTGCATAATTATCCCAGCCAGCACCACTTTCAACTCCACGACGAACGGCATTGTTTACCATGTTTCCCGAGGCTCCGTTAGCAGAAAGTGTGAAATCGAAGTTTTTATATGCGGCGTTGAAATTTAATCCATAATATAAATTTGGAATTGCACTTCCCAAATAAGTGCGGTCGTCGTCGTCAACTTTACCATCAGGAAATCCTGTTAGATCACCGTTTTCGTCACGTCCATTTATATCTTTAAACATAAAGTCTCCCGGGCGTGTATCCACTTCCTGGTAACGTCCGATTGGTGAGCTTGCATTTAAAGCGTCGATTTCTGTCTGAGTTTGAAATACTTTTTCAACCTGCCATCCGTAAAATTCACCAACTTCTCCGCCAATATCGGTTCGGCTCATGGCTCCATAAATCGGATTGCTTCCGTAACCTAACGAAAGTACTTCGTTTTTTAATGTAGATGTGTTGGCTGAGATCGAGTAAGAGAAATTACCTTTTACATCCCGGAAAGTTGCAGCAAATTCAAATCCTGAATTTTTAATTGAAAGGTTATTGATTACCGGCGATTCCCAATCGTACCATCCCAGGTGACCGGGAGTAACAACTCTGTATAGCATATCTTCTACTGTACGATCGAAATAGTCGATGTTAAATGTAAGTTTGTTGTTATAAAGTCCAAGGTCAACACCAATGTTAGTTGAAATAGATTGTTCCCATTTTACATCAGGTGAAGAGGGAATATATTGAGAAGCACCCGATACTGCCTGTCCGTTAAGAACATATTGAGCATATGGATTAATAAAACCCTGGTACAAGTAGTCGCCAATGTTTTGATTACCCAAAATACCATAACTGGCTCTTACTTTTAATTCGCTTATTACATCTTCTGTTGAAGCCATAAAACTTTCGTTTTGCATTTTCCATGCAATTGCTACCGATGGGAAATTTCCCCATTTGTTAGCCGGGCTAAAACGCGAAGAACCGTCGCGACGGATAGTTCCGGTCACTAAATATTTATCGTCGTAACTTAAAATTAAACGACCAAAGTAGGAGATAAGACGCGATTGGAATTCATCGCTTTTCGAACTGGTTGATTCACCATTACTCAACATTTTAAAGTAAGGTTCGGAAAAACCTTCGGCATGGCCATAGTTTCTTGAAATTTTTGATTTCAAAGCACTATGTCCGGCAAGTGCATTCAAATTTAATTTACCAAATTCTTTGTTGTAAGAAAGTGTTTGTTCAACGGTTCCCGTATATCCCGAACCGCGGTTGTCATCCAGTTTCGCAATGTTATTTACATAGAACCATCCTAAATCATGCACCGGGTCGAAATGGTGATCTCTCCAATCTGTACGTTCGTAACTCAAGCTCAATTTATATTTTAAGCCTTCTATAATTTCAAATTCGCCATATGTATTCCCAATCAGGCGGGCACGTTGTGTTTCGCTTTCAATCATGCTGTTCATACCAACAACGTTAGCAGTGTACGAACCATGAATAGTTTGGCTGGCACTGCCGTATCCGTCGATAGTAGAATCGTCATAAACAGGAAGTGTTGGAATGGCGTTTACCATGTAATTCATCATAGTACCGGTGTGTACAAACGACATAAGCGTTTGATCGGCTATGGTGTAGTGAATTGACTCGCCAAATTTGAATCTTCCTTTTGTATGATCAGAAGTAACAGAAATTCCGTATCGTTTGTATGATGGTCCGCGACCTTCAACCGTTGGAGTTTGATCGAAATAGTTCAATCCAATATTGAAGTTCGATACTTTGTTACCACCACTCACTGATATATTATGGTCTGTAATTGTACCTGTTTTAAATACTTCTTCCTGCCAGTCGGTATCAATGTTGTTTACATAGTAGGGCGAATTTGGATCGTTTGCAGGTTTGATTACCAGGCTTGGATCAAAATAAAGAGCATTTTCGGTAGCCTCATTAACCAACATCTGATATTCTTCGCGGTTAGCCATATCGTAACGTTGTGTAACGTTTTGTACACCATAATAACCCGAATAGTTGACCTTCGTTTCTCCGCTTTTACCACGGTTTGTAGTAATAATAACAACTCCGTTTGCCGCTCTTGATCCGTAAATGGCTGCAGCCGAAGCATCTTTTAATACCTGCACCGACTGAATCGAAGACATTGGAATATCGTTTATAGGAGCAAAAACTCCATCTACTACATATAAAGGAGAGTTGTCGCCAAAAGAGCCAATACCCCTTATTTTTATTCTTGGTGCAGCACCCGGTTCTCCTGAACCCTGAACAGTTACACCCGCTAATTTTCCCTGCAAGGCTTTACCTACATCGTTGGTCGCTGTTTGAGCCATCTCTTCAACATCAACAATACCAATTGCACCGGTTAAATCCGATTTCTTTTGAGTACCGTAACCAATGGCAACTACTTCTTCAATACCAATAACATCTTGTGCCAGGTTTATATCAACATTGGTTTTTCCTTGTATAGGAACTTCCTGTGCAGTGAAACCTATAAATGAAAATACAAGTGTTGCATTTTCGTCGTCTACAGTTATGGTATATTCTCCATCCATATTCGTAATCGTACCATTTACTGTTCCTTTTTCAACCACATTTACTCCGGGAAGTGTAGTATTGCTCCCGGCGTCGTAAACAACACCAGTAACGGTGTGTTGCGCGAAACTTATTCCTGATGTAAAAAGAAATAAGCACGACAATAGATAAGTTAAGTTTCTCTTCATAATTAATTAAATTGGTTATCAATTTTAAACTGGCATAAAATTACATTGACGTGTACATGAAAGGGGAGGACGATTTCGGAAAGGAAGTGGATAATTCGGTAAATAAATAATTGGGTGGGTGTAAGTTGCAGTTAGCTAGGCGTTTGTGGATTTTTTGAAAAATCGCTCGGACTCATACCATAAAACTTTTTAAAGATACGGCTAAAATATTTAGGATCGTTAAAACCGACTTTATACGCAATTTCAGATATGGGCTCGCTACTTGTTTTTATTAGTTCAATGGCTTTTTTTAATTTGAAGGAATTAATAAAATCAGTGATGTTAAGATCTGTCAGGGCTTTTATTTTTTTGTACAACAAACTTTGGCTAACAAACATTTCTTTGGCGAACTGATCGACTGTAAAATGAGATTCGGTATAGTTTTTTTCCAGTACTTCGTATGCTTTGTTTATGAATTTCTGATCCAAAGTATTGGGCATTATCTGCTCGAAAGAAATGTTTTCGGGGCGGCTAAACATTTGTTTAATCGTTCTGCGCGATTCAATAAGGTTACGCATTTTTACCTGGAGAATTTGGAAATTGAATGGTTTTGGAATGTAATCGTCGGCACCGGTTTCCAACCCTTCAATCCAGCTTTCCACCATATTTTTAGCCGTTAACAATACGATTGGAATATGGCTTGTTTGAATATTTTTCTTTAGTCGGCTGCAGAGTTCAATGCCGTCCATTACAGGCATCATTACATCGCTGATAATTAATTCTGGAGAATATTTTTTCGCCATTTCCAAACCAATCTTTCCATTTTCAGCACCCAAAACCCGGTAATCTGAGCGAAGTGTTTGCAACAAGAAACTACGCAGATCAAAATTGTCTTCCACAATTAATATGGTTGGTTTCGATTTATTCTCTTGCGAATCGTTTTCTTGTTCGTAACCCGTTTTTTCTGCAATAATGTGTTCTGCAAGTACGTTTACACGGCCTTCTATATTAATGTCGGTTGGAACAGCGGTTTGATTAATTTCATTTTCTGAGAAACGATCTTTTGTATAGGGAATACACACGGCAAACGAACTGCCCTTGCTCAATTCACTCTCTACTTTAATTTCGCCGTGCAAGGCTTGTACTATTTCGTAGGTAAGTGCCAGACCAATTCCTGAACTGGTAAAGTACGAATCTTTATTGGCTTCCTCGGCTTTGTAGAAGCGTTTAAAAATATTGGGTAAATGTTTCTGTGAAATTCCTGTGCCCGAGTCTTGAATACGAATGACAACATAAGGAGGATCAATGCAATTTCTGTTTGTACTATCAATAAACTCAACCTTCATACTAATGTTTCCTGATACAGGTGTATGTTTAAAGGCATTTGATAGTAGGTTGTAGAACACATTTTCCACTTTTTCGGCATCAAACCAGGTTTCTTTATTGGTTTTTTCTGCAAAAAAATGGTAGTTAATTTGTTGATGATCAGCCAAGTCTTTAAATGATTCAAAAATACCGGACAGGTATTCCACAAGGTTTCCGTTACTTACATTTAAATCGAGTTTGCCGGTTTCAATTCGTCTGAAATACAAAAGCTGGTTGATTAAGTGGAGCAGACGTTGTGCATTTCGATTGATTATGGTAATTGTATTTTTTGCATCCTGGTTGTCTTTTAACTTTTGCTTTAATTGCTCCAAAGGATCGATGATTAGCGTAAGCGGTGTACGGAATTCATGCGAGATATTAGTGAAAAAACGCAGGCGTAACTGATTTACGAGCTTCACTTTTTCATTTAATTCAATTACTTCGTCGCGTTGTTTGGCAATCTCTTCTTTTTGCTCTTCGATTTGATGGGTTCGTTCGCGCACCTGTTTTTCCAGTTTTTGTTTTTGCTCTTTTAAAAACCGGGTGCGATATCGAATGTAAGCCATTACAAGAAATATGATACTTAGAACCGACAAGAACTGGAACCAGGTTGTTTGCCAGAAAGGTGGTTGTACGTATATTACTAATTCCCGTTCGTTCTCCGACCAAACACCATCGCTGTTGGTAGCTTTTATTTTAAAGGTGTAATCGCCACCCGACAGGTTGGTATAATTAGCAAAACGCCGGGTTGAAGGAACCTCCACCCAATCCTGATCCACACCTTCCATTTTGTAGGCATACTTTATTTTGTTTGGAAGAAAATAGTCGAGGGCAGAAAATTCGATAGAAAACACAGCGTCTTTGTACGAAAGATTTATTTTCCGGGTTTCTTCAATAGGTTTATCAAGAATAGCTTTTGAATGGTATTTGTCGCCAACTTTAACCGGAGTGTTAAAAACCGAGAATTCGGTAAAAACAGGATGCGGCGTATTTGGATAGGGTTCTATTTGCTCAGGCGAAAAATAGTTTAATCCTTTAATCCCTCCGAAGTATAGATTCCCATTTGCGTCGGCAAACGATGCAGACCAATAAAACTGGTCGCTTAACAGTCCGTCGCTGGTGTAAAAATTCTGAAATTCTTTAGTTTCGGGATTAAACTTTGAGAGTCCTTTGTCGGTGCTTATCCACAAATTTCCCTGCAGATCTTCTTCAATCGAATAGGCAAAGTTATTGCACAGCCCGTCTTTTTCTGAATAATTAATAAAATGCCCCGATCCTTTGTCCTCCACATATTTACAAATTCCGTTACCATAGGTACCCAGCCAAACTGTGCTGTCTTTTGTTTCGCAAAGCGAGATCACATAATTACCCGCCAATGAACCGGTATTGTTGGTTTGGTTCGTATATTTAACAAACTCTGTGGTTTTTGTAGTAGGAGCGAATTCAAGTAAATCTCTACGTGACAAACGGTACAACCCGTTTCGTGTTCCAATCCAGATTCGTTCCTTTTGATCAGCTAACAGGCAGCCAACTTCCAAATCATTTGCAAGGTTCATTTTTTCGTGAACATGCAAGAATGTATTTTCAGAAGGATTAAAAATATCAAGTCCGTTTCGGGTTCCTACTAAAATTCTGCTTTTGTCAATTTCCTTTAACGACGAAACAAAATTGTTGCATAAACTGGTCGAATCGAAAGGGTTATGAAGCAAAACCCTGAACTGATTTTTATATTCTGAAAGCAGTAGGTTAATGCCGCCACCCCAGGTTCCTACCCACATATTTTTGTTTTGGTCTCGTAAAAGCGACGAAATAAAATTGCTGTAAATGCTTCTATTATTACCTGGATCAGATTCAAACCTTACATTGTTTTTTCCATCGGCGCTAAGTTTATTTAGTCCACCACCTGCAGTTCCGATCCACCAATAATTTTCCTCTATAAATATTGAATTAATCGTGTTGTGGCTAATTGTGTTGTTGTTGCTGGGATCGTGTTTAATCGAATAAAATGGTTTCTGATAAGAATTGTAATAATTTACGCCACCCTTTTCGGTGCCAATCCAAATGTTCCCATCTTCATCGGCATATAAGGAATTTACAAAAGGAGTGTTTAAGTATTTTTTTGATTCAGTTTCGTCTGAGATGCTCAAAAAAGTTTTTTTGCCATAATCAAAATAGTTAAGTCCGCCCAGGGTTCCCACTATAACGGTTCCATTGTTATCTTCAATAATGTCGTAAACGGTTAAGTGATTTAGATCGGTTTCAACATTATTTTCCGCACCAAAATAGGTGGTTTGTTTAGTGGCAGTTTCGTAAAGAAATAATCCATTTTCGGTGCCTGCCCATATATTGCTATGCGAGTCACGAAATAGTTTGGAAATGTTCTGGCCCGCAAGATCTTTCTCAAGTTCCTTCCAAACGGACGCTGCAACTCCTTTATTTACATCAACAGTTATCAGCCCATTTTCTGTGGCAATCAGCAAATCATTATCGTTTAACAGGCAAAGATTACTTATATTTCGATTGGACAATAGCTTGTCGAAAACCTTTGTGCTTGTTATTTCACCATTGTTATTCTGATTAATCTTCCAGAGTCCTTCTTCTTCGGTAGCCACCCACAAGTTGCCGGTATTATCTTTTAAAGTATGCGTAATGGCAAACTTAGCGATATTGTCGTTTAACGATTCGTTGCTCATAAATCGCAAATTCTGGTAGTCGAAACAAATTAGTCCTTTAGCACTTCCAACCCAAATGTTTCCTAACCCGTCCTCGCAAAGAGTTTGTATAAAATTACTTGGAAGCGAAACCATATTTTGATTTCGTTGGTAGGTTTTAAAAGAATATCCATCGTAACGACACAATCCGTTCCAGGTTCCAAACCACATAAAACCCCGGCTGTCTTTTAAAATACAATCAACCGTATTTTGAGGTAACCCATTGTTTGTTGTGATGTAACTAAACCTTAACTGTTCAGGATTTGTGTCCGAGTTAAATGCAAAAACAACACCAGTTAATGCTACCAGAAAAAGGATTATCAATGTATTTTTCAAATAAATTTGCATAATGGTTGTTCGTCGCATAAGTCTATATACAAATCTAGATAATAAAAGTTCTCACACAAAATCAGGCATTACACTAAAGGTTAATTGGGCTGCATGTGTGGGCCTGCCTGAATTTGAAGTCCTCTTACACAATACCTGAGCAATTCCGTTAAGTCACTGGCTTTAACGTTCATCATTTCAAATAGAATGGGGAATTTGAAGGTTTTGAGTGGTAAAGGGCATTAAATTTGTACATCTACTATATAGTGTCTCGAAAACCATTAGTTTATCAGTAGTTATTCTGTTGATTCCTTTTTTCCAAATCATTATTTGTCCACTTCATTTCTCTGATTATCCACATATTTTAGGCCGTTTTATATTACATTTGAATTGTTGTGAGAGTAGAAAATACTCTTTGAATGAAAACTGGACGAATCAAATAATTAACAATTGAAATAACTACTATTAATGAAACTAAATTATCTAATCATCTCCTTTTTTGTACTTCTTATTGGTTGCAAAACACAAAAAGAAGAACCCAAAACCCAACACGCTGAATATCCCATTTCGGGTGTTTCATTCAGCGGTGTTCAAATAAACGATAATTTTTGGCTGCCAAAAATTGAAACCAATCGAACAGCGACAATACCGGCTTCTTTTGAGAAATGTGAAGAAACAGGACGTTTAGAAAATTTCCTGATTGCCGGAGGAAAAATGGAAGGAACCGTGAGAGGTGATATGCCTTTTGACGATACCGATGTGTACAAAATTATTGAAGGTGCTGCTTATTCCATGACCACCATTCCCGACCCAAAATTGGATGCTTATGTGGATTCTTTGATCGAAATTATTGCTATCGGACAAGAAGAAGATGGTTACCTTACCACCTGGAAAACCATTGACCCGACTCATTCGCCAGCAGAATGGTGTCCTCCTGGGGAACGCTGGGAAGGCCTTGCCTGGAGCCATGAATTGTATAACGCAGGTCATATGTTTGAGGCAGCAGCAGCTCATTATATTGCCACAGGAAAAACAAACTTTTTGGATATCGCTACAAAAAATGCTGATTTGCTTGTGAAAGTTTTTGGAGCCAACGAAAATAACCAGGTTCCGGGGCATCAGATCGTAGAAACCGGTTTAATAAAGCTGTTTTTAATTACGGATAAAAAGGAATACCTCGATTTGGCGCGTCATTTTTTAGATACGCGTGGCGACAGCACCAAACGCGAACTTTGGGGGCGTTACAACCAGGACCACAAACCTGTAACTGAACAGGACGAAGCGGTTGGACATGCCGTGCGTGCAGCCTATATGTACGCCGGAATGACTGACATCGCTGCACTTTATAACGATACGGCCTACAAAAGTGCGGTAAATAAAATATGGGATAATGTTGTAACAAAAAAGATGTACATCACCGGAGGAATTGGAGCAAAACACGATGGAGAAGCTTTTGGTGAAAATTATGAATTACCAAACCTGACAGCTTATAACGAAACCTGTGCAGCCATCGCCAATGTGTACTGGAACTACAGGATGTTCTTGCTGTATGGCGACTCAAAATACATCGATGTGTTGGAAAGAAGCCTCTATAACGGAGTAATTTCAGGAGTGGCCCTAAACGGAAAGGAATTCTTTTATCCCAATCCGCTTTCGTGTGATATGCATTATCATTTTAATCGCGAACATCTTGAACGTCAAACCTGGTTCGATTGTTCGTGTTGTCCCACAAATTTGTGCCGTTTTATGCCTTCGGTTCCTGGCTACATTTATGCACAGAAAGATGATAATTTATACATAAATCTTTTTGTTCAAAGTAGTACTGAGCTTGAAATTAAAGGAAATACAGTAAAAGTTGCACAAGAAACCAAATATCCGTGGGAAGGGGATGTTAGAATTTCGGTATCTCCTGAAAAGAAATCTGCATTTAGTGTAAAGGTTCGAATTCCGGGTTGGTCGGTAAATACAGCGGTACCTGGCGATTTATATTCGTATAACGAAATAATAGATGCTAAACCAACCCTTACAGTTAACAACGAAAATGTAGATTACAAAATAGAAAATGGGTATGCCGTGTTTACCCGGGAATGGAATTCGGGTGATACTATTGAATTGTTGCTGCCAATGAATGTGCGAAAAGTAAGAGCCAATAATCTGGTTGAAGACGACAGGGGGAAAGTGGCTCTTGAACGCGGACCAATTGTTTATTGTGTGGAAGAAGTTGATAATCCTAAAATTGAATCAATTGCCATTTCAGAAAATACCCGGTTCTCTACCGGATATAGATCCGATCTTTTAGCAGGAGTGGAAGTGATAAAAGCATCGGGTAGTGTAAACAATGAGATCTTTACGGCTATCCCATATTATGTATGGAACAACAGGGGAGCCAATAAAATGAATGTTTGGCTTAGCGAAAATTATTAATTATTCATTTTTAAGATTGGTCTACTGGTAATTCATATTTATCCGCCCGAATGAAAAAGGACAAGATTATTTTTGGTTGTATTTCAATAAAATAATTTTGGTAAGAACTAATAAAAAAACACCACTTTCATATTCGAAAGTGGTGTTTTTTCAGGATCTTATCCATAAGTATTTTTTGTACTTATACTCTGAAGTTATCTAAAACTGCACGCACCGATCCGTGTAAAAGGAGAAGTCTTCGGGCTTCGTCAATGCCTATTCCAAGTTCATCAACAATCATTTTCGAACCCCGTTCTACCAGTTTTTTATTGGTTAATTGCATATCCACCATTTTGTTCCCTTTCACGCGGCCCAGTTTTATCATCAGCGAGGTGGTGATCATATTCAGAACCATTTTTTGTGCTGTTCCGGCTTTCATACGGGTACTTCCGGTTAAAAACTCAGGGCCAACAATAGGTTCTATGGCAATTTGGGCAACTTCAGCAATTTTTGAATCGGGATTACAGGTAATACATCCGGTAAGCAATCCGTTTTGATTGGCATCTTTAAGTGCTCCGATTACGTATGGAGTACCTCCTGATGCGGCAATCCCAACCACTGTATCTTTTTTGTTTATATCAAAGGCCTGCAAATCGCTCCAGCCCCCATTAATGTCATCTTCGGCTGCTTCAACCGCTTTACGAATGGCTGTGTCGCCACCTGCGATAAGGCCAATTACTACTCCATAGGGCATTCCAAAAGTTGGAGGAATTTCCGAGGCATCCAAAATTCCCAGCCGGCCACTTGTACCTGCGCCCAGATAAAATAATCGACCTCCTGATTTTATCCTGTCGACAAGCTGTTCTACCAGCTGCTCAATCTTTGGAATTTGAGTTTTAACTGCCTCATGGATTTTGGCATCTTCGTTGTTTATTCCGGTCAGAATTTCTCTCACCGACATTTTTTCCAGATTATCGTATAATGATGATGATTCAGTAATTTTCATTGTTTACTTAAAAATTTGTATGGAAACGCTTTAACCCCTCAATAGGTTTGCAGATAATTTTTCCAACCGTAATTCCGCGTTCAAAAGCCACTTCTTTTAGTAAGTCGGAATAATGATAGGCGATTGATCCAACAAAATTAACTTGCAGATTTTTGTAATTCTCGTAACGCTCAATATTTCTGATGAAGAACTCAGCAAAACATTTTTTTATAAGATTTTGTGTATAAGTATGGTTGATGTTTTTGTTTAAAAATGTGGAAAAAGAGGCGAGATATCTACTTGGGTATTCTTCTCTGTAAACCGAATTTAAAACCCCGGCCATTTCCAGTTGAAGCTCCATATCAATTTTTGCTTTCAGGTCTTTGGGAATGGCTCTTTTAAAATAATCATTCAGAAAAAGTTTCCCAATATGTGCACCGCTACCTTCGTCGCCTAAAATAAAACCGAGTGTCGGGATTTTGTCCATAATCTTAGTTCCGTTGTAAAAACAGGAATTTGCTCCTGTTCCTAAAATACAAGCTATACCTTTTGTGTTTCCAAGCAATGCCCGCGCAGCTCCCAACATATCATCCTCAACCTGAATTTGGGCATTTGGGAAAATCTGAGACAAAGCATCTAGTACCGTTTTATCGGTTTTTCCTTTTATACAGCCAGCTCCATAAAAGAAGAGTTTGCTTGCTGCTGCTTTAAATTCATCATTTATCAGATCTTTTTGGTTACCTATAATTTCGTCCATGTTCTGAAAAAATGGATTTATTCCGGGAGATTGAATATTGTATGTGTTTTCTCCATTTATAAATAACCAGTCTGTTTTAGATGAACCGCTGTCTGCAATAATTAACATTTTATTCGTTGTATTCGTTTTAAATTGTTGCTTGATTTCGATGCTGCAAATATATAACTTTTTTAAATATTGGTAATATGTAATACAAATTATGTTTTATCTTTGTAAGCATACTTTTTTGAATATTGAATATGTATCAAACCAACTCAAAATTAAGTAAAGCAAAAAATATGACACTTTTAAAAGTGTTTTTTCTAACTGCATTTTTCCTTCTACATCCTTTTTTTACTCTATTTGGTCAAGATACAGATTCTATACGTATTTATTTAAATACCCGGTTAAAGAGTGTACGTAGTTCCGATATCTATTTTGGCGATCAAAATTATTTTAACACAAAAAGGGTTGCAATTGATTCGGTTTATTTCAGTTCTGAAAACGATACGCTTGTATTACTTTTTAACAAGGCGCTTGCGGAAATGCCGGTTCGGGAAGCAAAGATTGGAAATATAAAGAATTCGATAAAAACATTGCTTCCTGAAAATGTTCAGTCAAAACCGATAAAGATAGTAGCGAATGGAGTAGAATTAAGCGACCTGATACCGAATTACTACCGATCGTTCGAAAAACAAAACAAAAATCGTCTGACGCAAAAAGTACAGACTGAACGGAAAAATGTGGTTACGCCTCGGCTACCGTATGAAATTTCTTCAGGGTTAAAAAACTCAAATATTGCCATGTGGAATAGTCACGGCTGGTATTACGAACCCAAATTTGATCGTTGGGAGTGGCAGCGGGCCAGGCTTTTTACAACGCTCGAAGATATTTCTCCAACAGTTTTTGTAACCGAATACATTACACCAATGCTTGAAAATGCCGGTGCCAACGTTTTTAATCCACGCGAACGCGACCGGCAACATAACATGGTGATTGTGGATAATAACGGCTCAAACGGGAAAAGTAGATTTAAAAAACCAAAGAAGCGGGATGAAAAACAAATTGGATTTGCCGTTGGAAAAACACCGTATGTTTCCGAAAATCCATTTGAATTAGGAACTTCGATAACTTTTAAGAGTTTGAACAGGAAGGAAAATGTTGCTACATATATTCCCGACATTCCTGAATCCGGCGATTATTCGGTTTACGTTTCGTATGGAAAAGGGGAGGGGAAAGTCACTTACCGTGTTTATCACAGCGGAGGAACAACCGATTTTGAAGTAGACCAGCAAATTGGATTCGGAACCTGGATTTATTTGGGTAATTTCCATTTTCTCAAAGGAGTTGATAAGAAAGCAAGTAAAGTGGATTTGATTATTCCTGAAGGATCATCGAAGAAATTTTCTGCTGATGCTGTTCGTTTTGGTGGAGGAATGGGTGTAATTGAACGTAAAGGCAAAACTGGTGGACGCGCCAGGTATTTCGAAGGAGCGCGATATAATATACAATTTTCGGGTGCACCTGATACTTTGGTTTGGAAACTGAATGAAAACGACGATTACAAAGATGACTACATGAGTCGCGGAGAATGGGTGGACTGGCTGATTGGAGCGCCCTTTGGCCCCGCTAAAAACCGTCAACATCCCGGATTACGCATTCCAATTGATTTGGCTTTGGCATTTCATACCGATGCCGGTATTTTGTCCGGCGACGAAATTGTGGGGACTTTGGGAATCTACTCAACCGACCGTGATACCTCCGTTTTTGCCGATGGACAATCGAAATACGCATCGCGCGATCTAAGCGATTTAATTCAAACCCAGATTGTAGACGATATAAACAGCATTTACAAATGTGACTGGAAACGCCGCGGAATGTGGAATTCGCAATACAGCGAAGCTTATCGTCCGCAGGTTCCCTCTATGCTGCTGGAATTGTTGTCGCATCAGAACTTTAACGATGTAAAATATATTCTGCATCCAAAATTCCGATTCGATGTTTCGCGCGCTATTTATAAAGCAATCCTTCGATTCTTAGCAACACAGAATGGTTTCGATTATGTGGTTCAACCCTTGCCGGTTGATCATTTAAGTTCTGAATTTGTATCGGGGAATTCAGTAAAATTAAGCTGGCAGCCTGTTTTAGATGAGATTGAGCCAAGTGCAAAACCCAATAAATACATGGTCTATCAACGAACCGGTGAAAACGGGTTTGACAACGGAATGCTGGTAGAAAAACCAGAAATAGCAATTTCGAACCTTGAAAAAGGAAAAGTTTACGGATTTAAAATAACGGCTGTAAATGCAGGTGGCGAAAGTTTTCCGTCGGAAATTGTTTCTGTGGGAATTGCAGAAAATAGTAAAGGTGAAATTCTCATTGTAAATGGTTTCGATCGCGTTGACGGGCCTGAAATTTTCGAAACCGATTCATTATCCGGAGTATGGCGTCAGTTGGATCATGGTGTTGCCTATGGTTACGATATTTCTACCACCGGCGACCAGTACGATTTTACAAGGAAATCAGTATGGGAAGATGACGACAATCCGGGACATGGTGCAAGTTATGCCGATTTGGAAACCACTATTTTTCGCGGAAATACTTTTGATTTTTCGTGTGCACACGGCACAGGTATTTTGGCTGCAGGTTACAATTTTACTACCTGCAGCGATGAAGCTGTGGAAAACGGGCGGATTAATTTGAACAATTATGCTTTGGTCGATCTGCTTTATGGTGAGGAAAAAACAAGTTTCCTGCCGGGTAAAGATACAACACCTTATTCTGAAATTTATACTGATAAAATGCTGGAAGCATTGGAAGGCTATACTAAAAATGGTGGAAACATTCTGATTACCGGTGCTTACATCGGAACAGATATTCCCAAAGACAAAGAAACGGTTAATCGGGTGACTGAAATCCTGAAGTTTAAGTGGAGAACCAACCATGCCGTGAAAAACGGACAGTTTTATTCCACATCAGACGATTTGAATTTTCAGAGCGAATACAATACCGATTATAACCTGGAACAATACCCGGTGGAAGCGCCCGACGGAATTGAACCAAAAGACAGTAGCGCACAAACCATTTTCCGGTACAGCGAAAATAATGTGAGTGCCGGCGTATTGTATAAAGGCGATTACAAGGTAGTTGCCCTTGGTTTCCCCTATGAAAGTGTGAAAGGCGATAACGCACGGAATAAATTAATGAATGAAATACTGAAAATGTTAATGGAGTAGTTATATTTTTAGACTTTGTAAAGGGGAGGGCAATTGGTTTCCAACAACCTTTTATTTTTCACTATTTAAAATTTAAATAAATAAATATGATCAAGATAAACTGTTTTATACCTGCTGACGAATTTAAAAGTGTGGCGAATATGATTCGCGAACTGCAGGAAAATACCATGGTTGGTACCATTTATGTTCCCGAAAACATTGCAGCAAATGCAGGTGGAAAAGCCAGTGCATTTTCTTTTGAAAACCTTGCTGCTACAGCTACTTTAAAAAAGATTGTGGAAGCTTCTGAAGGTGCAGACTATGTACTGATGCTAACAAAAACAACTTCCGTTGAGTTGGGGCAGTTTGCTGTTGAACGATTTGTAAACGTAGCCGAATCAACGGGTGCGGTTAAAGTGTATTCCGACTATTATGAGGTGAATGAAGGGAAAATGGCTGCGCATCCGGTAATTGATTACCAGGAGGGTAGTTTGCGCGACGATTTTAACTTTGGCCCTTTGGTGTTATACCGAACCGATGCATTAAAAACTGCCATTAAAAACATGACTCAGGAATTTGAGCATGCCGGGATGTATTACTTGCGTTTAAAAGTGGCTCAGCAAGGTGAATTCTTTCGTATGCCTGAATTCCTGTATACAATAGACGATACTGATACGCGCAATAGCGGCCAGAAAATATTTGATTATGTCGATCCGAAAAACCAAAAGGTGCAAATTGAAATGGAACAGGCTGCAACCGAACATTTAAAAGATGTGGGTGCCTGGCTGAGTCCCGATTTTAAGCCGGTTGATTTGGATGAATCCGTTTTTAATAAAAAAATGTCGGTGATTATTCCGGTGCGCAACCGCGAAAAAACAATTGCCGATGCCATTGAATCGGTGTTGATGCAGAAAACCGATTTCGATTTTAACCTGATCGTTGTCGACAACCATTCAACCGATAAAACAACAGAAATTATTGATTCGTTTGCCGATAAGGATGAGCGGGTGGTGCACATTATCCCTGTGGGGCATGATCTTGGAATTGGTGGCTGCTGGAACCTCGGTGTGCACGATTCTCGTTGTGGAATGATTGCCATGCAACTCGATAGCGACGACATTTATAAAAACGAAACCACATTGCAGAAAGTGATGGATGTATTCGAAAAGGAAAAATGTGCCATGGTGGTGGGAACATATCAACTGGTGAATTTTGATTTGGATGAAATTCCTCCTGGTATTATCGATCACAAAGAATGGACACCCGATAACGGTAAAAATAATGCACTACGTATAAACGGGTTGGGTGCGCCGCGTGCTTTCTTTACACCGGTATTGTGCGATGTAAAAGTGCCAAATACGAGTTACGGTGAAGATTATGCGGTGGGCTTGGCAATATCACGCGATTATAAGATTGGCCGTGTGTACGAGAATATTTATTTGTGTCGTCGTTGGGACGATAACTCAGATGCAGCCCTGGATATTGTAAAAACGAATAATCACAACACATACAAAGACCGAATTCGGACGATCGAATTAAAAGCACGTCAACGTAAAAATAGAAACTAGTGTCGTGTCACGTCTGAAATGATGTCAGTAGAAAAATATGGATGTATTAACAAAAGAAACAAGAGATTTACTTGTAGCGCAAAAAAATGAATGGGAGCTTGCCCGAAAGAATTTTACAGGACTAGATAAGGTGCAGGTACGAACTTTTCAGTTTGATGGATTTAAGGTGAAAGTGCAGTTTAATCCCGTGCGAATTGTCTCGTCGGCTGCCAAAGTCGATAAAAAATCGATCGAAGCACGTCCCTGCTTTTTGTGCGAAGCAAATCGTCCGAAAGAGCAGCGCGGTGTAGCTTTTAATGATTTTTCGATTCTGGTAAATCCGTTTCCTATTTTTCCGGAGCATTTTACAATACCAGGCTTTGCACATACACCGCAGCGTATTCAGGGAAATTTTGGGAATATGCTTGATTTGGCCCGGGTGATGCAGGAGTTTACTGTTTTTTACAACGGGCCAAAGTGTGGCGCGTCGGCACCCGATCATTTTCATTTTCAGGCCGGGAACAGTGATTTTATGCCGATTAATAATGAAATCGATTTCCTAAAAGAAAGTTATGGCACAAAACTCTTTTCTGAAGCAGGTACTGTTTGGAGCATAAAAGATGGGTTACGAAATTTTATTTTTTTGGAGTCGACCGATAAAAAGGCATTGAAAATTAACATTGAGAGCATCTATCAATCCATGAAAGTTGATTTAAATGAAGAGGAACCGATGATGAATATTCTGGCTTCGTTTCACAGAAGTATCTGGCGGGTTTTCATTTTCCCGCGTGCCTTGCATCGACCAACTCAATATTTCGAAGAAGGGGAGAAGAATATTTTGCTTAGCCCGGCTTCTGTTGATATGGGTGGTGTTTTTATAACCCCGCTCGAAAAGGATTTCAAAAAAATAAGAAAGGACGATATAAAGGACATTCTCGCGCAGGTTTTATTGGATGAAGAAACCTTTGATAAATTAATCGAACTGATTAAAACTAAAGCATAACAATGAATACAGCACCGAATATTGATGTTGGCATAATGTGTCGCGACAAGGTTGAATTTTCTTTCGACGGAAAATTTCAACTCAAAGGAAGTCAGGAAATATGTAATGGAAATTATTCCGTTCAGATTGAAAACGGGAAAATTAAATTGGCGGATTCTGACATTTCTCAAGAAGAATTGTATTTCTCGCCGCTTGATTTTATGACCTCTGAATTTGAGTTGAAAGATGTAACCATTGGAGTGAATTTTCACTGGGAACAAAATGAAAATCAGAAGTTTCAGGGAGTCTTGAAACTAATTGTCGAAGACGGTAAAATTACCGTTATTAATGTTCTTCCGCTCGAAAATTACCTGATTAGTGTAATTTCTTCAGAAATGAGTGCCACAAATTCTTTGGACTTGTTAAAAGCACATGCTATTATATCGCGGAGCTGGTTGATTGCTCAAATTGAAAAACAGGATAAACTGTCGGGTACCACTGAGAGTTACGAAAGTACCTTTGAAACCGAAACCGAATTTATAAAATGGTACGACCGCGAAGATCATGTAAACTTTCATGTATGCGCCGACGATCACTGTCAGCGTTACCAGGGTACCACACGCGCCCAAAATCCAAATGTAATAAAAGCAGTAAATGAAACTGCCGGTGTGATTTTGAGCTACAATGGTGTGGTTTGCGATGCTCGTTTTTCGAAATGTTGTGGCGGAATTGCCGAACTTTTCGAAAATTGCTGGGAACCTGTAAATCATCCCTACCTGACTGCTGTAATTGATAATCCTAAGGCAGCAAAAGGTTATAACACTAATCTGATTGTTGAAGAGAATTCTGTGGAATGGATCCAAAATAATCCGGAAGCGTTTTGTAATACCGATGATGAGGAAGTGCTGAAACAGGTTTTAAATGAGTACGACTGGGTAGCCAAAGATTTTTATCGTTGGATGGTTGAATACTCTCAAAAAGAATTATCGGAGTTGATATTAAAACGATCGGGGCGCGATTTTGGAGACATTATCGATATGATTCCGGTTGAACGAGGAACTTCGGGCAGGTTGACAAAACTGAAAATTGTGGGTTCGAAAAAGACACTCATTTTTGGGAAAGAGTTGGAGATCCGCCGCTGGTTAAGCGAATCGCATTTGTATAGTTCGGCTTTTACAATTGAAAAACAGGATGTGGTTGAAGGTATTCCTCAAAATTTTATTTTACATGGTGCCGGCTGGGGGCACGGCGTGGGACTGTGTCAGATTGGTGCTGCAGTAATGGGGCACAAAGGCTACAAATACGACGAAATCCTTCAGCATTATTTTAAAAATATTACTTTAGAAAAACGTTACTAATCGTTCGAGTCCGCTCACTGTGACTGTAATATTGAGCGGAGTTGAAGTATAAAGTACCAAGAATTAGAATCAGAAAAAAACTATGTCAGCGAAACAACGATCACCCTGGTTTTGGATTCCATCACTTTATTTCGCACAAGGAATACCATACGTAATTGTAATGACTCTTTCCGTAATTATGTACAAACGTTTGGGGATTTCGAATACCGACATCGCATTGTACACCAGTTGGTTGTATCTGCCATGGGTAATTAAGCCACTTTGGAGCCCAATTGTTGATATCCTCAAAACCAAACGTTATTGGATAAGCATTATGCAATTAATAATCGGTGTTGGATTAGCCGGTGTGGCTTTTACAATACCGGTTGAACGGTTTTTCCAGTACACGCTGGCATTTTTCTGGTTACTTGCATTTAGTTCGGCTACCCATGATATTGCCGCCGATGGCTTTTACATGCTCGGATTATCAACCGGAGATCAGGCATTTTTTGTAGGTATAAGAAGTACATTTTATCGGATTGCCATGCTCACCGGGCAGGGACTTTTGGTAATTCTGGCCGGATCTCTGGAGAGTGCAACAGGCTTAGATCCGGTAACGGTGGAGGTGGTTGCCAAAAACGAAATGGTAACGGAAGTTCAGTTTCAACCGGAACTGTTTGGTAGTACTGCCAAACCGGAGGAAATGTGTTTTGTTTCAGTTGATGAGTTAAGCGTTCCTATTGGTCAGGTTAGTACAGATTATACTAACTCCATTTTTGCCGAAGTTAACGAGTGGAACATTAAAAATAGATTTTACGAAATTGAAGAAAGGATTGAAACTAAGGATCTTTCGTGGTGGGCAAAATCAGTATCATTACCGTTGAAGGGGTATTTAAAAGAGAAGTTTAATAAAGACGAAGTTAAGCTGAGCGATAAGGTTGGAAACATTGCCATAATTCCTATTCAGCTTTCGGAAAAACCTGAACCCGGTGAAAATGTAGTTTTGAATTTTGGGAGCGATAAAGGCGATAAAAGTATAAAGCTGATACGTGAATACCGTTTTGTTTTTAACGACGACAACTGGGATAAACCTGCTTTTGCAGTGGTTCAGCTCGATTCGAAGTTAGAGAAAGCTACCCGGGCAACTTTTATTGGCCGGTCGGGAAATATAACCTTTGCATGGTCGGTAGTATTTGTAATTATTGCCGTGATGTTTGCTCTGTTCTTTCTCTACCACCGTTTCATTTTACCGCATCCTGCTGATGATGTGTCGAATAAAACAGAGGGCAGAGGAGTTGTTGCAGAGTTTCTTGCCACCTTTGTTAGTTTCTTCAAAAAGGAAAATATTGGTGTTGCCATTCTGTTTATGTTGTTGTACCGTTTGGCCGAATCGCAACTCGTGAAAATGGCATCTCCGTTTCTATTGGATGCCAAAGAAGCCGGAGGTTTGGGGCTGACTACCGGAGATCTTGGTTTGGTATACGGAACAGCCGGAATGATTGCCTTAACTATTGGCGGTATTTTAGGCGGAATTGTTGCTTCGCGACAAGGTTTGAAATACTGGATTTGGTGGATGGCTCTGGCGATTAACCTACCTAATTTAAGCTATTTGTTATTATCTGCATTCACTCCCGATTCGTTATGGTACGTGTCAGCTGCAGTGGTTATTGAGCAATTTGGCTATGGTTTTGGATTTACGGCGTACATGCTTTTTATGATCTATATTTCGCAGGGAAAACACAAAACGGCACATTATGCAATTACCACCGGTTTTATGGCGCTCGGAATGATGATTCCGGGAATGATAAGCGGCTGGCTGCAGGAAATTATCGGCTATCAAAATTTCTTTGTATGGGTGTTAATTTGTACCCTTCCTATTTTTGTTGTTCTTCCGTTTATTAAAATAGATCCGAATTTTGGTAAGAAAGAAGAGAGTTAGCCAAGGTAACTTTGGCAGATAAAAATCCTCTTTATGCGTCAAAACAGCCGAATATAAATTTGGATTGCTTTTTGAATATTTGCTGTCATTCACGTAATTTTGAATAATAATGACGGATAGAGAACTTAAAATACAATATACAGAAATCTGCCAAAATCTGGCAGAGCGCAAATTAAAACCTGCTTTTGATAAATTAGAGAAACTTATTCACGATAGTGGATTGTTGATTTATCTCGATGAATGGCGAAACCTGGAGCAAACCTACAGTTACATGCTCAAATATACGGTTGAGGGTATTCAGGATCCGGAGCGTCAAAAGGTATATCGGAAACTTATTGTTTCGGTTTTTAAGCTGGTTGATAAAATAAACGATGAAATTCGTTTGAAAGCCTCCCCTGCGTTGGAATACGAGAGGAAAAGGGGTTTTGCCGGCAACACAATCAATTTGGAAACACTATTTGCCGAGCTTGAAGATTTTTATTTACAGGAAGAATTGAAAGCTTTGGTTGATGATGAGGAGATACAGGAATCATCGAAACAAATCGATACACAGAATCATCAGGAAAAAGTCGTTTCATTCTTCTATCATATTTGGTTTCAGAATGAATTACATTCAGCTGAAGTGAAAGCAATAAAACAGATCCTTGACAGTGAGTTGATTTCAACGGCTTATAAAGCATTAATTGTCTCGTCGCTGATGTTGAGTTTATTGCGTTATTTCAATGAGGAAAAGTTCGCGCTTCTTTTTGATGCCTACGAACAGGAAGAAATGGAAATCAATCAGCGTGCGATTATAGGTATGCTAATTGGCTTTTATAAGTACGACGCGCGTTTACCATTTTATCCGTCCATAACTGCACGTTTAAAAATATTGAACGAAAATCCGGAATTTAAGCAAAATCTCGAGCGGGTGATTGTTCAATTTATAAGAAGTAAAGAAACCGAAAAAATTCAGCAAAAAATAAAGGATGAGATCATTCCCGAGATGATAAAAATTAGCCCAAACCTAAAGGATAAAATTAATCTTGATAGTTTAATGGACGACAGTTTGGGGGAAGATAAAAATCCGGAGTGGGAAAAGATTTTTGAAGATTCGCCGGGATTGATGAATAAAATGGAGGAATTTTCGGAAATGCAAATGGAAGGCGCCGATGTTTTTATGAGCTCGTTTTCGATGCTGAAGATGTTCCCGTTTTTTAGCGAGTTTTCAAATTGGTTTATGCCATTTTTTGCTGCAAATCCTGATATTTCGATGATGGTTGATTCAACCGACGAGGTGAATGCACGGTTTATAAAAGCCATTGATATTGCACCTGTGTTGTGTAATTCCGATAAATATTCATTCTGTTTCAGCATACAAAACCTGCCTGCAGAAAACCGTGAATTTATGGCCGAAGGTATGAAAGCGGAAATGGCACAGTTTGAAGAGTTACAAAATGACGAAGAGCTCACAGAACCGGGCAAAAAGGCCGGTTTTATTTCAAACCAGATCATCCAGGATTTGTACCGTTTTTATAAGCTGCATCCGCGGAAAAACGACTTTGAAGATATTTTTAACTGGCGTTTCGATTTCCACAACAAAATAGCGCTTGGCGAAATACTGAAGGAAGACGAAAATATACTTCGGAATATAGCCGAATATTATTTCACAAAAAACTATTTTGATGATGCTGCCGAGGTTTTTAATTACTTGCTCAGCATTGAAAAAAGTGGCGAGTTGTACCAAAAACTTGGATTCTGTTACCAGAAAATGGCCGATTTTAAACAAGCATTAAATGCATACAAAAAGGCTGAACTGTACGACTTAAACCGCAAATGGAATTTTAATAAAATTGCACTTTGCTACCGCAACTTAAAACAACCCAAAAAAGCACTGGAATATTATCGGGAAGTTGAAAAGCTCGACGAGGAAAATCTGAATGTTCAGCTAAATATTGGGCATTGTTTGTTGGAACTCGACCAATTTGATGAGGCTCTGAAGTGTTATTTTAAAGTGGAATATATCGCGTCTGGAAATAAAAAAGTTTGGAAACCAATTGCCTGGTGTTCGTTTGTGGCAGGGAAAAAAGAGCAGGCCGAAAAATATTTCCAGAAACTGATTGACGATGAACCCAACAAGCACGATTTGATGAACATGGGGCATGTGCAATGGAGTTTGGGACGACGCAAAGAAGCACTGGAATTCTACAAACAGTCCATAAAACAACCCGATTTTACTGAATCCGAATTTTTTGAGGTTTTTGAGGAGGATTTACATCATTTGATAGAACAGGGAGTTGAAAACGAAGATGTACCGATTATGCTCGATCAGTTGCGGTATTTTGTGGAAGGATAAACCTTGTGCTGCTGTGCTCCAAATTCTGTTTATTATATTTTATAGGCCAATAGAGTATCTCCATGTCTGATATATAATACTCCATCAGCCAATACAGGATGTGCAAAATGGTGTCCGCTTCCTTGTTGTACTTTGAATGTACTTTTATTTTCAAATTGGTTGTTGTTGAAAGTAATTAACGATACATCGCCATTCATTCCGTAACAGATAAATTTGTTGTCGGCATAGATGATACTTCCTGTTGCAGCTTTTACAGAATCTGTAACTTCTCCGGTTTCATCATCGAGTGCTTTGAGCCAATTGCCTTTAACCATGGTAAACAGATGGTTGTCAATTTTAACATAGCCGTTAAAGTTGTTTTTTATTGTTTTATTCTGCCAGAGTGCGTTTAGTTTTCCATTTTGTGTAAGTTCTAATTTTATTGCACCGTCATTTTCTTCGTTGCCTACAAAATATATATTTCCATTTACATACAATGGCGAGTTACAATGTTCACCATCGTACTTATAATGGTCTATTAAATAGGAATCAAGTACTTCTCCGGTTTCGGAGTTCAGAGTATATAAATAATGGCGCGAAGTGGTTACTACAACTTTACGCTCTGCCAGCTTAACAAGTATGGGTGAGCAGTAGGAGAAAGTATCTTGCATTGCTTTTACCGACCATTCTATTTCTCCGGTAAATCTGTTTAATGCAACAGTATTATTCTTATTCCCGCCCGGGAAACAAAATAATTTGTCGTTATCAATCAATACCGATTCGGAATACCCAAAATAAGAATACAGACCTCCCAATTCATTCACAATATCAACTGCCCATCTTTCTGTTCCTGTGGAAGTTTCAAAACAGGCAATTCTTCCTTTTCCAGATGTTGTATAAACCAGATTGTCAACTACAGTAGGTGTCGATCGCGAACCGGGATAGGTAGCAGAAAAGCCATCGCCCATAAACTCCCTTCCGTTGGGAGCTTTCCAAAGTAAATTGCCCAGGAGGTCGAATGCAAATAAAAAACTGCTGCTATCTTGTTCACCGTTAACAAAAAGTTTGTTGTCTGCAATTGCCGGTGAGGCATAGCCTTTGCCAATTCCTACGTAAGACCAGAGTAATTCCGGGCCATTTTCATTCCAAACGTTTAAAAGTCCTGTTTCATTATAAATTCCATCCCGATTAATTCCTCTCCACTGAGCCGTTTCCGTTTTTTTATCTGTTGTGGTTTTTGTGGTACATGCCGGAAAAAAAGTGGATACGGCAAAAGCAATTAAAATGACTGAAGTAAGTTGGGGTAATACAAGTTTAGCTTTATTCATATTGTATGACTTTTGGTTTTAATACATAACTGTTTTTATCAATTGTGCACATTTTGTTACCGGTAAAAATTCTTTAATTCAATAGTTTTATCCGAAAAATTAAATCATATACATTTTCTTTTCATTGTTTTCTAAAGCGTTTTATTTAATAATAAGTATCCTGTTTATAAAATTCCGTAATAATATTAACTAAAATATGATGGCAGGAATACAGTGTCAATTGCAAAATAAAGCTGAATTAATTTACTGTTGAATTTACTTCAACCTGTCCGTTTGGTATGGTAAAACAAAATTCACTGCCTTTTCCCGATTCACTTTTAACCCAAATTTTGCCATTGTTTTTTTCAACAAACTCTTTACAAAGTATAAGACCTAATCCGGTTCCTTTTTCGCCTTTGGTACCTGTGGTTTTGTGTTTACTGTCAATCCTGAATATTTTTTCAAGGTTTTCAGATTCTATTCCCACACCATTGTCTTTAACCTTTATTTCGCAAAAGTCCTTCATTTGGGACGAGAGAATATAAATATGTCCGTTTTCGTGTGTAAACTTTATTGCATTTGCAACTAAATTCCGCAGTACAGTTGAGAACATATTTACATCGGCCTTCACCATTATTCCATTTTTATTCTCAAATTCCAGAATGATCCTTTTTTTATTGAGTGCTTCTTTATGGAACTGTATTAACTCTTCAATTTTTTCATTTACATTAAATACTACAGGATTGTACCGAATGGATTTTGTTTGCATTCTGGCCCAGGTTAGTAAATTTTCGAGCAGATGGTTTGCATGGCTTGATGACTCGTAAATATTGCGTAAATGGTACTCAATTTTTGCTGCATCAAGTTTTCGGAAATCAGAAAGCAACAGATCGGAAAAGCCCACAATAATATTAAATTGGTTACCCAAATCATGACCAATAATTGAGAATAGTTTGTTTTTTGTTTGATTTAACTCTTCAAGTTTCCGGTTTTGGTGTTCAATTTGTATGGTACGTTCCAAAACCTTCTTTTCAAGAATCTTTTTGTCGTGCTTCAATTTTTTTTCCCGCATTTTTATAAAACCATAAACACCAATAAATAGCAGCAGGATATAAAATGAATATGCATAATTACTTCTCCACCACGGAGGGAGAATATTTATTCTGATACCGATTGCATCATTGTTCCACACACCGTCGTTATTTGAACCTTTTACCTGAAAATAATACTCTCCGGGTTGAAGCCCTGAAAAGGGAACAAACTTTCGGTTTCCAATATCTACCCACTCATTCGAAATACCTTCCATTTTATAGGCATATTGGTTTTTGTTGGGATTTGTATATTCCAGTGCAGCAAATTCAATAGTAAATGAATGGGCTTTGTAGTCTAAAGTAACGGCATTGTTTTCAGTAAGATTGATTGATTCTTCTATGGTGTCTTCCGTTTTGTAGAAGGCTGTAAAAACCAGGTTCGGAACATAGGGATTGTGAAAAATTGAATCAGGGTGAAACGAATTAAAACCATTCATTCCGCCCATTAATATTTCGCCATCATCGCAAACATAAGCTGCTCGTATATTGAATTCAAGACTTTGTAATCCATCTTCAAGAGTGAAAGTGTGAAATGTGTTCTGTTCTTCATCGAATTTGCATAAACCTCTTCCTGTGGCCAGCCAAATGTCATTGTTCTTGTCTTTTGCTATTTCAAAAATACGGTTGTTTGGCACCCCGTGCTCTTGCGAATAGAGCATGAACGTAGAGTCCTCTTTATTGTATACATTCACATAAGTGGCGGTGCCAATCCAAATCCGGCCTTGGCTGTCTTCACATAGCGATACGATAAAGTTATCGCTCATGCCATTTTTTTCTTTACTGAAGTATTGTATTGTTTTTGTTTCTGGATTGTACACCTGAAGCCCGTTAACTGTGGCGATCCATATTAATCCTTCCGAGTCTGCAAGCAAACAATAAACCAAATTGGCGCTTAAACGATGGTTCTCATCCAGCTCTTTCTGAAATACTTCAATTGTCGATTTTTCCAGATTGATTTTATAAAGACCATTTTGTGTCCCAATCCAGTAATTTTTAGTACTGTCCTGAATGATAGAATAAATCCTTGTGTTCGAAAATGTGGGGAAATTAGTTTTGTTGAAATAAATAGTCCAGGGAACAAATGTATTGTTTGACTTGTCGTAAATAAGAACTCCGTCGCGCGTTCCCAGCCAGATTAACCCGATTACATCTTTAAATATCACATGTGCAAAATCATTCGGAATAGAATGATTTCCGGTTTCCCGGGTCGAAAAATGTTCCACTTCGTTGGTTTCTCGGTTAACAAGATTAAGGCCCTGCCCCCAGTTCCCAACCCATAAAATACCATCATCGTTTTTATACAACGATGCAATAACATTTCCAAGCAGATTGGTTGAGTTTGGCGAAATACTGTTACGGTAAAGCGTAAACTTCTTTCTTTTTAAATCGGTTTTGCTAATTCCCTGAAGTGTTCCTATCCAGAGGTTTTCCGAACGATCCATAATTAACGATTGTACAATGTTATGCCCCAGGGTACTGTTAGCAGATGTATAGTTTTGTATGCTTGCTGGTTTTTCAGAATTAGGCGAAATAACAAACAATCCGGAGCCTTCGGTGGCAATTATCAGGTTCCCGTTTTTATCTTCAAGTATCGATCGTATACAAGTGTTTTCAAAGATGTAATCTTCAGCTTCTTTTTGTTTAAAATGTAGTTCTTGAAAATAATTTGATTTCGCATTCAATTTGAATAAACCGGTTGTGGTTCCTGCCCAAATTATGCCATTCTTGTCGTTAAATAATGCCGTTACATTTGCATTTTCGAGTAAGTCACCGTTTTTGGTCTCGAAAGTGTAATAAGTAAATTCTTCTGTTTGAAACGAAAAACTCGATAATCCTTTGGTTGATGCCACCCAAATACGACCGTTTTTATCTTCCAGCAGAGGAATTTTTACATCTTTTACGGCCCCGTCGTATTCCAATTTATTTTGAAAATGAGAGAAACTTCCACTTTGAGGATCGAAAAGTGATAATACGGGCGGCGTGTTGATCAGGATTTTTCCATTGTTCAAACAAATATTGTCGTAACAAAACGAAGTAACATCGTGTGGAAAGTTGGTTTTATAGTTTATGTGTTCGAATTTATTCTGTTTAACCAGGTATTTGTTTAGCCCGCCCCTGGTGCCAATCCATAAGTCTCCATCGGTATCTTCACTTATTGCATAAATCCAGTTGTTTGAAATTGAAAACGAGTCGTTAGGGTTATAATTAAAGATATCAAAAGTTTCACCATTAAAACGGTTTAATCCGCTTTGGGTTCCCATCCAAATAAATCCTCTCGAATCCTGAAAAACACAATTTACAACACTTTGCGAAAGCCCGTCGTTAATCGAATAATTTGAAAAATTGTAGGATTGTGTATAAACATGGTTAAGTAATACAAAATTGAATATCAGTATGGTTACAAGTTTTTGCATTGGTTTTTACAATAGATGTGCAAACTACTGATTTTTAATTTTTTAGGCAAATATATTTCTTGGTGTCCTTCAAACAGAATTTTTTAAAATAAAAAAACTCCTGTAAAAATTACATTTACAGGAGTTTGCTTAGTGTTATTATCTGGTAAATTATCTACATCTACTTTCTTGTCTTGCTATTTCGAGTAATCCTATTTTAACAGATTATAATATTGAGCCATGTAATAGGGGAGAAGGAAAAAAGTTCCTTCCTGTTCTGCCTTTATCCCACCCACTTCACTGTAATGAAGTGCAAAACCGTCGCGGTCCTGGCGTACATGGCCACGTTCGTCAACCGGAACAGCATAACCATCCACACGCCAACCCATTGTTGACTCTTGTCCGGGTGTTGGATCGAACTCCACATCTAAACGGTGGGTGTTATCCATCTCATATCCGATCAGGTCGAGCGGAATTCTTTCCAGTGTTTTTTTTATGCTGCAGCCTGGATCGGGGTAATTGCTAAATTCCTTTGTCGCCATTTTTGTAAAACCTCCGGCATCCGAAAATACATTCTCATCGAATATTCCTTTTTCAACCTGTTTCTTAAAATTGCCTGCCATTGCAGCGTAAAGTGTATTCCAAAAGGCATTATTTTGTTTGCTAATATGCAACCACGAGTTTTCAAGCGACATTCTGTACATGATTTGAAGTTCCGGGTTTTCCTCGTAATTGAGTAATCCGAACATACTCATCAGGCACAGGTTATTGTCCCATGGTACAACATTCTCAGGTGGAAAAAACTCTTTTCCGTGCATGGCATTGATGTGGTAATTGTATTTGTCGCGCAATAGTGCAGCCGCTTCGTCGTATTTCGAATCTCCTGTTACGTGTTTAGCCACATTTAAAAACGAAAGCATCATCATAGAATTTAAACCACGTTGATCCCAACCCCAAACTGAGTTACAAAACTCAGGAGAGAAATCACCCCAGCGTGTAGGTTTTCCATCGTGGTCGCGCAAGTAAAAACCATTACGAATAAGATGGTCGGTTATGGCTGCCACCACTTCGCGAACAGGCGCTTTCTCTGCTTCAGTTTTAGCTACTAAATCGTAGTAAACACCATAAAAAAAATAGTGCCCGGCCAGTTCGTCAGAGCTGGTGTCGCATTTCCAAAGGTATTTTCCGTCTTTACTTTTTACAAAACGAGGATTAATATCTTTCCAAAACGGATCACTTTCTTGTCGTGTAACATTCATTTGATGACTGTATTCCGGATTCGCTAATGGTTCTGGCCAGTCGTGTGGAACAATTACACGTGCAACAAAACCCGGTTCATGAGTAATATCTACCAGCCATTTACAAGCTTCAAAACTTCGTACAGCCAGTTCTTTTGCTTCTGTTTCACCTGTAAGCGCAAAGCGGAAAGCCTGTGCGGCCCCATACATTGATGTATACATCCCGTCGTTATCCGAAATACCCGGTTTAAAAGAGGCTGTATCGTACGGTATTTCCAATTCGTTTGGTGCAATAAATCCCATACGCTGATGTCTGGTTTCAGTCAACCGCACAAAATGTTTTGATTTTTCGTTGAATGTCATCTCACGAGAAATTATTTGGCCAATTCCCTTGTTGGTGGCAAACCAGGCTGTACCGTTTTTTTCTACAGCAATTCCGTTTATATAGTCGTCCGGTAGCCAACGCAAGCTAAAACGATAGTAAAATTGCCCGTTTTCAAAACGAATTGCACCCTTTTCTGTACCAAACCAAATAATCCCGTCAGGACCAGCTGCTGCAGTTGTAAAATGATTATAAGGAAGTCCTTCCTTTCCTGAATATAGTTTCCACTGTTCATTATTCAAGCATCCAACACCCTGTTCGGCTCCAAACCACAACTGTTCTTTTGAATCGATTACCAGAGCAGAAACATTGTAAGGCGCCCAACGGTATTTATCATCTCGGGGTATTAACTCTTCCCATTCGTTTTGACCCCACTTCTGAACGAAAAATCCTTTCTCCGTTCCTGCGTATTTGTCGCCCTTGTAAATGATTGATGCAAGTATATTGCCGGCACAACCGGGAAGTCCTGAAACTTTAAGGTCGTTCTCTTTTGTTTTGTAGCCAGCCGACTTCCATTGCTTTCCATCCCACGTAAAATTTGTATTATCGAGAATAGCCACGAGTTGATTCTTATTGAAAATAACCGAATTTACCTTTTCATCAGTAAAACCGCTTCTTTGTGTATGACGAATGGCAATGTCTTGTTTTAACATTTGATTTCCTATGTTTTGTGCCAACATAGAAAAGGGAAGTATAAGTAAAACGAATATCAAAATTCTCATTCTTCTGTTTTTTAAGTGAATAAAGTTTACGAAACTGCATTATTCGTTGGTTTCAGGCAAATATAATTTTGTCTGTTTATGGATATATTTTCACCTCCTTGTTTTCTTTTTTATCGTAATTTCACCTAATTAAAATTTAAAGTTTTCAAAGGCATTAGATGGAACTCCCATGATTTTAATTATGCTTGTTTGTTGCAAATTTTTGTCATGGTCGTTTCATACCATCAAAATTTAGCTAATAATTTTATTATGAGGCTGATATTAATTTAGATTACCAATTCAACCACAAATAAAAATCGCATGAAAAGGACAATATTGTTTATAACATTAACGGCAACGTTTGGACTATTTATCGGGTGTAATTCGGGAAAAGAAAATCAATTAAACAGATTAACAAAAAACGAAATTAACGACGACTGGGAATTACTTTTCGACGGCAAAACGTTTAACGGCTGGCGCGGCCTTGGAAGGGACAGTGTACAAACCGACCATTGGAAAGTAGAAAATGGAATGATTCGAAAAGTGAATTCGGATGAAGTGCCTCTACAAGCCAATGGGAAGCCTGTTGAAGGCGGTGATTTAATGACCATTGAAACTTTTGACAGTTTTGAATTATCGTTTGAGTGGAAGATAAAAAAGGCCGGAAACAGTGGTATAAAATACAATGTGTCGGAAGAAATGTCTACATCGTACGGAGGGAAGTACTCGGCGCTTGGTTTTGAATACCAGATACTGGACGATAATGACGAAATGTACAAAGGGAAACTCAAACCATCGCAATACCTGGCATCGCTTTACGAAATGTATCCTGCAGAGAATGTCCAGGTAAATCCGATTGGTGAATTTAACCACAGCCGAATCGTATTAAACGGAAACCATGGCGAACACTGGTTGAACGGAATTAAGGTGGTGGAATTCGAATTTGGTACTGCAGCATTTGATTCCTTATTTCAGCAAAGTAAATATGCCAGGTACCCTGATTTTGAAAAACGACGTAAGGGGCATATTGTAATTACTAATCACTCGGATGAGTCGTGGTACAGGAATATTAAAATTAGAAAACTTTAAAAATGATAAATCCATTAAGATATTATTTGGCTTTGTTTGTTCTGCTTAGCTTTAATTTAGCATTGCAGGCACAGGTAAAAATCTATTCAGAACCGGAAGATGGATTTGAAAAATGCCTCAGAAATTAAATCAGTAATATGCATGTAGTTCATACACATGAGCACTTGATGAATCCTGAAAATATAAAAACGAGTGGAATGTTTGATTTTATGTTGTTGCTGCATCATTATGCCGATGATGATATTAAATCGAGTGGGATGCCAAAATCTCTTTTCAGCGTTTATGAACTGATTCGATGAGTGTTACCGAAAAATGGAAAACGATTGAACCTTACTGGGAAAAGTCATCGAATACTGCCTGTAATAAGGTAGTATTACTTTCAATAAAAGAATTGTTTGGTATCGACAGGCTTGATGCCAATAGCGTGGAAGAACTTTCGGCAAGAATAAGAGAAGCGTATAAACCCAACACATTTAGCTAACCTGTTTCTGAAATATCGTGATGTGAAATTTATACTTTTCCATGGTGCTTATCCTTTTGGCGGCGAGCTGGCAAGTTTGGCAAAAAACTTTCGAAATGTATATATCGATTTGTGTTGGTTGTATATTATCTCACCTACCTATAGTAGACGCTACCTTCATGAATGGCTCGAAACCATTCCTGCAAATAAGATAATAGCTTTTGTGGTGATTATCACAAGGCCGAAACGGTTTGCGGACACCTGCTTTTTGCCAAAGAAATTGTTGCCGGTGTTTTAATTGAAAAGGTGAATGATGGTTATTTTACAGAACAGGAAGCGAAAAAAATTGCACAAATGATGTTTCATGACAATGCAATAGAATTATTTAAACCGGCAGAGTAATTTGGATAAAAAACGAACCGTTCTTTTTTTGAAGATGTAAAAGGAACGGTTCGTTTTTATTAAATCAAATTAATTCATAAAAACAGGTTGTGTCCAGGCAAAGCGTTTTTCGTAACCGCTTTCGGTTTTCTCACAATATGTTATTCTTGAACGAACATATCTGTCAGTTGCTTGTAGCTTATAGCGGGCTTTTATTCCGGCTTTTTGAGCAAGAACCTTACCGCCCTGACCTATAAATTCAATGAGAAAACCTTCTTCGCCGGTCTCGTCAATTCTTGGGACCGAAAGTGAAGTTTTAACTTCATTCATTGTTGTGATTGGATCTACTTCAATTACACATTTTTTTGCATTCATTTCGCAGGTTTTCAAAGTTACGGAGGTAGTGGAATAAAAATCTCCGTTGTTAATAGCTGCTTGAATTGCATGGGGTGTGAGTTGTTTACTTTTTACCATGATCCAACCCCTGAAAGGATTGGCATCTTTTTCCGACCGGGTTTCGAGATTGTGCATATCGTCGGCAGCAACTCCGTACATTATATGTCCGCGGCTTAAAATCGAATCCCATTTAGCTTCAACCGAAATATGCTCTTCTTTTCCCCAGTTATAAACGTAAGGGTGCCCGTTATACAGTTCCATGTGGTGTAAATTTGTAACCGCGAAAATATCTTCTACCTGCAAACCATCGGCAAAATTAGGATGATTTAAAAAGGGAGTGCCTCCTGCTTTTCGAATGCCATCAACATGCATTTGCAGTATTTCTGATTTACTGATATTTACTTCGGTGCGAAGTGCTGTTGTTATCTCTTCGCGTCTTTTTTGAAGATCTTTCTCTTGGTTTGGATCGTTACTGAAACGCACATACTCAGAAATATTTAATGCCGTGGTATGCACCGATTTTTGATCGGTTACTTCTTCTCCCTGAATCAGTAGAAAGTCGTTGCGAAGTGGTTCATCGTATAGAACTGTATCTGTATCAACCAGGAAATTATGGTCGGTAACCACCAAAAAATTATAACCCCGATCGTGGTATGATTTAATCACTTTTTTTACCGGATTATCACCGTCACTTATGGTCGAATGGCAATGTGTATTTCCTTTATACCACTGATACTGTGTATTCTTTTCATTTGTACACGAAATTAGGCTGGCTGCCAAAAATAAGATGCAAACAATTGTTTTCATTCTATAATGTTGATTAAGGTTTTTTTGTAATAAGTATTTAAATATACAACAGTTAATCTTATCGTAAAGCCGGCAAACGGTTTAATTGCTTGCTCTTATTCTTCTACACAATTTGATTAATTGCGCAAACCATTCGCTTTCAAATAAGGAATCATAATTTCCGGTTCGTCGGTTTGAATGATATTTGCTCCGTGTTGGAGCAGTGTTCCCATTGCAGTTTCGATCTTTCCATCGCGGATTGCTGCATCGGATTTGCCCAATGAGTTAATCCAGACTCTCGCATTATTACGCTTAATTAGACTGACTACTTTTGAGGTGTAAAATTTGTCGTCGATGTGAATGACTTCCGGAGAGAACACTGCAATTGCCGAGTCAGCCATTTCGTACGAGTAGGCACGTGGCATCAACAAAGCTTCGGGTAGCAAAGTAAGAACTTCTTCCAGCGCATCGTAATCGTTGTCGAAAAAGAAAACCTGGTTTTCGGTACCCGTTCTTTTTATCGCATCTGCTACCGGTTTTAAATTACCTGTTTTTATATCAATGTCGATCATCGCCTTTCCTTTTGCCATTTTCAGAGCTTCTTCAAAAGTTGCAAGTCGTTCTTCGGTAATTGTACCATCGGGCATTTTAAGTTTGAATTCTTGTAATTCAGCCCATGTATATTCTTCCGGATCACCTTTACCCGTTGTGGTGCGGTCTATTGTTCGGTCGTGGTTTAACACCACAACACTGTCTTTCGTAACTTTTACATCCAATTCTATTATATCGACTCCCAAATCGATGGCATGCTGAATGGCCGGAATGGAATTTTCGACGTATCCGTTATGACCTGCCCGGTGCGCTGCCACCATTACATAATTTGAATTTGTATCGTGAAACCTGTTTAGTATTTTATCAAGTGGTTGTTCGGTTTGGCAAGCCGACAAAAACAGGATGGCCAGTAAAATAAATAATTTGAAGTTACTCTTAATCATTTGTGTATTTTTTAGTTGATCGATCTATTTTATATTCCCGGTTTCCCGGATATTCATCACCTTGGTTTCGCTAGGAGTAAAAACTTGTTTCACCTCAGGGAGCAGGTTGTTCTGAATATAAATATTTTGATTTTCGTTTCCTTTAAACCGAATAAAACTTGACGACGGGCCGTTTACTCGGCATCCGCTGAACAGAATGTGTTGACTGTTTTCGACTACTATATTGCAGTTGTTTCCTTCCGTACTATCCATGTTTATGTCTCTAAAATCAGACTTTTGAACATCGGAAAGAAAAAGAGCCGGTCGCAAATCGCTGTTTTTTGTAAATAAGCGAATATTTGAAAAATTAATGTTTTGTGCATGGCGGATAAAGAAACCGTAGTTGGGGAGTTCGCCAAACATATTGAATTCGGGGTATGACTGTTCTTCTTCAGGTACTTCTCTGTTTATATGTTCCAGCGTGCCGCCGCCTTCAAATTCAACACTGATGTTGCTTAAACTAATATTTTCAACCGGGTAGTCCGGAAGTCCGGAGATCGAACAGGCAATTTGTTGGGCGCCAGTTGCAACCACATTGTTAATCGATACATTTTGCAACACACCCGGCCGTTCAATACTTTGTTCGTCGAAATATTTGCGCGCCCGGTTACCCAGACGAAGAAAGATGGGACATAAAGTTCCGTCGATACGAATGTTGGAAATTACTACACCGTCGATTTCTGCACCGTCAACCGTTTCCAACGCAATTCCACCAATTCCTTCGGGTCTTCCGTAAATGTATTTGTCGCTTACTTTCGAGGGCCGGATAACAATATTCGAGATAGCGAAATTTTTAAATCCGGTGTTCGATTCTGTTCCCATTTTTATGGCATTACAATGGCTGCTGAGAATACAGTTGGTTACTACCACATTTTTATTGGCTCTGCCCGAAGTACTTTTGAATGTAATCCCGTCGTCATCGGTATCACCGGTACAATCCGATATTCTTACATCGTGGCAACCATCAATGTCCATCATATCGTTGTTTTTGTTACTGTGGTTAAAGACATCGATATTGTGTATATACAGGTTGTCGCAGGCAAGGTAATGTTGCATCCACAAAGGCGAATTGCGTAGTCTTACCCCTTCAATTCGAATATCGCGGCTTTTAATCATCCAAATAACATAGGGACGGACCGAGTATGAATTTACTTTTGCTCCCTTTGGAATCCAAAATTTCGCGCCCTGACCATCAATTGTTCCATCGCCGGTAATCGCAATGTTTGTACATTTTTCAGCATAAATAAGTGCGCGTTTAAGTGTTCCTTTTCTAAAAAAGGTGTAATCCGGATTGTTTTCAGGATAATCTTTTAAATGGAGGCTGCCAAATAAAGTGGCTCCCCTATCAATTTGAAGTGTGACATTATCTTTAAAATACAAAGTTCCCGATTTGTAATTACCTGCAGGAATAACAACTGTTCCGCCATTTTTACTGCATTCGTCTATAGCGGTTTGAATGGCTTTTGTGCTTAAAACAGTAGTGTCGGACACTGCCCCAAAATCGGTAATGTTGAATTGTTTTAAATCGTATTCTTTCGAAAAATATTCAGTGGTAAAAACACTGCCCGAAATAAAAAGGGCCGCTATAACAGCAAGCCCTGGTATTGAAAAATAGTTATGTCGAAGAAAAAATTTCATTTTTACTGGTTAAATTTTTGCATTATTTCACCCCAATTGGTTAATACAATATCGTTCTCTTTAAAGAAACTGATAACCACAGGATCGGAAAACATTTTGGCTTCCCATACACGTTGTTGCCACGAGCCGGTGATACTTTTCAGACTATCTGTTTCGATAGACGGATGAAAGATAATTTCGGTTAATCCGGGTTTTAAATTGCTTACCAGATTGAAAAAATTTTGGCGCTTTTCTTCATAGCTTTTCCCGTTAGGTACACTCCCAAAATTATCAAGTTTGGGTAATGTATAGTCGGCAAGCAAAGCAATAACTTCATCGGTTATCGGATAGCCGGCTTGTTTATAAAATTCAACTACTTCGGGATCGTTAAGATCAATAGCATTTGCCGGAATTTTGTACTCCTGGGCCACTTTTAAGAATACTTTTACAAAATCAGCCGATCCGTATAAAGTTCCCATGTGCGTATCGATATGCGATGGAGTGTAGCCCATTTTTAGCATTTTGTCTATCTGAGCGCGCACTTCTGTTTCTACTTCCTTCGCTGAAGCATGCATTACAACACCCGGTACTTCATGCCACATTTTTCCTTCCGGATCGATTAATCCGGGAACTTTGCCTGCTTTTGTAAGTGGTGCCCATCGATATTTCTTCCACTCACTGGTCAAAGTAAGGTGAACACCAATATCGGCCTTTGGATGTTTTTTTGCCCATTCAACCATTTCTTCTGCATTCGGACAAGGCATCATAACCGCGGCAGACTGTACGTGATCTTTTAGCGAATAGGATTGAACTGCAATATTAGCTTCTTCACACATCCCGGCGTCGTCGCAATGTAACAGTAGTACTTTTTCCCCTTTTGGGAAACCTAATTTTTCAGCGTTGGTGATTCCGTTTTGTGCAATAGTGTGACCTGCAAAAAATACAGAAAACAAAAGTAAACTAACACGGAAGATTTCTCCTGACTTGTTGTTTGTAAACATGTGTTGAACTTTTATAGTTAGACATTTTATTGGTTTATCAGATTGAAAGGTTTATTTCGGTTGAGGCGCACTTATAACTCCCAGGTAACGTCCCATCCAGTAGGGAAGAAGCCAGGTGTCGCCGGCGCTGACTAATGAACTTCCGTTGCCTTCACAGTCTAACTTGAAAATTTGTCCGTTGTGACGGTAAAGAGGTATTTCCTGTAGTGGCAGAAGTTCTTTTGTTGTTTGCCCGCGAAAGTTGTCGGGAAGATATTCAACGTCCTGGCGTTGCGAATTTTTCATGCCCCAATGTCTTAGGTCGAGCGGATACTGTTGCAGGAATTCGATCGACTCGTCCAAATCGAAATCTTTGGCACCGGTCATGGAATAACAAAAATTCCAAAGTGCATTTTTCTCCGGTCGTTCTATTTCCCAGTGATCTTTTATAGCCGCTTCAAATTTGGTTTTTAACTCCGGGGTAAAAGCATCGGGGTAAAGGCTCCAGTAAGCTAAAAAGTACATTTCATCGTCAGAGTGGTTCCATTCTTCCGACAGGTGCTTACTCCATTCATCGGCATTCGATGGTCCTATTTCTGAAATCGGGCGAACCAGGTTTTCCAGGTAGCCGTATTCATTCATCAATTCATAAGCTTTGTCTTTATATTTTTCTTTGCCCGTATATTTGTAAGCTGTTTGCAGAAAAGCAATAATATTGGACGAATAAAGTCTTCTGTCACCAACATTTGTAGGAAAGCCGTTTACATAATCAGGATTCCATTTTCCCCATAATGTTGGTTCTCCGTCAACATCAATAATATACATGTCGTTTTCAACAATGTATCCCATCAAATCATCGAGGTATTTTAAGGCTCTGTGTCTCCAGTCTTCATCTTCAACCAGTTCCAGTATTAATGTTAAAGCAAAAACCTGCCCAACAGTTTGGTCGCTGCTAACTGTTGATCGCCATGTCCAGTTTGGGTGATCATTTCCGCGCAGCCACATGGTTGCCGGACTTCCGGTTTTTAATTCTCGGGCTTCCCAGCCTTCTGTTTTTGTGTTTTCCACTTTATAATCGCGTTCAAAACCTCGTGCAAATAAACCATCAATTCCGGTTATCGTGTGCAATCTTTCCATAGCTTCAAAGGCTTCGTATGCATTTTGCCTGGCACTTTCGTCGCCGGTAACTTTATACCTGAACAGTTGACTGGCCAGGTACATCCCGGTCCACAAATTATCACTGGCCTGTGCTGTCATTGTGGCTGTTGAGTATCCGTTTGGAAGTTGGCTTACACAACAGTTGAATCCGTAACGGATGTTCTTTTCCCGGACTTGTTTTTCATAGAATAGTGCTTTTTCTTCCAAAGTCATTTCTTCGAAAGTGATTTTCGCCAAACCTTTATTGGTTGTTACCAGTATACTTGATTCTGGACCCTTTGCCAGAGCCGAAACCTCGTTTCCGGGTAACCAGCGTTCGCCCGCGTAGTAACGGTATTTTCCATCATTGTTTAACTTAAAAGCACCAAAGGCAGATCCAAACCAGAGTTCTCCTTCAATTTCATTAATACATGTAATTTCTGGACAAGGAACTTTCGTGATCCGTTTATTCTCCGGATAAATCAGGTATCCGTTAGTTGTACCAATGGCTATCTTATCCGTTTGTGAAAGTGGTTGGGCACATGTAATTGCTGCCCCCTTATAAATGCTTTTTATGTTTCCTGAAGGAAGAAATTCGGCAACTTCTTTCGAACTAACCAGGATGAACCTGTTTTTTGCTTCGTGGTACTTCAATTCTTTTAAATCGGCGAATTTTCCACTCCATAGTTGTTCTCCATCTGCATTCACATAAACCAGATTGTTTCCATCCGAAACCAGAAAGTGAAAATCTTTTCCGGCTGCCAGGAATTGAGCTTTTGGTAATCCATGATCAATTTGAATTTTTCCGGCCCAGGAATTGCTAAATACATGTTTGTTATCGAGGTAAACCGTATGATTTTTATACGTGGTAATAGCTGAAATTTTTTTTGCCAGCATTGGCGTATAAGCCAAATCCCTTATTAGTTGTCCCGAATAAAAAAGTTGTCCGTTATCGGGTACCAGAATTTCATGGTTACTCAGTACATGAATGTGATTGTTTCGGTCGGCAGAAACCGCTGAAATTTTTTGGTTTGTTTGATCTTCTGAAAGGTAATATCTAATGCTGTATTCCTGAATATAGGGTTTGTCGGCGTGAAACACCTGTCCTTTAGCATTGGTTGCAGTGGCCGTTTTTACCTCGGTTTTTTGAGTACAACTAAAAAGTGTTAGAAGGATCGAAAAGATTATAAATCGATTTAATGTCATTTTAAGATTTTTGATTTAGGAATTAATTTCATTAATCATTGGGATTTTTCATGAAATAGAAATGACCGTCTTCTGCACCTATCAGTAAATCGGGTATCTCGTTTTTATCCCAGTCTACAATAGTGGGAGAGGTTGAATGGCCTGCCAGTTTTACATCAGAAAGGGGACCTTTGTTTTCGAGGACTGTGAGTCCGTTTCTGGTTCCTTTGTTTTTAAGAAAAGTTACATTCTCACTATTCACCAGTAGGTCGGGAAGTCCGTCGCGATCCCAATCGACGATACAGAATTTACGTCGGCCCGAGCCACCGGCTTCACGGGTGTTTAAGCGTAAAAGTCCGTTTTCGTCGTTGGTGAATTTATCGTTGAATTTACTGTTTTTTTCAGCAGTAAAAATACGTTCTCCGGGTTTTAGTTTAAGCGTATTATTTTCTTCGTATCGTTCCCAGAAACATAAATATCCTTCATGGTCGAGCATAATTAAATCCATTAAACCATCTTTATTCCAGTCGTAACCCAGCGGAGTAGTTCTCCATTGTGTAACCAGGTTTTTACCTTCCGGATTCCACCAGTTCCAGGCGGGTTTGGGATTTGTGCCTTCCCATTCCACTTCAATGGGTTTTGCAGCCGCCAAACGCGTTTTTGTTTTGGTACCAATGTTTTCGTACCATTCCACCTTCCCCCAAATTGAATTACAAACAATATCGAGCAGGCCGTTTCCGTTCCAGTCTACCACCGACAAAGTGGTGTAACCCCATTTACGTTCGGCAGGTCCCTGAATAGAACCATTTTCTCCGGCCAGAATCATAATGGTTTCTCCATCAGCTTCGAGGTACACAGGTTTGGCCCATTTCGGATTTTCATTGTTTCCCAGATTTTCGATAAAACCAATGTATCCGGCAGTGTTCCCGCAAATCAGGTCTTCGTCGCCATCATTGTCCCAATCAACACTGTAAGGCGTAACCAGTGCACCAAATTTTAAAAACTCCGACTCCTGCTGAATGTATTCCGGCTTTTCAAAAACAGGCCCGTTCTCATCCTTTTTGCCTGTATTTTTCATAAAAACAACACGGCCGTCTTCAATACCAACAATCAAATCTACCAGTCCGTCTCCGTCCCAATCTATTGCAGTTGGTACCACCATTTCCAAATCCAGGTGAAGTATTTCTCCATCAACTTTTATGAATTTACTTTCGGCGTAAATCGGTTTAGCTTGGGTGCCAATATTTTCAATCCACGACAAACGATCTACAAATTCACTGATAATCATATCAAGGTCGCCGTCGTTGTCAAAATCCTTGAGGCAAACCCCCGAAATTCCGAAATTATCGATGTCTGTTCCATTGGCCTGAATGGCTTTTGGGTCGGCATAAACTCCAGTCGCTGTTTGTTCAACAAAATATATTTTTGCACGCAAGGGACCGTTTGTCCATTCTCCTTTTTCGTTAAAAGCATTGTCCCAGCCGTATTCACTCCAGTCGTCAATGGCAAACACAAAATCCAGGTCTCCGTCTCCATCGTAATCCACCATTTTCCACAAGTTAAAACGTGCTTTTTTTATAAGATTACTGTAAAACTCTTCCTTAAAAATCGTATCAGGCTCTTCAAAAAAAGTTGTCATGAAATTGCGATAAACAACACCCGGAGTCATGGTAATGTATTCTCCATTTACATACGAGATTTGAAGGTTTCTTTTGCTGTCAGCCAATTTAACCGGTGGTTTTAAAACCGGATTTTTATCACCCGATGTATTTTCAAAAAGCCAGATTCCGTTGAAAGGTTTGTCGGGGCAGTTTACCAGAAGATCCAGATCACCGTCGTTGTCATAATCAACAGGGAAAGGCCAGGCCCAAAGCCCGACGCCTAAATCCGCCGATATAGAAGGATTGTTGTATTTTATCCGAACAAGTTCATTCGATTCCTCATTTTGTGCAGTACTCGTATGGAATGTTATGAGTAAAAATAGCAGGGTGAAATTTCCTTTGTTGATCATAACAGTCTAGGTTAAATGTTTAGAACTGAAAACTACATAGTTGGCCATTTGCCATTTTTAATGGCTTTGGTTTTTATTTTCGCCGGATCGACAACCACATGTTTAATGAGTTCCCGGTTCCAGGTGAATGTAATGTGTATCATTCCATCTTTTGTCTGAATAACAGCAGGGTAGGAGTATTCCGTATCAATATTCGGATCGTTTTCGAGTAATATGCCTGCTTCCCAGTTAATGCCATCTTCAGAAACAGCTAACTGCAGCAAGTTACGGTCGCCCCAGGTTTTTACCGGTTTTACGTGGTTATAAATCAGTACGTGTCGGCCGTCTTTTAAGGTAACACCGTCTATTCCTGAATTTGGATTTGGCAGCTCGATAGGTTCCAGTTTTGTCCAGGTTCTGCCATTGTCTTCCGACCAGGTTGAAAGTATCATTTTGTTTTTACTACGGTTCAATGCCTGTAGTTTTCCATTTTTATGAAGAAAAACGGTTGGCTGAATTGCGCCGGTTTTTTTCCCGTCGTTTAACGATTTTGTACGTTCCCAGGTTTTTCCCATGTCGGGAGTAATTTCCATGTGTATTTGCCAGCCAGTTAGTTCGGTGCTCGATGGGCAAAGCAATTCGCCATTTGCAAGAAGAACAGGTTTGTTTTTTATCGGTCCCCATATTTCTTCGGGTAAACGAGTTGGTTCCGACCAGGTTTTTCCATTATCCGGCGAAGTGATTAGTTCACCCCACCAGTCGGAACAATTTGGTCCTTCTTTATAGTAAAGCTGTATTTCGTTACCTGTATTAAAAAGTACGGGATTCCAGGTTGGGTATCGCAAATCTTTATGCTGAATACCATTGGCCACTTCAACCGGAGTGGTCCATTTGCCGTTAACAAAACGGCTCACCCAAATACCCACATCCGTGTTCTTCTCGGCGGTTCCGCCAAACCACGATGCAATAAGTCCTTCATCGGTTTCTTCTATTGTTGAAGCATGGCAACTCGGAAACCAAACATCATTTTTAGAATAGATATATTCCGATTTTACAATGGCCTGGTCGCCCTTAAAAGGCGTTTGGGCAAAACTGTTCATCGAAAAGAAAAGAGCCAGAATTATTATTGTAAGTTTCATAATACTCAATTTTATAATTAGTTGGATTGTGTTTCTTTTTTTGCGAAAAATTTCATGCTTATAAAACCTACCAGGAAGATGACAAGTGTACCAAAAACAATCGTCAGGTTGGTATGAAACGGACTTTTAAAAGCCAGTGCATTTCCTTCGGTAAAATAAAGTGGTGATAAACTCATCCAGGCGATTACCACAACACCCAAAATAACACCGACTGCTGCGTCGATATTTCGCACTTTTTTTGATAAAAATGCCAGCAAAAACAGGCCAAGCATACCACCGCTAAAAATAGAAGCCAGCGACCACCAGGCATCCAAAATACTTTCAACTCCCACCAGGGCAAGTGAAATAGTAATACCAAGGAATCCAAAAATTACCGATGAAATATACAATACCTTCATCGACGATTTTTCGCTTGCATTTTTATTGAAGTAACGTTGGTAATAATCCGATAGAATAATGGTTGCCGTACTGTTAATACTGGTTGAAACGGTACTCATACCTGCCGCAAATATCGATGCGATCAGTAATCCGGTAATTCCTGTTGGTAATCCGTTCACGATAAAATGTGGGAATACTTTGTCTCCCATTCCTGCAGCTTTTAATTCTCCGGGTAATAAATCGGGTTGGGCCGTATAATACGAAAACAAAGCAGTTCCGATGTAAAAGAAAACAAGCGAAACAGGTACATATAACAGAGCGCCAAAAAGCGCTGAAGATTTTGCTTTTTTCTCCGAGCTGGTAGTCATGTATCTTTGTACAAAGTTTTGGTCGATTCCGTAGTTCTGAAGGTTAATAAATAATCCGTAAATGAGAACTACCCAAAATGTTGAATCGGTTAGGCTAGCTCCAAAACTTCCCAAGCTAAACTTGTGGTTGGCCGAGGCAATTTCGAAGACCTGCGCTGGTCCTTCGGGCATATTAAAAGTTAATATGGCAGCACAAACCAGTGCTCCAACAATCAGGATGATTCCCTGAATTGCATCGGTCCAGATTACTGCCTGAATTCCTCCCATCATGGAATATACGATTACCGCAATTCCGGTTATAATAATTATTGTTTTAATGTTCCACCCAAAAAGTGCGTTTAGCGGTAAGGCAAGCAATAAAAGAATGGCTCCGGTACGCATTAACTGGGTTAAAATATAACAAAGCGATGCATAAATACGAGCCCAGGCACCAAATCGTACTTCAAGAAAATTATAGGCAGAAATGCTACCCAGGTTTCGGTAAAGGGGAACGAAAAACTTTGAAGCCATTATAGCTGCAATCGGAATGGCAAAACTGAATACCAGTGCATTCCAGTTACTTACGTAGGCTTTGCCGGGTAATGCCAAAAAGCTGATGCTGCTCACGAAAGTGGCAAAAATAGACATTCCGACAACCCAAGCCGGTAATTTCCCCCCTCCTGATGTAAACTGATCGGAAGTCTTGTTCCGAATAAAAAAACTAGCTCCAAAAATTACATTTCCAAGAGTAATAATTATAAATACTATGAGATCTGTTACCGGTAGTTTCATCTAAGTAAATTTGTTTTATTGATTAAGGTAAGGATGCCTGCCTGCATTGATGGCAGACAGGACATTTATAAAAGAAGTTTATCTTTCTTTTGTTGACGGATCGCACTCTTTACAGGCTTTATGTTTTTCTTCGATTATGGTATCATTTATTTATTTCTAAAAAATCTATTTCACTTATATTTTGCTTCATTTCATTTTGTTTTTCTGCGCCGAATGGAGTGAAAGGCATAGATACAAAATTATTACAGATCCCCATTTCTGAAAGGGCACATTTAATACTTTTTATGTATTTCGATCCTTCGCTGCTGATACTGTAAATTTTATTATCAATTTGAATGATTTTTTCGCGAAGCTCGGCAATTCTGGTAATATCTCCTTTTTTTGATGCTTCGTATAAATCTACAAATAATCTTGGAAACATGTTTGCTCCACCCGGAACAGCTCCATGTCCGCCGTTTATGATTGTTTCAGGAATAAATAATTCGGTACCCACAATAATTGAAAAATCAGGCGAATCTTTAAACTCATCCATCAATGCATACAGATAGGCCAGATCTCCCGAACTGTCTTTAATTCCAAGTGCTCCCAATTCTTTTGCCTTTCTTACTGTTTCAACCGACATGTGTAATTTTGTACACGACGGCATGTTGTACATCATAAAAGGCAGAGGCAGTTGAGGAACAAGATATTCCAGGTACTCAACCATTTCCTGTTGAGAAATGGAAACATAATAAGGAGCAGAAATAACAACTGCATCGGCACCGGCATCACTTGCAGTTTGGGCAATTTCTAACGAACCTGTTATTGATGTGTCGGTAATTCCAACAACAACCGGAACCCTTTTATTAATAACAGAGCAGGCCTTTTTTATGAACTCTTTACGAAGTTCATAACTCAGGTGCGGTGCTTCGCCGGTTGTACCCAGTAGAAAAATACCGTGCACTCCTCCTGAAATAATATGTTCGATTAATTTTATAAGACCCTCTTCGTCGATCTCAGTATTGCTTAGCAAGGGTGTTACCATGGGAGGAATAATTCCATGCAAAGATGCTGTTGTTTTCATATGGTATAAAAATATTTTTTAAGTTCTTATTACTATATACAAAGGAAAGTTATTATGCTGCAAGTTGTTAATTGTATCTTGTTTGATTTACATTGAATTTTATCCCGAATTGTTCCAATTTAATTCTATATTTGATCCGAAAGGTTAAAAAAGTGTATTATGGAATTTGTATATGAAAAGATTTTCGTTCCTCACAAACATTCATTTATTACCCGAAAACTTCAAATGGATCCGGATTCAGATAAGATGCATTCGCATAAGAATTTTGAATTGAATCTGATCACCTCGGGTTCTGGCAGACGAATTGTTGGGAATCACATTTCCAGTTACTCACCGGGAGACTTGGTACTACTTGGGCCAAATATTTCGCATTGTTGGGAAGTGCTGGAAACGGCAAAAGATAGCGAGCCCGAATGTATTGTAACTCATTTTTATGAAAACATAATTACTTCCGACTTCTTTAATATTCCTGAACTGGAAAATGTGGGAGAATTAATGAAAAAAGCTGACCGTGGTATATTGTTTAAGGGATCAAAAACAAGCCAGGTGGCATCAACCTTAAAGAAAATGGTTAATTTGAAGGGGCTGGAGCGTTACATTGGCCTGCTGAAGGTTTTTAATTTATTACTTAAAATAGAAGGGGAAGAAAGAGAATATCTGGCCTTACCATCTTCGTTACCTGACGCGCACGACAAAGATCGCGACCAGGTAAATAAAATCTACGAATACGTTTTTCAGAACATCCAGGAGGGGATAAACTTAAAGGAAGCCTCAAAATTGGTTTATATGGAGCCAAGTTCTTTTTGTCGCTATTTTAAAAAGAAAACCAATCAAACCTTTATGGAATATGTAAAACGGGTTCGAATTGGTATTGCTGCCCGCTTACTGGCCGAAACGGATAAGCCGGTTACTCAAATCTGCTACGAATGCGGGTATAATAATTTGGCCAATTTTAATTATTATTTTAAGGTAATTATGAATAAAACTCCTTCGGAATACAGAAAAGATTTAAAATAGCCGTGTGCTAAATCGGTTTTGCAGTTTTTGAAATCTTCGTGCCTGAGTTTCAGCGCTTTTGTTGTTCATTACAGGTCTGAGAGTGTTTAATTCACAATATTCTGAGTCGTGTTGTGGTCAAAAATCTATTGAAATGTGCTAACAAATGTGTGGTTATAGTTCTGCTCACTTCGTTACTTTGATGTTATTTTGATGCTATAAGTCTTCTTTGGGATTTAAACAGTTGAAAATCGTCAATATTTAATAATTAGGATTAGATGAAGTTGGAAAAGGTAAAAGCAATCATTTTTGATATGGATGGTGTGTTGGTTGACAGCGAACCATTGCATATTGAAATAGAAAAACGAATGTTTAAAAAAGCAGGACTTGATATTTCTGATGAAGAACATGCCCGTTATATGGGCACAGCCACTGATGTGATGTGGACGGAAATAAAAAGTAGCAGAAATCTTTCATTCGATGTTGATGAAATGACCCGGCTTACCATTGCCGAAGCACATCCCTTTTTTAATAGCCTTGAAAAAATTGATCCCATGCCGGGACTTGAAGAATTGTTGCAAAAGTGTGTTGCCCGGAGAATTCCAATGGCAGTCGCTTCTTCTTCTGATAAGGAGACCATTCGGATAATACTCAAGAAATCGGGTTTGAAAACGTATTTTCAACACGTGGTGAGTAGCAGTGAGGTGGGTAAAAGTAAACCTGAACCGGATGTATTTTTACATGCCGCCCATTTGTTAGGTGTTGTGCCCAAAAACTGTATCGTTATCGAGGATTCAAAAAATGGTATTAAAGCGGCCAAAGCAGCCGGAATGTACTGCGTGGCGTACAATGGTGTTGCCGCCGAAAATCAGGATCAGAGCCAGGCCGACATTATCATAAATGATTATTCAACTTTGAAAGATTTTTTAAATCAGAATATCTAAAAACATTTAAACCATAAACCAATGTCAAAACTATTATCTCTGAAACTGGAGAAAGGTAACACAATTTACGGAACCTGTGTGTCGTCGATGGCTCCGCTTTGGTCAAAAGCTGTTGGCAATGCCGGGCTTGATTTTGTTTTTATCGATACAGAACACATTCCTTTGGAACGCATGGAAGTGGCAGCCATGTGTCAGTTATATGCAGCACAGGGAATTGCACCAATTGTTCGTATTCCTTCGCCCGATCCGTATAAAGCTTGCCAAATGATTGATGCGGGTGCAGAAGGTATTGTTGCGCCTTATGTTGAGTCGGAGGAACAAATAAAAGATATGGTTGGAGCGCTTAAATACAAACCGCTAAAAGGTGAAAAACTCAAAGCCATTTTGGAGCATCCGAAAACTATAGAGCCTGATTTAAAGGGATATGTGGAAACGTATAACCGCGGAAATTTGTGTATTATAAATATTGAAAGTATTCCGGCGGTTGAAAAACTTGATGAGCTGCTTAAAGTCCCCGGATTGGATGGTGTTTTTATTGGTCCGCATGATTTGTCGGTTAATATGGGACTACCGGAAATGTACGACCATCCCGAATTTGAAAAAGTAGTTGCCATTATCATAAAAAAATGCAGGGAAAATAATATTGCAGTAGGTATACATTTTTCTGAGTCGCCCGAAAGGCAAGTGAAATGGATTTCGGAAGGAGCAAACATTGTTATTCACAGCTCCGATATTGCCATTTTCTCGCAGCAATTAAGTAAAGATATTAATAAAATAAGGAATAGTATTGGCGATGTTTCTCATCAGTCAACCGGAAATATTACCATATAAAATCAGTACCTAAATCAAAATGAACAGACCATTTTTAATTGTATTTATAACGCTGGCCGTTGTAGCCTGCTCTGTAAAACAGCAGTCAAATCTTACTTTCGAAAGATTATTGGTCGAATATGCCGAAGATCCGATCACCATTGATGAACAGCATCCCCGGTTTTCCTGGATTATTAATTCTTCAGAGCGTAACAAACAGCAAACGGCTTATCAAATTCTGGTTGCCACTGAAAAAAAGAAATTGAAAGCGAAAACGGCCGATGTGTGGAACTCAGGAAAAGTTGTATCGGCAGAAACAATTCAGCATGAACTGAGAGAGACTTTTCTTCAATCCAATCAAAAATATTTTTGGAAAGTAATTGTTTGGGATGAAAAGGAAAATGCCTCGGAAAGTCCGGTGGCAACATTTGAAACAGCGTTGTTTAATGCCAGCGACTGGCAGGCCAAATGGATAGGTAAAACACCGGAATTTAAAGCACTGCCAGAAAAAGGATTTATCACTCATCGCGACGAACAGGCTACGATGAAGGATACCGTAAATCATTCGGGGCAATCTCTTTTATTGCGAAAAGAAGTGAATCTGTCAAAGAAAATAGAGTCGGCCAAAGCATTTGTTACCGGGCTGGGATTTTATGAATTTTATATTAATGGCCAAAAAGTTGGAGACCATGTTTTGGCTCCCGCAAAAACACCTTACCACGAAAATATTCTTTATAACACGTACGATGTTACAACTATGCTGAGACAAGGCGAAAATGCACTGGGTATGCACGTTGGTAACGGATGGTACAATCCCTATAAACCCTGGTGGCAACAATACCGCATGCAGTGGTTTGGTCATAAAAAGGCAATTGCTCAGGTACATGTTACATACACCGACGGTTCCGAACAGGTACTTAAAACCGACGAAAGCTGGTTGCAGTCAGATGGTCCGATTACCTTCAGTTGTGTATATGATGGTGAGGTTTATGATGCCAGTCTCGACCAGCGGGGCTGGAATTCAGTTGGTTTTGACGCTTCAAAATGGCAGCCAGTAACGGTTTTTAATTCAATTGATTCACGACTTGTTTCGGAAACCATGCCCCCAATGAGGGTCATTCAAACTATAAAACCTGATGAAATTAAGGTGGAAAAAGAAAACATGCGTGTTTTCGATATGGGACAGAACTTTTCCGGATGGGTACGCATAAAAGCAAAAGGTAAAAAAGGCACAAAAATTAGAATGCGCTTTTCAGAAGATATCTATGAAGATGGAACCATTGACGTAACCAGTACAGAACAGGCAAAAGCAAGTGCCGAATTTATTTTGAAGGGTGAAGGAGTGGAAAGCTACGAACCAAAGTTTACCTACTTTGGCTTTAAATATGTGGAAGTGACTGCCGAGAACGGATCTTTGGATCTGGAAAATATTGAAGGTTGTGTTGTTTACAGCGATAACAAGCTTGTTGGCGATTTTAAATGCGATAACGAACTGGTGAATAAATTGCACAGGGCAACAGTGTGGTCGCAAAAAAGTAACATGTTGGGGTATCCTATGGATTGTCCGCAACGCGACGAACGTTTGGGATGGTTCGGAGATGCTCAGGTAACTGCAGAAGAAGCGATGTTTAACTTTAACATGCCACTTTTCTACGAAAATTGGTTTGCAGGAATTCGGGATAACCAGGATGAAGCAACCGGTGATATTCCGATCATTTCGCCTCAACCTTATATTCTTGATGAAGGTGTGGAATGGAGCAGTACATACATTACCATGTTGTGGGATTATTACCGCTATTACGGCGATAAACGTATTTTGGCCGGGCATTACTTGTCGATGAAACGTTACATGGAATTTTTGGATAATGTTTCAACCGATTTTATTGCACCCAGAAGTTGGATCGGTGATTGGGGAAGTTTGGTGAAAGACCGCAGAGCAGGAGAACTGGATGCTACTGCAACGGCATTTTATTACTTTAATGCAACCATTTTATCAAAAGTTGCGGCAATTCTGGATAAAAAAGCAGATCAACAACATTTTGAAGAGCTTGCTGCCAATATTCGCGAAGCTTACAATAAAAATTATTTTAATGCCGAAACAGGCAACTATACAAATGGCTGTCAAATGTCAAATGCTTTCCCGCTTTTCTTAGGCCTGGTTCCTGAGCGCTCTGTAGAGAAAGTTCAGGAAAATCTTGTGTACGATATCGAGGTGACAAACGATAATCACCTAACCACAGGAGTTATTGGTACCAAATATATGCCGGAGGCACTGGCTGCCTTTGGCCGCACCGATGTTGTTTGGAACCTGATTAACCAAACCACTTACCCGAGTTGGAACAGCATGATGGAAAAATACACAACAGTTTGTGAATTCTGGACATTAAAACAATCGAAAAACCATGTGATGATGGGAAGTATCGATGCCTGGTTTTATAAATACATTGCAGGTATTCAACTCGACGAAGATAATCCGGCGTATGCAGCCTTTCAAATAAAACCCTATTTGCTCGACGGGCTTTCTTATGCCGAAGCAAAAACAGAAACAATGAGAGGTCTGGTTTCCTCAAAATGGAAAAACGAAGGCGGCACCTTAACATTGGAAGTGAAAGTACCATTTAATACTTCGGCAACGGTTTATCTTCCGGCTGAAGAGGGCGCAAAAATAACTGAAGCTGAAAATCAAATTAATGAAGTTGAGGGAGTGAAATACCATGGATACTCTGAGGGAAGACATCAACTTCTCGTAAATTCAGGACAGTACCAGTTTAAAGCCGAAAAATAATTCTATGAAGTACATTGTAATTTTTATACTGTTCCTTGCAACAGCTTGTCAGTCGCCGGATAAGGCTTTAAAAGAACAAGACCCGGTTGATTTTGTCAATCCGTTTATTGGAACCGGGGGCGAAATGGGAGTTGGATTTGGAAATATGTTTCCGGGAGCAGCCTATCCTTTTGGAATGATTCAGCTGAGTCCTGATAATGGTGGCCACAGTTGGATGTATTGTGCTGGCTACCGTTATGCCGACAGTACCATTGTTGGATTTTCGCATACCCACTTAAGCGGTACCGGCGTTGCTGATTTTTGCGACATTTCGCTGATGCCAACTACTAAACCAATCGAAAAGAAATATTTTGTACAGGAAGATGAAACCGTGAATAAAATCATTAAAGAACGGGGACTAAATCCCCGTGGTTTTATTCGACGGAACGGACATCCGGGGCCTTTCGATAAACATTTCCTGTTAAAATACAGCTCAGGCTTTTCTCATGATGAAGAAAAAGCATCGCCCGGATATTATCGGGTGAACCTGAAAGATGACGATATAGATGTAGAATTAACCGCCAGTGAGTTTGTGGGCATGCATCGCTATCGTTTTAATCAAAAAGCAAATGGCCAGAGTGTAATTCTGAACCTTGGTTTTACAAACTCCGACCAAACCACCGATGCAATGGTGCGTTACCGTTCACCGGAGTTGTTTACCGGTTATCGGTTTTCAACCGGGAAAGCCAGTGTGCAGCGTGTGTATTTTGCCATGCAATTTTCGCGCGGCGTGAAAAATCATCAGTTTTATCTGAATGAAGAATTACAAGAAAATATTTTAGCAAAAGGGAAAGAAACCTGCGTTGCATTTTTGTTCGACGACAACGAAAGTGATGAGCTTATTGTTAAAGTTGCCATTTCTTCGGTAAGCGAGGAAGGTGCGTTGGCGAACCTAAAAACAGCTGAATCAATGGGATTCGATTTTGATAAAATGTATCTAGCCAATCGTGAGAAATGGAATGATGAATTGTCGAAAATTAAAATTACGGGTTCAGACTTAGAAAAGAAAACGATTTTCTACACATCACTGTACCACAGTTATATTGCACCTTACCGCTTTTCTGATGTGGATGGAAATTACAAAAACTTTAACCACAAAACCGGAAAGGCAGAGGATTACACACATTACACATTGTTGTCGTTATGGGATACTTTTCGGGCACTGAACCCATTGTTGTCGCTTATGCAACCACAAGTTGAAGAAGATATAATTCATTCGATGCTGGCTAAATTCCGACAAACCGGTGAATTGCCCTACTGGGAAATTTCAGGGAATGAAGGCGGATCGATGATTGGATATCATGCAGCATCGTTAATGGCCGATGCGGTGAATAAAGGAATTGGTAACTACAACCTGGAAGAACTGTTTGATGCTTTGACAGATGTATCAGAACGCGATCGTAAAGGTTTGGTATTTTATCGCGAATTTCATTATGTACCAACCGACGAGGAAAAAAGTGGTACCGTTTCGAAAACCCTTGAATATGCTTTTGATGACTGGTGTATTGCTCAAGTGGCAAAAACTTTGGGAAAAGAGAAGGAGTACAAAAAATACTTGGAGCGATCGCAATATTATAAAAATCTGTTCGATCCTGAATATCATTTATTTCGGGGGAAGAACAGCGATGGAAGCTGGTACGAACCCTTTCATCCACGTTTTGCTGAGTATGGAAATCCGCATTGTGTGGAGGGTAATACATGGCAATATTCATTTTTTGCTCCGCACGATATGCCTGGTCTGATTGAATTGATGGGAGGTGAAAAAGGTATGGAAATGATGCTCGATAGTCTGTTTAATCAAACTTCAGAACTTTTGGGCGAAGACACAGAGGACGTAACTGGTTTGATAGGGCAATATGCACATGGCAATGAACCCAGTCACCATGTTGCTTACTTGTACAATTTTGTTGGCAAGCCTGAAAAAACACAATATTTTACCAACAAAATCATTAACGAGCTTTACCTGAATACGCCGGAAGGACTTTGTGGCAATGAAGACTGTGGACAGATGTCGGCCTGGTATGTTTTTAGTGCACTGGGCGTTTATCCGGTTAATCCGGTTAACGGGAAATATTGGTTTGGTAGCCCGCAATTCGAAAAGGCCGAAATGGAACTCCCCAATGGAAAAACATTTACGGTTATCGCAAAAAATATTTCGTCAGATAATATTTATATCAAAGAAGCTAAACTGAATGGTGTTACGCTGGAAAGACCTTATGTTACATACAACGAACTACAGCAAGGTGGTACACTTGAATTTGAAATGACCAATAAAACTAAATAAACCGAAAAGAATGGGAAATTTATTTTTTAACGATTATCGGTGGCTGAACCAGCCACAGAAATTTGAGATAGAAAATGATAAATTATCGATTGAAACAGAACCGGGCACCGATTTGTGGCAGCGAACTTATTATGGTTTTCAGAATGACAATGCCCCGGCGTTTTTAACAGACATTGAAGGAGATTTCTCATTTCAGGTGAAAACAGAATTTAAAGATGCCGTTCATTTATACGATCAGTGCGGAGTGTTAATGTATATAGACAGTGAAAATTGGGTGAAAATCTCAGTTGAATATGAAAATGAAGATTTTGCCCGGCTGGGGGCAGTAGTTACCAATCTGGGTTATTCCGATTGGGCAACCACCGATATTCCGGCAGGAGTTTCTGAAATGTGGTACAGGTTAAGCCGCCGTGGGCAGGATTTTTATATAGAAAATTCAGTTGATGGAAAAGATTTTAAACAAATGCGCATGTTGCATATGCATAAATATTTCGATAAAGCAAGCGTGGGAGTTTATGCCTGCAGTCCCTTAACATCAAACTTCCGTGCAAACTTTTCTGATTTTAAAATGGGTTCGTGCGAGTGGCCGGAATATAAAGAACATGAATAAACTTGAAGAATAAGGTTAATTCTACATCTATGAGATCAAACCTGAAAATAACCAGGATTTATAAGTATTTCACGAAATCATTTTTACAAATATTTATCTTTTTATTGGTTGTTAGTTTCGTTTCCTGTAAACAGGAATCTAAGAAGGAAGAAGAGTCTTCGTCTGTTGACACTTATAAAGATGCTCCTTTTATTCAGGAGTATCATGATGGTTATGTTGTAAGTACCGACAATGCCGAGAATAACGTACGTAGTATTGCTGTTGACAATAATGAAAATGTATGGATAGCCACAGGTGACGGGATATTTAAAAAAGAAATAAACTCGCGTGAATGGGAAGCTGTAATAACAGGGGAGCAGAAAGGTCCTTCCTTTGACGTTACAATTGATGGTAAAGGTAATGTCTGGATGGGAACATGGGACGGAGTATACAAATTCGAAAAAAATAAGCTTTCTAAAGTTGAGGGGCTAAAAACTCCTGTATCGCAAATATGTATTGCCGAAGAGGGTATTTATGCTTTAGGACCTGAAGGAATATGGTTGTATATCGGAGAAACCTGGAAATCGGAGAATTATACGATTGCCCGTTCTGTTCGCGATGCAAAGTCGGATAGCATGGGTGGTTTATTGATTGCTACCGATGTTGGGCTATACCACTGCAGTAACGGTAAATCAGTATTGTATCAAGATGATAAAGAACTCATAAGCTGTTATCTGAAAGGTTTAGGTTTCGATTCAGAAGGAAATCTGTGGGCCGGCGGGCTTGGAGGTGTGACTGTTCGTAAAGGTGCCGAAAAAATTAGAACGCTTACCCCAGAGGATGGCATCCCTTCAGTAAATGTTAACAGCATTTCAAAATCGCCAGACGGGACAATGTGGGTTGGAACAGAGGTTGGAGTTGTCAGATTAAATAAAGATGGTAATCATTCTTTAAGATTCAGCAGAAGGTGGTTGATGGACGATAATGTTCGCGAAGTAGCCTTTGATAAAGAGGGAAATGCATGGATAGCAACTGCAAATGGTGTTAGTGCCATTAAGAAAAAGGATATGACACTGGCCGATAAGGAGAGTTATTTTTATGATATCCTGATGAGAAGGCATATCCGTGAACCGTGGATTGCTCACTTAACAGCCTTGAATGTAGAAGGAGATACAACTACGTCGATGAGCATTGATGATGATAATGACGGGCAGTATACTGCTATGTACCTGGCTATGGAAGCCATGAGATATGCCGCAACCGGAAACAAAGATGCCAGGGTAAAGGCACGGAAAGCTCTTGATTTTCTTATTAAACTGCAAACGATAACAGAAACCAAAGGCTTTTTTGCAAGAACAATTGTTCCTCCGGATTGGGGGGAACGCGTTTTTGATGGTAACAGGACATATAGCGAGAAACAACTTGCTGAGGTTATGGTGAATCAGGCCAGGTTTAAATCCGTTGAAGTACGCTGGCACAAATCAAGCGATGGGAAATGGATATGGAAAGGCGATACCAGCAGCGATGAGATGTGCGGGCATATGGCTGCCTACTATTTTTATTATGAGTACGTTGCCGACGAAGCAGAAAAAGAACTGGTAAGGAACCATGTAAAAAAGATAATCGATAATCTGATAGAGAACGATTATAACCTGGTTGATGTTGACGGGAAGCACACGACCTGGGGAGTATGGTCGCCTGATAAATTGAACCGAACACCTGACTGGGCACCTGAAAAGGGAATAAATTCCCTGGAACTGCTTTCGTATCTTAAACTAACCTACCATTTCACCGGCGAAGAAAAATATCAGAAAGAATATTTACGAATGATCAACGAAGAGGGCTATCTTGAAAATGCCAAAAGGATAATAACCTCAAACGCAGCATGGACCACTTATATTGATCCCGAATTGCTTTTTCTTACCTATCCTCCTCTGTTTAAATACGAAGAGGATGAAAATCTGAAAAAGCAATACAATAATATTCTTGATACCTGGTACCAGAATTTCAGAAAAGATGAGAGTCCGTTTTATAACTTTATGTACACTTACCTGAGGGGCAAAAGTTATGATGTGGATAAATCGATCTTCTTCTTAAAAGATGTTTCGCTTGATTTGATTGATTGGAATATTGATCAGACAAAAAGAGAAGATATAAAAACATTCCGTTATCCGGTACTTGAAGATGTTCAAACCAGTATTTTATTACCTCCAAGCGAAAGGGCTACTGTAAGGTGGGATAAAAATCCATGGGAGATTAAAGGTGGAAGCGGACGCGTCGAAAGAGAACCCGTTTTTTGGCTGCTGCCATACTGGATGGGGAAATACATAGGTGTTATTGAATAAATTTCATAGAACCTGAATAGACGAAAAACTAGAAATCAGATATGAAATATTTAAAATTATTGTCAATTATTTTAGTGTTGAGTTTTGTTATCTCCTGTAATAATAACATTGAACAAACAAAACAATCTCAACAACCGGATGCAGTCGTTTATTCCGATAAACCATTTGTTCAGGAATATCATGACGCATATATTATAAGTGATAACAAAGGTGACAATGAAGTACGCAACATTGCAGTTGATAATGCCTCCAATGTTTGGATCGCAACTGCGTCAGGGATGTTTTGCAAAAGCAAGGATTCAAGAGAATGGAAACCTGTGATTACCGGCGAAGACCGGGGACCTGCCTATTCTGTAAGGGTTATTAATAACGGTGACATTGTAATGGGAACCTGGAATGGTGTTTACCGCTATTCAAATAATAAGCTTTCAAAAGAGGAAGGTGTGAAACAACCTGTTTCTGTAATTTGTGCAAATGAGAACGAGGTTTATGCACTTGGCCCTTTGGGTATCTGGCAGGCAAACGGAACCAGATGGGATTACCAGGACTATAAAATTGCCCGATCAGTGCGTGATGCCATTACGGATGGAAAAGGAAGTTTATGGGTAGCCACCGATGCCGGAGTTTATTTATGTAATAAAGGAACATCAACACTTTTTCAGAATACCGATGAGTTGATTACCTGCTATGCATCGGCACTCTCGTTTGCTCCCGGAAACGAGATCTGGGCAGGTGTAATGGGTGGAGTATCCATCAGAAAAGAGAATAAGCTGGTAAAAAATTTAACGACCAAAGAAGGAATTCCTTCCATCTTTGTAAATTCCGTTAGCCAGTCGCCCGATGGAGTGATGTGGATAGGAACTGGTGTTGGTGTGGTTCGTTTTGAAAAAGATGGTTCGCATTCGCTTCGTTTTAGCAAGCGTTGGCTGACCGACAACCACGTAAACGATGTCGCATTCGATAAAGAAGGGAACGCCTGGGTGGCTACTTCCAACGGTGTAAGTGCCATTAAGCGCAAAATAATAACCCTGGCAGAAAAACAGCATTATTTTTACAACGAGCTGATGACAAAACATATTCGTGAACCGTGGATTTGTGGGAATTTGCGTTTGGAAGTTCCCGGTGACACTTCTACCTGGCGAAACTCTGATGACGATAACGATGGAGAATACACAGGAGGTTACCTGGCCATGGAAAGTTTTAGGTATGCTGTTACCAAAGATGAAGATGCCCTGATAAAAGCACGTAAAGCTTTTGGATTTTTGACCAAGTTGCGGGAAGTAACCGGCACCGAGGATTTATTTGCCCGTACAATTGTTCCGGTAGATTGGAAACATGTTCACGATCCGAATCGTACGTATACAGAACAACAGTTGGCAGATGCAGCAGTAAGAGATCCAAGGTTTAAGCCCGTTGAAGAAAGATGGCGAAAAACTACGGATGGAAAGTGGCTTTGGAAAGGAGATACCAGCAGCGACGAAATGTGTGGACACATGATGAGCTATTTTTTCTTTTACGAATACGCTGCTCAACCTGAAGATCAAGCCAAGATCCGTTCGCATGTGGCCGGTATAATGGATGCAATGATTAAGAACGATTATAACCTGGTTGATATTGACGGAAAGCATACCCGCTGGGGAGTTTGGTCTTCTTCGCAGTTAAATGGCGATCCGGACTGGTCGTCGGAAAAGTTCCTTAATTCGTTTGAATTGCTGGCCTTTTTAAAGTTCGCTGCAGGCATTACCGGCGAAGAAAAATACGAAAAGGAATATCAACGTTTGATTAATGAAGAAAATTACCTTAAAAATGCCTCTTTGTTAAACAAAAAGAATCCGGCCTGGCAAATTTATTTCGACCTGACAATGGAAGGTTATTTGTTTCCAATTTTGTTGAAATACGAGAAGAATCCTGAATTAAAAGCTTTTTATGAAGATCTTGCCGAAGAATGGATGAGCAAACAAACTGCAGGAGAAAACCTGATAAATAACCTTGCCTATACAATTTGCATGGGCAAAAAAGTAAATGTAGAACAAACCATCAACTTCTTAAAGGATACTCCTTTAGATTTGGTTGATTGGAGAATAGATCATACGTTGCGCGAGGATGTACAAATTGTCCGCACTCCAATTTTTGAAGAAGTTCAGATTTCTGCGCTGCCATTACCAAGCGAACGAGCCACGGTACGTTGGGATAAGAATCCGTGGGCAGCAACATCCGGTAACCCGGCCCAGGTTCGGGAGCCTGTATTTTGGTTGTGGCCCTACTGGATGGCGCGTTATCTGGGAATTATTGAAAACTAAATCTAACAAGGTTATCTTATGAAAGGAGTATATTATTTATTTATCTTATTGGTTATTGCTTTATCAGGTTGCACCGAAAAAAAGTCGTACGACAAAATAAGCTTTGGAATATGTTCCGATGTCCATCTTCCCACCATGCACGATTCGGAATATCGGATTCAAACATTTATTGATAGTATGAATAGCGCAAAACCCGATTTTATTATCGAACTAGGCGATTTTGGAATTCCCAAAGAGCAGTGTGCTCCGTATTTTGACATCTGGAATTCGTTTGATGGTGATAAATACCATGTAATTGGCAACCACGAAATGGATGGAGGTACCTCGCGTCAGGCTGCAGTTGATTATCGTCATATGACAAAGTCATACTATTCGTTCAATAAAAACGGATTTCATATGATTGTTTTGGACGGCAACGACAAAAAAAGTCAGGAAGCAAAAGGGTATAAGCAGTACATTGGGCCTGAACAGGTGGAATGGTTAAAACAAGACCTGGAAGAAATTACTCATCCCGTTATCATTTTTTCGCATCAGGGTTTGCAGATGTATAAAGGGGCCAACGAAAACTATGGAGTTGAGAATTACAAACAAATACAACAGATTCTGGAAAATCACAGTGCAGCGAATCCTGCGAATAAAGTGATTGCCTGCTTTAACGGGCATTCGCATTGGGATTATGCGGAAGAAATTAACGGAATACATTACGTTACGATTACGTCTATGGCCTATCACTGGCTGGGTGATGATTACCAGCATATTCGTTACAGCGAGGCGGTGGATGAAAATTACAGGTGGATAAAATATACAGCACCTTTTAAAGAACCCTTATTCGGAGTCGTTGAGGTGTCAACTCAAGGTTACATCAAAATAAAAGGCAAAAAAACGGAATGGGTTGGCCCGTCACCTTTTGAGGTAGGATTTCCGGAAAGAATGAAAAAATATTTAAGACCGGCAATTTCAGACAGATATTTAGAATTTAAGTTGAAGTAGTTGATCGAATTTAACTAAAAAATGACAACGCAACCGATGGTAACATACAAGTTTCAGCTTCTATCTATTATATTGATTATACTAATTCTCTCTTCCTGTCAATCGTCAAAAGAAGAACCGGAAACGATCGACCTGCGTTGCGAATATCTCAATAATCCGATTGGAATAGATGTACTTAATCCTCACCTTTCGTGGAAAATGAAAAGCAAAGAACGGGGAGCGGCGCAAACAGCATACCGCATACAGGCAGCAACTAGTATAGCGTTGCTTGAGAGTGAAACACCCGATCTCTGGGATTCCGGGAAAATAGAATCAGATCAATCAATTCAAATAGAATACCGGGGAAATTCATTGAACTCGGGAACAAGCGTATTTTGGAGAGTTCAGGTTTGGGGTGAAAACGGAAAAGTGATGAAATGGAGTCAGCCGGCAAAGTGGGAGATGGGACTTTTGAAAAAGGAAGACTGGCAAAGTAAGTGGATCGGTGCTTCGGAGTTCCTCTCAAAAGAAGCATGGAAATTACCTTCACCGCTGTTCCGCAAAGAGGTCCGGTTCTCAAAGAAAATTAAAAAGGCGCGCGTTTTTATCTCCGGGTTAGGTTACTATGAGTTGTATATAAACGGACAAAAAGTGGGCGATCACGTGCTTTCTCCCAACCAAACAAATTATGACCGACGGGATGTTGAGAAATGGGACGAGCCCAGGATTGGGAATATGACCACGACGGTTTTATATGAGACTTACGATATTTCCAATGATGTGCATGAGGGGGAAAATGCATTGGGAGTGATTCTTGGAAACGGCTGGTATATTCAGGCCGATCGCCCAAATGATAAATCGTTATGGTACGATACTCCGCGTTTTATTGCTCAGTTTGAAATTGTATTTGAGGATGGAACCAGACAATGGATTACAAGTGATGAAACCTGGAAAAACTCTGTCAGTCCTGTAAAATACAACGGATTGCACAGCGGCGAAATTTACGATGCCCGATTAGAGCAGGAAGGTTGGAATGAGCCTGGTTTCGATGACTCGAACTGGGAAAACGCAACTGTCGCACGCCCGCCAACAGGAACATTAAAAGCACAAATGTCTCCTCCTGACCGGGTAACAAGAACGATTCAACCAGTCTCGATTAGCGAGGTTGATAAGGGAGTATATCGTTATGATTTTGGCGAAATGTTTTCGGGTTGGGCACGGATAAAAATATCAGGTGAAAGGGGGACAGAAATAAAACTTCGGTTTATTGAGGAATTGGGCCCGGCTTACGGACAAACCGATACCTATATTTTAAAGGGAGTAGGTACTGAAGCTTGGGAACCTCGTTTTACCTGGCATGCATTCCGGTATGTTGAGGTGAGTGGTTCGCCGGCTGAATTTGCGCTTGAAAGTATTGAAGGACGTGTTGTGCATACAGATGTAAAAAACGTCGGGAGTTTTGAATGCTCGGATACCTTGTTAAATCGTATTCTTAAAAATTACCAATCCACACAAACCGGAAATTTGCATGGCGGCATTCCAAGCGATTGTCCCCACCGCGAACGTCGCGGATACACCGGTGATGGTCAGATTTCTGCAAAGGCAGCCATTTACAACTTCGATATGGCAACGTTTTACACCAAATGGTTACGCGATATACGCGATGCCCAAAATCATAAAACCGGTTATGTTCCCAATACAACACCCTATCAGGATGGAGGTGGCGGAACAGGTTGGGGCGCTGCCTATGCCATAATTCCCTGGTATATGTACCAATATTATGGCGATGTTCGTATTCTGGAAGAACATTATCAGGGAATGTTGCACTGGATGGATTATCTGGCAAGTGAATTAGATGAGGGTGGAATATTACGAGACCAGGGGCTTGGAGAGTGGGTACCTCCCGAAACCGTTGAGATTCCGGCAGATTTTGTAAATACCTGTTATTATTTCTACTGTTGCGATTTAATGACCAAAGTAGCTACAGTTTTAGAGAAAGTTTCCGATAAAAATTACTTTGAGAATCTTGCTTTGGATGCACAAAAAACGATAAATACAAACTGGTTTAATACCGAAAATTCATCGTATTCAATCGGTAGGCAGGGAGCTAATATCTTTCCGCTTGGTTTTGGAATTACTAATCCTGATGATGCTGAATTCGTTTTTAAGCGTTTGATCGAAAATGTAGTCAAAAATAAAATTCATTTTGACACAGGAATTCTGGCTACTCCATTATTACTCGATGTACTTTCCGATTTTGGAAGAGCAGATCTTGCTTATACGATAATGGCACAACGCGATTTTCCGGGATTTGGTTATATGATTGAAAAAGGAGCTACAACCATATGGGAAACCTGGAAAGGCGATGCTTCACACAGCCACCCCATGTTTGGAAGTGTTTGTCAGTGGTTTTATCAGTATCTTGCCGGAATAGCTCCCGACGATAACAATCCCGGGTTTAAACACAGTATTATCAAACCTTTCCCGGTTCGAAGTTTAAATTTTGTTATGGCAAATTATCCTTCGTTATACGGCGATATTATAACAGAATGGAACTGGAACAACAATGATTATTTGCTGCAGGTAACTGTTCCTGCCAATACAACTGCAGCCGTGCATGTTTTGGCTAAAAACCGGGATTCTGTAACCGAAGGCGGAAAGTCAGTCTCACGAAACGATCAAATCCGATTCCTTAAAATGGAAGGAAATAATGCTGTGTTTGAAGTAAGTTCCGGGACATATCAATTTTTATCTGAAGACTGTAAATCAATGTTGGCAAAGCCTGTTTTACCGACACCGTTAATTTATCCGGGCGATAAAACTCTTTACAAAGGAGACTCAGTCAAAGTCTCAATAAAATCGACGGTAGCAGACGCAACCATTTATTATACCTTAAATAATTCGGAACCGGATAACAAATCAACTTTGTATACAGCTCCGTTTTTTATTGCTGAAAATACAGTGATTAAAGCAAAAATGGTAGCCGAAGGATACAATAACGGTTTTACAAAAACAAATACGATTAATTTTATCGATCCCGAAATTAACGGATTACGTTATTACTATTACGAAGGTGTCTGGACGAAACTCCCTGATTTTTCTTCCATAGAACATCAGAAGTCGGGGATTGTTTACGAATGTGGATTAGATAAAATTAATGCTAAAAAAGATGAATTCGCCCTGCTTTTTGAAGGTGAAATTAAGATCGACAAATCAGGAGAATACGAGTTCTTTATAAATTCGAATGATGGAACTTGTTTGTACCTAAATAATCAACTGGTTGTTGACCACGATGGCTTGCATGGAGCCGAGCTGGAGAAAGCCGGTAAAATTTATCTTGAAAAGGGATTCTATCCCATTCTGCTAAAATATTTTCAGGCGGGAGGTGGTTTGTTCCTCAGATTGCAGTATGCCGGACCAGATATTGAAAAACAAGAGATTCCTGCAATAAAACTATTTCAGGTAAAATGAGTAATATGTTATTAGGTATAGCGAATTTTTATGAAGTGTACTTTTGTTTAATTTGCTATTTTTGATTTCTTATACGTAAAATTGGCAAGGCAAAATATGAAAAAAACTTCGTTAAACGATATAGCTCAACAGTTGGGTGTTTCGAAAACACTGGTTTCTCTTGTCCTGAATGGCAAGGGTAATGAGTATCGGATTAGTGAAGATATTCAGAAAAAAGTGAAAGAGCTGGCCAGGAAACTAAATTACAAGCCAAACCAGATTGCTAAAGGTTTACGCACCGGAAAAACAAATACCATTGGATTAATTATTGCCGATATTGCCAACCCGTTTTTCGGTAAATTAGGACGCGAAATAGAACGCGAAGCTGCCTCTCATGGTTACCGGGTAATGTTTTGTAGCTCCGATGAGAAGGCGGAAAATGCAAAGCTCCAGATAGAAATGTTGCAGCAGGGACAGGTCGATGGTTTTATTATTTCGCCTCCCAATGGCAGCGAAGAACAAATTAAACAACTTAAAAATAGTAAAACTCCTTTTGTTTTAATCGACCGGTATTTCCCCGAAATTGAATCGAACTGCGTGGTGGTTGACAACTTAAAAGCATCATGCGAAGGAACGGAACACCTCATTAAAAACGGGCGCAAACGAATTGCCTGTATCACTACCAATCCTGGAATGCTAAACATGGACAATCGGCTGGATGGCTATAAAAAGGCATTGACCGATGCGGCACTGGAAGTAGATGAGAACCTGATTAAGATATTGCCTTTTTCGCATGAAATTAAAGATGTGATGGAGGCCATCAAAGAATTGACAAGTTTGGATGAGAACAAAATAGATGCGATTTTATTTACAACAAGCAAGGTGGGAGTGATGGGAATCCAGTGTCTTCATTTGTTAGATCTGAAGATTCCCGAAGATGTTGCGGTGGTAAGTTTTGATGATTTGGATGCATATAAGATCAGCCGTCCATCAATAACAGCCATTGCTCAACCGCTGGAAGAGATTGGCAAGCATTCTGTAAAAATTTTATTGGAGGCAATGACAGATAAAAGTAAGAAGAAGGAATTGCATAAAATCGTATTGGAAACAAAATTTGTAATTCGGAATTCGAGTATTAAATAATTTTTTTCGATTTTTGCTAAATCGGTTTAACAAAGAAATGTGTAGAAATGAGAACGGAACTTCATGAATATTTTATAGGTATAGATATTGGAGGTACAAAATGTGCCATTGTTATTGGCGATAAAGAATTTAAAATCCATCGAAAAGTGCAGTTTGACACGAAGACTGAGCAACGTGGATATGATGATATTTTAGATGAATTTCACCGGAATATCGAAAAACTGTTTTTGGAGTATCCAAAAGAGAATCTTAAACGTATTGGAATTAGCTGTGGTGGACCACTCGATTCAAAAAAAGGTATAATCTATTCACCGCCGAATCTTCCGGGCTGGGATAATGTTCCGATAGTTGAGATTTTCGGAAAAAAATATGGCGTACCTACTGCCATACAAAATGATGCAAATGCTTGTGCATTGGCCGAATGGTTGATGGGGGCAGGAAATGGAACACAAAATATGATATTCCTGACTTTTGGAACCGGAATGGGATCTGGCCTTATAATAAACGGGCAACTTTATGCCGGCACCAATGATTTAGGTGGTGAAGTCGGGCATATTCGTTTGGCAAAAGATGGTCCTGTCGGTTTTGGAAAAGCGGGTTCGTTCGAAGGCTTTTGCAGCGGAGGTGGAATTGCTCAGCTTGCTAAAACTGTGGTTACAGATAAACTTGACAAAGGGGAACCAGTTGCTTTTTGTGCAACGGTTGAAGAAGCTAATCAGTTAACAGCCAGAACAGTAGCAATTGCTGCTAACAACGGCGACAAAGTGGCGAACGAAATCATAAAAATATCGGGTGAATACCTGGGACGTGGACTTGCGGTTCTTATTGATATAATTAATCCTGAGTGTATTGTAATTGGAAGCATTTATGCCAGAAACGAATCGTTATTTAAACCGCATGTCGATCACATTTTACAGGAAGAAGCTATTCCGTCGGCAGTGGAAGTTTGCCAGATAAAGCCTGCACAACTTGGTGAATCAATCGGCGATTTTGCAGCCCTTTGTGTAGCATTATATGAAAATGAGTTTTAGGAGAGACAGAACGATGAAGGAGAATATTTTTTTAGAACAATTGCTAAACCGATATAGCCAACTTGCCCATCTGGAAGATGCTATAAGAAATGCAGCGAATCTGATAATTGAAACCTATAAAAATGGTGGAAAAGTACTGGTTTGTGGAAACGGTGGAAGCTGTTCCGATGCAGACCATATAGTGGGTGAGTTAATGAAAAGCTTCGAAGGACATCGGCCTCTTGATAACGAACTTCAGGAAAGATTATTGGAAATTTCACCTGAACGAGGAAATCAACTGGCAGAAAAATTACAACAGGGATTACCTGCTATTTCTTTAACCGTTCATAATGCCCTGATTACTGCTATTGCCAACGATATTGACGGCGATATGATTTTTGCCCAGCAGGTTATCGGTTATGGGCAAAGAGGTGATGTATTACTTGGTTTGAGTACATCGGGAAACTCACAAAATGTAGTGGATGCTTTAATTGTAGCCAAGGCGAAAGGGCTAAAAATCATTGGTATGACAGGCGAAATGGGAGGTAAAATGAAGGATGTTTGCGATGTGCTGATCAATGTTCCCGAAAAGCGTACTGCTTTCGTGCAGGAACTACATCTACCCATTTATCATACAATATGTATGATCGTTGAGAAGGAATTATTTTGATCGTTCTAAAATACCTAACAATTAAATCGATATGAAAAAGTCAAAAACCAAACAAGACAAGCTTCTTTCCAGAAGAATGTTTATTGGACGTGCTGCAGCCGGAACTACTTTACTGGCAATGGCTCCGGTTTATAATCTTTTAGCGAAAGATTTTACTGAAGTTATTCCCTGGCCTGCCAATTCTGATGCATACAAGTTTCATATGATTGGTCATGCCCATATCGATCCGGTCTGGTTATGGCCGTGGACAGAAGGTGTGTCAATTGTTCACAGTACGTTTCAGGCAGCGCTCGACCGTATGAATGAAAGAGACGATTTTTGTTTTATCTCAAGCTCTGCTCAATTCTATCATTGGGTCGCACAAAATGACCCCGAGATGATGAAGAAAATAAAAAAACGGGTTGACGAAGGTCGCTGGAACATTGTTGGTGGATGGTGGGTTGAACCTGATGTAAATATCCCTGGTGGAGAAGCAATGGTAAGACAGGGTTTATACGGGCAGCTTACTTTTCAACATTTGTTTGGCCGTCGTGCAAAAGTGGCTTTTAACCCCGATTCGTTTGGACATACAGGTACTTTGCCGCAGATTCTTAAGAAGCAGGGAATGGATCATTACATTTTTATGCGTCCGGGACCTCACGAAAAAATGTTGCCGGCCGATCTTTTCTGGTGGGAAGGAGCAGACGGGACAAAGGTTTTGACTTATCGCATTCAGCAAAGTTATAACGACACCCGAATGACTGGTGAGCGAATTAAAAAAGTTGTGGAGTATGCTACTGAGCAACCTATGAAAAGCCTGATGTACTATTATGGTGCAGGTGACCATGGCGGCGGTGCTACTAAGGAAAATATTAAATCGATCGAAGAGCTCAAAGTTGAAAAGGGAGCTCCACAGATGGTGTATAGCACTCCGGAAAGGTATTTTGACGAAATTAATAACGACAAAATCCTTGATTTACCCATTGTCAAAGACGATTTGCAACATCACGCTCCGGGTTGTTACTCCGTAGAATCAGCAATTAAAAAAGGAAATCGTCAGTCGGAAGCTGCTCTGATTACCGCTGAAAAAGTTGTAACAATTGGTAGTCATGGGTGGGGAGCTCATTATCCCAAAGAGGAATTAACCACTGCATGGCAAAGAGTTTTATTCTTACAATTCCATGATAGTATGGCAGGTACTTCTTTGGTTGAACATTCTGAAACTGCAAAGGAAGGATACGGCTTTGCTCTCGACACAGCGAATCAGGCAGCATATCTGGCCATTCAGAAACTGGAATGGCAAATTGCTTCAGAAGATCCTGAATCAGAATATCTGGTAGTTTTTAATCCTCACGCATGGGAAGTTAAAGGAAATATTGAATACGATTTTAACTGGAATGAGCAGCATAATGGTTCCAGGGTTGAAGATGAAAATGGAAATCCGCTTCAACATCAGTGGACTGCAGGTTCAACAGAAACCGGTAGTCGTAAGAAATTGATTATTAAAGCATCTGTTCCTGCAATGGGATACCGCCAGATAAGGTTGCATGATGGTGATTCCGGGATGAAGAAAACCGGGGTGAAAGCTGAAGAAAACAGAATCGAAAACGAATTCTACAGATTAAGTTTTTCGTCGAACGGTACACTTAGCATTTTCGATAAAGAAACCGGGAAGGAAATTTTTGAAGGTGGTCAGGCTGGCTGTAAAGCGGTTATAATTGATGACCCAAGCGATACATGGAGTCATGGCGTTGAAACATTTGATAAAGAAATTGGTCATTTTAGCAGAGCCGACATAAAAATACTTGAAAATGGGCTGGTTCGTGCAACAACCCGTGTAACAACTTCTTATGGAAATTCTACGCTGTCGATTGATTGGTCGCTTAGTGCCGGAAGTCGTAAGATTGAAGCAAAAGTTACACTCGACTGGCACGAGCGCCTCAAAATGTTGAAATTCTCATTCCCGGTTGATGTTGAATCACCGGTGCCAACTTACGAAACATCTTATGGTCACATTATTCGTGAAGCCAATGGCGATGAGGATCCGGGACAGCGTTGGATAGATTTAGCCGGCCATAAAGGTGAACAAACCTGCGGATTAACAGTCTTTAATGATGCCAAATATGGATACAGTGTACACGGTAATGATATGCGTGTATCTGTTGTCCGTTCTGCGGTATATGCACATCACAGGCCAAGGGTTTTGGATATGAATACTGAACATTCGTGGATGGACCAGGGGATACAAACTTTTAAAATGATGCTCCTTCCACATTCAGGAACTTGGAAGGAAAATCAGGTTGCAAGGACTGCAGAAGAGTTTATGGCGCCAGCATTATCTATCTATCAGGGAATTCATGACGGTTCGTTACCTAAATCAGCCTCCTTACTTTCTGTCGATAATCCTGATGTAATTGTTACAGCTGTAAAGAAATCGGAAAATGGAGAAGATACTATCATAAGATTGGTTGAAACCTCAGGTTCCACAGTTTCTGCTACACTTGACATGAAATTTATAAACCGCAAATGGACTGGAAATTTTGGTCCGTTCGAAATAAAAACACTTCGAATTAATAAAAAGGGAACAATTAAAGAAGTTAACCTTTTGGAAGAAGAAGTGTGATAACTTTTTGTTATGCATTTAATAGTATAAACCATTGATAATGATTAATAAATTAAAAATAGTAGCAGTATTTGCAGCAGGAATTATTCTTGGAACAGGTTGTAAAACAAAAGATGCTGCCGTTAACTATACGGATTTTGTCGATCCGTTTATCGGAACAGATTATCACGGGCATACTTTCCCCGGTGCAGCGCTTCCGGGAGGGATGGTACAGTTGAGTCCCGACAACGGGACTGAGAACTGGGACTGGTCTTCGGGGTATCATTACAGCGACAACTCGTTAATGGGATTTAGTCATTTACATCGCAGCGGCATGGGGGCCGGCGACTGGGGAGACATTCTTCTTATGCCAACTACCGGAAAACTTCAGGTAGTACCCGGAAGTAAAGAAAATCCGGATGAAGGATATCGTTCGCGATTTTCGCATGATAATGAAACTGCTTCACCCGGGTATTATTCGGTTTATTTAGACGATTATTCAGTTGAAGCAGAACTTACTGTGACAGATCGTTCCGGTTTTCACCGTTATACTTTTTCCAAGGCCGGACCTTCTCATATCGTACTAGATGCAGGACATGGTATTCGTAATGCTTATCGACGTAACAGTGAAGTAAAAATTGTTAGCGATACTGAAATTGTTGGACACCGTTATTCTCACGGATTTGTAAAACACAAAAACGTGTATTTCTGTGCCCGTTTTAGCCGACCTTTTGATACCAGTGGAACCTGGAATGATGACAATATAAAAACAGGTTCAAAAGAAGATTCAGGTTCTTATGTGGGAGCTTTTGTAAATTATAAAACTGCCGAAAATGAGACAATTGAAGTGAAGGTTGGTATTTCGTACACTAGTATCGAGCAGGCGCGTTTAAATCTTGATACCGAGATTCCGGGATGGAATTTCGATGAAGTACAACAAAATGCAAAACAAAAGTGGAATAATGTTTTAAGTAAAATTGAGATTGAGGTTCCCGAGGCAAACGATGAGTTATACAATCGCAACAAAAAGATTACTTTTTACACTGCTCTGTATCATGCCATGCTTTTCCCTGCCACATACAGTGATGTAGACGGCAAATACATGGGACTGGACAACCAGGTGCATATAGCCGAAGACTTTACCTATTTAAGCGACTTTTCTTTGTGGGATACGCATCGTGCAGCAATGCCTCTGCATACGATTGTAGATCCCGTGAGAAGCATAAATTCCATCCGTACAATGTTGGCTCAGTATGAACAGGGTGGATGGCTGCCAACGCCACAACAGTTTGGAAACAGCTATACCAACGATATGATTGGGGATCATCCGGTGGCTGCCATTGTAGATGCTTACAAAAAAGGAATTGATGATTTTGATGCAGAAGAAGCATACGCAGCTGTGAGAAAGAATGCCATGGAAATTCCTCCGTCCAATCATCAATCAAGAGGCCGAATCGGCTTGGATTACTACAAGGAATATAATTATATACCCTATAATAAGGTTCGGGAATCAGTTTCGCGTACGCTTGAATATGCCTATAACGACTGGTGTGTGGCTCAGTTTGCCGATGCGCTTGGGAAAGCCGGTGATCGCGATCTGTTTCTGAAAAGAGCTGCCAATTATAAAAATATAATTGATCGTGAAACAGGTTTTGCCTGCCCAAAAGATGATAAAGGAAAATGGTTGACGCCATTTAATCCAACTTTTGTCGGGCATGGCGATGAACGACATTACACCGAAGCAAATGCATGGCAGTATACCTGGTTTGTTCCTCACGATGTGCAGGGACTGATCGAAATGGAAGGTGGAAAAGAACCTTTCTTGAACAAACTCGATTCCTTGTTTACAATTAGCTCGGAGGTGCAGGAAACAACCAGCGATGTTACCGGATTAATTGGACAGTATGCGCACGGGAATGAACCCAGTCATCATACACTTTACCTGTATAATTATGCCGGCGAGCCCTGGAAAACACAAGCCATGGCAAGAAGAGTCATGGACGAATTGTATCATACCGGTCCGGATGGTTTATGTGGAAACGAAGATATGGGACAAATGTCTGCCTGGTACGTGCTAAGTTCAATGGGATTTTATCCGGTTGCACCGGGGCAAAACGTATATAATATAGGTAGTTCCGGGTTTTGCAAAGTAACCATACATCTCGATAAAGAATATTACAACGCTGATGTTTTCAGTATCGAAGCAGAAAATAATTCCAAGAACAACCGATATATTCAATCTGCCACAATCAATGGAGCTACTTTAAATCAGGCGTGGTTTAACCACAAAGAAATCAGCAACGGAAGTAAAATCTGTTTCCGGATGGGAGCAGAGCCAAATAAAAACTGGGGAAGCAAGTCGACGGCTACTCCTCCATCAATGTCAAAATAATGTCTACATAACCCAAAATAATCAAGAGTAAACCGATGAAGAAAGAACAATTAGAAAAAGTACTGAAAGATATAAGCAACGTAAAAATTGCTGTGGTTGGTGATTTTTGTCTCGATGCATATTGGTTCATTGACGAATCAAAAAGTGAAATTTCGATAGAAACCGGCCAAAAAACAAGACCCGTAAAACAACAACGATACTCGTTGGGAGGTGCCGGAAATGTTACCAACAATTTGGCAGCAATGGGCATAAAAGATGTTTGGGCCTATGGTGTAATCGGAAACGATCCGTATGGAAATGAGATGGTGAAAATTATGCGCGAAGCCGGCATTAATCCTGATAATCTGTTGATTCAGGAAGAAGATTGGTCGACACATGTTTACACAAAACCGTATGTGGGTGACTTTGAAGAAGGACGTATTGATTTTGGTAATTTTAACCAGTTATCAGTAAATACAGCCGATCAGCTCATTCAAAAACTGAAAAGAGATGTTGCTGAGGTTGACGTAGTAATTATCAATCAGCAAGTCCTCTCCGGAATTCATACCGAATATTTTAAAGCAGAGTTGGTGAAAGTTATTCAGCTTTTCCCGGAAAAGATATTTATCACTGACAGTCGTAATTACAATGACTTTTACGATGGATCCTATCGGAAAATGAATGATACGGAGGCCGCACGCTTATTTGGTCTTGAGAAAGATGTTACTGATGTTGTTCTGCATTCTGAGGTGAAAAATGCAGCTCTTGCCTTGTTTGAGCAGTTTGGAAAACCCTTATTTATTACACGCGGTGAAAGAGGATCGATAATCGTTGATGCAAACGGTGTAAAAGACATTTACGGATTAATGATTATCTCGAAAGTGGATACGGTTGGAGCCGGAGATAGCTATCTTGCAGGTGCAGCCTCAACGCTGGCAGCCGGATATTCGATGGAAGAAGCAGCCGAAATGGGGAGCTACGTGGCAGGTGTTACGGTTCAAAAACTGTTTCAAACCGGCACGGCGTCGGCAGAAGAAATTCTTCAGATTGGAACCGACCCCGACTTTATTTATACACCTGAGTTGGCTGAAGATATCCGTCACGCTGCATATTGGAATGATTCTGAAATCGAAATCATCAACGAATTTGCAAAGGCGCCACAGATAAGTCACGCCATTTTCGACCACGATGGAACAATTTCAACGTTGCGTGAAGGCTGGGAATATATTATGCAGCCCATGATGATGAAAGCCATTTTAGGTGAACATTTTCACGTTGCCGACGAGGCACTTTACCATAAAGTTCATACCCGGGTAGTTGAGTTTATTGATAAAACAACCGGAATCCAGACACTGGTTCAAATGAAAGGTTTGGTTGACCTGGTGAAAGAATTTGGATTGGTTGATGAGGAGAAAATTTTGGATGAATTTGGCTATAAAGAGATTTATAACAACGAGTTGCTAAAAATGGTCAGGGAGCGTGAAGCAAAATTAGAACGCAAAGAACTGGCTCTGGAGGATTTTACATTAAAAAATGCCGTTAAGTTGTTGGAAACTTTATTTGAGGCCGGTGTAACACTTTATCTGGCAAGCGGTACCGACGAGGAAGATGTGAAAAATGAAGCCCGTATTCTGGGTTACGATCATCTGTTTAAAGGTGGAATTTATGGTGCTGTTGGCGATGTTACCAAGGAAGCAAAGAAAATGGTTCTCGACCGTATTTTAAATGATATTGGCGATTCGAACAACGCACAGGTGATTGCATTTGGTGATGGCCCGGTTGAAATTCGCGAAACCCGTAAAAGAGGTGGAAGTACAGTTGGTATTGCCAGTAACGAAGTAAAACGTTACAGTTTGAACGAAAGTAAACGTACCCGCTTGATTAAAGCAGGTGCAGATGTAATTATTCCCGATTTTTCGCAACTTCCAAAGTTGCTTGAACTTTTAAACATCAAAGCTTAAATCAGATGCCATATCCAAAATTCGACAGAACAGGGCTCGACATAAAAAAGCTTTCCGAAAGGAAAAACAAGGTTTATATCGAAAAAGATCATATTCCGGAAAATCATTCTCCGCATCCGTTTTCAGAACAGGCCGGTTCGCTTATCGATAGAACGGTAAAGCGCGTGCAACAGGCAAAGGCCGAAAACCGCTCGTGTATGCTCACTTTTGGTGCACACACAATTAAAAATGGAATGGCACCTACACTGATTGCTTTGATGAGAGAAGGCTGGGTAACCCACTTGGCAACAAATGGCGCCGGTATAATTCACGACTGGGAATTTGCATTTCAGGGTAAATCGAGCGAGGATGTTCGCGAAAATGTTTACCTCGGTCAATTTGGAATTTGGGACGACACCGGCTTTTACATTAACCTGGCAATTGTTGTTGGTGCATACGAAGGATTGGGGTATGGCGAAGCAGTCGGCAAAATGATCCATTTGGAAGGATTACAAATTCCTGAACCTTCGCTGCTTTACGAACTGGCAAAGGAAAAGATGGAGAGCGAGCCGGAAATGGCTGCAGCAGCAATTGATTTGGCTGGAGTAATTAAAAAGTTCAATCTTACTCCCGGATTTATGAAAATTCCGCATCCCTATAAAAAGTATTCGGTGCAGGGAAACGCTTATGCATTAAAAATTCCGTTTACGGGGCATCCTATGTTCGGGCACGATATCATTTACAATCATCCAATGAACCATGGTGCGGCAATTGGGAGAACGGCTTTAAATGATTTTCTCAGTTTTGCCAAAAGTGTGAGTAACCTGGGAAATGGTGTGTACATGTCGGTTGGATCGGCAGTTATGTCGCCAATGATTTTCGAAAAATCACTTTCCATGTCGCAAAATGTAGAAATTAAAAATGGAAGTCATATTGATAACCACTACATGTTAATTGTTGATTTGGCTGAATCGGATTGGGATTGGGACAAAGATGGGGAGCCGCCAATGGATAATCCGGCCTACTATTTACGCTACTGTAAAACATTTAACCGAATGGGAGGTGAGATGCATTACCTAACAGCCGATAACCGCGATTTTTTACTGGCATTGTATCAAAAACTACAAAGTAATTAGGTTGAAATTAAAGTGTTGAATGTAATATTTCTATCTGCTTGATTTCATTTATTGAAAATTGAAAAGTCTGGCGTTATGAAAAAACTATTCCCTGTATTTTTTATTCTATTGTGCTGTTTTCAGATTGGCTGGTTGCTAAACTTACTTATTATAAACCGGTGCTAGGGAATCCTGAAATAGAAAATGAATCGGATATATCATTAAAATGAAAAGAATCAGTCCTGTATTACTAGTATGTTGCATATTGTTTTCTACAAACATTTTTGCTCAAAATATATCTCGTGATGGGAAGTTACTAAGAGGAGAAAAATGGCAGCGTTTTCAACCTACTGAAAAGGCCGATTTTTATGTAGCTACAAATGGTAATGATAATTGGTCGGGAACTTTGCCCGATCCCAATTCAGATAACACAGATGGCCCGTTTGCCAGTTTAAATAGAGCACAGAAAGCCGTAAGAGAATTGAAGGAAGTGGTTTATTCCCCCAAAGATGCTCCTATAGAAAAAAGATGGATTGGATCGCCACACGAGTTGGGGAAAGGCAGAGATATATTGGTTCTGGTTAGAAATGGATTTTATTCGTTACAAGAGCCATTGATTTTTAAACCGGAAGATGGAGGAGAACGTATTGAAACCAATCTTCCTACCGGTGCTTTTGAATACCATAAATTAAAAGATAACTACGTTACTTATGCTGCCTATCCTGGTGAAAAACCAGTAATTTCGGGTGGTGTGCCTGTCACAAACTGGAAAAAAAAAGGGGATATATGGATCGCGCAGTATGATGCAGATACGGCAGCTATGCTGATTGTTAACGGGAAAAAACAGGTACTGGCAAGAACGCCGAATATGGGATATTTTGTACCTCCGGCAATTTCCGAGAAAACAGATGAGCTTTATTTCAATCCTTCAGAAGTTAAAAACTGGACGGAGATGGACCACAACCGTGTAATTATGCTTTTGAGATGGCATACCGGTATTAATTCCATTATAAAAGTAGATGAAAAAAGTGGAGTAGTTTCGCTTAGATCACCACAGGAAGGTGTAGTTATTGTACCACCACGCTATTACATCGAAAATGTAAAAGCTTTACTCGACTCTGCTGGCGAATGGTATTTCGATAAAGTCAGGAATGAACTGAGTTATATTCCTTCGAAAGAAGTCGACAGTCCAAACGATATTTTAACATCTGTTCCGGTAATTAATCAGTTGGTTGAGGTGAAAGGGACTTTAGAAAAACCAGTTCGTAATTTACGTTTTTACGGTTTAACCTTTGAAGGAGTAACGACCGGGAATAGTGCCATCAGTTTTTCCTTTGCTCATGCCTGTGAGTTGGTTGCAAGTGAAGTTCGTTCGTGCAACGGAGCAGGCGTGAAGATTAATCCCGGATGCTATCAACCCCGTATTTTAGATAATCATTTTGAAACCATCGAACAGGGTGTGATACATTGCGTCGGGGCTGGTAATCCGTGCGATGGAAGAGAAATTATTCGTGAAACTCAGATCTCATACAATAAAATTTACGATTGTGGTGGAATAAATATTTATGCTGCCCACACTTTAATGACTACCATTTCGCATAATTATATTACCAAAACCCGCGGGAGGTATGCCATTGATGTTGGAGGATGGTCGAATCAGGAAGAAGCTGTTGATGGGGGCTACCTGGTCGAATACAACCATTTGGATGATGTGCAGAAAGATGCCGACGATTCGGGGGCCATAAAAACTGCAGGACTTACATTTAATTCTATTGTGAGAAAAAATCTGATCCATAATGTACACGCCGGATTTTTTAACGATAATGTTGGATTTTGGTTTGATAATATGTCATCAGGATGGACTACAGAAGAAAATATATTTTACAACCTTGAACAAGGTGAAATGAAACTCTGTGCTGCACTGATTGAAGACAATGTTTATCGCAACAATTTCAATATTGAGTCACCTGTTTCTGCTCCTGAAATTATTATTGAAGGAGATCCAGTATTTGAAGAAAGCAATCTCAAGGTGTTGGCTGCGTCTCAAACCTCGTCAGGGAAGATTGTAGCCGGCAGTGTTATTACTATCTCAGCTGACGTTTTTAACTCAGGATCTACTGGAATTGCACCGGTTCAACTTTACGTTGATGGAAAAATTTACGAAGAAAAGTTTTTACCTGTGGTTACTAATAATAGCCAAAAAGTTGAATTCGAAGTTCGTATTTATGATGAGGGGGAACACTATTTTGCCGTTGGAGCAACACCTTATAAAACGATTCAGGTAGAAGGTGAAAAGCCGGCCGTTGTTTATACTAATCTAAATTGTTCAACAAATCGTATATTGAATGGTGAATTAATTGAAGTAAATGCATTGGCGGTAAATCTTACATCAGAACCGCAGAAAATGCTGTCTTCTCTTTATCTAAATAATTCGAAAGAAAAAAGTATCACAGTTCATCTTAATGGCGGCGAGTCGCGTGAAGTGAAATTTGAAATTCAACCAAAACCAGGGGAGTATACTCTCCGGATTGAAAATAGTGCAGTACAAAATATTTCAGTTTTGGAGGCAAAGGAAGTTGATATTTCGAAAGAGAAAATTTATCAGTATTGTTCTGCAAAAGCAAAACCCTATAAAATTGAAGCTGACAAAAAAAATAATCGTTTTAAAATAACTGCTGGAGGATCCGACTTTTTCCATGCTGAAGATTCTTACGCGGCAGCATATGTAAAAGGTATAAAAGGTGATTTTGTGGCTACTGTAAAAATCAATGAATTCGGTAATCGTACGCATGAATGGTTTCGTTCAGGATTATTTGTGCGTAACGATATTTCAAAAAGTTTTGATGTGCAGCCTGGAAGCAAAGGTTCTGTTTTGGTTTTTGCCACACCCGGGCGGGCGGGTATCGAATACGACGAATTTGCCAATGGATGTATGCACAAAGCCAGTAGCGAAAATCTACCCGAAAATTCAGAAACGCCAATTTATCTGAAAATTGTAAGACACGGTAATAGTTTTAGTGGGTATATCAGCCTTGATGGCGAGAACTGGATTGTTGAAAGACATACAACGAACATTCCGGGAATTGCCGAAACTGTGGATCTTGGCCTTGCTGCGGGTGGCCCTGATAAAAATCAGTACTGGGTTGAATTTACCGATTGGAAGATTGAAATCGGGAAATAACAAATTCCATAAAATTTTGATTATGAAAATAACAAAAACCATAGCACTTTTTATAATTGGATTAATTTTATTTCAAAGTTGCAGCTCCGAGAAAAATGGAGATGACGATGTCTGGAATTATGCACTTTCAAGGATGGATGATTTTTCTCTAAGTGTTTATATCACTGCACATACTGTAAATAGAATGTTTGCTTCCGAGGAGGGGAAACGCGAGGTAATATCCTTGCTTCGTTGTAATGGGATTACTAAAGTGTACATGGAAGTATATCGTAGCGGATTGGTAATTTCACCTGAGTTTATGAAAGAGTGCGTTCAGTTCCTTCAGCAAAATGAATTTGAAGTAGTTGGCGGAATTGCAACAGTTCCAGGCGGTAATTTTGGGGTAAAACAGGAAGGAACTCTGGGATGGTTTAACTGGCAAAATCCAAAAACGCAGAACGATTTGCGGGAAGTTATTGAAGATGCAGCTTCCATTTTTGATACGTTTATTGTTGATGATTTTTTATGCACTGCCGATACCAGCAGGGAATCGAAACTGGCAAAAGGAGAGCAGAGTTGGTCGGAATACCGTCGCTCCCTGCTAACGGAATTGGCTACAACTGTATTTATAGAGCCGGCAAAGGCAATAAATCCGGATATTGAGATGATCATTAAATTTCCGCAGTGGTACGATCGTTTTCACCTTTTCGGATACGATGTGGCCGCTACACCTGCCTTGTTCGACGGAGTATGGGTTGGTACCGAAACCCGAGGTCAATACACGCAGCGTTTTGGATTTGTGCAACCCTATGAAGGATTCATAAACTATCGTTGGATTAAAACGTTGGCAGGCGATAAAATTGGCGGAGCCTGGTTTGATCATGGCGATTGCGATGACCTTGATTTTATTGAACAGGCCTATCAATCGGTTTTAGCAGGTGCCCGGGAGTTGGTCATCTTTAATTTTTCAAGTTTTATAACCGGTCATCCCGGTCATCATTTGCTTCGGCAGGATTTTGAAAAGCTGGCAAACCTCGCAGCAGTCGTGGCAAAAAGTCCGGTTCAGGGCGTGGTTGGTTACAAACCTCCAAACAGCGATGCCGGAGGAGATCTGTATTTGATGGATTACATTGGGATGTTTGGTATCTCGCTGGTTCCTGAATCAAAGTACCCGGAAGATGCAAAAGTGATTTTTCTGCCAACCCAAGCAGCAACAGACGATGATGTAGTGGAAAAGGCTATCCGGTCGCTCGAAAATGGTGCGAAGATTATAATGACCACCGGTTTTCTTAGCAAAGCGAAAGGTGGCAAAAAACTGGCTCGACTGGCAAATCTAAAATGGCCTTTACAACCACAAAAAACAGAAACAAAATCAGTGATCAACAAGGGGAAAATTGATACACTACCATTCCCGTTATTCATGGATTATAAAATTGCAACGGAAGAAGGAGCGACGGTAGTTTTACAAGCAGGTGATTCCGGTAGTAGTGCATTTATGGTTCAAAATAAATACAAGAATATTTGTGTTTTGAATACACATACCTTTTCACAAGAAGATTTTGATGCCGTTGGCGAAGTTTTACTTTGTCCCCGGCAACTGGGATTGCTTGAATTTCCGAAGGAATGGGTAAATACAATTCGTAATGTTTTTAATTATGGAAATGAGCAGGAAATAAATGCGCCCTCGCGAGTCACTTTTCAACAGTTGGCAGACGGTAGTTTTGTCCTCCATAATTACAACAAGAAAAAAACAACTGTTGAGCTTCAATTGAATCAAGACATTGCTCTTACTGATAAATTTTCAGGAAATAAATTAGAGACAAACGGGGGAGTTCTGAAAGTAGAAATGACTCCACGTTCACGAATTTGGTGTGAATTGAAAAACTAAGGTAACATGATTCGAAAATTTCTTTTTGTATTGTTTATAGGGCTGATAATTTCGACAAATCTTGTCAGCCAAAATCGGAATTTACAAAACGAGGAATCGTTTACTTTTGCATTTCTTACCGACATCCATATAAGACCTGATATGAACGCCCCCATGGGTTTTCAAATGGCTATCGATAAAGTGAATCAGTTAAATCCTGATTTTGTACTAACAGGTGGCGATTTGATTTTTGATGCCATGCGCGGCAATCAGGCACACAGCGACACACTTTTTACACTCTACAAACAAATGAGCACTAACTTTAATATGCCCGTTTATAATTGTTTGGGGAATCACGATTTGTTCGCTATTTATGCTGAAAGTCCCGAATCCAGTGATCACCCGGACTATAAATACGGAATGTTTGGGCGGTATTTGGGAGATACCTATTATTCCTTCGATCATAAAGGCTGGCATTTTATTGTTCTCAATTCGCTTGATGTAACCGAAAATAAGAGGTACACAGGGATATTTAATGAAGAAGAAATGAAATGGTTGAAAAGTGATTTGGAGAAGGTAGATAAATCAACCCCCATTGTAATAACTACTCATCTACCCATGCTAACTACTCGCGCCCAAATAAATGGGAGTGATGGAAAAGGAAATGTCAGTAACTCCGCCGAAGTTTTTAAACTGATGGAAAACCACAACTTAAAACTGATTTTACAGGGACATATTCACTGGAAAGAATATGGCGTTGTAAACGACCGGATCCATTTTATAACCGGAGGATCGATTGCAGGAAATGGATGGAAAGGCAGGCGTCATAATACAAAGGAAGGCTTTGTGTTTGTTAAGGTGAAGGGCGACGATTTTTCTTGGGAATATATTGATCATGGCTGGGAAGCTGAACGACTAAAACAGAATTATCAATACTGAAAAATTATACCTGGACCGGGTAGGTCCACATTAATAAAAAACAAATCAATGAAGAGGTTTTCAATCTTATTTATACTTTTTGTATCAGTTATTTTTGAGGCAAAAGCCAAAGAACTGGATTTAACAAAAGCATCCGTAATGATTTCCGAAAATATTAAATCTCCGGTTGATGAAACACTTTATCGTGTTTTAAGCGAGGAGATTTATAAACGAACCAACAGTGTATGGAAACAAACCGGTAGTTGGGATAGTAGTAATAATACCATGGCCATTGTTTTGATTGGAGAGAAACAGCTGGCAGGGAAAAGTATTCCTGAAGTAAAAGAAAACGCCCCGGAAACAAAACCGGAAGGTTATCGTGTTTTTATCGAAACGGTTGGCAAAAAAAATACCGTGTGGATTGTTGGCGCCGACGAACGTGGAGCAATGTTTGGTGTTGGAAAGTTTTTACGTACCGCAAAACTCAGTAGTAAAAAAGTGTTGTTTGATGCATCGCTCGATTTTGCTACATCACCAAAACAACTAATCAGGGGCCATCAGCTTGGATACCGGAATACAAATAATTCACTTGATGCGTGGAATGTGGATCAATACGAACAGTACATAAGTGATCTGATTGTTTTTGGTACAAATGCCATTGAAATGATTCCGGGCCTGGAGGAAAAACAGAACGAATTAATGCCGATTCCACCCGATGAAATGAATAGGAAAGTAAGCGAGATTTGTGCTGATTACGGCATAGCTTATTGGGTTTGGACACCTGCCGGTTGCGATCTCACGGATAAGGAGGCTCGCCAGAAACGATTGGAATATTACGATAATTTCTACAAAGAGTGTCCCAAACTTGATGATGTATTTTTTCCGGGTGGTGATCCCGGTCATAACCATCCGCGCGACGTAATGCCATTTCTGAAGAATTTACAGGAGCGTTTGGTGAGATATCATCCCACCGCAGGAATCTGGATATCGTTGCAGGGATTCAGTGCCGAAAAAATAGACTATTTTTATGCTTACCTCAAAGAACATCAACCCGACTGGTTAAGAGGTGTGGTATCAGGACCAGGCAGCCCGTCCATTTCAGAAACGCGTTTTCGTTTACCCGAAAAATACAAACACCGTCATTATCCCGATATTACGCATAATGTTCGCTGTGATTACCCGGTAACTAACTGGGATCAGGCATACATGCTAACTTACGGCAGGGAAGGTATAAATCCGATGCCAAATTATTATGCGAAAATACATGCCACTTATGCGCCTTTTACCGATGGATTTGTTTCTTATTCCGATGGCTGTCATGATGATGTGAACAAAGTGATCTGGAGCATGCGGGGCTGGAACATAGACTCAGAACCTCAGGAAATAATGGAAGATTATTGCCGGTTCTTTTTTGGCGATAAACTTGCGGTACAAGTGGCAAATGGTATAATGGCACTGGAGCAAAATTGGAATGGCCCGGTAAGAACAAATGGTGGTATTGAAATTAACCTTGAATTCTGGAAAAAACTTGAAAAAGAAAATCCGCAACTGGCTGGCAACTGGCGTTGGCAAATGTTGCTTACCCGTGCTTATTACGACACCTACCAGCGCCGAAGAAAGATTTACGAAGAAAGACTTGAGAAGGAGGCATATCAGATACTGGCAAAAGTCAGTGAAATGGGTGCCGATAAAGCAATCAAGCAGACTTTGGAAATCGTAAACCGTGCCGATACCGATCCGAAAAATATTGATTTGCTAAAAAAAATAGAGAAATTGTGCGATGATATGTATGAATCTTGCGGCTATCAAACTGATGTGGAGAAATACAAGGCTTCCAATTCACAACGAAGTTGTATCTGGCAATTTGTAAATTACCCACTCAACAACCGCTGGTGGTTGGCCGACGAATTTGAAAAAGTGAGTAAGATGACTACAGAAGAAGAAAAAATTGAGCGGCTCGAAATTATTCGCAACTGGGAGAATCCGGGACCCGGTAGTTATTACGATAATGTTTCGAATATTGAAACCGGACCAAGCGTACTGACTACTTCTTATGATGCCTGTGATGTTGCCTGGTGGGATAGTGGATATTCCAGAACCAGACTTTCTTCGCAACTTTATCAGCCACAGCCCGAATTAATATACGAAGACCTGGATTTTAACGGTCGTTACTTAATTCGTGTTTCGGGAAGGGGAGATGCCCTTTTGCGGGTTGATGGAGAACGACTGGAACCGGAAATATACGACAAAGAAATTGGTGGATTTAAAGAGTTTGTGGTGACACAGCATTTAACACGCGACGGAGTTATAAAAGTTACTTTCGATCGGCCGGAAGAATCAAACATTAGGTGGACACAGCAGTCGCATGTGTCGGATGTTTGGCTGATAAAGAAATAGGTTGGTAAACAACGATATAAAAACAAATGAATTTGCATTTCTGATAATTCAATAAAAAATGAAGGAGCTATATCCTTTACACGGTATTGTATCAGTTCTTAATACTCCATTTTTGAATGACAATTCCGTTGATTTAAAGGCATTGAAAAAAAATGTAGATTATGCCCTAACAGCCGGAGTTGCCGGATTTCTGGTGCCTGCAATGGCATCAGAAGTGTACAAGTTAACGGAATCTGAGCGTATCAAAATGGTTGCAACGGTTCTGGAGCTTGCCGGCAATAAAGTGCCGGTAATTGCCGGTGCCGGCGAAACCAATGAGAGCAGAAGTAAAAAGCTGCTGAAAGAGTACATTCAGTTGGGGGGTAACAATGTACTTTTTCAAATTCCATTCGAAAGTGAACAACAATTCAAACGACACTTTTATTCTCTGGCAGAAACCAACCCCGAAATGATAATGCTGCAGGATTGGGATGCGTCGGGTTATGGCTTGCCTGATGAATTGATTTGTAGCTTGTTTGAGGAAGTAGATGCTTTTCGTTGCCTGAAAATTGAAACGGTACCGGCAGGGGTAAAATATTCCCGAATTCTGGAACTAACGCAGGGACGGTTAAATGTTAGCGGAGGTTGGGCTGTTACACAAATGATAGAGGGACTAAAACGGGGTGTGCATGCTTTTATGCCCACCGGAATGCATCGTATTTATACCACCATTTACAGAAACTTTATGGAGGGAAGAACAGGTGAAGCAGAAAAGCTTTTCCATGAGATTCTACCCGTATTGGCATTTTCAAACCAGCACCTCGATATTTCCATTCATTTTTTTAAACGCTTGTTATTCAAACAGGGTATTTATCCAACTCCAAATGTTCGGAAACCCATTTTTAAGTTCGACAGAGTACACGAGGAGATAGCCGACAGGTTAATTGATAAAATTATTGAGATAGAAAACAGCTTAAAAATCAAGTGATAAAAAATAACCAACTGCTTATGAAATAACAGAAATCAATGGCTTTGCAAAAGAAAAACTTAAATCTTACTATGAATTTTAAAGACCTGATATTTATTCTTTTAATTGTACTTGCAACCAACTCCGCCCGTGCTCAAATAGAAACCAAAACCTATTTTCAGGAGATAAAATCTGATATAGAATTACCTGATGAATCAGGTGAAAATGTTATCAAACTTTTTCATATTGATGGGGAGATAGTTGTGGTAAGTAGTAATGGTATTTATACAAAGCAGAATAAGGAGTGGCAGGGAAAAACCAATGGAAAGAACTGGAGAACGGCTTGTATGGATGAAAATAATCACATCTGGCTTGCTGCCGAAAATGAAATACGAAGTGATTTTGGAACACGAATTTATTTGCCTGAAAGCGCCAAACATGATACAATCTTATCGTTGTTAAAAACAGGAACTACACTATATGTTGGTACCACAAACGGATTGCTGACTTACGATGAAAAATGGACAGATACTAAAATTGCAAAAGGAGCTCGTGTTTCCGCCATACAACAAGGTAAGGATGATGAAATGTGGCTTGCGACAAACGATGGTTTGTATAGGCGGGCAAACGGAATATGGTTAAATCTTGACGATAACCTGATGGCAAGCGGAAATAAAAGAACGTATTTTAGTTTGGCCGAACAAAAAAATGGAAACGACATAATTTATGGTAGTATGTATTCGGTTGGGTGTATTTCCGGCGCAGGAAATCATTGGATTTGGCGGGGTGCCGACGGATTCCCGTACGGACCGGTAACCACTATTCATCCATCAGGCAAAGCGCTTTGGATGGGAACCGATAAAGGGCTGATTAAGAAAGATTCAACCTGGCATTATTATTTAGGGAAAAGATGGTTGCCCGATGATAAAGTTAATGATGTACTTGTAATTGACGATCACACTGTTTGGGTGGCAACACCAAAAGGAATTAGTCTGCTCCGGAATGTGGAAATGACACTGGAACAAAAAGCGGCAATTTATGAGGAAGTTGTACAAAAACGACACAACCGCCGCGGTTTGGTTAATGCTTCCCGTCTATCCGTTCCGGGAGACTTGTCGACAAGCAAAACAATAAACCAGGATAATGATGGCTTGTGGACGGCAACTTATCTTATTGCAGAGTGCTTTAGGTATGCAGTAACAAAAGAACCGGAAGCCAGGGAATACGCGATGCGTACTTTTGAAGCTTTGGAAAGACTCGAAACAGTGACCGGGATTCCGGGACTTCCTGCAAGATCATATGCACTTACTACCGATAGTGTGCTGCAATCTAAATCACCACATCCAAAGGTTTGGCGTCCATCTCCTGACAAAAACTGGCAATGGCTCGACGATACCAGCTCTGACGAAATTGTGGGACACATGCTGGCTATTTCTCTTTTTTATGATCTGGTGGCCGACGATGATCAAAAGATAAGAATCAGGAACCTGGTAGAACGAACCATGAACCACATCATTGATAATGATTTTCATTTAATTGATTACGATGGTGAACCAACCAGGTGGGGAGTTTGGCATCCTGATTCAATAAATCATTCAGCAAACTGGATTTATGAAAAAGGTCTCTACTCTCTTGAGATCCTTTCATTTTTAAAGGCAGCATACTATATTACAGGTAATCCGAAGTTTGAAAAAACTTATCACTATTTAATTGATGAACACGGCTATGCTGCAAATTCGCTGCAGACTAAAATGTACGGACCTTTTGAAAATAGTCATTCCGACGATATTTTAACTTATTTCTCTTATTACAGCCTGTACCGTTATGCAAAACAAGATAAGTATTGGTCGACGTATAAAAAAAGTCTGGAACGAACCTGGGCTGTATCTCAACCAGACAGAATGCCGGTTTGGAACATCATTACAAGTATTGCACTGAATAGAAATTGTGATTTGCATATTGCACTTGAAGAACTCCAACAATATCCTGTTGATCTAATCAATTGGACAATGTTAAATAGTCACCGTTGGGATTTACAGGAAGACAGGTTGAGCGATCGGTCGAATAAAAGACAGGCAACACAGCCAATTCCAACTCCGGAAAGTGGTATTTGGCGCTGGAATACAAATCCCCGCCAATTCGATACAGGTGCGAACGGTATGGAGGAGAGAAGCGGAACCTATTTTCTGTTGCCCTATTGGATGGGGAGATATTACAATTTATTTGACTAATATTAGTATCAATAAAATAGAATGACAATATCCTAAAAGAAATTCAAAATGAGAAGACGTAATTTTTTTAGATTGGCAGGAATATCGGCAGTATCTACAATTGTACCAAATGTTTTTGCACATGAGGTAAAAGAAAATCCTGCAAATAAAAATACATTAACCAACCCTTTTGAGACAAAAGGGAAATGGTATAAGGCTGCCTTGCATGTACATACCACGAATAGTGATGGAGATGTGGATGTGCCAACACGTTTAAAACAATATCGAGATTTGGGGTTTAATGTTGTGGCAGTTACCGATCACCGAACAACCAATGATTTATCCGGTTATTCAGACAAGAATTTTTTAGCACTGAGTAGTATGGAGTTTCATCCAAAAACCTATTCAGGGGCCCCAACACATCATCTTCTTGCATATGGATTGCCACATCCGTATGAGTACAAGGAAGAGTTGTCGGCACAAGAGATGATCGATGATGTAAAAAGTAAAGGGGCAAAGGTTTTTTATGCACATCCCTGGTGGACAGGGCATACTTATGTTGAAATGACGGAAGTATCGGGATATCTTGGATTGGAAGTGTATAACGATGGTTGTAAAGGGGCCCATAGTAGTAACGCAGAAGTATATTGGGATCAGATGTTGAATAAAGGACATGTTTTGACGGGATTGGCAACTGATGATGTACACCGGAGTTCAGAGGTAGGTAAGGCCTGGACTATGATAAAGGCTGCCAAATTAGACGATAGAAGTATACTCGAGGCAATCGGGAATGGCTGTTTTTATGCTACTAAAGGTCCTGTAATTAACGACTACCATTTGAGTGAGGATATGAAAATAAAAATAGAATGTTCTTCAGCTAAAAAAATTGCATTTAGGGTAAGTGGTGCCGGGAATGGTAAAGTTTTTATGGCTGAGGATGGAAAAAGTTTACAGAATGCCGAGTGGGATCTGAGCAAGAAAAAGCCGAAGTGGGTAAGGTGCGAAGTGACAGATTATGATGGTAATACTGCATGGACAAATCCTATTTATCTGTAGAACGCTGAATGAACTGTTAGTCATTTACTTATTATATGAAAAATCCATTTTTATATCTTTTGATTGTGGTGCTCTTCCTGGGGTGCAATATCATGCATATCACAAAGACAAAAGAAACAGGTAAGGAAATTGTGCTAAGACTTGAACCAACTCCCGGTAATCCCCGAAACAGCGAAGGTGATTTTATTCATTTGAAAGACGGTCGTCTTTTATTCGTATATACAAAATTTACAGGAGGAGCCGGTGACCATGCTACAGCACATTTAGTAAGCCGGTATTCAGAAGATCAGGGAAAAACCTGGAGCAATACAGATATGGAGGTTGTTGCCAATGAAGGTAATATGAATATCATGTCGGTTTCGTTGTTGAGGTTAAACGATGGCAGAATTGCCCTGTTTTATCTTCGGAAAAACTCGGGAACAGATTGTCTTCCAATGATGCGCATATCGACCGATGAGGCCAAAACATGGAGTAATGCAAAGCCGTGTATTGATGTCCCCGGGTATTACGTTTTGAATAATGACAGAGCTGTACAGTTGGAGAATGGACGTATAGTTTTGCCTGTTTCTCAGCACAATACACCTGAAAATAGGAAGTTTGACACCGGCATAATCAGTTGCTACTATTCCGACGATAATGGTGAGTCATGGAAAGAAAGCATGCATGTTCCCAACAAGGCCAATATAAAATTGCAGGAGCCGGGGATAATAGAGCTCTCCAACAATCGTATCCTGCTTTTTTGCCGTACGGATGCTGGAACACAATACATATCCTATTCTACGGATAATTGTGAAACCTGGACACCTGTAGAACCAAGCAATATCAAATCTCCACTTTCTCCCGCTTCGATTAAACGAATACCTCAAACTGATGATTTATTACTTGTTTGGAATAATAATTATGAAGAACAAAAAAATGGCGGGAAAAGAACACCATTTAACCTTGCTATTTCAAAAGATGAAGGGAAAACCTGGATAAACACCAAAACTCTTGAAAGTAACCCGGATGGCTGGTATTGTTACACTGCGATTGATTTTGTTGAAGATTATGTTTTGCTTGGGCACTGTGCCGGAAACAGAAAACAATCAAATGGGTTGGAAACCATTCAGATTACGCGACTTCACCTTGGATGGGTATATGGTGATAGTATTCCGTAACCACATTAATTTATACCGGCCTCGTCGTTAAGGAATGATTTATATAGTTTGTTATGAGTATTTTAAAACATTTATCAGTTGTCCGTATTTGCAATCGGATAAGTATTGTAGTCCTATCGATCTTTGTGATAGCCGGATGTCAAGTTGATCAAAAAGAGGAACAAAATCCGAATATTATTTTTATTATGGCCGATGATCTGGGATACGGACATCTGGGATGTTACGGTCAGCAGTTAATCCAAACGCCGAATATTGATAAGATGGCAACGGAAGGAATGATATTTACACAAGCTTATGCCGGATGTTCGTTGTGTGCCCCTGCACGTTCTACCTTAATGACTGGTACGCACACCGGTCACACTTCGGTTCGCGGAAACGGTGGTGGTGTTTCACTTCAGGAAGCTGATATTACTGTTGCCGACATTTTTAAAAAAGCAGGATACAAAACCGGATTGTTTGGGAAATGGGGATTGGGAGAAACCGGAACCGCCGGAACTCCGAATAAAAAAGGTTTTGATGAGTTTTTTGGATATCTGCACCAGTTACATGCCCAGTTTTATTATCCCGAATTTTTATGGCAGAATGAGGAAAAATATTGCATTCCCGAAAATGCAAATAACAATTGTGGTGTTTACTCGCACGATTTAATAATGGAGAAAGCATTTGACTTTGTACGAAATAATCAAAATGAACCGTTCTTTTTGTACCTGCCTATAGCAATCCCGCATCACGAGTTTGTTGTTCCTGAGGAGTCGATGAAGTTATACCTTGGAAAGTTTGAAGAACATCCGATTCCTCATTGGCGCGATGGTTATGCTCTGCCCGCTGAACCCAGGGCAACAATGGCCGCCATGATTACGCACATGGATAAAGGAATTGGCCAATTAATGCAACTTATACGAGAGTTGAATATTGATGAAAAAACACTGGTTATTTTTACATCAGATAATGGTGCTGCGTATGGCCCGCTGCCAGATCCTGAATTTTTTAAAGCCAACGGCCCGCTAAAAGGTTTAAAAGGTTCGTTCTACGAGGGAGGTATTCGTGTTCCAATGATAGCGCGTTGGCCGGGACATATTCAACCGGAAAGCAAAAACGATCATGTGCTGTATTTTCCTGATGTTTTACCAACCCTGGCCGAACTTGCCAATGCCAAAACATTTCTTCCGGAGAAGATAGACGGGATATCGTATTTGCCGACATTATTAGGGAAAGGCGTGCAGGATAATCATGATTTTTTGTATTGGGAAAATGCTGACTATGAACGGCAGCCGCCGTACGGTGTTCTTAAAGAAACACTAGAGCAGGCAGTTTTGATGGACCAGTGGAAAGCAGTAAAAAATAGTCCGGATTCGGCTGTTGAACTGTACAAACTCTCAGAAGACATAGGAGAAGAAAATGATGTGGCGGCGGACTTTCCCCAAATAGTGAAAAGGGCATTGTTGATAATGAGAAATGAGCACAATGAGGCACCTCCACAAACCGATATGACGGCCGAAAAAGCCCAAGATTTATATGTGCCGGATGTAGGTTGCACTACTAAAAGATGAAAATTTTAGAAAGATGAAAATAGAAGTGTTTCAGTGCACCATCCTTCTTCATTCAGACGGACAGTTTTCTTCAAGTGTTTCTAAAAACTCAGGTACCGAAATTAGAGTGTTGTTGATTCGGAAATCGTACTGAAAATTTAAAAGGGCATTTTTAATCCCACAATAATCCTTAAGAGACATTGATATTACTAATATATCCCCGTTTATTTCTTTAAGGTTTTCGAACCCGTTAAGATTCCCAAGCGGCGTATTGTTTATGTCCAGTCCTCCTATCGATTCAAGGCCTTCAAGTCCGTCAATATCATACAACTCGTAATTAAAATTAAACCATAAAAGTCCTTCAATGGTTTTTAGATTATTTAATCCCTCCAGGCTGTTCAGAAAAAGGTTCCAGTTAAGAATAAAATCACCCCTAACATACTGCAGGTTTGAAAATCCGGTTACTTCTTCCATGTGCGTCAAAATTACACCTCCGGTTTCCTTTAAACTTACAAATCCATCAACATTTGTAATGCCGCTACTTTTTAATTCAAAATACCCGTTTACTGTCGTGAGGTTCCGGAAGGTTGTATCCGAAAGTTTTGTATCACCTGATATTGAAAAATCTCCTCCAATCGTTTTTAGGTTTATAAATCCGTTCAAACCCGATTTCGCAGCCGTTTTTGAGATGATCAGGTCTCTTCCAATACTTTCAATATTATTAAGACCTGAAAGGTTACTGAGGAAGCTATTATTTTCAAGTACAACGTCTCCTTTTAATTCTGAGATATTTTCAAATTCAGTAATCTTTTCAAGGTATGTATTTCGAATAACGATACTGCTGTCTATCGATTCAAGGTGTTCAAAATTATCGAATGAACGAACGTGCGTATTTCCTGAAAATGCCAGGCTGCCAACGTGTTTCAAATTCTGTAATCCACTAAAAGTTTTTAAATACTGGTTATCTTCTATCAGTAATTTACCGCCAACATATTCCAGGTTTTCCAATCCATTCAATGAATTTATTTCTGTACTGATGATACTCAGATTTCCCTCAATTCTTCGTATACTATTTAATGATGATAAATAACCAATATGTACCGCCAAAGAATCATTTGCATCATGATATATTGTTAAGTTTCCACAAATTTCTTCGTAATCCTTTTGGGCAAAATCATCCAGCTCTGTCTGATTTGAAATATTAATATCTCCGTAGTAACTAATCTGTTTTTCTTCTTTCTGGCAGGAAAAAATTATGAAAAGAATGAATACAGGAATAAATAACTTGTTTGCACACGACAAAGAAATTGGCGATTTGCCCCCCCGGTGACTGTATTCCTGAAAATAGCGCACGTTTAAATTCATGATAGATATTATTCCTTATTTGACTGCGTTTTTATTTCGTATTTTATTATCGTTCTAACATTTTTTGTTTCAAAATGTTATCGGTTCTTTTTTCACGACAACCAAATGTAAAGGAAGAGGGTTATTCCGGATAAAATGGTAAGATGAAGTCTCCAATCGGTTATCCCTTCGAATTTTGCAACGCGCTTTGAATAATTTATGGTAGTCTTCTCCAGTTTCTCGGGGGCTGTTTTTGTTGTAAAATAAGAAACTCCGAAAAGCACTCCGGTGATGAATATCTCGGCCCAAAGTCCACGGTAACCAAAGTTAAGTGTGAGTTTATGATGCAAAAACGGAAAGATATCTTTTCCGGCTTCGGCTCCCAGTAACTGGTCGACAACAAAGATTGTGGATAAAACGATACCAACCAAAACAGAGTAGGCTGCACCTTTTAATGTGACTTTTTTACTTGCAATGCCAAAAAATATGGCTGGAAAAACCGGAATGACCAGATATGCTGTTATGGTTTGCAAGTATTTGTATAAACCTTCTTCGTTTTTGTAAACCAAAAAGGTGGCTCCAATTCCAAGTAAGGTAACAACCAGTATAATATAACGTCCGAGTGTTACCTGCTTTTTTTCTGAAACCGAAGGACGGAATTCAACAATAAAATCGCGTACTACCAGTGTTGAAACCGAATTGAGTACTGCAATTAAAGAGGTGATCAGGGCAGCAATCAATGATGCCAGCATTAATCCTCTCAAACCGCTGGGTAGCAAATTATTCAGAAGCAATACAAAGGTTTGTTTCGATTCTTCGCCCGACAATTCTCCCGGGTACAAAGCAAAAGCAATCACTCCGGGAACAGCAAAAAGAAAAATTGGGAATAGTTTTAACAATACGGCAAACATCGATCCCCAACGAGCATGTTTTAAATCGGGTGCAGAAAGTACGCGCTGCACATTTACCTGGTCGATTCCCCAGTAAAAAATTCCGGCATAAAATGCGGTGGCTAAAATTCCCCAGAATGGATATACCGGATCATCGTATGGAGCCGCAATGGTCATCATTTCCGGTGCTTTGTCCATAAGCCCACTCCATCCACCTACTTTATCAAGACCGATAAAAAGCATTGCCGCAGCACCTACAATCATCAGTACTACCTGAATGGTGTCGGAATACGCAACAGCAGTAAAACCACCAATAATTGTAAAAACTGCCACTATCATTCCAATATAAAAGGCAGTGGTCATTACATCCCATCCCAAAATGCTGTTCATAACCAGAGCACCTGCAAATAAAGTAAATGCCAGTTTGGTCATCACGCTGATTACAAGCATTAATCCGGAGAAAAAGATGCGGGCTTTTTTGTTATACCTCAATTCCAAAAACTCAGGAATGGTGTATATCTTGTTTTTCATGTAGTAGGGGAATAAAATGGCGCAGGCAAATCCCAGCGTTATGGCACAGGTTAATTCCACCGATCCTGCCGAAAGTCCGTACCGGTACGAATCGCCCGACAGACCTACCAAATGTTCGGCTCCAATGTTTGTTGCAAATAGTGACGCTCCAATTACGGGCCATTTTATAGCGCGTCCGCCGAGGAAAAAGTTTGTACTGTTTTGTCCGGCTTTTTTGCGATACGCCATTATTAATCCAAATGAAAGACTGGAAATCATTACCAGTAGCAGAACTGTCCAGTCGAACGTTGTTAGTGATAGATTCATGTTAGTTTTATTGGTCTGGTTATTTTTCTCCGGCTATCCGGAATTATGTATTCGTTGAATGCTAGTTTTAGTTTCTAGAAACTTGTTTTTTTAACGGAAGTCCGAAGACCGGAGACCGAAGTTTCGAAATAAATCGTTGAATGTTTTTTTTCTGTCTTCCGTCCATACTCATTTTTTTCGAATTTCATTCGAGGTTTAAACCTATCTATTTCCAATCCATAGTGGTTTAGTTTTATTGGTTTAATAATTTATCTAACCTTTCAATACTCTGGATCATCGATCGTACCGTATGATAATTAATTTTCCAGGAATGTCCCATGTGTGTCCAGATTGGCTCTCCTTTTCGTGAAAGCAAAGGGTACCACTCGCCAATGCTTTTGTTTATTACTTTGTCGAACACAAATCGATGCACATTTTTATAGGCCTCCCAGTATTTTTCATGATTGAATAGTAGTACTCCATCAAGCATGCCTATCAGCACTTCGGCCTGCTGCCAAAACTCTTTTTCACGGTCGTAAACTCCTCCCGAGTGTGGACCTTCTACATAAACTCCGCCGTATTCAATATCAATTCCGTTGTCAATGGTGTGGTCAAAAATTATCTTAAATGTTTCGGCTTCAGTTGCCGGATCTGTTTTTAAAATATCAAAAGCATGAATCAAAAGCCAGGCAAATTCAGCATTATGACCATAACAGGTATTGTCGGTGGCGTTTCCTTTTTCTCCTTCTTCTGAAAAACGATCCCAGCCCCAAATGATATCAAATTTTATCTGAGGAGCAATGGACCAGTCTTTATAAAATTGTGGAATACCGGTTTTGTACTTCGGATGATTGATAACATTTAACATCAGGTCGATTACTTCCAGTAATTTACGGCGATGTACTTCTTTTCCGGTATATTCGTACAACGTGGTAAGTGCTTCCATTAAATGCATGTGTACATCCAGCGTTTTTCTGTCGCCACCCTGACTCCCCGGTCCACAAAGTGTCCAGTCGCGTTGAAACATTTCCCAGTAACCCCCATAACGGGTGTCTACACAATATTTTTGAATCATATCAAACACCTTTTCAGCATATTCAATTCCACGTTTATCACCTGTGGCCAGCGTATATTCACTTAGCGAATAGATAGCAAAACTATGTCCGTAAATAATTTTCTGATCAATTTTAACCTTACCTTTACGGTCTGCCATCCAGTAAAAACCACCGTATTTTTCATCCCACATTTTATCGATCAGGAAATCTACTCCGTGTTTAGCTAGTTCTGCCAGTTCGCCATTGCCATAACCGGCACGATTTGCCGATGCAATAGTGTAGAGACAACGTGTTTGTGCAATCAGTGATTTTTCATCCTCACCGGTATCTTTTCCTTCTTTATCAAAATGAGTTAGAAAGCCCCCGTTTATTTCATCTTTCATCCGGGTTGTCCAAAAGGGTAGCAGTTCGGTTGTCAGGTGTTGATACGCTTCATCGCGCAAGCTTTTAATTTCTGTTCTGTTCATCATTTTTTAAATTGGTTTTATCAGAAATCTGAGTTCTATTCTTGTTAAAATTTATATGTTATCAAAAGATAAATGCTGAGCTCCTTTTTTACTGACTTTTCAGGTCTTAAAAAGCAGCTTTCCCAAACAATGAAAATACGATTTTATTATGTTTCGGTCAAAATAAGATTTTGCCCAAAGAACATGGATTTTTAACTCATCCTGTTCGAAAATATATAAAAACAAAAAAAATCCGGGTTGTCCATTCAATGCTCATTTATATATGATACCTCAAATTTTGATCATTTTAAGTATCTTTTAAAAAGCAATAGTGTGTGCCTGCACATGTCTTATTTGAAATGTAACAATATTAGTAAATTATAGGAAATAATTTCGTTTTATTTGATGGAGTTATGTAAGGTTGAATGATTAAATGTGTGCGCACACACTATTTTTTATATCTTTATCAAATCTTAAAAAAGAGAGGATTAAATATTACTGTTTTGAACCAAAAGAAAAAAGTTACAATACAAGATGTTGCTCGCCTGGCAAGTGTTTCGGCAGGTACAGTTGATCGAATTATACACAACCGGGGAAAAGTTTCGCCGGGAAAAAAGCAGAAAGTTGAGGACGCCATAAAGCAGTTGGGTTTTAAAGCAAACCTATTAGCACGCACACTTGCACTTGGAACTCAACATTCAATTGCATGCCTGATTCCGGCAGTAGCATCCACAAGTCGTTATTGGGATATCCCTAAAAAGGGTATTTTGCAAGCCTGCAAAACGTATAAAGATTTTGGAATTGAAGTGGAATTATTTCATTACGATCTTTTTAATGTAGCCTCATTCAAAGAACAGTGTGTTAAAATTGTTGCGAACAATCCGGCAGGTGTTATTCTTGCACCTCTTTTTGTAAATGAAAGCAAAAGTTTTCTTACGGAGCTTCAAAAGAGAAATATTCCTGTTGTTTTAATCGATGCAGACATTCCGGATACTGAACACATGGCTTATGTGGGGCCAGACGTAGAACGCAGCGGTTATATTGCAGGGAAACTGATGAAGTCGCTTTTGAGTGATGAGGGAGAATTACTGACTTTGAATGTGGCAAAAGGGGAATTAAATGCACCGGCACTTAAAAGGATAGATAAAGGTTTTGCTGAATTTTTTAGTGCCAACAAACTGAATCATAAATTCAAAATCCAAAAACTTATAATTCATATGGCAAAAGAAGAAGAGGTTTTTCGTGAGCTTACAAAATTCTATATCAAAAATCCAACTATTAAAGGTGTTTTTGTTACCAATTCGATGGCGCACATGGTTTCTAATTTCCATCTGCAACACGATTTGGATATCAAAGTAATTGGTTTCGATTTGGTTGAAGAAAATATAAAACACATCAAAAAAGGGGGCATCGATTACATCATCTCTCAAAGTCCCATGCAACAGGGATTCAGGGCTGTTCAGCACTTGTTCGAATTTTTCATTTATAAAAAGGAACCCATAAAAAAGCAATACGTACCGTTAGATATTATCGTAAAGGAGAATGTCGACTACTACATTGATTTTCATTAAAACAATAAGAATAGTATTTAAACCAACATATTATGAGCAAAACAAATACCCGAAGAAATTTTATAAAAACAGCGGCCGGAGCATCGGCGGCTGTGGCAATTGGTGGCGTTCTTCCTGCTTTTAGTGCCGAAAGTTATAAGCGAATAGTTGGATCAAACGACAAAATCAGGACATCGGTTGTAGGTGTAAATTCGCGCGGTAAAGCGTTGGCCGGTAATTTTGCCAACCAGCCCAACTGCGATGTATTACATATTTGCGATGTAGATAACAGGGCCATAAAAACTTGCCTCGATGTTGTGGATGGTGTTCAAAGTTTTAAAGCCACCGGCGAAGGTGATTTTCGAAAGTCATTGGAATCAAAAGACATTGATGCGGTTGTGATTGCCATGCCCGACCATTGGCATGCGCCTGCAAGTTTATTAGCGATGCAGGCCGGCAAACATGTGTATGTTGAAAAACCTTGCAGCCATAACCCGAAAGAAGGAGAGATTCTTCGTGAAGCTCAGGCCCGGTATAAAAAAGTGGTACAAATGGGCAATCAGCGTCGATCGTGGCCGAATGTGATTAAAGGAATCGAAGCGTTAAAAAACGGAGCGATCGGTAAGGCCTATTACGGAAAAGGCTGGTACACCAACAACCGTCAGTCGATTGGAGTTGGGAAGGAAGTGGCGGTACCCGATTGGTTGAACTGGGATTTGTGGCAGGGACCTGCGCCGCGCAAAGCGTTTAACGATAATATTGTACACTACAACTGGCATTGGATGTGGCACTGGGGAACCGGTGAAGCGCTGAATAATGGTACGCACATGGTTGATTTATTACGATGGGGACTTGGTGTTGACTATCCCGTAAGAGTAAACTCGGTTGGCGGGCGTTATCGGTATAACGATGATTGGGAAACTCCAGATACGCAGGTTATCGGGTTTGATTTTGCGGAAGGTATTTCCATGATTTGGGAAGGACGCAGCTGCAACGGAAAACCAAACGAAGAAAGTTCGGTGGGGGCGATGTTTTATGGCGAAGAAGGAACGCTGTTGTTACCGGGAGGAAACAATTATAAGATTTTCGACTTAAAAGGGAAGGTTGTAAAAGAAGTAAAAGATGATTTTAAAACTGATTCCAGAAATGTGTCCGATCCGGCCAAAAACCTTGATGCACTTCATATTCAGAATTTTTTCAGTGCAATTAAAAACGGAGAGAGTTTAGCAGCAGATATTGATTCGGGGCATAAAAGTACTTTGCTTGTTCAATTGGGTAATATTGCGCAACGTGTTGGCAGGTCGCTTGATATTAATCCTGAAAACGGTCATATTCTGAAAGACAAACAAGCTCAAAAGTTGTGGTCAAGGGAGTATGAAAAAGGTTGGGAAATGAAATTATAACAGGAATGATTACATCTGACAAATCAAATAAAATGAAAACCAGGCGACAGTTTATAAATACCATGGGGAAAGGTGTTGCAGCGTCAACTTTTGCCCTGTCATCTGCCGGTGCTTTTGCCGGGCAGCTTGTTTCTACTGAAAAGAAAAATATTGTAATTGGTATAATTGGGGCCGAGAATTCGCATGCCACCGCATTTGGGAAAATGTTTAACGTAAAAAAACAGTTCCCCGGGGTTGAGGTAAGATACATTTGGGGCGAAACCGATGAATTTGCCAAAAAAACTATGAAAAACGGGCAAATTCCAAATCAGGTTAAAGATCCCAAAGATATGCTGGGAAAAATTGATGCGCTGATTGTAGATCACCGTCATCCCAAATATCACCTTGAAGCGGCTGTTCCGTTTATAAAAGCCGGTATTCCTACATTTATCGATAAACCTTTTTGTTATCGTTTGGAAGAAGGGAAGAAATTTCTTAGGCTGGCCCGCGAGTATGGCACGCCGGTTACTTCGTACAGCTCAATTGCCCATACCGCCGAAACCGAAGACATTAAAAAACAAATTGCCGAAATGGGTGAAATAAAGAATGTAGTGCGCTATGGTCCGGGAGAATTTGAATCGAAATACGGGAATGTGTTTTTTTACGGTGTACATACCGTACAGCCTCTAATGTATATGTTCGGCGACGATATAAATAAAGTTAAAGTCACCCGGAACGGAATAAAAGGAAGTGCCGCTCTCGTATTCAAAAATGGCTTGTTTGCAACAATTGTGTTTAACCAGGATCATTATGGCTGGCAAACCTTTGCTGAGACAAAAAACGGAATCACTGAACTAAAATCCCGCATTACAGAAGAGGAACCCAAAAAGAACAATGTTGATATGGTGGAGATGTTCCGAACAGGAAAAGAACCACGAAGTTACGAGAGTATTTTAAAATGTGTTGCCGTTCTTGAAGCACTTGAGAAATCATATGTTTCAGAAGATTGGGTTAAAGTTGAAAACGTTTCATTGTAAAATAAGAGGTATGTCATATTTTTCTGAAAAATTGAATAGGGTTGTATTGCTGTCGTTGTTCTGTTTCTTTGTTGCAGGCAGTTTGTATGCTCAACAAAAAATAGAAGGTTTATCATATATCGACGGGAAACCGATTTCGGTTGAAATTAAAGATGGAAAAATTACCAGAATAGAAAGTGTTGATGGGCTGACGCCCGAGAACAAAAACAAATACATCGCACCGGGACTGATCGATAATCAGGTGAATGGTTTTAAAGGAGTAACATTTGGTTTTGGTGGCGGCGATTTAACGCTCGAAGATGTAACAACGGCAACCAAAGCGTTGTGGGAGCGGGGAGTTACTACATATTTCCCAACGTTGGTAACAAGCGATCATAAATTATTACTGAAGAACTTTTCCATTTTGGCCAAAGCCAAAGAAGATAAAGCCCTTTTAGGTTCTATCCCCGGATTTCATCTTGAAGGACCTTATATTTCATCGATTGACGGATTTCGTGGAGCGCATGCTTTGAAGTATGTTAAGGAACCCGACTGGGAAGAATTTATGGAGCTTTACGAAGCTTCGAATGAAAATATTTTAACGGTTACTGTGGCTCCTGAAATAGAAGGAGCAATGGACTTTATCAAAAAATGCAACAACAAAGGAATTGTGGTTTCATTGGGACATCACAACGGAAATGCGCAACAAATTAATGAGGCGGTTGAAAATGGCGCTAAAACCTGTACCCATCTCGGAAATGGTTGCGCCAATATGATTAACAGGCACGATAATCCGTTGTGGCCGCAGCTTGCCAACGAAAATTTGATGATAAGCATTATTTGTGATGGTTTTCATTTACGCCCGGAAGAGATAAAGGTTTTTACCCGGGCAAAAGGTTACGACAAAACAATAATTACCTCGGATGTAACAAAATTTGCAGGCCTAGAACCCGGCATTTACAAGAATATGATAGGAGATGATTTGGAGTTAACAGCCGACGGAATCGTGCAGTATCCGGCACAAAAGGTGTTGGCTGGTTCTGCTTCTGCAATCAATAAGGGAGTTGGTCATGTTATGAAGGTTACAGGGTGTTCGCTCGCCGATGCTATTAAAATGGCCAGTACCAATTCAGCAAAATTATATGGGTTAACCGACCGCGGCACACTAGGAGTTGGTAAACGTGCCGACCTGGTTGTGTTTACTCTCGACGATTATAAAATGGATGTAAAAAGAACCTATGTTAAAGGTAAATTGGTGTATAGTTCGCCAGAATAATCCTATTAATTCCTATTTATGAAAAAAAGCATAGCTAAAAAAATTCTGATTGCATTGAGTGCAGTTGGACCTGGATTATTTTTAATCGGATACAACATTGGTACGGGCAGTGTTACTACCATGGCAAAAACGGGAGCCGAACACGGAATGAATTTGTTTTGGGCTTTAGTATTGTCGTGTGTATTTACCTTTATTTTAATGGTTGCCTACGGAAAGGTTACCCTGGTTACAGGTAAAACTGCCTTATTCAATATTAAAACCGAATTTAAATACGGGTGGATATTATCACTTTACATTTTAATTGCTTTGATTATTGGCGAACTACTGGCATTAATGGGAGTGATGGGAATTGTTGCCGACCTGGTTCAGGAAGGTATTCGTTTGCTTTTTGATGGTGCCTACGTCGAAACGGTTTACATTATCCTCTTTTTTGTAGTAGCACTGAGTATTCTGCTCTGGTTTGGGCGTTATAAAGCCTTCGAAAAAGTACTTACGATATTTGTTATTCTGATGGGACTCTCTTTTTTGGTTGTATTTGTAATGGTAAAACCAAGTCTGTCGTCGCTGGCAGGTGGAATGATTCCCAGAATACCGGATACGCCGGGGGCTTTTGGGTTGGTGGCTGCAATTGCCGGAACCACTTGTTCAGCTGCCGTTTTTGTTATGCGAAGTACGGTTGTTGCCGAAAAGGGCTGGACTATTAAACATTTAAGGAATGAAAAAAAGGATGCTTTTGTGTCGGCTTCTATGATGCTTTTTTTAAGTGGGATAATAATGGCTGTGGCGGCAGGTACATTGCATGTAATGGGTTTAAAACTGGAAAATACGGTTGAAATGATCGACCTTTTTGAACCAATTGGAGGGAAGCTGGCCGCTTTTATTTTAATACTTGGAATTGTTGGCGCCGGGCTTTCAACCATATTCCCGATCGTATTAATTGCGCCATGGTTGATCTCAGATTATACCGGGAAGGAAAGAAATATTCATTCTCCGTTGTCTCGTGCGCTTATACTTTTTGCTATGCTATTTGCTTTTGGATCTGTTTTAATGGAGCATAAACCGCCCGCATTAATGGTTTTTTCGCAGGCTTTTCAGGCTTGTATCCTGCCTGCAGTGGCCATCCCAATTCTGGTTTTGATTAACCGCGCAAAGTTAATGAATATACACCGTGCAAAACTGAAAGAAAATATTGGAATCATGGCAGTGATACTTTTTTCGTTTGTCACAACCTGGTTCGCTATTGTTGAATTATTTTAAACTTTAATATGTTGGAATATAAATTAAAAAAGGATAAACTGAATGTTGAAGTTTATTCGAATAATGAAAATTTGGGAGAAGCAGCTGCTGTTTCGGTAGCCGAAATTCTGAATCAGGCAGTTTCAGATAGAGGAAATGCAAACTTAATTCTTGCGACAGGCGCCTCTCAGTTTGAGTTTTTAAAAAGCCTTCAAAAGCAAAATATTGAATGGGGAAAAGTTACCGTTTTTCATTTGGATGAATACAAAGATTTACCCGACACACATCCGGCAAGTTTTCGGAAGTATTTAAAAGAACGCATTTTAACCCAGGTAAAACCGGGTAAAGTGTATCTTTTAAACGGCGATGTTGAAGACCTGGAAACCGAAATTTCCAACTATGAAGAACTGCTTCGTAATCATCCCATTGATGTGGCTTGTATTGGAATTGGTGAGAATGGGCACCTGGCCTTTAACGATCCGCCGGTGGCCGATTTTAACGATCCAAAACTGGTTAAAATTGTCGAACTGGACAATGATTGCCGCATGCAACAATACAACGAAGGTTGGTTCGAATCGTTTGACGATGTGCCAAAGTATGCATTAAGCCTGACGATTCCGGCCATAATGCAATGCAAAAAAATTAGTTGTGTAGTTCCCGACGAAAGAAAAGCAAAGGCTGTTTTTGATACAATTAATACTGAGATTTCTACAAAATGCCCGGCAACTATTTTGCGTACACATCCTGATACAGTTTTGTACCTTGATAAACCGGCAGCTTCTTTGTTGGATAACAACAGCGAGTGGCTTGATGAAGGTGTTATTTAAAAGTCATTTTGTAATTCTTAATTCACAAACTTTCGTTTTCCTGTAAAAAAACAAAAAAACGTAATCAAATTGCTGCGTTATTCTTATTGGTTAAGTAGCGATTTGATTAAGGAATGAATTTGTAAAAACCAATATTTAGAACTTTATTTGGAACCTTAAATCAACAATAACCATGAGACAGTACACTTCCATTTTGTTCGTTTTTGTAATTCTTTTAATTCAATCCTGTTCAACCCGGGAAAACGATACTATTGATGTTGTTCGTCTGAGGTGCGAATACATGAAAGAAGCCCTGGTAGTAAAAAAATCCCCACGATTCAGCTGGGAAATTGCAACACCGGAGAAAAACCAAAAACAAACAGCCTGGCAAGTTATTTTAAGCGATGATCCGGCACAAATTAAAGCTGACAACGGAACTGTTTGGGACAGTGGAAAGACCAAAGGAAATGAAACATATAATATTCAATGGCAGGGGAATAAGCTGAGCTCGTTTACTAAATATTACTGGAAAGTACGTGTTTGGGATCGCGATGGAAAGGTTTCGAAATGGAGCGAACCTGCTGGTTTTATTACCGGTGCATACAGTGAAAACGACTGGAAAGCCAACTGGATAGGTGATAAACCGGAAAAGCCACTAGATTACCCGTTGCTATACAAACACATGGGGTATTTGAGTGAATATACCGATAATCAAAACGAAAAAAAATGGGTAGTGCTGGATATGGGAGAAGCTACCGATTTTAACCAGATAAAACTCTATCCAACAGAAGAAAACCGACGCGAAATTATTGACTACTATTTCCCGCTTGCGTATCGAATTGAAGTAAGTAATGATGCAAAAAACTGGAAACAAATTGTTTCAGAAAAATCAGCAGCCAAACCAAAAGGGAAGCCGGTCATTCATAAATTGGATCAGATTAAGGCACGATATCTTCGTTTTACCGCCACAAAACTCCAAAAATATGATCATATAAATTACAATCCGAACGACCGCAGCAATCGAACCAAATATTATGCATTTTCGTTGGCCGAACTGGAAGTAACAAACAACGGGGAAGTGGTTTCCTTAAGCAGCGATATAACTTGTAAAGATGCATTGATTAAAATTGACAGGGAAGACGGATTTGATCCGGATATGCTGGTCGACGGGATTACCAATACGCCACCACATCCAAAACGAAGGGCAATTCCGCCATCTCCTTTGTTGCGAAAAACAATACAGCTAAAAGAGAAACCGGCGCAGGCAATCGCGTATGTTTCGGCACTGGGATTATACCAAATTACATTTAATCAACACTTGCCTGATCAACGGGTACTGGCACCCGAATGGACGGACTATAACACGCGCGTACAATACCAGGTTTTTGATGTGAGCGGGATGTTAAATGAGGGATCCAATGTAATTGGAGCCCAATTGGCCGATGGTTGGTATGCCGGTATGTTGGGACCGGTCCGCTGGAGTCCTTATTTCCCCAAAAGAGGGGCTTATGGTTTAGACCGCCGTCTGCTTTTTCAAATGGAAGTGGTGTATCCGGGTGGAGAAAAAGAAACATTTATTAGCGACGGATCGTGGAAAATATATACCGATGGCCCCATTCGTTTGGCCGATAATTTTTTAGGCGAAACATACGATGCCAACAAAGAGGTAAAAGACTGGCAAACTGCTGAATTTGACGACTCAATCTGGAAAAATGTGATGGTTGACAACGACGAGAACATCAACCTGGTTCCTCAAATTAATCAACCCATTAAAGTTATTGAAACGTTGCCTGCTAAAAGCGTATCTGAAACAAAGGAAGGACATTTTATTTTCGATGTGGGAGAAAATATAGCGGGTTGGTGTAAAATACAATTGGAAGGTGAACCGGGCGATGTTGTGGTGCTGCAGCATGGCGAAATGTTAACAGAGGAAGGAGAATTGTATATCGAAAACCTGGGAATGGCAGTTCAGATCGATTCGGTGATTTTGGGAGAAACAGGAAAATTAACCTACGAACCTAAATTTACCTACCACGGATTTCGCTTTGTTGAAGTGAAAGGACTGCGCAACAAACCTGACAAAAGTATATTGGAAGCAAAAGTAGTGGCATCCGATCAGCCGCGAACCGGATATTTTGCGTGTTCCAATCCAATGCTTAATCAGCTTTATAAAAACATTAACCGATCGCACGTGAGCAACATGCACGGAGTTCCTACCGACTGTCCGCAGCGCGACGAACGTTGCGGCTGGATGGGCGATGCATATATCTTTGCTCAAACTTCAATATACAACAGGGATATGGCCGCATTCTATAACAAATGGATCGTTGATATTATAGATGCACAATCAGAACGCGGAACTTTCCCCGACATTGCACCACACCCGTTTGCATACGAAAAACATTTTACCGGGGTTCCCGGATGGGCCGATGCCGGTATTCAGGTACCGTATATTCTATATCAGAATTACGATGATAAAGAAATTATCGAGGATCATTTTGAAGCCTACGAAAAATACATTGAAAGTATATCGGGTAACAATCCTGATTTTATCTGGCGAAACGGACTCGGTAATAATTATGGCGACTGGTTAAACGGAAACACGCTGCATGCTGAAGGTTTCCCAAAAACAGGAGCACAGATTCCTTCCGAAGTTTTTGCTACAATTATGTATTACAACTCTGTGGTCAATTTGTCGAAAATGGCAAAAACAGTGGGTAGAAACGATAAAGCTGAGCAATACAGCCAATTGGCATCTAATATAAAGAATGCTTTTGCCCAAAACTTTATTGACGACGAAGGCAAAATTAATGGAGATGCGCAATCGTGTTATGCGCTGGCTCTTTATTATGATATTTATCCTGAAGAGCAGGAAGCAAATTTCGAAAGGCGAATGATCGATAAATTTATTCCTTATGATGGAAGAATGAATACAGGTTTTCATTCCACTCTTCCACTAATGAAGGAGCTTGTAAAACGTGGATATGTTGATAAAGCATTTCAGTTGCTCGAAACCACCGAATTCCCGTCGTGGGGGTATTCAATTGAGCAAGGCGCTACCTCGATTTGGGAACGCTGGGATGGTTATGTGAAAGGTCGCGGATTACAAGGCGCCGGTATGAACTCTTTTAATCATTATTCTTTTGGTGCTGTAGGCGAATGGATGTATCAAAATATTCTCGGGATTCAGCTTGATCCTGATCATCCCGGATTTACACATTTTATTTTAAAACCGCTACCCGGTGGCTCGTTAACCTGGGCCGAAGGAAGTTACCATTCAATAAGTGGTAAAATAGAGGCCAAATGGAAAAAGGAAGGTAACAGTTTCGAATACATTTGTACTGTGCCCGCCAATACAACGGCAACGGTTTGTATTCCTGCTCAAAGTATTGACAGAGTATCAGTTGATGGAAAAAAACTTACAAGTTTGTTTAAATCGTCGGAGATTGAGTATAAAGATGGACATGCTGTTTTCCGGATTTCATCGGGGAGCTATGTGTTTCAATCTAAATTGTGAAACAGATAAAATTCTTCAATAAATTTTATAAGATCTTACCGGAATACGATAACTATATTCTATAGATGTAGCTAGTTGATTCTTATATCCTTTTTTTGAATTTGTTAACGATTTCTTTATTTTCGCAATCTTTGTGAAATTTCTTAGAAAGAAATCACTGACAATAATGGGTGGAAAAACTAAAGAGTCTGACATATTACTGATAAAAGGATTGAATGAAGGAAAGCATTCAAGCTTCAAAGAACTGTATGAAAAATACAGCCCTCAGTTATATTGTTTTTCTTACAACCTTTTAAAATCGAAAGATGCAGCTGAGGATATTGTTCAGGAAACTTTTATTAAGATCTGGAATAGAAAGTCATTTATAAAAACAACCGGCTCATTTAATTCTTTGCTTAAAACCATTGCTTTAAATTTAATTCGTCATTCCTATAATAACCTCTCGAAAGAAAAAGAATTGAAAGATGAATTACTTGTGGCTTTAACCCGGAATTCAGAAAAATTTTCTCTTGACGATAGTTATGAAGACTTGTTAAAAAAACTGGAAGAATTGATTGAGAAAATGCCTGACGAAAGAAGGTTTATATTTTGTAAGAAAAAACTGGAAGGAGAAAAGGCTAAAGACATTGCTCATGAACTAAATATTTCAGTAAAAGCGGTAGAGTATCATATTACCAAAGCCATGAAATATTTAAGAGAAGAATTTAAATCAATGGGTATTTCGGGTATTGTTCTGCATTTTATGCTATTACACATGGGGAAAAATGTGATTCGTAATAGCTTGTAAATCATTAGTTTGTATTTGTTTTTTTGTTTTTTTCGTAAAAAAAGTAAAAATAACGTTAGGGATTTTCTGCATTTTATGATGTAGTAATTAGAATAGCGATTTGAATTTATGTTTCGCATAAATAGGTTTGGTTAGGTTATAAAGGAGGGAGATGTAATACTCTTCCTCTTTTTATTCAGTTAAAAATGAGCAAGACAGATAAACATACGATAATAACAAGATATTTAAAGGGTAACTATTCTATAAAAGACTATCTACAGATTAAAAAATGGTTTCGGAGTAGTTCTGAATATAAGGAAATAGAACCTTTACTCGAGGATTCCTGGGAGGCTTATAAGGATCAAAAATCAGAACAACCCGAAGGTCAGGTTTTTGAAAAAATTACCAGTAGAATCTGGCTTGAGGAAGAGACGAAGAGAGGTGGGAATAATCTGAGAAATATTTTTGTCAGGGTTGCTGCAGCGTTAGTAATCGGTTTGGTAGCCGGATATTTTGTTTCGTATTTAAAACAATCGCCTTATGAACCTGCCTACTTTACTGCACATGCCCCAAAAGGTTCCATTTCAGAAACGGTGCTGCCCGATGGCAGCCTGGTTGTTTTAAATGCTGGTTCCCGACTTGAGTATGCATTGGGGAAAAATAATCAGGTGAATGAGGTCCGACTAAACGGTGAAGCGTGGTTCGATGTCCATCATAATCCGGAACGGAAATTTGTCGTAAAAACATCGCATTATAATGTAAACGTTACAGGAACTCAGTTTAATGTAAAAGCTTACAATGTGGACGATGAAATTACAACAACACTGGTTAATGGCAAGGTAATAATTAGTTCAAACGAAGAACTGGCACTTGCCTATTCTCCAGAATTAAAACCCGGAGAACAATTTTCCTTAAATAAAGAAACGAGAAAGGGCATTTTAAGCGAGGTAAATACAAAAATATACACAGCATGGAAAGATAATAAGTTGATTTTCATTAACATGGATTTAGATGAGCTTTTTGTGCTTCTGGAACGCAAGTTCGGAGTAGATATTGAGATTTCAGGTTCTGATATTCAAAATCTGCATTATACCGGTACCATCAAAAACGAAACCTTGCTGGAAATACTCGATTTAATTGCCCTTACACTTCCACTTAAATATGAAATTATCGGACAGAAAATAATAATAACTAAAATCAAATAAACATTTATGAGAAAAACCTAGCTGTGTTGTGAAAAAAAGCCGGCGATGCTCTAACATCAACCGGCATTTGAGTTTAATAACGGTGCTCTAACACCATAATTAATTACTAAAACATTCAAATTTATGAAATTTTTTATTAACCGTTCCATTCCTTATTTCAGGATGGCACGAAAATTAATGATTATTATGAAACTTACTTGGATATTACTACTTGCGGGGATGCTTCAGGTTTCTGCATCGGTATATTCTCAGTCAGTTAAATTTTCGATCAACCTAAAAAACCAAAAGGTTATCGAGGTTTTAAATGAAATTGAAGACAACAGCGAATTTCGCTTCTTCTATCAGAACGAACAAGTTGATCTGAACCGCAGGGTAACAGTGCAAACCCAAAATGCATCCGTAGAAGAAATTCTGACGGATATTTTTAACGGAACAGATATTACTTATACGATTAAGGAAGAAAAATTAATACTGTTGGTCAATGAGAATATTGTTAATACCACTAAAACGGATATCCAACAGGATAAAATAATTTCCGGAAAAGTTACTGACGAAAACGGGGAACCGCTCCCCGGAGTAACCGTTTTAATAAAAGGAACAACAAGCGGTGTTGTTTCAAATGTTAACGGGGAATATTCCTTAAACGGGATCCCGGAAGATGCCGTTTTACAATTCTCATTTGTGGGAATGAAAACTCAGGAAGTTGAAGTTGGAAGTCAGGCAACAGTTAACATTACCTTGGTAGCCGATGCAATCGGTATTGAAGAAGTAGTAGCCATAGGTTATGGAATTGCTAAAAAGAGCGATTTAACCGGTTCTGTCGTACGGGCCGATTTAGAATCTTTCAAAGAGGCGCCAAATACAAATATTGGAGTTTCCTTGCAAGGTGCCATTCCTGGGCTTAATGTTGGTCAAACCACTTCAGCAGGATCATCTCCTGGTTTATCGGTAAGGGGACGTACATCATTAAGTGGAGGCACGAGTCCGCTCATTGTACTTGACGGAATAATTTTTAGTGGCAGTTTTTCTGAAATCAATCCTAACGATGTGGCATCCATTGATGTTTTAAAAGATGCCAGTAGTATGGCTATTTATGGAGCACAGGCTGCCAATGGCGTTCTCCTTATTACTACCCGCAGGGGAACAAGTGAGAAAGCAACTTTCCACTATTCTGGTTCATATACTTTTCAGAGTGCTGATGCTCTTGCAATGGAAACAAGAGATGAATTCCTGCAAAAAGTAAGGGATGTTAACTATTTAAATGCCTATACTGAAGAATCAGGATATTTACAAGCAAATCCAGACTTTGACTTGGAGAGCATGTTGTTTGATCAGACAACTAAGGATGGTTATAATAATGGTACTGAACACGATTGGTGGGATGCATGTACACAAAATGCATATATACATACCCACCAGTTAAGCATCAGTGGTAGGTCTGAAAAGTTTAATTATTATATGTCGGGTAGTTTTACTGATCAACAAAACCTGATCAAGAACGATAATTTTGAACGTAAAACGTTCAGGATTAATCTGGAAAATAAATTGACTGACTGGTTGACAATTGGGGCTCAAACCAATGGTTCGTTCAGGGATCTCTCAGGTGCATCTCCAAATATGAGGATGATTACATTACTCAATCCAATGGTTTCAGGATATGATAGTGACGGGAACTTTCTGGTACGCATGGGGTCATTAACGAATCCATTCCTGCCCACGATGAATAATGACTATGATAAACAAAATAGCTTAACCGGAAATTTTTATGCTGATATAAAAATTCCCTATATTAAGGGATTGAGTTATCGTTTGAATTATGGTAATAATTACAGGTGGAACCAGCATTACTACTCCAGTGAATATAATGGAGAAGCTAAAACAGGAATAGCCTATAAAGCGAACTTTTCCAGATACGATTATACCATCGACAATATCCTGAAGTATAATAAAGCCATTAATGAAAACAATAAAATTGATGTTACTTTATTGTATGGTGCAAGAAAAAATTATAGCGAATCAACCAGTGCAAACAATAAAGATTATGTTGATATGTCATTGGGCTACCATGCATTGGAATTAGGAAGTACTCCAACGGTGAGTTCTGGTGCCTGGGAGGAGACTTATGTTTATCAGATGATGAGGTTAAATTACAATTACAAGGATAAATACCTGTTGACTTCAACTATTCGTAGGGATGGCTCTTCAAGATTTGCCAGCGACAATAAAATAGGATACTTCCCTTCTGTTGGAGGTGGATGGGTTATTTCCAATGAAGATTTTATGTCTTCTGTTAATTGGTTGGATTTCCTTAAATTTCGTTTCTCGTATGGGATTAACGGAAACCTTGTAGGCAGATATTCATCGTTAGGCCTTGTTTCAACAGGAGCTTCCTACTATTTTGGAGATGGAGTCAGTACTGAATTTGGAAGAGAAAAAACCAGTCTTGGAAACAGTTCGTTAGGTTGGGAAAGAACGAAAGGGATCAACCTGGGAACCGATTTTGCTATATATAATGGCAGGTTAAATGGTAATATAGAGTACTATAAGACAACAACCAACGATCTTATCTATAATATTGCTATTCCGAATATTACTGGATATTCCAGTATTACCAATAATGTTGGACAGATAGATAACCGGGGAATCGAGTTTTCTCTTACCGGGAACATTGTAAAAAAAGGTGATTTCAATTGGGAGATTACGGCTAATTTTTCACGTAATACCAACGAAATTATTGCCTTGGAAGGAAAAGATGAAGATGGCGATGGTGTTGAAGATGATTTAATCTCTAGTGGTCTGTTTATCGGACGATCGATAGGATCGATTTATACGTATGAGATTGAGGGGATCTATCAGGTAGGAGATGATGTGCCTAAAGGTTATTATCTTGGTACTTATAAGATAAAAGATCAAAATGATGATGGCGAAATACGGCCTGAAGACGACAGGGTGATTATCGGAAGAACCGAGCCGGCATACAGGTTTAGTATTCAGAATACCTTAAGCTATAAAAACTTTACTTTCAAAATGTTTATCAATTCTATCCAGGGAGGTAAAGATGGTTATTTGGCCGGTAATAATCCATGGTCAGATGGTGGTTACTCCGGTACAGAGAATGCCTCTAAACATTCAATGTTCGCGGATATTGACTACTGGACACCATCTAATCCCGATGCAGAATACAAGATTCCCGGAACGAATGGAGCCATCAATCCGTCACCGTATAAAAGCAGAAGCTTTATAAGAGTTCAGGATGTTTCGCTGGCGTATAACTTTAATAAATACCAGCTCCAACGTTTCGGTATCGATGGTGCTAAAATATATGTAAGCGGTAAAAACCTTTTTACACTGACTGACTGGAATGGATGGGATCCGGAAACAGGACAAGGGTATAGTACTAGCGGCGTGCCGGTAATGAAAGCTGTTTCATTCGGAGTAGAGCTATCGTTTTAAAACTGTATCAATCAATTAATAAAACAAGATATCATGAAAATACTTAAAAATATAATATTCCTGGTAAGTGCAATTATTGCAGTTACTTCCTGTAATGAAGAGGAATTTCTGAACGAAGTTCGATTGGACGGCTTGGATGAAAATAATGCCTATGTAACTTATGATAATTTTCAATCCGGCCTGGTTAAAAATTATGACCTGGTAAGATATTACTTTTATACGCAGAGTGGATACCCGGAATATTCATATGATCATCAGTATGGAACCGATTTGGTACATAGTGGACAACACAGTGCCGGAACGCGGGTTGGGGATTATGCTGTATATCTTAATCCTACGTCAGGGCCGGTAAATTGGCACTGGAAAACATCTTACAGAATAATTGCTAATTCCAATACTATATTAACGAGATCAAAAGAGGCAGATCTCACTGATGAACAAAAGACTGAAATTGAAGCTTATGCCCGCTTCTTCAGAGGTATAGGGTATCGTACATTATCGTATTTATATGGAGGGGTACCTTTAGTTTTGGATGAGGTTACAGAACCTAAAACAGACTTTGTACGGGCTAGCAGAACTGATGTTTATGAAGCGATGATTGAGGATTTTAGTTTTGCAGCTAATAATATGCCTCAAAAAAGTGAGGTAAAACCAGGTGAAGTTTCACAAGAAGTTGCCAATTTCTTTCTGGCAGAAGCTTATGTCGCCAATGGCCAGTTTTCAGAAGCAGTTCAGGCTGCCACTAAAACGATTAACTCGTCTAATGTAGGATTAATGTACGAACGTTTTGGAACAAGAATGAGTGAATCCGGAGATGTTTACTGGGACTTGTTCAGAAGAGGAAACCAGAACTTATCGGAAAATAAAGAAGGTTTATGGGTTATTCAGTTTGAACTAGACCAACCTGCAGGTGGTTTAAACTCTACTTCTCAATCAGGACCGCTTTGGGAACGTCATCATCCACCGTTATTCCGCGATGCCAAACGGATGGATAATGCAAGTGTAAAAGCCGGTTTTCAGTGGCCAACCTCTGATTATACAGGAGGACGTGGAATTGGCTGGATGATCCCAACATACCATTTTACAAATATTATCTGGCAGAGTGATTTTGATAATGATATGCGTAATTCTGAATACAATTTTCCTAGAAAATTTTTATTCAACAATCCAAATGGTGCAGATGATTTACAGGGAGTGATTTTTGATTCAGAAACGAACCCGGAGTGTGTGAACAGTTTAGCCACTACCGGTCAGTGGCCAAGGAATTTATATCCCTATCAAACAAAATCTACAACCCCAGGTAATCACCCCGACGCATTATATTCTAATAAAGAAACCGGCCTGTTATTGGGAGCAGCCGGCGCTACGTATCGCGACCATTATATGCTGCGTTTACCTGAAGTTTATCTGATTAGAGCTGAAGCTTATCTGGGAATGGGACAACCTGATAAAGCAGCAGCTGATTTGAACGTAATCAGAAGAAGGGCTAATGCCTCGGATGTGAGTGTCGGTGATGTTGACATCGATTATATACTTGATGAACGTATGAGGGAGTTGGGTATAGAAGAAAAAAGAAGGTTAACGCTTGCAAGGCTTGGTTTGGTTTACGATAGAACGAAAAAGTATAATCCATACAATGCTGATGATATTGAGTCGTATAATAATCTGTTTCCTATTCCGTATGGTGAAATAGAGAAGAACCCGGGAGCTGAGTTGGCGCAGAATCCCGGTTATGCAGCGGGTGAGTAATACAAAAGACCATGAAACAGCCCACGTGTTGTTTCATGGTCTTTTTTTATATATATAATGCATATCGTTTTTAGGATTTTTTTATTTAATGATAGCTAATGAGGATTATGACCCGGGAAATAGGTTAATTGTATTTGTTTATTTAGTTTGCAGAATTGTAAGGTGGATGTATTAGTAATTCAAAATCGAATTACGTTGCAGTCACCACAATACCGGCCTGCCAGTTATTTCAGAGCTGAAAAGCCGGAAATAAAATTGTATGATCATAAATCCGATCCTTATGAAAGTGTAAATGTTACAGAAGAAAATCCCGATATCGTTCAAAAGTTGATGCCATTATTGGAGAAAGGAAATACCGGATTATTGAAAAAGATTGAATTAACTGAAAATTAGGTGCGATTTTAAATGAAGAAAAAAATGATCGATAATTTTAAGATTAATACTATAATTTGTGCTGGAATTATAATATTGTTTCTGTGTGCATGCAAAGAAAAACACACTTCAGAAAATAAAAAAAAATCCCAATGTTGTTTTTATCTATGCCGATGATTTGGTTGGACTGACTGATTGGCTGACAACGTTTGCCGATATGGTAGGAGAAGAATTATTCAACAATGTAGGCGAAGACAGCAAAAGTATATTAGCACTGCTGAAAGGCGAAAAACTTAATAATCCCGTTTGGGAATCTATTATTCACCACACCGCCAGCGGGAAGTTTGCCATTCGAAAAAATGAATGGGTGTATATCGACCATCATACCGGAGCTGAAAGCAGGGAGCCGGATTGGTTTAAGGAAGAACGCAACGTTCAGGCACATTCATTTCCGGGCGAGTTGTATAATTTAAAATCAGATCCGCAACAAACAACCAACTTATATGAGCAATTTCCTGAGAAGGTGGATGAGATGAAAAAACTCCTGATAGAACAAAAAAAAGGGGGAAGAAGCGTTGCGATAAGAAATTGAATCAGTAAATAATCAAAGGAAATATACTTCCACTAAGATTTTAAAATTATAAGGAGATGAACTTTAGTAAAAGAATAATTTTTGCAGGATTTATGCTTCCTATGCTTTTACTAGGATGTAAAGTGTGGAAAAAATCAAGTGTAAACCAATTTGAAGTAAGCTCAAACACTGCAGCAATTTATGTTAGCCCCGATGGTGATGACAACGCAAATGGAACAACACCGGAGTTTGCATTAAAAACCCTGGAAGGGGCAAGAGACCTGATTCAACGGAAAGCATGGAATAAAAATATGAAGTCGGACCTTTACGTTTATTTTGCTCCGGGCCGTTATGAATCTAAGCAGACAGTGGTTTTTAAGCCAGAAGATTCCGGCTCAAATGGATACAACGTAATCTATAAGAATCAGAATGAAGACAAACCGGTGATTTGCGGTGGCCGTAAAGTGGAAGGTTGGGAAAAAGTTGCCGGACAAAAGTATTATGTGGCCGATGTTTCTGAAAGCAAAGGTTATGCCTCTTATTTTAAGCAGCTTTATGTAAATGGCGTGCGGGCGCAGCAAGCCATGTCTAACCGGCCGTACAGATCAATATCTGCACCAAAATCAGGCGATGTTCAGGGGAAAGGTGTGCGTTCAGCCATAAGCAAGCATGCCACCCGACATTGGTGGAACGACCCTGAAACAGAGGCAAAACTGGATGGCATTGAATTTAGTAAGGCCGACATGAAACAGCCATATTCAAATGTGAAGGATCTCAGCCTCCATGCCCTTCTGGTTTTCAAAATGCTTCAGATTTCGGTGGAAGAAATTATAGAAACAGACACTTCCTACATCTTTCGGTTACCAAATCCCGATTTTGAATGGTGGACTACCTGGCAGGACGCATCGGGGGCAATGGGGCATTACGTTATTAATGCCATTGAAGAACTGGATGAGCCCGGCGAATGGTGTCTGAATACTACAGAAAAAAAGATTTATTACTATCCGCACCCCTGGGAGCAAATGGATAAACTAGAAGCATATGTGCCGGTGGTGGAAGGGCTTATCCATTTAAACGGCACTGCAGATCAACCGATAAAGAATATACAGTTTGACGGTTTTGTCTTGCAGCACGGAAACTGGAATTACCCCGAGAAACATATGCTGGGAAGGTCGCAGGCCGAAATCACCGGTCAGTACGATAGTGAAGTGCCGGGGCAGCTGGTGTTAAATTATGCTAATGATGTACAGATAAAAAATTCTGTATTCCGCCACCTGGGTTCAAGTGGTATTCAACCCTACGAAGGAACAAACCGCATCCGCATTGAAGGGAATTATTTTTACGATCTTAGTGCGGCTGCCATCAGTACCGGTAAATGGTATACCGACAAATTGCTTTGTCCAGACAGCACCATTTGTAAGCACACCTTAATCCGAAATAATGTAGTGCGCAACATCGGGCGCGATTACTACCAGGCCAGCGCAATCAATACCTTTGCAGCCTACGATGTCATTATTGAGAACAACGATATTTCCGACATTGCCTATGCCGGTGTTCATGCTCGTATTGGCGATAAACCCACGCATCATACGGGCATTGGTCGTTTAACGTATCGTCGGAACCTGATTTCACGAACTTCAGCTATGCACAAGTGGGGTATCCGCGACGGGGGAACGCTCTACACACATGGTTATTACCCCAACTGCCTGGTGGAAGAAAATTACGCAGTATACACGAGTCATAATGTGATGGATGTTTTTTATGCCGATAACTGGAGCAACGATTCCCGCTGGCAGAACAATGTGAGTAAAGGTTCAAACGCAGAACATGTTTGTCGCGCGTGGATGTCGTCTTCGAACCGGGTGATTTTCGACAGTAATTACGGCGATGCACCATGTAAAAGTGCCGGTGGTGCCCAGTTGATTAATTATCATTTTATTGAGGATGGAAACTGGCCTGATTCTGCTAAGGTTATCATGGCAAATGCCGGTGTGGAACAAGATTACAGGAAGCTGGCAGAAAATTCGTATGGGCATGAAAGTCTGCTAAAAGACAAACCTGTAACTTGCTCTTCGCAAGAAGTTGAAAATGTTGCCGCCCATGGGAATGACAACGACTGGCATACTTACTGGCATACAGCACCTGATGCAACCGGAGATGCCTGGTACCAGGTGGACATGGGATCAGAATATGTTATTGAAAAAGTGTTAATCATTCCGGTTAAAGAACGTTTCGAAGCGGAGTTTCGTTCTAATTACGAGGTTCAGGCTTCAAACGATCAAACTTTTGATGATTATAAGGTACTGGCCTCTAAAAATGAGGTGGTTTCTTATTACAAGACCGATACAAAATGCAGCAACATGTGGGAGGTATTTCTAAATCATCATCAACCTTATCGCTATCTGCGCATTGTAGCCAAAAATGAAAATGCTTTATTCAGTGTGGCTGAATTTGAGGCATTCGGGTATAAAAAGTAAGAACTGTTTAAAATTGAAAAATGAGATTAATGAGACATAAAATAGTACTGTTGTTACTAACTGCAACGGTTTTTTGTACGACCGCGACAGCTCAAAAAAAATATTTGCCATACCAGAATCCGAAATTGTCGATTGAGGAGCGTGTGAATGATCTTTTATTAAGAATGACACTGGATGAAAAGATCGATCAGTTATCCATGAAGAGTTTAAATCAACTTAAACTCGATGAGAATGGAGAGGTGACAGTCGAATCGCTCGAAAAACTATTTGGTGGCCAAAGCATTGGATGTTTGGAAAGTCCGTTTATTGAACACGAAAAAATTGCAAAATACTCGGAAGCCGCCGATAAATACTTACGCGAAAAGACACGTCTGGGGATTCCCGGAATTCAGATTGCCGAATGCCTGCACGGGCAAATGGCACTGGGGGCTACCATTTTTCCCCAGGCCATTGGACAGGGAAGTACCTGGAATCCGGAACTGATGCACAAAATGGGGGAGATTATTTCCACCGAGGCTTCTTTATCTGGAGTGGATCAGGCGCTTTCACCTCTTTTCGATTTGGGACGCGATCCGCGTTATGGAAGAATTGAAGAGTGTTATGGCGAAGATGCACACCTGGTATCTCAAATGGGAATTGCTTTTGTAAAGGGTATGCAGGGTGATCCTGAGGTAACTAAAACACGCATCCCCGAAAATCGGGTAATGTGTACAGCAAAACATTTTGTCGGTTGTGGAATTCCACAAGCCGGGATTTTTATTGCCCCTGCCGTCGCAGGAGAACGCGAATTGAGAAGCCTTCATCTCAAACCTTTCGAAGACGCAGTAAAGAAAGCAAATATCTACAGTGTGATGCCCGGTTATCATGAAGTTGACGGGGTGCCGGTTCACGGAAGCCGTTGGTTGTTAACAGATGTACTAAGGAAAGAGTGGGGATTTGAAGGGTATGTATTCTCCGATTATACAGCCATTCAAATGATGCAGTCTATGCATAAAACTACCGGAACAAAAAAAGAAACGGCTCGTAAAGCAATAACTGCCGGAGTTGACCTGGAGGCTCCCGGACGTTCGGTTTACGGAGAGCTTAAAACACTGATCGAAAATGGCGAACTGGATGAATCGGTTGTTGATATTTCTGTAAAAAGAATCCTTGCAGCAAAATTTAAGACAGGGATGTTCGACCGACCATTTAATGTTTCCAAAAAACGTGGAGAGTTGATTCATACACCGGAATATGTTACCCATGCCCGAAAAATGGCAGAAGAGTCCATAGTGTTATTAAAAAACAGTGATCAGTTGTTGCCATTGGATAAAAATAAAATCAAGTCAGTAGCGGTAATTGGCCCCAATGCTGCCCAGGTGCAGTTTGGCGATTATACTGTTACGAAAAGCAACGACTACGGAGTTACCCTTTTGCAAGGTATAGAGCAGATAGCAGGCGACGATGTGCAAATTAACTACGCGCGGGGCTGTGGCATTACCGACCTGGATAAAAGTGGCTTTGAAGAAGCTGTTGCAGCAGCAAATAACAGCGATGCAGTGGTGCTGGCCATTGGAGGAACCAGTTTAATCTATTCCGGTATTGGTTGGGGCGATGATAAACCGGACAAACACAATACCTGTGGCGAAGGACTGGACCGTGCCACACTCGATCCTCCGGGTGTGCAGCCGGAACTGATCCGTGCAATTTACGAAACAGGCAAACCAGTTGTGTTGGTAATGATTCACGGACGTCCGTATTCCATTGGTTGGGAAAAAGAAAATATCCCGGCCATTGTGGAAGCCTGGTACCCGGGAGAGCAAGGAGGACTGGCAATTGCGAATGTACTTTTCGGGAAGGTAAATCCTTCGGGGAAATTGCCGGTATCGGTACCACGCAGTGCAGCGCATGTTCCAACGGTTTACGATTACAAACCATCCGGACGTGGTTATTACCATCGTCGCGGTACTCCTGAAAATCCCGGGCGCGACTATGTTTTTTCTTCGCCCGATCCACTGTTTTGTTTCGGACATGGGCTTAGTTATACCAGTTTCGAATATTCGAACCTTAACATTGCAACCAAAGAGATTAAGGAAGGCGAACCTGTAAAAGTGTCAGTAATGATAAAGAATACAGGAGACAGAGTTGGTAAAGAGGTGGTTCAATTGTATCTGCGCGATGTAGTCAGTTCTGTTACCACACCGGTAAAATTGTTAAAAGGATTTCAAAAAATTGAGTTGCAACCCGGAGAATCCGAAAAAATTGAATTCTCAGTTGATTATGATGAGTTGAGCCTTTACAACCTGGAAATGCATAAAGTGGTTGAACCGGGTGATTTTGAGGTACAGATAGGAAGTTCATCCGATGATATCCGGTTAGAAGGAAAATTTATGGTGGTAGAATAGTGGCTAATTCCCCATCTGTTGTTGACAATAAAATCTATAAAATCAAAATTTAAAACCATGACTGAAATGCTAAAATTATTTGTTCTCATCCTTGTTTGCTTTACCGGCTTAACAGGGTGTGAAAAAAGCGTAACACCCCCGGAGCCTTTTTATCCCGTGCCCAATGCCGCTCAATTAAACTGGCATAAAGCTGAGTATATTATGTTTGCCCATTTTGGAATGAAAACTTTCTATCCCAGCGATGATCACATGGGGTATGGCGAGGAAGATCCCGGAAAATTTAAACCCGTTGGTTTTGATGCCCGTCAATGGGTTAAGGCCGCTAAGGCAGGCGGTTTTAAGGGGATTGTCATTACAGCAAAACACCATGATGGTTTCTGTAACTGGCAAACCGAAACAACAGATCATTGCGTGAAGTCTTCTCCATGGAAAGATGGGAAAGGCGATATTATCAAAGAATTGAGCGAAGCGTGTCGTGAAAGTGGTGTCTATTTCGGAATTTATGTGTCTATTATAGATAAGCATTTTGAGCATGCCGGATCGGATAAATATACCGAATATGGAGAGTATTACCTGGCACAACTTAAAGAATTAAGTACCAGATATGGAACCATTGATGAATATTGGTTTGATGGATATCAGGCCGATGAGTTGAAAATGGATTATAAAAAGATAGCTGAGATGATAAAGGAAAACCAGCCGAATGCGGTCATTTATGATTCGGGAACGATGGTGAAGTACTTGCTGGATCGAAGCATTGCATGGCCGGGTGCTCATGGCGGGATTACTCCCGATCAGAATTACCGCGTTGAAATTGATGGAGAAAAGCGTTGGTACCCGGCTGAGCCTTCAATTATCCTGCAGGGGAACTGGTTTCATAATAATACACCTGTGGTTAGCCTTGAAAGAATGCAGAATTACTACCTCACTTCTGTAGGTTATGGGGTAACACCATTAATGAACCTGGCTCCTAATACCGATGGTTTAATCGATGAGGGTACGGTTGAAGAAATTTCAAAGTTTAAAGCCTGGATTGATAGATTAAATGAAAATGATCTTGCCCGTTCTGAAAAAGCTAAAGTTACAGCCGATAGTTTCAGGGGAGGTGTAAAAGAGTATTCTCCACAAATGGTTGTTGATGGAGATTATGAAACCTATTTTGCCACCGACGATAATGTTACAAGTGCCGTATTAGAGGTCAGTCTGGGAGAAACTCAGGAGATAGGTGGCTTTATCATACAGGAATTTATTGAGCAGGGGCAACGTGTTGAAGGGTATACAATTGAATGCCGGGTTAATGGTAAATGGGAGGAAGTTTTTTCCGGTAGAAAAATCGGTTTCAAACGTATTGTTCTCGAAGGAAGGGCTTCTGCGGCTGATGTTGAATTCCCTGCAACGGATGCAGTGCGCCTGAAGATAAATAACGCACTTGCCTGCCCGTTAATCAGCACATTCCAGGTCATCGGGAAAATGGGAAATGGAAAATAGTTGCTGTGCCTGAGAGCTTGTTCTTGATCATGTGGCCTGGCTTTGATTATTTTTTTTATAGCAAGTATATTTTCCTTCCGGATGGCTGGCGTGAAGGAAAGAGAGTTTAAATACATTAATAATAGTGATGATAAGAGTACACATTGCATTTTATTTGTTTTTGATTTGTTGTGGGATTGCATGCACACATCAGGGACGCAAAAATGAAGAAGGGAATAAAGACAAAGGTGTTCCCTATATTTTGGACATGGTACACAATAATCCGGGAGAAGAACCAACAGTTTCTGCCTATAACGATCCGGAATTTGTGAAAGCAAGAGGCTATAACGGAATGGTTCCCCAATGGTATATCAACTGTGCCGTTACCTACGATAATTTTGAGAAAGGGATTGTGCCCGAAGGGAGCGAAGAAAGGCAATGGATAGAGGCCCGTGCCTCAATGATTGATGAAAAACTGAAGGCATGTGATGCTGCCGGAATGAATGTATATGCATTTACAGATGTCTTTGTTGCTCCCCGGTCTGTATGGGCGAAGTATGGAGAAGAAATGGGACAACAGGAAACCAATTTACACGGTTATGGCGGGGACGTAAAAAATGTGAGAAAACCCAATATCCGGCAGCCCATGATTGAACGTTTAATGCGGGCTCAGATTGCAGGTATCTTCGGGCGTTTCCCTTCGTTAGACGGACTGGTAATCCGTTTTGGTGAAACGTATCTGCACGATACTCCTTTTCACATGGGCGGAAAACCTGTAAATGAAGGAGAGCAGGGCATAAAAGATCATGTTAAACTGATAAATATCCTTCGCGAAGAAGTATGTGTAAAACGAAATAAAAAACTCTTTTACCGTACCTGGGATTTTGGTTGGTTTCATACGGAGCCCGACGTTTATCTGGCTATTACTGATCAGGTAGAACCTCACGAGAATCTGATTTTTTCAATAAAGCACACAAAGGGAGATTTTTTGCGAACTTTCCCGTTCAATCCAACCCTGGGAATCGGTAAACATGCTCAAATTGTAGAAGCCCAGTGTCAAAGAGAATACGAAGGGAAAGGAGCTCATCCCAATTACGTGGCGGAAGCCATCCTGAACGGATTTGAAGAATATGAGGGGATGGAAGGTATTCTTGGGTTGAATGATCTTAAATCGAATCCTAATCTTAAAGGAGTTTGGACCTGGTCGCGTGGTGGCGGATGGAAAGGTCCGTACATCACCAATGAATTGTGGTGCGACCTGAATGCTTATGTGTTAAGCCAGTGGGCTCAGGGTAAAGGCAAGACGGAGGTTGAGATCTTTAATCAATATTCTGTTCTGCATGGATTATCGACGGACGATGCCGTTTTGTTCAGAAAAATTGCCATGCTCTCCAGTCGTGGAGTTCTATTGGGGCGCAGCAGTAAACTAACACAAATCAATCCCTGGTGGATTCGCGATCAGTTTATGGGAGGATTGACAGATCCCGGATTTAATGCTCATACCGATGAAGCCTGGGGAAAGACCAACAAAGAGTTTAAAGAGATTGTGGAAAAAGGCCTGGTCGATCCTGTTCTTGAGGAGAAGGCTCAGGCTGTTGCCATCTGGAAAGAAATGGAGATACTGGCTGGTCAGCTTACCACAGGAGATGATACATTCAGAGATTATGTTTGTGTATCATGTGCCTATGGCCGGATAAAATATGAAATCATTGAGCAGGCCTGGACTATCATGTTAAAAGGTCTGCAAGGGGATAAAAACGAAACATACAATAAGGAAGCTGTTCAAAAAGCATTTCAGAAATATGAATTGCTTTGGAAAGAGTATAATGAGTTGAAAGCGAATAATAAACAATGTGCTACACTTTATCTGCCCTACGGATTTAATAATCACTATAAAGAATTGCACAGCGATGAAGGAATGGACAAAGCAGTGAGAAAATATGCCGAACAGATTGGTAAACAATAAACAATAGATTAAAATGAGAATATTTACAACGAAAATGTGTTTTTGCTTTCTGTTAGCAATTTTTTGTGCAGGTGTTGGTTTTGCTCAAACCACAGAAGAGTGCAATGAAAATAACATACAAATTTTTGTTTCGCCTGATGGAGATGATAATAATCCAGGAACAGAAGCTCAACCATTAGCTTCTCTTACAGGAGCACGAGATGCTGTTCGTAGGATAAAAAAAGTGAATAAGAAGGCCTTGTCAGTGTTGATCACTATTAAAGATGGTCGATACGAAATGAGAGAGCCATTGCTTTTGTTGCCTCAGGACGGTGGTACTGAAGAGTATCCGGTGGTATATAGCGCCGAAGAGGGAGCTGTACCTGTTTTTAGTGGAGGTAAAACAATCTCTGGATTTAAGGTGCTTGAAAATGGAATATGGGAGGTGGTAGTACCCGAATGTAAAAGGTACAACTGGCGTTTCGATCAATTGTATGTCAATGGAAAAAGAGCCATACTGGCCCGCACTCCCAATAAAGGGTTTTTAAAAATAGGCGGAGTAAATCAGCATATTTGGGAAAGAGGCACTGAGCGTGTGGCTGATAAGGCACAGCAGATTCTCTCCTTTGATGAGGATAATTTTGCGTCGCTTCAAAATATTACGGACGAAGAGGTAGAAGATGTTCGTTTCAGAGCTTATCATAAGTGGGATTTTACAATGCGATATCTCGATAAAATGGAAAAAGACAGTACACGGATTTATACCTCTGGTAAGGGAATGAAACCATGGAATCCTTTATTTAAAGGAGGAAGGATTGTATTTGAGAATTATGCTGCTGCCCTTGATGACCCGGGTGAGTGGTATCTGAATCATCATGGTACATTGTATTATTTTCCACGTTCCGGCGAAACACCAGAAAACACAGAAATAGTAGCTCCTGTTCTAGAGAATCTGATTTCAGTGGAGGGTGACGCTGTAAACAATAACCTGGTTGAGAACATTCGTTTTGAGGGAATTGCATTCACGCATTGCCATTACAAGATACCCAAAACCGGTTCTGAACCCAATCAGGCAGCAGCGTTGATTAATGCAGCTGTAATGCTTGAGGGGGCAAAAAATATTTCTTTCGTTGATTGTGAAATCTCTCAAACAGGTCAACATGCCTTATGGTTTGGGAAAGGTTGTAGCGACAGCAATGTTGAACATTGTTACCTGAATGATTTGGGTGGAGGAGGAATTTATCTTGGCGATTTTTCTCCACAGCAAGGTAATAGTCACACTCGAAACATTCGGCTGCATAATAATATCATTCAAACAGGTGGACAGGAATTTCCATCGGCTGTAGGCGTATGGGTTGGCCACAGCTCCGATAATGAAATTTCGCATAATGATATAGCGAATTTTTACTATTCCGGAATTTCTGTAGGCTGGATTTGGGGATATGATCACAGTAACGCTAAAAGAAACACGATTACAAACAATCATATTCATCATATAGGCTGGGCATTGCTTAGCGATATGGCAGCCGTTTATACCTTAGGGAAATCTGAAGGAACTATAATAAGTAATAATGTTGTGCATCACGTACATGCTTATTCTTATGGAGGTTGGGGATTGTATACAGATGAAGGTTCTTCGGATATTGTGATGGAAAACAATCTGGTATACAGTACTAAAACGGGTGGTTTTCATCAGCATTACGGGAAAAATAATACTATCCGGAACAATATTTTTGCCTTTGCCAAACTGTACCAGGTGCAGTGTACACGAGTTGAAAAACACCGTTCATTCAATTTTCAGAATAATATTGTAGTTTTTGATGAGGGCGTTGTGTTGAAAGGTTCATGGGAGAAAATAGATATTTACATGGACAATAATCTGTATTGGAACTATAGTGGCGATAATTATGATTTCAATGGTCAGGCATTTAAGGAGTGGAAAAAGAGTGGTAACGATAAAAACAGTGTCATTGCCAACCCTTATTTTAAAGATGCCTTAAAGTACGATTTTAAGTTTAAAAACAAGCGAAGTATTAAGCAGGTTGGGTTTATACCATTTGATTATAGGTTAGCAGGTGTATATGGTAATGAAGTATGGATGAGAAAGGCAAAACTTCCATTAAGTATTATTGAAGCGTTTGACCATGAGGTTAAACAAAATTTAGAAAAGAAATAACTACAGATGAAGAGGATTTTTGGAGTGTTTTGGTTTAATCCGACTCAAGAAACAAATAAAGCCAATCGGGGAGTGAAATTTATTGCTTTAAGCAGATTTGCTTTTTTACTGGCAGTTTTGCTTTTTTATTCTTGTCAGCAAAAAAACAAAGAGCTTTTAAAACCCAATGTTCTGTTTATTGCAATAGATGATTTAAATGACTGGACAGGTTTTCTGGGGGGGCATCCTCAGGCACATACACCGCAAATGGATAAGCTGGCAAGTAGTTCGATTGTGTTTCGGAATGCATATTGTTCGGGGCCGGCATGTGGCCCATCCAGGACTTCCTTGTTATATGGCATACAGCCCTACAAATCGAGATCATACGGTCATCACGATGTTTATAATCCCAAAAACATGGACGTGTTTACCAATTTAAAATCATTACCTGCAGTATTCCGTGAACACGGTTATTATACAGCCGGGTGTGGAAAGATAGATCACTATCAGGTGGTAAATAATGATTTTGAAATCTATTTTAAATCGCCAAATGATCGGGTTTTTCCCGATCCTGATAATCCTGAAACTGTTATTCCCAAGGGTGGACGCCCCATTTCTGATTTTCAGATCGGACCAATCTCAGCTGAAGATGAGTTGAAGATGCACGACAGGCAATATGCCGAGTGGGCCGCTGAGAAATTAAAGCAGAAGCACGACAGACCTTTCTTCTTAGCGGTAGGATTTGAAAAACCTCATTTACCCTGGGTTGCACCTCAAGAATATTTCAACAAGTTTGATCTTGATTCAATTATATTACCTGATGTTCCTGAAGGTGATCTTGATGATACACCTGAGATGGGGAAGATTTTTGCACATAATATCTTTGGTTTTTTTCACACTGATCCGGATGAACATTCCCGGATTACCGGTCAGCCTGATATGTGGAAACAACTTGTAAGGGCTTACCTGGCAAGCAGTGCACATACCGATGCAATGGTCGGAAAAGTAGTAAATGCTTTAATGGAAAGTGAATATCGCGATAATACCATCATTATTCTTTGGAGCGACCATGGCTGGCACCTGGGTGAGAAAGAACACTGGCGCAAAATGACGCTTTGGGAACAGGGCACCAGGACTCCTTTGATTATAAACCTTCCTGCCAACAATAAATTTGAAGCTGTTTCAACACCGGTTTCATTGCTGGATATCTATCCGACGCTTACCGAATTATGTGGCTTTGAAAAAGACCAGCCAAAGGATGGGCATAGTTTGGTGCCGTTAATAAAAAATCCGGAATGTGACTGGGAACATCCCGCCATTATGACTCATGGGCCTGGTAATTTTGCTGTCTGTTATAAAAATTGGAGGTATATTCAATATTATGATGGTGGCGAAGAGCTATATAATGAGGCGAATGATCCGGATGATTACAATAACCTGATTGGCATCGATACCTATAATTCTGTTGCTAAGGAATTGCGTCAATACACTCCAAAAGAATACAAAAAGGTTCTGGGACCCCGATTTATGAAATTTTATGAGGATTGAAATCAGAAATGAGTAATTAGAATAAATACAGAAAGTAAAGTTCAATTTTTTAATAAGCAGATAGCTTAAAGTCTACTGGTAGTTTTTCATAAAAATAGGTTATGTTAGGTTAAAGACTGAGGTAGATTATAGTTCTGCCCTTTTTTTTCCATAGAAATAAATTGAGGTTGAAAAAATGAACAAATTTTACTGAGTTGTTCCGCAATCCCCGATGTAAGGGGAAAGGTGAAATAATGGGATAAACACTGTAACCGTTTTTGAAGTGGATATAACGTAATATAATGGAAAGCTCATTTTGGCAAAAGTAAAAGCGATGTTTGGAGCTGACAGTGTCAACTGAATAAAATTATAATTTTCAGTTTCCTCTTTGCAAGATTCTTTATATTTGTCCATCAACTAACAAAAGTTAAACGGTAAATTGGTGCAAAACAATCAAAAATACTGGTCTCTTTTTAAGGATGGCGACCGGGAAGCTTTGGGGAAAATCTTTCAAATTTATTACAAGGAATTGTATTTCTATGGACTAAAGATTGTTCCGATACCTGAACTTGTGAAAGATGTTATTCAGGAAATGTTTGTACAGTTATGGGAAAAGAGAGATAATCTCGGGCAGGTGGTTAAAGTAAAGTCTTATTTGTTAGTTGCTGTACGAAATGAACTTATTCATGAATCAAAAAGACATTACGTTTCAGAAAAAGATAGTAATTACCTTGAACCATTTACACTGACTATCGAAGATTTTCTCATAAATGAAGAAGACTCCAGACATTTAAACGAAAGACTGGTGGTTAGTTTAAATAAGTTATCAGAACGACAACGTGAAGTTATAATGCTGAGGTTTTTTCATAACCTGTGTTTTGAAGAGTTGGCAGAGGTGTTGAGAATGAATGTTCAATCGGTTCGAAACCTGTTATTTCGGGCATTGGAAAAGCTGAGGAACGATTTGAAAGACATTGGTTTTCACGGTCATGATAACATTGAACTTATCCTTTTCGCACTTTTTTCAAAAAAAAGGTTGTAATTACTGAGTATAAAATTGCATTTTCCCCTCCTTTAAATAGACATGGGAAAAATGAATCGTTTTAAGAATAATATATACGAAAACTTAATGTCAGATAGCCAGTTTGTTAACTGGGCGTCGGGCAGAGATAAATCGGGATCCGGTTATTGGGAAAAATGGAGGGAAAATCATCCCGATTTTCAAACTGAATTGGAAGAAGCAATAAAAACTGTTCAGTTACTTCAATTTCAACCACCAAATATTTCAAATAGCGAAATAGAATATATTTGGGATAAGACAGAGAAACGCCTGAATACGACAAAGCAATATTCATCTGCCAAAATTATTTTGTCATGGATGGTGAGAGCTGCGGCTGTTTTAATTCTTCCACTTATCATCGCTGTTATCTGGTTATATCAAAACAACATGTCTGTAAAGAGCGAATTTGCTCAGGTAACCAAACAATTGCAGCAAAAAACTGTGACTGTTAATGCCCCCCTGGGCGGACAGGTTAATTTACAATTACCTGATGGTTCAAACGTTTGCCTGGATGCAGGTTCGGAAATTAAATACCCTGCATATTTTACTGGCGATAAACGTGAAGTTACACTGGAAGGCCAGGCTTATTTTGAAATTAAAAAAGATAACACCCCGTTTTTTGTAAACAACGCCGGGCCGCAGGTAAAAGTATATGGCACTGAATTTAGTGTAAATGCACACAATAACGAAGATAATGTGATTGTAGCCCTTGCTGAAGGGAAAGTATCTTTAAAAATAAGTAATAAGGAAGTATTCCTGAAACCGGGGGAGATATCGAAATATAATAAACAAAAACGCATCCTCGAAATCGTTGAAACAGATATCGATAGGTTTATAAAGTGGAAAGACGGAGTACTTATCTTCAGGGATGCTACACTGGCAACAATCGTTCGAACTTTGGAAAGACGTTATAATGTTTCAATTCGTATTGAAGATGAAGATGTTGCAGATTATAAGTACAATGCCATATTAAAGGGAGAGAGTTTTGAGCAGGTATTGGATTTCCTGACACTTTCGGCCCCCATAAAATACAGGTACATTAAACCAAAACAAAATGATGATTTCTCCTATACTCAGGCACGTGTAATTATTATAAAAGATACTAAAAGAATAGTGAACCAATAAAATTTTAATGCCTATGTAAATCTAACTATCAAAAAAAATGTGAGTAATGCTCCAACATTACCCACATCAAACCTGAGTTTTTAATTAATCGTTTAAATTAATCAATTACAAATTTATGAAAAAATTAGTAACGGAGAGAGGGATATTTTATCCTAACTTTCGAAATCTATTATTAAAAATGAAATTAACTGTTTTAGTAATAATATTTATTGTGTTTCAGTCGATTGCCGGAAATACCCTGGCTCAGGGAAAAATTTCGGTAGATTACAGAAATGTAACGATCGAAAAAGTTCTCTTGGAACTTGAAAATCAATTTGAAATTGGATTCATGTATAATAAAGATCTGGTGGATGTTACACGTAAGGTCGATATTGATATGCAGGATGCAAGTATCGATGAAATCCTAAATGAATTATTTCCTGATGAAGATGTAACCTTTCACCGGATAAACAATCAAATTGTAATAAGCCCGAAATTTACGGTCGCTCCACAACAAAAATCTGTAAGCGGGAATGTAACCGATGAAGCTGGCCAACCACTACCTGGAGTTACAGTAATTATTAAAGGAACAACAAATGGTACAGTTACCAATATGGATGGTAATTATACCATCTCAAATATTCCTGACGGTGCCGCGCTGGTTTTTTCTTTTGTTGGTATGCTTACCCAGGAAGTTGAAGTGGGTACCCAAACCTCAATCAACATTGCAATGAAAACAGATGCCATTGGGATTGAAGAAGTAGTTGCCGTTGGATATGGAACACAAAAGAAAATTAACCTTACCGGTTCAGTATCAACAGTTCAGGGCGAAACCCTGGCAAAGAGGCCTGTTACCAATACCGCTTCAATGTTACAAGGAGTTTTACCTGGTGTACAAGTTACTCAGGCCAATGGCCAACCTCAGGAAGGAGGTATTGATATAAAAATCAGGGGGCAAGGTACTTTTAGTGGTGCTGGTTCTTCTCCATTGGTACTTATTGATGGTGTGCCGGGATCGCTTTCTTCAATTAATCCCAAAAGTATAGAGTCAATTTCTGTATTAAAAGATGCAGCATCCGCTTCAATATATGGTTCGCGAGCAGCAAACGGAGTTATTCTGGTTACTACTAAAAGTGGCAAAAAAGGAAAACTTACTGTTGAATACGATTTTAATTACGGAGTAAATACGCCAACCAAACTAGTTGACCTCGTAACCTATTCTCCAGATTATATGAGAGCCTGGAATACAGATATAATAAATAAAAATTATGGGACACCGATTACTGCTAAAATGTATCCTGAATCAGAGATTGCCAAATACGAGAATCCTTCTGATGAGTATCCGAGTTTCGATTGGCAGGATTATATGATAAATGCTTCTCCTACCATTATGCATAATTTAAGTGTCAGTGGTGGTAGTGACAAAACCCGTTACAATTTGTCTGTTGGATATTCAGATCAGCAAGGTACAATGGAAGCATTCAGGTACAGGCGATATGATGCACAGCTAAATATTGTCTCTGAGGTAAGTGAAAAACTTAAAGTGGGTGGAAACATTTTGTTGAAAAAGGGATTTACTAATAGTGAAAGAACAGGACAATCCAATTATTATTTAACGGTACTGGCTCAGGCTCCTACTCGGTTACCAATAACAACAGATGGACTTCATTATTCATGGAGAGCATATGAATTTGAATTTAATAACTGGAATCCATACCTAAAATTAAAAGAAGAATTCAGGACAGATGAAAATTACACCACATCTGCTCAATTGTGGTCTGATTACGAAATAGTAGAAGGATTACACTGGAATATTAAAGGTGCTGCAAGATATGGTTATAATAAAGTAATGGAGTATATCCCCAACAACCTCACAGAGCGTTTGTACAGAGATTCTTCGGTTAAAGGATATGCTTTATCATCATGGATGAGAAAAACGCATAGCGATGAGTTATACACAAATGTTTATTCTACTCTGAATTATGATAAAAGTATTGAAAATCATAATTTTGGTGCTTTGGCCGGGTATAGTCAGGAAGAATACAATTACGAATATCTGCAAGGATACAGAAAGGGTTTTGCTTCACCGTATACTCCGGAAATAAATGCCGCAGCAACTGATGGACAATATACAAAAGGGAGTAGCAATGCCTGGGCATTAAAGTCTTTGTTCGGAAGGTTGACTTATAATTATAAAAGCAAATATCTTTTTGAAGGGAATGTGCGTTATGATGGAACTTCAAGGTTGCCTTCTGAATCACGATGGGGGGTCTTCCCATCATTCTCGGCAGCCTGGCGTTTAAGTGAAGAAGCGTTTATGGAATCAACTAAAGGTTGGTTGTCAAATGTAAAAATCAGGGGATCATGGGGTAAACTAGGTAACCAGAATATCGGTTTATATCCTTACCAGGCCATGCTTAGTTTTACAGGAGCCTATTCATTCGATAATACTTCTCTTACGCAAGGTGTGGCCCAGACAAGTTTAAATAACCGTAATATTATGTGGGAAACCACCACGACTACAGATGTAGGATTAGACCTTACACTTTTCAATAAACTATCAATGAGCATTGATGTATATAAGAAGTACACGAAAGATATACTTCGTTCTGCTCAAACAACTGGAGTTGTTGGTTTATCTGCTCCGACAATTAATGATGGTGAAATGCAGAATGTTGGTTTCGATTTGGACTTAACTTACAGAGACCAGATTAAATCAGGTGCACTTACGGGAATGAACTTTTATGCCCAGGTTATTTTAAGTTCATATAAAAATAAGCTGATGAAATATGGTGCAGTTCAGGATGGTGGATGGTATTTACGGGAAGAAGGAAGGCCTTGGAATACTTTTTATTTGCTACAAGTGGAAGGGATTTTTCAATCTGCAGAAGAGGTGGCCAATTCGCCAAGTCAGTATGGTGCAAATACACAACCGGGAATGCTTAAATTTAAAGACGTTAGTGGACCTGATGGAGTACCTGATAACAAAATTGACAATTATGACAGGGTACCAATGGAAAAAGGTGTGTTCCCTTCAGCCACTTATGCTTTCAATTTAGGCGCCGACTGGAAAGGATTTGATATCTACGCACTATTTCAGGGTGTTGCAGGACAAAAAACGTTTGTTAGTGGTTGGGGATTTGAACCATTTGTACAAGGATCTCCTCCAACAAAAAAGATTTTGGAAGAGGCCTGGACGCCTGAAAATCATTCAACAACAACAGTTATGATTGGTGATCCAATCTCTTATGGCAGAAATTCAACTTATCGTTTAAAAGATAATTCATATTTGCGATTAAAAGCTTTACAGCTTGGATATACCCTGCCCTCAAGATGGATAGAGGAATTGGGAATAGATAATGTTCGTATTTATTTCTCAGGCGATAATTTGCTGACCTTCACAAAATATGAAGGACTCGATCCCGAAAGAGAAGGAAGTGGAAGATTTCTGGCCTATCCGCAAAATAAGGTAGTATCATTTGGTTTTAATATTAAATTTTAACGGTCATGAAAAATATATTTAGCATTTTATTATTTATAGCAACAATTGTCGCCTTTAATTCATGTTCTGAGGATTTTTTAGAGAAACATCCAACTGATGCCTTGTCTGCAGAGGTATTCTACGATTCCAAGAACAGTATTGATTTGGCATTAACATCTTGTTATGCGACGTTACAGAACTCAATGTACACTACGAATGCCTGCTTGTTTGATTGCCTTTCTGATAATGCACAACAAACCCATTCGGGATATAATACTACTGATATAGCAAGAGGGCCTATTACTCCCACAATTGGAGGATATGTTAATGATATTTATTTTAACTCGTATAAAGAGATAGCGAGGTATAATATCTTCCTGAAAACTTTGAGTGATTATGAAGGGGATGATATAACCGATGCAATTAGGGCTCAGTATGAAGCAGAAGTTAGGTTATTGCGTGCAATCCGGTATTTTGAATTATATAAATTCTACGGCGATGTTCCTCTGGTTACTGAACCTGTTACAATTGAAGAACAATATCAGCCTAAAGTTGGTGCCGACCAGGTTTTAAATCAAATAAATGCGGATATTGATTTTGCCGTTTCGAACTTGCCGGATAAAGCATTTTACCAAAATAATGGTCATTTTGTTAAATCATCTGCGCAGGTTATTAAAGCAAGAGTATTAATGTTTGATGCCTATGATGATGGAGGAGTTGCCAAATCGGCTGTTATGTCTGAGGTTAAATCCATAACCAATGATATCATCAGTAAGAATTATTACGACATTGCACCAAGTTTCAGGGGACTTTTTGCTGAGGATCTTGGCGAGCAAAATAATAATAAGGAAGTAATCTTTTATGTTAATTATCTTGCTCCAGATAATTTTGCGAGCTGTTTTGGATGGAGCAGGGCAGCTACTCATATTTCCAATGGTTCTGGAGAAAGAGTAGCTGTATTGCCTGAGTTTGCCAATACTTTTGAATTTAATGATGGTACTCCGTTCTCTACAAGTAACCCGTTATACAATCCGGATAATGTTTACGAGAACAGGGATCCCCGGATGTATAAAACGATGTTCTCATTTTCAGTAACGTTTGAGGATGGATTTGTTTATAATTTGAATAGCCCTTCAACCGGATATACTTATTACAAAGGAATTATGAGCTCTGATACGCAGGATCAATCCGAGTTTGACAAAACCGATGGAAGTGACTGGCCGTTAATGCGTTTTGCAGAAGTTTTACTGATGTATGCAGAGGCTGCAAACGAAGTAGATGGCCCGACAGCCCAGGTATACGATGCTATTAACCGCATCAGGGCAAGAGCCGATATTCAGATGCCTGCGGTTCCGCAAGGATTAGGCAAGGATGAAATGAGAAATGCCATTCGTCATGAAAGACGCATTGAATTGGCTTTCGAGGGCTTTAGGTACGATGATGTGAAACGATGGAAGATTGCCGAAGATGTTTTAAATATCTCTCCTGACGGATCGATATACGGGAAAAGTTTTGTAAAGAAAAACTACCATTTCCCTTTCCCTCAGTCGGAAATTGACAGGAATTACGGGGCTTTGGTTCAAAATCCGGATTATAATTAATACAGGTATAAAATTTTAACATTGTTTATTGGGGAGCAGTTTTTTTACTGTTCCCTAATATTATCCTTTTTGCCACATAAATATTACAAAAACGATGAAAGTATTTCTCCGATTACCGTTACTTTTAATTATAGTTATTCAGCTTTGTGCCTGCCAAAAAAGAGAGGCCAATCCGGCCAAACAGATTATTGGCAAACACAAAGCTGTATTTACTCAGCCTCCAAAAAAGATCCCTGTTCCGTACTCAGTTGATGCCCCAATGCTTGGAAACGGATTTACAGGAGTTGCTATTTCGGGTCAACCTGAGAAACAGGTTTATTATCTGGCCAGAAACGACTTCTGGCGTTTGAAATCATCGTTTAACCAATCGTTTCCGGCTGTGCTTGGTAAAGTGGAAGTTACCATTCCGGGATTGAAAGATGCTTCGTACCTGGTTGAGCAGGATTTATATTCGGCAAAAACATACTCGAAATTTAGAACAGACAACCACGAAGTTCAGTTTAAAACCTATGTTGCAGCCAACGAAGATGTAATGTTACTCGAAATAAATTATACGGGGGAGGGTAAATTATCAGGCAGTGTTAATCTTCAGCTTCCCGGGAAAAAGGAATTTATAAATAAGCCTCCTTTCGATTTGATTTTCCCGGCCGTAACCGACAGAGGGAAAACAGAAGATGGCATTTATTACATTTCCAGAGCCTTTGAAGAAGATGTGGATATACCCATACAGGCAACCTGTGCGTTAAATATTATTGGGAACGAATCAAACAGTTTCGAGATATCGGAAGGAAAACCAGTAACAATAGTCCTTGCTTTTTCAAGCAATTTTAAGAGTGAAGATTGTTTGCAGGTTGTCAAAAACCGGGTGGCCGGATTAAATTTAAAAGAAATCAAAGAAATTGAATCGGAACACGAAAACTGGTGGGCCGATTTTTGGTCGAAGTCCTATGTCGATATCAACGATTCAATAATTGAAAAACAATATTACCTTTCCAACTACAGCCTGGCAAGTTTCAGCCGCGACAAGGATTTTCCTCCATCCATTTTTGGAACCTGTATTACCAAAGAAAGACCATATTGGAGTGGTGATTACCATTTGAACTATAACCATTTTGCACCTTATTACGGATTATTCTCATCCAATCACGCCGAACTGGCAATTCCCTGTAACATGAGTATCCTGGCACAACAGGAACGGGGAGAGTATTATTCAGAGAAAGTGTGTGGAATAAAAGGAGGAATAATGTTGCCTGTGGGAGCAGGTCCGCTCGGAATTGAGACAACCCGCAGGAATGAGCTAATGGAAAAACATCGAACGCGTTGGATTGAAGAAGGTAATGTTGAAGATGAAGGATTGTTTTATGGGCAGAAAAGCAACTCTTCGTATGCAGTAGTAAACATGGCCATGCACTTTTACACTAGCTACGATAAAGAATACACCGAAAAATACTATCCATTTGTAAAAGGGGTAGCTACTTTTTGGGAAAATCATTTAACCTGGGAAAATGGTCGTTATGTTGATTACAACGATGCCATTCACGAAGGTACAGTTGGCACAGTAAATCCAATCCTTGCACTCGGTTTTATTCCTTTGGTAATGCAAACAGCTACCGATATGAGCCACGAATTAGGGAAAGACACTGACCGTATTGAAAAGTGGCAGCATATACTCGATAATTTATCTGATTTTTCATATCAGGAACGTGACGGAAAAACTGTGTTTCGGTACACCGAAAAGGGCACGGCCTGGTGGGGGAATAACACGCTTGGAATTCAACATATTTATCCCGGAGGCCAGATTGGATTAAATAGTGATCCTGATTTATTAGAAGTGGCTCATAACACGGTTGATGTAATGCAACGCTGGATTGATTTTAACGGCTCAAACAGTTTCTTCCCTGCGGCAGTGCGTGTGGGATATAATCCGGATACCATTCTTGTAAAAATGCAGAAATATTGTAAAAATACTTATCCCAACGGTTTCCAGCTTAATAATCCTCATGGCATTGAAAACTATAGTACGGTTCCCAATACAATCAACGAAATGTTGTGTATGGGGCATGGAGGTATATTACGCGTTTTCCCGGTGTGGCCTGAACAGAAAGACGCTACTTTTTATAACCTGAGAACCTATGGTGCTTTCCTCGTATCCAGCGAATTGAAAGGAGGGAAAGTATCTTTTGTAACTATTAACAGTGAAAAAGGGAAAACATGTACCATAAAAAATCCCTGGCCGGGAAACAAAGTGAGGTTAGCACGTAACGGAAAAGGGAGTGAAATTTTGGAAGGAGATGTGATTTCTTTTCAAACATCAGTGAATGAGACAATAAAACTGAATTTGTAAGATATAAGAATATGAGACTAAAACTGTTAGCAATAATTTTACTGTTTAACGTGGCGGCATTGGGACAGATAAAACCAGGCGACACTACTTACATCAATCAAAATGTAAAAGAGATAATCGTTATCTGCAAAACGCATTTCGATATCGGTTACACACACAGGGTAAAAGACCTGATCCCGTATTATCAGACCGAAATGATCGATAAGGCGCTGGATATTATGGACAATACAAAAAACCTTCCTGAAGAACAGCAGTTTTCGTGGACAGCCCCCGGCTGGGTAATGTCGAAGGTTCTGGAAGACTGGCCCGGACAAACGCCTTTACGCCGCCAACGGCTCGATGATGCTTTTAAATCGGGACGTTTTGTGGTTCATGCCGTTCCTTTTACACTTGAATCGGAAAGTATGTTTCCTGAAGGGATTGTCCGGGGATTTTCGTTTTCCGACGATATCTGTAATAAATACGGATTACCAATCCCGCGGGGTGCAAAAATGACTGATGTGCCTTCGCAGAGTAATGTTCTTGCTACTGTTTTGGCAAATGGAGGGACAAAATTTTTACATCTTGGGTGCAACTGGCCATCGGGATATGTAAAATATCCGCCGTTGTTCTGGTGGGAAGGGCCTGACGGCAGCCGTATTTTAACCGGTTATTCGCATGTTTATGGTACTACAGTCGGTTTGTATCCCGAGGTGTGGACAGACCAGTATCCGACAGACCAAACATTGGGAAAAAATCTGATTCCACCAACCGACTGGCCTTATCCGGTTTGGCCGGCCATTATTGTAACACCCGATAATTCAGGCCCGCCAACTGCCGATGATATTCAAAAGTTATTTGTTGAAGCCAATAAATTTCTGCCTGATGTTAACATACGAATGGGTACACTTGAGGATTTTGCTGATGCCATATTAGCGAAACACCCAAATATTCCGGTAATAAAAAAAGAAGCTCCCGATACCTGGATTCATGGTTATGGATGCGATCCGGGTGGAATGAAAAAACTTAGAAACGTGCAACCCCTTCTTCCGGCTGCCGAATTACTGAATACACAACTTCAGCAATGGGGAGTTGATGTTCCTGATGCGGGAGGAGAAATTGCAGAGGCGTTTGAAAATACCCTGCTGTATGCCGAACATACCTGGGGCGGTTCGAAAAGTATAAATCAGTATGGAGAAGCATTTAAAGAACTTGCTCCTGAAAGTTATCAGAATCTTGAAGGTTCGTGGGATGATAAAACTGACTATATAAAAAAGGCTGATAACACAACAGGGAAATTGTTGGCTACCAATCTGGAAACTCTGGCAAAAAATATAAATACGAAAGGTAAAAGGATTGTTGTTTATAATTCCTTGCCCTGGAGCCGTAGCGATTGGGTAAAACTGCCCGGCTCGGAAGAATATTTTTATGCTGAAGATATTCCTGCAAGCGGATATAAAACGTTTTCTGCCGATAAAATTGAAGCGAAGGTACCTCCTGTCAGCGAAAAAGGAAATAGCAATAACACAATTGAGAACAGTTTTTATAAAATTACTTTCGACCCGGTTGCCGGCATGATTTCTTCTTTTGTTGACAAGCGCACAGAGAAGGAGTGGGCTGCCGTAAATTCAACAAACGGGCTTGGCCAATACATGAACGAAAGATTTACCTATGAACAGACCCTGAATTATACCATGCAATATCAACAGGGCAGGGCGGTTAAATCGTTTGGAACCGATGGTGACTGGCCCCATCCCGGAATAAATAAGCCGGGTATGATTTCAGGGAAAGAGGTTCCGTACCGTCAGGCAACGTCAAAAAACGGAACGGTAAATATTTCAAAAAATGAATTTATACAGGTAATGACTGTTGATTTTCCTGCCGATGAGTCCTGTCATCTTCCGGCTTCATCCGTTTCCATTACATTACAAAACGATATGCCATATATTGATCTTGAGATAACTATAAAAGACAAAGCCAGGGATAACTGGCCTGAAGCTGATTGGTTGTGCCTTCCGTTCAATATAAACCAACCAACATTTACGGTTGGAAGAACACTGGGTACAATGAATCCTTTAACAGATATTGTGGAAGGTTCAAACCGTCATTTGTATGCCGTTGGTTCAGGAGTTAGTATTACCGATGCTGACGGTACCGGAGTTACGGTTTGCCCGCTCGACCATCCGCTGATTAGCCTTGGCGAGCCCGGTATGTGGAAATACTCAAATCAATATATCCCACAAAAACCGGTTGTTTATTTAAATTTATACAACAACCAGTGGAATACCAATTTCAGGTATTGGTATCCCGGAACGTGGAGCTCAAGAGTACGAATCTGGACTTTTGATAGTACTGTTACAGAAGCCGATCGCTTGCAAATTCCTTCGTTTGAAGCACGAACACCACTGCTGGTTGCTGAGGCAGATGGTAAAAAGGGAGTGCTTCCTGCAATGCAACAAGGCATTAGCCTGTCGAGAAAAGGGATTGAGGTGACTGCCTTCAATAAAAGAGAGGATGGCTTGTTGTTACGCGTTTGGGAACAAGCAGGAGATTCGGGTGAATTAACAATAACAATTCCTTCTGAAGTAAAGATCAATAAGGCTCAACCAGTTAATTTGAGAGGAGAAAAAACAGGAGATAGTATCGCAGTAAAAAATGGGATGTTTCGTTTTAATCTTGGAAAGTACGCTCCTGCAAGCTTTATCCTGAAATAAATTATACCATAAACTATATGACACCAAAAGAACGTTTTTTAACAGCACTGAACGGTGGAACACCGGATAGGGTACCAATAGCAGAACATCTTTTTAGCTTAAAGCTGCAAAAGGAAATATTGGGTTACAATACAGTTTTGTATGAGGGAGCAGCTCAGGCTGAGCTGGCGACAAAAGTAGGAATTGATATGTTATGGGTACCCATTAATGGTTTTTGTGGTATTGAAGAAACTCCCCATCAGGAAAATGAAATTTATAAGGACGAATGGGGCGTAACTTACAAAAAAAACGGATGGCCAATTATTGCCTAGGTAGCATGTCCCGTTAAGGACAGAACGGATTGGGGTAACTATAAATTACCCGAAGTAAAGACACCTTACAGAACAAAAATAATTCAAGAAGCTGTTCAGGCAAACAAAGGTAATCTTGCCATTGTGGTTGGTTTACTCGGGCCTTTTACAATGGCTTCATGGTATTTTTCTGACTTCGAAAGTTTTTCAATGAATTTATTTATGGATCCCGAACTGATTCATGAAATGAATGAAGCATACGTCGACTGGGCAATTGAGGCGGCTACTCTGGCATTTAATGAGGGAGGTATAGATGCGTTCCAGATATCGGACGATTGGGGAGGAACAAATGCATTACTTATTTCTCCGGAACAATTCAGGGAATTTTTCATTCCCGCGTTTGAGCGATTGGTAAAAGGACTTACAGAACTGGGAGTTCCTGTAATTATGCATAACGACGGCAATATCTGGGATGTTTTAGACGATTTGGTAAATACCGGAATAAAAGGATATCATCCTGTTGAAAAATCTGCCGGAATGGATCTGCAGTTGGTTAAAACAAAGTTTCAGGGAAAAATCTGTCCTGTTGGAAATGTAAACAATAAAACGACTATGGTTACCGGTACTCCTGAAACCATAAAAACTGAAGTGAAAGAATGTATTCGTCTTGGGGCACCTGGTGGAGGCTACATTATTGCTACAGATCATAGTATCCACGATGACATTTCGACCGAAAATGTTCTGGCATTTATTGCTGCGGTAAAAGAATACGGCAATTATCCAATTTTATAGAAACTACCTAAATTTTAATATGATGAATACTTTTCAACCTGATTATAGAAACTTACTGAAAGTGTTATACAACGAAAAGCCTGGAAGGCTTCCATTGTATGAACATAATATTGATCTTCCATTTATTGAGAAATACCTGGGTGAAGAAATTCCATTTGGAAACACACAAGCCGATCTTGAAGAACATTATAAAAAAGTAATTGGATTCTGGAAAAAAAATGAATACGATGCTTTCTCATATGAAGCACTTGTTTGTGAGGTTTTTCCGGGGCATGGAGCAATTAAAGGTGGCATGAAAGGTCCTATTCAAAATCGCGAGGATTTTGAAAAATTTCCTTTTGATGATATTCCGAGAATTTTCTGGGAAAAATACACTCCTCATTTAGAAGCAATCAGAAAGGTAATGCCTGCAGGAATGAAAGCGTATGGCGGTTGTGGTTATGGGATTTTTGAAGCCAGCGAAGATCTGGTAGGCTACGAATATCTAAGAGTAATGCAATATTTGGATCCTGACCTTTTCGCTGATTTGTATAAAAAAATTGGTGATCTGTATGTAACACTCTGGTCCGAAATGATAAAACGTTACGACGATATTTTTGTCTTTTACAGGATGGGTGATGACCTTGGATTTAAGTCAAATACTCTTCTGGAACCCGAAACCATAAAAGAACATATTATACCTCAGTACAAAAGGGTTATTGACTTAGTTCATGGGGCAAAAAAGAAATTTCTCCTTCACAGTTGTGGAAAGATATTCAATGTAATGGAAGAAATAATTGGGGTCGGAATTGATGCAAAACACTCGAACGAAGACCAGATAGCTCCTTTCGACAAATGGATAGAGTTGTATAATGACAGAATTGGACTTTTGGGTGGCTTCGACTTAAATCTTTTAATGCTTAACAAATACGATGATGTTTTTAGCGAGGTGTTAGAAAAGGGTACCCGATACCGAAGCATTACCAAAGGATATGGATTAGGCTCGGGGAATTCAATACCTGATTATATCCCCGTTGAAGGTTTTCAGGCGATGGTTGATGCAGTAAGAGAAATCAGACGGAGAGAAGGAACAATTTAAATCATTATTTTGAAAAACAATATTCTACTCTATACCTTTACAGCTGCTATTGGTGGCTTGTTATTTGGTTTCGATACAGCTGTTATTAACGGGGCATTGCCTTTTTTTAGCGAACATTTTGCTCTGGATGGAGCCATGCAGGGGTGGTCGGTTAGTTCCGGTTTAATAGGCTGCGTAATTGGGGCAATTTTTATTGGGAAACCAAGTGATATTTTTGGGAGCAGGTCGATGCTGAAATTTCTTGCTGTTTTGTTTGTTGTTACAGCACTGGGTACAGGATTAGCACCAAACTTCACAATATTTATTATTGCCAGAATAATTGGCGGAATTGCAATAGGTGGAGCTTCGGTGCTTTCTCCGGTTTATATCTCCGAAATATCACCTGCCGAATTCAGAGGCAGGTTGGGGTCAGTATTTCAGCTGGCTATTGTAATTGGTATACTGCTGGCTTTTGCATCAGATCTGGCCCTGTTAAATACTGGCGAGAATAACTGGCGATTTATGTTTTTATCGGGAGGGATCCCTGCTATTGCTTTCTTTGCCATGTTGTTCTTTGTTCCCAGTAGCCCCAGATGGCTGGTAAAAGCAGGAAAAGAAAAAGAAGCAAAAAGAGTTTTACTTCAATTGGCGGTTTCTGATGCCGGTTCATTAATAAACGAGATAAAACAATCACTGGCTTCAGAAGAAGGTAAGAAAAAGGAGAATTTATTTAAAGGTACGAATCTGAATTTGGTATTAATTGGTATTGCCGTAGCTGTTTTTAATCAATTAACCGGAATAAATATCGTCATGTACTATAGTGCTGATATCTTTCGTTCTGTTGGTTTTACAACAGATTCAGCCATTTGGCAAACCGTTATAATTGGCGCGACTAATTTGGTTGCAACTATTATCGGAATGTCATTAATTGATAAAGTGGGAAGGAAGAAATTATTACTTACAGGATCGTTATCTATGGCCGGATTTTTACTTCTATTTGGAATATTAACACTTACAGGGTATCAAGGATATGGTTTATTGGTTTTATTGGTAGGATTTGCATTTTCTTTTGCAGCTTCATCTGGAGTTACGATTTGGGTTTTAATATCCGAACTATTTCCAAACTCAATCAGGGCAAGGGCATGCTCCGTTTCTTCTTTTTCCAACTGGCTGGTTAATTCTGCTTCATCCTTCCTTTTTCCGATAGTCCTGGCAGCCTTCCCTGAACGTATTGGTCTGGGGTATTCTTTTATTTTTTATGGTATAACAACAATAATAGCATACTTTTTTTATAAAAGATATTTGGTTGAAACCAGGGGTAAAACACTTGAAGAGATGAATAATGTAGTAATCAGTCATTAAGGTTTTTCATAGAAATAGATTTGGTTAGGTTAAAGACTGGGGCAGGATATAATTCTGCCCTTTCTTTTCAAGACAAATAATTTAAGGTTGAAAAATGAACGAATTTTACTGAGTTGCTCAGCATCACCGCTGTAAAGGGGAAGGTGAAATATCGGGATTGTGTGGCGTAAACGGTTTTGAAGTGGATATAAAATGGAATGAAGGGAAACTGGTAATGGCAAAAGTTAAATCATTACTTGGGAAGAAAGGGATATTAAGGTATAACGACAAAGATTATCAACTTAATTTAGCTAAAGGGGAAGAATTGAACCTTGACAATAAATACTTTTAAAACATTAAATACAATTTCAAATTTTATTACCATGAAAAACAGACGCGAATTTGACCGTAAGGTGTTTGGGTGGTCTATGAGCAAAGGTATGACCGCAGAGGAAACAATCATTGCTGCATGGAGAATGGCAGAAAGAAACCGCCCAATCAACCAAGAACTTATTTTTTACTCAGCTTTGGGATATAAAACGATAGAAGAATTTGAATTTTTAAACAATAATCAAAAATTAGTTGCATAGCTTAACTGAGCGTCCAACTTTTTGTTGCATATCCATTAGTGGAATTAAATGGTTCTTGCATTGTTGGTAAACTCTCTTCGCTATAATTTTTTTAATAAAACGGTAATTTATGCGTGATCAAATAAAAAGTGTGTATATAGGAACTCTGGTGGGGATTATAGGTTTGTCATCCATTGCAACCACATCAGGCTTAGAAGTAAAAAGAGTAATTAGTAAATATAAAAATATAATGACTGGGGTAATACTGCTATTGGTCTTTGGATGCAATACAGTAAACTTGAGCAAAGAGGAGCAAAAATGGATACAGATTCAAAAGTTACTGAAAGAGTCAGCAGGTAGCTATTCTGATCTTCAATACGATACCCAGACAGAGACCTATACCGAGGGGCCCCTGCTTGGGAATGGGGTTATTGGGGGCAACTGTTGGAGGTTCACCCTCGAAGCAGACGTTTTTCTTTAATCGAATTGATTTCTGGAACCGTGCGTTGGGAGGCCTTGATATAGTGGCAACAAAAAAAGGTACTGCAAAAGACTCGTTTCGTTATGAACAAGACATGGAAAAGGCCGAGCTGCGTATGGATGTTACAATTGATGGCAATCCTGTAGAGATGACAGCTTATACTGCTATTCATGATCCTGTAATGGTTCTAAAGGTGACGAACAGGTCCAAGCAGCCTGTAAGCTTTAAGGCAAAGGCTTGGAGTGCAATGGAAATCCCTCATCAGGAAAAATTGGTTAATGGTTCCTACTCTTACCCAGTAACCATTGGGGCGTATACGACAACGACAAGTTGGGCGGATAAACTTTATGATGCAGAAGGTATGTTGAAAGTGGGGTCTCCGAATATTCAGGAACGAAAGTACTGGTTTTTTGAAAATGTTCGAGCTGGTGTTTTTAACCTTAAGAATGCAGAAACAGGTAACTATGCAATGGTTGGTGATGATGATGATGACCGGAATGTCTATTGTAAGAAGATTAAGGATCCAAAGGCTGATTCACGAGCGTGTTGGAAATTGGGGAAGGGACCTCGTGGTCGTCCTTCTATTATCAATGTTGCAGCAAAAAAGCAGATTTTTATAGAAACTGACAAGGAAGTTACCCAGTCTGATGAGGTTTGCCTCTACTTGCCGGATGAATTACCGGGAATGTCATGGGCAGGAGCTCACCATATAAAAAATGGAGGTTGGCAGTTTGATGTGATTCCGGGTGTGGCCTTGCCGAAGGTGTCTGGGAACAACGGAACGGTTTGTTGGTCGGGTCGGGAGTATGTACAAGGGGCATATGGCGCATGTGGCATAGTTGCATTCCGACTGTTAGATGGTGATGTGACCGCAGTGAATGCGAGCACCATTGAATTTGCTCTGAAGCCTGGGGATTGCACAACCTTAATTGTGGCTGTGGAAGGCGAAGGGGGGCTTCGCGATGAAATTAAACAGTCTGAGCACTGGAAAGAAGCCGCCGCCTTGCGTTTAAGGTCTCTAAAGCCCTCTGCACCTGAACTATGGTCGCAAGAGCGTCTTGCGTGGTGGAAGGAATTTTGGCTCAAGTCGTATGTCGATTTAAATGACAAACTCATGAATCAGTACTGGTATGGAGCTTACTATGCGCTTGCCAGTTGCTCTCGAGGCAAGCACGAGTGTCCCGGATTATGGGGGGGGATTAACTCGGATTTGAATTGGTGGGGTAACGGCAAGACCAGTAACTACAACAGTGAGTCCCCTTTTTATGGCGTGTATTCCGGTAATCGTCCTGAGCTTGCACAGCCTTATTACCTTAATATGTTATACCATCTTCTACATGGTATTCGCTACGCACATGCAGCTGGATATAAGGGGATGATGCTTCCGCGCGGAATCGGTCCGATGGGATTTCATGGTTCTCAACCCAATATGATTCCGGTTGCTCCACAAAAGAATCGTCAAAAGCTGCCAAATGACCAGCTCGATAACCCCGCATTCCTTGCGATCAATTTCATCAACCACTATTATTACACACTTGATTACACTTTTTTGCGAGAACAGGCTTATCCGTTTATGATCGCTGCTATAAGTTTCTACGAAGACTATTTAATTTTTGAAAACGGGAGATATGTGCTGGTTGATAGTGCTGCTAGAGAAAACTTCAATTCGCGTAACTGCGCGTATGCTCTGGGTATGATAAAATTTCTCGCCAAAGCCTGCATTATTGCCAGCAAGGATTTAGGTGTTGACTCCCAACGTCGAGATAAATGGCAGCACATTTTTGACCACATGAGTAACTACCCTACTTCTAAAGTGGGAAAGATGACTGTTTTTAAGGAACAGGAAAACCTGGATCGAATATCGCTTGAAAACAATGGCGTTGGGGATAATCCTGCGCATTTACAAATGATCTTTCCTGCAGAGGATATTGGGTTAGATTCCGATCCGGAACTATTACAAATTGCCCGTAATACGATTCATCACATGAACTCTGACCCTAATAACACAACCTGGATGCATGGCAATGCTTTTCCAAATATCTTTGCTCAGGCAACTCGTATTGGTTGGGATGCAGATGACCTCTACAAGAATCTTAGAGCGTGCATCAATGCCAAAATGCGACCTAATGCCACCGTACGTGAGCATGGTGGAGGAATTGAGACCAGTGGAGGCACTGAAGCTATTAATGCCATGTTGTTGCAGAGTCACGAAGATGTTTTACGTCTATTTCCGGCATGGCCGAAATCAAAACCAGCCCAATTCTCGACATTGCGTGCCAAAGGCGCTTTTTTGGTGTCGAGTGAGTTCACAAATGGCAAGGTACAGTATGTAGAAATTATTAGTGAAAAGGGGCGTGATTGTATTATAGTTAATCCATGGCCTGGAAAAAGTGTACAGGTGTTCCGTAACGGAAAAGTGTCAGAAGTTGTTAATGGGGCACGGTTTACACTTAAAACAAAAAAGGCCGATATCATTATTTTGAGGCCAAAGGATAAAAATATTTTTGACCGGAGTTTAACCAAATTGGCCACGAAAAAATAACTTTTGTCTTAATGCCGGGATTAAAACCGCCTCAAAAAAATAATTTGAATTTTTAAGTTATATCATAACGATTAGATTTAACGATTGATTTTAGTTAAAACAAAAGCACTAATCTCCCTATCTGACAAGATGTTTCTTAGAGAAATTATATGCAAAATACGATTAAATGGATATCAAAAGACTTAATTAAAAACAACTAACAGCCTGTGGCTTTTAAAGTATCCACTATTAATTGATTTCTTAAAATTATAATATTATGACAATGAAAACAACCTTTTTATTCTTTGCTTTCTTATTCTTTCTACCATTTTATTCAAGTAGTAAGGATAAATCAACAAATCCAATACCATCGAAAGTTCAGTTACACTGGTTAGATACTGAACGAATTATGTTTGTTCATTTTGGCCCTGCTACCTGGCAGCACCGCGAGTACGATAATTTAACCACGCCCCTGGAGCGGATTAATCCTACCCAACTTAATACCGACCAGTGGTGCGAAGTGGCTAAAAGCTGGGATGCCAAAATGATTCTTTTTGTGGCGAAACACGTTGGCGGATTTTGTTGGTGGGATACGCAAACTACACACAACAATTCAATGAATACGCCTATTAAAAGGGATATTCTCAGGGAAGTATCTGAGTCGTGCAAAAAATATGGTCTTGATCTCGGTGTTTATGTTTATCCTGGTGATGGCGACTGGGGTGCAGGCATTGGCAGCGGCGGTATTACTACTGATCCGTCAAAACAAGAGGCATACAATAAAGTATTGCGTACTCAGTTGAAAGAAGTTTGGAACAACTACGGTCCCATTCGCGAAATATGGTTCGATGGAAGTTGTAAAATTTACATTGACGACATCCTGACTCCGCACCTTGATGAAGCAGTTGTTTTACAAAGCCCCCTGACAAACTTACGCTGGGTAGGCAATGAAGATGGCATTGCCCCGGATCCCAACTGGGCAACGCTTGATTCGGCAGATTTAAAAACTGGCGTATCAACTGCCTTCCACTCTACATCTGATGGAGATGCTTATGCTCCTATCGAATGTGATGTTCCCTTCCTGAAAAACGGAGGTCATAAATGGTTTTGGGCTCCGGGAACCGATTCCCTGATGATGACACGTGAACAGTTTGTTGATTTATACTACAAATCGGTTGGCCGCGGCTCTGTACTTTTGCTTAATTCTACACCAGACACAACCGGCCTCATTCCTAGTGCCCATGTGGCGCGTTATAAAGAATTCGGCGAAGAAATTCGTAGACGTTTTGATTATCCTGTAGGCAGTACAAGTGGTAACGGTAAAGTAATAACATTGAAATTGAAACAATCGGAATCCATCGACCATGTAGTCCTCCAGGAAAAACTGGAATACGGGCAGCGTGTTTTGAAATATCAGGTGGAAACATCTTCTGATGCAAAAAACTGGCAAAAAGTTGTTGAAGGCACTTCGATAGGAAATAAGAAAATAGACTTTTTAAATTCGGTTGAGGCATGCTATATCCGTCTGACTATTCTCGAATCAAAAGACAAGCCCCGTATCCGAACATTTGCTGTGTATCATGTAGGAGTTGATATGGAACTAAATGAACAAAAAGAGGAGATTATTCGCCTGGGAGGATGGGATCAAGATACTTTTGGTAAGGAATTTTCGGATTATGAAATAGACCTGACACCTTATGTCAATGAAATTGGAGAATACGAGCTATTCTTTCGTACGATTGCGCGAGACCGTTCCGTTAGAGGCTCCGGATTGGAATTTAAAGACTGGAAATTAAATATATACGGGCAGGAGCATCCGGAACTGATAAAGGCTAAGCCCTATCGGTTTTTCATTACCCGATCCCAACAAACGCTTGATGATTTTAAAACAATTTTTAAGGTTCAGGCGAAGTCAACAGGTGGTTCATCGATAGGAGATATTCAGTTACGCAGAATTACATACTGACCAGAATTTTATCTGTTTGTTCCGGGTGAGCTGGAAGATGTGGTTTTGAGGTTTCAGTTAAACCATCAAATACAAATGAGGGAACAGGAAAATATAGTGTAAGCAATAGTAAATATACGTCTGGTAACAAAGTCAGATTATACTTACTTTTGAGCTTGTTTTTGAATAAATATTATAAAAAAATAAAAGTACTTGCTAATTGATATTATATGAAAGTATTCAAATGTTTAACGATAATTGGAATCCTTTTGGCTTCTTTTGCCTGCAATAGCAGGAATAATGTTTTAACAAAGATATGGGTAAAAGATGTAAAAACTCCCGTCGTTTCGCTAAATGGTACATGGCAGTTTTCCATGGATGAAAAAAACTGGTCGGATGTACAGGTGCCTGGTGAACTGCAAATGCAGGGATTTGCCATAAAACACGATAAAACTTACACATACAAAACTACATTTACTGTTCCTTCTGATTATTCCGGAAAACAAATCGGTATAAACTTTTATGGTGTGTACAGTTATGCACGTTGTTGGGTGAATGGCACTTATGTTCGCGACCACAGCGGTGGCTTTACAAAATGGACATGCGATATAACAGAGCTTGTTAGACCCGGAGAAGAAGTTGAATTAAAAGTTGAGGTTTGCGATAAAACCAACGATATTTCATATGCAAGTGGTTATGCAAAACATCAGATTGGAGGAATACTTCGCGATGTGGAACTGACTGCGTTACCGAAGCAAAATTTCAAACTATTGTATTTTGAAACAGAGTTGGACAAAAGTTATCAAAATGCAGATTTAAAAGTTTTTTATGAGCTGAAGCAGGATTCTCCTTCAAAAATAAAAATTGATTTGTTTAGCAAAGATGGCAAGCTGGTTAAATCACTTGAACAGGAAACAAGCTCAAAGTCAGGACAATTTCAGATTCAGGTTGAGAACCCGGAGAAATGGGATGCGGAACACCCGAATTTGTACACCTTGGTCACAATACTTTTCGATGGGAAAGAAGAAATTTTGAAAAAATCAGAAGACATAGGTTTCCGTGAAGTAAAAATAGATGGGAATAAACTTCTCGTTAATGGCAAACCGGTGAAACTTCGGGGAGCTTGCCGCCATGATGTTCATCCAACTCTTGGGAGGATGAGTACTCCTGAATACGATCTACAGGATGTTTTGCTGGCAAAAGAAGCAAATATCAACTTTATCCGAACTTCCCATTATCCACCATCTGAAAAGTTTCTTGAGTATTGCGATCGCTATGGACTTTATGTTGAAGATGAAAGTGCCGTATGTTTTGTGGCGACGAATCGCTCCGGGGAATATAATTCAATTGATGCGACACGTTCTGATCCTGAATGGACTCAGTATCTTTCCCAATGCGAAGAAATGGTACAGAATCATCGGAATCATGCATGTATAATTATTTGGTCCATTGGTAATGAAAATCGATTTGGCGATAATTTCCAAAAATCATACAACTGGGTAAAAAAGAACGACAAAACCCGACCGGTTATTTTTAGTTACCCTCAATATGTCCCCGATGGTGCTCAGGCTTTTGACATTTTTAGTAGCCACTATCCCGACTGGCGTGGTACTAATGCAAGGTATAAAGAAGTTACTATAAAAGGTTTTGAATATCCCGGGATGCCTGCCATTTTTGATGAATGGGCACACGTTGCCTGTTACAACAAATTTGAGTTAAGAGAAGATCCCAATGTGCGTAGTTTTTGGGCTCACACTTTGGATAGTATGTGGACAAACATTTTTGAAGTAGAAGGTGGACTGGGAGGAGCTATCTGGTGTTTTCTTGATGAAACCTTTATGCTTCCCAAAGAAACTGTAGGGTATGGAGAATGGGGGATTGTGGATACATGGCGTCGCAGGAAACCAGAGTTCTGGGCAACTAAAAAGTCTTATTCTCCTACTAAAATTTACACCAAGGTAGTACAGGATTTTCTGCCAAATGACAAACTTATTATTCCTGTGCATAACCGGTTTGACCATACTAATTTTTCTGAGTTGAAAATAGTCTGGAAATACGGGGAGCAAACCGGTGAATTAGAGCAAGTAAATCTGGAGCCACATAAGAAAGGACAACTCGTATTTCCGCCGGCACACTGGAATTTTGATGAGAAATTAAACATAAAGTTCTATTCAAATGATACCATTTTGGTAGATGAATATAACCTGCAACTGGGTGAAAAAAAGGTGGAGTTACCCGTTTGCTCAAAAGGAAAACTTAATGTTAATGAAACAGATAGTGTTGTTTTTATTGCAGGCGAGCGTTTCAAGTTGAAATTGAACAAGAATACAGGTTTAATCGAAGATTTGAAAGTGAATAATGAACTTTTATTGAAATCAGGGCCTTACATCAATTTGAAATTTCCCGGGGAAAAAAATCAGGGCACAAATTTCAGAATAGATGATTATGCAAAAAACTGGAAGCAAAGTAGTTTTAAATTTGAAGTGAATGATGGGATAGCCACCCTGCATACAACGGGAACCTATGACAAAATATCTGCCGGATTCACGGTTCAAATTGACGAGAACGGATTGTTGGATATTCGTTATAAAATTAGTGATGCGCCCACGGATATATATATTCAGGAAGTTGGTATTAAATTTTATACCGGTGAAAGCTTTAATAAAATGGATTGGGACAGGAATGCATACTTTACGGTATATCCTGAAAATGATTTGGGTGCGGCAAAAGGCGAGGTACTACTCTCTGAAAAAACAAAAATGAATTACAGAGAAAAACCAGAACACAATTGGGCATTTGATCCAACAAGTTTTTATTATTTCGGTCAGGAAGAAAAACCTTCATATACAAATATTGTTCGGTCGTTAAAAGAAAATATCTATTCCTGGTCATTATCGGTATCAAATTCGACAGTTAAAGTTTTTTCAGATGGAAGTCAGGCCTGCCGGTTTGATAAAATAGATGGGATCAATACAATTATCATTAACGACTTATGGGATTACAATAGCCTGTTGTGGAACAACTATCAAAAGCGGATCAAACTGAAAGGAACACCTGAAGGAAGAATAATATTATTGTGTGATTAAAATAGTGAACACTCGATTCCCGGGACAAAACCTTGAATTCCCGGAATTAGCTCAAACCTGGGACGAGGCTATACCGCTTGGAAACGGAATAGTAGGGAATCTCGTTTGGCAAAAAAAACGGGAATCTGCGTTTTTCGCTCGGCCTGGCCGAACTTTGGGATTTACGCCCTATGAAAGGGACGGATCTTAACAAATGGAATTTTCAGAATGTACATAAACATTAGACAGAAGATAAATATGACATTATTTAAAAAAGAGTTTGACTCGTCATACAGCAAGGTTGCCGTACCTTCGAAAAACGCCGGGTGAGCACTCGGGTTTGATATTAATGCGTTGGGTGAAGTCAAAACGGTCAGGCTCGAAATTGAAATGGCTACTTGTGTTCTTGAGTGGGAGAACGAAGCAAAGTTGACTACTTTTGTTTATGCTGAAAATCTTTGGGCTGGTACAAATTTGAGAACCTGTTGGAAAAAATTGCTGTCGAACTTATTTCTCCTGCTTATAACCGTGAGAACGAGGAAGACCATACCAGCCAGTCACGCAGCTAACTGAACGAATCAATTGTATGTTAACGATAATGAGAGTTCTGTAGCCACACCGGTAAAAGTTTTAAAAGGATTTAAAAAGATTGATTTACGGCCGGGAGAATCAAAAACTATTGATTTCGAAATTACATACAATGAATTGGGGATTTGGGACAGAAGTATGAATTATGTGGTTGAACCCGGTGAGTTTGAAATTATGGTCGGAAATTCGTCTGAGCACATTTTTCAAAAGTCAGTCGTGAAATTTGAATAGATAACTGAAAGAAATATCTGAAGTAAACATTAAAACCATAAACAAGATGAGATATATTGCAATAATTATTTTTTTCCTGTTTTACAGTTGTTCTGAAGGAGAACAGCCCAAATACTCTGTATCGGATACTCTTTGGCCTGAAAATTTGGGAAACCATCGTGCGATATTAGAAATTGATGAACCGGCAGAGGCAGTGTCACTCGATATTTTATGGCGTAGGCATGACAGGGCGCCTGAACAAAAGAGGTTTATCATCATTCACGAAAGTGGAGATAAAGTAAAAAACATTAACCGTATTCATGTAGACAACGAACGGTGCCACTTAACGTTTGGACCGGTCGAAAAGGCCGGTAAGTACTTTTTTTATTATCTGCCATATGATGTGCAGGAGAATTATGGATTTTATAACAAAGGATACTTAAAACCGGAAGAGGCACCGGATCAAAATTGGCTGGGAAAAACAAAAAAAAATGAAAATATCAAAAAAGCAAGGTTGCAGGAATTTCAGTCGCGTAGCAGTTTTGATAGTTTCTATCCAATGGAGGTAATTGCACTTCAGTCCGAAAAAGATTCATTGCTTGATATTTACAAAAACGATTTCCTTGTTTTTCCGGAGGACCGTAAATATCCAATCCGTATGCTGGATGAGATACCCCAAAAATGGGTGCTTTCAGGACCATCAAACCAATTTGAAGGCGAAGCACATAAGAATGAATATTATGCGTTACAGCTTGGTGTTTATGCGGGGCAGAAAGATTTGTCAGACTTAAAAGTTGAGTTCACATCATTAAAGAACGGTAATGTTAAGATTCCGGCTTCGTCACTAACCTGTTTCAATACCGGCGGAACAGATCCTTACGGAAAGCCATTTACAAAACGGCTTGATCTGGAGAAAGGAAATGTACAGCCGTTGTGGATTGGTGTTGATATTCCTGAAGATGTTCAAAGTGGGAAGTATAGTGGCGAAATTACTGTTTTGGCAGAAAATGCTGCACCTCAGAAAATAAACATTCAAATTAAAATTGGTGATGTAATTCTTGCTGATAGAGGTGATAACGAAAACTGGCGTCACTCCCGTTTGCGTTGGTTAAATTCAACTCTGGGGATTGACGAGCAACCCACAAAACCCTACCAGCCGATTTCTGTTTTGGGAGAGAACGAGTATGGTTTTACCGGGAAAACAATGATCTTAGGGGAAAAGGGGTTTCCTGCTTCATTTGATATAAAAGGGACAGAAATCCTTAATGGCCCTGTTGCGTTTATTGTTGAAACCGGATCTGGTACAGAAAATTTCACAAAACCACAAAATGTTCAATTATTGAAAAATAAGCCGGGAGTAATGCAGGGCGCATGGGAAAGCAGATCTTCTAATTTTAAGATAGAAGGAGTTGGTACCATCGAATCCGACGGCTATATTAATTATAAATTGAAACTGAAGGCGCTTAAAAAGGTTTATTTAAAAGATGTTCGCCTGGAAATCCCATTCAGAAAAGATGTTGCCAATTATATGATGGGAATGGGATTACCCGGAATTTCAGTCCCTAAAAAACATGAGGCTAAATGGGAGGGACCCCACGATAGTTTCTGGATGGGGAACACTGATGCAGGTATCTGGTGTGAGTTGCGCGGAGAAGGTTATAGTGGGCCGTTGTTGAATTTGTATCGACCCGAATATCCAACGTCGTGGTTTAATGAAAACAAAGGCGGTTTTAGGATCGAAAGCAATAAGAATGAAATGAAGGCAATTGTTTATTCAGGCAGTCGCGGCATGGAAGAGGGGCAGGAATTAGTATTTGAATGGTCGATGTTGCTTACTCCGGTAAAAGATATCAATTATAAAAGTCAGTTTACCGACCGTTACTATCACAATGGAGGAGAGCCAATGCCAGCTGAAGAAGATCTTAAGGCCGGAGTTAAAATTGTTAATCTTCACCATGCCAATCAATATAATCCACATATAAATTATCCCTTTGTTGCAGTGGACTCAATGAAGTGGTTTGTATTCAAATTACATCAAAAAGGACAAAAAGTGAAAATTTATTATACCATACGTGAACTTACGAACTACACTACCGAGATATGGGCGCTTCGCAGCCTGGGTAATGAAATTCTTGGTGATGGCAGGGGAGGAGGTTATCCCTGGTTACGGGAGCATCTGGTTTCGGGTTATCGTCCGCAATGGTACCAATGGTTCCCCGATAAAAGTGCTGATGCATCAATTGTTAATGCTCCAGGTGATTCACGCTGGTATAACTACTACATCGAAGGATTAAAATGGCTGGTAGAAAAAGTTGATATTGATGGATTATATCTCGATGATGTATCATACGATCGACGAACCGTTAAACGGATACGAAAAGTACTTGACGGAACAAAACCTGGTTGTATGATTGATTTGCATTCCAATACAGGATTTTCAAAAGGACCGGCAACTCAATATGCTGAGTATTTCCCTTATCTCGATAAACTGTGGTTTGGCGAAAGTTTCCAATATAATAAGATGTCTCCTGAAAACTGGTTGGTAGAAGTCTCAGGTATTCCTTATGGACTAATGGGGGATATGTTACAAGGTGGAGGAAACCGATGGTTAGGTATGTTATTTGGAATGACTACCCGTTTACCGTGGTCCTCGGATAAAATAAAAGCCGATCCACGTCCGGTATGGAAGATTTGGGATGAATTTCAGATTCAGGAGGCAGAAATGATTGGTTTTTGGGAAGACAAACCGTTAGTTACAACAAACGATAAAAGTGTAAAGGTAACAGTGTATAAAAATCAAGGGAAAGTACTTTTGTCCATCGGTAATTTTTCTGATTCTCCAAAAATAATTTCACTTAATATCGATTTTGATGCATTAGGCATAAAGGCTGATAACGTAAAATTAACAGCTCCGGAAATTGAGGATTTTCAGCCTGAAAAAACTTTCAAGTTGAATCAAAAAATTAATATTGAGGCTCGTAAAGGCTGGCTTATTATTATTCAGAACTAATTTACTATAATTTCAAATTTTATTACCATGAAAAACAGACGCAAATTTATCAGAAACGTAGGGCTATTGACCGGAGGTCTATATTGTTTAAAATTTTCTTCGGTTCTGGCCAATGAAACAACCCGGCAATCAACAATAAAGCTTAAAAATCCATTAGTCGATTCACCCGGCATGTCTGATCCACATGTATTGGTGGAAGGCGACTATTGTTATGTATTTACCGGGTATGATATTGGATTCGGGGTGCCCGATTGGATAATGCCGGCATGGCGTATTTACCGCACCAGCGACTTTCAATCGTGGGAGCATGTAGGCACTATCAGTCCTGAAGATAACTTTATGGGAAAAGGCAATACAAATTGTTGGGCCGGTGATATCGTAAAAAGAAACGGTAAATATTACTGGTATTTTTCGAATCACAATAAAACTGCCGGTGTTATGGTAGCTTCAAAACCAGAAGGGCCGTACGTTGACGCCACTGGAAAGCCTCTCGTTGATTCTTTTGACCCGAGCATTTTTGTTGACGATGATAATACGCCCTACATTATATACGGGCACCACACCTACAAAATTGCCAGGCTAAAGGATTCGATGATTGAGCTTGATGAAGAACCCAAAGAAATAGTGATTAACCGTACAACCCATTTCCCTGATACTGATAAGAATTCCCTGCATAAACATAACGGAATTTACTATCTCAGTTGTTCAGGCTATTATGCAACATCCCGGAATTTATACGGGCCTTATGAAACAAAAGGGCTTGTTGGCGAGGGATTTGGTTTGGATACTGGCTATGCACATGGCGATTTCTTCCAATGGAAAGATGATTGGTATCACGTATGGTGCAAATACAAAGACCGCTCTGTTGATCGGATAAGAGATTGTTTTATTGCCCCGGTTAGTTATGATGAAAATGGTTTAATGTCGGATGATTTGAGTCAGATTGACAGAAAATACAAGTAAACAAAGAATAACCAGCCTTCAACGTAATTTGAATCAAAAACGTGATCCTTAAAAGTTTCATAGAGATAATTTTAACACATAAGTAAAATGAAGAAATTATTATTTATATACATTATACCTGCATTGTTTCTGTCCGGGGTATATTCGTGTAACTCTGGAAGTAAATCAGAGGAACAGTTAAACCATTCATTATGGTATACATCTCCGGCTAAAGACTGGAACGAAGCTCTTCCAATCGGCAACGGAAGACTGGGCGCCATGGTATTCGGAAAAACCGAAAAAGAGCGTATCCAGCTCAACGACGATACATTTTGGTCGGGAAGACCGCATAACTATACCAATCCCGGAGCAAAAGAACACCTGGATAAGGCGCGGGAGTTAATTTATTCAAATCAATATGCAAAGGCCAGCAAGTATATCGATGCCAATATGATGGGTAATCCCAGGTATATGCAGGCCTACCAGCCTCTTGGCGACCTGTGGCTAACTTATCCCGATACCGGCAAGATAAGTGAATATTCCAGAGAACTTGATTTGGATGAAGCTATTGTAAAAGTTCAATATAAACAGGACGGCGTTACTTATACCCGGGAAGTTTTCAGTTCGCACCCCGACCAATCAATCATCATCCGCCTTACTTCCGACAAAAAAGGAGCATTAAACACAGATGTTGCTTTCAGCAGTTCTCACAAGTACACTTCTGAGGCAAGAAACAATAATCTGTTGGTAATGCAAGGGCAATGGATTGGCGATGGTAAAAACAGACCACTTATTGCCGGTGTTGAAGGGCCTGGAATGCGTTTTGAAACACACCTGAAAGTTGATAACGAAGATGGCTCTGTTAATGCAAAAAACAATCAAATTCAAATCAGGAAAGCCAGTGCAGTAACAATTCGCCTGGTGACTGCAACAAGTTTTAATAACTACAAGGATATCAGTGCAGATCCGGAGAAGCGTTGCCAGCAGGATCTTGAAATTTCTGAAGATAAAAGCTATGCTCAAATGCGTTCAGACCACATCAGCGACTATCAAAATTATTTCAATCGGGTGCAACTGAATCTTGGCCAGAACGATAGTATTAATAATCTCCCTACTGACGAACGTTTGGCTAACTATAAAAATGGCGTGACAGATACGCAGTTAGAAGCCCTGTATTTCCAGTTTGGCCGATACCTGATGATTAGCGGTTCGCGTCCGGGTAGCCAGCCATTAAATCTCCAGGGAATCTGGAATGAACATACTACTCCACCATGGGGCAGTAAGTATACAGTAAATATTAATACCGAAATGAATTACTGGCCGGCAGAAGTAACCAACCTTTCAGAGTTTCATGAACCTCTATTTGATATGCTGGACGACCTTGTTGAAACCGGTGGCGAAGTAGCCCAAAAACATTACGGTTGCCGCGGATGGGTATTACACCATAACACCGACTTATGGAGAGGTGCTGCACCCGTTGATGGTGCAATATGGGGAATGTGGGTTACCGGCGGCGCCTGGCTCAGCACTCACCTGTGGGAACATTACCTGTTTAATGGCGATCAATCCTTTCTGAAAGAACGTGCTTACCCAATAATGAAAGGAGCAGCTCGCTTTTTACTTGATTACATGATCGAACATCCCGAAAAGGGATACCTGGTAACCTGCCCTGCCAATTCACCTGAGAATGGCATACCGCATGTTAAAGGTCGTGTAACTGTATGTGCCGGACCTACAAAAGACATGGCTATTATACGGTTTTTGTTTAACGCCTGTCTTGAAGCATCATCAATACTTAGTACTGATGAATCATTTCAGATAGAGTTAACAGCAGCACTTGCTAAACTACCACCATTACAAATAGGAAAAGCAGGGCAATTACAGGAATGGCTCGACGACTGGGACATGGAAGCTCCTGAGTTTCAACACAGGCACATTGCCCACCTTTGGTCGCTTCATCCTGGTGGACTTATCGATCCTTACAAAACACCGGAACTGGCAGAGGCTTGCAAAGTTACGCTAAAACACCGTGGCGATGGAGGTACAGGTTGGTCGAAAGCATGGAAAGTGAATTTCCGCGCTCGTCTTCATCAGGGCGATTATGCCCATAAAATGCTTGCAGAGCTTTTAAAAAACAGTACACATCCTAACCTTTTTGATGTTTGCCCTCCATTTCAGATAGATGGCAACTTTGGTGGATGTGCCGGAATTGCAGAAATGTTGCTTCAATCTGATGGTGGAGTTATCGAATTACTTCCGGCCTTGCCAAAAGAATGGGCAAAAGGCTCTGTTTCAGGCTTACGCGCCAGGGGCAGATTTGAAATAAGTATGGAATGGGAAGAGGGGAAAATACAAACGGCAACCATCGAATCTGTAAATGGTGGCTCTTGTTCAATCAGAAGTTTGTTTCCTATAAAAATCTCCGGTCCGGATGGGAAAGATTTAAAAGCAAGGCCTGATAATTCAGGTGTAATTTCTTTTCCCACTCAGGCAAATATGATGTATAAATTAGAAATCTTTAATTAAGCAAAGTGAACGCCCTGTTACCGCGAGTCATCTTCCTGTAACAAAATCACCCGCCCTGTTGGGGAATTATGTAATCCTTGTAAGGGGTTTAGCCGCCCTGTTATAAAATAGAGCCGCCCTGTTGGAGTTTTAATGCTCCCTGTATAACAGGGATGCTAAAAACCTTAACAGGGCGGCAAAACAGGTAACAGGAAGGGTATTTCCCCATGCAGGGAACCCAAAACCTTAACAGGGCGCTCTTATTCAGTTACTTCGTCCGGTGTGTCATCTTTTTTTCTGTTGTGCTTTTTCCAGTACTGGCTCGAATATCCCTTCAGCCGTTCCGGGTCTTTCCAAAACAGGTATTTGCCGGCAGCACGGATTTCGTCCACCAGTTCTTTCATGTACATGTAGGCCTTGTCGCGGATAACGCGCGATTCGCTTTGTTCCATCCGTTCACCGTTGGCCTCGGCCCTGATTCCGGCCAGTTGGTCCGACATGGTGCCGGCACTGGTGAGCATGTTCATGTCAAAAGTAATTTCGGTGAGGGGATCAGGATTTTTTTGCCCCAGAACCTTCACGTCGTTCAAATCCTGGATCATATCGGCATCTCCGCTGCCCTCGGCTATGGCCCGTACGCGGTTTAGTAATGCCTCGTTGTTCCGGTATGCATAACGCATGGCATGTAGTATGTAATCCCGCAAATGGTAGGCCTGAGGTGCCAATTCGTTCCACTGTTCCTGCGCATCCTGCTGCGAGCGGAATTCTTCAGTCCATATCGACTGCGCTTCGCGGCAGGCTCCTGTTCGCACCAGCAGGTTGTCGAGCTTTTCCTGTGTAAAACCAGCGGTAGCTAACCTGGCAACATCTTTTCCAGTCCATTTGTAGAGGTCTTCCGACTCCTGTAGTGCAACATCCACCGGGATGTTCGGTTCTTTTAACTGGTCATTTGGAATTGCTTTAATCGTTTCCAGTAATTCGTCATAATCGTTTTGATTACTCATAAATTAATATATTTGAATAGTTAATATTGTGTCCCTTGCAAGGGACGTTATTTATCTCTAACCGGCAGGCTCTGCTATAGCTTGCCGGTTTATTTTTATACTATTGTTGCTTATACATCGGTTTTACAGGGTTGATACGGTTTTTACAATATTAATGGGTTACGGGTTATTAATCTTATATATAGTTATTTGCGGCGTTCGGGCTACGCGGATTGTTTTTATGTTTGCTATGCAAGGTAAACATCTGTAAAATAAAAGTCAATAACAGACAATATGCTTAATAGCATATTTTGTTAAATCAACGAATTCCTCGTGGTTTAACACGGGGATAGTCAACTTTAAGAATTTTCTTTATTTGATGGTGTGGAACTTTTTCAAAGTTCTCCGGACAGTAATGTATTTGAGCCGAATTCATTTTGATTTGTTGTTATTTTTTTTCCACTTTTGCAAAAATTTAAAAACAACTTGGAGTTAAGCCAAAATATTAAAATATTACAAACGAAAATTTCTGTTGAAGATGACGAACGTGCATTTAAGCAGTTTTTCGATTTATTTGCCGGCCGGCTTTATCAGTTTGCATTTTCTTTTCTCAAAAATAAATCGGTAGCCGAAGAAGCCGTATCGGATGTATTCTTTAAAGTCTGGCTTAACCGCAGTGAGCTGGTGAATATCCAAAATGTAAAAGCTTACTTGTTTAAAGCTACTTATAATACTTCGCTTAACTATCTTGATGAGATAAAACGAAAAAAGGCAATTTCGTTGGAAGATATTGAAGTGGATTTAGGCATTGATTTGCTTTGTCCCGAAACCGAACTGATCAATCAAGAGCTGAAAGAACTGATTGACGCTGCCATTGAAGATTTGCCATCCCGTTGTAAGATCATTTACAAAATGGCCAAAGTAGAGCAGATGAAATACAAAGAAATTGGAGAGCTGCTCGAAATCTCGGTTAAAACCATAAACCACCAACTTTCAATTGCACTGAAAAAAATCGGGGAGGCAATAAAAACTTATCTTCAGGAACAGGGTGACGATAAAAATTTTGTTGTTCTGTTTCAGATGATTATTCCTGATAAATAAAAAAACACGCATTTTTTCATTTTTCTTTTAGGACATTCTCAAAATCCTCCTGTTATAGGAGATATAAGCATTAAAATTGATGGATAAGAATACCATTTGGGAAAATATTACAAACAAAATTACCGGCGAATACAACAACGCCGATGAAAAAGCTGTACAGGAGTGGATAAACAGTGACAAAGAAAACAAAAAGGTGTTCAACCGTTTACTTCAAATCTGGGAATTCAACCCAAAACAGTTTCATGATAATTCTACGATTTACCACAAATTTAAAAACCGTAAAAATCAATTTGGAAAAAGAAAAACTGTAAGGCCATTTGTTTATTATGCATTACAGATTTCTGCAGTTTTGTTTTTTGTTATCTCATTGGTGTTTCTAACAAATTATTTATTTCAATCTAAAAACAACGAACTGGTTTATCAGCAAATATCAGTTCCCAAAGGAAGTCGTTCATCATTTAATTTACCCGATGGAACCAAAGTTTGGTTATCGAATAACTCAATAATTTCATTCCCGTCTAAGTTTACGGGTAATACACGGGAACTTAAACTTGAAGGGGAGGCTTATTTTGAAGTAACACACAATAAGAAGAAGCCGTTTATCGTAAATATCGGCCCCAATCGTATACAGGTTTTGGGAACCCGTTTTTCGGTAACTGCATATCCGGGAGATAACGAAGTGCGGGCTGATTTGGTAGAGGGGAAAATTCAATTCGATATTCGCAATAAAGAAGATGGTTTTAATTCATACATGGTTAAACCATCGCATAGTTTAGTATTAGATCAATCATCCGGGAGAGTATATGAGGCAAAAGTCCCGGATGGTTTTTATGAATACTGGCACAAAGGTATTTATGAATTCAGGAACGAAACACTCGAAGACCTTGCGGTAAGAATAGACCGAATTTATAATACCCAAATTATCTTTCAGGATGAGGTATTAAAATCGAAAAGGTTTAGCGGTACCATTAGCATCGACGATAACATTTTTACGTTTATTGAAGCCGTAAAAAGTACATCAATAGAACCCATAGATTACAAATACGAAAAAAACAAGTTATACATCAAACTAAATTAAGCGGATTGCCTATGTAGAAACTATGAACTAAAAAAAGCGGAAAATGCGTCAACATTTCCCGCTTGTTACAGAAATTTTCATTTCCGAAATATTAAAAACATATAGCCGGCATAAGGCTATAGTCTAAAACTTAACATTACAAATGTATGAAAAAAAACAGACTGCATTGTGAGAGGAGTATATTCTCTCCATTGAAAAAATTATTGCTTATGGCAAAACTAACAACACTATTAATTCTAATCAGCTTTATGCAAATTTCAGCCAATAGTTATTCCCAAACCGGAAAGCTGGATTTGAAAATGAAGAATGTCACTTTACTTGAGGTTTTTGAAGAGATAGAAGAACTCAGCCAATATCGTTTCTTTTACGACAATGAACAGGTAGATTTAACCAAAAAAGTTACAGTAAAAGTTGAGGATCGTGAGATTGCAGATGTTCTTACCGAAATCTTTGAAGGAACAGATTTAACATGGAAAGAAAAGGATCGTTTGATTCTGGTTCGTTCAAAAAGTAACAGCTCTTATGTGATCCCGGCCAAACAAGGTGAGGTTACAGGTAAAGTTACCGATGAAAATGGTGAACCTCTGCCTGGTGTTACTATTGTAATAAAAGGAACTACCAAAGGTGCTGTTACCAATATTGACGGAAACTATACAATCACAGACGTTACTTCCGGCGATATTTTACTTTTCTCTTTTGTGGGAATGTTAAGCCAGGAAATTCCTGTTGCTAACCAAAGTAAAATAGATGTTGCCATGAAAATTGATGCCATCGGTATTGAAGAAGTAGTAGCAGTTGGTTACGGTACTCAGAAAAAAGTAAACCTTACCGGTGCAATCTCAAATGTTACAGCCAAGGAACTCGACGCCCGTCCGATTACCAATATGTCGAATGCACTTTCTGGATTGGCAACAGGTGTTTACGTTTCTCAGTCCGATGGTCAGCCGGGTAGAGATGAAGCAACCATCCGTATCCGGGGTATAGGAACCTTGAACGATTCAAATCCCTTGGTTTTGGTTGATGGTATCGAGTCGTCGATGAGCGATATTAATCCGAATGACGTGGAAAGTATTTCTGTTTTAAAGGATGCCGCTTCATCAGCGATTTATGGTTCGAGGGCAGCAAATGGGGTTATCCTGATTACATCGAAAAAAGGAGCGATTGGTAAACTGAAGGTAACCTACAACGGCTACTACGGGATACAGTCGACCACCCGTAAAAAGGATTATTTAAGCGATTTTGCCACCTACATGGAAATGGGTAACGAGGCCTATGCAAATGTTGGTATGGCACCTATTTTTGCACAATCGGAAATTGATTTATGGAAAAGTTCTAGCGATCCGATCATGACTCCGAATGTAGACTGGGTAGATGTGTGGTTAGGTGATAGTGCACCCGTTCACTCGCACTTTTTCTCCTTCGCCGGTGGTACAGAAAAGACTTTGTACAATTTCTCCCTTGGCTATCTCGACCAGGAAGGTATCACTCCTGATACATGGTCGAAGCGTTATAATTTCAGGATGAACTGGGAAGGTTCTATACTTGATAACGTGAAGGTAGGAACCAATATCTCAGGTTCGTGGAAAGATTTGGAAGATCTTGACTGGGCGGAAATTTTTCACCAAATGCCGGGTATCCCATACGAACGCCATGAAGACGGACGTTACGGTTATGCACAGGCTTTAGGTGCTGGTACTGTAAATAATCCAAGAGCGCAGTGGGAAAGTCGCGAGGCTTTAGAACGCCAGACAAGATTCCTGGGGAAAATATATTTGAATTGGGAAATCATCAACGGGTTGAAATTTTCGCAGAATGTTGCCATTAACTACAATAACATTCTGAACCGTACTTTCCAGGGACAGGTTGATCTTTGGAATTTCAGCGAGAATATGATAATGCGTACACTTGGCGACCCGGAATCGGCAAACAATAAAAACAATGAATACTTTACCATTACCAACTACAGTACTTTAAATTATGCCAAAACCTTTTCCGATGATCACAACCTGAATGTGTTGGGAGGTTTTAGTTTTGAAGAATACCGCAAAGACCAGTTTGGTGCAAGTATCCAGGAATTCCATAACAACGAGTTGCAGGTATTGGATGCCGGGTTGGAAAATCCACAAGTAAACGGTACAGCCAGCGAGTGGGCTCTAATGTCGTATTTTGGACGTGTAAACTACGACTACCAGGGGAAATACCTGTTTGAAGCCAACATCCGTTACGATGGTTCTTCAAGGTTTAAAGAAGGCAATAAATGGGGTTTATTTCCATCGTTCTCTGCCGGATGGCGTTTGTCGGAAGAAGATTTTATGAGTGATATTGTGTGGCTGGATAATTTAAAACTCCGTGCATCCTGGGGTAAACTGGGGAATCAGAATATTGGTACATATCCATACCAGACCACTTATTCTCTTGGACAGAACTATACTATGGGCGAGGCAGTAACCTCCGGTATTGCTTCTACAGCTGTTGTTAATTCAGATATAAAGTGGGAAACAACCACTACTACAAACATTGGTGTTGACGCCACTTTTTTCGGTAAATTAAATGTAACTGCTGAATACTTCGATCGTTTAACAGACGGAATTCTTGTGCCAATGGAAATCCCGAAAACAATGGGTGACAAAACAAAACCGGTTGTAAACCTGGCAGAGGTAAGAAACAACGGATGGGAGTTCAGTACAAATTACCAGGATAAAGTTGGCGACCTTGGTTATTCTCTCGGCTTTAACATCAGTAATGTAAATAACGAAGTTACCAAATACCAGGGCGAAGTGCGTTCAGGTGGTAGTTTTGTAACCTGGGAAGGATACGCATTCAATTCTATGTATGGTTATGTTTGCGAAGGTATTATTCGTACGCAGGAAGAACTGGATCAGTTAAATGCTCAGGCAAAAGAATTATCGGGTAATGATGGTGCTTATTACATCACCAATAAAACCCGTCCCGGTGATTTAAAATACAAAGACCTGGATGGCAACGGAGTAATCGACAGTAACGACCGCGAAATTATTGGTAATACTATACCAAAATATACCTATGGTATTTCTTTGGGATTAAATTACAAAGGATTTGATTTTTCTGCATTGCTTCAGGGCGTGCAGGGACGCGATTCCTACCTCGAAGGTGTAGGTATTTTCCCAATGGGGATTAACGGAGACCGTGGACAGATTCCAATGGAATGGGTAACCGACCGTTATATTCCGGAAGATCCGTCAACCTGGGAAACTGCAACACTACCTCGTATTGTAAACATTGGCAGCCATAATCAGAATTATAAATTCTCTACATCCTGGAAACAGGATGCTTCATTTCTTCGCGTAAAATCGGTTCAGCTGGGATATAACATCCCGAATACCAAATCGTTTGGTTTTGAGAAAATCCGTGTGTTCTTTAGTGGCGAAAACCTGTTAACATTCACCAAATTCGAAGGATATGATCCGGAGCGTTCGCAAACAGCAACTGATATAACGCGCTATCCTTTACAGAAGACAGTAACTTTTGGTGCACAAATTTCATTTTAATAACTGGAGGAAAGAATTATGAAAATAAGAATATTATTATTTGCAGCTATAGTAATGATGCTGGCAGCGTGTGAAGATATGCTTGACAAGCAACCATTGGATAAAATATCAGGAGCTACCTTTTGGCTGTCTCCCGCTGATGCAGAGGCAGGAATACAAGCCTGTTACGATGCATTACAATGTAGGGGTACATCAAAGAATATGAGTTATGAGCTTTGGGGATTGATGGATTGTTTTACTCCTGCTGCACACCCACGTGACGGGGGAAAATTTGCCATTGCCAGCGGGACACACGATCCCAGCAACGGCGATGTTGCCAGTATGTGGGCTTCGGCATATAAAGGAATTGCTCGTTGTAACGATTTCCTGATACACATTGACGATATCTCTTTTGCAGAAAATGAATCTGGCAGAAAGGAAAGAATGAAAGGTGAGGCCTTGTTTTTAAGAGCATTGTTTTATTACCAACTAACCATGATTTACGGCGATGTTCCGTTGATTCTCGATGTTCAGGAAGTGTCGGAAGCCATGGTGCCGCGTAACCCGCAGGCTGAAGTGATTCAGTCAATTTATGATGACCTGGATGTTGCTGTCAATTCCTTGCCGGCTACTTATTCAGGAAGCGATATTGCGCGTGCATCAAAAGGGGCAGCGCTTACCCTGAAAACCAAAGTTCAGTTGTTGGAAGAAGATTTTGCTGGTGCAGCAGCCAGTGCAAAAGCAGTAATCGACAGCAAAGTATATTCGTTACAACCTAATTTTCCTGACGTTTTCAACTTCCGGAATGAAAACAACTCGGAAGTTATTTTCGATATTCAGTTTATTTCTTTCGTAAACGATGGCAACTGCTTCGAAAAAATGTATTCAACCCGTTCGCATTCATCGTGGGGATGGACATGGATTCACCCTTCACTGTGGTTGGTTGAAAAATTTGAGAAAATCGAAGAGGAGCCTGAATATACTATCGAAGACGATCGCATTCAACCTGAAGTTTACGACTATTTCGAAGGCCGCGATCCACGTATGGATTGGACCATAATCCGTCCGGGAGCCCATACCGTTATTAATGGAAACGTCGATGTTCTTTATCCATACGGTATTTCGGGGTATACACACTCGCGTACAGGAATGACTGTTCGTAAAACAATAATCGAGGGCGAAGGCGGTATTGCTTACGATTCTCCCAATAACTGGATTCTTTTCCGTTTAGCTGATGTATTGCTTATGTATGCTGAAGCAAAAACCGAAACACTTAATGGTGTTATTGCCGATGCTTCGGTTTACGATGCCATTAATGAAGTGCGTGCAAGGGCATCTGATAAATTGCCATTGTATGAAGTTGGTTCGCTTACTAAAGAAGAAATGCTGGAGAATATTCGCAATGAGAGTATTCGCGAACTGGCATTGGAAGGCTGGTTATATCCCCGCTTTAAACGTTGGGACTGGCTGAAACTGAATGATGGTTTCGAATTGATGGGAATGAAAACCAATGGTGACATTTGTACATTTGCTGATTCTCCTATTCTTACCTGCCAGTATTTTGATTACTACAAATGGTGGCCAATCCCTCAGCAGGAAAGAGACATTAATACTAATTTGACACAGAATTCAGGCTATCCTGAATAAATAAAAGAACTTTATTGTAAAAGAGACCTGTCCTTATCGGGCGGGTTTCTTTTCAAATTTTTTTTCCAGTTCTTTGCAATCGATTGCAAGATTGCCAGTTTTCGCTAATTTTGTTACTAAAATCGTACATCAACTTCTTAATTATTTTGGCATGGTTTGTAATTCAATAAATATGTTTCGGTTCCTTTTGGCTTCATTGATGCTGCTGACCAGTTGTTGTCTTAACTCTTGTTCCGCAAACGATGACTTGTTGTCCGAAAAAGAGAATTCGCAGCTTCCGTCCCATATAAAAGCAACTTACAAACTGTTTTGGAGCGATGAATTTGAAGGATCCGATATAGACCTGAAAAAATGGAACTACCGTGCAGAAGGCAGTACGCGAAAATATGGGGTTGTATCGCGACAAACAATTGCACTTGATGGTAACGGGAATGTTACCATTAAAGTTTTAAAAGATAACGATGGCAAATATTTTATTGGACAGCTGGGTACGCAAGGACTTTTTGAAACCACATACGGTTATTTCGAATGCCGGGCAAAAATGAATAAAGAGTTGGGGCCACATATTGCTTTTTGGCTGCAGTCGCCCGAAGTGGGAAACACTTCCAACAATCCTCAGGAATATGGCGCAGAAGTCGATATCTTCGAATATCATATGAAAGAGCCTGATACGGTTCACCATAATATTCATTGGAATGGCTACGGCGATACACACAAATCAACAGGTGCGAAAATTAATCTTTCGGACCTAAAAAACGGATTCCATACTTTTGGGCTTGAATGGACAAAAGACGAATATGTTTTTTATGTAGACGGAATTGAAACATGGAGAACATCAACTGCCGTATCTCACCGTAGTGAATACATAATCCTGTCGACAGAATTAACCGGTTGGGGCGGCGATCCGCAATCAGGGAATTTTCCTGATGAAGTTGTGTTTGATTATGTACGTGTTTACAAACCCAAACAATAATTTGACGAATTAAACCAACAGAAAATTTAATAATGAGACAAGTAGTAGTACTTATTGGCATACTCGTATTGGGGTTACAGCTTCGAGGGCACGAATATCGAAATCTTTTACAGACTAAAGGTTCAATGGGCGATTTAAACCTCACATTACTCAAGAAGGAACAATGGATAAAATATCCGGCCTATTCGGAAAGAGCTGAATGGGATAAGCTTCTTTCAAGTCATAAAAATGAAATTATTGCACGTGGCGAAAAAGCACTCGATTACAAATGGCAGGTAGTAACTGCAAGTGATTATCTGGAGTTCGACAGAAGTGGTTCGCGCGACATTATGCAAAAACCTTTTGGTGAGAATACTGCTGCGCTCGAGGCTCTTGTTATGGCGGAGTTGGCAGAAGGAGAAGGCCGTTTTACACAAAAACTGGCCGATGGTGTTTGGTACTTCTGTGAAGTTACTTCCTGGGTGCTTTCGGCACATGTAAGCAGAGCTCAGAAAGAAAATACAGCGTTGCCTTCATTCCGAACAAATAGTATTGATTTAACTGCCGGTGATTTGGGCTCGTTACTGGCATGGACGTATTATTTCTTCCACGAAGAATTTGATAAAATACAACCTCTTATTTCGCAACGTTTATATACAAACCTTGATGAGCGTATTCTAAAACCCTACATGCAACGAAGCGATTTTTGGTGGCAGGCTTTTTATGCAGATCCTGAAACTATGGTTAACAACTGGAATCCATGGTGTAACTTTAATGTATTAACATGTCTTTTGCTGATTGAAGATGATAAAAGGGATTTGGTTGAAGGTGTATACCGTACCATGTTGTCGGTTGATAAATTTATTAATTATACTAAAACCGATGGCGCCTGCGAAGAAGGGCCTTCGTATTGGGGACACGCAGCCGGCAAGATGTTCGATTATCTTGATTTGTTGAGTAAAGCTACCGGGGGAAGGTTTTCAATTTTCGATCAGCCTGTTATTAAAAATATGGGTGAATATATAGCCAAATCTTATGTTGGCGATGGATGGGTAGTGAACTTTGCCGATGCATCTCCTCAAAGTAGCGGTGGTGGAAAATTGGGTGTAATCTTTCGTTATGGTCAGGCTGTTGGCAGTAACGAAATGCAACATTTTGCAGCACATATGAACAAGCGGAGCGAAAAAAGTAATTTCCACTCAGGTCGGGATATTTTTCGTACACTGGAAAACCTGAGGACAGAGGCAGAGTTAAACAATGCCGTTAGCAATATCACAGATGCAAATTTTGTTTGGTATCCGGAAACCGAATTTTGTTACATGCGTAATAAAAACGGATTTTTTGTAGCGGCTAAAGGGGGTTACAATAATGAAAGCCACAATCATAATGACATGGGAACTTTCTCGCTTTATAGCGACAATACACCAATGATTATTGATATAGGAGTGGGAACCTACACGCGACAGACTTTTAGCAGCGAAAGATATTCAATCTGGACCATGCAAAGTAACTACCACAACTTGCCTGTAATTAATGGTGTTTCGCAAGAATTTGGTTCAAAGTACCGTTCGAAAAATATTTCTGTAAGCGAAACTAAATCCAGTTTTTCTGTCGATTTATCCGGGGCTTATTCGGAAGATGCAAAAGTTAAGTCGTGGGAAAGGACTTATAAGTTGTCGCCAAATAATGAGTTACTTATCGAAGATAAATATGCCCTTTCTGAAATAAAAGGGAAAAATCAGCTTAATTTTATGACCTGGGGCTTGCCATATATTCAAAACGAAGGACTTGTCATTGTTGAAAAAGATGGAAAACAAATTCAGTTGAAATACAATCCTAAACAATTTGAAGCTGAAATTGAAACCATACAACTGAAAGACAAAAGACTATCCGGTGTATGGGGCGAAAAGGTTTATCGTTTGTCGTTGAATGCCCGTGAAATGAAATTGACGGATAACTATAAAATTACTATAAGTAAATAAATTAAAAGCAAATTGATATGTTACGTTTTTTTAGTGTTTTATGTGTGTTGGCTCTCTTGGCCGGATGCACAGCAAAGGAAAAGGGAAAAGGAAAAGAAAGCTTTGATACCATGGGCTTTATTGCAAAGCAGTTTGATAATACACTGGCAACAGAAAGCAATCCAACCAAAATTCCACGTACAATTATCGAAGACGGTAGCCTGAAAACAGTTGGTATTTATAACTGGACAAGTGGATTTTTTGCGGGTAACCTTTGGTATATGTACGAACTTACAAAAGATGACAAATGGAAAAACGAAGCCATAAAATGGACCGAAGCACTGGATACCATCCAGTACTGGAGCGGAAATCATGATGTAGGTTTCATGATGTATTGCAGTTATGGAAACGGATTGAAGTTTGACGGACTCGACTACAAAGATATTCTTGTACAAACTGCCGAATCGCTAAGTAAACGCTACAGTGAAAAAACGAAGGCCATAAAATCGTGGAACTACCGCAAAGCCTGGGATGGAAAAACAGAATGGTTTTATCCGGTAATTATTGATAATATGATGAACCTGGAGTTACTATTTGAAGCAAGTATTTTAAGCGGAAATCAGAAATACCATGATATTGCTGTTCAACATGCTAAAACTACCATGAAAAACCATTACCGCGACGACTATTCGTGTTATCACGTGATTGACTACGATACAATTACCGGTGAGGTTTTAGACAAAGCAACCTGTCAGGGATTTACCGACGAATCATCGTGGGCTCGCGGACAGGCCTGGGGTTTGTATGGTTATGTTCTGTGTTACCGCTATACTCAGGATGAGCAATACCTGAAATTCGCAGAAAATATTGCAGGGTATATGCTGAACCATAAAAACCTGCCTGAAGATATGATCCCCCTTTGGGATTATAATGTTGCAGATGAAGGTTTCACTCCTGAATGGTCATATAATGCAGCCGATTATCCGGAAATTCCACGTGATGCTTCAGCTGCAGCTATTACTGCCTCAGCCTTGTATGAACTGTCAACATACTCAGGCAAGGAAAAAGAATATCTGGAGGCAGCTGATAAAATAATTAACTCATTGCTTTCTCCGGACTATCTTGCGGTAGATGGCAAAAACAAGTATTTTATTTTAAACCATAGCGTTGGAAGTATCCCACACGGTGCCGAAATAGATGTGCCTCTGGTTTATGCCGATTACTATTTGCTGGAATCCATGTACAGGAAAGAAAAACTTGAAAAGGGCGAGAAATTTTAATCTTTAAATGATGAAGAAAATTGCGTATTTCTTTTGTTTCATAGTTTCGGTAATTTTTGCGCAGGCACAGGAAGATGATCGACCTAATATTCTGTTTATAGCGGTTGACGATTTACGGCCCGAATTGGGATGTTACGGAGCAACACACATAAAATCGCCAAATATTGACAAACTTGCAAGTGAAGGTTTTGTTTTTAATCGCTCCTATTGTAATATTCCCGTATGCGGCGCATCAAGGGCAAGCCTGTTGTCGGGAATACGGCCCAACCGACAACGCTTTTTAAACTTCAGTTGCTGGCAGGATGAAGACGTGCCCGGAGTGGTGAGTTTGCCCATGTGTTTTAAAAATAACGGATATCATACAATATCTCTTGGTAAAATCTATCATCACATTGAAGACGGGAAAGGAAGCTGGTCTGAAACGCCATGGCATCCAACAGGAGACTGGGAAGGATGGCAAGCCTATGTTACAGAAGAAGCACAAAAACAGATTGAACCACGAAAAAATGGTGTCGGGATCAACGGCGTTTCCTTTGAGTCTCCCGAAGGACCCGATCATATTTACCCCGATGGAATGATAGCCCAAGAAACGATCAGAAAACTAAATGATCTTAAAGCGGCCAATCAGCCATTCTTTCTTGCGGTGGGTTTCTTAAAGCCACATTTGCCTTTTAATGCCCCTAAAAAATATTGGGATATGTATGAGCATGAGAATATTCAACTTCCCGATAACATGTATAAACCAAAGGATGCCCCAAACGAATGTATGCATTCGTTTGGAGAGCTCAGAAATTATACGGATGTTCCGGATAAGGGACCGATGGATAAAGAATTCATGAGAAAGCTCATTCATGGATATTACGCTTGTGTTAGTTATACCGATGCACAGATTGGAAAAGTTCTTGACGAGCTTGAACGACTAGAACTGGCAGAGAATACTATCGTCATATTGTGGGGTGATCACGGTTGGCATTTGGGAGAACATAACTTATGGTGCAAACATTGTAATTTTGAAAAGGTGTTGCATACTCCTTTGATTTTAAGAGCTCCGGGCAAGGGAAAGGCAAAACAAACTGATGCTTTGGTGGAGTACGTTGATATTTATCCAACCTTATGCGAACTATCCGGATTGGAGAAACCTTTCCATCTTCAGGGGAGAAGCATGGTGCCTTTATTGAGTGACCCGGATTTGCCCTGGAAAGAAGAAGTTTATTGCCGGTGGATAACAGGAGAAACCATAGTCACAAAAACGCACGCTTTTACCGAGTGGTTCCGGGATGGAGAAGAGAAGGGCTATACCCGGATGCTGTACAACCATGAGACAGATCCGGAAGAAAATATAAACATTGCTGAATTAGTAGAAAATAAGGATTTGGTTAAAAAGCTGCAGGATAAATTGTACCTGCACATGAGGGAAAGAAACACCTTGAAAATCCCGAAGTAAACAGATAATATTTTTTTGTTTTCACTAATCCACGGTTATAAAAGATGGTGTCCAACTAATCCTTTGATTAATCCCGACATTTATGTGTAGAATATTGGACCAACTTTGTTAATGGTATTAAGAACCTGACAACATGAGTTCGCAAGGTTCAGGTTAATACAAATAGTAAACGAACATCCGTTAGCAAACGGACAAGTTACATGGATTTCCATCGAGAAATTAAAAAATAAAAAGAATGAAACTAATAGCATATTTTATCATCCTGTCCACTGTATTGTGTTCATGTGCCAAACAAGTAAAGGATACAAAACCGGAGACAAAACCCAATCTCTTATTTATTTTTGCTGATCAATATAGAAAAGCGTCGCTGGGATTTCTGAATGAGGATCCGGTACAGACTCCAAATATTGATAACCTCGCAGAAAATGGCGTGTTTTTTAGCAGGGCTGTATCAAATCATCCGCTTTGCAGTCCTTATCGTGGCATGTTGTTTACAGGTAAATACCCGCTTGCTAACGGGGTTATTGCCAACTGCAATTCAGGGCGTACTGCTTATGGTAATTATTTAAAAAAAGATGAGGTCTGCTTTTCAGATGTACTGGCAGAAAATGGCTACAGTGCCGGTTACGTAGGGAAATGGCACCTCGACGGGCCGGAACCAACTCTTCCGGGAGAAACCGTTGAATGGGATACCTGGTGCCCTCCTGAAAATCGGCATGGTTTTTCATTTTGGCACGCTTACGGAACCCATGGCCGGCATAATAATCCATATTACTGGACAACACATGCTGCCGAAGGGGAGAAACTTGTAGTTAATAAATGGTCGCCTGAGCACGAAGCCGATGTAATAATCGACTACCTGAAGAATACTGAACACCAGCGGATAAACGAGAAACCTTTTGCTTTGTTTTGGTCAATAAATCCGCCACATACTCCTTTTGGTGAAGTGCCTGAAAAATACAAACAACAATTTGCCGGGAAAGACTATAAACAGTTGTTAAACCGTGACAATGTTAAGTTTACAACCAATAACGATTTACAAAGAGGGGATAAAGGAGTTGAAACCAAAATTGATCAGGCACCTGATTATTTTGCCTGTGTTAATGGGGTTGACGATCAAATAGGAAGGGTTATAAGTGCATTAAAAGAACAGGGATTATATGAGAATACGATCATCGTGTTTACTGCCGATCATGGAGAAATGTTAGGAAGCCAGGGATTAATGCATAAAAATGTTTGGTTTAAAGAGGCTTACTATATTCCGCTGATCGTTCATTTCCCAAAGACAGTGAAAAGTAAAACAGAGGACATAATGATTAGTGTTCCGGATTATATGCCAACCATGCTTGGCCTAATGGGATTGGGAAATCAAATTCCTGCAAAGGTTGAAGGAGTGGATTATTCAAATGTATTTTTTAATAAAGCAGTAATCCGACCGGATAAACAACTTTATTTTGGTTCAGAACCTTCTAATTCTTCTTCCGGAGCACGTGGTTTCCGAAATGCTCAATATACTTTTGCTGTGGTTAAAGCTAACGGACAAAAATATTACTATCTCTACAACGATATAAATGACCCATTTCAAATGGTAAATATTTGGGGTAATAATAAAGATCTGGATGAAAAAATGGAGCAGGAACTGAATGAGTTACTATTCGGCATGAATGATCCCTGGATAAAATAGTTTCCTGAAATAGATCCTCTCATCGGCACGTTTCCCTGAATAGATGAATTATTCGAATCATTTTTGTATTAAACGATTGCACCATAAGTAAATATCGCGATACCTTCTGGTTTTTATTAATCATGGTAGGATTTTCCTAAATCAACTCAATTCGGTCGGTCCGATCATAATTTCAGTACTTCATTATCTAACAATTACTACTGCGTCGATTTGTATTGTAAAATGTATGATTTGCTACATTTTTTTATGCAGCAGGTATACTTCAGGAAATAAATATTCCATGTTTATTTCCTGAAGTTGAATTGTAATTTTCTGTTAAACACAGGCACGTAATCAGTTGGTTTCAAATACACCATTTCCGCTTAAGAATTTATATAATTTTAAAGAATGAATGAAAACCAACTGAATTTATTCACTGTTTTCATCAATATGAGGTAAATTAAATTAATTGTAATGTTTGCTGGTAATTATTAAATAATTTAATTTGTAGCTGTAATTTGATTAAGAAACATTTTTCCGAGTGGATAATCTCGGATTTTTTAATCAGGGACAAGAAAATTTACCGTTAAAAACCAGTTAGACTTATATGAACCATATAAAGTGTTTATCTATATTCAGGAATTCAGGGATTACTTTAGGTTATCTGTTTCTCATTCTTGCACTTAACGGATGTGCAAATCGCACATCGAATAAGAAAGTAAAGCCCAATATTGTAATAATCTATGCCGATGATTTAGGCTATGGTGATGTAAGTTGTTATGGTGCCACCGAGCTTCAAACACCAAATATTGATAAACTGGCCGACGAAGGAATACGGTTCACACAAGGCTACAGTACTTCAGCAACATGTACACCAAGTCGTTATGGCATGCTTACCGGACAGTATCCCTGGAAAAATACACGGGCACAGGTACTTCCGGGAGATGCACCTTTATTGATAGAACCGGGAAGTGTTACCCTTCCTTCCATGTTAAAAGAGGCTGGATATACAACGGGGATTGTCGGTAAATGGCATCTTGGGTTAGGCAAGGGTAATGTAAACTGGAACGAAGAAGTTAAACCCGGCCCACGTGAAGTTGGATTTGACTACGACTTTATTATGGCTGCCACCAACGACCGTGTGCCGACTGTTTTTCTGGAAAGCGGCCATGTTGTTGGTTTGGATAAAACTGATCCTATTGAAGTTAGCTATCGTAAAAATTTTGAAGGACAACCTACCGTTGATGAAAATCCAGAGTTGCTGAGAATGAAGTCGAGTCAGGGACACAACAATTCCATTGTAAACGGAATTGGTCGGATTGGATTTATGAAAGGCGGGGAAAGTGCCAAATGGATTGATGAGAATATGGCAGATACCTTTCTTGTTCGTGCTCAAAAGTTTGTTGAATTAAATAATGACAAACCTTTCTTTCTTTATTATGCACTGAATCAGCCGCATGTTCCACGGGTTCCGCATCCCAGGTTTGCAGGCAAGTCAGGTCTCGGACCTCGTGGTGATGTGATTTTGGAAGCTGACTGGTGTATCGGGGAATTTATGAAAACGTTGGAAAAAAACGGTTTGGCAGAGAATACCATTGTTATATTCTCGAGCGATAACGGCCCGGTTGGGGATGATGGTTATTACGATGATGCCGAGGTTTTAATGGGAGACCACAAACCGGCAGGACCTTTACGCAGCGGAAAATACAGCTTATACGATGGAGGTACCCGCGTTCCGTTTATTCTTAGATGGAAAGGAAGAGTAAAACCCGGAGTGTCGGATGCAATGGTTTGCCAAATGGATTTTCTGGCATCCTTTGCCTCATTGCTGGGAATTCAAACCAAAACAAACGACAGTGAAAATATTCTACCTGCATTGTTAGGTGAAAGCAAGATGGGACGTGATGACCTTGTGGTTCAGGGAATGAAAGCCACTGCATACCGAAATGGAGACTGGTCGCTGATATTACCGCACAATGGTCCTAAAATGGTACCGTGGGGCGTGAAAAATGAAACCGGATTCACCGCCGATGTACAACTTTATAATCTCGCAAGCGATTTAGGGCAAAAAGTTAATGTGGCCGAACAGGAACCCGAATTGGTAGAACAACTTAGCAATAAATATAATGCCATTACACAAAACCTGGAAGTTAAACCGGTTCAAAGCCTAAAAGACTTTTAAATATAAGATAGACAAGAAACTGCTCATGAAAAATCTATTGATGGGGCTATTGCTGTTTTATGCAATTTCTGCTTTTACACAGGATACTGACAAACAATTTGTGAAGAATTCGTTTTACGACGGAACATCGGTTTTAGTGCCCGAAAACGTATCCACTGGCGCTATTACCGAACTTGCGGCAACCGTACGTCCGTCTGCGCGTCAGTTGCGTTGGCAGCAATACGAAATGTTGGGTTTTGTTCACTTTAACCTGAATACTTTTACGGGTTTGCAATGGGGAACCGGTCATGAAGATTTATCGATTTTTAATCCCCTTGAACTGGATGCAAAACAATGGGTGGCTGCCTTTAAAAGCGCAGGTATAAAATCTGTAATTCTGGTATGCAAACACCACGATGGTTTTTGTTTGTGGCCAAGCTCTTACCGCGAACGTACAATTGCAAAAGCTCCCTGGAAAAATGGTAAAGGCGATGTGGTGCGCGAATTTTTCGATGCATGTAGAGCCGAAGGAATACGCACCTGTATTTACTATTCTCCGTGGGATAAACAGGAACCATACGGAAAAGTGGAATACAACGACCTGATGATAAATGAGCTTACCGAACTGATGACCAATTATGGCAACATTGATTTGGTTTGGTTCGACGGGGCAGGTATCGATCCAAAAGTGAGTGGCGTAAAAATGGATTTCGACTGGGATCGAATTTATAAAACAGTAAGAACATTGCAGCCTCAGGCACTGATTTCGGGAGCCGGACCTGATATTCGTTGGGTAGGAAACGAAGGTGGCCGCGGCCGTTTCACCGAATGGAGTGTACAGGGTATTCAGCTTGAAGAAGCCGATTTCTCAGGCTATGATTGTGAAGTGCCGGCCATGGCAAAAACCTTAGGCAATATTAACGAACTGCCAAATTATAAACAGCTTACCTGGTATCCTGCAAGGGGCGGGCTTCCTGTTCGTCACCAGTGGTTTTGGCGCCCCGACCAAACAACCCGTACGCTCGATTACATGGTAAAGTCGTACTTCGAAACGGTAGGGCAAAACAGCAATGTACTGGTCAATCTGTCTCCCGATGATCGTGGCCTTGTTCCGGAAACCGATGTTGTTTTAATGGAACAACTGGGGAAATACCTGGAAACCATGTATCAAAAAAATTATGCGGATGGTGCAGTGGCAAAATCTAAAAATGTTCATGCCGGAGGGTATGCCGCAAATTATTTATTTGATGAGGACATTCGCACCTGCTGGCTGGCATCCGAATCAGAAACGACAGGGGAAATTGTAGTTGATTTGTACGGTGAACAAACTTTCAATGTGATTAAGCTTCAGGAAAACATTGCCGATTTTGGTCAGCGGGTTGAAACTTTCGAAGTGGATGCATGGAAAAACGGATCGTGGGAAAAGATAGGTGAAGCCACTACCATTGGTATCCGCCGCTTATTAAGAGTGCCTGAAACCACAACCAACCGTATTCGTATTCGAATTACTCATAGTCGAAAAAATCCAAGTCTGGCAACACTTGAATTGTACCAGGCACCCAAATTGGTTGCAGGACCTGAGATTTCCAGAAACAACGAAGGAAAAGTTCAAATTGATGGAAAAGGATTGCCGGTAAAATATACCATTGACGGTTCATCGCCATTGGGTGAAAATGCAAATCATTACGCCGGCCCGTTTGAATTACCGTTGGGCGGAAAGGTAAAAGCGATTGCAATTTCAAACAATACCGATGAATGGATACTGGAAAGCTCCGAAAATATCAGTATTGATCCTTCAAACTGGAAAGCACAAGGTGGGGATAACAGCAAATATATGTACGACAATAATCCCGAAACAACCACAAACTTCAATCTGAATAAAAAATCGGACAGGAGTTTTGAAATTGAGTTGCCAGAAGAAACTGAAATTTCAGGTTTTGGTTATTTGCCTCCACAGGGAGCTCCTGATGAACCGGGGCGGGTAGAAACCTACACGCTATTTATAAAAAACAACAAAGGTAAATGGGAAGAAATAAGCACAGATAAGTTCGGGAATGTGGATAATAATCCTGTTGAACGTAAAGTCACTTTTGAAAATAAAATAAGCGTTAACGCAGTTAAATTTCAGATAAATACAGCAACACGCCAGCAAACGGTGGCGCGAATTGCTGAATTCTATTTGTATTCAAATTAGTTATTGCACTACCTTTAAATAAAACATTACAACTAATTTATAGCATCATGGTACAAAAAATTGCAGCAGGTTTACTCGTATTAACTGTTCTACTGAACGGATGTGTTGAACGCGCACAGCAAACCGAATCAAAACCCAATATCGTTTTCATATTAGCCGATGACATGGGATATGGCGATGTTTCCTGTTTTAATGAGAACTCAAAAATAACGACACCTCATATCGATAAAATGGCATCGGAAGGTGTGATGTTTACCGATGCACATACCAGTTCTGCAGTATGTACACCTACGCGTTACGGTATATTAACGGGACGATATAACTGGAGGTCCACCTTAAAAAAAGGCGTTTTAAGTGGATATAGTCAGGCATTAATTGCCCCCGAAAGGCTAACAATCGCAGGTTTTTTAAAAGAAAACGGGTATAAAACAGCCTATGTCGGAAAATGGCATTTGGGCTGGGACTGGGCAATTGTGGAAGGAGAGCCAACCGGAGACGAGAATCTAAATGGTGAACCAGGTGTCGATTTCTCAGAACCGGTAAAAAATGGGCCCAATACAAGGGGATTTGATTATAGTTTTGGGTTTTGCGGTTCGCTGGATATGGCCCCGTACGTTTGGGTAGAAAACGATATGCCAACCATGGTTCCAACCAAATATACGGTTGACGAAGGTAAACAGACCTGGTGGCGCAAAGGACTGACTTCAGACGATTTTGTACACGAACAGGTTTTACCTGACGTAACAAAAAAGACAGTAGAATACATTAATAAGAACGCAAACGGCGATCAACCATTTTTTGTATATATGCCTTTACCGGCGCCTCATACACCTATTCTTCCAACCAAAGAATTTAAAGGTAAAAGCGGATTGGATAATATCTATGCCGATTTTGTGATGATGGTTGATGATGTAGTTGGCCAGGTGGCAGCGGCTCTCGAAAAAAATGGAATTGCGGAGAATACGATTTTGATATTTACCAGCGATAATGGTTGTTCTCCACAAGCTGATTACGAACAGCTGGCAACCAAAGGGCACGACCCGAGTTATGTTTTCCGCGGGCACAAAGCCGATATTTTTGAAGGGGGTCATCATGTGCCTTATGTGGTTCGCTGGCCGGCCAAAGTGAAACCGGGAAAATCGGAACAGTTGGTATGTACGACCGATTTGTTTGCTACCGTTGCCGATGTTATTGGCCGAAAATATCCGGATAATGTGGCCGAAGACAGTTACAGTTTCCTTCCCGCCTTGAATCTTAAATCAAATGCAGAAACGCGTAAAAGTATTGTTCACCATTCAATAAACGGTTCGTTTGCCTACCGTAAAGGCGATTACAAAGTGAATTTCTGTCCCGGATCAGGAGGTTGGAGTGCACCACGCCCCAATTCACAAGGCATAAACGAATTACCACCTGTTCAACTTTACAATTTGAAAGAGGATATGGGAGAAGAAAACAACCTTCAGGATAAATATCCTGATGTAGTGGAAGAATTCAGAGCTGAGTTAAGCAAGATCGTTACAGAGGGAAGAAGCACAAAAGGGGAGTCACAAAAAAATGATGGCCCGGAAACCTGGCCGCAATTAAATTGGATGCGTAAATAGCATTTGCGAACCTCACCGATTTTAATAATCAAATGCTAAATAATAATACAACAGAATGAAACGACCATCACAATATATTTGCCACATGTTTAAATGAATAAAATCATGGGAGTTCCATCTGTTAACTTTAAAAATTGAACAATTAGAGTATATGAAAAAAATAGCCATTCCATCACAACTAATTATACTGTTGCTTTTGCTTGTTACTTCCTGCAATCAAAAAAACTCAGACGAAAAATCATTCCCGGGGGAAGATCTCACATTTCCTGCTCTGGCTCAAACCTGGGACGAAGCCATGCCATTGGGAAATGGTATGGTGGGTAATCTTATATGGGAGAAAAATGGTAAACTGCGGTTTTCGCTCGATAGGGCCGATCTATGGGATTTGCGCCCCATGGAAGGAATGGACTTCGATAAATGGACTTTTAACAGTGTTTATAAGCACTGGAAGGAAGATAAATATGATGTGGTTCAAAAAGAGTTCGATTCGGCATACAGCAAAGTTGCTGCGCCCTCAAAAATTCCGGGAGGAGCGTTGGAATTCGACATCGAAAAATTGGGTAAGATAAAAGAAGTAAGGCTCGGTATTGAAACTGCAACGTGTATTGTGGAATGGGAAAACGGTGTTAAACTTACAACATTTGTACATGCCGAAAAACCACTGGGCTGGTACAGGTTTGAGAATCTGCCCGAAGAGTTAGACATAGAACTAATTTCGCCGGCCTACAACCGCGAAAGTGAGGAAGGACATACAAGCCAGTCGCGCAACGACCTGAATGAGTTGGGGTATGAGCAGGGCGAAATTTCGAAAGGCGATCATTCGTATACCTATAACCAGAAAGGATGGGGCAGTTTTGCGTATCAAATTCATACTTCATGGGAAGAAAAAGGAAATGAATTGTGTGGTTGCTGGTCGGTTTCTTCGGAATTCGAAGACTGGGACAAAATGCCCGAAGCGACTGAAATAGTTACAAAAGAGCTGGATAACGGTTTTTACTCTTCGTTTGACATACATAAAAATTGGTGGTCAGATTATTGGGCTCAATCTGCGGTTCAAATTCCCGATTCGCTTCTGCAAAAACAATATTACCTCGAAATGTACAAGTTTGGTGCAGCAGCCCGAGAAGATGCACCTCCTATTTCGTTGCAGGCGGTATGGACTGCCGACCATGGAAAACTACCGCCCTGGAAAGGCGATTTCCATCACGATCTGAATACTCAGCTAAGTTACTGGCCATCGTATTCCGGTAATTACCTCGGGCTGGAGGAAGGATTTTTAAACTGGCTTTGGAAATACCGCGCGAATTTCAAAAAATACACGAAAGCTTATTTTGGTGTTGATGGTATGAATGTTCCGGGGGTAACTACTCTGGAAGGCGAGGCCATGGGAGGATGGATTCAGTATTCGTATGGGCAAACTGTAGCTTCCTGGTTGGGGCATCATTTTTATCTGCACTGGAAATATACAATGAATAGAGAATTTCTTGAGACCAGGGCATACCCATGGATGAAAGATGTGGCTATTTTCTTGGATAATGTTTCAGTAAAAACCGATGAAGGGAAAAGAAAACTCCTTATCAGTTCGAGCCCGGAGATCTATAATAACTCGAAAAAGGCATGGTTTGCCGAAACCACAAACTTTGATTTGGCCTTAATTCGCTGGACCTATGAAAAGGCAGCTGAACTTGCCCGCGAATTAAATTTTGAAGAGGATGCCAGGAAATGGGAAAAGATACTGGCGGAGTGGCCAGAGCTGGCAGTTGATCCGGAAACCGGACTAATGTTTGCCCCCGGTTTTCCTTACGACGAGTCGCACCGTCATTTTTCGCATCAGATGGCCTATCATCCATTGGGGTTACTCGATTTTTCGAAAGGTGATGCCGATAAAAAAGTGATTCAGAATACGCTGGATAATCTCGAAAAAGAAGGTTCTTCTCAATGGGTTGGTTATTCGTTTAGCTGGCAGGGTAATTTGTATGCGCGGGCATTTGAAGGAGACAAAGCTGCCAATACCTTACGAACTTTTGCTGAATGTTTCTGTTTGAAGAATTCTTTTCACGTGAATGGCGACCAGTGCAAGGCCGGTCATTCAAATTTTACGTATCGCCCTTTTACGTTGGAAGGAAACTTTGCGTTTGCCTCAGCCATTCAGGAAATGTTAATGCAAAGTCATAGCGGTGTAATCAAGGTTTTTCCGGCCATTCCTTTCGAATGGAAAGACTGTTCATTTGACCAGCTAAGGACTTACGGAGCATTTTTGGTTTCCGCAGAAAAGAAAGACGGGACAGTTGAACAGGTGAAAATTACCAGTGAAAAGGGACAACAGTGTTTGCTGGAAAATCCGTGGCCTGATAAAAAAGTGATTGTGGAAAGTAATTTGTCAGCTTCGAAGCAAATGGCTGGGAAAATGCTCAAAATTGATACAAAAGCAGGAGAGTCATTGAAATTCAAACCCATAAATTAGAATACATTGAAAGTATCGTTAATTATTGCTTTTTTGTTTTTAGCCTGGATGCCGGCTAATGCAATCAAAAGCTCAAAAAACAACAAGACAGGCATTGTAAAGGTAATGTCGTTTAATGTTCGCCATTGCACCAATAAGGATGGTAAGTTAAATATTACCCGTACCGCAAAAGCAATTACAGACTCCGGTGCTGATATTGTTTTGTTACAGGAGGTAGATAATAAAACAGGACGTTCGGATGGAAAAGACCAGGCATATGAATTGGGTAAACAAACCGGAATGGCCAACGTTTTTGGTAAAGCCATTGATTTTAGCGGCGGCGGATACGGTGTTGCGGTATTATCTAAATATCCGATACTGGAAACCAACAACACGCTACTGCCTCATAATCCGGAAACAGAACCGCGAACGGCTTTGTGGGTAACTGTAAAAGTGGGGCAGGATACTATTTCGTTTGTGAATACCCATTTGCAATCGGGTACAAAAGATGTGGATTACAAAACCCGCATGCAACAGGTCGGGCAACTAAAAAAAGATATTCTTAATCATCCTTACCCGGTTGTTTTAGGTGGTGATTTGAATTCACATCCCGATTTCCCGGCCTACCTTTATCTGGCTGAGTTTATGAAAACCAGTGATAAAGAACCCTATTCACCAACTTATCCCGGAATTGATCCTTATGTGAAAATCGATTACATTCTTACGTATAAACCCGAATGTTTTAAGGTGTTGGATTACCGGGTTATTGATGATGAACTTGTGTCTGATCACCGACCAATAATGGCAACGTTAAAATTGAGTAATAAATAATTTGGCATATTGGCACCATGAAAGAAGAAAAATTATTTGCCGAAGCGTTTAAATGGAAAGGGAATCCCGGGATGGTATACCGTGGAAACTGAGTACTGATGGTAAAGTATAAACCGGATAATTGACGCTGTTTGTAAATTGTAGGGGACTTTTATAGCAGAATATAAACTTTAAAAAACGATAATCATGAAAACCACAAGAAAAGACTTTATTAAGACAATAACAGGGGCAGGAATTGGAGCAAGCCTGATTCCCGGTACCGTATTGGGAAACAACAAAACTTCGCCAAAAAAGAATGTAAATATTGCATTTATTGGAGTAGGCGGCCGGGGCCGTACTCACGTAAAAGCAGCGGCATTAACAGAGGGAGTTACAATTAGCGCTATTTGCGATATCAATCCAAAGGCAATTGAAATTACAAAGGAACTGCTTTTAAAACATGGACATAAAAATATTACTGCATATACCGAAGGCGAATACGCTTACCTGAAAATGCTGGAACGCGACGATATTGATGGGGTAATTATTGCTACTCCATGGCTGTGGCATACTAAAATGGCTGTTGCTACCATGAACGCAGGAAAATATGTTGGGATTGAAGTGTCGGCAGCTAATACGCTTGAAGAGTGCTGGGACCTTGTAAATGCTTCGGAAACCACCGGTATGCCCTGTATGATTTTGGAAAATGTAAATTTCCGTCGCGATGTTCTGGCGGTAATGAATATGGTGCGCAAAGGCATGTTTGGGGAGCTGGTTCATGGCCGCTGCGGATACCGTCACAGTTTATTAGGTGTGAAATTCAACTCCAATCCATTACGTTTTGGAGATGAAGCACATGGAGAAGCCAAATGGCGCACACAGCATTCGCTGAAACGGAATGCCGATGTATATCCTACGCACGGATTGGGCCCCATCGCAACTATGATGAACATTAACCGGGGCAACCAAATGTTGTATTTAACTGCAACAGCATCTAAAGCAGTTGGATTAAAAGATTTTATCGAAGAACATCCGGAAGGAGGGAAAGATCATCCTTATGCCCAATTGCCTTGGACACAGGGAGATGTAATTACTTCGACCATAAAATGTGCAAATGGTGAAACAATAATAGTAACACACGATTGCAACCTCCCCCGTCCGTATTCGCTTGATTTTGAAATTCAGGGTACCGATGGTGTTGGAGAATTCCAGGGAGGTAACCAACAGGTCTATTTCGAGCATAAAAGTCCGGGCCACAAATGGGAGAAATTTGAAGCGTACATGGAAGAGCACGACCATCCTCTTTGGAAAAAGTTTGCAAGTGATGCAGAAGGTGCCGGTCACGGGGGCATGGACTTTTTTGTTGTCCGCGAATTTATAAACTCGGTGAAAGAACAACGCCAGCCTTTGTTGGATGTGTACGATGCAGCTGCCTGGAGTGCGGTTACCCCGTTGTCGGAGGCATCGATAGCCATGGGAAGTACTCCTCAGTATTTTCCTGATTTTACCCGCGGAAGGTGGATTAACCGAAAACCATTAGAGTTTGTTTAAGAGATTACTTGTTGTGTTTTATCTACATAAAATCGGGCAGGTGTATTTTTATGAATTTTTGTATAGTCTGATTACGCTTGCGATACATACTGAAAGTACGAAAGCCGTAACAGTGATATGCCGGTAAATTCGCCTTATTTACAAATAGTTAACCCTCAAGCAGTAGTATTCATGTTTACAGCCATAAAAACAATAATGCTTTCCATTTTCGATATAAAAAAATATCGGAAAATAATTTATTTCAATGTTATGAATAGAATGAAAGGAATGAAAATGAAACTAACCTACCTGATGTTGTTACTTTTTAATGTAATGGCATTCTCTGCAACCACTCAATCCGATCTTCTTATAAAAGACCTCTGGAAAATTACCGGCAGGGGAGAAGTTTTTTGGAGGCAGGAAGAGGTTAGGATAAAAGACTGTTTAATTTCTTTGACAGAACAGCAGGCCGGGGCCTATGAATTTTCATTTGAAGCGCAAACACCGGAAGGGGAAGAACAAGTGCAAATATGGAGTGGTTTCGGGTTTCAGAATCGCGACAATCGCTACGCACTGGGGTTGCGCGGGGGAAATAACAACGACCTCTATCTTTGCCGTTATCAGGATGATGCAAAAAGTAAAATGCTGGCACTGGAATCGTTGGACTTTGAACCCAAACCCGGTGAGTGGCATAAAATTAAACTGGTGTTCTTCAATGGCCATATCCGCGTTTACCTTAACGGGGAAACAAGTTCACGTATTGTTGTGGAAGACGAAGCTCCACTTCCTCCGGGAAAAGTAGTACTGGGTGGCGGATGGATTTCAACCGTCTATCGAAATGTATCTGTTACTACATTGGATCTGGACGCGGTGAAAACGTATCAAAATGATGACCGGAAATTTGAAATAAAACTTACTTCCGAAGAGAAAGAAGCAATTCGGAAAAAACAAAGAGCCGCTTATAAACCGGTAAAAATAGCGTCGTTTAAAAAAGCGCGCACCAGCGTTTCGCTCGAAGGAAACTGGTTGTTCTGCCCCGAGCAGGAAGTACGTGGGTTTAATCCGGGAGATGAAATTCTGGATGATAATAACTGGCATGTAATGGAAGTGCCACAGTTTTGGAATACAGTTCGTAACTGGCTCCATTTGCAGGATTCAGGTTTGCCACATAAGGGAAGTGGTATCTCCGATAATTACCGCGAGAAAGAATATGCTAGAATTGGTGCTTATACTTTCGATGCAGAAAATACAACTGCAGCCTGGTATCGTCATCATCTTCTACTGCCTAAAAATACCGGCGATAAAAGATTCATACTTCATTTTGATGCTGTATCGAAAGTGGCCGATGTGTTTGTAAATGGGCACCATGCCGGAAGCCATATTGGTATGTTTGGCGATTTTGATGTGGATATAACCGACTTTGTAAAGCCCGGAAATAACGTAATTGCGGTGAATGTAAAAGTACGGCAGTACGACCGCGTTCACAATGCCGATGAGTATGTAACCACTGCCGTATCGGTGGAGATCAATAACGATATGCTGAATTCGTTGCCTCATGGAATGTTTAAAAATACCGAAGGCGGAATATGGCAACCTGTTTCGCTCGAGATCGTAAATCCGGTTTCGATTACCGATGTATTTGCCAACACAAAAACCGATGGCGGCAACTTTGAAATAAGCCTGAAAAATACATCGTCTGAAGATAAGACGGTAGAAACACGTGTAAAAGTTACTGATAAAGTAAGCAAAAAGGTATTGTTCGAAAGTTCGGAAAAAGAGCTTGTAAAAGCAGGAGCCGAACAGGTACTTACTGTCAAAAAAGAGAATATTAGCCCCAAATTGTGGAGTCCGCACAATCCTAATTTATACGTGTGCGAAACATCCGTGTACGAAGCAGGCCAAATGGTCGATAAAAACACGATGGATATTGGTTTCCGTACCTTCGAAATTAACGATGGAAAATTTGTGTTAAACGGAAATGATTACTGGCTTGGTGGTGCCAATCATCCGCCGTGTGGAATAGCACCCAATAACGAAGTATTGGCCCAAAAGTTTTTTGGCTTTATGAACGAGAACAACCAGATGGTTACACGTTCGCATGGTTGTCCGTTTACCAAAGCCTGGATGGATGCAGCCGATGAACAAGGTGTTGGGGTGAGTTACGAAGGACCGTTCCCATGGTTTATGATCGGAGAAATGCCATCACCCGAACTGATTGAAATATGGCGAAACGAAACACTGGCCCTGGTGAAGAAGTACAGAAACCACCCTTCTTTATTGGTTTGGACAATAAATAACGAAATGTATTTTACCATGTTCTATCACAACGATCCACCGGAGATTCGGCTGGAAAAATGGAAAATTCTTTCGGATGTAATTAAGGAGATCCGACGTTTGTCTCCGAATGCAGCCATTTCAGCCGATTCGGGATATAGTCGTGTAAAAGGAGATTACGATAAAAACCTGGCGCCACATGGAATCGACGATGGCGATATTGACGACCGCCATATATACAACAACTGGTATAACCGCGATTTCTTTCAGATGTACAATGGCGAGTGGGCCAAACGTATATACTGGTCGCCGGGCGCTAATCCCGGGCGCGCTTTCTTTAGCCAGGAAACTTCAACCGGCTACACCAATAACGACGACGGGCATTTTAACCGGAAATACATGTTTAATAATTATGTGCCGCAATCGTGGTTGGGTAACTGGGCCTACGAAGATCACGATCCAAAGTTTACTTTCCAACGCCGCGATTTTATGACCAAAGAATTGGTTGAAACCATCCGGAGAACCAGTTCTGAAACAGCCGGCTTGCAATTGTTTGCCAACGTAACTTGGTTTCGTAATGTACACGATGCCGAACGTATTGAGCCTTATCCGGTAAACTATGCTGTAAAAAAAGCTTATCAACCGGTTCTGGTAAGTGCCGAATTGTTTGGCCGCAGCTTTTACGCAGGAGCAACTATTCAACCGCGTGTTTGCATTATCAACAATAACCTGGAAGCAGAATCGCTACCTTCGTCAAATCTGAAATGGGAAATCGTTTCGGGAGAAGAAACACTGGCATCGGGAGAAGTAAAAACAGAAGCCGTTCCGTTTTATGAGAGGCAGTGGTTTAACCTGTCGGTTAAAATGCCGGCACAGCTTCCTGCCGGAAAGATGAAATGCCAACTTGTTCTTTCGCTTGAAAACAATGACAAGGTTATTTCAAAAAACGATTACGATATTACAATTGCTGAAAAAAAATGGGCAGCTTCGCAACTCGCTTCAGAAAAAACAATTGGAGTTTTTGATATTACAGGAGAAACGAATAAAACGCTTAATGCTCTGGGCGTAAAATACGTTGAACTTACCGATTTAACCGAAATCAGGTTTAAGAAACTGGATTTGATTATAGTGGCTAACCTCGATGCTGATAATGAAGTTCCGTATAACTGGGAGGATGTACGCACGGTAATGGGAAATGGTACCAATGTTTTGCTTGTTCATCCGGGAAAACATATGCAGTGGCTCATGTACGATCGTATTGAATCGGTATACGAAAGAGAAGGACGGGTGGTGAATATGCACATTCCTGAACATCCTGTTTTTAATGAAATTGAGCCTCTTGAGCTGGCCTGGTGGCAACCTGAAAATGGTGAATTGCCACGTGCCTGCAAGCGTTCGTACAGGTTGAAAAAGAAAGATGATACAACAGATTTATGTACTTATTTGCGGCCACACACGGGGTTAAGTGGAAACAGGATTGAAACTTATCGCGAAATGAGCGGAATACCTTTACTATTGGTAAACGAGAAGAAAGGCACCTTGATTGCTTCAGAAATGGAAGTGAATCGTGGAACCAATGATCCGGTTGCCGGTAAACTGCTGACCAATATTATTGATTTTTTACTTCAATAAGATACCTATTGCTGGGATATTATTCTTGTTTTAGTTAAAGCGGAATTATGGTTTGCAAGGAAAGAGCAAAATATAGAAAATGTAAAATGGATAAGAATAAAGCTATAGCCATTTATTAAATTCAGATTATATTTGCTTGAAAAGCGGGTATAGTATTTCATTTATGAATTTCTGTAACACTATCAAATGTCAAAAAATATCTCAGACAATAATGAATTTTTATTATTAGAGCTCCAAAACGGACAGGAAAGGGCGTTTGATTACATTTTTCGAAAATACTATAAGGCACTTTGCGCGCAGGCAAATATATATGTGCACGATTTAGATAAAGCTCAGAGCCTGGTCCAGGATTGTTTCGTAAAGTTATGGAATTTACGAGGGAGTCTGGATCAGGTTAATAGGCTTGCACCATTTTTATCGCTTATGGTGCGGAATAAATGCATCGACCATCTCAGAAAAATTAAAACACAGCAACAACTTCAGGAATCAGAAAATTATGGAATTGTTGATATTCACAGTGACAGTAATATCTTATTTCACGAATTTGAAGAAAGGTTGGTAGTTGCCCTGTCTGCATTACCCGAACGGTGCAGGATGGCATTTGAGTATAGTCGTTTTGAGGAATTATCGTACAAGGAAATTGCTGAGAAAATGGATGTCTCGGTTAAAGCTGTTGAGAAATTAATTAGCCGTGCATTAAAGATTCTTCGCAAAGAGTTAAAGGATTATCTTTTTTTATCTTTTCTTTTTTTCGATTTATTCTCGTTGTAACTGCTGTTAGAACAAGAGTTTATTCGAATGTCGAAAAAATCAGGCCATTTCCTGTAGACTTGATGTAGGGTATTGGTACAATAAAACGTCTAACTTATAAATACCTTACATCTTGAGTAAAATTGAAAACATACTGTCAAAATCGATTACTTCTGAATTAAGTAACGAAGAACAGAATATTTTGGAGAGCTGGATAGCTGAAAGTGAGCATAATACAAAAGAATATGAGGCCTATGTTCAGCTTTGGGAAAAATCAAAAGAACTTGTTTATTCCGATTCGATTGATGTTGATGATTCTTTACATAAAACAAAAGCAAAAATATCCGGATTTAAAAGATCTTGGAATTTTGCAACTTTAATCAGACAAGCCGCTGCTGTTTTACTTTTGTCTCTCTCTCTGAGTGTTCTCTTCCATTATATTTCTACTAATGAGAAAGATTCCGCACAGAATGAACAACCCATTTACCAGGAGATTACTGCTGCTTATGGTACCAAAACAAAAGTCACACTTGCCGACGGTACCAGTGTATGGCTTAATTCAGGCAGTATACTACGCTTTCCCTCTACATTTAAAAACTGTAACAGAAGAGAAGTTGAACTAAGAGGGGAAGGTTTTTTTGATGTGGAGAAAAATCAGAAAAAACCCTTCATCGTAAATACCCACATGTTGGATGTAAAAGTTTACGGTACTTCTTTTAATGTTTGTGCATACGAAGATTATAGTAATATGACTGTTGCTTTGGTCGAAGGAAAAATCAGCCTGATGAAGCAAAGCGTTGGTGAAAATAAAGAACTGATTGCACTAAATCCTGACGAGGTCGTAGAATATGATGCTTATAATAGAAAATTGTACCATTCATCTGATAATTACATGGATAAATATACTGCCTGGAAGGAAGGGCAGATTATATTTTACAACGATCCCATTGAACGTGTTGCTCAAACCTTAGAAAAATGGTATAATGTTGAAATTAATATCGTTGATCCATCATTGCACAGTTATTGTTTTACAGCTAAATTCCTTGACGAATCTCTGGAGCACGTTTTAAAATTGCTGTGTTTGTCTTCCCCTATGAAATACGAGATTATACCTTCTCAAAAGCGAAGTGATCATTCCTTCAGTAAACGAAAAATCAATTTATCAATCAAATAATCAATCTATTAACTAAAAAATCTAAATACTTATGGAAAAAAATTAACAAAAAAAAAGCAGGAATGTGTTGGTGCACCTTCCCGCTTTTACTTCATCACCTGAACCGTTAATTCAGGAAAATAATAATTGTATTAATTAAATACCGTGCAAATTTATGAAAAAGAATGAAACTCGGTGGAATAACTTTTATTTGTTGTTGCCACCAAAAATGTTTTTAATTATGAAACTGATAGTTTTTATCATTTGTTTCTCCGTATTTGGGGGTTATGCCTCAAACTCTTATTCTCAGGTTACCAGGCTTTCGCTCGATTTTAATAATACTTCTATAAAAGAAATATTACTGGAAATTGAGAACAGTAGTGAATTTTACTTTTTGTATAACAACGATTTAATTGATGTGGAAAAGAAAGTTGATATAGAAGTAAGAAATAGAAAGGTTACTGAAATTCTCGATGTGTTGTTTGACGGACAGGAGGTAAAATATTCTGTTATAGACAGGCAGATTATTATCTCTCCCAATAACATGACGAATAAAATATCTCAACAGCAGATTTCTGTTTCAGGGACTGTTACCGATGAAAGTGGACAACCTATGCCGGGAGTTACCGTGTTAATAAAAGCAACTTCTCAGGGAACGGTTACCCAGCTTGATGGTACTTTTAACATCACAAACCTATCTCAGGAGGCTGTATTGGTTTTCTCTTTTGTTGGTATGTTAACTCAGGAAATTCCGGTGGGAGACCAAACCCAAATCGATGTGGTTATGAGAGTGGATGCCATTGGTATTGAGGAAGTTGTTGCCATTGGGTACGGTACTCAGAAGAAAGCCAACCTTACAGGATCCGTTGCATCAGTTGGAGGCTTGGAACTCAACAAACGTACCACTCCAAACGTTCAAAATCTCTTGCAGGGAAAAGTTGCAGGACTTCAGGTTACACAAAGTGGTGGTACTCCGGGGGGAGACGGGGCTGAAATACGTATCCGTGGTCTGGGAACTTTTAGTAGTGCAGGAAGTAGCCCGCTCGTGTTAATAGATGGAATCCAGGGTGATATGACAGATTTAGATCCAAACAATATCGAATCCGTTTCAGTTTTGAAAGATGCAGCATCTGCTGCTATTTACGGCGCACGAGCTGCAAACGGTGTTATTCTTATTACCACCAAAAGAGGTAGTATGCAACCTGTAACCGTTGAATACAATGTTTCTTTTGAAGCACAAAATGCGACAAAACTTCCTGATCTGGTAACAAATTCTGCAGATTACATGGAATTGTGGAATGAAGCCAACGAAAGAAATGGTCAGCCTCATTATTTTACACAGGATGAGATTGATGCATATAGGCAGCACGAAGGAATGAACGATCCCAGATATCCGAATTTCGACTGGGTAGATTATATGTTTAAGACAGCTTTTGTTCAAAACCATCATTTAAGTGTGTATGGAGGAAATGAAAAAACGGCTTTCAATCTGGCCTTCGGTTATTTAGATCAGGGTGGTATTGTTGATTTGTATGATTTTAAAAGATACAATCTTCGTTTCTCTATAGATTCTAAAATAACAAACTGGTTAAAAATTGGGGGAAATGTACAGACGCTTAAAAAAGCCAGAGTACAAGACGTTCAGGGTGCTTTTGTTGAAGCATATTTTATAATGCACTGCTATGCCCCTGGCCCAAACTATACCCCAACAATGACATTGCCTGATGGTTCAACCGGCTATGTTGCAAGATATAGCAATAGTATTGCAGAATGGACTGTAAGGAATCCAGAAGCTATATTGGCTCAGGGATCAAATACCACCGATAGCTATAGTGCATTACCTCAAATGTATGCTGAGGTAAAGCTAACCAAGGATTTAACCTGGTATACCAAAGGAGCAGCCAGCTTTGATTATAGTTTTAACAAAAACCACGAACATGCGGTTGATAACTATTATTTTAAAGACGGTTCATATGCTCATAATGGTGCTGTATGGCATTTAGGAGTAAGGGACAACATGAATACCTCATTTATGACAACTTTATATTCTACATTAAACTATAGCAAAGAATTTAATGAAGATCATAATATTAATGCCCTGATGGGGTATAACCAGGAAAATGCATACTACCGGAGTCTGGGAGGAACCAGGAAATATTTTCCACTAAATTCTTTAAAAGAACTTAATGCCGGCTCTCCTCTGGAACAAACAACATCGGGAACAGCAAGCGAATGGGCTATTCAGTCACTATTTGGCCGTATTGCCTACGATTATAAATCAAAATACTTGCTTGAAGTGAATGCCCGTTACGATGGTACTTCAAGGATAGCACCTGATACTCGCTGGGGTTTCTTCCCTTCAATATCAGCAGGATGGAGGATCTCAGAAGAATCGTTTATGAAAGATATATCGTGGCTTGATAATCTAAAATTCAGAGGTTCATGGGGACAGTTGGGGAATCAAAACGTTGGGACTTATCCTTACCAGGATGTGTTATCAACAACACAATATGCTTTTGGAAGTCAGGAAACAGGTGTCTATCCTTCAAGGTTGGTAGACAAATCCTTACAATGGGAGACAACTACTGTTACAGACATTGGCGTGGATGCAAGTATTAAAAACGGATTGTTTACTTTAACAGCCGATTGGTTTAATAAGGTAACCGACGATATTTTATATAGTGTTCCAGTTCCTGCAAGTGTAGGTTTATCTTCGCCAACTGTAAATGGTGGTAAAATGAAAAATACCGGTTGGGAATTCGAACTGGGTCATAACAATAAAATTGGCGAAGTTACTTATAATGTTAATTTCAATCTTTCAACCTATAAAAACGAGGTATTGAGTATATTAAGGCCATCTTATGGAACAACTATTATTGAAGAAGGCCTTCCGTATAACTCATGGTATTTAACCGAGTGGATTGGAATTTTCCAAACCCAGGACGAAATTGATAATGGGCCGGAACATCCTTACGATCCAAAACCGGGTGACTTAAAATTTAAAGACCAGAATAACGATGGTGTAATAGACTCTAAAGACCGTAAAGTATTTGATGGTGCTTTCCCTGATTTTTATTATGGTGGCAGCATAAATCTTACCTGGAAGAACCTCGATGTTTCAGCATTTTTTCAGGGAGTTGCAGGGGTAAAAAACTTTGTAAGAAACTGGGGCTTGTCTCCGTTTACCCAAGGATCGCCTCCAACCAAAGAATTAGCTGAAAACAGGTGGACAGGGCCGGGATCGACCAACGAATATCCTGCTATTTATCGTGGGGGGCAATGGTCAAGTTATAAACCTGTTGAAGGTACAGCCTCGACTTTCCATCTGGAAGATGCTTCATATTTGCGTTTGAAAAACCTTCGCATCGGATATACTCTGCCTAAAGCAACAGTTGAGAGAATTGGTCTGAAATATGTTCAGGTTTATTTCTCAGGAGATAACTTGTTTACTATTACTGATTATCCGGGTGCGGACCCTGAAAGGATTTCTTCAGGTCATTACAGTGTATACCCGCAACTGAGGACTTTAGCTTTAGGATTAAAAATTAAACTTTAAAATTAGTACATCATGAAAAAGTTTATAATAAAAAGCATTAAAATGTTTTTTGCAGGGATTTTTGCTCTGTATTCAATGTCATGTTCCGATTTTTTGGACAAAAATCCGCTTGATCAGATATCGAGTGAAACCTTTTGGAATACGGAGGATGAAGTAGATATGGCCTTGGCAGGTGTTTATGCCAGATTAAGAGGATTTACTTTTACGCATAAAGATGGCTCTTTCGATGTAATGGGGGGTGATGCCTACGGAACAGTAACTACTTTGTCTCAAGGAAATATTGAACCAACTTCCGGTAGTTTGGTCGATCAGATTTATGGTGATTGTTACAAGGGAATAAGTACCTGTAACTTTTTTCTGGATAATGTAGACATGGCCGAATTTTTAGATGCGACAAAATTGAATCAATATAAGGCGGAGGTATATTTCTTAAGAGCCTTGTTCTATTTTACATTAACAGATCATTACGGGGGAGTCCCTCTTTATACAAATTATGTTACCGTGGAAGAAGCCTTGATAAAGCAAAGTACCAAAGAACAAGTAATGGAACAAGTTCTTACTGATCTTGATTTTGCCATTACCAATTTGCCTAACGAGGCTTATTCCGATGGTCATGTCGTTAAAGGTTCTGCTCAGGCTTTAAAAGCAAGAGTATTGCTTTATAATGAACGTTGGTCGGACGCAGCTGAAGCAGCTAACCAGGTAATTTCTGATGGTAAATATGATCTCTTTGATAATTTCAGGACTTTGTTTTTAACCGAAGGCCAGCCCAATAATCCGGAAATCATTTTCTCGACACGTTATCTTGCTCCGGATATTACTAATAATCTTGATATTCGTTTTTCATGGCATGGTATACTTAATCCTAACCAGATTCTTGTTGATGCTTATGAGTGTACTGATGGCCTGACAATTGACGAATCGCCACTTTATGATCCAACAAACTGGAGGTTAAACAGAGATCCACGCTGCCTTATGACAATAAAAGCTTACGAAGATAAAGTAATCAACTCGGCAGGCGTGGAAATGGGATTTAATTACAACAACGTAGGAAATGGTTATAATCCGGTGAAATATTGTAACTGGGATGTACTGCCTATCGATTATAGTACCATAAGCGATCAGGATTGGATACTGATCAGATATGCAGAAGTGTTGCTGATGTATGCAGAAGCCAAAAACGAGGCAAGCGGCCCCGATGCATCTGTATATTCTGCAGTAAATCAGGTAAGGGACAGGGTTGATATGCCTCCGCTTCCCGAAGGACTGTCGAAAGATGAAATGAGAGAGCGTATCAGGCATGAAAGAAGAGTGGAACTGGCACTCGAAGGTTTCAGATGGAGTGATGTAAGGCGTTGGAGGATTGCTGAAGATATTATTCCTACTATTGTGGATGTAGGTGGTGCAAGGCGTAAATTCGATCCAAGTAAACATTACTTGCTTCCTTTCCCACAAAGTGAAAGGGACATCAATCCTAATTTGGATCAAAATCCCGGCTATAATTAAATATTGCATTACTATTTTGTAAGATATAAATGAATCGAACGGAATATATTTTATGTTTTTTGCATAGGAGTAGTTTGGTTAGTTAGGTTAAAGGGCCGTCTATACAGGCGGCCCTTTTTTACAAAAGAAGATTATACCACAATTAAAAACTTGTTTATTATGGAGCGTACCAGAAATTGCTTGTTAAAATTATACAGGATGAACAAAGCTTTAAATCATGAAGAGCCTGACCGTGTTCCCGTTAGCGATTTCTTTTGGGAAAGTTTTGTAAAACGTTGGAGAAGAGAACTGAATCTGACAGAAAGTGCTAATCCCTACTATTATTACGATTTGGATTGGATTGTAACTACGCCCAACATGGATCCAAAGATTCAATCTTTCGAAACTGTTAGAGAAGATGAAACAGAGGTGGTTGTCAAAACCGGATTCCTGACTACTATGCGGAAGAAATTCGATTTTCCAATGCCTGAATTTGTTTCATGGGAATTGGATACCATCGAAAAGTTGGAAGCATTTGAGTTTGATGATCCCTACGACAAACGGCGATATTTTGAGGCTGGTGACAACCAGATTGCCGGAGTGGGCGATGGCTTTGAACGAAATTCTCCTGCCTGGATTGAAACCGTTAAAAAGTTACGTCCCGACTTTCCTGTTTATGGCAGTATAATAGAATGTTCGGAATGTATAACACGAATGCTGGGGCAGGGGAATTCACTCTTGTGGATGGGAATGTACCCCGAGCAGTTTGGGGAGCAAATTAACCGAATCGGGCAGTTTTACCTTGATTGTATGAAGGCACAGATAAAAGCAGCTGATGGATTGCTGGACGGAATGGTGATTTGGGGCGACGTGGCCTACAAACAAACTATGTTGTTCGATCCCGAATACTGGAGAGAGTATTTTAAACCCTGGGTGAAAGCGATGATTGACGAATGTCACAAAAATAATCTACCGGCAATTTATCACGGTTGCGGCAATGTGGAACTTATTTTTGAAGATTTTATTGAAATGGGATTGGACGCATATAATCCGCTTGAAGTGAAGGCAAACATGGATGCAGTGGAGTTGAAAAGAAAATTCGGAAATAAAATAGGTTATTGTGGAAACAATAACATCCAGGTTTGGGAAACCGGTGACAAGGAATTGATACGTAAAGAGGTTTTGCGTAAATTAAATGCAGCCAAAGGCGGTGGTTTTATTTTTCAATCAGACCACTCAGTTTCCAGCGAAGTATCTGGCGAAACTTATGATTATATTGTAAAACTGGTAAGGAAGTATGGGAAATACCCACTTGACCTACAGGAATTTGATGAAGAAATGTAAATTAAAAGACCAATAAGATGAAACGTTATGGAATGGTAATAGGAGTTAATCCTGAAAAAGTTGATGAATATAAAAACCTTCATGCCAATGTTTGGCCTGAGGTATTGAAAAAGATAACTGAATGCAACATTCGAAACTACTCTATTTATTTTAAAGACAATACCTTGTTCAGTTATTTCGAATACATTGGCGATAATTTCAATGCTGACATGGAAAAAATGGCGGCAGACCTCACAACTCAAAAATGGTGGGATGTTTGTAAACCATGCCAAAATCCACTTGAGACACGCGAAGATGGCGAGTGGTGGGCTAACATGGATGAGGTATTTCATCATAACTAAATAAAGTACCCTTTGGCATGCAAATTAATTCAACTAAATATCATTAATACTTTCAGCGTAATTAACTTTTGCCTAAAAACAACTATATAACAAAAACTAAAAGCAAATGAAAACCTTAACCTTTCTACTGGCCATAATGTTATTTTGTATAACTTGCTTTGCACAACAAAATGATAATATTTTTTCATCTTTCGAAAGAGCCAAACTTCATCCCTTAACTTTCGATAAGCCGGCTATAGACTTTTTTGAGGGGGCATTACTGGGAAACGGTGCAATGGGAGCTGTAGTAACCACCCGTCCTGATGGAATTATGATTTATTTCGGACACAATAATGTTTGGGATATTCGTCTTGCAGAAGATAATAAAGAAGCGCTTGGTACTTTTGAATATGTATTTAATAAAGTAAAAGCAATCCCCGATACATTAAGATTGTTAACCGATGATCCCTGGTATTCAAAGTACAGTAAAATGGCTGCAGAGAATTACCGGAAACCATATCCCCGGCCTTTCCCCTGCGGCTCTGTATTATTAGGATTCGACCGTAGGAATGCAGAAATGTTGGGTCACAAACTGGATATCTCCAACGGTCTTTGTGAAGTTTATCTTTTAACCAATGAAAAGGAAAAAATTACTTTACAGATATTTACTGATATGCTTCAGGATAAATTATGGATGCAATTGGTTGATAAAAACGGAAAGCTGTGTGAAAGTATTTTTGATCGGGTGAAGGTAATGCCTGATCCTTCCACGCCCAAAGAATTTCCCCAGTATACAACGCAGGAAGATCTGGAAAAAGGATTAATTGCATTTAGGCAGGTTATGCCATATCAGGAGCCTGAAGATTATAACCTGGAAAAAGGACATCACAATGACAAAGCCTTCAGTTTAACTGTACAATTTAATTCTTCGCTTGAAAAAACAAACCGTATCGATTGGAATGGTAATCTTCAGGAAATGGCATTAATGGAAGGTAGTTTTGTGAACAAAAATAACTTTATTGGCTGCATATTACTTACGGAAGGTTTAAATAGTAAAGTACCCAAAATGTCTGCAGTTGATAACCTTCCTTCTCAAAGTGCATTGAAAAAATCATTTGAGAATGGAACCAAAATATGGAAAGAATACTGGAATAAATCGGGTGTTTCCTTAAGCGATAGTTTTTTGGAAAGAACCTGGTACCACAATCTGTATTTCTTCAATTGTGCTGTAAAAAAAGGTGTTTCAACGCCTGGATTATTTGCCAACTGGAGCTTTAATGATATTGGGACTGCATGGCATGGTGATTATCACATGAATTATAATACCCAACAGCCATTTTGGTTACCTTTTTCAACCAATCATCTTGAAAAGAACCTATCATATGTTGAATTAATAGAATTTTTGATGGATGTCAGTCAAAAATGGGCAAAAGAGTATTACAATTTGCCTGGTGCATATTTCCCGCATAGTGCTTATCCGGTTGATATGACAATGAATCCTTATCCTGTTCCTCACTGGGGCTGGGAGATTTTTGAAACCCCATGGGCTGTTCAAGGACTTTGGTGGCACTACCTTTACTCAAAAGACATTGATTTTTTGCGCGATCGTGCTTATTTTCCAATAAAAGCAGCTGTTGAATTTTTGGTTGCATATATGAAGCGGCCGGAAGCGAGAGGGGAACAATGGAAGGATAATAATTACCATGTTTTTCCTGCAATTCCTCCAGAATTATATGCCCTAAGGCCGGGATTTAAATACAATTACGATTGTACAATGGACTTAACACTTACAAAATTTATTTTTAAGGCTTTCCGGAATGCAACAACGGATTTGGGAATACAAGATGAAGAAAAAGATCTGTTGGCCGATATCGAAGATATATTGAATAATTTCCCCGATTATCCTACTGCAATAACCCCTGATAATAAAGAGGTGTTGGTTTCAGTTCCTGAAGAACACAGTCAGGTTGTTTACAATGTGCCAAATGCATTGGCCACAGTTTTCCCTGGGGAAGATTATGGTTTGCACAGCGATCAAGAAACAATGAATTTGTTAAAAAATACATTTTCTAACCGGCAGAATGAAGGTGGAAACGATATCGTGTTTTACAACCTTCAGGCAGCCAGAATTGGCCTGCTTGATTTAGAGCGTTTTAAACGCCAGATAAACTATAGCCTGATGCCAAACGGGACAGCTTCCGACAGGGTAATGCAGGTACACGGTAGGTATCGCGATCAAACCAATTATGGCTTTATGGACAGAATGGGAGTTTGGTTTGAAAATTTTGCATTGCCGGTTGTCATTAACGAATGCCTGATGCAAAGTTATAACGGAACCATCCGCCTTTTCCCAAACTGGCCGCTGGATAAAGATGCCGAATTCCATAACTTAAGAGCTGTTGGAGCATTTTTAGTTAGTGCTTCATTGAAGGATAGTAAAGTTTCTGAAATTGAAATTTTTAGCGAAGCTGGTTCAACATTAAAGTTGGTGCTACCATGGGAAAATTGTACAATGAAAAATTCAAAAGGGAAAACTATTTTGAAATCAAAGTTGGTTAAAATTAGTACTCAAAAAGGCGAAACCTTAAAATTCGAAGCTAAATAAAAAATGATTACACCTAATCCAATAATAGGAACCGGACTCCACGCGATAGGAGGAGTTTCTGCGGCAAGTTGTTACATGCCTTTCGAAAAAGTTAAGAATTGGTCCTGGGGCACATTTTGGATTGTACAGGCACTTTTTGCCTGGCTGATTATGCCTATTGTAATTGGTTATTTTACTATCCCAAATCTTTTTACAGTTTTAACGGAGGCTCCTTCTTCATCATTTTGGGCAGCCTTTGTTTTGGGAGCGGCTTATGGTTTTGGAGGGCTTTCTTTTGGATATGCAATCCGGAATATAGGCTATTCCTTAACCTATACTATTTCAATTGGTATTTCAGCAGTTTTGGGAACAGTTGTTCCATTGATTATTAGTGGAAAAGTAGTTGAGCAATTTGCCAAAACAGGTAGTGGAATTGTACTTTCAGGAATGGTAATTTCGATTATAGGGGTTACCCTGTGTGGTCGTGCAGGTTTTATGAAAGAGAAAATTATTGCTAAAAAGGAAGGCAGATCAGGCATGCATTTCAACATGAAAAAAGGACTGATCCTAACCATTATTGCAGGTACTCTTTCAGCGGTTTGGGGAATTTCTTTGGAGTTGGGGCAGCCCATTTCCGACCTTGCTGCCCAATATGGTGCCGGACATTTTGAAGGGAATGCCAAGCTTATTGTATCGTCTTTGGGATGTTTGCTTACTAACTTAATCTGGTTTATTGTCGCATCTGTAAAAGATGGTTCTATCAAAAATTTATACCAACTAAAAAGTATTGGTTCAAAAAAGTTCTTTGGAAATTATGCTCTCTCTGCGCTTGCCGGTTCTTTGTGGTATACCCAATTCTTTTTTTATGGTTTGGGGCATGTAAAGATGGGTAATTTCATGTTTATCAGTTGGGCACTACACATGTCAATGTTGATATTTTTCAGTTATATCATTGGCATGATCATGAAAGAGTGGAGGGGAGTAACCCGTCGAACTTATCTAACTCTGATTATTGCATTAATAGTATTGATTTGTTCATTTATAATAATGAGTTATGGAAGTTATATTGGAGAACCGGGAGTTAATTAGGGTTAAAAAGAATTAATTTGTTTTAAACGAAATCTTTAAGGAAGGGATTTTCGCTATCTCTGAAGATATAGTAACTGTCCTTTCTTCTTGTCGGTACGTTTTTTCCCTGCTCCGGCAGGAAGAAAAAATAATCAATTAAATAATTGGCGGTATGAAAATATACAAAACTCAGATATGAAATTTTTTAACATCATCATTTTATTACAAATATTGTTTTCCTGTAATAATTCTTCTGAAATAAAAGCACAAATAAATCCGTCACAAACACTTTGGTATGATAAACCAGCCACAATCTGGGAAGAAGCATTGCCAATTGGGAATGGCCGTTTAGGTGCCATGGTTTATGGTGGAAGTGAAAATGAAATTATCCAGTTTAATGAAGAAACCTTATGGACAGGTCAACCTCATGATTATGCCAATAAAGGAGCACACAAATATTTAAAAGAATTACGTCAATTGCTTTGGGATGGAAAACAGGAAGAAGCACACAAGTTAGGTAATGAACAATTTATGTCGCAACCTTTCGGACAGTTTTGTTATCAGCCATTTGGAGATATTTTATTGAATTTCCCGGAACATGGGAAAGCTGTAAATTATAAACGGCAACTCGATCTGAGCAATGCAGTATCTTCTGTATCTTATGAATTTGATGGCGTGAAATTCAAACGCGAAGCTTTTGCCTCCTCACCTGATCAGGCTATTATTGTTCGAATTGAGGCGGATAAAAAAGGGGCAGTCAATTTTAATGCCGGTCTTAAATCACCCCATTCAAATTATGAAATTTCTGTTTTAGGAGATGAGTTGATTTTGAAAGGGAATGCAAACAATTATCCAAAGGAATTTGGAATAGATGGAAAACCTTACCCAAAGAGTAAATTGACCTTCGAAGCCAGATTGAAAGTGGTTAATGAAGGGGGCGTGTTATCAGAAAAAGGAAATACCATTCAAATACAAAATGCAAAAAGTGTTACTTTGTTATTGGTTGCCGCCACCAGTTTTGTAAATTACAACGATATTAGTGGAAACCCTGCTGAACGTTGCATGAATTATTTAAAAAATCTGGAAGGGAAAACATTCAAAGAACTAAAGTCAGATCATGTTAAGGATTATCAGGAATTATACAACAGGGTGGAAATCGAGTTAGGAAGTTCCAATATTTCAAACCGTCCCACCAACGAACGCATAAAGTCATTTAAAGAGGATGAAGATCCGGCTATGGTGGCCTTGTTATATCAGTTTGGACGGTATTTGCTGATTTCTTCTTCAAGGCCAGGAACACAACCGGCTAACCTGCAGGGTATATGGAATCACAAAATGGCCCCGCCATGGGATAGCAAATACACAATTAATATCAATACTGAAATGAATTATTGGCCGGCAGAAATTGCCAACCTTTCAGAATTATCCGAACCCTTAATTGAAATGGTTGAAGATTTATCGTTTGCCGGGAAGAATATAGCACAAGAACATTACAATCTGAATGGTTGGGTCACGCACCACAATACAGATATTTGGCGGGGTGCAGCTCCAATAAACCATGCCAACCATGGAATTTGGGTTGTGGGTGGTGCATGGTTGTGTCAGCATTTATGGTGGCATTATCAATTTTCAGGGGATGTCGAATATCTGAAAAACAAAGCTTATCCAATTCTTAGGGAGGCTTCCAGATTCTTTTCTGAATATTTGGTGCCAGATCCTCAAAATTTTGAGTGGCTGATAAGCGGTCCGAGTAACAGCCCTGAAAATGGAGGATTAGTAATGGCACCAACAATGGATCACCAAATTATTCGTAACCTTTTTGCCAATACCATAGAAGCAGCAGAAATTTTGGAAGTTGATTCAGATTTTGTCAAAATACTAAAAGAGAAACGTGATAAGATAGCTCCTAATCAAATTGGTCAGTACGGTCAATTACAAGAATGGTTAAAGGATTTGGATGATCCAAAGAATGAACATCGGCATGTTTCTCATTTATGGGGATTACACCCAGGAAATGAGATTCACCCCGTAACAACTCCGGAATTGGTAGAAGCCTGCAAAGTCACCCTTTTACATCGTGGAGATGGTGGAGCAGGCTGGTCGCGTGCCTGGAAAATAAATTTTTGGGCGCGTTTGCTTGATGGTGATCATGCATTCTTATTATTGAAAAACTTAATTGTTCCCTCAACAATTTACGACAGGTATAATCCGGAAGGTGGTGGCTTGTATATGAATATGTTCGATGCCTGCCCACCATTCCAGATAGACGGTAATTTCGGGGCAACTTCCGGTATTACAGAGATGTTCTTACAATCTCATTTGCGCGATAAAAACGGAGATTACTATCAGGATATTTTGCCGGCACTTCCATCAGAACTTTCAATCGGTAAAATTTCAGGGATTAAAGGAAGAGGCGGATTTGAAACTACAATTAGCTGGGAACAAGGAAAGTTGGTGCAAGTTGAAGTAAAATCGCTTTTGGGCAATATGCTGAATTTACGGTATAAAGGGAAAAATAATCAACAGAAAACAAAACCGGGAGAGACATATTCTTTTCAGTTGGCTGATTTTAATTTTTAATATTTTTGAAAAGTGAATCAGTTTTTTTTAAAAAAATCATTAATATTCAAAACCAATAAAAATGAATAACAGAATTATACACATAGCTTTTATTTGTTTGTTTGCTTTTTCGTGTAATCAAACTGGACAGAAATCCAGAATTGATCAATACAACATTATCTGGAACACGCAAAGTAAAGATGCAAGTGAATCGATGCCCCTGGTTGGTGGCGATATTGGCTGCAATGTGTGGGTCGAAAACGGCGATATTCTTTTGTACCTGCAACGAAGCGGCAGTTTCGACGAGAACGGCGAATATTTGAAAATGGGAAGATTTCGGATCAGGCTAAATCCGAATCCTTTTGTGAATCAAAGTTTGTTCCGCCAGGAACTTAAATTAAAGGATGGTTATATTGAAATTGAAGCCGGAAAGAACAGTTCTGAAAACGCTGCCGCACAGGTAAAATTATGGGTAGATGTGTATAATCCTGTGGTACATGTTGACGTGGAAACCAGGCAAAAAACAGATGTGTCGGTTGCCTACGAAAACTGGCGAACCAGTGACAAAGAGTTGGCTTTGGGAAAAGAACGTTTTGGAGCATTCGGTCTGGAAGGATATCCGGGGAAAGTCATCCGCACGAAAGATAGTACTGAGCAGAATGAGAAGGGAGTTTTATTTTACCACCGGAATCCAAAAGAGAAATTGGTGCCTGAGGTTTATATTGAACTACAGGAGCTTGATAACTATGCCGAAGAAATAAATGATGACTTGAAGGACCGGACATTTGGAGGGATGTTGTTTGGTGATGGATTTGAAACAACAGAAGTTGCAAATGGTGAATACCAGGGAACAAGCTATAAATCGTGGAAACTAAAAAGCAAAACTCCCGGGAAGAAACATGCTATTTGTATTGCAACACATATAGAACAAACCCAAACTTTGGATGCGTGGAAACACAATCTTTTGCAAACGGTAGATGTGGCTCAAAAAGAACCGCAAAAAGCCTTTGTGAAAACGGTTTCATGGTGGAATAATTTCTGGGATCGCAGTTATATTTTTATTCAACCCGAGAAGCCGGAAACTGAAAATCCGGTTTGGCAAATGGGACGAAACTATCAACTATTTCGTTACCAGCTTGGGGGAAATGTTTTTGGCGAATATCCAACTAAATTCAATGGCGGAAATCTCATTTACGATCCGGTTCTGGTAGATAAGAACAAGGCGCATGAACCCGATTGGCGCCAGTGGGGTGGATCGGTTTTTACCGCTCAGAACCAGCGATTATTATACTGGCCCATGTTAAAGGCAGGCGATTTTGATGCTATTTTGCCCCAGTTCGAATTGTATCGGAAAGGATTGCCGGGGGCAACTGCACGGGTAAAAAAACATTTTGGGCATAAAGGGGCGGTTTATTGCGAATACACTAGCGTACCAGGTATGGCCTTTGGCGACGGTTGGGGCTGGCAAAACGATAAAAATTACCGGATTCGCGGCGAAGAAATTCCATTTGGCGATCCGCTGGCAAATGCTGCAACCGGGTGGAATGAACCGGTGGAGAAAGGAGTTATGGCAAATGGTGCCATTGCCTATCACTGGGAATCGCAGGTGGAACATGCGTACATGATCCTGGAATATCATAAGTTCACAGGAGCCGATATCTCCCAATACATGCCTTTTATTGAACAGGCGCTGGTATTTTTTGATGAACATTATCGAAAACGTCAGGAAATGCGTAATGGGAAAGAACTGGATGAAAACGGGAAACTGGTAATTTATCCTTCCACATCCTGCGAATCGTACCGTGGTGCAAAAAATCCGTCAGACCTGATTGCCGGATTGAAAGCATGTATTGATGAAATGCTAAAACTGGACGAACGTTATTTAAGCAGCGGGAAAAAGGCTTATTACAAGGAATTTTTAAATACGATTCCTGATTTTACATATGGAGACTTTGAAGGTGATAAAATAATACAACCTGCCGAGTCGTGGCTGAAGTATCAAAACGTTGAATGCCCCCAGTTCTATCCGCTGTTCCCTTTTAATCGGTTTAATCTGATAACGGATGATATGACTGTTTTTAAAAATACCTGGGAACACGGTAATTTCCCAAAAAACATGGTACAAAGCTGGCACCAGGACGGAATCTTTTTTGCCCGAATGGGAATGACTCAGGAGGCAGCCGATTTCAATACCCGTAAATTACAGGACAGTCCCCGCCGATTCCCAACCTTTTGGGGACCCGGCCACGATTGGGTGCCCGATCATAACTGGGGAGGTTCTGGTATGATTGGCCTTCAGGAAATGCTGATGCAAACTTTTGATGACAAAATCATCCTCTTCCCGGCCTGGCCAAAGGAGTGGGATGTGGATTTTAAATTACATGCACCCCATAACACAACCGTTGAAGCAAAACTGAAAAACGGTGTAGTGGTTTCTTTATCCGTAACTCCGGAAAGCAGGAGAAAGGATATTCAAATTCTTAACGTGATAAATAATTTGGAAACAATAAAATAAATCTGTGATGCTAAAAACTAAAAAACTATTTGTTGCTCTTCTTGCAGGAATCACAATTCTGACAGGATGCCAAACAGGGGAAATACCAACGACAGAGATGACAGACAAGTACAATGTTGTCTGGGATGCCCCAAGTGACGATCATAATGGTTCAATGCCTCTGGGGAATGGAGATGTCGGATTAAATATCTGGGTAGAAAACAACGGGGATATTTGTTTTTTTATCGGAAAAACCGATTCGTGGGGCGAAGACGGACGACTGCTTAAAGTGGGAAAAGTAAGGATAAAATGTGAACCGTCGATTGTAACACCCGGAATGCAATTTAAACAGGAACTGGATTTAAAATCAGGTACGGTTGAAATTAGTTCAGAAGGGGAATTTGAGGGCAAACAAACTGATTTAAAATTCAGTATCTGGGTAGATGCCAATAACCCGGTTGTCAATGTCGATTATAAGAGTTCAATCCCATTAAAAGTAACTGCCCGAACAGAACCGTGGAGAACACAAACTTATGAGTTGAATGATGCAGTTTTTAGCGATCTGATGCAAAGTCACAGCAATGTGAATAAAACAAGGGAGCCTGTTATTATTCAACCTGATGTTGTTGAATCAACTGCTAATAAGGAGATTGTCTGGTACCATCATAACAACACATCGCAGGGTTTTAGCTATACAAATAAATTGCAGGGAGTCTCTGATTTTGTAATGCCGGATCCGATGTTAAACCGCACGTTTGGAGCTTTGTTAAAAGCACGGAATGTATCGGAAGTTACTTCCACATCGGTTGAAACCCGACCCGCAAAAAGCGGTTCTGTTTCTGTTTTTGTATTAACCAAACATCCGTCTCAACCTGAAGAATGGAAAAAAGAGATGGAACAGTTGAAAGCGGAGACAGAATCAGTTTCTTTCGACAAAAGAAAAGAAGCACACCATGTTTGGTGGGCAAATTTTTGGAACCGCAGTTGGATTAATGCTGCAGATGTTAACCCGAATAATGCAAACAGTGATGCATTTAATGTTTCACGCGCTTATACACTTCAGCGTTTTATCGATGCCGGGGCAGGCCGTGGAGCGCACCCGATAAAATTTAATGGCTCAATTTTTACAGTAACACCAAAAGAAGGAACACCGGCCGGCGATCCTGACTACAGGAGATGGGGCCCCGGATATTGGTGGCAGAATACACGCCTTCCGTATTTGAGCATGTGTGCCGCAGGTGATTACGATTTGATGCAACCGCTCTTTAAAATGTATGCCGGAGAGGCCTTTGAAGTCTGTAAAAAACGTACCGAGAAATATTTTGGGTTTGATGGAGCCTATTTCCCCGAATGTATCTATTTCTGGGGGGCACAATTCGCAGTTGATTATGGACCAAAACCATGGAATGAAAGGGAGGATAAATTGCAGGATAGCCGTTACCACAAATGGGAGTGGGTTTCAGGGCTCGAACTGGTATTTATGATGCAGGATTATTATGATTATTCGCAGGATGAGGTTTTCCTTACCGAAAAAATAATTCCGGTGGCAAACGAAGTAATTCGGTTCTTCGACAACTATTATAAAACCGATGAAAATGGGAAAATGGTTATGTATCCGTCGCAGGCATTGGAGACCTGGTGGGACTGTACCAACCCGATGCCCGAACTGGCCGGATTATATAGTATTACCAATCGTTTAATTGCCTTGCCTGAAAATGTAACAAAACAGCAGGACCGACAGTTTTGGAACTCGGTAAAAGCTAAGCTGTCTGATATTCCAACCCATGAAACATCGTTTGGTACGGCTTTGGCGCCCGCTGAAAGATTTGAGCAAAAAAGGAATGTCGAGAATGCGGAATTATATTCAGTTTTTCCGTTCAGGTTATTTGGTGTGGGCAATCCAAACCTGGAATGGGGTTTAAATGCGCTTGAAAACAGGTGGGACAAGGGCGACTTTGGTTGGAGACAGGACGATATTTTTATGGCCTATCTCGGATTAACCGATCAGGCAAAGTCAAATCTTGTAGCACGTGCAAAAAATTTCAATAAAGAATCAAGGTTCCCGGCATTTTGGGGGCCAAACTACGACTGGACTCCTGATCAGGATCATGGCGGTGTTTTAATGAAAACTTTCCAGTCTATGGTTATGCAGGCCGACCCGTATTCCCAAAAAATATATCTCTTTCCGGCCTGGCCAAAAGACTGGGATGTGGATTTTAAATTACATGCACCCCATAATACAACCATTGAAGCAACCTTGAAGAAGGGAGAAGTAGTCTCATTAAAAGTAACTCCGGAAAGCAGGAGAAAGGATGTACAAATTTTGAATGTGATCAGTAAGTAATAAAAACCATTAATAAAATAGATTTCAAATGTTAAAAACCGGTAAACTATTCGTACTTATTCTAGCTGTGATGACGAGTTTAACAGGATGCGAAAAAAATGTAGATCCACCAAAGCCCTATGGTGCAATACCATCAGAGCGTCAGATGGCCTGGCATGAGATGGAAACCTATGCATTTATTCATTTTACCACCAATACCTTTACTGATTTAGAGTGGGGATATGGCGATGAAAGTACAGAGATATTTAATCCAACCGATTTTAATGCCGACCAGATAATCGGTACGCTGGCAAAAGCAGGATTTAAAGGGGCCATAATCACAGCCAAACATCACGATGGGTTCTGCCTCTGGCCTACGGAGTATACCGAACATTCAGTGAAAAATTCACCATGGAAGGATGGCAAAGGCGATGTTGTTCGCGAAATATCGGATGCCTGTAAACGGCACGGAATAAAATTCGGGGTTTACCTTTCGCCCTGGGACAGAAACCATGCTGAATACGGGAATGAAAAATACATTAGCTATTATCAGGATCAGCTGAAAGAGTTACTAACGAACTACGGTGATGTTTTTGAAATATGGTTTGATGGTGCTAACGGTGGCGATGGTTACTATGGAGGGAGTAAAGAATCACGAAAAATCGATCGTTCATCCTATTATCAGTGGGAAAAAGTTTGGGAAACGGTTCGCGAATTACAACCCAATGCAAATATTTTTAGTGATGCCGGCCCCGATCTGCGCTGGATTGGAAACGAACACGGTCATGCAAAAGATTCGTGTTGGGCAACCTATACTCCCGAGGCAAGAGATGGCGAATCAAAAGCCTATGCAGGAACCACCAAATACTGGGTGGGAGAATACGGTACGGAAAACGGCAAATTCTGGATACCTGCCGAAACGGATGTGTCCATTCGTCCGGGATGGTTTTACCATGCTTCGGAAGATGATAAAGTAAAAACACTGGAACATTTACTTGATATTTACTTTGCTTCGGTAGGAAACGGTACCTCGTTAAATCTGAATGTTCCGCCCGACCGCACCGGTCAGATTCACGAAACAGATTCTGTGCGTTTAATGGAATTTAAAGCTTATCTCGACAAGGCTTTTGCCAATAATCTGTTCAAGGGCTGTAAAGTTAAAGCAAGCTATTCTCGCGGAACAGCATACAGTGCCAAGAATCTTGTCGATAATAATGTCGACTCATACTGGGCCACCGGCGATGAGCAGAAAAGTGCCAGCATCGAATTTAAGTTGGACAGGAACACTGAGATAAATTGCATCGTACTTCAGGAGTATATTCAACTGGGACAGCGAATCACTGATTTTACGGTTGAAGTTTGGGAGAATAACCAATGGAAAGAAGTTGCTGACGGTTCAACTATTGGTTACAAAAAGATTGTTCGTTTTGATTCAACTACTACAAACGCGGTAAAAGTGAACATCAAAAACGCCTTGGCTTGTCCGGTGTTGTCAAAAGTGGCGGCATTTACTATTCCTGAAATGAATGAATAAAATTATATTTTGAAAAATAAATAATATGAAATGAGCATGAGCACACAGTCACACCAACCGATGACGATTAAATTCATGCGAATTCCATGCTGCCAAATAAGCAGGTATTAAAATCAATAAAACAAACAATTATATAGGATGAAATTATTTATTCGATTAGGAACAATCATTGCCATTGTTACTGTTCTGCTTAGCTGCCGGCAAAACAGTAGTCAGGATGTAATTACTTTTGACGAACCGGAAGCACCACAGTTTGTTTCTCCCGTTCAGCAGTGGGAAAAACTTAACGGAGGAGTTCAGGTGGCCTGGGGAAGTAGTAACGAACGGTACCATCGGGAGTATATTCCTGTTACCGGGAACAAGGAAAATATCGTGTGTACCGGTTGGAAAAACGAGCGGGTTTACGCTCAGCTGGTTGCATGGTCAAATGATTCGGTGCCGGCACTATCTGTGCAGGTTTCTGATTTGAAATCGGGCAAAGATGTAATAAAAGCTGAAGCAATTAAACCATTTTTTGTACGAAATGTAATCACCGATGAGTTTTTAGGCGGTTGTGGGTACAAAACAAAAAAACAGGAAACTGCACATCTGGTTGCTGATTGTCTGGAAGAGGCTCCGGCACTTTACATGCGTGAAAAATCTACGCGCGGAGTATGGTTTAATATCGACATTCCTGCTGATGTTCCTGCCGGAAGTTATACAGGTAAAGTTAGTGTTATGGCCCAGGGTAAAAAGGTAAAAGATTTGAGCCTTTCGGTTAATGTACTCGATATGCATTTGCCCGACCCTGCAAACTGGCAGTATCATCTCGATTTGTGGCAAAATCCATATGCAGTAGCCCGCATGCACAATGTAGAGTTGTGGTCGGATAAACATTTCGAATACATGAAACCCTTGTATAAAATGCTTGCCAATGCCGGACAAAAATGTATCACTGCCTCTATCATCCACAAACCGTGGGGCGGGCAAACCTACGACCATTTTGAGTCTATGGTAAAGCATACCTTAAAAGCCGATGGAACCTGGGAATTCGATTATTCAATTTTTGATAAATGGATTTCGTTTATGATGGACTTGGGAATTAAGGAGCAAATTAACTGTTATACCATGGTTCCATGGGGAAATAAATTTTACTATTTCGATGAAAAGCTGGTGCGTGATACTTCTTTTACCGCCAAGCCTGCAACTGAGAAATATGCCTGGTACTGGGCTCCTTTTTTAGAGGATTTTACTACTCACCTGAACGAAAAAGGCTGGCTGGAGATTACTGCAATTGCCATGGACGAACGCCCGCAGGAAGAAATGGATGGTGCATTAAAACTCATTGCTCAACATTCAAAATTAAAGGTTGCGTCGGCTGCCAATTATAGCGCAGGTCTTTCCGAACAGATTTATGATTTGTGTGTTGCGTTGCGTCATGTCCCATCTGAAAACAACATTGAAGAACGAAGAGAAAAAGGGCAAAAAACAACTTTTTATGTATGCTGCAGTGAAGATCGTCCCAATAATTTCACTTTTTCACCTCCGGCAGAAGGCGTGTGGCAAGGTTGGTTCTCCTATGCTAAAAAGCTGGATGGTATGTTACGATGGGCGTACAATTCATGGGTAGAAGATCCTGTGCAGGATAGTCGTTTTCGTACCTGGCCCGGAGGCGACACCTTTTTTGTTTACCCTGGTGCAAAATCATCCATTCGTTTCGAAAAAGTACGCGAAGGCATTCAGGATTATGAAAAGCTTAAGATTCTTACTCAGAAATTGCAAAAGTGTGACGATGAAAAGGCGCGTGAACATCTGGAAAAAATTGAAGATGTTCTGAATGGATTTAATGCAGAGAAGATAAAAGAAGATGGTGCGTTAAAGCAGGTTCTTAAAGCAAAGGAAGTTTTAAAGTATCAACTCTGACCATTCTTTTGAAAATTCGATGTATTAAATATCTTTAACAACCAACTGACGTGAAAATAATTGCTTCAATAAAGAAAAATCAGTCATTAAAAATTAAATAAATATGTTCAGGAAATTTATTAGTCAGGTATTAATTGTTACCGGCTTTTCTGCCTTCGGACAAAGCTATACCGAATGGCATGATCCGGCTGTTAATTCTATTAACCGGGAAGAAATGCGTGCCTCATTTTTTGCCTACGAAAATCAAGTATTGGCGACTGAGAATGTTCGGGAGAACTCGGCTCAGTTTATCTCATTAAATGGGTTGTGGAATTTTAGCTGGGTGAGGAATGCCGATCAAAGGCCGGCCGGTTTCTTTTCGAAAGATTACGACGATTCGCTTTGGGGAAAGATGGAAGTGCCCGGTACCTGGGAAATGTTTGGTTACGGAGAGCCCGTGTATGTAAACTCGCGCTATGTGTTCGACTATCTTATGAAACCCGAACCTCCTAAAATTCCTGAAAAAGAAAACCATGTAGGATCGTACCGAAAAATGGTAAACATTCCAGCAGATTGGGATGGGAAAGATGTTTATATGCATTTTGGAGCAGTTTCTTCAAACGTTTATTTGTGGGTAAACGGCGAATTTGTAGGATATAGCGAAGACAGTAAACTTCAGGCTGAGTTTAATATTACTTCCTACCTGAAAAAGGGTGAAAACCTGATCGCTTTCCAGGTGTTTCGCTGGTGCGATGGCACATATGTTGAAGCACAGGATTACTGGCGCTTTGCCGGTGTGTCGCGGGATGTTTTTCTGTATGCCCGGAATCTGCTGCATATAAAGGACATAACTGTTGTTGCTGATTTAGACAAGAGTTACAGGAATGGTTTGCTCGATATTCTCCTTCAGTTTGATGAAAAAGATGCAGATGAATTAAAAGGTGCAAAAATTGAACTTGAACTAAAGGATAAAGCAGGTAAGCCGGTTTGGAAAAAGGAAATGGTTGCTTCCGGAACCAATGAAATGAATGCTTCGGCCCATATAAAAAATGTAGCAGCGTGGAGTGCTGAAGCTCCCAATCTTTACGAGTTGTTGGTTACATTTAAAGATAAGTCGGGCGATGTAATTGAAGTGATTTCGCAGCGGGTTGGTTTTCGTAATATTAAAATCGAGAATGCCCAAATATTGGTAAACGGTCAACCGGTTCTGATAAAAGGAGTAAACCGTCACGAGTTGGATCCGGATGGTGGTTACGTAGTTTCACAAGAACGCATGGAGCAGGATGTGAAAATTATGAAAATGAACAACATCAACGCCGTGCGTACCTGCCATTATCCGGATGATCCATACTTTTTAGAGTTGTGTGATAAGTATGGACTTTATGTGGTGGATGAAGCTAATATTGAAGCGCACGGATACGAAAAAATTGCCGATATGAAAGATTGGATGGAAACCCACCTGCAACGCACAACCCGCCTTGTAAAGCGCGATAAAAACCTTCCTTCGGTTATTTTCTGGTCGATGGGAAATGAATCGGGCGACGGGATGAATTTTGTAGCAGCTTACAAGGCAATGAAAAACCTGGACTCAACACGGCCGGTACAATACGAGCGTCCGGGAGAAAAAGACCATACGGACATATTTGTGCCATTTTATGTAGGATACGAATGGTTGGAAAGGTATGGAAAGGACAAAAGCAAAACAAAGCCGTTAATACAGTGTGAATATGCTCATGCCATGGGAAATTCAATGGGTGGTTTTAAAGAATACTGGGACCTCTATCGCAAATACGATAACCTGCAGGGTGGTTTTATCTGGGATTTTGTGGACCAGGGCATCCGCGATTACCGCAATGGTAAAATGATTTATGCTTACGGCGGCGATTTTGGCATGGGTTTGCCTTCCGATAATAACTTCAACAATAATGGGCTGGTCAGTCCCGATCGTGAGCCAAATCCCCACTTGTATGAAGTGAATTACCAGCAGCAATCCATCTGGACCACGCCGGTTGACCTGAATAATGGTAAAATTCGTGTGTTCAACGAAAACTTTTTCGTTAGTCTCGATAATGTACAGCTAACCTGGCACTTGGTTGAAGAAGGGGAGACAATTGAGCAGGGAGTGGTTTCAAACCTCAAAGTTCTTCCACAAAAAACAGTCGATATACAATTGGGATATCAGTTAACACCTTCAACAAAAGAGAGATTCCTGGAAGTGTATTACAAAACAAAATCGAAAGACGGACTGGTTCCGGCAGGTTACGTTATTGCCCGTCAGCAACTTCAGGTTAGCAGTTACAATTTCCCGGAACCGGTATTTGATCAGCCGGCTGAGAATGTTACTGTTGATGAAACACGCTATTTGATTGATGTAACGGCAGGAAGAACGAAAATTACATTTGATAAAAAAACAGGTTTGATTACTGCCTATTCTTATAAAAATGTTCAGTATTTAAAAGAAGGAACTGAAATAACTCCCAACTTCTGGCGCGCGTGCACCGATAATGATTTTGGGGCCAGTCTGCAACGGCGTCTTGCCAAATGGCACAATCCGGAAATTAAGCTGGAAGAGCTGAATGCAAATACAGTGAAGAACGGGGCAGAGGTAGTTGCTAAATATGCGTTACCAGAACTGGAAGCAGAACTTGAAATGACTTATACGATCAACAGTGACGGGAAAATGATTGTGACGGAGAAACTGGTTACGATGGCTTCAGAGGATGATAAAATGCCTATGCTTCCCCGCTTTGGTATTCAGGCTACCTTTAAAAAAGCGTTCAGCAACATTGAGTATTATGGTCGTGGCCCGGTGGAAAATTACGCTGACCGGAAAGAGAGTGAATTTGTAGGGCTATACAGGCAAAGTGTTTCGGAGCAGTTCTTCCCGTACATTCGTCCGCAGGAAACCGGAACCAAAACGGATATTCGTTGGTGGAAGTTAACTGAAGCAAGCGGCAAGGGAATAAAAATCTGTGCATCGCTTCCGTTTAGTGCTTCGGCATTACACTATACAACCGAAATGTTGGATGATTCTCCGCAAAAATCACAAAGTCATTCAGGAGAACTGGATGAAGTGGATGCAACTGTACTTTCAGTCGATCTGAAGCAAATGGGATTGGGGTGTGTAAATACCTGGGGGGCAATTCCGCGTCCGGAATATCTTATTCCTTACGGAGATTATGAATTTAGCTTTTTTATTGAACCAATCGATAAATAATAATTGATGTATATCTGGCTTGCCTTATGTCTGAACGGTTACAGGGGTGCCAGATATATACATTGCGTTTGTGAGAGAAGAAATATTCAGAAAAATAGTAGAATGAAACTAAAACTTAATTTTTTTTTACTGGGAGTTTTTTTGATCTCCCAATTAAGTCTGCTGGCAGGTCCGGAAAATATAGCTTCCAAAGCCCGGGTGAGAGTCAGCTCGCAACTTAATTCCGTTTATGCAGCAACCAATGTTACGGATGGAAAAATCCGGGTCTTGGATAAAGGAGAGTGGGCTTCAAAAAGTTCGATGACCTTTTGGGGGTTGATAGATTATCCCTGGATTCAGCTGGATTGGAATACCCCACAAACTATTAACAAGGTGATCGTTTATGATCGGCCTGATTTGAAAAGTCATACCGCCGGTGGAACTTTGCATTTCAGCGATGGTACCAGCGTGTTTGTTTCTGCTATCCCAAATGATGGAAGTCCGAAAGTGGTCGAGTTTCCATCAAGAAAGGTAGAGTGGATGCGTTTTGAAGTTACCGACGGAGATGGTTTGAACCTGGGATTGTCGGAGATTGAGGTTTACCCGTCGCCTGAAGATTATCCTGATTTCGTATCCCGGGTAGATCCTTATATTGAATCGGCGCGTGGACGTTATTTCTTTTTTGTAACCGGAAGTCAGCCTTTTGGTATGATAGGTGCAGCTCCTATGACCCGTAACAAGAACCAGTACGGTGGCGGCTACAATTATAACTCGCGCGAAATACTTGGATTCCCACAGGTTCATGGCTGGATGCTTTCTGGTGTTACACTGATGCCTACTACCGGAAAAATCGATCCTACACTTGGCGAAGATGGATGGAAGTCTGCATTTTCGCATGATGGAGAAATTGTTCAACCCGGATATCACCGCCTGTACCTCGACGATTATAATACATGGGTAGAACAAACCAGTACCGACAGGGTTAGTTTTTACCGCTTCCGCTATACCCGCGATGCTGTAACAAATATTCTGCTTAACCTTGGCGGATATGTTTCCACTTCTACCATGACCGATGCAAAGCTTACAAAGGTAAGTGATACCGAATTGCAGGGATCGGTAAATACAACAGGGCGCTTGTGGGGCGGGCCTGATAATGTGGAACTGTTTTTTGTAGTACGTTTTGAAAAGCCTTTTAAGCAATTGAACAGCTGGAATGATAAGGATGTAAGTGAAAATATTTCCGGTTTGGAAGGGCCGAAAGGAAGTACTCCACGGAATAATGGTATGAGCTATCATGATGCTCCAACTGCCGGTGTGAATGCCGTTTACAACGTAAATGCCGGTGACGAAATTCAGGTAAAAGTAGCGATTTCGTACACCAGCATTGAGAATGCCCGGAACAACATGAATACTGAATGTGACCATTGGAACTTTGATGCCGTTCGGACTGCATCGCAGCAAGAATGGAACGAATGGTTGGGGCGCATCGATGTAAAAGGAGGAACCAACGAACAACAGATCAAGTTTTACACCGATTTGTGGCATGTATTGCTGGGGCGGCATAAACTGGATGATGTTTCAGGAGACTATCCCGATTATACGCAGGGCGAACGAAAAGGCAGCCATACAATTAATGCGCAACGAAAAGTACGAACGCTTCCTAAAGACAAGGCTGGTAAGCCGATGTTTCATATGTATAATTCGGATGCTTTTTGGCTCACCCAGTGGAATTTAAATGTATTGTGGGGGTTGGCCTGGCCCGAAGTATTGGATGATTTTGCCGCCTGTTTGGTGCAATATGCCGAAAACGGCGGGTTGTTGCCACGCGGTCCAAACGCAGGTGGTTATTCCTACATTATGACCGGATGTCCGGCTACCAACCTGATTGTAAGTGCCTATCAAAAAGATATGCTGACCAAAATACCCGTCGAAAAAGCCTACAATGCCATGGTGCAAAACCATAAACCCGGAGGAATGATGGGACCCGAAAACGAACTTCAGTTTTACATCGATAACGGATATTATCCCGGGAATGCAGGAATTACGCTTGAAGCTGCTTTTCAGGATTGGTCGCTGGGACAAATGGCACTTAAAAGTGGCAAGAAAAAAGAGGCCAGATATTACGGGAATCGTTCGGAAGGCTGGACAAAATTGTATCGTCCGGATCAGCAGCTAATTTTTCCAAAAGATAAAAACGGCAAGTGGTTGCACGATGACCCTTTAAAAGGGCACGGATGGATCGAAGCCAACGCATGGCAGGGTACGTGGTCGGTGTCGCATGATATTTCCGGACTGGCACAACTTATGGGTGGAAATGACCAACTCTGCAATAAACTGAATCACGCGTTTGAACAGGCTGCCCCCGACGATTTTGTGTTTGGGTACAGCGGAGGACATGTTAGTTATGCCAATCAACCCGGATGTTCGAATGCACATGTTTTTAACTATGCCGGCAAACCCTGGCTTTCGCAATACTGGGTGCGAAGAGTGAACGAACAGGCCTACGGTGCCACAACTCCCGACAGAGGTTATGGCGGGCACGATGAGGACCAGGGACAAATGGGAGGAGTAAGCGCCCTGATGTCGTTAGGGATTTTTAGTTTAAAAGGAAACTGTTCGGTGGAGCCGGTTTACGAAATAACCAGCCCGGTATTCGACGAGATTACAATTAAACAGGATTCAGATTATTACAGCGGGAAAGGTTTTGTTGTAAAAACGCATAATAACTCAAAGGAAAATTGCTATATCCAAAAAGCCAGCTTAAACGGAAAAGAGCTGAATAAATTTTGGTTTTATCATGCCGATTTTGCCAAAGGAGGAGTTCTGGAAATATGGTTGGGACCTGAGCCCAATAAGGAATGGGGGATTTAATAATTTGAGATTCTGATTATGAAAAAAGAAGTTTTGATTATCGTTTTTTTACTGTTTGCAATTTTTATGTTAGGGGCCTGTGGCCAAAAGCGTGTTGTTACTGCGCAAACCACTGAAGTAATTTTTGCAACAGATAGCGACATTCCCTCAGAAATATCAAGAACATTCATCGATCGTTTGGAGTATCTTGGGGTGGTATTGGACAGGCCCAATTATTATACCTGGGGTACTTCGGTTGTTCAGGGTGATGATGGTAAGTTTCATATGTATGCCTGCCAGTGGTCAACTGAATTTGGATTTGGCGCCTGGAATGTGGAGTCAGAGGTGAATTATTTTGTTGCCGATAACCCGGAAGGGCCTTATTCTTTTATAAAGACAATTGTTCCCTCAAGACCGGGAGGAGATGAAGAAGGAGTATGGAACCGTTACACTGCCCATAATCCGGAAGTAAAACGAATCGACGGGAAATATGTACTGACTTATATTTCCTATCCGGGAATAAAAACCGGAGCTGAAGGAAAAATCGGGTTGAAAGTTGCTGAAAAACCGGAGGGGCCCTGGAAGGATTGTGGTATAATAATGCAGAAATCGCCGGTTGAAGGAGTTCCATCGTATAATAGTTTACGCGGTACAGATAATCCGTCACTGGTTAAATACAACGATAAATATTACCTGTTCTTTATGTATAATCCCAGAATATGCGAAATTAATGGCAAACGTAAAGACAATACTTCCTTAGGTGTAGCAGTTGCGGAAAGATTGGAGGGCCCCTATGTGGAACAAACGGTGCCTGTTTTTACTCCTCCTCCCGGAAAAAAGGTGGAAGACCTTTGTGCGTTCGTCGCAGAAGATGGTAATATAGTGGCAACAATGTGCGATAATTTTGGAATGTATGCTGAAAATGGAGGTATTTATTGCGAAATGAACCTGCCTCATTTCGAAAAAAACGGAGAAGTAAAAATGACTCCAACATCTGTTGCCTGGGAAACCCGTCCTGTTATGTTTCCCGAGCAGGATTTTAGTAAAGGTAAAGCAGTATATGCTAATAATAAGTTTGAGCGCCCGAAAGTTATTAAGGTGGATGGAGTACCTGCCTATTTGTTTTTGCCCAGTGGTTTTAATGCAAAGGGAGATCCATGGACAGTGCTTCACGGATTTCGTATCCGTCCCGTGAGGTAGGTAGTCTGCTTAGGTTCGCAATCGAATAAAATATTGGGTGCGAAAAAGCCATTGAAAATGACCAACCAATTAGATTATTAAAAGAATAATATGAAGATTAAAATTATTTCAAATAAGGTTTCAGCAATTTTAATACTGGGAGTATTGGCTTCCTGTTCTGTTAATCGATCAAAACAACCGGTTGATTATATCAATCCCATGATCGGGGCTGTAACTTATGCTGATGAAACAAATTTGTTACAGGGAGACGGAAAGTACCATGGATTTGGTAAAACCTTTCCGGGGACAGCCACTCCGTTCGGGCTGGTACAGCTGAGCCCCGATACACGCACCGGGGGCGATAACGGCCCGGGTTATTCGTGGAGCCATAAAACCATCGAGGGCTTCAGTTTTACGCACATGAGCGGAATTGGCTGGTATGGTGATTTGGGTAATTTTCTTGCCATGCCCACAACCGGTGAGCTGAAAACTGCAAAGGGCCGCGACGAGTTTCCTGAAGAAGGATACCGTTCGCGTTTTTCGAACGATACCGAAATTGCAAAGGCAGGATATTATTCGGTAATGCTGGATGATTATAATATAAAAGCAGAATTGACTGCGGCGCCACGTTCGGGCATTATCAGGTTTACTTATCCTGAAAATACTGAGTCGAGAATACAGATCGACCTTTCGCGCCGCGTGGGCGGTACTTCAGTGGAGCAATATGTAAAAGTGGTGGATGAGAATACCATTGCCGGTTGGATGAAGTGTTCTCCTGAAGGCGGTGGCTGGGGCAATGGCGCCGGAAAAGCCGACTATACCGTTTATTTCTGGTGTCAGTTCAGTAAACCGCTTAATAAGTACGGAGTTTGGAGTGCCGATATTCCTGATAGTTTGAGCCGCAAACGACAGAGTGTTACCAGCGAGCAGTATCAGCAAATTGTGGCCAATGCAAATGTGGTTTTCGGAGAAAAAGAAGCCAAAGGAAAACATTTGGGATTTTTTACCGAATTTGAAACCGAAGACCAGGAAGAGGTAATCATGAAAAGCGGAATTTCTTTTGTTAACATCGAAGGCGCAAAAGAAAATCTGGAACACGATATTGCCGGCTGGGATTTTGATAAAGTGGCTCAGCAAAATCGCCAACTATGGGCAAACGCCTTGGATGGAATTTCGATAGAGGGAGGAACCGAAGATGAGAAAACAATTTTTTATACGGCCTTGTATCATACCATGATCGATCCACGGAATTTTTCCGATGTAAACGGAAATTATGTGGGAGCAGATAAAAACATTCACCAGGCCAGCGGCTTTACCTATCGTACTATTTTTAGCGGGTGGGATGTATTTCGCAGCCAGTTTCCGTTGCAAACCATTATTAATCCTCAAATGGTGAACGATGAGATAAATTCACTGATTCAAATGGCAGATCTTAGCGGCAAAAAATATTTTCCACGTTGGGAGATCGTGAATGCTTATTCCGGCTGTATGTTGGGTAACCCAGCGGTTTCAGTAATTGTGGATGCCTACGAAAAAGGTATCCGTAATTATGATGTGGATAAAGCATATTTGTTCAGCAAAAACAGTGTGGATGAGTTTGGAAATGGGGATGATGGTTTTACCCCAAACAGCATTTCGCACACTTTGGAGTATTCATATACCGATTGGTGTATGGCACGGTTTGCCGAATCGTTGGGAAAAGAATCGATTGCTCAGTCTTATTACGAGAAAAGCAAGGCCTACAAAAATATCTGGAACGATGAAGTGAAATGGTTCCGTGCAAAAATAGATAGCGATACCTGGCTGGATTGGAAAGGAAAAGAAGTGCACGGGCAAGGTTGTACTGAAAGTAATCCCTATCAACAGGGCTGGTTCGTTCCGCACGATATTCCCGGTTTGGTTGAGTTGATGGGGGAAGACTATTTTAAACAGGAACTGGTCGCATTTTTCGACAAAGCGCCCGAAGATTTTTTGTGGAATGATTTTTATAATCACCCAAACGAACCGGTTCACCATGTTCCGTTTATGTTTAACGAAATTGGTATGCCCTGGTTAACACAAAAATGGACCCGTGATATCTGCAAGGCTGCCTACGGAACCGATGTGTTTGGCTTGTGCGGTAATGAAGATGTGGGGCAAATGTCGGCCTGGTATGTACTCAGTGCAGTTGGTATTCATCCGATTTGTCCGGGTGATAACAAATATCAGATAACCAGTCCGGTTTTCAGTAAAACCGAAATACGTCTGGATAAAAAGTATTACAAAGGAGATAAATTTACCATAATTGCGCACAATAATTCAAGTGAGAATATCTATATCCAGTCTGTTAGACTGAATGTCAAGCCTTTGGATCGTTTTTATATTACACACCAGGAAATTGTGGCAGGTGGAACGCTTGAGCTGGAAATGGGGCCACAACCAAAGAAGTAGGAGCACATCTATTCCTTTGAAAATAAGAGATTGAAATAAAATAACAGATAAAAAATGATGAAGAAGAACACTTATTTATTGTATGTTGTGGTGGTTGCCTTTCTTTTTGGCAGTTGTGCCGTGCAGCAACCGGACGAACCGGGCTTAAAGTTGTGGTACGAAAAGCCTGCAACCGATTGGATGACCGAAGCTCTGCCTGTTGGGAACGGGTACATGGGCGCCATGTTTTTTGGTGGAGTGGAAAAAGAGCAAATCCAGTTCACCGAAGGTACATTGTGGAGCGGTGGTCCGGGGTTTGGTGAAGAATATAACTATGGAATCCGCGAAGGTGCATGGAAATACTTAGCTGAAATTCGACAGCTTTTGGATGCCGGGAAAATTCAGGAAGCGCACAAGCTGGCCAGTGCAGAGCTAACAGGAGTGATTAACCGGGAAGGTGGAAATTGTTCGTTTGGCGATTATGGCGGCCAGCAAACAATGGGCGATTTGTTTATTAAAGTGGGCAACGCCGGTACACCCGAAAATTACCGGCGCGAATTGAATCTATCTGCAGGTGAAGGAAGGGTTTCGTACGAAATTGCAGGTGAGAAATACGAACGCACTTATTTTGGAAGTTATCCGGCAAAAGCGATGGTGTATCGATTCGAAAGTAGTGCCAAAACCGCTTATACAATCGAATATGTTTCGCCTCATATAAAAACCGGCGAATCGTTTTCCGATAATATTTATACCTACCAGGGGCATGTGGCCGACAATGGTATGCAATACGAAACTCGTTTGAAATTTGAATCGGATGGGAGAGTGGATTTTGAAGATGGTAAACTAACTATTTCCGAAGCAAAATACATGAATGTTTATCATGTGGCTGCTACGGATTATACGCTTCAATATCCAAATTACCATGGGAACGATTTTATAGCGGATAACGCAAAAGCATTGAATGACCTGAAAGGGAAATCGTATGAAAAGGTGCGAAAAGAGCACATCAGTGATTACCAAAATTTGTACAATCGAGTGGAAATCAACCTGGGTGAAAATACACGCAACTCAATCCCGACTGATGTTCGCTTACAGGAATTTGCCGGCGGTATTTCCGATCCTGGATTGGAGGAAATCTATTTTCAGTACAGCCGTTACTTAATGATCTCAGCATCGCGTCCCGGAACCATGCCTCTGAATTTACAGGGAAAATGGAACAACAGTATCAATCCTCCATGGGCCTGCGATTATCATATGAACATTAACCAGCAAATGTTATACTGGCCGGCAGAAGTAACCAATTTAGGCGAATGTCATTTGCCTTTGTTCTCTTATATGGAAAGCCTGGTTGAACCGGGGAAAGTTTCTGCAAAAGAGTTTTTTAATGCACGGGGCTGGATTGTAAATACCATGAATAATCCTTTTGGATATGCCGCACCGGGTTGGGGATTTCCGTGGGGATTTTTCCCGGGTGGCGCAGCATGGTTGTGCCAGCATGCATGGGAGCATTTCGATTTTACCCGCGACAAAGAATACTTGAAAGAAACTGCTTATCCGTTAATGAAAGAGGCGGCATTGTTCTGGATTGATTATTTGAGTGAAGACGAAAATGGTTATCTGGTATCATCGCCATCCTACTCGCCCGAACACGGAGGAATTTCACGTGGCGCTTCCATGGATCATCAAATTGCATGGGATGTGTTAAACAATTGTGTTCTGGCTTGCGAAGCGCTTGGCATTGACGAAACTTTTAAAAATGAAGCGATAAGTGTAAGGGATAAAATTTTTCCGCCAACAATTGGGAAATGGGGACAGTTGCAAGAGTGGAAAGAAGATGTTGACGATCCGGAAAATCATCATCGGCATGTTTCACACTTGTATGCTTTACACCCTGGAAAACAAATTACTACTGAAACTACCCCCGAATTGGCGGAAGCGGTAAAAGTGAGTTTAAATGCACGTGGCGATGACGGTACAGGTTGGTCGCTGGCCTGGAAAGTAAACTTTTGGGCACGTTTAAAAGACGGCGACCGGGCTTACAAATTGTTCCGCAGATTATTGCGCCCAACAGGAAGCCAGGGAACAAATATGACGGATGGCGGAGGAAGCTATTCGAATCTGCTGTGTGCTCATCCACCTTTTCAGCTGGATGGAAATATGGGTGGATGTGCCGGAATGGCTGAACTGTTATTACAATCTCATACCGGCATTATTGAATTACTCCCGGCGTTGCCTTCCGCATGGAAGCAAGGTAGTGTAAAAGGATTAAAAGCACGTGGCAGTTTCGAAGTTTCAATGGATTGGAAAAATGGAGAACTTACGAAAGTAAAAGTGCTGGCTAAAAATGGTGGAAAAACCACATTGCTTTGCCTGGGAAAAGAAAAGACGCTCAACCTGAAAAAGGGAGAAATGGTTGAATTAGACTGGTAAGCTGTTCGGAAAAATATGGAGAGGCTCTGCAGAAATGTGGGGCCTTTTTTTCATTTGATTAATTCGAATTTTCACCTACTTTTGAAAGCTGTGTTCGATATTCAAACCAAAATAGAACTAAAAAAAGGAAACCCCGATGCTTTTAAAGAAGTGTTTCGTTTGTTATACCCACGCTTAAAAGGGTATTGCAAACTTTTTATATCCGACAATAACCAGGTTGAAGACATTATTCAGGAAACATTTATTTCACTTTGGGATAATAAAGATTCCGTAAAAACAGACAAGACCATCGAAAGTTACGTGTTTGTAATTCTACGTAACAAATGCCTGAACTTTCTTAAAAAACAAAAACTTGAGGACGATAAGGTAGATATTGAGAACCTGAAAGTAGAAGAACTTCAGTTTTTGTATCAACTGGACTTTACCGAAAAAGAGGCAAAAAGTTTGGAAGAACAGTTGATCGAATCTTTTAAGAAAGCTGTGATAGAACTTCCTGATAAGATGAAAACCGTATTTACACTTTGCAAGATTGAAGGGAAAAAGCAAAAAGAGGTTGCCGAAGAGTTGGGTATTAGTATAAAAATGGTTGAAAAACACATCTCAAAAGCCAAACAGCAAATTCGCGAAAAGTTGATTCAGCAATATCCGGCATTAATTATTCTTATAACATTATTAATGGATTAGCAGAGTTTGGGCTCACTTGTCATTTCGACGACAAAGGAGGTGAAATCTATTTTTAAACGAGATTTCTCAGTCATACTTCCTTCGAAATGACAACATCTGTGTAACATGTTGTATTTAAAGTGTCTTGTTTTGAGAACAATCGATTGCTTCGCTTCCTGACGTTGGTTTGCCAATGACAGATTTTATTAAAGTATTCAATATGAATAAAGTACAGAGATTGTCATTAAATGTTATTTCGACGAAGAATGAGGAGAAATCTTAAACTCAAACAGATTTATCACCTTCGTTTCTCAGGTTCGAAATGACAGCTTCAGAGTTCTGTCATTGCCTCATTATGCCCAAATATTTTTGGGTAAGATCTCGCAATGACGATTTTCAATATGAAGAGGAGAATGGTATTTATGAGCGACACAGCCGCCCAAATCCACATTCCATTTCAAAACAAAATTTGTCATTCCGAAGGAGAGCAACGACCGAGGAATCTTTCTGTCATGTAACTTTATTCGCGACTTTCCTATCTTTAAACTTTTTCACGAAGTGTAGGTAGGGTTTTTATTTTTTAATTGTACTCCTGTTAGAAAGACAACATGAAGAATAGTATTACAAAATATTTAGACGGTACAGCATCAAAAGCAGAACAGGCAAAAATGTTGCTATGGCTCCGTCAGAAAGAAAATCGTTTAGTTTTTAATAGTTTAAAGTTAGAGTGGAAAAATGGTCTTGATAAGGAGCAACTTCCTGCAGATAGCGAGAAGACCTGGAGTACAATTCAAGACCAATTGTTACAGAAAAGTTACACAGGATGGCAGAGTTCCCGAAAAATGAATCAGTTTTTCAGGATTGCCGCCATCTTCTTTTTTATTCTTAGTGTAGGAAGTGCAGTTTATTTTGTTCCGAACCAATTTCGAAATACAGCTGAATTTTATACCAATGTGATAGCCGATAACGGACATATTTCAAAAGTTGAATTACCCGATGGTTCTACAGTCTGGCTAAATTCTGGTTCCGAAATCTCATACAACAATTTTTTTGCTGCCAATAACCGAAATATTAAATTAACCGGGGAAGCCTATTTCAGCGTAACCAAAAACAAAGACATTCCTTTGGTTGTAAATGCCGGCGAATTAGAAGTTAAAGTACTGGGAACAAAATTTAATGTTGCAGCATATCCGGAATCTAAAAATATAAGTGTGGTACTCGAATCAGGTAAAGTTGAACTTTTAAGCTCAAAATCAGAAACCTTTCAGTATCAGCTTAAACCCGGTGAAAAAGCAAGTTTTAATAAAGACTCCCGGGAATTGGATGTAAGCCAGGTGAATACTTCAAAGTTTACTTCGTGGAAAGACGGAATGATTAATATTTACGACCAAACGTTGGAAGAGTTGGTTAAGCGTCTGGAAACCCGTTACAATCAGAAGTTTAAATTCGACGAGGCCATAAAGAATTATCATTTCACCTTTACCATTAAAAACGAATCGTTGGATCAAACAATCGGCTTAATGGAGAAAATTGCTCCAATTAAAGCGGAACAAAATGGAGAGATAATTGAATTTAAATTAGAAAAAAAAAGAAAGAGAGCTGTCGATGAATAAGCTGTAAAATAAAGCCGAAAGTGCGGTAACACTTCCGGCCTATACTTATCATCGGTAAATGATAAATAAATTTATTAACTAAATCATTGTAAAATTATGAAAAAAATCCGAAGTACCGGGAGGGGATTACCTCCTGTTTGGAGTAAATGTTTACGAATTATGAAACTAACCGTTCTATTCCTGATGATTGGACTGATGCATGTCTCTGCAAGTGTCTATAGCCAGTCGACGAAACTAACGCTTGAAATGCGTAACAAAAAGGTTGTGGAAGTACTTGATGAGATTGAAAAACAATCGGAATTTCGTTTTGCTTACAGTTCTGAATTGATTGATATGGACAGAATAATTTCAATCGATTTGAACAAAAAGAGTATTGATGAAATATTAGATGTAATTTTTAAAGGAGTTGATGTTACTTATGTCGCTCAGGATAGACATATTATGCTTTATCCAAAAGAGTTGGAGGTAAAAGATCAACAGAAGAAAGTTTCAGGAACAGTTACCGATCAAAGCGGACAACCATTGCCTGGTGTTACGGTATTAATAAAGGGAACAACACATGGCACAGTAACAAATTCAGATGGACAATATGCTTTAGCGGTTGTAGCTAAAAATACGATTTTACAGTTTTCTTTTGTTGGGATGAAAACGAAAGAGGTTGATGCCGGAACCCTGGAACAAATAAATATTGTATTGGAAGAGGAAACCGTTGGGATAGACGAAGTTGTAGCTATTGGGTATGGAGTACAGAAAAAAGTAAATCTGACTGGAGCCATTACTGCCGTAAAAATGGATGAGGTGAGTAAGATTTCGACAACAAATGTATCTAATGCATTAGCAGGGCGTGCTCCTGGTGTTAACATCACTGGAAATTCAGGATTGATGGGTGCGTCTTCAGATATTCGAATTCGCGGAGGTTTTGGTGAACCACTTTATGTTATTGACGGAATAGTTAGAGACAAAGATGCTTTCGATGCACTGGAAGTAAACGAGATCGATCAACTTAGTTTTCTTAAAGATGCAGCTACCGCCTCAATTTATGGTTCTCAGGCCGGAAACGGGGTTGTATTAGTTACTACCCGAAGCGGTACCAAGCAAAAACCAATGTTTAATTATCAAGGGTCGTACACATTTATGCAAACAACTCAGGAGCTGATGTCCGATCGCTTTACAGCCACTGAAGAACTGATTTACCAAAACAGGGTTGCCGAATTTCAGGGACTTGCCATTCCCAATGGAGATAAAGAGTTCGATTATTTTAAAGACAAAAATTATAATGTAAACGATTATATTTGGCAAACACCCTGGAATCAGAAACATTCGATGAGTGTTTCGGGGGGAAGTGATAAAGTTACCTATTATGCCTTGGGGAGCTACATTGGGGAAGAAGGTTCATATAAAAACCTTGAAAACAATAAATATAATTTGCGTTCCAATGTAACTGCGCAAATTACCGACAAAATTAAAATGAATTTTAATTTGTCTGCCAATCAACAAAATCAACAGCGATTTTACTGGCCATTTTCGGGAGACGATGAACAAACCATTGGCGACTTATACCGCTGTACGTTTAACTGGCCCAAAACATACCCATTTTATTTGAACGAAGACGGAACGCCAGCAGAAGGCATTTCAGATTATCCGGTTCAAACTCCTATGGGAAGCTGGCAGGCTTGGAGCGTTATTGATCAGGTTGTTGGCGACAGGTATATAAAAACAAGAAAAAGAGAAGTAAGTGCAATTCTTTCTTTCGACATCGATTTAGGTGATTTTATCCCTGGTTTAAGCACAAAAGTGGTAGGCAACTATATTGGCAACGATTATATGCGTAAAAAATATTTGACCTATCAACATAATTATGTATGGGCTGCTGCCAATCCCGATGAAAACCGTTTTATCCCTGCTGCTCCCGATCCTGAAAAAATGAACACCTTTACGTTCTCACAAAACCAGGAATTTTTAAGTTACGATGTTCATTCGTTATGGAGCGAGCAATTTAACTGGTTTTTGAATTATAAAAATTCGTTTGGAGAAAACGACATTGCGGCCACAGTAGTTTGGGAACAAGCCTCGAACGGGGGCGAATATGTTTATGCAAAAGGAGAAAACCCACTTACCAATTACGATCAGATGTTTGTTTATTCTACCGATGCAGAAAGAAGATGGGGTGATGCCAGTGAAGTTACGGGTGGCCGCCTTTCGTGGATTGGCAGGTTTAACTACACTTATGCACAAAAATACATTGCTGAGTTTTCTTTCCGTTACGATGGCAATACACTTTTCCCTGATGGAAAACAATGGGGTTTCTTTCCATCTGTTTCCGGAGCATGGAGAATTAGTGAAGAATCTTTCATGGCCAATACTTCCAGTTGGTTGAATAACTTAAAAATAAGGGCATCTTATGGTACTACCGGAAACGACCTTGATGTTTATAATAATGAAATTAGTCCCTTCTCTTATATGAATGTGTACCAGTCGGGAAGTTCGTATATCTGGGGTGACAACCTGAATCTTGGAATAGAACCAGGAGCAACACCCAATCCGTATCTTACCTGGGCAACTTCTACAACTTACAATGGCGGTATTGATTTCACTCTGCTAAATAATAAATTGTCGGGTTCAATTGATGCGTTCTATAAATCAGAAAAGGACATTCTGGGATCGCGCATTGTAAATATTCCAGACAGTTACGGGCAATCTTTGGCTCCTGAGAATTATGCTGAAAGATCGTGGCGTGGTTTTGAAATGAATGCTATATGGCGGGATAAAGCTTTTGGAGACAAATTGACTTATGCTATTTATGGAAATATTGGCTATTCAAAAGACCAGTGGGATGTGTTAGATCAATCGGCTCTTTATTCTCCGGGAGGAAATCTGGAAGAATTTTCAGCTATCGGTAATCCTTTAAATCGCTTAACAGGTTTAAAAACGATAGGAATTGTACGTACGCAGGAACAATTAGACGAACTTTTAGCAAAAGATTTTACTCAATATGGACGCGATCCATATTTGGGCGGACTTTATTTCGAAGATGTACGTGGTGATGGATATTCCCCTGGACCGGATGGGAAAATTGATGGGAACGATATTCAGATCTTGTCAGACAATGCTGCGCCAAGAATTAATTATGGTTTTGGAACCAGCCTTACCTGGAAAGGTATCACTCTTGATATGCACTTTCAGGGAGTTGGAATGTACGATCGAATGGTTAGTAACCTTGGTGAAGGTTATGGCGGTATTCGCCAATATGGTGGAACGGTTAGGCCTTATTATCCAATTTGGGCTGATGATGTTTGGACTCCTGAAAACCCAGATGCCAAATATCCTCGTGTGGTTGGTAAAAGCTGGTATGAGTCAGGGACAGGGAATCAATCATTTTGGATTCGGAATGGCGCTTACGTTCGTTTAAAGAATCTGAATCTTGGGTATGATATTCCACAGAGCTGGATTTCTATTTTTAAGATCTCCTCAGCACAGGTATTCTTCAATGGAACAAATCTGTTTGTTATTTCCGATATGACTGAATTCCATGATCCGGAACAGGACTGTTACGATTCTTATCCCCTAATGAAGTCATATACTTTCGGTATTGATATTAAATTTTAATAAAACAAAGAATGATGAAAAAGATAAAATATTTAGCCTTTGCATTTGCTTTGCTGTTTTCAATAAACAGTTGCAATACTCTGGATATAGAAAATATATATGATTATAATGCAGAGTTGGTTTGGGATGACGAATCTCTTGTACAAGCATATTTAGCAAACGTTTATGCTCAGGTATTTGATAATTGGTCTCCAACTCTGGATCAGAAAACCCAGCAATTGTCGGGAATACATTTTTATCTCGATAGAATTACCATTACCAATGGCGAATACAAGCTTTGGGATTATTCCACCATCCGATTGATTAACGAAGCAATTGTGAATGTTGAGGAAGGTACCCTTGATCAGGAGATAAAAGATAATGTTATCGGTCAGTCTAAATTCCTGCGCGCTTATGTTTATTTTAATATGGTAAGGTACCATGGAGGGGTGCCTTATATTACGATTCCACAGGATAAAGATATCGATGATCTTTATGTGAAAAGGAACTCAACTAAAGAGTGTTTCGATTTAATAATCAAAGATTTGGATGAAGCGATTAAGATTCTTCCCGAAGCAATATCAAAATCATCAGGTGATTATGGAAAAATTGATGCTTGTTTTGCCACAGCATTTAAGGCAAAAGTTCTTTTATACAAAGCATCTCCACAATTTAATCCAGATAACCAGTGGAATAATGGGGTGTGGGCTGAAGCCTATACTGCAAATGAAACAGCCTATACAAAGCTGAAAAATTTGGGTTATGCCTTAAGCGAGAATTACGAAGATATATTTCTTGCAGAACGAGGATCGGAAGTTGTATTTTCAGTAATAAATACTTATCCGAATAAAACGGCAAATTGGGACTATGGTGTCCGCCCCGGATCGGAGAGCCGAGGAAATGCTTCAACTGGTCCAACCTGGAATTTTGTAAAAGAATTTCCGATGAAAGATGGAAAATTATACAATGATCCGGCTGGTAAGTATTTTAAATCCGACGATGAGTTTTTACAAAGTTACTGGGAAAACCGTGACCCGCGATTTGATAAGTCAGTGGTGTGGAATGCTTCCAATTATGATGTATCAAATAAAAAGGGAAACCGTCAATATACCTCCTTGGGAATAGCCGATGTTCTTGATGATTTTGGAACTAATCCGGCAGCCAATACAAATTCCACCAACCTCGATCGTTATAGCGGATTTTTTATTCGTAAAGCCAGTGATTTGTCTCTTTTGCAAGCAGAAGTCCAACAATATGATATTGATTATATTGTAATGCGTTTTGCCGAAGTAATGCTTAATTATGCAGAGTCAGCCAACGAAACAAACAAATCCGATGTTGCTCTTTCTATATTGAAAGAAATTAGGGAGCGGGCAGGTATTGAAGCAGGAGATGATGGTAATTATGGAATTACAGCTACTACACGCGAAGAAATACGCGAAGCCATTTTGGCTGAACGTAATATTGAATTCTGTTTTGAAGGGAAGTATTTTTGGGATTTGCGCCGTTTACGGATGCTTGACAGATTAGATGGACAAACTAAGTATGGTGTTGAAGCTATAGCAATTAAGCCCGATGGCACAGAGATGCTTGTTTCCGAAGCAAAAACAAAAGCGGATACTAATGTGCTTACAGAAACAGATTTCAAATATAAAGTTTGGCAAATACCGTTTACTGGAGTAAAAGTTACTTCTCTTCCCGAGAAATATTACTTCTTTCCAATTAAACAATCGGTAATTGATTTAAACAGTAAGATTGAACAGAACATAGATTGGGGAGGAACATTCGACCCAACGCTTAATTAATAAATAAACAGCAAGGTACCGGCAGCCACATCTTTTGTGTAAAATAAAAAGAAGTGTCATGCCGGTATTTTTTTATATTTAAAAATATTAAAATTATGAGAAAGTTTTCATTTTTGCTTTTATCCGTAGTGAGTATCGCCTTGTTTTCCTGTTCATTTTCAAGTGAAAAAAAGAATAAGGATGTAAGTGCTACCATTATAAAATCAGGAGAAACCTGGGAATTTCTTTTCAATGGGTCAAGTATTGACAAATGGAAAAAGTATAATGGAGAAGAAGTAACAGGCTGGAAAGTCATAAATGGCATTTTGAACAATTCCGGGATTGGTTCAGATCATGGAGGAGATATTATTACCAAAAAAGAATATACGAATTTTGAATTGTATGTAGAATGGAAAATATCACCAGAAAGTAATTCAGGTATATTTTATCATGCTAAGGAAGGAGTTGCCGAAAAAATTTACGAATCAGGTCCGGAATACCAATTATTGGATGACAAAGGTTGGCCAACTAAACTGAAAGATTCTCAGTACACAGGTTCAAATTATTCAATGGAAGCGCCTGTTGGGGCCGAAGTGGCGCTTGTTGGAGATTGGAATACAACACGAATTGTAGTGAAAAATCCACATGTTGAACACTGGCTAAATGGGAAAAAGGTGGTAGAATATGAATTGTGGAGCGATAAATGGCAAGCGCAAAAAGCAGCTGGAAAGTGGAAGGATGCCACGCACTATGGTATGGCAAAAGAAGGCCATATTGGTTTACAAGACCATGGTGGTTTAACTCAGTTTAGGATGATTAAAATCAGAGAATTGTAATTTTTGCCAACTGATTTATTAAATTTAATAAAAATGAGAAGAAGAGATTTTTTAAAAGGAGCAGCAGCTTTTGCCTCGATTACCATGTTGCCGTCATCGGTTTGGGCACTTACTAAAAACGGAAAATTAAGAACCGCACATATTGGAGTTGGCGGAATGGGGCTGTCTGACCTCAAATCAATAGCCTCTCATCCTATGGTTGAAGTAACCGCTTTATGCGATGTTGATTCAGTTTGTTTAGGTGCGGCACAAAAGATGTTTCCTCAAGCAAAATTATTTACCGATTACCGTGTGTTGTTCGATAAAATGCGTAGCGAAATTGACGCAGTTGTTGTTTCAGCTCCAGACCATACGCATGCTCCAGCATCAATTCTGGCAATGCAAATGGGCAAGCCGGTTTATTGTCAGAAACCGCTAACTCATCATGTTTCCGAAGCAAGATCTATGCGAAAATATGCTAGAGAGAATAATCTGATAACTCAAATGGGGATTCAATGTCATTCCAGCGATATGTACTTAAAAGCTGTGCTGTTAATTAAGTCTGGAATTATTGGAAAAGTGAGCACTGTAAGAGCATGGTCGCCTAAAAATTGGGGATACGATGGCTCTGCACCTACTGGTAGCGATCCGGTACCTGCAAACTTAGATTGGAATCTTTGGTTGGGAACTTCGCCAGAACGTCCGTATAAAGATAAAATATATCATCCGGGGAATTGGCGTAAACTTCTAGATTACGGTTGCGGAACTCTTGGTGATATGGGAGTTCATATTTTTGATACTCCTTATACTGCCCTGGAATTGGATGTGCCAAAAACAATAAAAACCAAGTGTAGAAAACCTAACGGTTTTGGGCATCCCGAACATAATGTTGTGGAGTATGAATTCCCGGGTACTGGTTATACAACCGAAACATTAAAATGGGTTTGGTATGATGGCCCGGGGGCACCTAAAAAGCATAAAGATTTGAGCTTGCCAAATGGTGAGATTCTTCCCGACCAGGGAGCTATGTTTGTTGGTGAAAAAGGCAATTTGCTATTGCCACATTGGGATTACCCCAAATTAATCGTAAATAAAAAATACGAACCAATTGATTTCCCCGAAATTCCAAAAGCAGATCATTACCATCAATTTGTTGATACCTGCATGGGTAAAGATAAATGTAGTGCATCATTTGATTATGCCGCTCATTTAACCGAATCAATTCTTTTAGGAGTAATTGGAAACCGATTCCCTAATAAAAAATTACACTGGGATATTGCTTCTGCAAAATTTGTTGAACCAGAAGCCAATAAATTATTGGATTTTAAATATCGTAAATTTTAGAAGTTAAGTTAAATTGGAAGAGGCATCGTTCATTTTGGACGATGTCTTTTTTTTATCAAAAAAAAAATAATCGATTCCCCCGCTGCCGTGCAATTTTACCTTAAATCCGCATATCTCACAATTTTTTAATTTATTTGTTTTGGCTTCAATGAATTCGTTGCTTTCGGTTGCAATTTTAAAAAACCAAAATGGTTATAGGTTGATTTTTATCTTCTTTAAAGGCGGTTGTTAGAGTTTGGGTATAATTACATTTATTGGAATTGGTTCTTCCTTAGTACTGTGCCCAGGCATCAACAAGTCAACTGTCTTAAGTTTTGAAGCAGTGGGCCCCGTATAAGCTTAGTTTGGATTGCCTGCTGGATTTTACCCACTTGCCCGGGATACAGATAAAACGAAAGATAAATTTTTTAATCCTAGAATTTGCCGCTAAAAACATTATCCCTCTAGAAAAACCAAACTACCTTTCCTCCGCTGGTTTGGATTTGAGTCAGGGGTGACCATGAAGGCGATATGGGCAGAAAGTACATGTGCCATAATCGTGATGGTGTTAATGTTATTTCGTTTGCCGTTCGAGGTTGGATTTTCTCCAACTCTTTTTGATGTCCCGGTAAATTTGTCGAAGTTTTTTGATGAATGCCAATTATTCTTATATGCGGTGGGAATAAGAGTAATATAAAATATATTGAGTAAATTTATTCATCTTATTGAGTAACACATGTGTTTAAGTTTGAAAGTCTTTACTTAGAGAGACTTAAATAACGTATGGAAGAACCCGGGGAATTTATTCAAGTAGTTAAGGAACCTCGTCAGGTGGGTAAAACAACTAGGATTACCTAACTTATACGAAAACTTGATCCCTAATAATCCGCTAACGCCAATTTGTAATTGGAGTGCTCCGAAGGAGTCGTCTTGCAAAGGAGGGGCAGTGAAGCTCGTTTCGATTTAAGGAGTCACTTTCTTCTAGATTGTTAAGACCGGTTCAGGTTTTCGTAATGGATTAAACGATATAATTATCTAATGACCTAATCTAATGAATAATATACTTTGTACAGTTTCAATGCTGCTTGGTTTATTTGGACAAATAAGTGCTCAAATAGATACAAATGTACCCATCCCAACTCCCGCCCAGCCTGAGTGGCAAAATGCCGAACTGGCAGCCCTGATTTGCTGGGATTTGCACGTTTTCGATGGTGAATTTTATATGCAAAAAGAAGCACGTATTACTCCGGTAGAAGATTACAATATTTTTAATCCGCAAAAATACGACATGGACCAATGGATTAAAGCGTTAAAAGACGGCGGATTTAAAAATGCCATTTTACTGTAAGTCACGAAACCGGGTTCTTTTTCCATCAGAGCGATGCCACGCCTTACTGTATGAAAGCTCTAAAATGGCAGGATGGTAAAGGCGATATCCTGTTCGATTTTAAAACGGCCTACGAAAAATACGGTATTCTTCCCGGTGTATATATCGGAACCCATTGGAACGCTTTTTATGGCATTCACGATTTTAAAGTGCATGGCGGTAACCAGTTTGCGCAAAACCGTCAAAAGCACTACAACCTCAGCTGGCGCCGATTTGGTGGCCGGATAGGAGCGTAGGATGTTTCGATACAATGCATTACTCTTGAAAGATATTTACCTGGTGCATAATATCCAACCAAGTGCACTTAATTATCCGGGCAAAAGAGGGAAGTAGCCTGTATAACATACTTCGCTTGGAGTGTCATCTTTTTCCGGTTATACTTCTTCCAGTATTGGCTCGAATATCCCTTTAGCTGTTGCTGGTCATTTTAAAAGAGGTATTTGCCTGCAATACGGATTTCGTCCACCAGTTCTTTCATTTATAGATGTGCCTTATTGCGGATAATGCGCGATTCGCCTTATTCCATCCGCACCCATTGAGGCCGATTTGTAATCAATGAACGGTAATAGTTTTCTAATCATTCTAGAAACCGCCAAAGGAGCCAAAGAAAAAAATGGAAAAACTGCCTGTGAACGCAGCGTTTGCCAATTATTTCATAGAAATTGCCAATGGAGACGATAAACGATCCGATTAAATCAGAAAAATTGCCGGGGGACTGGTCACTGTGTGTAATTAAATCAGAAAAATTGCCAAGGGGACGGTTGTCATTGCCAATTAAATCAAAAAAAATGCCGATGGGCTGGTGAACCGGGCCAGTTGGCGTAAAAAAATTGCCAATGGGACGGTGAAACTGCCAATTGGAATAAAAAAAGCCCCGGGGAAGGGGTGAACCTGCCTCGGGATCAATAGAATTAAGGGTTTCCGAATTCGTAAATATGCTCTGCTCCCTCACGTGGAATTAACACTCAATTTTAATTACAATTTGTGGCCAATACCACAAAGTGCAATTGATAGAAATAAAGATGTTAAAATGGAACAGAATCCCGGCAGGGATAGATAATAAAATGTAAACTAAAATGTTATTCTGTCCTGTCAAAACACGGTTGACCGGAATAACATTTTTTTATTTCTTTTTGAAGTTGATAAGAACTTCATTTATTTTGCACTTTACCAACAACCTAAATCTTATTTATGAAAACTAATTTGTGTTTACTATTTGCTCTTTTTCTGGTATTTATATCGTGTAAAACTCAGTCCGATAAAAATATTGAAAATCCCCATGCAATAAGCTATGAGGATCTGGTCAGTAATTTTCAATCACCTCCGGGAGTAACAGGTGTAAATTGCTGGTGGTGGTGGCTTAATGGAAATGTTACTCAAGAAACCATCACCAAAGATCTGGAAGCCATGAAATCCCGAAACTTTCAGGGAGCCATGATTTTTGATGCAGGTGGCCATAATCAAAGAGGAAATAAAGACATTCCGAACGGGCCGCTGTTTGGTTCTGATGATTGGAGCGAACTATTTGTTTTTGCTATGGATGAAGCAAAACGACTTGGGCTGGAGATGGGATTTAATATCCAAAGTGGATGGAACCTGGGAGGACCACGTGTAACTCCAAAATATGCTGCCAAACAAATAACTTTTTCTGAAACTAAAGTTAAAGGATGGGAAAAGATTTCCAAACGAATAGAACAACCAAACACAAGAGACGATTTTTACAAAGATGTGGCCGTGCTTGCACTTCCGGTAAGTGATAAAAACAAAACAACAGAAACTATTTCTGATCTGGATTATAAGCTGGGGTTTCACGAATTGGGAGGATCGGCACCCGATTGCCGCTTTCTTCTTTTTAATGAGCCTAAAACCAGAAGACCTTCAAATAATCAGTCAACTTTTATTATAAATAAAGACGAGATCATTGATTTGACCTCTCAAATGAATTCTGATGGTATTTTAAATTGGGATGCGCCTGCAGGAGAGTGGGTGGTAATGCGGATCGGGTATACTTGTACCGATGCTCATGTTTCAACTTCGAGTGGTGACTGGCAGGGACGCGTATTGGATTATATGAGCACAGATGCTTTTGATTTTTATTGGAATGATGTTGTTGAACCAATTTTTGAAAAGGCCGGCGCTCATGTGGGAACTACTTTAAAATACATGGAAACCGATAGCTGGGAGTGTGGTGGTATGAACTGGACCGATAAATTTGCAGAAGAATTTACTAACTATCGCGGATATGATCTAAAGAATTATTTGCCAATTGTTGCCGGATATATAGTTAATGATATCAATACATCGAATGCTTTTCTTGCCGACTTTAGAAAAACCATTGGCGATTTGGTCGCGTACAACCATTATGCACGTTTTCAGGAATATGCACACAAATACAATATGGGCATTCAACCCGAGTCTGCCGGACCACATGCCGGGCCAATGGACGGAATTAAAAATTATGGATTCAACGATATTGTAATGAGCGAATTTTGGTCGCCTTCGCCGCATCGTCCGCTTGACGAAAACCGTTTCTTTTTGAAACAGGCTTCATCGGCCGCTCACATTTACGGGAAAAAAATTGTCGGTGCTGAATCCTTTACTACAATTGGGCCGCATTGGAACGATGAACTCTGGCGCGATCAGAAGTCTGCATTCGATCATGAAATTTGTGCTGGATTAAACCGCATGTATTTTCACACATTTACAGCTTCTCCTCCCGAAATGGGCTTGCCCGGACAGGAATATTTTGCAGGAACACACGTAAATCCGCAGGTAACGTGGTGGAATCAATCCGGAGCTTTTATCGATTACATGCATCGCATACAATCGATTGTGCAAGAAGGAAAATTTGTTGCCGATGTACTGTACTATTATGGTGACCATGTTCCCAATGTATTCCCGTATAAACATTCCGATCCGGCAGGTGTAATGCCCGGTTTTGATTACGATGTAACTGACGAAACTATTTTTTTACAATTAAAAATGCGCAACGGCAAAATTGTGGTTCCGGGAGGAGTAGAATATCGTGTGTTGGTTTTGCCCGATCATAATGTGCTTTCGCTTGCTATTTTGAGGAAGGTGGAAGAACTGTTGCAAAATGGTGCTACTGTTTTGGGAAATAAACCAGAGCAGATGGTCAGTGTTGTTGGTGGTGAAAAAGCTCAGCAAGAATTTAAGACTTTAGCAGATAAAATATGGGGGAATACAGTTTCTGCAACGGGAGAAAAAAACTATGCTAAGGGAACTGTTCGCTGGGGCGTAACTGCAAGGAAATATCTTCTGTCAAAAGGCATTTTACCTGATTTTGATGTGGCTGAGAGTGATAGTAAAAAGGATTTCGATTATATTCACTATACCGTTGGAGAGCTTGATGTTTATTTTGTTACCAATCAAACTACAGAACGCCGTAAAATCAATTGTTCTTTCCGGGTTTCAGGGAAACAACCTGAGTTCTGGGATGCTTTAACCGGTGAAATCAGGTCAGCATTGGCTTTTTCTCAGAAAAATGAAGTAACCACAGTTCCTCTGACATTGGAACCCTGTCAGGCAATAATGGTAGTTTTTAATCAACCAGTTTCAACCCATAAACAGGGCTCTGAAACAACGAATTTTGCTGATTATAAAACTCTGCAAAAGATTTCAGGCGAATGGAAAGTAAGTTTTGATCCCAAACTGGGGGGACCTGCATCTGTTCTTTTTCCTGAACTGATGGATTGGACGAAACATGAGGATTTGGATATTAAATATTATTCCGGAGAAGCAGTATACACTAAATCATTTACTTTTCAAAACAAACCACAGGACGACGAGTTTTACTATTTGGAGTTGGGAAGTGTAAAAGATGTTGGTATTGCCGAAGTAACAATTAATGGCCAGTACAAAGGAATTCTTTGGACTGCACCCTTCCGTGTAGATATTACTAATGAGCTTAAAATGGGTGACAATCAACTTGAAATCAAAGTTGTCAATTCATGGTATAATCGGGTTGCCGGCGATGAGCTGTATCCTTCTGAAAAGCAGATAACAAAAACCAATATTGTATTGTCACATGATTTTCGGGGGCGTCCAATAACAAATATTCCTTTGGAACCATCAGGTTTACTCGGACCGGTTGTTATATCAGAAGCTATAATGAAATAGTAATTTTACCATAATAAAGAATAAAATGTTAAAAGGCTCTGCAGAAATGCTGAGCCTTTTTATCTTTATCATTGCGTGTCTGGATGGTATTGTCATAAAAAAAACTTAATTGGTATATTTATAAATCAACTTAATCTTAAAAAGATGCATGCGAAATTGATCAACTTAATTCAAATCCCGGGAACATTCTCCGCATGTTCATATTCTGACAATTCCATCGCGCTCTGGTTCAGAATATATAGTATGTTCAAAAAAATAATCAGTATTCTGAGTCTGTTTTTGCTGACTACGGTTGTGTTATATGCACAAATCTCAAATGATGTACCCATCCCAACCCCTGCCCAAATTCAGTGGCAAAATGCCGAACTGGCAGCCCTGGTTTGCTGGGATTTGCACGTTTTCGATGGTGAATTCTATGTGCAAAAAGAAGCACGTATTACTCCGGTGAAGGATTACAATGCCTTCAATCCGCAAAAATACGATATGGACCAGTGGATTAAATCGTTAAAAGATGGTGGATTTAAAATCGCCATTTTTACTGTAAGTCACGAAACCGGATTCTTTTTCCATCAGAGCGATGCCACACCCTATTGTATGAAAGCCCTTAAATGGCAGGATGGTAAAGGCGATATTCTGCGCGATTTTAAAACGGCCTGCGAAAAATACGGTATTCTTCCCGGTGTATATATTGGTACACGTTGGAATGCTTTTTACGGTATTCATGACTTTAAAGTGCATGGCGATAATACTTTTGCCCAAAACCGGCAAAAGCACTACAACATCATGATTGAAAAAATTGTAAAGGAGATTTTTACCAGATACGGCGACTGGGCCATGGTTTGGTTCGACGGTGGTGCACACGGTCCGGAACAGGGTGGCCCCGATGTATTGTCGGTTTTCGAAAAACACCAGGCCAACTGTTTGTTTTACCACAACCTGCAACGCGCCGATATGCGTTGGGGAGGCAGCGAAACAGGTACCGTTCCCTATCCTTGCTGGGGAACATTCCCGTATGTTTCAACAGGTGCCGGAGAATCGGCTAAAAAGGAGATTGCTGCCAATAATTTTCAGCTGCTGAAAACCGGCGATCCCGATGGAAGATATTACATGCATGCCATGAGTGATGCCCCTTTGCGTGGACATGGCGGACACGATTGGTTTTGGGAACCTGAACGCGAACATATTATCTATCCACTTGATAAGCTGGTGAATATCTATTACAATTCGGTAGGCCACAACACCAGCTTGATTCTTGGCGTTACGCCGGGCCCCGATGGCTTAATGCCCGAACCTGATGTAAAACGCCTGAAAGAATTTGGTGATGAGATAAACCGCAGGTTTTCAAGCCCGATTGCCACCGCTGCCGGAAAAGGGGAAAAGATAAACCTCCAACTTCAGAAAAAGCAAAACGTAAACCAGCTTGTTTTAATGGAAGATATTTCAAAAGGTGAGCGGGTTAGGAAGTTTGTACTGGAAGGAAAAACAAAACAAGGCTGGCAAACGATATTTGAAGGTTCCTGTATTGGGCATAAATTCATCCATCGGTTTGATGATATGGAAGTTTCGGCAGTTCGGCTAACAGTTTTGGAAGCAAAGGGTGAACCTCATATTTTGGAGTTTTCAGTCTTTGATGTTCCTAATATTTAGGTTTCTTTTACACTACTGTCAGGGTAATTTTGAAAAGATTCCTCCCTGAAGCCCTTATGAAACGAACCCGTTGTCATTCTGAGCGTAATGCAATGAAGCAAATGGAGTAAAACAGGATTGTCGGTATGGAATTTAAAGTTGAATTTTATTCCATAGTTTGATTCCATTAACTCGCAAAGGAAGATAAGATTATCCATTTTTTTACGAATTTATCTATTTCTATTGTTTATACTGGTTTGTAAGTTTGCAGAGAAAGTTTTTAGTAAAGAGTATATATATCCAGAGGGAAGTTTTATGAAATGAAATTACCGTTAAAACATTTGCAATTAACTTAAATTAGAATAGAAACAAACTAAAAATCACTCAAGAAATTATTCTTATGCATATAATTAAAACTTATTTTTTTCCGGCTGTTTTACTACTTTTTTTATCGTGTAAAACCCAGAATTTAAAACAACCGGAATCGAAATTGAAACTATGGTACAATCAACCTGCAAATGCATCAGTTCCCGATGATAAAAACGGGTGGAAAGATGATCCGGAATGGCTCAAAGCACTACCGCTGGGAAATGGTTCTTTGGGAGTGATGGTTTTTGGTGATGTCAATCACGAACGTATTCAGCTGAGTGAAGAGAGTATGTGGTCGGGAAGCAACCAGGAAAGTGATAATCCGGAAGCTGCCGGAGAACAGGGAAAAATCAGGCAGCTCTTGTTTGACGGGAAATACAAAGAAGCCACCGAACTGACGAATAAAACACAAATTTGTAAGGGCGAAGGATCGGGGCATGGTAATGGTGCAAATGTGCCATTTGGGTGCTTTCAGACACTGGGTGATTTATGGATCGATTTTGAAAATAACCCGGAGTATGATAATTATTATCGCGAGCTCGACCTCGAGAATGCAATTGTTCGGATAAACTACACGCAGGATGGAGTAAATTATAGTCGCGAAATATTTATCAGTCAGCCCGATCAGGTAATGGTTGCCCGTTTTACCGCCGATAAACCGGGGCAGATTTCTTTTACCTGCTCCATGAACCGTCCCGAGCGTTCTGAAACGTTTACTCAAAACAATCAGTTGGTTATGAAAGGGGCCCTTTCAAGCGGAAAAGGAGGGAATGGATTAGAATATGTGGCGCGGTTGAAAGCCGTAAATAAGAATGGAAAAGTTAGTTGTGAAGGGGCTGAATTAGTTGTGGAAAAAGCTGACGAGGTAATTCTGTATTTATCGGCTTCTACCGATTATCAGTTAAAATATCCTGAGTACAAAGGACGGGACTATGAGACAATAACCAACAATAATATAGAACAGGCAACCCAAAAATCGTACAACGATTTATTTGCGGCGCATCAAAAAGAATATCAGGGCTATTTTAAAAGGGTAAGCCTTGATATAGCGCCTGGTGAAATTACAACAGTCCCAACCGATGAGCGGGTAAGAAATTTCAAACAAACGTTAACCGATCCGCATTTGGCTGAACTCCTCTTTCAGTACGGGCGTTATCTTCTCATCTCTTCATCAAGACCGGGTACGTTGCCGGCCAATTTGCAGGGTATTTGGGCCAATAAAATTCAAACTCCGTGGAATGGCGATTATCATACCGATGTAAATGTTGAAATGAATTATTGGCTGGCAGAGGTAACCAATCTTCCGGAGATTCATTTACCCTTGTTCGAATTAACTGAATCATTGGTTGCTCCGGGTGAAAAAACAGCCGCTACTCAATACCACAAAAAGGGTTGGGTGGTTCATCCAATAACAAACGTATGGGGGTATACTTCTCCCGGCGAAAGTGCATCATGGGGAATGCATACCGGGGCCGGAGCATGGATTTGTTCACATATCTGGGAACATTTTGCATTTACTGGCGATAAAGAATTTTTAACCAGAATGTATCCGGTTTTAAGGGGCTCGGTTGAGTTTTACCTCGATTGGCTGGTAGAGCATCCTGAAACTAAGAAACTGGTTTCAGGACCAGCTGTTTCTCCTGAAAATACATTTGTTGCTCCGGACGGAACCCGGAGTCAGATCAGCATGGGGCCGGCACACGACCAACAAGTAATCTGGCAACTGTTTACTGATTTTATTTCCGCTTCAAATGAGTTGAACAGGGATGATGAATTTATTGAAAGGATTAAAAATGCACAAAACAGGTTGGCAGGTCCTGAAATTGGTTCCGATGGCCGGTTGATGGAATGGGCAGAGGAGTTTCCTGAGGTGGAACCCGGGCATCGTCACATCTCTCATTTATTTGCCATACATCCGGGATCTCAGATTAGTATGGAAAAAACACCACAACTGGCAATGGCGGCCAAAAAATCATTAGACTATCGGATTGAAAACGGTGGTGGACATACCGGCTGGAGTGCTGCATGGCTGATTAGTCAATATGCACGGCTGCACGAGGCGCAGAAAGCAAAGGAAAGTTTAAATACAGTAATAGCAAAAAGTACTTCACCGAATCTGTTTGGACAACACCCCCCTTTTCAAATGGATGCGAATTTTGGCGCAACGGCAGGTATTGCTGAAATGTTGGTTCAAAGCCACACAGGGCTGGTTCATTTGCTTCCTGCATTGCCCCTGGAATGGAGTAATGGAGAGGTAAAAGGATTGCGGGCTCGTGGTAATTTCGAAGTAGATATCAAGTGGGAGAATGGCCGGTTGGTAAATGCCGGGATTAAAGCAAAGCAAGACGGGGTTTGCATGTTAAAATACAGAGATAATGTGCTCGAAATAAACATGAAATCCGGAGAGTCAAAATTGTTTGATTCCAAGCTGAAAGAAGAAAATAGGAAATAGTAATTCTGATAAGTAGTCTGAAAAATGTATAAAATAAAACTAGTTGCGATCATATTGATGTTGCCCTTTCTGTTAAAAGCACAGGAAAATATCGACCTTTTTATTTGGGCTGGTCAGTCGAACGCACAAGGATGGATGGGGAATGCAGCGGAATATCCATTTGACAAACAAGACTTGGATAAATCGATATTATTAAACTGGACTTTTTTCAGGAATACAAGTTCCAATGGAGAGTGGGGAACAATGCAGCCTCAAAAAGGGCGCTTTCCGTCAGGTCATTTTGGCCCGGAAGTTAGTTTTGCCCGGGAGTTGAAAAATGCCGGTTTTAATCCGGCCATATTCAAATATTGTTTGGGAGGAACCGGGCTTGCCCATGACTGGAAAGCTCCCGGAGAAGGCGGGATTTATGACAGTATGGTAAAGGATTTGAAACCCGCCATTCAAAAATTGAAGAAAAGGGGATATAAGGTAAATATCCGAGGATTTATATGGATACAGGGAGAATCGGATGGTGTGAACGATGAAATTGCCAATGCTTATTACTCTAATCTGAAAACCCTGATATATGATTTGCGCACAAACGTTGTTAAAGATGCTGAGCTTCAGATAATACTGGGTGTAGATGAGCAACACAGTTATATGAAGGACAGGCCTGCGGTTGTAGAGGCACAAAAGAAAATTGCACAGGAGGATAAAAATATCATTTACACAAGTATGTATGGTCTGCCCAAAGCCGATGCTACGCATTTAACTCCTGATGGTTTGGTGGAACATGGTTGCCGGATTTTTAACGCATTCAACCTTTTAAATGCAGGGGAGGAAAGTACAATTAAACATACGGGCAAATTTAAAGCGCTTACTTATAACATTTGGAATGGTTTTGACTGGGGAAATGATGAGCTTCGCCGGGGGAAGTTGCAGCAATGGGTAAACATGCAACAACCTGATGTGGTGGCCTTGCAGGAACTTTGTAAATATACACCGGAGAAATTGGCGGAAGATGCCCAAAGCTGGGGGCATAACTATTCTGTGTTATTAAAAGAGGACGGATATTCTGTTGGATTAACCTCAAGATATCCCATTGTTTTGAAAGAAAAAATTCGTGAAGGAATGCATCATGGTGCGCTTCATTGTGTAACCAGTGGCATCGATTTTTTTGTGGTCCACCTTCATCCGGGAAGCATTAAACGTCGCAGGGAGGAAGCAAACATTTTACTTAATAAACTGGAGGAAATTAAGCACGAGAGTTCTGAATATATTGTACTTGGCGATTTTAATGCGCACTCGCCTTTTGATGCCGATTTGTATGAGCCGGAAGGATATTTTCTTAACCGGTTAAAAGAAATGAATAATGACAAAGGATTAAATGGAAATCTGGAGTTGAACGGTAACCTGGATTATGCTGTATTATCATCGTTTCTATCACATCCTTTGTATGATGTTGTACGAGATTATACGAGCGGACTGGAAGAACGAGGAAGTTTCCCGGGACGGGTTTTGGCCCCGGTAAATAACGAAACAAATGAACAATTAATGTCGCGAATGGAACGTATCGATTATATACTTGTGTCGCCGGGACTTAGTACCAAATGTATTAATGCCAAAGTTTGTAATGGAGCAGATAATTGGTTACTGTCCGACCATTATCCTGTAGTAGCTGAATTTGAATAAATGAGAAGTAAACAGATCGTTAGTTTGTACTCGATAGCTTTAAAGAGAGATATGAAACGACCATCAGAAAGTATTTCACTCAAAAGCGGATGATTTTAATCAGGGGAGTTCCCCGTCTGAACGCGTAAGCCGGGCAGGCATCTGTTACCATAAAAAAATAAACAATTATAAACAGATGAAATATATTTTATTAAGCTTATGTGCTTTTTTTATTGTACCAAACGGATTTTCACAAAATGAAAAATCTTTTGCAGATAAATGGGCGTTTGTGGGTAAAGCGGTTGAAGAACCGGGATACACCATTTGGGGAACTTCTCCTATTTTGGGTGACGATGGGAAAGTGCACCTTTTTGTAGCTCGCTGGCCCGGAGAACTAAAAGTAGATCCGGGATGGCGCACACACAGTGAAATTGCTCATTATGTTGGCGATTCGCCCGAAGGTCCTTTTGTATTTTCCGACGTTGCCATTAAGGGAGATATAGAAACGGATAAAGAGGGAAAAGCTCCCTGTAATCCCGCTATTCATAAGGTGAAAAACAGAGCGGTTTATGCGCCGCATAATCCTGCCATTCATAAGGTGGATAGTTTATATGCCCTGTTTTATATTGTGAACGATGGCATTGAAGAACATCCTTCAAACCAGTATATTTGCCTTTCGGTTTCAGAAAGTTTGTACGGCCCCTGGAAAAAAGCAGGCGAAGATGGTTTGGTTTTGAAGCCTCCCAGAAACAAAGATTACTGGAATTATAAGGCAAGCAATGGCGTTAACAACCCTGCATTTTTACAACATCCCGATGGCGGATATTTTCTTTATTTTAAATCAGAAAAAGCAAGAATGGGACTGGCAGTTGCTGAAAATATTGAGGGTCCGTATGTTCAAATGCCTTTCCCTGTAACGGCTAACGACAGGAACATAGAAGATGGATATGCTTTTATGTACAAAGGAAAATTTGCTTTGCTCACCACCGATAACCATGGAATAATTGAAGCCGGTGGGGGTATTTTGTGGACTTCCGATGATGGAATTCATTTTGATACCTACGAAAAAGGATTTCACCGGATTAATGATTATACCGATGTGGATATGAAAAAGGCAGCTGTTCATTACGGCCCCCAAAACAGAAGTTATGCCAAGTTCGAACGTCCGCAAATAGTACTGAAAGATGGGAAGCCAGCCTATGTGTATTTGCCGTCGGGTACTAATATATACGGAGGAGATTGTACCGTGAGTTATGTCTTAAAATTCAAAAAATAGTAATATGCTGAAAAAATTTATTGGAATACTAAGTTTATTTTTGATTGCTTTTTCTCCACTATTGGCACAAAATCAGGCGGAAGTACCTATTCCAACACAAGCCCAGTTAAACTGGCAAAATGCTGAACTTGTAGCCGTTTTTCATTACGACTTGCATGTTTTCGATGGCGTAAAATACAACCAGCAGAAAAACAGAATTACACCGGTTGAAGACATCAATATTTTTAATCCGAAACAACTGGATACCGACCAGTGGGTGAAAGCAGCAAAAGATGCCGGTTGTAAAATAGCCATTCTCACTGCTACTCACGAAACAGGATTTGCGCTTTATCAAAGCGATGTAAATCCTTACTGTTTGAAGGCCGTTAAATGGCGCGATGGGAAAGGCGATATTGTAAAAGATTTTGTAGAATCGTGCCGGAAATACGATGTTTTACCCGGAATTTATATTGGTATCCGTTGGAATTCGTTTTATGGGATTCACGATTTTAAAGTGCATGGTGAAGGCAAATTTGCAGAAAATCGTCAAAAACATTATAACCGTATATGCGAAGGAATGGTTGAAGAATTGATGTCGCGTTATGGCGATCTGGCCATTGTTTGGTTCGACGGGGGGGCTCATGGACCGGAGAAAGGTGGCCCTGATGTTCTGAGAATTTTTGAGAAACACCAGTCCAATTGTATTTTTTATCACAATACGCAACGTGCCGATATGCGATGGGGAGGATCAGAATCCGGGATAGTTCCTTACCCTTGCTGGGGAACATTTCCCTATCCTTTTTCACATTCAACGAATCAGGAAACAATCTTTAAAAATAATTTTCAATTATTGAAAGAAGGAGATCCAAATGGGCATCATTATATGCCGGCTATGAGTGACGCCCCATTGCGTGGATACAACGGACGGCACGAGTGGTTTTGGGAACCCAGTGATGAGGAACATATTTATCCACTTGAAAACCTGGTGAATATGTATTGTAATTCGGTTGGACACAATACTTCACTTATACTGGGACTCACTCCTGACAACAGAGGTTTAATGCCTGAAGACGATGTGAAACGCCTGAAAGAATTGGGCGATGAAATAACAAGAAGGTTTTCAAATCCAGTCGCATCTGCATCAGGAACAGGAGAAAAGCTAATCTTAAAACTTCCGAAAAAGCAAAAAATAAATCAGATTGTTTTAATGGAAGACATTACGAAAGGAGAACGGATCAGGAAATTTGTACTCGAAGGAAAAACGTCAAAAGGTTGGGACCCAATTTTTGAAGGATCGTGTATCGGTCATAAATTTGTTCATCGTTTTGATGAGCTGGAAGTTTCTTCGGTTCGGTTAAAAATTTCTGAGTCGGAAGACGAACCAATAATCAAAACTTTCACCGTTTTTAATACAAAAAACTAAACGATTTAATCCAAAAAATGTACAAGTTATTTCTCATAATACTGGTTGTAGTTTGTTTGTTGCCTTTTTATGGTGAATGTAAACAAAAGACTGAAAACAAGCCAAATGTGGTTTTTATTCTGGTTGACGATCTCGGATGGACCGACTTAGGTTATAATGGCAGTATTTATCATGAGACTCCCAATATCGACAAACTTGCATCGGAGGGTATGATATTTACCGATGCTTATGCCGCCTGCCCGGTATGTTCGCCTTCGAGAGCCGCAATTGTTAGTGGAAAATATCCGGCCCGCCTAAATCTTACCGATTACATTCCAGGAAACAGGCATTGGGGCCCGCATAAAGACCAAAAGCTGGCATCGCATCCCTTTAAACTGCAACTTGATTTGGAAGAATATACCATTGCCGAAGCATTGAAAGATGCCGGATATAAAACCATGTTTGCAGGGAAATGGCATGTAGGAGAGGAAGAACAATATTATCCGCAGTACCAGGGATTTGACATTAATATTGGGGGAAATAAAACCGGACATCCTGCCGGAGGATATTTTTCGCCTTACAAGAATCCTCAGTTAACTGATGGGTACGAAGGAGAGTACCTGACCGACCGCTTAACCGATGAGGTAATTGGTTTTATAAAACAAAATAAATCGGAGCCGTTTTTTGCGTACTTGTCTTTTTATACGGTGCATTTACCCATGCAGGGTAAACCTGAAAAAGTGAAAAAATATAAGGAAAAACTAGCTACGATGAATTACCACGGAGAAGAGTTTTCCAAAGAAGGGAACACATGGTTTAAAAATCACCAGAATATGCCTCATTATGCAGCCATGGTTGAAAGCATGGACGAAAACGTTGGCCGTTTACTTGCCGCCATCAATGAGCTTGGCCTAATCGAAAATACGATTGTTATTTTTACTTCTGACAATGGTGGAATGGCTACCAGTAATCAAACCGACAATATCCCAACCTCTAATTTACCACTCCGGGCCGGAAAAGGCTATTTATACGAAGGCGGAATACGTGAGCCATTGTTGGTTCGATGGCCTAAACACATTGATGCAGGCAGTAGTTGCAGTTCGCCGGTTACAGGCACCGATTTTTATCCTACAATTATTGATTTGGCAGGGATTAATTTGCCTGAACAGCAACAATTGGATGGTGTAAGTTTAAAACCTCTCTTGTTTAAAAAGCCGATTAGCGAGCGCCCTGTTTTTTGGCACTATCCGCATTACAGCGGTGGTTTAGGAGGTCGGCCATCTGGTGCTGTCAGGTTGGGGAATTATAAGTTGATAGAATTTTATGAAGACATGCACGTAGAATTGTATGATGTAAAAAACGATATCAGCGAGAAGAATGACTTGTCCGAAAAATATCCGGACAAAACAAATGAATTAAACGCGTTACTTCATTCATGGAGAAAGGAAGTAAATGCGCAAATGCCATTTGCCAATCCTCACTATAAAAAGTAACTCGAAATGAATAAAACAATCGTAAAAGGCAATTCCGGAACACGCAAACGAGAGCCTAAACTGTTTTTTTGTTGACTGACCGTTGGAGATAAACTAAGCCAGAAACGTAAGAGCGTCATGCTGAACTTGTTTCAGCATCTCTTTATTTAAACAAATTCCAACACGGCATAACTTGCCTTACTCGAAAGAAGTATATTGTAACGTAATTTAATTGATATGACAAAGAAAAAGCATTTTCCGATATGGGTAGGTTTGCTGTTGTTGCTTCTACTGTTACCAAATATTGGTGAAGGGGGCAGTACAAATAAAAAAGTAATAAAAGTGGCTTGTATTGGAGATAGCATTACATATGGCGCCCGCCTTGTGAACCGCGATAAAGATTCATACCCGGCCCAATTACAATTGTTGTTGGGACATAAATACCAGGTAATAAATTTTGGAGTTGGCAGTTGTACACTTATCCGAAAAGGTAATCCTACGGTTTGGAACCAGCTTCCCAAAATAAAAGAGGCCAATCCTGACATTGTAATTATTAGTTTGGGGACGAACGATACCTGTGGATATGGAACCTGTGGTGATCGTAAATGCTGGGAATACAAAGACGAATATGAAGATGATTATTGTGATTTGATTGATACATTACGAACATGGCCTTCTAATCCCAAAATCTGGATATGTGCACCTTCGCCAATGGTATTGGAAACACCCGGACTAAATGCCGATCGTATTGAAGGTTTAACGGTTAGGAAACCGCGGTTGCAGGAGTTAATTACGTATGTTAAAAAAGTGGCAAAGGAAAAGAATACGGGCTTTATCGACCTGAATATACCTTTAAAACATAAGCCTGAATTGTTTACAGAAAAAGACGGAGTACACCCAAATAAAGAGGGATACCGTGCCATCGCGGAGTTGGTTTACTCTGAATTAATAAAATAACAAGTATTCATAAAATTACGATGATCAACTATAAACTAGTTTATTAAGATGAAAATTCTACTGACCTATTTCGCGCTGATAGCACTTCTCAGTTGCAAAAACGAGCATCAATTAAGTAACAGCCAGCCAAATATTATCTTTATTCTGGCTGACGATATGAGTTATTACGATCTCAGTTGTTTAGGGCAGAATCAATTTACAACACCCAATATCGACAAAATGTACAATGGTGGTTTATTTTTTTCTGAAGCCTACAGTGCCGCTCCTGAGTGCGCCCCATCGCGGGGAACACTTATGGAGGGGAAACATTTGGGGCATAGTCGCATCAGGTTAAACCGCTCGGCACGTATGCAAGACCATTTAATGGATGATGATATCACAGTTGCTGAAATGCTAAAAAAGGCAGGTTATAAAACCGGTTTTGTGGGTAAGTGGGGGATTGGTTTGCCAGGAACGGAAGGAACCCCGGATAAACAGGGATTTGATTATGCATTTGGATATTATGATCAATTGCGTGCACATACTTTCTATCCTTACTATTTGATGGAAAATGGAAAACAAGTTGCCATTCCTGAAAACTATGGTTTTGATATGGCAAAATGTTATGCGCATACCAATAGCGAAGAAGGACTGAATGTTTATAATGAAGATGGTCAGTTGCTCCCCAATGGAATAAAAGAACCTTTTAAAGCCAAAAATTCGCAGGATTTGATTCATGAAAAGGCATTGGAATTTATTACCGAAAACAAAGATGAACCGCTTTTTTTATACTATGCAACTCAGCTTCCACACGGGCCGTGTATTACGCCAGATTTGGGTGAATACAAAGACAAACCCTGGGGAATGAAACACAAAGAGTGGGCAGCAATGATGACTCATTTAGATCGTCATGTTGGAGATCTGGTTGACCTTACCGAAGAGTTGGGTATTGCAGAAAATACAATTTTTATATTTTCCAGCGACAACGGTTATGCCCACTGTGGATACATGGGTAGAAAACATTGGGAAGATGATCCGTTATTTAAAAATAAAGGTCCGTGGAAAGGAGGGAAATTTGCTTCATTTGATGGAGGTGTGCGTATTCCAATGTTGGCTTATTGTCCGGGGACCATTCCGCATGGAACTACAAATCATCAGGTAGTATTATACGATTTTATGGCCACAGCATGTGACCTGGCAGGAGTTGAGGCGCCTGAAAATGACGGAATTAGTTTTGTTCCTCTTTTGAATGGTACCCCTGAAAAACAAGAAGATCATGAGTATTTGTATTGGGGAGGTGGAACTTTTACTCCCCGGTCGCAGGCGGTTAGAATGGGAGACTGGTTTGGAATGAGAAATAATCCGTCAGATTCATTACAGCTGTGGAATTTGAAAAATGATATTGGCTCGGGAAAGAATATTGCAAATGAAAATCCTGAAGTTGTAAACCGGATTTTAGAAATAATGAAAGAGGCACATATAGACAGCGATTGGTATCAAAATCCGGAAGATACAGCAAAGGATATGAAGGCTAAAACAGACAGTGCCAAAGAAGCTGGATTAATGCAGGTGCCGGTTAGAGCAAACTCTACCTACCCGGGAAAGATTGAATAATTCAACAAAAGGGAAAAAAGGATAGTAGAACAATGCGGTTTATATTGGTAAGGCTATAATAAAGAATTTCACTTAATTTTGAATAGCTGTCACCTCCATAACCGGCATATTCTCCATGTCCCACATGGCATTAATCAATCCTATCTTTTCGTATTTACTGAGGTCGTTGGGAGTAATCCGGCAAACTGATATTTTATGTTCTGCAATTAGTCGTGCACGTTGTGTACCGGGAAGGAGGGGAGTGTCGGGCGACCACCAGTATACGCCATCAAAAAAGATGGGGTTGGCAGTAAAGCTATCAGTGATGCAGCCGTTTTTTACAATCAGGATATCATCACATTCACCTCTTTTGTCATACAGTTCATTAAGTCTGTTGCGGTCGGCGTATTTAAAGTGATAGTCAATTTGGTTGTCTTCAACCAGTTTTAAACGGTTTATCGTTTTGTGTTCATGAGGAATAAATTCCAGTTTGTCAATTGCTTTGGAATACGTAATCCGGCACCGGAACAATCCTTTTTTTGCGCCCGAAGGAACTTTGATAAAATTTACAAGGTTCATTTTGGTTTGAAGTCCAAAATATTCTTGACGGGCATGGTTAAAACGTAGATTGTGCCACTTTATGTTCAGTAGCTTGCCGTCCTGGCATTTAATAGTTTCAAGTAATTTTATACTCATTTATAATCTGTAAAGATGTAAATTTTCAAAGGCAATTTCGCGTTTTAAATATAGGTAGAAATGATTGAATCCAAATTGATTCAACAGGAAATTATATCCACCCATATTATTGATGTCAGTTAATTGGGATATACACTTTTTTCAACATCTCATCGTACTCCTTTTCAGCTTCGCTAAGAAATGTAATTCCACCGCCACTCTTGTAAATCAGCTGTCCGTTTTGGTTTTCAATATAACGTATAAGCACGCAGCTGTCGAGGTTTCTACCATCGAAATAACCAAAAATACCGGTATAAAAACCCCGTTCGTAATTCTCGGCTGCTTTAATTATTTCCACAGTTTTCTTTTTGGGAGCGCCACAAATAGATCCTGCCGGCAGCATTGTGAAAATTATATCGCCAATATTCTCGGTATAATTTTCAGGCAATTTACCTGTAATTTTCGAACTTACCTGCCACAGATCGCTATTATTGGTTTTTATCCTTTCCAGATATCGAAATTTTTCAACTTCCACATTTTCGGCCACAAGACTTAAATCATTTCTGATCAGATCAACGATGGTATTGTGTTCGGCAATTTCTTTTGAATCTTTTAAAATCAATTCTTTTGAATTTTTAATGGTGGCATCCATAGTCCCTTTCATGGGGTACGATGCAATTTGCCCGTTTACAATCCGCACAAACTTTTCGGGCGAAAAACACACAAATTTATTTTTAAGTAAAATTTTGTAACGAGCTGTGCTGGTGTGAAAAATATCGGTGAGCGAAAGATTGGTTTTAACGGGCGTGGGTTGGGTGTAATTTAAAAGATAAGTGTCGCCGTTGTGAATATGGTTTTGGATTAGCTTAAAACCTTTTTTGTATTTTTTAAATGAAACGGGATTGATTTCCCATTTTTCGATAGAGTTACTTTTTAGTTCCTTTTCTGAATTCGAACATTCAGGTGTTCGCCAGAGCAATTTATCCGTTTCGTCGGGGGAGAATAAATGTGCAGTATTGCCTTCAAAATCAATCAGAAAAACAAATCTTTCTCCCTTTTTACCCAGAGAGTTCATTTGTTGTGTTATTTCTTTTTGCGCCTTCATTTAGTGCGTGCAAAGGTATAAAAAGCATTGGTATATTTACTTTAAACTTTGAAGGCTGAACTTTGAAGTGATTCCAACTTTATTCCTATTTTTACCGGAAATTCAGCAAGATGGATATTGGGAAGAACATTTCAGAATTAAAACAAAATTTGCCGGAAGGTGTGCGTTTAGTTGCGGTTTCGAAAACTAAACCCAACGAGGATATTTTAGCTGCCTACCATGTTGGTCAACGAATTTTTGGCGAAAATAAGGTGCAGGATTTAACCCGGAAATACGAAGAACTTCCGAAAGATATTGAATGGCATTTTATTGGTCATCCTCAAAGAAATAAGGTAAAGTATATTGCCCCTTTTATTAGTCTGATTCATGGGGTTGATTCCATAAAATTATTAAAAACGATTGATAAAGAAGGGGCAAAAAACAAAAGGGTAATAAAGTGCCTTTTACAATTTCATATTGCTGAAGAAGCCACAAAGTTTGGTCTCTCCGAACCGGAAGCAGTGGGGATTTTGACTTCCAGGGAATTTGCTGAACTTAATAATGTTGAAGTGGTTGGCGTTATGGGAATGGCAACATATACCGACGATGAAAACCAGATTAGGAAAGAATTTCAAACGTTAAAAGAGATTTTTACAGAACTAAAAAGAAATTTTTTTGCGGAGTCTGATTCTTTTTGCGAAATTTCGATGGGAATGTCGGATGACTATCCGCTTGCCGTTGACGAAGGAAGTACACTTATTCGTGTAGGAAGCAAAATTTTTGGCAGACGAAATTATTAAAACAGACAGATAAACGTTACAATATGAGTGCATTGTGCTATAGGCTCTTATACACATTGAACTCAAAAAAATAATAATAACAATAAATTATGAGCAATTTAGAAACAACATATTTGGGATTAAAACTCAAAAATCCTTTGGTGGCAGCAAGTTCGGGTTTAACCAGTTCAGTTGAAAAAATTAAGGAGCTGGCCAATGCCGGTATCGGTGCCATTGTGCTGAAATCGATTTTTGAAGAGCAGATTAACAACGAGGTAAGCAGCATGTTAGAGAAAGACCAGCAGAACATGGCTTATCCCGAGGCAGAAGATTACATTAAAAATTATTTGCGCGACAATACTGTTACCAAGCATCTGGAATTGCTGAAAAAAGCCAAAGAAGCCGTTGACATTCCGATTATTGCCAGTGTAAATTGTGTAACGGGAGCAGAATGGACAAGTTTTGCCAAAGATTTTGAGGAAGCCGGTGCCGATGCCATCGAATTAAATATTTTTTACATGCCAACCGATCGGCACGAAAAACCAGGTGTGGTAGAGCAATTGTATCTTGATGTGCTAAAAAAAGTAAAGCTGGAAGTGTCTATCCCTGTTTCCGTAAAATTTGGATTACACCACAGCAATATTATTGGTATGGCCGATAAATTAAAAGCGAATGGGGCTGCCGGGGTGGTAATGTTTAACCGATTTTACGAACCCGATATCGATCTGGAAAAACTGGAGCTTACTTCTTCTGAAGTGTTTAGTTCCCCTGCCGATATTCGTCGTTCGTTACGCTGGGTCGGTATTGTTTCGTCGGCAATAACTAAACTCGATATTGCTGCATCAACCGGAATTCACGATGGCGATGCGGTTATAAAACAATTGCTTGCAGGGGCACAGGTGGCGCAACTTTGTTCTACTTTATATATTAACGGAGCAAGTGTAGTAGAACAAATGCTGAGCGATTTAAATTCGTTTATGAACAAATGGAATTTTAAAACAGTTGACGATTTCAGAGGACGACTTTCGTATAAAAATATTCCGGATCCGCTGATGTACGAACGTTCGCAGTTTATGAAATACTTTTCGAACCGAAAGTAGCACTATAAATAATGTTCAATACTAAACCGGCATTTCTACTGATTCTGATTTTTCTAATGGGAAATGCGGGTTTAGTATTTTCGCAAAATGAAATTCCTTCAATTGAAAATCCCAATTCTGCAACACTGGTTTATTGTTCCGATTCTGTTCTGGTGGCTCCCGATATTTCCATTCGAAATATACAGGTGGATGAAGAAGGTGAAGGGATGAAAATTTCAATTGCCAATTATGAAAGCGGACAGGATATTTTGGTTTACGACCCGGAGGAAAGTTTAAGCTATTACTGGAACAATTCTAAAGGCACACTGGAAATCAGTGGAAAAGGAACTGATGCAGAATACGAAGAAGCTGTTTCCAAGGTGTATTACAAGAATCTTAGTAGCCAGAGAAAGGTAGGAATTCGATCTTTTTCAATAAGTCTTTTAGATGCCGATTATTTACCTCGCACAAAACATTTTTACCGTTTTGTTAAAAAACGCGGTATAAGATGGACTGAAGCCCGAAATGCCTGTGAAACTATGAATTATTATGGTTTGCAAGGTTACCTGGCAACTATTACTTCGGCAGAAGAGAATGAATTTATCTGGTCGAAAATTGATGGTGTGGGATGGATTGGTGCAAGTGACGCCAAAACGCAGGGAAAATGGATATGGGAAACGGGCCCCGAGGCAGGTACACAATTCTTTCAGGGGACTTCTGCCAGCGGTTCTACTATATCTGGACAGTATTCGAACTGGAATTATGGAGAACCCAATAACCTGCAAAAATCATGGGGCGATTACGAAAATTATGCGCACATGGTTGTTGCACCCGACAGCAAACCAAAATCGTGGAATGATCTTTCTGATGAAGGAGATAAAAATAGCCCGGACGGATATTATTACCCGCAAGGTTATATTGTTGAGTTCGGTGGTATGCCCGATGAGCCTGATTTGAAGCTGTCGGCAACCGTGAAAATAGAAGTGATGGACACCAAACATCCGGAATTGGATTATACGGAAACACAGACTTTATTTTGCGGGATTAAAACATCACAGGTCAGTTTTGTTTTTAAGGGGGAAACTCCGCAAGTGGAATTTATCCCCATTGATGACCGGGTTGTTGTAGCCGATGCGCAAACCTCTCAACCTACTGTTACCGTTCCTGAGTTTGGCTTTTACAAGTTCCAGTTAATAACGATCGACCAAGCCAATTGTGATTATTCGGATACCATTCAACTCGAATTTCATAACCAACCGGAAGCAATATTCAATCTTGATGAAAATGATTGTTACGGGTATAACCTGAAACTTGCCTTTGAAGGAAATACCGTGGAAGAAGCTTATTTTAGCTGGTTTTTTAATGAGAAAGAATATCTATCGGGAATAGATTTAGACAGTGTTCAGATTCCACTTGGTTTTGAAGATATAGATCGAACAGTAGGCCTAACAATCAACGAGCAAGGGTGCTCTGATTCGCTGACAAAACCGGTAAAAGTTAAACCAAATATTATTTTGTCGGCTGAAAATACTTCGGGCTGCTCACCAATAACCGTTAATTTTAGCGCTACGACAAATAAACCGGCACAAGCATTCGAGTGGGATTTTGGAGACAACAGAAATTCGGAAGAGCAAAATCCTTCGCATACCTTTTTAAATTCGAATGACGATATAATAGCTTTCGATATAAGTTTAACTGCCTATTCGGTTGATGGATGTGATAATACCGCTACATACAAAGACTGGGTTCAGGTTTATCCTGTTCCAATTGCCGGTTTTAATGCGGATTCGTACGAGGTGTTGATCACTGATCCGGTGGTTACTTTTACAAATACCAGTCATGCAGCAACTTCATATAACTGGGATTTTGGAGATAGTGCTTCCATATCTCACGAAATTAATCCTTTTCATAGGTACGTTTCCATGAGTTTGTATGATATTGTACTTGAAGCGCAGAATGAGCTTAATTGTGCCGATACAATTGTAAAACAGGTTGCTGTTACCTTCGATAAATTATTTCCGCCCAATGCATTTTCTCCAAATGCAACAGCAGAGGATGATCGGGTGTTTCGAATTTATTCCGAAGGTGTTCTCGACGATGGATATCAGTTACTGATTTTTAACCGCTGGGGAGAAGTGATTTTTGAATCAAACAGTCAGAATGTTGGCTGGGATGGTCGAATGAAAAATGCAAATTTTGCTCCGGCCGGAGTCTATACATGGGTTTTGCAATACACCGATTTTACAGGTAAAACGCACAAGCAACAAGGAACAGTTACCTTGGTAATCTGATAATTAGCGTAAAATTTACTATTATTATTCTACCTGAAATACTTGATTTTTGTTATAGAACGTTATAACTTAACGATTCTTACTTCCGGAGTGAACCAGTATAATTATTATGAAATCTTAAATCAAATAGAGGATGAAACGGAACGATAAATTGTGGCGAGATGTGGAAAAAGCTAATTATCCTGTTTTCGGGGAATATCCTGTAAAAGACAAAAAAAAGGAAAATGATGTGACGCGTAAATATGTTGTCCCTTGGGAATTAACAAATGGTGATATCAAGAAATCTTTCTATTAGATCATCGGAATAAGAAGCCGGTTTCTTATTGGAACCTTTCCTTTATTACCGAAGAAAAATAGCATCGAAATTTCGTGAGATCCGTGACTATAATTTGATAGTTTTGATAAAGTATAATCGAAACTGTAACCAAATTGGAATTTCTCGCGTGCAAATCCTGCTAACAAGATTAAAGCATCTGGTCGGATGTCAATATTGTTTCTGTACCATCCGCCAAAAACAAATGATTGTTCAATCATATAAATTCCAATGTTGAGTTGTTTAAAGCTTCCCTGTTGCTGGTACAAAATGTTTGGCGACAAAGTAAACTCGCGCGATAAAAGTCCGTGATGAAGTTTATGTGTACGGGCACCGGCATGAACCGTAACTTTCATCGAAAGTTTATTTTTGTTATCTCCTTCAGTAATCGATTCATTGGGCTGTGTTAAATGATGAATACTGGCTCCCCAGAAAAACTCGCGATATTGCCCCAGCGTGCCAACTGCAAAATCGGGGTAAACTCTGTTGTTTTCTGAATAACGTGTTGGTGTGCCCGGAGTTATAACTCCACTAAGCTGATCTATTTCGGATGGATAAATTAGTCCATTTGTATCAAATTGTTTAACAACAACTCCGGCATTTAATCCAAATGTCATAAAACTTTCCATTCCCAGCTGAAGGTGGTAAGAGTAAGAGAAGGTAGCCGAGTTGGTATTTACAATGTTATTCGGTTCACAATCGTGGTACACCTGAAAGCCAAAACCTGCATTTTGTTTTTTTGCCAGAAAATCGTACGAAAGCGAATAGGTTGTGAAGGAGTTTCCTTTTTGAGGCCATTGATTTCGATAGTTGATTACAGTTCGGGGTAACTCTGTTGTACCTGCAAAAGCAGGATTTAAATAGAGTGGATTTGCAAAGAATTGCGAATAGCCGGGATCCTGGGCAAACGAAAAAGCCGGAATAAAAAGAAATAAAAAGATTAGTTGTTTAATATTCATTTAGCACAAACCCGGTTACAATGGCTCGCCAAAATACAAAATCAATCTAACTTTCTTTTAGGTGCCCAGGGATTTATTTTCGAATAATCTACAGGTGGTATAATAATGTTGAGAGATAATTCTCCTGTTACTCCGATATTATTAGAAATACCAGGGATTCCGACACCTGTATTTAGATTAATTTTAAAATTATTTCTACGCCAACCAAACGTTCCGCCTATACAGTGTATGTTGTATGTAAAATCGTTTTGAATAAATATGCCATATACTTTGTTTTCCTGTTCAATATATAAACTTACCCTGCTTAAAAGAAAAGCCTTGTTGTAAAACAGGATTACTTCGGGATAAGCTAAAAACTGTTTCGATGCAAGTCCGTTACGATTTCCACGAACTTTTTTTGAAAAGTAAAACGATAAACTCACAGGAATTTCTCCAGCATTTTGAATCCCTTCTGCAGTATCGTCAGACAAGCTAAACTGGAGCGGGAAACTGGCAGCAAAACCCCAGATTGATGAATTTAGTTCATAAAGTAATCCTATGCCGGGTTTAAAAATATAGTATCGATTGAATTGTTTTCCCGGAGGACTTGGCATGTCGCCCTTCGGATCGAAAATCCGGTCGATTAAATAAGTATGCCACTGTTTGGTTGCCAGCGACAATTCAGCAGAAATCGAAGGAATTAAACTGCCAATTGTAGTTCTTATTTCAGAACCCGCATACGAAGTTCCAAGCTTTGATAAGGTAATGTTCTGATCACCAATAAGTCCGTGTTGAAATGTTAGCCCTAAGCCTCCTTTAAGTTTATCAGAATAGGTATCGTAAGTAACGTAAAACAAGTTTAATGACTGGTCTTTTGCAGGAGAATAGTATTGATTTCCTGAATGAAAGCTGGTGTTTTTATCATAACCGGCAAATGCCGGATTTAAAATGAGCAAACCCGAAAATGGTTGCAGGTAAGTTTCCGTTTGGGCCTTCAGATTTGATGCCGTTAAAAAAATGATACAGCTAACCAGTATTTTTGCTACAAACTTCAAGGTTTTAAGATAGGATTTATGGGGCCATTTTTAAAATTTCTTCAAGAAAATAACTTTTTTGTTTGTTGGCAGATTTTAAGGCACGTGCAACTCGCAATTTTGTTTCTTTCATCTCTTCTGCCGGAGGAAAATGTTCCAGGTTTTCAATAACGGTAAACGCTTCAAAAGCAATGTCCCATTCTCCATCAACAACTAATTCAACAAAAATATCAATATAATTACCGTAATCCATGCCGTTTTGCCAGCAGGAGGTTAGGATGTCTTTTCTTAATGGAATAAACTTTTCTTCTTTTAATGCTTCAATAAAAACCGGAATGGCTTGTTTGTCTTTAATTGTTCCTAAAAGTAGCAAAATCTCTTTTTTTATTTCTTCTTCGGGTTGAGACAGTAACAGTTCGAATAGTACAGGAAGATATTCTTTGTTTCCTGTATCTTTTATGGTGTTAATAGCTGCAATTACTTCGGTCTGATTACCTGAGAACAGTCTATTTTTGGTTTCCTGATTTATTTTATTCTTTGTCATAAATGAAAATGTATTTGCTGCAAATTTACGTTATTAAATGAGCTAAAACAAAGGGAGGGGGTAAATGTTAAAACAGAATAAGTACCTTTGCGTAATTCATGAAAAACACTGAAGAGTTAAAAGAAGCACATGTTGGGCGACTAATGCTTAAATATTTTATCCCTGCATTTATTGGTGTATTTGTAAACGCGCTTTATAATATTGTGGATCGGATTTTTATTGGTCAGGGTGTTAGTGCAGAAGCCTTGTCAGGTATCTCTGTAATATTTCCGGTAATGTTGATTATGATGGCCTTTGGAATGCTTATTGGCATTGGAACCGGCGTATATGTTTCCATCAATCTTGGGAAAACAGATTTGGGACGGGCAGAGCAAACGCTTGGTACTGGCTTTGCTTTAATGCTGGTTGTGTCGTTGATAATAATGCTGGTTATTTATGTGCTAAAAGTTCCCATCCTTCGCTCCTTTGGATCTACCGAAGAAACCTTTCAATATGCCAATGACTACCTCAATATTATTATTGCGGGTATACCATTTATGGTTATTGGTTTTTCATTGAACAATGTTATTCGGTCTGAAGGAAATGCAAAGGTGGCAATGATTTCAATGATTTTGAGTTCAGTGGTAAATATCATTCTTGATCCGATATTTATTTTTGGGCTTAAAATGGGGGTAAAAGGAGCTGCCTATGCCACTGTAATATCCATGTTTGTTTTGATGATGTGGGTTTTGTATCATTTTCTGAAAAGCAAAAGAGCTGTTATAAAACTCCGAAAAAGGAATATCAGGTTCGACTGGGACATTGTGATGGAGATTTTAGCTATTGGCATGGCACCTTTTTCGATGCAAATTGCCGGAAGTTTTGTGCAAGGTTTATTAAATAAGAAATTGATCGTTTTTGGAGGCGACCTTGCTGTGGGCGCCATGGGAATTATCAACTCGGTGATGACCCTGTTTATAATGGCCATAGTTGCTTTAAATATGGCCTCGCAGCCTATTATCGGGTTTAATTATGGCGCAAAATCGGTTGACCGTATCAGGCAAACTCTGCGAATATCGCTTATTGCAGCTACTGCAATTGCTGTTGTTTCATTTGTACTTATCGAGATTTTCCCTGGAGCCATAATAAAAGTATTTAACAGCGATAGCCAGGTTTTATTTGATATCGCTACTCATGGATTACGTTTGGTGATTCTGGCTTTCCCGATTATCGGATTTCAAGTGGTAGCCTCCAATTTTTTTCAGGCGATTGGTAAAGCCGGTTTGTCGATATTTGCCACACTTATTCGTCAGGTAATTTGTTTAATTCCATTGTTGTATATTCTACCAACCTTTTTGGAAATCGACGGAATTTGGTTGAGTTATCCAATTGCAGATACCATATCGGCAATGGTTGTTGGATTCCTTTTATATCGCGAGTGGCAACGACTTCCTTTAATTGTTCATAACCATGAATTGGAAGAAGTATAAATTCATTCTGTCGCTCACAGTACTGCTGCTTGCGTTGTTTTTTATATTTATTAAACCGGAATTACTAACACAATCTGTTTTTTCCGGAACTGAAATTCCTTTGGGTAGCCTTGTTAGCTGGTTAGGAGTGTTTGGTTATGCCTCGTTTTTTTATTTTCTTTTTCCGTTAAAGAACAAATCTGTTTTTCTTAAAAGTGGTGCCCGAGTCTTGTTCTTTAATAGGCTGCTGGCATCGTTTTGGGGAGTTATTTCAGCTTTGTTAGCCGGAAACTGGGCGTTTGTTTTCGAAAACCAACAATTATTTAAAGTGTGGATAACCTGCACTGCTTTTATCTTATTACTTCCACTAATTGTATACTTAATTTTAGGAGCAAAAAAGTTATTTCATAAACTTTAATTAGTTGAGTATTTTATTTTATTATGAAATTATGTTCTTTATTTGATAAAAATCATGTTCGAATAAATAATTTATTGGTAGTATTGTTTAATTCAAATTAACAATAAAAATATCAATCAAAATGGCTATTTCAACTATGAAGGTAAGTGCCGAAATGGGTACTACTTTTTCAACTAAAATTAACTGCTCTCACCCGTTTATAATCGACCAACCCAAAATGGCCGGTGGCAATAATGAAGGTCCAAATCCGTTGGAAATATTTTTGTCAAGTTTGCCGGCGTGTATTTGTGCAATTGGCCGAATTATTGCCAATCAGCGTAGAATTGAATTACGTGGAATTAACGTCGATATTGAAGGGGACATTGATAAAGATTTTCTGTTGGGGAAAACTATCGAAGGACGCTCTGGTTTTACCGAGATACGAAGTTTTGTGTCGATAGATGCAGATATGACCAAAGAGGAAAAAGATGCCTTTTTGCAGGATGTTGCCAAACGATGTCCGGTGGCTGATAATATTTTAAATATGTCAGTAATTACTCCGGTTGTTGCAGAAGGTGCAACCGTTTAATTACAACAAAGGCATATCGTGTGATATAATGGTTAAATGCCGTCTTGAAAAAGACGGCATCTTTTTTTATGAGGTTAATATTTATTCGATTTCTTGCTGTTTTTAAAGTGTTTTATCATTTTCCCAAATTCTTTATCTTTTTTGCGTTTTTCAGCAACTGTTGATTCAAAATGCTCCTTTTCTTTCTCAATTTTTAGGTAATTTTCATATGCATTTACATCAATCTCGCCATTGGTAATGGCTACTAATACCGCACAGCCAATTTCTGTGGTATGCGTACAATCACTGAATTTACAGTTTTTTGAGAGTTGGGTTATTGTTTCAAAAGTTTTTTCCACCCCACTTCCTGAATCTGCTATGCCAACTTCTCTCATTCCCGGATTATCTATAATAATTCCTCCGTTTTCAAGAAGTGTCAATTCTCTGTGGCTGGTAATGTGCCGTCCTTTATTCGTGCTGGTACTAATTGTATTTGTTTTCATCTGTTGTTTCTCTAAAAGATTGTTGAGAAGAGATGATTTCCCTACTCCGGATGAGCCCAGCAAACAATAAGTTTTTCCTGCTACTATTGACTTCTGAAGGTCTTCTATTCCTTCTTTTGATTCGTTACTTATGGCAATCAAAGGAATCTGTTTTATCCTTTTTCGAACTTTAGATACTAAATCGGATAAGGTTGCATTATCAATTAAATCAATCTTGTTGAGAATAATAATTGGTTCAACATTTGACGCATTGCAGATGGTCAGATATCTTTCTATTCGGTTGATATTAAAATCCTGATCAACAGCCTGAACGATAAAAGCAAAGTCAATATTGGTTGCTATTATTTGTTTTTCTCCGTATTTACCAACTGCTTGTCGTTCAATAATGGTTTTACGTGGAAACACTGCGTGAATAAGAACTTTATTTTCGCCGTATTCCGATATGGCTACCCAGTCGCCAACAGCCGGAAAATCAGATCTCGTTTGTGCCGCGAATCTTAAATTTCCAATTATTTCAGCATCAAATTCATTATCAACTGTTTTTACAGCGTATCGTTCTTTGTGTTCCAAAATAACACGCCCCACTCCAAATGAATCGAAATTATTTTCTTTCCTGTAATTTTCTAATTCCTGGCTGTATCCTAATTCTTCAAGTGTCATCTTTGCTCAATTAATTATTGAAATTTTAGTTTTACCCGATGTGTACATCATTTTTATGTATCGAATACATTGTTAAAATACAAAAAATAATCGGTGTACTTGAATTCATTTTTACCGAACACCAAATTTTTTTCATGGGTTTGATACAAAAAAAAGGGAACCGTCAGGCTCCCTTTTGAATCTATAATTGAGAATTGATTATTTGTCAACTTCAACTTTTGCAAGTGTTTCACTTTTGTATGCACCTGCTTCCAGTTTTACTTTTACCTCTTTGAATGCTTTTAAAGTATATTCCACATCCGAAAGTTCGTGCATTGCAGTCGGAATTAAACGCAACAGAATTTCGCCTTTAGGAATAACCGGATAAACAACCATTGAACAGAAAATACCATAGTTTTCGCGCAGGTCGTAAACCATTTGCGTTGCTTCGGCTTCCCCACCTTTCATGTAAACCGGAGTTACCTGTGTATTGGTTTTGCCAAGGTCGAAACCGGCTTCTTTTAATCCTGTTTGCAAAGCATTCACAATTGTCCACAATCTTTCGCGTAATTCTGGTTGTGTACGAATCATGTCCAAACGTTTTAAAGCTCCAATAGTCATGGCCATTGGTAACGATTTGGCAAATGTTTGCGAACGCATGTTGTACCGAAGGTAGTAGCAAATGTCGCGGTCGCAGGCAACAAAACCTCCAATACCGGCCATTGCTTTTGCAAAAGTACCAAAGTAAAGGTCAACCTCTTCCTGAACACCAAAATGCTCAGCAGCTCCTGCACCTGTTGGCCCGAATGTTCCGAATCCATGCGCATCATCAACCAACAAACGGAAATCAAATTCTTTTTTCAGTGCAACAATTTCGTCTAGTTTACCAACCTGACCTGTCATGCCAAAAACACCTTCAGTAATAACCAGAATACCCCCTCCGGTTTCGGCAGCACGTTTTGTGGCAAATCCCAACATTTTGCGGCATTTTTCCATGTCGTTGTGCGAGTAAACAAAACTTTTACCACCTTTTGCTTTATGAAGGAATACACCATCCATAATACAAGCGTGTGCTTCAGAGTCGTAAACAATTACATCCTTACGGCTTGCAATAGCATCAATAATTGAAACCATTCCCTGGTAGCCGTAGTTTAGCAAGAAAGCATCCTCTTTCTTTTCGAAAGCGGCCAGTTCGCGCTCCAGTTGTTCGTGTTTTACGGTTTGTCCCGACATCATTCGGGCTCCCATTGGATAGGCCATCCCGTATTGTTCAGCTGCCTCGGCATCTGCTTTTCTCACTTCGGGATGGTTACCCAATCCCAAATAGTTATTCAAACTCCAGGTTAACACTTCTTTCCCACGGAAATTCATTCTGGCACTAATTTCGCCTTCCAGTTTTGGAAACGCAAAATATCCATGAATTTGATCCATCCACTTGCCAATGTCACCTTTGTTTTCTCTGAATTTTGCAAATATATCCACCTTAATTCAATTTTATATTAATTTATTAGGCTGCAAATGTAACCTTTTTTAAAATCTCAGCAAATGTGTTAAATAATACTAAGCGATTTACTTAACATTAAAAATGAATCGTATATTCACAAACGATAAAATTAAACAAGTTTCTATATGGTGTTAAAAATGAATGCAATAGATGTAAATGTTAATTCCATCTCTTGTATTAAATTTTGATGTTCATATAGTTTCAGTTAACTAAAAAAAGTATATTTTTGCGCCATGTTTATGAAAATGAGATTTTTGGGAATAGGACTAGTGTTTTTAATGCTCGTTTTGGGTTCGTGCGGTGACTATAATAAAATTGTAAAAAGTACCGATTATGAGTTCAAATACAAGAAAGCAGTTGAATACTACGAAGACGGGGAATATGTTCGTGCCGGAACATTGTTCAAGGAATTAGTAAATATCTACCGGGGAACAACCCGTGCCGATAAAATCTATTACTACTTTGCTAAAAGTATGATTGGCCAAAAGGATTATTTAATGGCAGGTCATTATTTCAGATCGTTGGTAAAAGAATTCCCAAATAGTGAATACACCGAAGAAGCACAGTTTATGGTGGGCTACTGTTCTTATTTGCAGTCGCCAAAACCAAGACTCGACCAGCAAGTTACTCAGGAGGCAATAGATGCATTTGAGTTGTACATAAACTTATATCCATATAGCGACAGAGTTGACGAGGCCAATCGATTAATTGATGAAATGGAAGATAAGTTGGTGTATAAATCGTATTTAAGTGCTAAATTGTATTACGATTTTGAAAACTATAAAGCAGCCGTAGTTGCGTTAACGAATAGTCTGGAAAAATATCCCGACAGTAAATACCGGGAAGATTTAAAATATATGTTATTAAAATCGAAATACCTGTTGGCGACGAATAGTGTTGTTAATAAAGCGGAAGGCAGGTATACGAGTGCACTCGACGAGTATTTTTCGTTTATCGATGAGTATCCGGAAAGTAAATACAAAAAAGAGGTAGCTAAATTCTACGAGAAAGCCTCTGAAATTTTACATTACGAAGAAGAACAAGAAGAAACAAACATTAATTAGAATATGGATTACAAGAAAACAAAAGCAGCTCCGTCAACTATTTCACGCGACTTGGAAGTATTGACTCTGGAAACCGGAAATATTTATGAAACTGTTATGCTTTTAGCTAAAAGAGCAAATCAGATTTCTTCGGAACTGAAAGAAGAGTTGAATCAGAAATTACAAGAGTTTGCCTCGTATACAGATAACCTGGAAGAAATTTTTGAGAACAGAGAGCAAATTGAAATTTCGAAATTCTACGAACGTTTGCCAAAACCAACTTTAATTGCATTTGAAGAGTTGAAGGAAGGTGAGATTTACCACAGAAATCCGGCACGCGAGAACAAACAACGCATCTAAACAAAATCTTGCCTGATGAGGCTTGAGGGAAAAAATATTATACTTGGAATAACGGGAAGTATTGCAGCTTATAAAGCAGCAATGCTTCTTCGGCTTTTAATAAAGGAAGGAGCCGAGGTGCAGGTGGTAATTACACCAGCGGGTAAAGAATTTATTACCCCGGTTACTTTATCTGCGCTTTCGAACAATCCTGTTGTAAGCGAATTTTTTGGTGCAAACGATGGTTCCTGGAACAGCCATGTTGATTTGGGGTTGTGGGCCGATTTAATGTTAATTGCCCCGGCAACTGCTTCAACTATGGGCAAAATGGCCAACGGAATTGCCGATAATATGTTGGTTACAACTTATATGTCGGCAAAGTGCCCGGTATTGGTGGCACCGGCAATGGACCTCGATATGTTTGCTCACTCGTCAACACAGCGTAATATTTCGATACTAAAAGAATACGGAAATATTATTGTTGAACCCGGCGAAGGTGCACTTGCCAGTGGGCTTACCGGTAAAGGACGAATGGAAGAGCCGGAAAAAATACTCGAAATTGTAGTTGAGCAGTTGTCGAGAAAAAAAAAACTTCTGAATAAATCATTTTTGGTAACCGCCGGACCAACTTTCGAAAAAATTGACCCGGTGCGTTTTATTGGCAACTACTCTTCAGGTAAAATGGGGTATGCAATTGCTGAAGAACTGGCAGAACAAGGTGCAAAAGTTACTTTGGTATCAGGGCCTGTATCTGTTTCAACAAAAAATAAAAATATAAATATTGTACCTGTTGAGTCCGCATCAGAAATGTATGCCGAATCTGTAGCTGTATTTTCAACTTGCGATGGTGCAATTATGTGTGCTGCAGTTGCCGACTTTACTCCTGTACATAAAGAAGTGGAAAAAACCAAACGAGGGAACAAAAACTGGAGCATTGAACTGGAGCCGACCAAAGATATTGCTGCAGAATTGGGGCGTTTAAAAACCAAAAATCAGCTTTTGGTAGGGTTTGCGCTTGAAACCAATAACGAGCTGGAAAACGCTCAAAAGAAATTGCTGAAGAAAAACCTTGATCTTATTGTGCTTAATTCGTTAAACGATAAAGGGGCAGGTTTTGGTGTTGATACGAATAAAATAACAATTATTGACAGGAACAATAATCAACAAAATTTTGAGTTAAAAAGTAAAGAAGAAGTCGCCAAAGATATTATTGATAAAATAGTTGAAGGTGTTGTTTAACTTGAAATACTAATTTTACAGTGCCAGTTATAAAATTATGAAGAAATTCTTTACAGCGGTTTTAATTATTTTTGCTTTTGCAATACAGGGTAACACGCAAGAGTTACGTTGTAATGTAACAGTTTCTGCCCGAGGTATTCAGGGGGCAAACCAGAATTTGTTTCGTACCATGCAGTCTGATTTGTACGAATTTATGAACAATCGTAAATGGACAGAACATGTGTATAGTTACGATGAAAAAATACGTTGTAATATTCTAATTCGTTTGGATGAACAAATTTCGGCCGACGAGTTTAAAGGTTCAATTCAGGTACAGCTTACACGTCCCATTTACAACTCGAGCTATACTTCAACGGTTTTAAATATCAAGGACAACGATTTTCATTGTAAATATGTCGAATTCCAACCTTTGGAATTTAACGAAACTTCAAATCGTGACAACCTGACCAACATTATGGCCTATTATGCCTATGTAATTTTAGGTTTCGATTACGACACATTTTCAGAAGAAGGCGGTACCGAGTTTTTTCAGAAGGCACAATCAATTGTAAACAACTCGCAAAATGCCCGCGAACGCGGTTGGAAAGCTTTTGAAAGCGAGAGAAACCGATATTGGCTGATTGAGAATGTTATGAATAAATCCTATTCTTCGTTTCGTACCTGCATGTATAACTACCATCGTTTAGGCTTGGATATGATGTCGGAACGTGTGGAAGAGGGGAGAGCAAATGTTGCCAACTCGTTACGGGATATTCAGAAAGTATTTCGCCGCCGCCCGTCAACTTATATTTTGCAAATGTTTTTTGATGCCAAAGCCGACGAACTGGTAAATATCTTCTCCAAATCGTACCCCGATGAACGAAATCGTGTGATGGCAATTTTGAACGAAGTTGACCCATCGAACGGAAGTAAGTACGAAAAAATAGCAGAAAACGAGGGATTATGATGGAGTAAAACTTCCGAAATCCTTTATTGCGCATTTACTCGGTTTTCGTACTTCCTGCACCATACCATTCAACTGTAATCTTGTTGAAAGCCAAACGAAATTGTAACCCTGTTTTTCTATGCTGAATAGTTCGGTTATTTCTTTCTCCAAATCAAAATAAATATTGATTGCCGTTGCTAGTTTTTTGGTACTTTTAAACTTTATTTAAAATAATAATAAAGAATGCTGTCTAAATTATCCATTTCCAATTATGCTTTAATTCATGAACTTCAGGTCGATTTTCATAGGAATCTGAATTCGGTAACGGGTGAAACAGGTGCCGGGAAGTCCATTATTCTTGGAGCACTGGGTTTGATTTTGGGAAATCGTGCCGATCTTTCGGTATTAAAAAATAAAGATGAAAAGTGTATTGTTGAGGGACAATTTGAGGTGAATAACTATTCGCTGAACACGTTTTTTGAAGAGCAGGATTTAGATTATGATCCGTCGACAATTTTGCGTCGCGAGATTACTCCTGCCGGGAAATCGCGTGCGTTTATAAATGATACACCGGTAAATTTAAAAGTGCTGCGGGAACTGGGTTTGAAACTCATTGATATTCATTCGCAACATCAAAACCTGGAACTAAGTAATCAAAAGTTTCAGCTCAATCTGGTTGATTCGGTAGCCGGTGTCGAAAGTGTAATTACTGACTACAAAAAATTATATACCGAATATAAAAATCAGCAGAAGTTAGTCGCCGAAATAAAAGAAAAAGCCGAAAAAGCCAAAACTGATTTGGACTATTTTCAGTTTCAGTTTAACCAGTTGGAAGAGGCAAAACTGGCTAAATACGAGCAGGATGAGTTGGAATTAGAATTAGAGAAGTTGACGCATGCTGAAGATATAAAAACAGCCTTTTCAGAAGCAGGACAATTATTAGATAGCGAAACAATCTCGGTAATTCAAAATATCAGGGAAGCGCAGAAAGCAATGGAGAAGATAAAAGATTTTGACCCTGACGCAGCTGATTTGTCTGAAAGATTGCAAAGCACTGTGCTCGAATTAAAAGATATTGTTGATGAAGCCGAAATTCTGGCAGAGCGAATTGAATTTAATCCAACACGGATTGAAGAGGTGAACGACCGTTTGAATTTGCTTTTTGGTCTTCAGCAAAAACACAATGTGGGAAGTGTAGCAGAATTAATTGAATTGCGGAACGATTTTGATGAAAAAATAAATCGTGCGGTTGGATACGAAAATGAAATTAAAGAGCTGGAAGACCAGCTGATAAAGCGTAAAACGGAACTTGAGACGAAAGCAAAACAGCTTTCAAAGCTACGGAAAAGTGCGTTTCCGGTTATTGAGAAATCTGTTGTTGAAGATCTAAAACAGATGGGAATGACCAAGTCGCGTATACAAATTGTTCACACAGCACTGGAGGATTTTCATGCCGATGGGAAAGATTCCGTTTCTCTTTTGTTTAGCGCAAATCCCGATTCCAGTCCCGATGAAATATCCAAAATTGCTTCGGGCGGTGAAATGTCGCGATTAATGTTGGCTATAAAAAATTTACTTCGTAGTTCAAAAGCACTTCCAACGGTTATTTTCGATGAAATCGACTCAGGCGTTTCCGGTGAAATTGCAGTAAAAATGGGAAACATTATTAAAGCTTTCTCTACATCAACACAAATTATAAATATTACCCATTTGCCACAAATTGCCGCCAAAGGCGACGTACATTTGCAGGTGTATAAAATGGAAAATAATGGCAAAACTTTTACTTCAATAAAGCAGCTGAACGAAGCTGAACGCGTGGAAGAGCTGGCCAAAATGGTTGGTGGCGAAAAACTAACTGAAACGGCAATGAAAGCGGCACAGGAATTACTTCAGAATTAGTTAGTGATTGGAAAATTATTCCAAAATTTGGCCTTAATACATAAAGGATAAGAAAGCCGGTAAATTAAAACTACTTTTGTTGAATTATAACAGTACGGATTGTGATCCGATTAAATCTCTGGATATGTTGGAAATAGGAAGAATAAATACTTTAACAGTAAACCGTGAAACAGATAATGGAGTGTATCTTGACGGTGGCGATCACGGTGAAATATTAATGCCCAAAAAATTTGTAACCGACGAGGTAAAGGAAGCAGGTGTTGCTGAGGTATTTGTTTATACCGACTCGGAAGACCGGCTGGTAGCCACTACCGAAACACCATTGGCAATGGTAGGCGAGTTTGCCTGCCTGAAGGTAAAAGCCACAAGTAGTTTTGGAGCTTTTCTCGACTGGGGCTTACCCAAGGATTTATTGGTGCCTTTTCGCGAGCAACGCAGTAAAATGGCAGAAGGCAACAGTTACTGGGTTTATATTTATCTGGACTTGCTTTCAAACAGGATTGCCGCCTCGGCAAAACTGAATAAGTTTTTGGATAATACACCACCGGAATATACAGTGGGCCAGGAAGTAGGTTTAATAATTATGGAAGAAACGGACCTGGGGTATAAAGCAATTGTAAATCTCGAACACTCGGGAATGTTATATAAAAATCAGGTATTTAAAGATTTGGAAATAGGCCTGAAAACCAAAGGTTATGTGAGCAAGGTTCGGGACGATGAAAAAATTGATTTATTGCTTGAAAAACCGGGTTACGAAAAAGTAGATGCTATTTCGGAAAAGATTTTGAATGAACTGAGAGAGAACAGGGGATTTATCGCTGTATCAGACAAAACTTCGCCCGAAATGATACAAGCCATGTTTGGTATTAGCAAAAAGAATTTCAAAAAGGCCATTGGCGGATTGTACAAAAAACAGCTGATTACTTTTGAATCAGATGGTATTCGGCTTGTAAAATAATTTGAACATATACTTAAAAACATATGATTAAATTTGGGACATTCAAGTAAAATATTCTAAATTTAAAGAACAATATTTTCATGTTGTGATTTTTGGTTAAATTGGGAGGGAAACAGTGGTTTCTCTCTTTCCTTTTGCTGAAAATTTAATCTGAATAATTCCCCGTGGCTTTGCCTCGGGGTTCCGCTTTTTCTCCCCCGTTGAGCGGAGATGGCAGCCTTTAAGGCTGACAGAGGGGTGAAATAAATAAAATTCTTGAATTTTATTTTGATTGAACCCAGGTTAATTATTCAGTCCTATCTGGTTTTCAATAATTTTAATATCCTGCATACGTTGACCTAGAATACGGATATAATTCATACAATTAGCAGAGTGTATCTTATTTTTCTGACCAAAAACATGAAAAGATTCTACCACCCATTCGAGCGCAGCTTCCAAATTGCCTTGCATTTCGCAAACCAGCCCCATATTAAATTTGCTTTTGGCAGCAATTGATTTGTTGGGATTATTTACGTTTGCTTTCCATATTTTGGCAGCTGCCAGCCAATCGCCCTTTGCAATTAACTGATCGGTTTTTTGTAAATCAACATGCCCCGAACCGTAATACATGCGTTGCACTTGTGTCCAATGCGGAATGAGGTAATTTGCTGCATTAACACCTGAAATATCTGCTGCGTTTAATATGGCATCTTTTCGCGGTGGTAGAATTTCTCTTAAATTTTTGATATCATCAACCAGACCGTTCCATGAAATTGTATCTGCCTTGTCGTAGGAATAAAGATATTCCTGATTAATTAGATCGTAAAAATTCCAGTAGGCCCGAATAAGTACAATTTCGTTGGCTATTGAAATGTTTTTGTCGTAGAAAGCTCCTTCAACAGAATAAAAATAATCGAGCGAAAGCAAAAGATCAGCATGTGTTGTGTCAGCTATCTTTTTTAATTCATTGGGTTGATAAAGTCCGTATCGTGGGTGAAGAAATTTTTCTGAGGTATAAATCTTGCTTTCATTGGGAAATTCATTGATCGTTTTGGAGAACAAACGGACGTTAAATTCATCGAGAAGCTCTTTGGTATTACTTATTGAATCATTTTCCACATCCAATTCATAACTGATGGTGTCTCTGATTTTAATCGAACTAAAATCTTGAGCTTCAACTTCGAACACTTTATCAAAAAAGTTCTGTTTTCTTATTTCTCCGGTAAAAGATTCGAAATAGATTTTGGAGGCAATACTATCGGTATTTTCTTCGTGAAAAACCGATTTATCGATGAAATAAGATTTCTGGAACTGGGGATTTGGAGCAACTTTACAATTATTATACCGAATTGCCACTGTTTTGTATTGTTCAGGAATACTTACTTTTCCCGGCTCAACAATTTCTATGTCAATTACTTTGGTGTTGTATAAGGTGTTGCATCCCTGGTTTAACAAAAGCGCAACAACCAAATTAAGGAGGAAGTAGAAGCGTTTCATCTTACATTTGTTTTAACCTTTCAATGTCGTTTTTTCGTTCAGCTAAAATTTTCATGTACTGTAATATCATTTTCAGGTCTTCCTTGCTTTTGTAATCGGCAGCTATTTGCTGGGCTGCCATCAGCCACTTTTGGGCAGTGTCCATGTCGTCTTTCATTTCGTAACCTAGTGCCAGATTGTAGCGTGCATTAATTGCCATTTTACCGTTATCGTCGGCAGCGTATCGTTTCCAAAGCATTATTGCATTGTCCCATTCTCCTTTTTGAACATATTCATCAGCAGCCGAAAAATCGGGTAGAGGAGGGACCGAATACGAGCGGTTTACGGTTTGCCACGATGCAAAAAACCGTTTGGAATAATTTTCACCTGCCATTTGCGAGGCAATTTTTAAGGCGGTAATTCGTGGTGGAAGTTTGCTGTTTCTGCGGTAATTTCCCTGGGTATCGTAACCGTTCCAGTAAATGGTGTCGATCATGGTTTTACGTTCCAAAAGTTTTTGAGAGTATGGATTGTATACTGCCCAAACGGCAGCTGTAATTACCTCGTTCGACTTTGTGGGTATTTCCTCGGTTGATGAATATTCGGAATAGAAATACGAAAAAGTCTCGAGTGATATCAGCAAATCAGTTTGAGTAGAGGTGGTTAACGTGTTTACCAAATCGAAATTTAATGCCGGAAGTTTTTTTGCTGAATGAGATTCGAATATTTCAGGGAAAATATGAATGTTGTTAAATGTATTTTGTGCTTTAAAATTTTTAGCAAGTTCTTTCACACAATTACTAACCAAAATACTGTCGAGGTTTTGCGGATCATTTTTGGCCTTTTTAAGGCGGAAGTCATCTTTAAAATAATGCTGCAGGGTATCGCCGGCGTATTTAAAATTTCGGTAAACAATAGCCACATTTTGGGCTTCGGGCGGAATAGCAATTTCTCCCGGTTTATACACGTCAATTGCATATTCTTTGTAAACAGTACACGAGGAGATTAAAATAAGAATGCAACCTAATAGCAGGAGTCGGTTCATTTTGTTTGATTTTGAAGTTCTTTTTTCCTTCGGTTTAATAATTCCAAATACTGATAAGTTATCTGCCGATACATGGTGTTGTATGATTTTAATGCCCATGAAATGGCCTCGTCAATGTCGCCTTGTAACTCGTATGCAATGGCCATGTTTAGCTGGGCTTTACTTTTTGTTGATTTCGACTGGGTATTTTCTTCCGTTTCTTTCCATAATGCCATGGCCTGTGCCCACTCGCCATCATCAATAAATGTGCCAGCATATTTTAAATTGGCATCTCCCTTAACATAAAATGGTCTTTGTTCTTGTCGCCAAACCGTACTTATTTTTTCTGAAAAATCTAATGCCAATGCAATTCCTGTTTCAGTTAATGCTTGTTTTACCGGCGTGAAATGACCAAACAAATCGTTTATTGAATAGGCAAAATCATTCCATTGGATGGTGTCTTTGAAAAATTCCCGTACCAATACTTTCTCCTCCAACGGATCGTATACTCTGAACAAAGCTTCGTAAATAATAGTCATATCTGCAGAATAGGCCGAATAAAATCCATTTTGCATGGGATCAAAAACACTTTCTTTGTCGAATTTTGTGATAATCCGTGTGTTAAACATATCGAGCGATAGAACGGCATCTGCATCGTATGTTTCACAGAGTTCTTTCACTTCATTCCATGGCATTTCCTGAGTGAAAAAGGAGTTTTTATTAAAAGTTAAAAAACGATTTTCAGGAATCACAAAATCATACCTTCCCGATTCGAATAAGAGTTCGCCTAAAGCTTTTATGGTGGTATCAACAGCTGTTGAATCGAGTATAATTGTATCGAGGTTAAACTGTTGCTTATAAAAAAGCATTTGTAACGAATCTGAAAGAAAATCAGAATATTTCTCATTCACGGTTCGGTTAACTAAAACCAGGCTTTGAATACGGTCGGAAAGTTCCTTTGGTGCAGGTTGCGGAATTTCAATTGTAAGAATTTTGGTGGTTGTGCACGAAGCTGCAAACAGCAGAATGAATACCAGTAATATATAATTTTGTTTAAACAGTTGTTTCATAATGTACTCCTCAATACTTCGGTTGAATTTAATAAATTCCCCAGTATTTTCTCAAAAACCATTCCACACTTAATAAGATTAAGAGAACAAAAAACAGCCAGCGTAGGTTTAGCAGTTCGTCTATCATCTCCTGGAAGTAGCTGTCTGCTTTTAATTTATTGCTCGATTTTAGCATTGAAATTAAATCCCCGGTTTGGTTGGGGAAATAAAACTGCCCTCCACTTTGTGTTGCCAGCTGGTAAAGCATCGTATGATTGGCCCGGGTTACTACGTTTTCAATGTTTACCGGTGTAACAGTAAAACTGCCTGTTTCGGTATATTTTTCGTTGCCAATAGTTACATCTGCCAAAAAAGTGTAATCACCTTTCTGAAGGTGTCCTGCGTTCAAAAAATAATTTTGTCCCTGTATGTCAAAAGTATAGTTAAAATCTTCGCCGTTCGCGTTTTTCAATTCAACATGTACCTCTTCCGAGGCAATACGCTCAAATGCATCGTTGTACACTTCTGCATTTAAAATTACATCGTCAGTTTCGGCATAAACAGGTTTAAATTCCACTATAAAATTATCTTCGTTTTCGCGTAAGGCCAGGTATTGCACCAATTGATTTACCAGTTCGTTAAATCGTTCATGGCTTTGGTTTTGGTAGTAGTCGAATAAACGCCAGCGCCATATTCCTTCGCCAAAAATATACCCGATTTTCCGACCATCGATTTTTCCTGTGGCCATTAACGGTTTCCCCGTTTCAATGCCTTTTAGTTTTTGGTAGAACAGAGCCGTAAATTCCGCGTTCATTTCAAAATTGGCAAAAGCAACCTGCAAGGGAGGAAATTTGGGTACTATTTCTTTAAAATTTTCAGAGAGATTAAATGTGGCATAAGTCGGGTTAAGCGTAGGCTGGGCCTCTTCGCCGCTACCAGCCAGAGGTTCTATTTTTGCTCCCTGATTAAGGGTGTTTAACTGAGGTAGAAATGATTTGTTTCCAACAATAAAAAGTAGTGGCAAGCGATTGGCTTTAGCGGTCTCAATAATTTTGGCTGCCGATTTTCCGGAGGTGGGCAACTGGTTTAAAACCACTAAATTAAATTCGTTCAGGTTCGAGGGGTATGGTTCTTCGGTAAAAACAGTAACATCGTATGTTTTTTGTTCTTCAAGCGTATTTTTTATGGCTCCGATATCAGGATGTGAACCATCGGAAAGAATCAGTATTTTTTGTTTGTTTTCCAGTACATTTATTACAAATCCTGTTGTATTGTTCTTTGTGTTGCGTTCGTTCTCAACGCTTTCAATTTTTACTGAATAGTGTTTTAATCCCGAATCACCAGCTTCAATAATAAATTCTTGCGTGTCGAAATAATTATCGTTTAAAGGCGTAATCATCCTGCTTCCCAACTCTGCTTCGTTGTGTACCACTGAAAGTTTTAATGTTCTGCCTTTTACTTTCGAAAACTGTACATCAATTTCAACGGGGAATTTATTTCCGGAAAACGCCGTACGATTAACTCGAATGCCTTGAATACGGGAGTCGGAAACCACTGTTGTATCGCCAAAACCAATAGTGTAAACCGGAAAGTTAACCTCACTTAAAAGATTTACCGGATTTTTCCCCTGGTTATAAATTCCGTCACCGGCGATAATCAGAGCACCAATGTTTTCATTGAAATGGTTATCGTTTACGGTTGAAATCAGTTCGCTGTAATCCGATTTCTTCTCGCTAAAATCGTGATTTCTATCTCTGGTTGAAGTCTCGCCAAAAGTATATTCCACCAGTTTAAAATCAGACCCCAGCCCATTTCCAATTTCCGATTTTACCGCTGCTAATAAGTTAGCAGACTGAAGTGAGTCGCCAACTGAAACAAGCGATGACGAATTATCCCAGGCAGCTATGATAATGGGATTTTGCACTATCTTTTTCAGGTTTCTCAAAAAGGGCGAAAGCAACAAAAAGGCAATCAGGAAAAACGACAAAAAGCGCAGGCTCATTAAAATACGTACCTGAGTTTTTGTTAGCTCTTTGTTTGCTTTGTTTTTGAAATACAAGAGTAGAACAATCCCCGCTGCTGCTACTGTTATTGCGATTAAGAGGATAAACCAATATTTTGTTCCAAATGAAATCAAATCATCTAATTTTAAGAAGTCGTAAATATACACAACTCTTTTTTTTAATGGCGATTAATGTGTATTATTACGCTTTAAATTTAGACAATCTGTTAAACCATTTGTGAAAGATAGAATCAATTTATAAACCAATGTAATTCAAGGTTGGTGCTGACTGTAAACTTAAAAGCTTTAAAATGAAGATTTCTGTTTTTGTTATTCTGATAACAATACTTATTTCTTGTGGCCCAAAATTCAATCCTGAGATTACTGTTGATGACATTACCGAAAACATTGAATACCTGGCATCCGACTCGTTACGTGGGCGCAAACCCGGCGAACCCGGCGATTTTTTGGCTGCAGAGTTTATCCGCTCGAAATTTGAGACAGCAGGACTGGAGCTTTTGTACGAAGATGGTTTTCAGTATTTTAATTTGGTTGCATCTGCCGAATTGTGCGAAGGAAACATGTTAACTTTTGAGGAACAGGAATTTGCTGCAGAAACCGACTTTTTACCCTATGCTTTTTCTGCCAATACAACCGTAGAAGCCGAGGTCATTTTTGCCGGATACGGTCTGGATGTTGACAAGGACACCTTAAAATGGAACGATTTTGAAGGTATTGATGTGCAGGGGAGGTGGATTATGGTGCTTCAGGGCGATCCCGATTTGGATAATCCTAACAGTCCTTTTTTGGAGTTCTCGTCCGAACGGGCAAAAGGACTAACTGCATCGGATAAAAATGCAGCAGGTTTAATTTTGGTTGCCGGGCCAAAATTTAGCGAAAAAGACGAGTTGTCTTCTTTGTTTTACGACAAAAACAGCAGTCGTTTTTCAATTCCGGTACTTCAGGTTACTCGGGCAGTTGCCAATAAAATTCTGGCAGAATCACAAAAAACAATAGCGGATCTTGAAAATACGATGCTGGAGAAACAGGCAGGAATCAATCTTGAAACTAAATCATCGGTACGTGTTTCTGTAAACGTTCAACTAAAAGAAACCACTACGCAAAACGTTGTTGCCATGGTGCCCGGTACGGATCCTAATTTAAAAAACGAATACCTTGTTTTGGGTGGACATTACGATCATCTCGGAATGGGAGGTCCCGGTTCGGGATCACGTGCAATAGATACAATGGCGGTACACAACGGAGCCGACGACAATGCTTCGGGGGTTACAACGGTAATTCAGCTGGCCGAAAAAATCGCAGTGGATAAAAATAACAAACGCAGTATTATCTTTGTGGCTTTTGGAGCCGAAGAAATGGGACTTTTGGGATCGAAAGCATTTACTGCAAAACCACCGGTTGAGTGCGAAAAAATGGTTGCCATGTTTAATTTCGATATGGTAGGCCGTTTAGATAAAAAATCGAAAGCATTAAGTATTGGCGGAACACAAACTGCAAAAGAAAGCGAACAATTACTCAACGATTTAAATTCAGGATTCGACCTGGCATTTTCGGGCGAAGGTGTTGGCCCGTCGGACCATGCATCGTTTTACCTGCAAAATATTCCTGTATTTTTTATATCAACCGGCGCACATTCCGATTATCATACTCCACAAGACGATTCTGAATTTATCAATTTTGAGGGTGTTAAAAAGGTAGCCGATTATGCGTATTCGTTAGTTGAGAACATTGCCAACCGCGATAGTGCTCTTACATTTCAGGAAGCAGGCGATAAATTTCAGCGTAACCGTGGCGGACGCTTTAAAGTTACTTTGGGGGTGATGCCCGATTTTGCAGGAATTGAAAAACGGGGAATGCGCGTTGATGGCGTTACAAAAGGGAAGCCAGCATACAAAGGTGGTATGAAAAAAGGAGATATTATAACAGCAATTGAAGGGAAAAAAGTTGGAAATATTTACGAGTACATGAATCGCTTAAAAACGTTGGAAGCCGGACAAACAATTACGGTGGATGTGCTTCGTGATGAAAAACCCAAGGTGCTAATTATACAGTTATAGGATGAAAAAGGGACATATTTTAATATTCATAATTCTGATCTTTTCGGGCGTTCAGGGGGTTGGACAGACTTATCAGTTTGAAACAAGCAAATTTGTATACAAAGAGATTGGAGGAATTTCACTGGAGATGACCATGTATAAACCCATTTTATCATCACACGTTAATTTGCCTGCCATTGTTTTCTTTTTTGGCGGTGGATGGGTAGGAGGTACTCCGGAACAATTTAAGTTACAGGCCGAATATTTCGCCTCGCGCGGTGTTATTGTAATTTGCCCCGATTATCGAGTAAAAAGCCGACAAGGAACCACTCCTTTTGATTGTGTAAAAGATGCAAATTCTGCGATGCGTTATTTACGAACAAACTGGAGAGAACTGGGAATCGATTCGGATAAGATTATTGCAGCAGGTGGTTCTGCCGGCGGTCATTTGGCCGCTTGTACAGCAACCATAAAGGAATGCAACGAAACAGATGATGATTTGTCGGTTTCAACAAAACCAATGGCAATGGTGCTTTTTAATCCGGTGGTTGATACCGGGAAAAGAGGATATGGGCAGGAGAAACTGGAAGGTCGTGAGTTTGAAATTTCGCCGGTTCACCACATTACAGCCGGAATTGCTCCAACTTTAATTATGCATGGAAAGGACGACACAACGGTTCCTTATGAAAATGTTGCCCGCTTTACCAGTCTTATGAAACAAGTAGGAAATAAATGTAGGTTAAAGGATTACAAACATCAGAAACACGGCTTTTTTAATTACAGAAACAATCCAAAATACTTTAAAAAGACCTTAATTCAAACCGAACGTTTTCTGGACGAGTTAAACTTACTGCGTGGCGAAAGTTGGGTTAAAAAGTATTGCAAAGAGCTTGGTTAAAGGCGGAGTTTGGATTGGAAGTGAATCCATGAAATGCATACTTTTTACTAAGTAAGAATAACTGATGTCACTACCAAAGAAAGTAACAATATGTCGTATTAAAGACCCGGCCTGTATGCCGGATCAGTATATTGTTAGTTCATTGGTAGCTGTAATAAACAGGAGCTTACGCCAGTTTTATTTCAACAGGAGTTTTGTGCATAACATTATCTAATACCGGACTACGATTACTCATAATTTTTATCCATTTATCAAGTGTTTCATTATCGGAATTTGTTTTTGGATATAATTTAATGGAAATATTTTGGTAACCAGCTCTGTCTTCAGTTGGCATTCCAAATAACTTCATCGGGTTGAGTTGTCCTTCAACTTTAATTCTGAGGTCTGTTAATTCCATATTGAGCTCTTTCGCTACTTTGAACGCCAAAATATGCATGCACCCGGTGAGGCCACATAAAATATATTCAACCGGATTGGGTGCTTCGTCGGTGCCCCCCAGGGCAATTGGTTCGTCAATAAGAACATTGAAATTACGTACCTTTATTTCTGATTGAGAATTTGATTTGGTGGTTGATTCTACACTAAAATCAATTTTTTGTACCTGTGTTGTTTCCATTTGAAATGATTTAATTTTTTTTGCAAAACTAATAGTTTAACTTCCGGCAGGGATGAGTGACGCTGTGTATTAGGAAATGTAAAGGGATGTAATTTTACACCTTTGCTGAAAGAAAATAATAACGAATGGAAACAATTCATACAACAGGGAATACCTGTATAAAAACACTTTGTGAGCAGGAAAAGGAGGAACTTTTTGGTACGGCAGTATGCCTGGATTTTAAAGCTGGCGAGATTGTTATCAAAAAGGGGACACCTGTTCATGATTTATATTTATTAAAGGATGGGGCAGTTGAGTTAACATTGGATGAAGGGCAAAAAAAAAGGTCACTTATGCTGCTTTTCCCAGGTGAAATAATTGGGGTAAATTGTGCTTATTCTACGTTGAATTATCGGTTTTCTGCCAAAGCGTTAACTGATTGTTGTGTTGAAATACTGAACTATAATATATTTTCGAGATTACTAAAAAGTAATTCGAATTTTTCGATGTCATTTATCCAATATATTTCAATGGTTAACGAAAGTTTTCTAAACTGGCATATGAAACTAACAGAAAAGAATTCGGCAGGAGCATTGGCTTTTTTGTTGTGTGAATTTGAAAAAAGTAATGGTTGCGATACTTTTGAGCTTCCACTTAAGAGAAAAGATATAGCCCGGGTTATTGGTTTTTCAAAAGAGAGTGTATTGAAAAATTTGGCACATTTCAGGAAAGAAGGAATAGTGGAAAGTAATGGGAAAAAAATAAAGATACTGGATTCGGTCCGGCTATATGATATTTCAAATTATGGATGATAAGTACTACATCCAACCTCTTAATTTATAATAAGTCATTGCCACCATTTCGCGGGCAATTAATATCTCGTATTTCAGGTGATTCCAGAGTTGGTAACGCAGATTGATATTCTGCCCCACATTGGGCACAAGTATGGTGTTTCCTCCCAGCTCATCGTCTTTAAACGAGAAATCGGCTTCAGCAGCATTTTCAAAAGCGGGAAGAGCGTTTACTTTTTCAAAACCTGCCTTTTTAAAACATAACACCGAGCGGCGCATGTGCTCAGGCGATGTAACCAATAAAACGGGGGTTTGCATTTTTATAAAACGCTGGCAATTCAGGGCTTGTGCACGTGTGTTGGTTGCCTCGGGTTCAAAACTGATCAACCCGGGATTTACTCCACGCAAAACCAACTCATTTTTCATCAGTTGAGGTGTGCTTAGCGAATCGGCAAGATCACCCGGCATGGCAACAATTACATTTGCGTTGGGAAACGATTTTGCGGCTTTTTCAACATACCAGCTACGCATTAAGTTACTTTGGCTGGGCATGCCACCACCACCCAAAAGAACAATGGTTTCAGGTTTCCATCTTAACTCCGATTTGCTGGTTCCCAGCCAGTGATATCCCCAAAAGGGAGCCGATGTTAATGCCAGGATCACACAAATCAGAAAAAAGAACCCAATCAATACCAATAAATTTCGTAGTAATCTTAAAAAATAAATACTTTTGATTTTTGTTTTAACCATCGTTGCAAATTGTGACGATAAATGTACTGTTTAAAATTAAATTCTTACAATTTGAATACTTCAGAAAAAAACGAAATAATACAGCTTTTTGAGCACCATTTTAATGAAAAGGTCCAGTATTTTGAGTTATTACCTCCATCCGGATCGTATCGTCAGTATTGCAGGCTAACCAACGAAAACAGAAGTGTTATTGGGGCATTGAACAGCGATGTTAAAGAAAACACCGCTTTTCTTTCGTTTACCAACCACTTTTATCACAAAGGAATTCGGGTGCCTGAAATTTATGCGGTAAGTTCCGATTTAAAGAAATATTTGCAGGAAGATCTGGGAAATACCACACTTTTTGCATACCTGAGTAAAACACGCGAGAGTGAAGGTTTTTCCGAAAATGTTATTTCGAAATACAAGAAGGTACTGACAGCACTTCCTAAAATTCAGATCATTGCCGGAAGGGAAATTGATTATTCGGTTTGTTATCCGCGCGAGGCTTTTGATAAGCAATCGATGATGTGGGATTTGAACTATTTCAAATATTACTTTCTGAAACTGGCTAAAATCCATTTCGACGAGCAGGCTTTGGAAGATGATTTTCAGTTGTTCAGTAATTATTTATTGAGCGCCAGTTCTAATTATTTCATGTATCGCGATTTTCAGTCGCGTAATGTGATGCTAAAGAACGATGAGGTGTATTTTATCGATTACCAGGGGGGACGTTCGGGGGCTTTACAATACGATTTGGCATCGTTGTTATACGATGGGAAAGCTGATATTCCGGAAAGTGTGCGACAACAATTGTACGATTTCTATATCAGCGAGCTTAAAAAACTGATGAAAGTGGATGAGGAGCGTTTTGCTGCTTATTTTAAAGGATTTGTACTGATTCGGATTATGCAGGCCATGGGGGCGTATGGTTTCCGTGGGTTTTACGAGAAAAAAGAACATTTCCTGAAAAGTATTCCGTATGCCTTAAAAAACCTGGAATATTTATTAAAGGATTTGAATTTGCCGGTAAAAATGCCCGAACTGGTGAACGTTTTAATGCAGCTCTCAAAATCGGAAGTACTAAAAGAGATCGGCCGTGTAAAATCGAATTTAACCGTTCGTATCACCAGCTTTTCATATAAAAAGGGTATTCCTGAAGATCCGTCGGGAAATGGTGGCGGTCATGTGTTTGATTGCCGGGCCATAAATAATCCGGGGCGTTACGAAGAATACAAAAAGTTAAGTGGTAAAGACCTGGCTGTTCAGGAATTTTTGGAACAGAAATCGGAAATACGCTTATTTCTGGATCCTGTGAAGCTTTTGGTGGAGCAATCGGTTAAAGTATATCTGGAAAGGGGTTTTACGCATTTGTCCATAAACTTTGGATGTACCGGAGGGCAGCACCGTTCGGTTTATTCGGCCGAAAAAATCAGCGATTTTTTACAAAACAATTATCCGGTAAATGTTGTTCTTATTCATCGGGAACAAGAAAACTGGTAATGGGTAAAAAGGCTTGTAAAAAGAAAGATTTCGAAAACAGAGAAGACGCAAAATACGAGTGTAAAAAGTGTGGGGCCAAAGTAAAAAAAGAGGAGAAGGTTTGTAAGCCGAAAAAAGTTTAAATGTACTTCAGCCTGCAAATTACGATCATAAATTCTCGATTTGTTTAACATTGAACTCCGAATACTGAACTTTGAAGAAACATGTTTGGTATTTCAGTTTTCTGTAATTATTTTCGCAAAAAATTTCAAAAACAGACGAACTAATGGGAAGAGCATTTGAATATCGCAGGGCAGCGAAAGAGAAACGCTGGGATAAAATGTCGAGAGTATTTCCAAAACTTTCGAAAAAAATAACGATTGCAGCAAAAGAAGGTGGACCGGAAGCTGATTTGAACCCGGCTCTGCGTACCGCTATTTTAAATGCCAAGGCACAAAACATGCCTAAAGCCAACATCGATGCAGCTATTAAACGTGCATCGGGAAAAGATGCGGCCAATTTTATTGAAACTACTTACGAAGGCAAAGGACCACACGGAGTTTTGGTTTTTGTTGAAGCAGCTACCGATAATACAACGCGTACGGTTGCCAATGTAAAAAGCTATTTCAATAAAGCGGGTGGTGGTCAGGTGCCCAATGGTTCGTTGGAATTTATGTTTTCGCGCAAAGCTGTTTTTCAGTTTGAGATGCCGGAAGGTATGGACGTGGACGATATTGAACTGGAACTGATTGATGCCGGGCTGGAAGAAATTGAAGAAAACGAAGGTATCTATTATGCCTATGGCGATTATACCAGCTTTAGCGATATGGCGCATGAGTTTGAGCGATTGAACATAAATGTAAGCAAGGCCGAATTACAACGTATTCCTACCACACCGGTTGAATTTTCCGAGGAACAGATGGATGACATTGAAAAAATGTTGGACAAAATGGAGGAAGACGAAGACGTGCAGGCGGTGTATACAAATATTGCATAGTCGCTTATTCAGATGTCATTTCGAAGGAGGTACGACTGAGAAATCTGTTCCATATTGGAGAGATTTCTCCTTATTCTTCGTCGAAATGACAGCTTCACTGTTCGATAATCTTCTTGTAATGGCAATTCAAAAATGAGCAGACTCCTGAAATGTCACCCCTTTTATCCCTCTTAAAATCTTCATTAACCCTCAAAAATCCAACGGTTATCTAATTCTTTATTTGTTTCTCCCTCATTTCACTTATTTTCGGGGAAAACTAAAATCTATGCTACCGGTTCAGGAATACATTCAACATTTTATCGTAATATGGGAGAACAGTCCCAGCGAACTTCCCGCTTTTCAAAAAGTTTATTCTGAAGAAGAACAAAGGGAACGCGAAACCAACTACGAACATTTTCAGCAAAAAATTAAGGACTTGCAAAACCGGAAAACGGTGCAGCAATTCCGGAAAGATCCGGGGCAATCGTTTTTTCCGATGTTTAAAGCTTTTTTGGAAACGGTTTTTGATTTTGATACAGACCACCTGAAACTCATTCTTTCGGATGAGTTTAAAGATGTTTCGAAAGACTTTTTTTACAAAGCACGCGATTTTGGTTCCGAGTTAAAGCCGGAAGATATTTACCAGGGAATGCGAAATGTGTGGATAATGAATGGTGTACAGCTAATGGCCAATATACCGGTAAAAATTACGCCGTCGGTGTTTGCCTATTCGATGATTTATCCCTACAGCGATAATTTTTTAGACGATCCTGAAATTTCTGATCACGAAAAACAACTTTTCTCCGGGCGGTTTAGCCTGCGGTTGCATGGAGAACCTGTAGCACCGGAAAATTTTACCGAACGCCAGCTTTACAGGCTTGTTGAAATGTTTGAAGAAGAGTTTCCGCGCGGCAGTTTCCCGGAAGTGTATGCGAGCTTGTATGCCATTCAGAAGGGGCAAACCGATAGTCTGAAAATGATGAAACAAAATGGTTTATCGGACGATGAAATACGGTGTATTTGTTTCGAGAAAGGCGGTGCCTCGGTGCTGGCCGACGGGTATCTGGTGGCCGGAAAACTAAGTCGCCAACAGGAGCAGGCTTTGTTTGGTTACGGGGTGTACTTGCAGTTGCTCGACGATATTCAGGATGTAAAAGAAGATTCGCTGGCTTTTACCAAAACCATGTTTTCGTGTTTGCCCGAAAGCGATTTGGGCAGCTTTGTAAACAAAACCATTCATTTTGGACGTAAGGCGCTGGATGAAATGCGTTGTTTCCCGGGTGTTAAAAACGACGATTTTTTAGATTTGATGAACCGCAGCATAGAAACCATGATTATTGAGTCGGTGGGTTTAAACCCTACCTGGTACGAACAAGATTATCTGGCGGAGCTGGAAAAACATTCACCGCTTCATTTTGCCTTTGTTCGTGAAAAACGGGCACAAAGCAAATCGCAACGTTTCGCACTTTTTCAAAAATATTTCGATACGGCAAAGGTGCCGGGTTCAGCGTTTAAAGTTTAAAGTACGCAACTTCGTGCCTCACGCTTTTTCAAACACAGAGTACGCGAAGCTTTCACAGAGCGCCACAGAGGAGGCTGTTCTGGTTGCTGTTTCCAGGTTTTATACTTTGTTTTCCCTTGTTTCTCGCTGCTTATGCGTAAAACTACGCATTCATTTTACGTAGAACTACGCATTAAAATTGCGTAGAATTACGCTTGACACGAATAGCCTTTACCCCGTATTTTTGGTAGATCAAGATTTGATCTTTAAACGATAACTGTATGGGCGACTTAAAAAAACAAAACCAGGATTCGGATACCCCGGACCGGTATAATTTTCAAAACGAAGTAAACAACCTGATTCTTTCTTTCTCCATCGATGATTTAATAACACCAGGTGACACAAACCCTGTTGGAGCTGACCGGCAACCGGCCGAAAAGAATAGTCGCAGTTTTCGGTCGCAGTCGGCAGATGACAGACCTTCCGGTTTTCTAAAATCCTGAAAGTCTGATTCCAACAAGCTTTCGGACTTCCCCGAAAATCAAAATAGGATTAGAAAACAACCCGTCGCAGCTATGCGAAAACCGAAACTGAATTAAAAACAAACTATCGCAAGCATGCGAACGATTCAAAATAACGAAAAACAAACTTTCGCG
>JAPOHD010000069.1 GCA_026671195.1 Draconibacterium aestuarii | reverse complement strand
TGTGGTAGCAATTGGTAGTGCACAGTATTGGATTCGCAGTACGAACCCTGACGATGGCGACGCACTGGATTGTTATTCAAAAGCGATGGTAACGCTGACCGTTTGGGACAATCCTGACCTGGAAGTAGATGATGCGGCAAGTTGTGAAGAAGGTACCAGCGGAGTAGCTCATTTCGATTTAAGCGCAGCAAGCATACTTTTAAATGCAGATGATGGTACTATTAGCTATCATAAAACAGCAACAGAAGCCGATAACGGAACATCACCTATCGATCCGGCAGTAACAGTTGCCATTGGCGACTCAATATTCTGGATTCGCAGTACAAATAAATACGATGGCGATCTTGATTGTCATACTGTTGAGATGGTAACCATGACGGTTTACGAAGCACCAAGTTGTAATATAACAAAAGTCAAAGATGCTACAGATTATGAAAATACTGATGGTCTTTTAACAATTGATATTACTACAACCAGTGTTGATATTGTAGACCGTAATTATGAATGGTACGTAGATGGAGTAAAAGTTCTCGATGCTCTTCCTGATGATGAAGACCTAACTACTCCCGGAATACAGGTTACTGTTAGTGGTTTGGCTGATCCACCAGGATTAGAGTACTGTTTGAGAATATTAGAAGATCATGGAGGTGGTATTGTTTGTGAGCATACATGTTGTGAATTCGTTCTGTGGAGTCCATCTGCTCCGAGCTGTAGGACTGTAGGGCGTGATGCAATCTGTTTTGGTGATAATAACGGCGAGGCTGATATCTATGTTAAAGGTGTTGGAACCTTTACGATTGAGCTTGATACTTTTGATACATCAACAGACCCACCAACTTTAACCTTGGTTTGGGGTCCTGTAACTGTGCCAAAAACAGGCATAGGAGATGCTGAAACTAAAGTAACTGCTACCGGTCTTTACGCCGGAGAATATCAGGCATATTTTGTAGATAATGGAAGTCCTCTAACTGTGAATTACAGTACCTGTAGAGTTAGCATTGGTCAACCTGATGAAGTTAAATGCACGATCAGCGATATTGTATCAGCCACCTGCGGAGAAAGCAATGGAGGAGCAACGGTTAGTATAGAAGGTGGTACACCTCCATACAGCATCAGTTTGGATGGTATAAATTATGTGCCAGTTACAGGAGCAACTCATACATTTACTACTTTGCCTCCCGGACCTTTCGATATATTTATCCTGGATATGTATAATTGTCCCGGTGATTGTAACGATGAGATACCAAATATCCCATGCGAAAAGATCTTCCCTACACAAACAACTTGTTGGGATATCCGAAACGATTGGGCCGTTCCACTTCCTGAAGTTTGTTTAACTCTGGATGGTGATGGAGCTGTAACAAATGCAGTACCGGGTGTATTCTTCTATTACACCATCATTACTCCACCGGCTGCTGATTTCCGGATTGATATAAAACAATGGGATGGAGATGGCATGCTTAATGGTGGCTTGTTTGATGTTGTTCAAGGCAAGGATATTAAGATATTCGATGAAGCTTGTTCAAAATTAAACACTGAAGAAGGCGTAGATGCAACAGGAACTCAGGCCTGGATAGAAGTTACCGGCGCCGATGTGAACCAGACTTATGTTTTGGGAGTAAAATATGAAGTGAAGTCGATTCTGGGTACAACCTGGGCAAGTGGACCAACGGATGTAGCAAACTTCTATTTTAAAGCATACTTAAGTTACGGATCGGTAGTTGAAGAAGAAGATCTGAATAGTTACGGTAAGATCGGTGCAATCCCGTGTGCCGAGAAAGCAGCTGAAATTAAAGATCCAATTCTTCAGGCTACCGACCTGAAAGTTTACCCGAACCCGTTTAGCGAAAAGGTAACCTTTGAGTTTGTTTCAGGAAAAGATGCGTATGGAGTACTTGAAATCTACAATATAACCGGTCAGCGTGTAGCACGCTTATTGGATCGTTATGTTGAAAGAGGAGTATTAAATACCATTGAGTATGTACCTGAAAGTAAAGTCACAGGAATGTATCTCTACAAATTAGACCTTGATGGTAGAGTCCAAATTGGCAGAGTAATTTATAAAGAATAATAAAAGAGGATAGAGGAGACCCTTGTTTTTTATCAGTATAATACTAAGGCTTCCTTGCCTTAGTCTGAGGAAATTTCCTCAGTGGGATTCGTAAGGGAGGCTGGCTCAGAGGAGTTCAGCCTCTTTTACTTTTGGAATTTTAATGCATATTGCGGGTTTAAATATCGTATAAATCTTTACCGTCTACCTCAAACTGAGTAATGCTAATGTCAGTCATTGGGTGAGCAACCAGCTGCATTAATAAATCCGGTCCGATGGTTGCTGAATGGGCACCTACCATACTTACGCGGTGAATCTGGTCGACGGTTTTAAAACTGGCAGCCAAAACTCTTGTTGGCAAGTCGAATTCAACGGTATTGGTAACAATGTCGGCAACCACTTCAATTCCGTGCGACGAAATGTTGTCGAGACGGCTCACGTAAGGGGCAACAAAATCGGCGCCGGCACGTGAAGCAACCAATGCCTGTTGCTGGGTGAAAATTGCTGTTGCTGTTACATTAATCCCTGCATCTTTTAGTATTTGCATGGCTTTGTACCCTTCAACCGATACCGGAATTTTTGCGTAGTAGTTGTTTCCAAGGTCGAAATATTCCTTGTATTTTTTTGCCTCTGCTACCATTTCTTCGGCGCGGTTAGATAAAACCTGAACGTGGATCATTCCTTTGCCTACAATATTAATAACTTCAGCAATTGCTTTTGATAGTTTTAACCCCGACTGTTTTAAAATAGTCGGATTTGTGGTTACTCCTTCCAAAGGGAAAAAGCTGTATAACTTTTTTAATGCTTCAATGTCTGCGGTGTCTGCCAAATAAATCATAATTTCTTTTTTTAATAAAAATACTAAAGTTAAAGGAATAAGTTGCTGGCATGATTAGATGGGGCAAAGATAGAAAGTAAAAGGTCGGCAACCTTTTAAAATTAAAGATTGCCGACCAATGTTATGCGAATTTAATGCATCTTAAATCTCAGGAGCATTCTCCAGTAAGTAGGCTTCTGCTTCCACGTTCCAAAGGCCTTTTGTTTTAGCAACAATTTTGGCCAGTTCGGCATAAAATGCATTTTCTTTTCCCAGTTCCTCAAAATCGGAAATGGCAGTTAGCGGAAGATTCTTGTGTGTATACACCAGTTTTTTCCCTCCCGGAATATTGGGAAGATCGAGTGTGGTGCTAATTACTGAATTTAAACCGCCAACATGTGTTACCAAACCTGCAGGATCGAGACCTTTGCTCATACAATCCAGCGCTTCTACCATGTCGTCGTTGTTACCACCCGATGTTCCAACAATATGAGTTGATGCATAATGCACGTTGTAAAAGTTCATTTTTGCAGAAAACTCTGTGTTGCTTGGTCCGGCAAAAAAGTTCAAACAACCGTCGTTTGCTAAAATGGCATCGCCTTGTTCAATTACGGGAGCCACCGGAGCAAAGGCAAATACATCGTCGTAACCGGTTCCGCCCGAAAGTTCTTTCAGGGCTGCTACCGGATCTTCAACATTTCCGGTATTCATATAAACCAGTTCAATGTTGTTATCTTTTGCCCACGATTCAGGGAAGATTTCGGCGGCTCTATCCAGGCGCTCCTGCGAAATATCGGTTACTACCATAAGCGAAGGTTTCCGGTCGGTGCGACTGATTACATAATTTATGGCTGCCAGTCCCATCGGGCCAACTCCTGCAAGGATGGCCATTTTACCACCCTGTACAATTTCCATTTTATGCACATACGAACCCGGAGTAGTATGGTAGTTGGCGTGCATGGCACCAATTACACAACTCAGCGGTTCGGCCAAAGAGGCAGGGTAAAAACCGGGGCCATCATAAGCCAGTAAACAATCCTGATCGAGTACATCTTTGGGAATGATCACGTACGTGGCATCGCCACCAATGTGTTGGTACGAATACCCCGGAGCACTTAAAACCCCAACCGGACCGTTTTCGTAATAAATAGCAGGCTGAATGGAATATTTCTGGCCTGCTTTAAATTTATTAGCCCACTTGGCACCTACTTCCACAATTTCGCCACTAAACTCGTGACCAATGATAATCGGATTTTCAGCCACATCATTTGGAACACGTTTGTGGTCGGTTCCCTGCGTTGCCGCTTTGTAGCTCGACATACAAATACTGTCGCTTACTACTTTCGCCAAAATCTCATCGTCGTTTATTTTCGGAAGTTCAAACTCTTCCAGGCGTAAATCGCCTTTTCCGTATAATCTTACTGCTTTTGTTTTCATATTCTAGTTACTTGCTTCTGGCGACTCGCTGCTGGCTGCCCTCCAGAAATTATTATCGATCAAATTTCTTAATAAAGTTTGTTAACTTTTTTCCTAAAATCTCACATTTTGAATGAATTGATTCGTAGACCTCTTTATTTTTAAGAGAACCCGTTTCCCATAGTTCTTCCAAGTGGTCAATTGTTTCATCATTTGAACCCAATGAATAAATCAAAAACTTAAAATATTCATTTTGATATCTTTTTCTACCGTATCCTTCTACAATATTTGTTCGCGTACTTTTTGCTGATCTTCTTATTTGCTGTCCGGTTTCATACATCTCAAATTTTGGTAATTCTTCCAAGGTCATTTTATGAACTTCAAGTGCTACTTCTTTTGCAAGTTGCCAAATTTCCAGGTTTTTGTAAGACATATTTTTGATATTAAATGGTTTCAATCTGCCACTATGCAGCCAGAAGCCAACAACTAGCTGCTAGCAGCCAGTTCCTAGTTTAACATTATTTGTCCGCCACTAACAGGAATGGCCTGGCCGGTTTCATTTTCCTGATCAATGGCGTAAAAAACAGCTTTTGCCACATCAACCGGCGAACAACCTTTACCAAGCGGAACCTGTGCCAAATAGAAAGCTTTTACATCGTCGATGGTTTTTGCTCCCGGAACCTTTCCCGCATTTAAATACTGTACAAACAATCCATTTTCAGGATCGCTCCAAAGCGGACCTTCGTAGAAGTTACCCGGACAAACAGAATTCACTTTAATTCTGTCGGGTGCTAATTCCAGTGCAAACGACTGGGTTAAACCAATACCTCCGAATTTTCCACCGGCATAAGCAAAGTTTTTCTTACTACCTGCCAATCCCGATTTTGAGTTAATCTGAATAACATCGGCATACAACAACGCGTTGTATTTGTTCTGAAGTTTCATGATCGGAGTGGCAGCCTTTGTGCAATAGAAATAGGCATTGTAATTGATTTTGGTAACCAAATCAAAGTTCTCGGGCGTCATTTCTTCCAATCCTCCGGCACGTAAAATACCTGCATTACTTACAAAAACATCCAGCCCGCCAAATTCACAAACTGTTTGATGCATGAGGTTTTTTAATGAATCCATATCGGCAACATTCGATTGTACAAAAATTGCGCGACTGCTGTTTTTTATTTCGTTGAAAGATGCTGCAGTAGCAATACCAACTGCTTCGTTGAGGTCGGCCACAACAATGTTCGATCCGTTTTCTTTCATTACGCGGGCAATCCCTTCACCAAATCCCTGGGCTGCTCCGGTAACAATCGAAATTTTGTTTTCCACACGTCCGGCTGCTGCACCGGCTGAAACTTTGCGACGGTAGTTTTCTACTTCCCAGGTATCGATAAAATTAATTTGTTCAGCAGTCATGAAATGCTGTCCACCAAACGATTCCGACAACCACGAAATTTTCATGGCATCTTCAAAAACCTCTTTAATGATGTTCGACTGCGCTGCGTTGTCGCCAATCGAAAGCATTCCAATACCTTTTATAAATACTACTTTGGGTGCAAAACCATTGTCGGCAACAAAGGTTTCATATTTTGTTTTGAACGCTTCAATTGTAGCTTCCGGTGATGAAACTTCGGCGATGTAGATGTATTTTGATTTACAGTAAACAATCAAATCGGGCGTGAACGGGTAATTCACTTTTTCGAATGATTTAGCGCAGCAATTAAACTTCTCAACCAATGCTGAGTTGGTCACTTTAATTGTTTTTAAACCTTCGGTAGACACAAGAGCACGAATGGCAGGAACAACTTCAACCACATGTTCAGCAACGGGAAGTACTGCGTTGTCAACTGGAGTGCTAATTTCTTTTTCGATGTTGACAATAATTTCATCGTAAATATCAATTACCTCCTGAGTTGTGTCGGCACTTACAAAAATACCATGATTCTGAAGCAGAATAACTTTTGGATCGTATCCTTTAGCCGCTCTGAATTCTATGATTTTTGCTTCAACCGCTTTAAACAGGATGTAACCCGGATCGATGTACGGAATGTAAACTGCTTCTTCGCCAAAAACAGGCTGAACCAGTTCTTCGGCTTTGTTGCTGCACATAATTCCGTTTACCAAAGTAGGGTGCAGGTGAATAACAAATTTGTAATTAATGGCGTCGTGGAATGATGTTTCAACCGAAGGGCGTTTGTCTTTTGTAATGGTTGCATCTGCTAAATCGTCTTTGATCTGGCTTTCGCGCTCGAAAGAATCAGAGCTGTATTCGTTTTCCGAAATTTTGGCCAGTTTTTTACGATCCATTACCGCAAAACCTTCTTCTGTAATTGTCGATAAGGCAAAACCACTTGCTTTTACCCAAAGTTTATCTTCGGTTTTGTACGAAGTGTTACCACCGCCTGCAATTACCATTGCTTTATTCGATCCGTAGAATTGTGAAATTTCTACTAAGTCTTTTATTCCTTGATTCATGATTTATTTCTTTTCTCTGCGAAACTCTGTGATTTCTTTGTGTTCTCTGCGGTAGAAAAATAACCACAAAGTGTCTCGAAGTATTTCACAAAGGAACACAAAGGTGAATTCGATTTAGTTTAAATATTTTGCAATTACTGCTTTCCCCAATTCTACAAAAGCAGCTTTTTCTTCCACTTTGGCAATGCCATTTTTTAGATAGCCTTCCTGTCCGTTGGCTACTAAATACTGGTGTGCTGCAACAACTGCTGCACCTTCGTAATTAATTTGTTTTAATTCATCATCCAAATCAATTCCTCCACCACAGCTAATTTTAAGCGGGTCGAGTTTTGGTGTGTTGTGCTCGGTTCCAAAAGTGACCACAAAACCATTTTCATCGAAGAATTTTACAAACTTTTTCAGAATATGGAATTTGTTTCGGCCCGGAATCAGCTCAATGCTATATACGTTTTTGCTTTTTAAAGTTTCAAGCAATTTTTCTTTGTTACCTTCGTAGTCGGTGTAATTTTCATCGCCAAAATCCAATAAACACGGATAACATGGAATTCCGCCGGCATCGATAATAAAGTCCATCACTTGCTCGAGAGATAAAAAGGCTTTTGGATCTTCCGGAACAAAGGCAGCGCCACCTGCTTTTAACAGGTTGCCACGAATTTCGTTTTCCAGTCCGGCCACATCATCAAGTCTTGATTTTACTCCTTTTCCTGAAAAAATAGCATTTAAAAGCTGTGCGCGTCCCAATTCTGTTTCTTTTTTCTCGAAAACTGCAATTCGAATCGCCTGTGCAATGTGTCGTTCGCGGAACAAATTAATTGCCAAACGACTCTGAACTTCTTCAGCATCAAATTGGATATCGATATCTTTTTCAGCAAAAAATGCATTTAATTTGGCCACCATTTCAAAGGTCTGGCGGTTACTCTCGGTTTTCAGGTTTTTCATTACCTCAGCCGACGCTGCACTCATTTTTGCAGGCTGGTTTAATCCTTTTCCGCTAAAATAAGTTCGTCCGGGATTGCTCGGATCGTTCACACGTATTCCGGCTTCCTGCAAATCGTTTTGTAAACCCATAAATTCAATGTTGAACAATGGGAAAATTTTATTTTTTACTGCAAGCTCTGCAAATTCTTCATAACCGTCGGTGGTATAAAAATCGTTGATGCCGAGCACACTGATGCCTTCTTCTTTTGCCATCTTAAATGCCTGGGCAATTTCCGAAAATGCACTAAACGAATGTGGCGTATGAATGTGTCCGTTAATATCAGGAACTCCTGATTCCGGTTGTGCTTTGTACCAGTTTAGCAACTCATCAGGTTGCGGAAATGTTGAAAATATACTTTTGTTGTCTGCCATTTCTGTTCTTTCTTAAATTTACGGCAAATAAACTAAAGTCGCGCAATCGATCCGTCCTTTGGTATCCTGTTTGGGGCTATGGTGTGAAGGGAAAAACAATAGAACGCCGATGACACGGATTTAAATGACAATCACAGATTATGGTTCTGCGAAAATCTAAATAATCCGTGTCAACTGCGTTCTAATTTTAAAGCTCAAAAAAGTATAGGCCGGTTGCCAGCTGATTTAACTCGTTTTCAATCGAAAGAAATTTGTCGGTGGTTTCGTAATACAAGGTTAATTCCATTATGTATTCGATCAGCGATAATTGCCCGGCATCCAGTGCTTTTTTTAGCAAGTCGGATGAATTAACAGCCTGCAAAGCTTCGCGATAAGAAGCCAGTGTTTTTTGCAAACTAACCGCTTTTTCATACTGACCTTTTAACTGGTTGTAGGTTTGAATCTTTTTATCGTTTGCCATTTGCAATGCAACCTGTTGTTGCGCTGTCGCCAGTTTTACGGTGTTTTTATTTTCCCATAGCGGAATTGATACACCCACTGATACCCCCCGAAAAGCTTCCCCTTCAACAGCCTCCGACATGTATCCTCCCGATATTTTGGGCAAACTCATTGCCCTCGATAGTTTAATCTGGTTTTCTGAAATACCAATTTCGCGGGCCGCTTGTTGTAATACAATATTCTTCGATTCGTAATCGGTGTACCAGTTCTCAAAATCGACAGGTAATTGCAGAGGTGAAAAGGAAGTTTGGTTAAAACTTACGGGAATGCCACCGTTTAAAGTGCTTAGTTCAGCTAGTAGTACGCTGCGTTCCGTTTCGTTTACTTCCAGCTCTTTTTGTGCATTCAGCAAATTAAACTGTGCTTTGTTTTTCTCCAGGATATTTATTTCGCCCTGGTCAAATTTTGAAGAATACGCTTTTGCAATATTCCCGGCATCAGTGGCACGTTTTTGCAAAACTTCATGCAAGGCGTTTAAATAAACCAGCTCATTGCAAAGGATTTTTGCCTGGTATAAAATTGATTTTCGCTGTAATTCAAACTCCAAATCCGATTGTTCATTTCTTGCACTGGCAATTCTTTTTTTAATACCATATGCGGTTGGAAAATCAAACGATTGTGTAAACGAAAAGTCTTTTCGATTCCCCATTGTCGAAGGATCGCCCCATAAATAATTAAAACCAATTTCAGGATTGTCAAGGTAAATTCCCGTTTTGTTTTCCAGCTTTTGTACTTCATTCAAATTCCGGTAGGCACGTAAAGTGGTATTGTTACTTTCAATTTCAGAAAGAACATTCTCGATGTTCTGTGCAGATAATCCGAAAGGTAAAATCAGCAGCAGCATTTTTACAATTAATTTACTCATTTCCTCGCCTTTTTTGAATGATACTATAAACGATTGGAACAATAAAAATATTCAGCAGAGTGGATGTGAGCAGCCCGCCGAGAATTACTTTAGCCATTGGGCTTTGAATTTCGTTTCCGGTGGCGTCGCCATTCATAGCCAGAGGAATTAATGCCAGCGCTGCTGTTAGTGCGGTCATTAAAATCGGATTAAGTCTGTCGATGGAACCTTTTATAATTGTTTCTTTTAACGACACCCCTCTGTCTTGTAGGTTTTTGTAATGCGAAACCAGTAAAATTCCGTTTCGTGTGGCAATTCCAAAAAGTGTAATAAAGCCGATCATTACCGGAATACTGATGATTTTTGTTGTAAAATAAATGGTGAATACACCGCCAATTAAAGCCAGGGGCAGATTAAGCAATATTATTCCTGCCAGTTTAATGTCGCGAAATTCCTGAAACAGTATCAGGAAAATCAGTAGGATGGAAACCAGCGAGGCGAACAAGAGTGTTTTTGAGGCTCTCGCTTCGCTTTCAAACTGGCCACCGTATTCAATCCGATATCCTTCAGGAAAGCTGACATTATTGTTTATTTCCTGTTTTATTTCGTTTACCACTCCAAGCAGGTCGCGGTCGGCAACATTGGCCGAAACAACCACTTTTCGTTGTACATTTTCGCGGCTGATGGAACTTGGCCCGGCAGCAGAAACAATTTCGGCCACCTGATTTAAAGGAACTTTTTGCCCGTTGGCAGTTTCAATCAGCGCATTTTCTATCCCTTCCATACTTTCGGTATAGTCTTTATTCAGACGAACAATCAGGTCGAAACGTTTTTGACCTTCGTAAATATCCGCCAGTTTTTCACCGGCAAATGCCACATCAATGTACGAGTTAAACTGTTCGATGGTAATTCCGTAGGCTGCCAGCATTTCACGATTGGCGCGAATTTGAATTTGTGGTATCTCAACTTGTTGTTCCACATTCACATCTACCAATCCTTCAATTCCGTTAATCGAATTTTTAATAAGGTTGCCAATTTCAAACAGCTTATTTAAATCGGTTCCGAAAAGTTTAATGGCAATGTTGGCGCGGGTTCCCGAAAGCATATGGTCGATCCGGTGCCCCAGCGGCTGCCCAACCGTTGATGCGATTCCCGGAACCGAAGCCATTGCTGCACGAACGTCTTCCAGGAATTCGTCATTGTCTCGTTTGTCTAAGGTGTAACTCACATCTATTTCGGCACTGTTAGTGGTCTGCGAATGTTCATCCAATTCGCCACGTCCGGTACGCCGGGTGGTATGCATTACTTCTGGTATTTTATGAAGTTCGTTTTCTATTAAATTTCCCAGTTTGTTCGATTCTTCCAGCGAAATACCGGGTTTGCTAATTGCCGAAATGGTAAGTGCACCCTCGTTAAAATCGGGTAAAAAGCTACGGCCCATTCCTGATAAAGCAATAATCGTAAGCAGCAACATTGCTCCGGTGGCGAGTAAAATGGTTTTTTTATAGTTCAAACTCCATGTTAAAACTTTCTCGTAAACAGCAAAAAGGTTACGGGTAAACCACCCCTGTTTTTCTTTTCGAGAAAGGTATTTTTCGGTTGAAAGTAACATTTTGCAGAGCTGTGGAGTAACCGTGAGCGCCACAATCAGCGAGGCAAAAAGCGAAACAATATATGCAATTCCAAGGGGTTTTAACATTCTTCCTTCCATTCCCGACAGGAAAAACAATGGCATAAATGCTACAATAATGATAATGGTCGCATTCATAATTGAAGCTCTGATTTCTTTTGAAGCTTCAAATACTACTTTAAACGATGAGAGTTGTTCTTCTTTAGGAAGTTTGTGATTTTCGCGTAGTCGTTTAAAAACATTTTCCACATCAATAATGGCATCGTCAACCAGCGATCCGATGGCAATGGTCATTCCTCCCAAACTCATGGTGTTGATTGTGATCCCCAATAAACGGAAAACCAGAATTGCCATTAACAACGACAAGGGAATGGCCAAAACTGAAATGATTGTTGTGCGGAAACTTCCCAAAAACAAAAAGAGTATGATAATTACAAACAGGGCACCTTCGAGTAAAGCACGTTGCACGTTGCTTACCGATTTTTCAATAAAGTCGGCTTGTCTGAAAATTTTAGTGTCGAGCCGGACATCTGCAGGAAGTGTTTTTACCAGCTCAGCCAGGTTCTTTTCAATTCGCTCGGTTAAATCAAGCGTGTTTACCTTGGGTTGTTTCGAGATGGAAAGTATAACTGCCGGAGAAGCATTTTGCGATGCATACCCCATTTTTACAGCACTTCCGATTACGACTTCGGCCACATCGTTTACACGCACGGGCGAGCCGTTTTTTTGTTTTATAAATGAATTCCCCAGCTCTTCCAGATCAAATGTCCGGGCTACTCCGCGAACCGAATATTCATTGCCAAACTGGCGAACAACGCCACCGGTTGAGTTCTGCGAAATTCCCTTACAGGTTTCGGCAAGTTCGTTTAACGAAACATCATAAAACTTTAACTTTTGCGGATCGGCTAAAACCTGGTATTGTTTGTAGTCGCCGCCAATGATGGTTACCTGCGAAACTCCTCCGGTTGCCAAAAGCACGGGTTGTACATTCCATTCGGCAATGGTTCTTAAATCCATCATGTTGGTGCTTTCCGACTGTAACCCAATAAACAGGATTTCACCCATTACCGACGATTGCGGAGCCAGCATGGGTTGATCAATTCCCAAAGGCATTTGTCCTGCAATTGTTATCAGTTTTTCGCTGACTACCTGGCGGGCTTTGTACACGTCGGTACCCCAATCAAATTCAACCCAAACAAAAGAAAATCCCAGCGATGATGCCGAGCGTACTCTGCGCACATCGGTTGCACCGTTTACGGCTGTTTCAATCGGGAAGGTTACCAGACGTTCAACTTCTTCGGCTGCCATTCCGTGTGCATCGGTCATTACAACTACTGTTGGTGCAGTCAGATCAGGAAACACGTCAACATCCAATTGAGACGCGGTGTATATTCCCGCCAATAGTAAAACCACAGCAGTTATAAGTACCAGCAGTTTGTTTTTTAATGAAAACTGTATGATATTATTTAACATAGCTTCTAATTTTAATGAACGTGACCGGCATGAGGATCGAGTTTGCCTGAAGCGGCAGCCAACTTAACCAGAATTCCGCCTTTTGTTACAATTCTTTCTTTCGGAATCAATCCACTCAGTACTTCTGTTTTTATCCCGTCGGTTTTCCCGATTCTGATTTCCCTTTTTTCGAAAGATTCAGGATCCACTTGTACAAAAACCTTAAATGATCCTTGCTCTTCAATTAAAGCACTGTTCGGAACGGTAAGTGCATCCGTTTTTGATTCCGTTTTCAGAAAAACTTCCATAAAACTTCCGGGCAAAATTTCTGCACGGTTTTCAACTTGCAGTGTCACCGGAATCAAATAACTTTCTTCGGAAACATTCTTTGCATACGAAACTACTTTGCCGTTCAGTTCTTCCAGACTAAAAACTACATTGTTGCTTAACGAGCGGATAGTTGCCGTTTTTATGTAAGGCAGTGCACCGGCATATTTTTGCTGAACTTCGGCTCTTAAATACAGATTTTTATTTTCAGTGATGGAAACAAGCGGTTGTCCGGCTTCTACATATTCGCCATTGGTAACAAATATGTGTTTGGCAAATCCCGATTTCGAACTCACCACATTTTGGCCCCCTTCGCTAAAATTCTTTTGTAGATTTTCATACCTGGTTTTTGCATTTTCATATTCCGCTTTCGAATCGATCAGCTCTTTTTGAGAAACCAGTTGGTCTTTAATTAATGCCGATTTCCGTTTGTAGTCGGCTTCTGCTTTTTCGAAATTTGTTTTTGCTTCGCTGTAACGAACGTTCATGTTGTTATCGGCAAAACTCTCCGCCGAAATGGTAAACAAAATTTTCCCTTTCGAAACTTCAGCTCCTTCGGTCATGCTGTTGGTTTTAAACTGAACAATTCCGCCGGCTTTTGCTGTAAGAATTATTTCTTCGGATTGTGCAGACTGAACCCGGGCAGTTGTTTTTATTACTTCGCCAAAGGGTTCAACTTCTGGCATTCCGGTTGCAAAATCAATTTTCCACGATTGTTCTTTGGTAAACGTAATGGCATTTGGGTGCTCTTCTATGGCTTCTTCTGCTTCGTGAATGGCATCATGCTCGTCTGCAAAAACTTCAATTTCGTTTACTGTCAGGAGTGATCTCCCTTCTTTTGTTTCAATTTCGAATAACAGTTTGCCTTTCCCGCTTACCTCGGGTTGAAGTTGAAAAAGATAAATTCCCGGGCGTGTTGGTTTCTCCAGTTTTTGCCTGATTCCTTTGGTACCGATTATCAGGCTAGCCGTAACAGTGCCTTCCGTAAGCGCCGAGAAATCCGACAATTTTGTAAAGTGTGCCAAAATAGTGCCGGTTTGGTTTGCAACCATTGGACTTGCTTCGGCAAACAACTCATATTCGGAGTTGTATTTTGTGAACTTCAGACTGACTTCTGCATGATCGTGGCCTTCGTTTTCATCTTCCACTGGCGGTTTGGTATTCTGACATGAGGAAATAATGAATACGGCGAAAATTAGATAATATATATTTTTCATTTTTGAGTTGTATTAAAAAAAAATGGAATACATAATACAATGGTCTCATCAACAATCAAAAGAAGCTACTGGTGTTGTTCTTCGTGATCATGATCTTGACTGTTAACATCTTCGTGATGGTGAGTGGTATCGTTGTCTGTTTTTACTTCAAACGATTCCTGGTCAGGCGTTGCATTCTCGTTTTGAGAGTGCGTAATGCCCTGGTGCGTAGTGCCGTCTTCGTGGGTGTGGGTTCCGGCAGATTCATTTGCTTTTTTCGTTTTATTCTTGCAAGAAGAAATGGAGATTGTAAGTACTGCAATAAGTGCAATGAATACTATTTTTTTCATGATTTATTTTTAAGGTATTAATTATAAGATGGAGTTCAAACCATTGTCATTCCGGCAATGCGGTATAAGAAATCGTATTCAGTTAAACAAAATTTTCATTGTTTACTGTCAGATTCATTGACAAAAAAGTTAAATCATGAAAGTTGTGGAGGACCGCGCAGCAACACATCCCGACAAAATAGTTCCTGGCTTGGGAGTGCTATGTAAGTGTCGGAAAACGACTGTTTTTTTTGAGCTAATTCAGAATAAAATAGTTCGGACGAGGGTAAGAATAAGCTGGATAGATTTATCCATTTCGTTAAAACGGTTTCGTCGTAAAAACTACAAAAAGTGTGTTGGTGATGATCTGCACAACAATCTACTGCAATGTAGATGGAATGGTTGGTGTTTTCCGTATGATTGCAGCTATGTTCTTGTGCATTTTCCAGTTGGCAATGTTGTAACTCGGGATTTTGCCCGGAATGATGGTGGTGAGGAATAAAATTATGTGCCAATACCATGGAATACACAGTAAGCACAACAATTGATATCAATTTCCTCATACTCATTCAATACAAATATAAAAATAAAACCTCACGGTGCTTATTGGGGCTGTAGCAAATGTGTTAACAGAAATTAAATGATTTTATAATGTGTGTTAAAGCTGGTATTGGAATTTAAATTTTGATCGGATTTTAATTACTATTGCAACATGTTTTTGACTCGAAGTTTCATAGTTTTTTTACTGTTTTTAGTAAGTGTCTCGGTTTCTGCACAGTACGTAAATACCGATGAGTTGGTGATTGTTCCCGGCGAAACTAATCCGTTGAATCTTGAAGAACTGAGTTTGATGCAGGACAGTGTAAAGGAGTTAAACCGGGGGTATTTAGCCCAATTTCTTATCCCCGGAAATCAAGGATATGTTATTAGCCGATTTGGACCACGTTCGGGAAGGATGCATTATGGCACCGACATTAAAATGGATAGAGGGGATACAATTGTAGCCTCGCAAAGCGGGACGGTTATTCGTGCCGGATGGGGAACCGGTTGGGGGAATCTCATCATTCTTCAGCACGAGAATAATATTGAAACTTATTATGCACACCAAACCCGGTTTTTGGTGAAAGTAGGCGACTGGGTTGAAAAAGGAGAACCCATTGGATTGGCGGGAAGTACCGGAAGAGCACGTGGCCCGCATTTACATTTTGAAATGCGTGAAAACGGACAAGCGTTTGATCCGGAATTGGTATTCGATTTTAAAAATGAGAAGATCAGGGAAGATGCCTACGAAATGGAGAGTTTAGTTGCCTTGCACAAAAAGCTAAAACCCAAAGGGTATTCTACAAACGTGGCCGTGCCTGAATATTACAAAGTCCGCTCGGGCGATTCGTTGTGGGTGATCTCCAGGAAATTCAAAACGCCGATAAACGAAATTTGCCGTTTAAACCGGATTTCAGAAAACTCTACTTTACAGATAGGCCAGCCGCTAAGGTTGTATTAAATCGAGCTTCGGGTCTCTTATTGTGAGCTGAAAAGTTTAATTTATACTTCGTGGTTGTTCTCCATGTGCCCAACTTTAGTCTTGACAAGCTTTGGGAGATCTCCACGATTCCCTTTTTTATTTTTGTTGATGGATTTTTGTCACTGAATCAATTTTAGTATGTTTTGACTAAACAAGGCAGCTGTATGGGCCACTTCAATTGAAATCTGTGAGGACGCGTCTGCTGTTTTTCGTTTTAACAGAACAAGCACTTCGTTTATTTGTTGCTTTGTTTTATACTTCAATAAAGTTAAAATGAGCAAAATAATAGTAATGACAGCTTCCGTTCTATTGGCCCTGGCTGTTGGAATTGGTGCATTTGGTGCACACGGATTAAAAACACATCTGTCGACCGAGATGCTGACCACTTATAAAACCGGCGTTGAATATCATTTTTACCATGCACTCGGATTATTGTTAATAGGAGTGCTGGCTTATGCTGTTCCTTCTTTGCAACTGAAATGGCCTGCAATTTTTCTGTTCGCGGGAATTGTATTGTTTTCAGGGAGTTTGTATGTATTGGCCATAACCGGAATAAAATGGCTGGGTGCCATTACGCCTCTTGGGGGTTTGAGTTTTATTGCCGGTTGGGTAATGTTGTTTGTGGCTGTTTGGAAAAATGCATAAAAAAATCCGATCTCTTTCGAAACCGGATTCTATTTTTCTATTTATTAATGGAAGTTGTCCGTACCTAACCCGGGCAACTACATATAAGTTAAATACCTCTAGCGTTCCTGTCCAGTTGTTCCGCTTCGGTAAAATCACTTTTGCATACATGTCCTTCCAATGGAAGCATTTTTGTGTGGATGGCGTCAATAATCCAGTCTGCTTGTGGGAAGAATACATCTTCCAATTCGTAAGCTGGAGTAATCCAGTTGCGCGATCCAACAACTACCGGTGGAGCGTCTAAATAATCGAATGCCAGTTCGGTAATGTTCGAAGCCATGTCGCGTAAGAACGATCCTCGTGCCGATGCATCACCCGAAATAATAATTCGTCCGGTCTTTTTAATCGATTCGATTACGGGCTCGTAATTAAACGGAACCATACATCTTGAATCGATTACTTCAGCCGACAAATTGTATTTTTCTTCCAGCGTTTTTGCTGCATCCAATGCGCGGTAAAGTGTGGCACCAATTGTTAAAATGGTAACGTCTTTACCTTCTTTTTTTACATCAGGCTCGCCAAACGGAATTTCGTAGTAACCTTCAGGCACACCACCTTCGTGGAACTGCTCGCCAATGTCGTACAAACGCTGGCTTTCGAAGAAGATCACAGGATCTGTTCCCTGTAATGCGGTGTTCATTAATCCTTTTGCATCGTAAGGCGAAACCGGGAATACCACTTTCAATCCTGGAATGTGAGCTGCTAAAGCTGTCCAGTCCTGCGAGTGCTGTGCGCCGTATTTCGAACCTACTGAAACGCGGATTACCACCGGCATTTTTAATACGTTTCCACTCATGGCCTGCCATTTTGGTAGCTGGTTGAACACTTCGTCACCACAACGTCCAAGGAAATCGCAATACATAATTTCAGGAATAACACGACCACCGCACATGGCGTAACCAATGGCAGTTCCAATAATTGCTGCTTCGGCAATTGGCGAGTTAAATAAACGGTTGTAAGGCAACGCTTCAGTTAATCCGCGGTAAACGGCAAATGCGCCACCCCAGTCGCGGTTTTCTTCACCGTAAGCAATTAAGGTTGGATCTTTATAAAAACGATCAACAATGGCTTCAAAAAGACCATCTTTTAATCCGTATGTTTTAATTTTTGAGAATGGTTTTCCGTTCGCATCAAACATAAAACGCTCTTTGGTTTTTAGCGATTTTACCCTTGGATTCTCTTCCATCGGGTGATTCACTTCAACCGGGCGGTCTTCCATTTTATCAATGCTCTGGTTGCTGAACATCATTTCACCAATAAGGTTGGGTTGAGTTTTAACATCCATTAATGGCGAAATCTCATCGTCGATGGCCAGTTTCATTGAAGATGTAATCAGGTCGGTAGTACCTGTTTTAATTGCTTCCAATTCAGCTTCGGTTGCAACACCTGCTTTTACCAATTCTTTTCCGAACCAGATGATTGAATCCTGTGCTTCCCATGCTTCAACCTCTTCTTTCGAACGGTACGAAGAAGCATCGGATGGCGAGTGTCCGCTGTAGCGGTATGTTAACACGTCCAATAAAACCGGACCGCGTTTTTCCTCTAAAATTTTCTTTTTGCGTTTGTAGGCATCAATTACTGCCAGTGGATTGTAGCCGTCAACACGCTCAGCGTGCATTTGGTCGCGGTTAACACCGGCTCCAATACGAGCAGCAACATCGTAACCCATGGTTTCGCCACAAGTTTGTCCACCCATTCCGTACTGGTTGTTCATAATGTTCACGATAAGTGGTAATCCACCTTTCATGTCGCCTTCCCACAATTCAGTAAACTGGTCCATGGATGCAAAAGCCAACCCTTCCCAAACGGGGCCACAAGCCATTGATGCATCACCAATGTTGGCAACAACAATACCTTCTTTGCGGTTTGCTTTTTTATAAAGGGCTGCACCAACTGCAATGTCGCCCGAACCACCAACAATTGCGTTGTTTGGGTAAACACCAAATGGAGTAAAAAAGGCGTGCATCGATCCACCTAATCCTTTGTTAAATCCTGTTGCTCGGGCAAAAACTTCTGCCAATGTTCCGTAAACCAGGAATTTAATGGCCAGTTCTTTGGTGGTTCCTTTATGACCTGCTTTTACCGGAGCTGCAGTAATTCCATCAAAGTGAGTATCCATGATTTCAATTAACTGCTCATCAGTTAATTTGTCGATAGCCGATAATCCTTTTGCAAGAATTTCGCCATGACTACGGTGCGAACCAAAGATAAAATCTTCAACTCCCAAAGTGTAAGCCATACCTACCGCAGCGGCTTCCTGTCCGATTGAAAGGTGAGCAGGGCCGGGGTGGTTGTATTCAACACCATTGTAAACACCCTGTGTTTTAATCAGATTTAACATGGTTTCGAATTCGCGAATCACCACCATGTCGTGGTAAATGCGCACTAAATCTTCGTTCGAGAAATTCTCTTTTTCTTCTTCAACTGTTTTACTGTATTGATTTACAGGAATTGGCTTGAATTCTATCTGTCCCGGTTTACGAACATCATCCGGGTTTATATATTGTACTTTTGGCATTTTATTGAGTTTAATGTTTGAAATTTAATGTTTAAAGTTGTGCAGAATGTGTCGCACTTCATTTTATTATTTGTATTTATCACCTTTAATTTCACTCGATTTAAGATGATTGATAAGACCTGCAACCAACTTGCTCACTTCTTCAGCAAGCAGGTATGCTTTTTGAAACTCTTCATTAGTAATATATTCATTATCTAAAGCTCGGTAAAGTTGTGAACGGGTTTCTCCGACTGAACCTTTCGAAATAAACAGAAACTGAATAAATTCTTTGTTTCCACCTCTTTCAAAACCTTCTGCGATGTTGTCCATCGCAGAACCTGAAGAACCTTTAATTTGTCCGATTAGTTTAAAGTCCTTTGTAAAAAGTCCTTTCAAAGTATAGCTATTAATGAGTTTGCAAAGTATTCTTGCTTTTTGCCATGCTAAAATATCTTCAAAACGATTAAATGTTGCCATTGCTTTAAACTTTGAGCGTTAAACTTTAAACTATGAGGTTTTCAATTTGATTTTTAATCTCTGCAAGGAAAAGTGTTGCTTCTCCACCGTCTAAAGCCTGATGATCGTACGTTAACGAAAGTCCCATCATTGGAACAAAACCGTAAACACCTTCTTCAATTTCTTTCGGACGTGGAACAATTGTACAAACTCCCAAAATTGCTGTTTGTGGTAAGTTGATTACCGGAGTAAACATTTCAACACCGTAATTGCCAAGGTTAGAAACCGTGAATGAAGCGGCAGCCGGATTTAATAAATCAGGATTTACATTTCCGTTGCGTGCATCAGTCGACAATTGTTTTAACTGGCTTGAAAGGCCTGTGATTGAAAGGTCGTCGGCATTTTTAAGGGCCGGTACCATTAAACCACGTTCGGTATCGACAGCCAATCCAAGGTGTACTTTCTTGAACCATTTCATTTGGTCGCCGTAATACTGCGTGTTTACCTGCGGGAATTTTTCCAGTGCACGAATTACTGCAAAACAGACCAAATCATTAATGGTTACATTTTGTTTGATCTCGCCATCGGCCAGTTGTTTTTTGAATTTTTTGCGCAATTTCATCAGCTGGCGTGCATCGGCACTCATGTGGTGCGTCAATTGAGCCGAATTCTGAAGACTTTGGTGCATTGCCGTTGCAATTAACTTGCGAATATTCGGAATGGCTTTTACATCATAGTCGTCGCCCACCTCCAGAACTACCGGAGCTGGTGCTGCTTTTGCGGCTGGTGTCGCTTTCGGGGTTGGAACTGCTGCTGGAGCGGCTGCAACCGGTGCAGGAGTTTCAACCGATTTCGATGCTTGTTCAATATCTTGTGCAATTATTCTTCCGTGAGGACCTGAACCTTTTACAGTTTGAATATTGATACCCATCGATTGGGCCATTTTTTTTGCTAATGGAGAAATACGGATTCTTGCATTGGAAGAAGTTTCTTCCATCTCGAATTCAATCACTTTTGGAGCTTCTTCAACTACTTCTTCCTCAGGTGTTTCTGCAGATGTTGTAACTCCTGCTTTAAATTCTTCGAATGATTCGCCGGCTTTTCCGATTACTGCAACGTTTTCCAGAACAGGAATTTCATCGCCTTCTTCAAAAAATGTAGCCAGAAGAATGCCACTTTCTTTTGCTTCCTCTTCAAAAGAAGCTTTGTCTGTTTCGTAGGAGAAAAGAATATCGCCTTCGCTAACCTCTTCGCCTACCTCTTTATACCATTGTCCAAGAATGCACGATTCAACCGATTGTCCTTGTCGAGGCATGATTACAGGTACTGCCATTTATTTATTAGTTTTATTAATTTATTTAACTTGTTATTACAAATAAAATATTCTTAAAATATTAAATAACTGTTATACAGTATTTTAAATGTAATTGATTTTTAACGTTGTAAAACTATATTTTTTAACTTGTATTTACAAGTTGTTTTTGAAAGTTTTAAAAGTTTCTTAACTTTGGGGCCGCATGGATAACATACCACAATACCGGAAATTATACGAGATTCTACGAAAACACATTATTAAAGGTGTTTATGCTGAGGGTGATTTGCTGCCATCGGAAAACGAACTATGTGCTGTGCACGAAATGACTCGACCTACTGTGCGGCATGCTTTGGAAACGCTTGTAAAAGATGGATTGATTACAAAAAAGCAGGGAAAGGGTAGTATTGTTCGTAAACCATCGCAAAATATAGGAATTTTGTCCATTGCAGGAACGGCTTCGGCGGTGGGTGTACGGTATTTGAAAACCGATATTCTGCAGAAACCGGTGATAAAAACATGGCCCGAAAATTTTCCGTTTGAACTTTCGGAGCTGGAACAGGAATCGGGATGTATTTATATGGAGCGTTTGCGTTATGTCGACGACGAGCCGGTTTTTTATGATATAAACCATCTGCCAAATATATTCTTGCCGCGTATTACGCAACGTTCGTTCGAGAATAAATCGCTGTTTGAAATTCTTCGGAAACATTATCAAATTGAAATACAGGGAGGAGAACAGCAACTGAAAGCCGTGAAACCAACGGTTCAGTTGAGGCAGTTGTTGCATTTGAAGCCTGGTCAGCCGGTGCTTTACATAGAGCGAAAACTACATACGAACAAGCCTGATTTTAATATTTATTCAACCATTTATTTTAATTCAGACAAACACGCCATCTTTGGAAATTTTTAGGAAATCAATAAATTAAATTTCTTTTGATTTTTAAATTCCAGGTGCTTGTTTCTTGAACAAAGGGAGAGTTTGTATACCAATTAGATTCTTAACTTTTTGGTAGTAAATTCATTATTTCTACTTTTGTTGCCCTTTTGTATAAATAATGATTGAAACACAACACGTTCCGGAGCCTATAAATGCGGCAGGAGTGAGGGCAACCTACACCAACGAAAAATACGGTTCTCACGAAAGAAATATTTTTGATATTTGGTTGGCAGATTCAGATGAACCAACACCACTCGTAATTTACATACATGGAGGTGGTTTTATAGGTGGCGACAAATCGAGGTACTACGACTCAGAAGACTGGGTGCGCTTTTTGGATGCAGGAGTTTCGGTTGCTTCCATCAATTATCGATTTATGAATCAGGCACCTTTTGGTATCCTGGCCTGTATGAACGATTCAAAACGCTGTCTTCAATACATTCGTTACAACGCAGCCAAATACAATATTGATTCAAAGAGAATTGCCTGTTCCGGAGGTTCGGCAGGAGCTGGAACTTCATTGTGGCTCGCTTTTTCCGACGACATGGCAGATGGAAATAACAGTGATCCTGTGTTGCGCGAATCAACAACTATTTCTTGTGCCGGCGCTTTTGCAACCCAATCAACTTATGATATTCTTCGATGGGCTGAATTGTTGAATCTTCCTATAAATCAATCACCGGAAGAAATGCAGGTTATTGCTCATGCGTTTGGACTAAAATCAGCTGAAGGAATTGATTTGTTTCAACAAACTGAGATTCGGGAGGAACTTGATTTTTTGGAAAAAATGAATAGCACAGCAGCGCCATTTTTTGTGTACAATCGCAGGGAAGGTGGTATTCCGGCAAACGAAGACGAATTGCAACATCATCCTTTACACGCCAAACGTTTAAAACAACAAGCCGAAAAAGTAGGAGCAGAGGCGATTGTTTATGCTCCGGCAATTGGAATTGTCGACAAGTCGGGAATAGATTTGGTTGAATTTTTTCTGGAAAAACTCAAAAAATAAAGGCTTCCATTTCTGGAAACCCTGTTGTCTTTTATTCAGTTAAACTTTTCATCGTATCTTTTATATCTCCCGGAGTGCTCATTATTTTCATAAATGTTCCCATTGTTAATTCGGGCCAGTGAAGTGCAATTCTGTATTTCCCGGGTAAAATGGAAGCCGTATTTTCTTGTAAAATAATTTCGTAAGGCATGGCAGCCACATGGTCGTCACCAACAATAGGTAGGAAATTCGCTTCTCCGGTTTCTGTGTTTTTTAATGCTACACCAAAAACAGCCACTTTTTCGTTTGTGTAAATACGTTTGTATACTTGTGCCGTTTCGCCTTTCCCTTTTTGCAGATTCTCCTGAATTATTTTTACGCCTTCTCCAAACGATGAAAATTCATTTAATTCTTCAGCATCTTCAAAATAAGGCATCATTACTTTGTAGTGGTATTTCTGAAGTTTTGCTTTATCCAGAGTGCCTCCAAAGGGTGTAAAATCGGTACCAACTTTTTTCATGGCATTTTTTGCCTTCTCCGAAATTTCAGCTAAAGCTGCTTCCTGTTTGTCAATACCATCAATAAAATAAGCATAAAACAGGTATATCGGATTAATCATACTTATTTTAACCTGGTCTCCATCCTTTTTAAAACCTATTTTTAACGTGGCAGCCAAAGCTCCTCTGTCTTTAAAGCCCAGTGCAATTTTTTCCAGTTCCGGGCTGGTGTAGCAAATCACTGCCAGATTGTTTGAATTTCCCGGATTGTATTCTCCGATCACTTTAAATCCTGAGGCCGATAACGCATCTTTACTCGATTGAATTGCGATGTGCATATCCATTGCACCGGTGCCAACCAAAAAATAAGCGGACTCTTCTTGTGCTTTTAAATTTATCTGTGTGAAGAGACAGAAAGTGAAGACTAAAATAAGCTGTTTCATAGTTTGATTAATTTTATTTTCAAAAATACTTTTTACGAAAGGCCTCACTACGTAATCGTCTATGATAGTTATCATAAGACAAAGTCTTATAAATATGCATTTAATGTGAATAAATATGCATGACGAAGCGCTTTCTTTCGTTTTAAACTAAAAAATATTCATATTTGCACTCAGAAAAATTTTTATACTAATAAAATGAAGGTTTTAAAATTCGGAGGAACATCGGTTGGATCACCAGAAAACATGCGTGCTGTAATGGACTTGGTAACCGATGGAGAGCAAAAAATTATCGTACTTTCAGCCATGTCTGGAACTACAAATTCGTTGGTGGAAATTGCAAATTACTTGTATAAGAAGAACAAAGACACGGCAAGTATATTTATTGGCAAGCTCGAAGATAAATACAACGAAGTTGTTGCTGAACTTTTTGAATCCGAAGAAAATAAGAAGAAAGCCCTTAAAATTATTGAGGACTGTTTTACTACAATAAAATCGTTTACATCGGGTACTTTTACTGAAGTTGGAGAGAATACAATTTTAGCGCAGGGAGAAATTATTTCTACCAATTTAGTTACGCTTTTAATGAATGAAAACGGGTACAACACGAAACTTTTGCCGGCACTCGATTTTATGAAAATTGACGAGGATAAAGCTGCAGACCTGCCTTTTATCCGCGAAAATATTAAACCTGTTTTAGAGAAGGTTGGTGACGCAGATTACTACATTACCCAAGGCTTTATTTGCAAAGATTCAAATGGCGATGTAAATAATTTGCAACGTGGCGGTAGCGATTATACAGCTTCGTTGATTGGTGCTGCAATTGATGCCGACGAGATTCAGATTTGGACCGATATTGACGGATTTCACAATAACGACCCACGTTTTGTGGAAAATACCCGGAAAATTGAGCAGTTATCATTTAATGAGGCTGCCGAGTTAGCTTATTTTGGAGCTAAAATTTTGCATCCTCAAGCGGTATTACCGGCACGTGTGGCAAATATTCCGGTTCGATTAAAAAACACGATGAATCCAAGCGACGGTGGAACTTTAATTACTGCCGAATCGGATGGGAAAGGAATAAAAGCGGTTGCTGCAAAAGATGGCATTACTGCAGTTAAAATTCGCTCGGGACGAATGTTAATGGCATACGGTTTCTTAAAAAGTATATTTGAGATTTTTGAGAAATATAAAACGCCTATTGATATGATTTCTACTTCGGAAGTAGCCGTATCGATTACAATTGACAATACTCAGAATATTGATAAAATTAAAGCAGAACTTGACACCTTTGGCACCGTTGAAATTGACGAAAATATGTCGATTGTTTGTATTGTTGGTGACATAATTGAAGAGGAAAAAGGTTTTGCGCCAAAAGTATTTAAAGCGCTTGACGGGATTCCAATTCGTATGATTTCATATGGTGGAAGCAAATACAATATTTCGGTGCTTGTGCCGACCGTTCACAAAAAGGAAACACTGCAATCGTTAAGCGATAATTTGCTGAATAACTAACGAGTTTGTTTCGTTTCGAATGTGTAACGAATGAGAAATCTGTAACTTTCCGGTAGGTGGTTACAGATTTCTTATTTTGTTGGAATAATATTACTGAATTTTATAGATATCGCTGGCTTCGTACCTCGGAGCAACTTTCACTTCAAACCGTGATGTTAACGACTCCATTCTTTCCATAGCTTTTTCAGGAGTGTTGTTTTCTTTTGAAATGTGACTGAGAAATACACATTGCAGATTTCCATTGGTGTGTTCCTCCAGGAGTTCAAATGCCTGGTCGTTTGATAAATGGCCAACTTCTGAAGCAACACGCTGTTTCAGAAAATAAGGATAAACACCTTCCCACAACATTTTATCGTCGTAATTCGATTCAAGGAAAAGCCCGTCGCATTTACTAATGTGTGTTTTTACATTTTCGCATGGTTCGCCAATATCGGTAAATACGCCAATGTTTTTGTTGTTGTATTGGATTCGGAATGAACAAGGTTCAGCTGCATCGTGTTTTTTTTGAACCGGGTATACCGTAAATTCGCCCACTTGAATTTCCTCGTTGGGAGAAAAGTATTTTGGGTAATCAGGACGCATGTTTTTATAGGCGCTGTTGTATGTTTTTGCGGTTATATAAATGGGAACCTGTAGTTTTTTGCTAATTCCACGTGCTCCGCGCATATGATCACCGTGTTCGTGGGTAATAAAAACGGCCTTGATTTTTGCAGGATCCAAACCCGTTTCTGTCATACGATTGATGATTTGTTTTCCCGATAAGCCTGCATCAATCAGAATTGCATCTGTGTTATTTCCTACGTAATAGCAGTTTCCGTTACTTCCCGATGCGATGGCACAAATTTCAAGCATAATTCTTTGTTTTGAAGAGGCAAAAGTAGTTTTTTTTGTGTGATAAGTGCTGGTTGTTTTGTTTCGTTTTCTGTCTGAAAATAAAAGGATGCTTCCCGGATCAGACAATCTGGAGTGAAGCATCCTTTTTAGTGTGGTGTGCAATAGAGCTGATTAAAAATAGCTCGATCCGTCCCAGCAGTGTGTGCAAAGCTTCTCTTTTGGAAGGCCAATTGCCACAACCAGTTCGTTTAGTTTTTGAAACTTCAACGATGTTAAGCCAAGGTTTTGACGAATCCTTTCTACCATTGCTTTGTACTCTGCCGATTCCGGATCTGAATATTTTTTCAAGTCAACATCTTCTGTTCCTTCGAGTTGGCTGATTGCTTTTCTGGTCGCCAGTTCCAGAGTTTTGCGTGAACTTGAGAAATTTAAAAATTCGCACGGATAAGTTAGCGGAGGGCATGCAATTCTCATGTGAACTTCTTTGATCCCTTCGGCATGGAGGTCGCGGGTGTTGTCTTTGAGTTGGGTTCCCCTGACAATTGAATCGTCCAGAAAAACTCCCCGTTTGTTTTTTATGAGGGCCGGATTGGGAATTAATTTCATTTTAGCCACCAGATCGCGCATTTTTTGGTTTTGTGGCATAAAGCTGCGAGGCCATGTTGGGGTGTATTTTGCATACGGGCGGGTGTAAGGAATTTTACGTTCGTTGCTGTAGCCTATGGCATGTCCCACGCCCGAATCGGGAATTCCAGCAACAAAATCAACCTCCAGATCAGTATCATGTTTAGCCAGAGCAGCTCCGCTTTGATAACGTGTTTCCTCTACGTTGATACCTTCGTAATATGATGGTGGGTAACCGTAGTAAACCCAAAGAAAAGAGCAGATCTGCATTTTTTCGTTTGGTTTGCGAAGTTGTACAATGCCGTCGGCAGTAATTCGCACAATTTCGCCCGGGCCCAAGTATTTTTCAATTTCATAATCGAGGTTATTAAACGAACAGCTTTCAGATGCCGCGGCAAAACCATCTCCGTTTTTACCAATAATTATTGGAGTTCTTCCCAGTTTGTCGCGCGCGGCAATAATTTCTTTTTCGGTAAGAATCAGCATCGAACACGAGCCTTCTATTTTGTTGTACACGTTTTCAATGCCCGCTACAAAATCGTTACCATCAGCAATTAGCATTGCAATCAGTTCAGTTGGATTTACGCTACCCTGGCTGGTTTCCGAAAATGTTCGGTTTCTTTTTAAAAACTCTTCCTCAAGCTTTTCGGCATTACCAATTTTGCTCACTGTTGTGATCGCAAATTTCCCCAAATGCGAGTTGGCAACAATAGGTTGTGCTTCCGTATCGCTGATAATCCCAATTCCAGCATTGCCTTCAAATCCTGCAATATCACCTTCGAATTTAGTCCTGAAATAGCCATCTTCCAAGCTGTGTATGGCGCGTTGAAAACCTTTTTCCTGATTATAAAAAGCCAGCCCTGCCCTTTTAGTACCAAGGTGCGAGTGGTAGTCGGTGCCATAAAACACATGTGAAACACAGTCATGTTTGGAGATACTTCCAAAGAATCCGCTCATTTTTGTTGTTTTTTTATTTATAGGATAAGCGAAAGTAGTTGTTTCATTTGCTAATTTTATTTGTTGTGTTGAGTCTTTTATTAACGAAGAACAAACATTATTATATAGCTTATGATTGGAAAACAAAAAAAAGATGTCATCGGTATTTAAAATGATTTGCCCAGATGACATCTTTTGTGATTTTTCCGCTTGTTGCCGGATGTGTTCTACTTCACTAGTTTGGAAATTGCCCTGAATTCCGGAGCTCCTGCCGACCGTGTTAGTTCAAAAAGAATTGATTCGTATGATGTCATCATGATACCTTCGGTACGGAACCGCTCTTTGGCCATTTCTTTATTGGCTTCGGTACGCGACGACACACAGTCCATCACAACAATAGGATTTAATCCGGCTGCCTTTAAATCAACGGCGGTTTGCAGCACGCAAACATGCGACTCAATTCCGCAGATGATAATATTTTTTGCGTCCAGTTCTTTAAATTTTGCAGCAATTTCAGGAGTGTCCCAACAGCTAAAATCCTTTTTTTCGATGTATTCAAAATCAGGAATTAATGCTTTTATTTCTGGTAAAGTTTCACCCAGTCCTTTTGTATATTGTTGCGAAATCACAAGTGGAATGCTTAAAGTTCCCAATCCTTCAACCAAAGTCTGACAGCTTTTTAGCAAAGTCTCTTTTTCGTTCATTACAGGAAATAAACGTTCCTGCATATCAATAACTAATCCTATTGTATTTTCTTTTGCAATTCTCATATTTCTGTTTTTAATTGTTACGGGTTGCGGGTTTCAAGTTGCAGGTTACGTGCTTGAAGAATTAATACTGATCGATTGAAAAACTGCTAAATTGTTTTTAAAAATCGATCTTTCCCAATCTCATCAATCTCTTTTCAATCCTATGTCTGCAACGGTTTACTTTCCTCCCTTCGCCTGCATTCGCGATTTATCACCCAAATAACCACCGTGGTGACGTTTGGCATATTCATCGTTGGTAAAGCCAATTTTATTCATCATTGAAACAACCAGTGCATCGCCAATAACTGTCATTACTGTAGTTGATGTAGTTGGCGATAATCCTAGTGGACAAACTTCTTTTGGATTTCCGGTGTAAATAAAAGCATCGGCATTTTTAGCCAGAGTGCCATCAGGATTGCTTGATATTACAATAAGTGGAAGTCCTGCATGCAGGTTTTCTGCCAGCTCAATAAGTTCAATAATCTCACGTGTCTTTCCTGAGTTCGAAATTACAAGTAGCACATCGTTTTCCTGCACCACACCCAAGTCGCCATGTTGCGATTCGCTGGGGTGAAGAAATACCGAAGGCGTACCCGTTGAACTAAAAGTGGTGGCAATATTTGCTGCAATTTGCCCGGCTTTTCCCATTCCGCTGGTTACCAGTTTCCCTTTTTTCTGGTGTACTTGTTGGTGAATAAGATCAATAGCAGTAATAAAACCATCTTCAACCGGGATGTTTTGAATGGCCTGCGCCTCCTGCTCAATAACTTTTCTAATAGCTTCCTTCATTCGTAATTGTCTTTAACGGTGCAAATCTAAAGGAAATTATTGAAGCCTGTAATATTGAGCAATTCCTTTTAAAATAATTTTACAAATATGTGATCTGGGTTACAATAGAAATGTGTTATATGTCATAAAAATTATTGAACAATGTGCGATCAATTGAAGTTAAATAATCGTTACATTTAACGATAATTTTTAAAACCAAGAAAAGATGAACCTTATAAGTCCTTCCCAATTTATTGTTGGACGATGAGGCAAGTTTGATCGAAAGCATTAAATACAAACAATTTTAATGACATGAAAATTCACGAATATCAAGCCCGAAATTTATTCAGGAAGTACGGGATTCCTGTACCGGAAGGTGTAATTTGCCATTCGGTTGATGAAGTAAAAAAGAAAGTTTCAGACGAAGACAAGCTTCGCGTAGTAAAAGCTCAGGTACACGTTGGGGGCCGCGGGAAAGCAGGTGGAGTAAAACTGGCGACTACCAAGTCGGAGGCGATTGAGAAAGCCAAACAAATTCTGGGAATGGACATTAAAGGTATAACAGTTGAAAAAGTGCTGGTTGCCGATGCTGTGGACATTGAAAAGGAATTTTATGTTGGTTTGATTAACGACCGTAATACAAAATCGGTGACGTTAATGGCAAGTGCCGAAGGTGGAGTGGAAATTGAAGAAGTGGCAAAAGTTTCGCCGGAAAAGATTATTAAAATGAGTATTGATCCGGGAATGGGATTAATGGACTGGCAAGCTCGTAAAATTGCGCTTCAACTGTTTAACGATCCAAAACAAATTCGACAGGCTGCAGAAATTCTGGTTAAACTTTACCAGTTGTATATCGAAACTGATTCTTCGCTGGCAGAAATAAATCCGCTGGTACTAACCCCTGATAAGCAGGTATTGGCTATCGATGGTAAAATGAATTTCGACGACAATGCTTTGTTCCGCCAGAAAGAAATTATTGCCATGCGTGAAGCAGATAAGGAAGAACAAAAAGAAATTGAAGCAAACGCCAAAGGTCTTTCTTACATTAAACTGGATGGTAACATTGGTTGTATGGTAAATGGCGCCGGTTTGGCAATGGCAACCATGGATATGATTAAATTGTATGGTGGCGATCCGGCCAACTTCCTCGATATTGGCGGTTCTTCCAATCCTCAGAAGGTGGTGGATGCCATGAATATTTTATTGGGTGACAAAAATGTGAAGTCGGTAATGATTAACATTTTTGGTGGTATTACACGCTGCGACGACGTTGCACGTGGTTTGGTAACTGCACTTGATATTATAAAAACAGACGTGCCAATTGTAATTCGGTTGTCGGGAACCAATGCCAAAGAAGGTTTAGAGATTATTAAACAAACCGGATTGCCTGTTGTGGAAACCATGAGTGAAGCAGCAAAAACAGCCATTGAATTAAGTAAAAAGTAGAAAGTCAAAAGTGAAAAGAAATGAGCATTCTAATAAATAAAGATACAAAGTTAATTGTACAGGGAATTACCGGTAGAGATGGTGCATTTCATACCAGTAAAATGAAAGCTTACGGAACACACATTGTTGGCGGAATTTCTCCGGGAAAAGGTGGTCAGCAGGTTGAGGGTATTCCGGTTTTTAATACGGTTGAAGATGCGGTGAAAGCAACGGGCGCAAATGCATCGGTAATTTTTGTTCCGGCTCCTTTTGCGGGTGATGCCATTTTGGAAGCCAGCTATGCCGGGGTTGAATTGGTGGTGTGTATTACCGAGCATGTTCCGGTTCAGGATATGATTAAAGTAACTCCGGTATTAAAACGAAATGGCACAAAACTGATTGGAGCCAACTGTCCGGGATTAATTACTCCTGATGAGTGTTTGATTGGTATTCTTCCGGCAATGATTTTCAAAAAAGGAAATATTGGATTGATTTCGCGCTCAGGTACTTTAACCTATGAAGTGGTTAACATGTTAACCGAGAGTGGTCTCGGACAAACAACCTGTGTAGGTATTGGTGGCGATGCCGTTTCGGGCTTGTATTTTATCGACTTGCTTGAAATGTACGAAAACGACCCGGAAACCGATGCAGTAGTTGTAATTGGCGAGATTGGCGGCGATGCTGAAGAGCAGGCTGCGAGATTTATAAAAGAAAAAATGACCAAGCCGGTTGTTGCATTTATTGCAGGCCAGTCGGCACCTCCAGGAAAACGAATGGGACATGCTGGTGCTATTATTTCGAGTGGCTCGGGAACAGCAGCAGAAAAAGTAAAAGCGTTTAACGCAGCAGGAGTTCCGGTGGCGAAAGAACCTTCGGAAATTCCGGATTTAATTAAAGAAAAGTTAGGATTGTAAAATTTGAACTTACCATAAAAAAACCGGTTGTTTTGCATCCGGTTTTTTGTTGCCCAAAAATTCAGGAAACGAAAAGGCGAAGGGAAGTAATGGACAAAACACGATAGAACTTTTTTCTGAATTATCATTATCTTTCAAACGAACTAATTACAACTAATGAATAAAACACATCAGACTAAATGGACTTTACTTCTGAATCCACACGCCGGTGGAGGAAGAGGGAAAAGAGATTTGGATCAGATTGAAAAGCTGTTACAGTCTCAGGGTTTTCTTTATTCGCTCATTATTTCAGAGTATCCAAAACATGCTATTCAGCTGGCAAAACATGCCGTAGAAAATGGTTGCCGGCATTTAATTGTTGCAGGTGGCGATGGTACGTTAAACGAAGTGGTAAATGGAGTATTTCTGCAAAAAGTAATTTCTCCGGAACAGGTTCTGGTTGGAATGATCCCTGTTGGAACCGGGAACGATTGGATAAAAACCTTTGGAATTCCGAATTCTTATACAAATGCAATTGAAAAAATTGAAGAACGAAAAACGTTTTTTCAGGATGTTGGAAAACTTACTTACACTCAAAATGGGGTGGAAAAGCAGAGGTATTTTTCGAATATGGCAGGCTTTGGTTTTGATGCATTAACGGCTCAAAAAGCGAATTCCCTAAAAGAAAAGGGAAGAAGCGGAATGTTGGTGTATTTACAAAGTTTACTCGCGGCATTTTTGCAGTACAAAGTTCAAAATGTAAAAATAGTTATTGATAAAGATCCGTTAGAAGAATTATTGTTTTCGCTGAGTGTTGCCATTGGAAAATACAATGGGGGAGGTATGAAACAAGCACCAAATGCTATTCCGAATAACGGTATTTTTGAAGTTGCTGTAATTAAAAAAATTGGTTTTTGGGGGATTGTAAGAAATCTGGCCGGTTTATATTCAGGCAGCTATATAGAAGATTCGCGGGTGGCATGTTTTCGGGCCAAACAAGTTCTAATTTCATCGCCAACTGATTTGGCGGGGGAAGTAGATGGCGAAGCACTGGGCGAAAGTCAGTTCCATATTGAAATCCTTCCACAAAAATTGCAGGTAATTGTCGGGAATTTGCAATAGAACCGCCAATGCATTTGTTTTGACGATTCCATTTTTTGCTCTTATAAAACCGCATCAATATTTTCGGGAGGATTTCCCAAAACAGCTTTGTCGCCATTTACAATTATCGGGCGATGTAACAGCCTCGGATTTTTAACCAACACTTTAATCCATTCTTCGTCACTTAAAATTTTGCCTTTAAATTCGTCTTTGTATTGTTGTTCGTGCTGACGAACAAAATCAAAAGGGCTTTTCCCGCTTTTGGCAATCAGTTCAGCCAGTTCGGTTTCGCTTATACCTTCGTCCAGGTATTTTACTACTTCAAATGTGCACCCTTTTTCTTCTAAATATTGCAGGCCTTTCCGACTTTTCGAACAACGTGGATTGTGGTATATTTTCATTTTATAAGATTTTAAAATTTCAGAATCAAGACACGAGAATCAATAAAAGGTTCACTTTGCCAGGTGTTTTATCTCAAACTTTAATTTGTTATCGATTTAATGTAGTTGTAATAATCTTCCTGCGCTCTGAACGTTTCTCCGGAATTATGTTTTGAATAATTATTCGAAAGATTTGGATCCAATATACGCGATTTGGAATTGTCTCTTAATTGAATTTCCAGCATTTCCTTAAGTTCCTGTTTTATCTCTTCATTGTAAATGGGGCAGGCCACTTCAACTCTTCGGTTCAGGTTACGTGGCATCCAGTCGGCCGACGAAATGTACATTTTTTCTTCGCCACCTGCACCAAAAAGGAAAATACGCGAATGTTCCAGGTATTTATCGACAATACTTATTGCTGTTATGTTTTCACTAAATCCATTCAATCCAATCTGTAGCCCAAATATTCCCCGAACAATAAGTTTAACCTGAACTCCTGCCGCAGCTGCTTCATAAATTTTCTTCATCATTTTAGGATCGATGAGGCTGTTCATTTTAAGTGTCATCCAGGCGGGTTTACCTTGTTTCGCCAGCTTTATTTCGTGGTCGATGTTCTTTTCGAAATGTTTACGCATTATAAACGGGCTTACCACAAGGTGCTGGTAGCTGTAATGTTTATAGTTCTGATTGAAGAATTCAAATACTTTTCCCACTTCATCAGCCAGACGTGGGTCGGCAGTGAGCAATCCGTCGTCGGCATAAACACGCGCAGTGCCTTCATGGAAATTTCCGGTCCCGATGTAGGCGTAGTTGCGCATTTTATCTTCCTCTTTGCGCTGAACCCACACCAATTTACTATGTACTTTCATGCCCGGAACGCCATTGATAACATTGGCGCCTTCTTCCTGTAACTTGTTCGACCAGAATATATTGGCTTCTTCATCGAATCGTGCCTGCAATTCAATAACCACGGTAACATTTTTCCCGTTACGTACTGCATTTAACAGGGCATTTACCACTTTCGAATCGGCCGCAACACGATATATCGTCAGACCAATGTTTTTTACCTGCGGATCAATGGCTGCTTCGCGCAAAAAGTCGATTAAATGATTAAAAGTTTGGTAAGGATAATGAAGCATTACATCTTTTTGCCGCAACACTTTCATTACACTTGTAAATGGAGGCAGGTCTTTATGACGGAAAGGTGGTAATTTGGTGTAGTAGTGTTTTTTCTTCCCAATGTCGGGGAAATTCATAAAATCTTTCTGATTGTGGTACCTGCCACCCGGCACTGCATCACTGCCTTCTGCCATTTTCATCTTTTTCAGTAGAAATTCAAGCAGGTCTTCAGGAATTTCGCCATCGTATATTAAACGAACAGGTTTTCCTTTTTTTCGATTTTTAAGACTGTTGCTCATTTTCTCCATAAAACTTTTCGAGATGTCATCGTCGATATCCAATTCGGCATCGCGGGTAATTTTTATGGTGTAAGCTTCGTAAACATCATAGTCGAAATAAAAGAAAATGTCTCGGGCGCAGTAACGAATTATGTCGTCAATCATAATTACAAACTGCTTTTCGTTTTCTTTTGGCAGAACAAAAAAGCGGGGAACCGATCGTCCGGGAATCCGAATGAGCGAATAAGCATAATCCGCCGGATCTTCTTTTTTCGAAAGTTTGAATGCAAGGTAAGCAGAACGGTCGCGTAAATAGGGGAATTTATTTTTTCGCAACATGATAGGAACAAGATTGGGAAGTACTTTATCGTAAAAATATTTTTTTACAACTCTTCCCTGCTTTTCATTTAGTTCCTTTTCATTGATCATGAAAATATCGTTCTCCTCCAATTCGTCTAAAATGTTGGCGAAAATTTTCTGAACCTTATTTTGCTGGTCGTTTACTATCGTTTTAATTTGGTTGTGAAGCTCTTTGGGAGTCATGCTTCCCAAAAGGTTTTCTTCATCTTTTCCCAACGTCACCATTCTGCGAACCGCCGCTACGCGTACCCTGAAAAATTCATCGAGGTTATTCGAGAAAATACCAATAAATCGAATCCGTTCAAACAAAGGAGTATTCGGATCGTCGGCTTCCTGAAGAACTCTTTCATTAAACGACAACCAACTTATTTCGCGATTAATAAATTTCTCTTTTGAATACATGTATGCCCGGATTTATAACGGTTTATATTTCTATTTTATCTTTTCACAATATCAGAAAAGGAGTGCAGATTTCCAAAAGCAAAGAAGTAAGAATTTGATGTTACTGGCCACCAAATTCCATTAAAAAGGCTTTTATAAAACCATCGAGTTCGCCATCAAGAACGGCATTTACATTACCTGTTTCGTAATTTGTACGTACATCTTTTACCAATTTGTAAGGCTGCAAAACATACGATCTGATTTGCGATCCCCATTCAATTTTTTTCTTTTGCGATTCTATGGCAGCCGTTTTTTCGTGGCGTTTGCGCAGCTCTTCTTCGTACAATTGCGATTTTAGTAAACGTAAAGCATTTTCTTTGTTGCCAAGTTGCGAGCGGCTTTCTGTGTTTTCGATAATGATTCCTGAGGGAGCATGTCGCAAACGTACTCCGGTTTCCACTTTGTTTACATTCTGTCCGCCGGCACCTCCACTTCGGAAAGTATCCCAGGTAATATCGGCTGGATTCACTTCTATTTCGATGGTGTCGTCGACAAGTGGTGCTACATAAACCGAGGTAAACGATGTCATTCGTTTGTTTTGTGCATTAAACGGCGAAAGACGTACCAGTCGGTGAACTCCGTTTTCGCTTTTTAAATAACCGTACGCAAATTCTCCTTCAATTTCGATGGTGCAACTTTTTATGCCCACTTCGTCGCCGTTTTGCATATCGGCAATTTTCATTTTGTACCCGTTTTTTTCAATCCAGCGCGAGTACATTCTAAACAGCATTTCGGCCCAGTCGTTACTTTCTGTCCCCCCAGCACCTGCATTAATGCGCAATACAGCTCCCAGGTGGTCTTCTTCGTTTCGAAGCATATTTTTGGCTTCCAGCTCTTCTATCAGAGCCAGTGTTTCGACATGCGCCTGATCCACTTCTTCTTCGCTGGCCTCCTCCATTTCGAAAAATTCGTAGAGTACCAGAAAGTCTTCAAGGGCTTCGTGTACTTTTATGAAACCATCGGTCCACACTTTTATGGTGCGGATTTTTTTCATTTGGGCTTCGGCTTCTTTTGGGTTGGTCCAAAACTCAGGATCCTGGGTTTTGAGTTCTTCCTCTTGTAGTGAAATTAGTTTTGCATCGTAGTCAAAGATGCCTCCTCAGCGCATCCCGGCGCTCAACTAGGTCTTTTACCTGGTCTTTTAAAATCATTTATTTACGTATTTATTAATGGTTTGCAAAGGTAATAAGATTATTCGGGGAAATGTTGAATATCTTTCTTTGTCATGCCGAATTTATTTCAGCAGCTTTTGTTGAAAGACCCTGAAACAAGGTAAGGGCGAAATATTGTGTAACTATGAAATATTACTCCAGTGCCTCATTCATAAACCGGTGAATCAATTCAGGTTCGAAACCACGGTTTTGGGCATAACGAATAACTTGTCCCATTTTCTGAAATTTATCTTTCGTTTTAATTGTTTTGGCTTTGGATTTCATGGTTTTAATCAGAAGCGCTTTGTATTTTTCTTCGTCAATATTTTCCAACCCATAGTCGATTGTTTCGTCCGAAAGACCTTTCATTTTTAAATAATAACGCATTTTTATTTTGCCCCATTTATTTATTTTGAACTTGTCGTTTACGTATGCCCTTACATAACGTTTATCGTCGATGTACTTCTCTGCAATCAGTTTTTCAATTATTTCGTCAACTATTTCGTCAACTATTTCGTACGCTAGTATTTTTTTTCGAATATCGGCAGAACATTGCTCTGAGCGGCTACATAGCTGTGCCATTTTCGAATAGGCCTGGTTTACGTTAGCTTCTTGATTTTCCATACTTAAACAACACTTTTTTAAGGAACATAAATTTAAGTAAAAAACTTGCTTATTCCTATAGTGTTATTCCAGAGAATAAAAGGTGTATGGGGGATGAAATAGGTTCCTTATAATTCTTCCAAAAAGTCAGGTTCCGATTTAACACCTGTAAAGAACTCTTCCAACTCGGCCAAGGTTGAATCTGTTTTTTCAACATCGCGCACAATTTCACCTTTTTCAAGAATAACAATACGCGAGCAAACATCGGCAACATGGTCGAGGTCGTGGCTCGATATCAGCAAGGTTTTTTCTTTATGTTGAGATAATTCTTTAATAATGTTTCGCAACTGGTACTGCGACGATGGATCGAGGTTGGCAAAGGGTTCGTCAAGAATAATTACCTCGGGATTGCCCATTAGAGCTCCAACAACGCCTACTTTTTTCTGGTTTCCTTTCGAGAGATCGCGGATAAATTTCTTTTTCCCCAGTATTTCGTCTTTAAAAAAGTCATTGTAAGCTTCTAAAAAGTTGCTTACATCTTTTGCATTCATTCCGCGCAGTTCGCCTATAAAACTAAAATATTCGTCGGGAGTTAAGTATCCAATAGTAAAACTCTCGTCGATATATGCCGATACTAATTCTTTCCAGTCTTCTGATTTGGCCACCGGAATTTCGTTAATCATAACTTTCCCCCGGGTGGCCCTGATTAGGTCGAGAACCAGGGAAAACAGCGTTGTTTTTCCGGCACCGTTGTTACCAACAAGCCCAAATATCTGGCCTTTTTCAATTTTTAATTCTGCTAAATTTAGTACGGTTGTTCCGTTATATGCTTTTTGTAGATTTATTGCTTGTATCATGATACGATTTATTATTGCTTATTGATTAATTATTAATGATATTTTCTTCCAACTTCTTGTATCTAAGTGGCTTTGTACCCCGCTATCATTTTATGTTTTCGTTTTAAATATTGTTTGGTAAAATAGTCTATTAAGCGAGGATGTAATACAATGCCAATTAAGCCGAGTGATCCAAGAATTAAATAAGCGACAATTTTTCCAAAGGCCAGACTGAGTAATCCGTAAACGGCCATTGGCCCAAATAAAATCGGGAAAGTGATCAGCCAGTTGGTAGCACTCATCCCCTGGTAGTTGAACATAGCACGCTGATCGAGGTCGATTGATTTTTTACTGTTCAACCCTAAAGCGAAAATAACCCAGGTATTTACGCCAACATTGTAAAGCATAACTACAAAATGTATGTATAGCACCTTGGGATCGATGTACATATATCCCAATGATAGCAGGTAGAAAATAATATTTGTAACCGCCATAAGGAAAAAGGCAGATTGCAAAATTTGTTTCATTTTTACGTTTTGTGCCATTAAAAGCGGATAGTAGCGGCTGTGCCAGGCCGGGAAAAATTGCCCGTACATCATACTGAAAATACCGGTCATAAACATGCCTCCAAATACAAAAATCACTTCCGGCATATCGGCATTATGATCTTTGTATAGCAGCAGGCCATAAAAAATAAAAAGTACCGACATCATAACTGTATTTCGTGGGCGTTTGTTACGTAGCAACATTTTTACTTCGAGCGAAAGCATTTTGCCGTACTCTCCCACATTGTTCAACCACGAAAAATCGTGAGTGGTTCCTTCTTTTTTCTTTTGTGAGAGCTCGTCGAGATAAAAACGGCTATTGATGTATTTCTGGTTTAAAAAGTATAACGCAACAATAAGAACCGGAAAAATTACAACTGCAACCGGGTTGGCGACTACTATGTCGAAGAGTTTGCCAAAAGTGCCGGTAATATCAAAAATATTGAAACAGTCTATGGCAGTTACTCCGGCCGCCAACGCCAGAAAACTATAAAATAAAACATTTGATTCGTTTGTGCGCCACTTGACATAAATGGCCAGGAAATGATTTACAAAGATCATTAAGATAAGTGCTGTCAGCCAGGCGATCAAAGCTGTGGTTTCCAGTTCGTGAACCGCGGTTCGGAACAAAAACGGGATGAGCAAAAACAAAGGCAGCACATTAAAAAAGTGCAACAGCGATTTGTTAAGCATGTAACGGGCAATGCGTTTGCGTTTCACCGGAATGATCAGAAAAGGCTGAAAACCGAAAGTTGGCAAATTCTGAATCATAATTCGAAGTACAAACTCAAATCCAACGTATATAAAAACCAGGGCATTAAAAGCCTCAATTTTGTTGGGGACATCGGCCAGGTTTTCGCTTAGCTGAAAGCCCATAAAAAGAGCCACCAGCGAAAAATAAATGGCAAAGAAAATGAGTATCCCTTTGGTTGCAATGTTTTTGTTCATCGTTGCCGAACGCGTAAATTCGCGCCAGGCGAAGTAGAGGAAGTTTCGTTTCATCTTGAATTGAGTGATTTTTGTTTTTGCGTTTTTGAAATCAATAAGTAGGTATTGTTTTTATGGGAAAATTACATTTTTTATTCCAAAATATCGGTTAAAACCACCCCGTCCTTATATCGTTTAACATAACCTTCAGTATTGAATAGTTCTACCAAAACAATGTAAGCACCTAACTTTTGTCTTTGTCCGGTTTCGTCTTCTCCATCCCATTTTATCTGGTCGGAAGTACCCAGAATGTTGTTTTTGCAAAGTTGTGTAACCAGTCTGCCAGCTGAGTCGAAAATCCAGATGTTGGCAAGGTAGCCGGGTTTGTCGAGTGCGAAATGGATGGAATAAATATCGTTGTACCCGTCGTTGTTGGGCGAAAAGGCTTTGGGGGCGAAAGTTACTGAGCCCGTGTTTCGTTCCTCGTTTTCAAATTGTGAGTTTTGGTAACCCGGTGTTCCGTAACCCGACTCTGTGGAGGCCGAGTGCCAGTTGCTGGGATCGTTTGTGTTGCCGGTGAATGAAATGCGCTCCAGCGAAATTCCTTCGCGATCATAAAGTAATGGCATGTGCATTTTTTCGTTGTAATAGAATTCATCAATTATTTCCATATCAGAGTTCAGAAGCACCACATAATCTTCGTCGTTATTGTACGACGGGAATTTCTCCATTTGTAAAAAGCACCCGGGACATTGAATTGTAAACCAGGGAAAAACACCATTGGTGTCTTTAGTCAGTGCCAGGTAACTTTCTGATTCCAATTCATATTTTTCTCTCGACAGCGGGTAAACTTGTGTAAGGTTCAAATCATTGTCACGCGAGGCGAGGTAAAGTTTATTTAGCGGAATAACTTTTTCCGAATTGTTATAAACTTCAACAAAATCTTCTCCATCGGGAACCGGATTAAACAGCACTTCGTTAATTAAAACTTCACCTGGTTCAATACTAACCGGATTCTTCTCTTCGCCGGTAATAACCAATTCATCTAAGATGACTTTGTCGGCTGAATAATGATTGTTCAAATAAACTATAACCTGAACCTGGTTTCCGTTTAAATTGGGTTGTTCAGCAGTACTCGAACCCCAGTTCCCCACATTAATTCCATTGGTTTCAAAAGGAGTTTCTTCACTTTTATCTATTCTGAAATAGGTTTTTAAGTATTTTGTTTCTTCGTTCGTTCCGCTTCCCGTCTCACTCGCAGTAAGTTGAATGGTGCAGTTTTTATACGCAGAAATGTCGATCGTTTCCGAGTACCAAACGACTTCTCCATTAATATCGCGGCATTCAAACCGTCCGTCGGAAGTTGTTACGGTCTTTGCGTAATCATCTCCATTTGTCAACAAAACATTAGAATAATCGAGGCTCCATTTTGTAATTCCTTCGAAATCAGATTGGATGCCTGATCCGTTTTCATTTCCCCAGATTCCTTTATCGGGAAAAGAAAAACTCTCGCGCCAGATTTCCTGTGCCTGCCCATTGAAATAAAACAGTAGGAGCCAGAATGTTAATAATTTTAGAAGATTGGGATTCATCAGATTTACAATTAGAAGCAAAATACTAACTTTACCGCACATTTAGACAAAATAGACAGTAAAATTTTAAAAATTAAAACGATGAGAGTTGCAATTGTTGGTGTAAGCGGTGCCGTGGGGCAGGAGTTCCTGAAAGTGCTTGCCGAGAGGGATTTTCCCATGGACGAGTTGGTAATTTTTGGTTCGGCAAGGAGTGCCGGCAAAACTTACGAATTTAAGGGTAAACAGCTAACAGTAAAGGAACTCAAACATGGTGACGATTTTAAAGGTATTGATATTGCCCTGACTTCTGCAGGTGCCAGTATTTCAAAAGAATATGCTGAAACGATTACCAAACACGGTGCAATTATGATTGATAATTCGAGCGCATTCCGTTATGTTGATGATGTGCCGCTGGTTGTGCCTGAGGTAAATCCTGAAGATGCAAGAATCAGACCGCGAAATATTATTGCCAATCCAAACTGTTCAACTATACAGATGGTTGTGGCGTTGAAACCCATTGAAAATTTGTCGAAGATAAAAAGAGTACGTGTAGCAACCTACCAGGCAGCAAGTGGTGCCGGAGCACAGGGTATTGCAGAACTGGAAGAACAGGTATTGGATGTTGCTCAAGGTAAACCGGCAAAGGTTGAAAAATTCGCCCACCAGTTGGCCATGAATATTATCCCGCACATTGATGTTTTCCTTGAGAATGATTATACCAAGGAAGAAATGAAAATGAACTGGGAAACCAAAAAAATTATGCATACCGATGCTGAAGTAAGTGCTACTTGTGTTCGTATTCCTGTGGCTCGTGCACACTCTGAAGCGATTTGGGTGGAAACTGAAAATCCGATATCGGTAAAAGAGGTGAAAGAGGCTTTTGAGAACTTCGAAGGTTTGACAGTTATTGATAATCCTGCAAATAATGAATACCCAATGCCATTGTTTGTGTCAGGAAAAGATGATGTGTACGTGGGACGGATCCGTGAGGATGTTACTGACCCGAACAGTATTACTTTCTGGTGTGTGGGCGATCAGATTAAAAAAGGAGCTGCATTAAATGCAGTACAAATTGCCGAGTGGTTGATTGCCAACGGCGAAGTAAAGTAGTGTCTGAAATAAGGCTCCGATAAATGCGTTACACAATTTTTGAAACAGTTATTTACGAAAGTAAACTCCTTGATTTTCAAAAATTGCAAGCTTCGTTCTCGAAACGTTATTATCAGTCACATGAAGAAGTTATAAAACTGATTTAGAGTTTAAATTAGAATATTAAAAGCCCGGAGATTTATTTCTTCCGGGCTTTTTTATAGATGCGATTCAGCCAGTAGAATAATTAATATGTTATTTTTATTGCTCTGAAATAATATTTAAATAAATCGTTTATGAGCGAACAGTATCTATGTCTCGACCTGGAAATGTCGGGACAAACTCCGGGGATCCACGATATTATTCAAATTGGAGCAGTATTGCTCGATGAAAACTTTGACCAGATTAGCACTTTCGAATCGTTAATTTATCCTGAAAATGAAGCTGATTTTGATCCCGGAAGTAAACGGATTCATGGTATATCGCGCTTTGAGCTGGATGAAGCGCCGTCGCTGGAAGAAACAATAGACGATTTGGAATACTGGTTGCAGGATGAAGGAGAATTTTCATCGAGGAAAGCCATGCGCGACCTTAAAATTTGCGGGCAGGGAATTAACAACGATATTAGCTTTTTAAAAGCTGCATACGAAACGATAAACCTAACCTGGCCTTTTGCATATCAGTACATCGATTTGCAGGATATAATGTTATTTTATAAAACAATATTGGAGACGAATGGTAAGGACGTGCCTAAAGGTCTTGGTCTTAACGCAATATCCGAATATCTCGAAATGGAACGTACACGGAATAAACACAATGCTTTGGAAGATGCTGAACTTACTGGCAGTTGTTTGTCCGAACTTTTTCGGCGAGCTAAAGAAATTCGACTTTAGGTGGGAGGTTCATTTGTATAAAAGCCCGAAAGAATACATTTCTTTCGGGCTTTTTCTATTTCGTCTGTTGTTCGATCCGTCATTCCAAACTTGTCTTGGAATCTTTATAGATGCTGAAACAAGTTCAGCACGACTTACCTGGAATAACTTTTAATTAATAATATCGAAACCAGTATAAGGAACCAGCGCCTCCGGAATTTTAATTCCTTCAGGAGTTTGGTTGTTTTCCAGAAGAGCAGCAACAATTCGTGGAAGTGCCAGTGCACTACCATTCAACGTATGCGCAATTTGCGGCTTTTTAACTCCTTCTTCGCGGAAACGTAATTTTAAGCGGTTGGCCTGAAACGATTCGAAGTTAGAAACCGAACTTACTTCCAGCCATTTTTCCTGGGCAGTTGAATACACTTCAAAATCGTAGGTTAATGCCGAGGCAAAACTGGCATCGCCTCCACATAAGCGAAGAATACGATATGGCAAGCCTAACTTTTTCACCAACCCTTCAACGTATGTTACCATTTCGTCCAGTGTTTCGTATGATTTTTCGGGATGTGCAATTTGTACAATCTCTACTTTATCGAACTGATGTAAACGGTTAAGTCCGCGAACATCTTTACCATACGAACCTGCTTCGCGACGGAAACAAGCACTGTAAGCCGTGTTTTTATATGGAAGATCTTTGGCATCTAAAATTACATCGCGATAAATATTGGTTACCGGCACTTCAGCTGTTGGAATCAGGTATAAATTATCTTCGGTAACGTGGTACATTTGTCCTTCTTTGTCGGGCAACTGTCCGGTTCCAAAACCTGAAGCTTCGTTAACAGCCAGCGGAGGTTGAATTTCTTCGTAACCAGCTTTTGATGCTTCAGCTAAAAAGAAGTTTATAAGTGCACGTTGTAATTGTGCTCCTTTGCCCCGGTAAACCGGAAATCCTGCGCCGGTGATTTTTACTCCCAATTCAAAATCGATAAGGTTGTATTTTGTTGCCAGCTCCCAGTGTGGCATTGCATTCTCGTGCAAAACAGGAATATCTCCATGCGATTTTACCACCTCGTTATCTTGTTCGCCTTTGCCTGAAGGAACCGAATCGTGAGGTAGGTTAGGTAACAGAATTAAAAGATTTGTTACTTTTTCTTCGATGGCCGCAAAATCAGTATCAAATTGTTTAATGTTTTCTTTAATTTCGGAAGTGCGTGCTTTTGCAGCATTTGCTTCTTCGGCTTTGCCTTCGCGGAAAAGCAGACCAATTTCTTTCGAAATTTTATTCATTTCGGCTTTAGCTTCATCGGCCTCGCCTTGCAATTTATTTTTCTGAGCGTAAAGATCAATTATAGTTGAAACAATCTCCGAAGCATCGAAATTCTTACGTTTCAATTTTTCTACTACTAACTCCGGATTGTCTTGAATAAATTTTAAGTTGAGCATGTTTCTCTGTTTTAAATGCAGCGCAAATGTACAAGGAAAAGTTTAAAGTTCAGAGTTCGAAGTTCAGAGTTTAGGGTTTAAGGTTCAAAGTTTAAAGAAAAGTTGAATGTTATGTTATTTCGAAGTAAGAATAACTGGGAAATCTCTGACTTAGCACGGCAGATCTCTCACTTCGTTCGAAATGACAGGTAATTATAAACAACAAAAAACTCCTGCCGCAAGCGACAAGAGTTTTTATATCTTTTTCAGGAAACTCCTGATTTAATCGATGTGATTAAGCTAAACCTTTTGCTTCTTCAATCCATGGAGCAGGATCTTTAGAAGCGTAACGGCTTCCTGCAGATTCTAGTACTTTCTGGATTGCTTCAGCCGAAGCAGCAGCAATTTCAGCGTAAGATGTAAAACCACCTTCTACTAAAATTTCAGCCAATTTAGGTCCAACACCAGTTAGTTTAGTAAGATCGTCGCCCTTTGCTTCCACTTTAGGAGCTTCTTCTTTTACTTCTTCAACAACCGGAGCTGCTTTTGCAGCAGGAGCTTCAGCAACTGCAACATCAACGTCAACAATTGGAGCAACCGATACATATGAACGATTATTTTTCTTTTTTCTGAAAACAACAGTTCCGTCAATCAATGCAAAAAGGGTATGATCTTTTCCCATTCCTACATTATCACCCGGGTGATGTTTTGTTCCTCGCTGGCGAATTAATATGTTACCAGCTTTTGCAAACTGACCTCCGTAAATTTTTACTCCAAGTCGTTTACTTTCCGATTCGCGTCCGTTTTTCGAACTACCTACACCTTTCTTATGAGCCATGGTAAATTTACTTTATTAATTATCCAACAATAGTTTCTACTTGAATCTGAGTGAAGTGCTGACGGTGACCGTTCATTTTCTTGTAACCTTTACGGCGTTTCTTCTTGAAAACCATCACTTTGTCACCTTTTACTTCTTCTACCAATACTTTGGCTGTAACTTTTGCGCCACTAACCGTTGGAGTTCCAACAGCAATTGTGCCGTCGTTGTCAACTAACAATACTTTTTCGAAGTCAACCGAGTCGCCTGCTTTAGCGTCTAGTTTGTGTACGAAAAGTTTTTTGTCCTTTTCTACTTTGAATTGCTGTCCAGCAATTTCAACAATCGCGTACATAATTTCACTTTTAATGTTTACACCGTCAGGCGGAATTTCCGTTGAATTTCGCTTATTTGAGCCTGATCGATTCAAAATTTGGACTGCAAAAGTAGTTATTTTTAGATAATTAGCAAATAATTGGGGGTTAATTTAAAAATCAATTAAGCAGTTTTTCAATAATCAACAGAAAATCAACTTTGGCGGTGGCTCCCATAGGCCTGAATATTGGTTTAACATTAGGGACAATGGAAACAACTTCTCCGTGTAACCGGTTTAAAAATTGTTCCAATTTTTGCTGGTCTTCACTCATTTTAATTTCGAAGTGATGTACTTTGTATTTCATGGCAACCGTTTTTAAAGTTTAATTTATTTTGTTAAATAAACATTTACATATATCAGCATTCTAATAACTTCATCATTTTCGTTTCTTACAAACTCAAGCTCATTTGTGCCGAATTCATCTTTCCATAAACCGGTATCAGTTTGTTCAGGTAGTTTGACTATCGTTTTTGCCAATGGGTCGTGCAATGCCAGAACTCCGTCTTGATAAGACACTTTAAAATCGGCCTGTGCCTGGGCAAACCAGTAATTTCCCACAAGTGGTTTGAATTCTTCAGGCACATCGGAACCGATACTGTCCAGTTCAAATTTTTTACCAAGTGGAATTACTTGTTGCAATTTCATTTTTGCAATATTCCCATAAAGGTCATTCTCAAAAGAAAAATTCAGCTGCTTTGTAACCTTCGGGTAAAATACGCCATTCTCATCAGGCGGATTAAGTGCCAGTACCTGTGCGTCGGGAATATCAACAGCCAGACTTCCATCTTGATACAGAATCTTAAAAATGCGGTTCCGCTCTTCAAAATTGTAACTGCCTAGGTATTTTTTGTATTCATCAGGAACTGTCTTATCCACCGATTCGTTTCCCATTCGATAATCCAGTATTTTCATCGCTTTCGGATTAAAGGAAGTTTTTTCACCTAAACGGATATGTCCGGCATCTACAAAATCGAACTCATGCGCAGTAGCATCAACAGCTACCCAGCCGGCATCACCCATGTAGACTTCAGTCCAGGCATGTTGATAAAAACAGCCACCTGCATACGAAATGTACATGCATCCGATTGAAAGTCGGGCCGGAATGCCAACTGCGCGGCAAAAGGCTGCTAGTAATCGCGAATGAGAACCGCATTCACCTTCGCGTGTATTGTATGTGTTTATTGCGGATGTTCCACCAGGAAGTGCTCCCATTATATTTTCTCCAACCCATTTACTTAACCTTACTACTGCCTCCCAGGAATCCGCAGAACCTTCAGTAATTTGTTGTGCTTCTTTAATTAGAACAGGATGGTCAGATTCAATCAAACTCTCCGGTTCAAGGTATCTGTTCAGATCTTCATCTGTAAACCCGGGGGGAAACGCCGGAGCATTTTCACCGCTATACGCCTGTTTTTCAATTTCAAAAACGCCTTCAGTTAAGTTGTTGGTAACTGTGCCTTCAAATTTTTGTCCTGCGAAATTGAGACTTTCGTGAGTTATCCTTTCCCCTTCAGATGAAATAGATGCTTCTATTTGCATATAGGAAATATCGTGGATATTGGAGATAATTTTGTTTACACGGGCATAAAGCAGGTTGTCAAGATTTACTATCTGAATTCTCTTCTTAACGGATTTATCCGCCAGGTAAATTACACGGTTCGAAACATTTATTTTTAACGGGCAGCTGTTTTCTTTATTCAACCATAATTTTGTAGTTATTCCCGAGTTTTGATTGAATTCTTCTAGAATAATAGTATTAAAATTTGTTCCCACCAATTCCAATTCTTCTTCTCCAGCACGGGTGTAATTTTTAGTTACTATTTCACCTTTTTGGTTATCGAAAACCTGGTACTGTTTCTCTTTTTCGTTTCCCAAAATAAAATCTCTCATTAAATGAGGATATGAAATAGTGTTTTCTAAAACAACACCATCAGTAAGTTGAATCTTTTTTACTTCTCCTCCTTCAACTGATGTGAAATAAGCAATTCCACTACTGAATTTGGTTGATGAATACACTTCGGCAGTAGTTTTAAACCGTTGTTCTACAAAAACCGGAAGTTGCGTGCTTGGCTCAATTAAGGCTCTGTTGGTTATAATCAGGTCAACTTTTCCCCCGAGGGCAGATTGTTTTACCAATACTTCCTCATTCAGGCTCAATAATTCTTTCCCATCTCTTTCGATTGTTGAGATTTCCGATTCAGAGAAACCGCAGAGAACACCGTTGATTTCTACTGCGAAGTTCCACGATTTTGGCAAGTTGTTTAACGATTGCCCGGCTGCTGCTGTCCACAAAAATACGGACAAAGCTAGTGCATTCGATAGTCTGAAAATTGTTTTCATGGCTTTGATATTTAGTTAATTAATAAAATTTGTTTTCTGTCTTTTGTGTACTTTTATTGGTTTTAAAAGTGAATTTAAAAGCCTAGTTTTTTTAATATGACAATAAGCACGATAAACCCGAAGATGAGTACTAGTCCAAAAAGCATTTTGGTTGTTTTGTCGTGTTTTCGTTGAATTTCGATATTGGATGTTACAATCTCCAGTAAATTATCGTTCAGGTCAGACAGGCAAGTTTCAATATGTTTTATCTGGTATCTTACCTGTGCATAATTTGATGTAAAGCTTATGAAAATTCCAATCAGGGCTAAGGTTGAAAACACGAAAATATCCATATTCCCTAATCTTCTCAGCTGTCCGTAAGTCACAAAGAAATAAAGTAGTAATCCTGAAATGTAAAGAAACAGGTATGTTGTTGTGATTGACAGAACAGCTGTTAAAAAATCATTTTTCAGGAATGCCAACATTTTGGAAAGTTTTTCTTTTGTATTCATTCCGTAATCTGAAATTCTGTTGAACCTGGATATTACTCTGAACTCAAACATGATTAATGGGATGACTATAATAATTGCAGTGATACAAATCCAGGCGACCTTTGGCTGAATTTTGAAATACAAAGCTGTATCCAGCGTAAAAATTACAGCAAACAGAAATTTCAGAGCAATATCAATTTGAAGTGTTTTGCGAATTTTGTCGGCTATTGAGTTCGAACGTTTCGACATAAATCGCTCAATTGTTTCACTTTCATAACCTGAGCCCTCCATGAAGTTTTCTGCTTTGTTCCACATCGCTTTCAATTTTTTATCGTTATCGTTCATGACTCTTGCTTTACAGTGTTACTAACCAACTCCTCTAATTTTCGCTTAATTCGCACCAACTTTACGCTCACATTTGTTTTCGATGTTCCCATAATCGATGCGATTTCCTCATAGTTTTTTTCTTCCAGCCAGAGTAAAATAATGGCCTTGTCTATTCTGTTCAATTTTGAAATGGCCATGTAAAGTGTTTGAACCTGATCTTTTTCGTTTTGCGAATCATCAGCTGTTCGGTCCGTATCTTTGAGCGGTTCGAAAGAAGGTGTTTTGTTATTTCTTCGAATGGTATTGATGGCTGTATTTAATGCCACCCGGTACATCCAGGTTGTAAATTTTGCTTCCTCTCTAAAGTTTGGGTACGACTTCCAAAGTTGCAGGCAAATTTCCTGGAACAGGTCTTCGCGGTTGGCCCGGCCATTGGCGTAAACCATGGTTACCTTGTGAATGATTGCCTGGTGGTTTTCAATCAGCTCGCTAAAGGCTTTCCTATTTGGCATTTGTATCATTTCAACCAGTTGGTCGCAAAATGTGGCAAAAAACTACATTTTATGAAAAAAAATTTGCAGTCGCTTTCACAGAGGTCTGTGTTCTCAGTTTGCTGAGGTGGCTATTAGTTCAAAACTTCAATAACTTTATACTGAATCAGTTCTTCAACGAGGTCTTTGATTTCCGGCATTTGCCCGGGTTCAATACCGGATTTTATCCGAATTTCTTCAAGCGTAAGATGTTTGCCATCGGGGAATGGCAAATTATAGAGAAACTTCCCCTGTGCAGTAGTTAAGTTGATTTTCTTTTCGGAGCGCTCGCGGCCTTTGCCAACCCAAATAGTTACATTACTAAAATATTGTCCATTGCGTGCCAGCGAGAATCGGACTCCTGCATTTTTCTTTTCCCGTATTTTTGCTTGTTCAAGGTGGTCTTCACCCGAAACTGCCAATTCCTTTTGCAAGTCAATTTCAAACGAAATATTTTGGGTAATCAGTGTGTATCTGAAATAAGGTCTTTTGCGTTCAATGGTTTCTTTCTTTGAAAGGATTCCCAAACCGGACATAGCTTCCAGGAAATCCTGGACCGTTTGAATGTGCATTCCCAGCCTCGATGCAGCTTCCGACGCTGAAATATCGCGGTAATTATTCAATAGGCGAAAAATATCTTTTGAATAGCTCTTCGATATGTATGTGCCAAATTTGGCAGCTTCCTCAAATTTCATAACTACGAGAATAATCCAATTTTAACCGAATTCAGCCTGTCAATAATCCGAACCTTATCGCCACGCATATAAAACCTGGCAAATGTTATCATCAGCTGTCCAAGCGATTCGCAAAGATGATCGAACGATAAATCGTCTTTGTAGTCGAGGTAATCTTTTCTTGAAATATGTACAGATACCTGCCCGTTAAAATCAAACGCAATCCAGGTTTTTGAGTGATAATTGAAATTAGGCTTGTAAAGTAATTCAAACTCATCGCCATATTTAATGGGAACCATTACCACACGATTTTCTTCCTGGAAAGGATAACATGCCAGGATCTTTTTCAAATAATTTCCAAAATCGATAATGTCATATTTTCCAAAATCAACCATACCTGCCGGCCGTGGTCGTTCAGTATATGTATCAGGTCCCTCCTCCACATCCCAGGCAGCCAGTTCCATCACTTCCCTTCCTCGGTATTTCAATTTTTTTTGATAACCAACATACATTAACCAAAACATAAATACGTAGAAAAAGAGCAGTGCAACTTTCATCTCGTCTGTAAATTTTGGTTCCGGGCCATTAAAATCTTCCGGTAAGTCCAGCAAAATTAATACTAACCCAAAGGTTAGAAGATAAAACGTTGATATTAAGAAATAATAATTGCCGGATTTGTAGAACGACCAAAATCCAAAAATGAAAGAGTAAATAATCATTAATCCACCTAAAATATTGAAGGCGGTGGAGAGATTAAAAACAATTGCAGTAAAAAAGAATAGTACCAGCGAAACAATTGCCGGAACTAATCCTTGAATTCCCCTGTCAGGCTTTAACTTTCTCATGGCTGAAAACTTAAAATATTGTATACTACAAAATAAATGAACTATACAAAGTTAGTCACATTTATATATAAAAGTCAATAGATGGAATGGTGTTATTCAGCATGTTCGGGTGAGACGTGCTTTAGGTTTAATGTTTTTGAAGTCTGGTTTAGGTGGCTGTAATAGAATTGTGGAGTTGGATATTACGTAGGGCCGAATTTATATCTGAACCGGGATGATATGAATTTGCATGAACTGACAATGATGAGAATTCTAAGAATTTTTAGGAAAACAGGAGGAAGTCGATAATTTTTATGAGATAGAATGCACAAGGTAAAACAGAATACGATGATAGATATTACTATTTTTCTGGTACCATGAGTTGCCATTGAAAATCAAAAATAAAAACCAATGAAACGAAAATGATTATTATATTTGTTTCCACCGAAAAGGAAGAGGTCATATTACAGTATGCATAAAATTCGCTTAAACATTTTAGGATTGTCAGTAAGTCAGACACAATCAGGGGCTTATGCGTTGGTGTTGGCAGAAGAAGAGGGGGAGCGCAGAATCCCAATAATTATTGGGCCGGTTGAAGCGCAGGCGATTGCCATTCAGCTAGAAGGATTAAAACCACCTCGTCCGCTTACTCATGATTTAATTAAAAATATGGCTTTGGCTTTCGATATTGCTCTGCTTGAAGTTACCATATATAAATTGGAGGAAGGAATATTCTATTCCGAATTGCTTTGTGAGATGGATGGTAAAGAAATACGAATAGATTCGCGCACATCGGATGCAGTGGCTTTGGCACTGCGTTTCCGTTGTCCTATTTATACATCAGAAGAGATTCTTCAGAAAGCAGGGATAGTGTTGGAAGGGGAGGATGAGAACTCGCCGATACGAAGTCTGATGGATGAAGATGAGTCGTCTGGTTCTTCTTCATATGCGCAGTATTCAACAAGCGAATTGCAGGAATTGCTTAACGAGGCCATTCAGGAGGAAGATTACGAAAAGGCATCGGTAATTCGTGATGAATTAAACAAAAGAGAGAAATAGAAACGTACTTTGAATGATGTTCTTAAAGTTACCCCGGTACATGCTGCGCACTATTATTGGTATAAGTAGGCGGGCAGTCCGAAGAATCAGCAGGAGTGAATTTGGATTAAAAATAAATATTGGATGAAATATTTAATAGTGTTGCTGGTAATTGTTACCGGCATTTTCTTTTTTCAGCCGGTAATGGCAAACGTTGCGAATGCAGGTCAGACTGAAGTTCAACAAGTGATTCAGAAATCTGATAAATCTAATATTTTGATTTCCAAAGAAAGGGAAAGCCCCTTTTCTATTATGACCTTAATTCGGGGATTGATTGGAATGGCCGTTTTGCTTGTAATTGGTTTTGTCTTTAGTTCCGATCGAAAGAATATTCCGTGGCGTACGGTTGGAATAGGATTGTTGATTCAAATTGCATTGGCACTTGGCGTATTGTATGTGCCGGTTGTTCAGTACGGATTCGAATTTTTCGGACGTATTTTCGTAAAAATTCTTGATTTTACGAAAGAGGGAAGTACGTTTTTGTTAGGTGGATTAATGGATGCTGATACGTACGGTTACATCTTTCTTTTCCAGGTGCTTCCTACTATAATCTTTTTCTCAGCGCTAACAAGTCTTTTATTTTACTGGGGAATTATTCAAAAGGTAGTATACGGTTTGGCCTGGGTGTTTACTAAAGCGTTAAAGATTTCGGGTGCCGAAGCACTGTCGGTGGCAGGAAATATATTTCTGGGGCAAACTGAATCGCCTTTGATGATTAAGGCTTACCTTGATAAAATGAGTAAGTCGGAAATTCTGCTTGTAATGACCGGAGGAATGGCAACACTTGCAGGTGGGGTTTTGGCTGCTTATATTGCCTTGCTTGGTGGCGACGATCCGGTGCTTCGCCTTGAGTTTGCAAAACACCTGCTAACAGCATCTGTTATGGCTGCACCTGCAGCTATTATCTTTTCAAAAATTTTGGTGCCACCAACTGAGGAAATCAACAAGGAGATTGAAGTTAGTAAAGATAAAATAGGGAGTAATACACTTGACGCCATTTCGAATGGTACTACCGAAGGTGTAAAACTGGCAGTAAATGTTGGTGCTATGTTGCTGGCTTTTATTGCTTTTATTGCCATGTTTAATTTTGTAATAGGTAAAGTTGGCGACTGGACACATTTAAATGGTATGATTACCAACATTACTGGCGGGAAGTACAATGAACTTTCTCTGCAATTTATATTGGGGTATACATTTGCACCCTTAATGTGGTTAATTGGTGTTTGTCCCGAAGACATTGCTGCGGTTGGCCGCTTGTTGGGTGAAAAACTTATTCTTACCGAGTTTATTGGTTATGTAAGTTTGGCTGAACTAAAGGCAGCAGGTGCTTTTGTGGAAACCAAATCAATAATAATGGCCACTTATATATTATGTGGTTTTGCCAATTTTTCATCAATCGGTATTCAGATTGGTGGAATTGGAGCACTGGCTCCAAAGCGCAGAGTGTTGCTTTCGCAATATGGTATGAGAGCCTTATTGGCCGGAACTCTGGCTTCCTTAATGAGTGCAACTATAATTGGAATGATACTCGGATAATATCTTGTTTTTCATCGTTATTTTCTTTTCTCTATCAACATGTGGTGTTGATAAGTTTCATGAAGATAGGGACTTAGCTGCTATTTTTAATGGTAAATTCAATGCATAATAAATTTGATGCTGATTTTGGGTGTCAAATTAAAAATAGGCATTATGGCAATAATTATTTATGCAATCCTGTTTCTGTTGTTGGTGTCGGTAGTTATGTATTTAAGTTATCGTGATTTAAAACAACAAGAATAACTAAAGACTGGCCATAACGGTTGGTGTTGTAGTTTTTCCCTTCACGGACAAAATCCTCATTGCAGGGATCGTATGCTCCGAATTTAAAATCAACTTTAATCTTCTATTTCCCAGACTTTTTAATGTATAGCTTAGTTTTAATATTAACTCAACTTTAATCCACGCTAATTTAGAGTCGTTTTAAAAAAGGTGAGAATTATCATGGTTTGAGCTTTGTCCGATAAAAAAAACAATTTTGTGATATTTTTTTGACCCCTGGTTAAAACAGTAATGCGAGCAATATTTTTACTGATTTTTAAAATAGCCCCCTTCGCAATACAAAATGGGAGTGTAAATATTTGTCTTTTGTAATTTGTTCCCCTGTCTGACAAAATGATGCGGGGTGTCTTGTTTGTGTTTTGCAATGAAAGGAAAATGGCTAAAAAAGTAACTAAATGATATTTGATGAGATAAAAAAATGACAATTCACTTACTTATTCTTCTACTTTTGGCGAAACTTAACGCTTAAGAGTAAATTTATGATGTTCGACAAAGGTTTAACCACTTTTATGATTGTTGCCACAAGTTTGGTAATGTTAATGACTCCCGGTCTAGCTTTTTTTTATGGGGGACTGGGATGTAAAAAAAACATTTTAAGTATTATGATGCAGAGTTTTGTGTCGCTTGGAATAACAACCATTTTATGGATTGCATTTGGCTATTCCATGTGTTTTAGTGGCACTCTTGCCGAAGGTTCCGACTTTTTTGGAATCATTGGAAATTTAGATAAGGCTTTCCTGAATGGGGTAACAGCAAGCACTCCGCTTTCTTCTGAACGAAATTTCCCCGAGTATATTTTTGTAGCTTATCAAATGATGTTTGCGATTATTACGCCTGCGCTTATTACAGGTGCATTTATCAACCGGGTAACCTTTAAAGCGTATGTAATCTTTTTAGTACTCTGGCAAATTTTTGTGTATTATCCTTTCGTCCACATGGTGTGGGGTGGAGGTATTTTGCAGGAATGGGGTGTCCTCGACTTTGCAGGAGGAATTACGGTGCATGCTACAGCAGGATTTGCCGCTTTGGCTTCTGTGTTTTTTGTGGGAGCACGCGCCGAGAAAAATTCAGGGCCAAACAATATTCCGTTGGTTGCCATTGGTACCAGTTTGCTCTGGTTTGGATGGTACGGTTTTAACGCGGGTAGCGAATTAGATGTAGATGCGATTACTGCACAAGCCTTTTTGAATACAGATGTATCGGCATCGGTAGCGGCGATTACATGGTTAACAATTGAGTGGACTACCGGAAGAAAACGCCCAACTTTTATTGGATTGATGACCGGGGCAGTGGCAGGTTTGGCAACCATTACTCCGGCTGCAGGTTATGTAACGCTTGGAACAGCATTTATTATCGGGATTTGTGCGGGTATTGTGTGTTATCAGGCAGTAAAATTTGTTGAACGCCAAAAATGGGACGATGCACTGGATGTATGGGGTGTTCATGGAATTGGAGGTGTATTTGGGACAATTATGCTTGGTCTTTTTGCAACAAAAACTGTTAATCCCAATGGCGCGGTTGGCCTTTTTATGGGAGGTGGTTTAGGGTTCTTCCTAAAGCAAATTACCGCAATCGTCTTTGCATCAGCCTGGGGATTTATTTTTACACTCGGTGTTTTAAAATTGATCAATAAATTTGTACCTGTTAAAGTAAGTAGGATGGACGAAATTAAAGGACTTGATTTTGGTTACCATGGCGAGGTAGCCCGACAATAAGAAAACCAATAACAGATATATATTCAGCCACGGACAGAGTAGTTAAAGCTTCTTTGTTCGTGGTTTTTTTATTTTTTGGCATTTGTTGAAGATGTGTTTAAGTAATGATGGAAAAATACAAAGGTTATTGGGATTGTTCATCAGCAGAAGTTTGAAATTGGTATCTATTGATTTATACCTAGACATTCTTCGTTATCAAATCTTAGCCTTAGTTTTTTTTATTTAGGGAATGCAGGTATAAATATCAGGCTTTTTTATTCATTTTTTGAGTTATGAAGGTTTTGTGCTGATTGGTGGTTGTTCGCTATTGCATTTGCCAGATCTTTTGAAAATCTGATCGCACTTTCTTTCTGAAGATGACTGCCGTCAAAAGTTGTATATTTATCCATTTCAAAGTCGAGGTAAATCGCTCCTTTATTTTCGAGTCTTTCACGAATATTTGATTCGTTAAACCCGCTTAAAGAATCTTCCAGGGCCACCATTTTTTCAGTAGTTGGCGGTCTGAAGGCAAAAACCTGAATTCCCTTTTCTGTCCATTCTCCGGTCGCTTTAACCAATCGGTTTATATTTGATTCCAAAACCTGATTATTGATGAATCTTGTACTATAGGATTTTAATGCTGCAATTTCCCACGGCTTTTCTTCATAGGTAGCAACCCATCCACCATCCAGATACTCTTGTTTTTTAGAAGTGTAGAAATCTTTCCCTTTTACGTGTTTTTCCATCTCCGAGAAGGTAAAGGGTATAAAAAACTGGCTAATCTTTTTAAAATAGAGAAGTTCAATTAATTCTTCCTTTTTTGTGGCTAATTCCGTTCTTAAGTGCCAATTCATTTCACCTTCATGCGTTAAACTTAAAGGTGTTATACCCAAAATAACCATACTTTTTTTCGACTCAAAATCAATTCTTTTATTTATCTCATTAAGCATTATATCTCCATAGCCGGCACTTCCATATCCCAAATTTATTATTTTATAACCGCTTAGGATTTCTTTCATGTGGTCTGGCGAGATGCCCCGATATATCCTTGAATCTCCGCAAACTACAATTTCGTATTTATTTTTATCAAAGGTTTTTTTCTTCCAAAAACTGTTGTTTTCAATTACCCGGAAGCCATCTGAGGGGGGAGCGACCAAATGGAACACGACCAGAATCCCTGCCAGCACAGGAATAAATAAAACGATCCGTTCTTTAAAAATTCTTTTAAAACTGGAAGTAAATAAATTCATGTCCTTTCCCTCTCAAAAATATTGTTACTGCAACCATTGTGGCAATTAAAATTATATCCAAGACCTTTCTGTTTTTCGGATTGGGTACTAGCCTTTTAAGTTTAATATTGTATAACACATACTCGATAATTAATGCAATTAGCACGTAGTAAAATCCATTTCTAATATCAGCAGATATTGGAAATTTGGTGTTAAAATTAACGACCAGCATGTTTTTTGTAATTACAAAAGCATCGGTTAAATTTTGTGCTCTAAAAAATACCCAGGCCACCAAAACTTGTATCATTACAATAAAAGTTGCCAAACCTTTTAGTTGAGTTGATGCAAAAAGTCTGGGCCATTTGGTTAGCCGTTCAATGCTTAAAAACAAAGCATGAAGGCAGCCCCAAATGATAAAATTCCAGGCAGCTCCGTGCCAAAATCCCGATACTACCATGGTAATCCACATATTTCCATCGCTACGAAGTTTGCCATTTTTTGATCCTCCCAAAGGAATATATACATAATCCTTAAACCAGGTGGAGAGCGAAATATGCCAACGTTGCCAGAAATTTCGGATCGAGGTAGCTCTGTATGGATGATTGAAGTTCATTTTAAAATGAAATCCCATCCATTTCGCAATTCCCCGGGCAATGTCAGTGTAGCCACTAAAATCGCAATAAATTTGAAAGGCAAATGCCACCATTATAAGCCACCAATAAATGGTTGAGGAGGTACTGTTTACATCAGAAAATCCGGAGTTTACCAAGGGAGCCAGATTGTCGGCGATAAACATCTTTTTAAAAAAGCCGAAAGCAATTAGTTTTAATCCATGCCATCTTTCAATTTCGTTGCTTCGTTTTAATCTGTCTAGCTGAGGAAGGAGTGTTTTTGCACGTACAATTGGCCCGGCAACCAACTGGGGAAACATTGACAAATAAGCAAAAAACTTAAAAATGTTTTTAGTGGGAACCAGATCTCGTTTATATATATCGATGGTATAACTCATCGATTGGAATGTATAAAAACTTATGCCAACAGGCAGAATGTACATAAACTGTGGGAAATTTTTTGTGAGATTTACATGCAAGTCAAAATTCGCCAGAAAAAGTTCGAGTTGGCTAAAAATAAACTTACTGTATTTAAATGCACCCAGCGATCCCAAATTCCCCACTAGCGATAAGATTAAAAAGGATTTTCTGAGTCTAGGATATTTATAAATTGCTTGTCCTGCAAAAAAATCGATGAATCCGCTACCTATTATTAAAAATAGGAACCGCCAATCCCACCAGCCATAAAAAATAAACGAAAAGACAGTAATATAAATCCAGCTTATTTGCTTACTCCTGCTTTTGGTAAACCAAAAGAGACTAAAAAACAGAATACAAAAAATTAGAAAAACAAGAGAATTGAAAAGCATTTACCGGTATTTTGTAAAGACGGTAAATATAAAAAAATACGTTGAATCTTTTTGCGCTCAAGTAAAAACATCACTGAATTCAAGTTAATGAAAAGTCTAGATTGATTGCGGTCATAATTCAAACTTAATACTATTGATAGCTTATATTTTTGCTTTCAATTTGCCAGGTATAAAAACAAAAAGGGCTACCTGTTTATTACAGGGCAGCCCTTTTGTAGTATAAATTATAACCAATTAATCTTTCACTAAGATCAATTTCTTTGTCTCAACATATTCGTTGGTCTGTATCTTACAATAATAGGTTCCTGAAACCAGATTTGCGGCTTCAAATACATAATTGTAATTTCCTTTTACTTGGTCTTCATCAACAAGTCGCAAAATTTCCTTACCTAAAGCATTGGTAATGGTTACCAAAACATAGGTTTGTTCAGGTATATGATAACTTATTGTTGTTTCATCGGTAAACGGATTTGGATATGTTTTGAAACTTAAAGCATCCGCATCGGTTTCATTAACCAGTTCTCCATTCAGAAGCGATAAAATTACGGGCTGATTAATAGTGCCGTTAATTTTGTCGATGGTAAAGTTTAATGATGAAGAGGACAACGGAATCTCCTTTTGATTGTAACGATCCCATAAGACCATATTTAGCTCTTCCCCAATATCGGCACGGTCGCCATAAATCATCGAAAAGGCCATGTACTCGTTTAAACGATCAATATAGGTCAATGGAATTTCTCCACGGAGTTGCCCGTTAATGTATGTTCGTAAATCATAATCGCGGTTAATTGTGCTATTCCCAAAATTAACCATAGCGGTAACTGTCATGTTGTACTCATGTTTCAGTGATAGCTCATCGGTACCGGCCGATTTGGGTATGTTTAGGTTGCCGCCCGACGAAACGAACAAGCGGTACCCTTTCCCGGGTTGGAAAAATTCCAGATCACCAATCCATGTGGCGGTACCAGAATTGTATTCGGCAAATTCGGTTTGACTTTTAATAATATCTCCGTCGTTTGAATTTAGCCCGATGAGCACCTCCCCGATGGGTAAAATTCCCTGTTTTGGATAACCTATCCAATTCCATTTCGGATTTAGTGTTATCGAAACATCTGATTCAGGGGCCTTGCCAATTAAACTCAACGTATCTGCATGAGTATTTAAATGAATCATATAACCCGATTCTAAGTCTATATTTGATAAATTACCCAGCCATCCTGTTTCCTGTGCGAACTGTGAATAAGCTGCTTGCGATTTTAACGTGATGTCGTTTAATGAGGTAGGAGGAGTTATGCTTTCAAATATTTTGCCCACGCTCATATCATTGCTTTGTTTGTTTATCGAAATCCAGTTCCATCCTTTTGCCAGAATCATTTCCTGTATGCCACCCGCCGGATGCAGAATAAATGGTTCTATAGCATTTCCCACAACACCATCGCTAAAGAAAGTAAGTTCTTCTATTGCTCCGTATTCAATACCATTTAAACCGTCCCACATTCTGAATTTAATTATTTCAGTTGAGTGGGCATTTCTAACATGATATTCAGGAAAATTAATCCAGTTAAGATCAAATTCTGCATCTTTTGATAAAATCCGGAAAGTATGCGAGCCTGCATCAATTTGAACTGTGGTAGCAAAAGTTGTATAAGAACTGAGGTTGCCGGTATTTGGTAGAATAAAAGTTTGTTTCAGAACTCCGTCAACATGCAATTCAACTTCATTGCCGGTTTTTATGCTTGCCAGCCTGAACTCCACATCAAAAGTTCCATTTTTCGTGGCATAAATATCAAAATCTACCCAATTGTTCTTTTTAAATCTGGTGGCATTCGAAATCGCGCCATCATCTGATACGGAAATCAAGTCCTGAACACTCAAATCGTCCACATAATCTTCAGCTTCGATCAGACTTCCATTTTCGCCACTGATGTTACTTGCAATGTTAATAAATGCAGCATAACGGTCGAGTTCAGGGATATAAGTAATCTCACCAATGCCTCTTAATTCGCCATCTACAAAAGCGGCAATTTTATCCCGAAGTCCGGTTGATAAATTAATATCTGTTTCATCGGAACTAAACTGGGCTGTGATATTCATATTGTATTCAAAATCGGGGTGATAAATGTTCCAGCTTACATTTTCGGCATAGAGCTCGAGCGTAACATTTAAAATTTCCGGAACATCATCTATCAGTGCAATAACCTGCCCCTCATATAATCCGGGACTTAAGTCGTTATTCGCAGTAAGTTGGATGGTGAAACTGTTGCCGGATAGTATGGAAGCCGAAGTAATGCCTGGAGTTAACCAGTCGGGCCATTCTGATATAGTAAACGATTTACTTATTACAGCACTGTTGGCCAGATTAGCACTTAATACAACATCTTCTGTTTCAACAACTGTTCTGTAGATTTCTTCAGGATTCCACGAAACGGGACTTACATTCACCAGGAACGACCATTCGGTTTTATAGTCCTGAACATTTCCCGAAATGTCCTGGATGTTCTCGACAATTGCAGAAATTCTAACACCTTCCAAATCCGGTTGGGTGAAGAGATCCTGGTCGGGAACAATGATAATCTTGTCCTGGTTTTCAGAACACTGTATGGTTGCCTGAATTTCGGTGGAATCATTTAAAAACAATTTAACTGAAGGGGCTGGCTTATTGGGATTGTAACTGGCAAAATTACAGTTGATATCCTTGTCGAATGTTACGCTGATTTCTTGTCCGAATCTTAAGAATCCATCTGCAGGCGAAGGCGTTCCAAAAGGAGCTAGTGAAGTTCGGTCAATTATCCCGCTTTGTTCAGAAGAATAAGAAATACCACCTTCGATACCGCAATATGACTTCGCCCTAAGCCTGTAACTACCATCTGGCAGTCCCGAAACGTCAAAAGCATAGTCAAAAAAGTTCCCCGATAATTCGTTTTTGGCGTAAGTTATAACATCAAGCCAACCTTCATTTCCTTTTTTTAACTGAAGTGTAATACTTTCCAGCTTTTCGTTATTTAAATCGTATCCGGAAAATGCTACATTCAGAATATCATTGTTGTTTTGGTTTACAAGCCATCCGTCGCCGGGCAAATGCAGCGAAACGTTTGAACAATCACTCTGGAAATCGACGAAGATCCAGGCAGTGTCACCGCTTGTAATGTTACCATTGTCTTCCCACAAGGCATATTCACAGGGTGGGAACATCATTATTCCTATTGAATCGTAGGTTGTAGCAAGAGGTCCGCGTTCGACGGTTAGTGCGATGCTTGCAGTTTGATTAAAATCGAGGAAGAAAGATGCGGGAGCATTATTGATTTGTTTGCCTCCAATACTTACAACAGCTCCGTCAGGATTAGTGGTAGATATTACACGAACATGGTATTCACGTGTTTCCCTGCTCTGACTTTCGTTCAGGAGATTGGCTGTAAATACAGCTTTCCCGCCAATGGGAACATTGTTAATTTGTGGCGGAAAAATCTGAATTCGCGCATCGTCTCGTGGCTGAGATCCTGGTTCGTGCGGGCAGCTTGTTGTCCCTGACTTTAAGGTAAAGGCCGGTACTCCATATGCAACATCTTCTTTAATATCCACACTGAAAAAATCACCTATGTCACCGTCGTCGAGGATATATCCAACTTTTCGGCTATTGGTGGTGTCTGTTCCTGTATTAGTAGTGGTTCCCCATCTGAATTTTGCGGTAACCCCCAATTCACTATCGAACCAGGCGCCAGATTCATTGTCGATTTTTATTCCGGCAGCAAATTCAATATTTACGAAAGTATTGTATTCAAACGAGGTTGAATTAGTTGTGTCAGAGGTGTATTCGTTAGAATAAACCGCACCGGCGTTAAACGATATGTTTTTCTTAAAGACTGCATTCGTATCGCGGTTGGCGGTATTTTGAGCAATAACATTTTTCCAATGAATAATATCGTACAACAACTGGTTAGCCTGTACTTTTTCTTCTTCCGATAACTGGCTGGTGTCTCTGCCTGCAATTAGATCTTCACGCAGTTCGGCAAGTTTTGGAAGTAAGGTGCTTTCTATATGCTTTTCGGTATATACAAATGTGGTTGCAAAACCGTTCACGTCGATGGTTGGTACTGCCTGTACTTTCACTTCACATTTGTCGTAATCAAACGATAGCTCATCGCCGTACGCGAAAACCTGGTTAAAAGAAGCTCCGATATATACATCGCCATCATTCCCGGTTAAATTGTCCATACTTGATGTCGAAAAGTTTTCATTAAAGGTAATGGTCGTTTCAATTCCGTCGCGATCGAAATTATCGCGTCCTGCAACTGCACTAAATTTAATCAAAGTTCCGAAACCGTTACTCGAAAATGGTGTGATTATTTTTGCCCCGATCAGCAAATTTGCGAATGCACCGGCTTCGCCGCCAATCAACATTTCATGTGTCTCAAAACTTTTAATTGTGGTGCCTTTTTCAACGTAAGCATAACTGTTGTCTCCCGGAGGATCGTGCAGTATTAACATAGGCATCTCGGGAGATTGCGTAATAAACGATGGTGCCTGGGTTTTTACTCCCGTAACAGTTACCCAGTATTCAAGTGGTGTTGCATCTAAAAATCCCACTTCCGGAATTACGTACAATAGTTTTTCGTGATTGTGTTCCACGCTTTCTGCAATTTCAGGTAAACCTGCAGTTATTTCATAAACAGCAAATCCATTAACAATCGGGATTTCAATTGGCGTATCGCCGCGATCACTAACAAAATCAAAAATTTTAAGCTTGCCTTCTTTAATCGGACAATCACCGAGTTCTTCGCTCACATCAAAAAGCAATTTGTATTTGCCGTTTTGTTCCATTAATATAAGGGGATTGTTGTCGGAATTTTTACAACTTGTTAAAACTTCCGCACCTGCATCGGCAAAATCGACTTCAACTTGCAAGGGTGAGTGGTAAATAAAGTCTGCCTTCGGAATTACTTCTCCCTGGGTAGTGTCGTTAACCGTTAAATAAACGGTGTCAGCCGGAGTTATAGACATGGTGTTATTGGGAAGGAAAATGGTATCAGCCGGAGTGATGTCGAGGCTGTCTCTTTCTGATACGAATTCAGCAGTATCCCTTATCGTAAGGTCGATTACAATGGGTTTATTTCCGATCTGGTCCAGTATTCCGCTGTTTACAGGATTAAGGGCAATTACCTGAACGCTGTATTCTCGTGCAGGCAAATCGCTTAGCATTAGCAGCCCATTTTCATCTGTTGTGTAGTTTTTATTGAAACAATTTCCGGGAGAAGTTACCTGTACGGTCACGGATGTTGCTACCGGATCACCACAACCTCCTTGTACTTTAACCTGGATGCTGTCTATCTGTAAATCGGTAAAGTCAATGTCTATAACGTCGTCATTCACAAAAACAGTGGTACTTGTGTCGCCATAAGTATTTTCAAAATAATGATGTAAAAATTTTGGCTGAAAAGTGTAGCTGCCTTCATCTTGTATGGCATAACTCCATTCGCCGTTACTATCGGTAAAAATACCTCTGCTTTCGCCATCAAAAAGAATTTCGACTTCGGGAACTCCACATTCAACATTTGTTGATGATACCGGGAAAGTTACTTTGCCACCAACAGTAAAAACACTTTCATCGGTAAAGTTGACGCCGGAACTTAATTTTGAATTCAAATCTAAGATTCGGGTAATTGTGTCTGGCGAAAAAATATGTGGTTCAACAGGTCCCGCTTTAAACGGAACAATTTCAAATTCTGCTTCTTCGAAATAGTAAATGTTCCTTATCTCGAAATAACCATCAATGTCGGTAGTTGTGCAATACCCGCCTGCCGGAACTGACAATGCCCCGAGAGTTAAGTTTGGTGTAATAGGAACTGCACAAACCAGAACGCCTTCTACTCCTGCTCCAAGTAACGACTTCACTGATCCTTTTATGGTTCCATTGGGCTTGATGTATCCCTGGTCCGAAAGCGAAGGAAAAGTTCTTACTTCCTGTATTGGTGTAATGTAGTAGGTGTGATTGTATCCGGGAATAGCTTCGTTATCGCTATATGCTTGGGCATTTTTACTTAAAATATCCAGTTCTTCTTTTTCCGATGAATTAGGGACGCTTCTTTCTACCCGAATTTCTTCTGCAAAATCAGAAAGGTCTTCCCATGATATTTTAACCCTGCTGGTATAAAGTCCGTCGGAGGCATCAACAGTAAATGTTTTGGCTTTCCCTAAAACTGCGTTCCCGCTATTTTTGGGCGATTCGTGGCCACCCCAATCTGAGGTATAGGTTGTAATCCAATAATAGTACTCGTCATTCGGAACGATGGTATTATCGGTCCATGTGCGCTCTGTCCCTGAAGCCGTATGCACCAATGTTCTGCTGCTGGTTGTGCTTCCACGATAAATTTTGTATTGTATCTGATCGTCCGGAATATCAGTGGCTTCTGTCCAGTTCAGTACAATTTTATCGTAGTATTCCTGGTTTGACGCTGTTATGCCAGTTGGTGCTTTAATTGCCGAAGTGGAAGCGTAAGTTAGTACACTGTATCCGGCACCTCTGTCACCCGAGCTGTTTGCCCTTGGGTAACCGCTCCAAGCCCATTCAACACAATTGCACCAGGCCCAGCTGCAGTCTTCCGATTCCTGATAGCGAAGTCCCCAGGAGCCTGAGTTGCTTGGTCCTGCAACATATGCAATTGTGCCACTCGATTTACTTCCGCTTCCTGTATATTCGATTTCAGCACTGGAATCTGTGTTTTTATAAATTCCAAATTTATGTACAACAGATTCGCTGCATCCAACAACACCAGCTCCACTATATGAAAACGAGAGCTCAAAGTCTGATCCATTTGAAGAGACACTAACACTCATGTCAGGATATTTTCTCTCGGTATAGCCCATAAATGGAAGTAGGATACACAGTGCTGCTATCAATAATAGCTTAGGGTGAAGGCTAAATATAAAGCCTTTGCGAAAAGAGATGAAGGTAGAATTTTTCATAATGATAAATTTTATGGTGAATATTTGTTTTAATATTCCCCTGGTTTTGGGGAAGGATTTATCGAACTAAGTTATATGTTATTTGAGCCGGAAATGACCTGCTGAAATTGGGCGTTACTCACTCTATTTCTATTGAAATATTGGGAGCAAAATTGATGTTGATTGTTAACTTGACTTCATAATTATAAATTTTAAATGTTTGCGTCCTGAAAAAGAAAAGTGACTGGGTATTAAATTAATTTAATGGTTCTGCTTGTTATTTTGTGTTTACAATGTACAAGGTATGTTATTTGATTATAAGAAAAAAATATATTTAACTCTTAATAATGGGTTGGTTTTTTATGCGTGTTTTTGAATGTGGAAAGATGCAGATAGTTAGTATTTTATGGGTTTGTTTTTCTCCCGTTGTAAATATGCAGATTCTTAAAGTAAGGTCTTTGTTCCATCCATAAACCTAAAGGAATTTTACTAAAGAATGCCAAGTCAAGTTAGTTTTATGCTTGGATTTAAATTTTATATTGGTTTAAATTTCAGATTGTGATTGGTGCTATTCATAATTATCACTCATCGATGGTGGAGCATCTTCAGGATGAATACCCCACTGGTTATTAGGTGTTGGTCCCATTTCAAAAACTAAGGTTCCGCCATTGGCAATGTCGTCATGCGAAATATAGGTTTTTGTGTACGCTTTTCCGTTTAATGTGGCCGACTGTATATAGAAATTATCTTCAGAAACCCCCTTGGCTTTTACCGTAAATTTCTTCCCCCCGTAATAAGCTCCAAGATCTAATGTCAGTTCTTCAAACAGTGGCGTTCCAATGGCATAAACGTTTTGAGCCGGTGCAACCGGGTAAAAACCCATTGCACTAAAAATATACCAGGCCGACATTTGTCCCATGTCATCGTTGCCGCATAATCCGTCCGGTGCAGCCAGGTATTTTTGTTTCATAATCTGATGGATACGCATTTGTGTTTTCCAAGGCTGGCCGGCATAGTTATATAAATAACCAACATGATGAACTGGTTCGTTCCCATGTACGTACTGACCTATTTTACTGTAAAGTGGTGCATATTCGGGACCGGTTTCATCAGGTGTCATTGTAAACAGAGTATCCAGTTTATTGCAAAATTCTTCTCTGCTACCCATTAGGTTGATAAGCCCCTGTATGTCGTGGGGGATGTGCCACAGATATTGCCATGCATTCGACTCGGTATAATGCCGGCTGGGACTTACACCCACCCAAAGCGGATCAAAACAACTGTAATACTGGTGTCCTTCGGTTTTGATTATTGTTGGCAGTTCATCGCACATTTCAAGCCACGAGCCATCTGCTTTTTTGGGGCGCATTAAACCCCGTGAAGCATCGTATAAATTCTCATAACTGCGTGCTCTTTTTGAGAAAGCAAGATAGTCTCCTTTTTTCCCAAGTGCTTTTGCCATTTCTGCGAGACACCAATCATCATAAGAATATTCCAGCGTTACTGAGACTGACTCGCGAACTTTATCCGCCGGAAGATATCCTAAGTTTATATAATAATCCAACCCGGTTCTGCTGTTTTCTTTTGCACCGGATTTCATCGCATTTTTTCGCATGGCTGCATACGCCTTTTCAATGTCATAATCGCGAAGCCCTTTCCTATACGAATCTGCAATTACCGAGGTGGCGTGGTCTCCGATCATTACTTTCATATAGTAATTTTTGTAGCTAACGTAAAGAGGAAGCCTTCCGCCCTGGTCATACATATCTAAAAAAGTGTTGATCATTTCATTTTGTCTTTCCGGTTCAAGATAGGTCATTAAAGGATGTTGTGCCCTGTAGGTGTCCCAAAGCGAAAAATCAACATAATATGGTCTGCCATTTGTTTTGTGAATGGTGTTGTCAAAATGGCTGTAATACGATCCATCAACGTCGGAGAATGTGCGAGGGAACATTAATGAATGATAAACAGAGGTGTAAAGGCTTGTTTTTTGGCCTTCGGTACCTCCTTTAACTGCTATTTTGTTTAGTTTTTTATTCCAGATATTTCTGGCTTCATTTCTGATTCGGTCAAAATCCCAATCCGGAATTTCTGTGTTAAGGTTGTTTTTAGCACCTTCAATACTTACGTACGAAATACCTACTTTTAACAGGATTTGTTCTCCTGCAGATGTGGAGTAGTTCACAAATGCACCAACACGATTTGTTCCCGACGATTCGTTTACACCATGTCGAACCTCTTCGCCATTCCAAGTTCCTGAAGATGAAAATGCTTTATTAAATTCGGCAAAAAAGTAACATTTCAATGGGCGGCTGTGGTTGTCTTCCATGTCGCCTACAATATATCCTTCAACTTGCCTGTTGTTTAAAATTTTAACCCAGGCTTCGCGGCCAGGAGTGATCGAGTGTGTTACATCGATAATAATGTGTCCGTTTTGAGTTTCCGGAAAAGTATAGCGGTGAAATCCTGCCCGCATGGTGGTTGTCATCTCTGCTTTCACGTTATAATCTTTCAGGCTAACCGCATAATAACCAGGGCTGGCTTCTTCTTCATCATGGCTGTAACCCGATTCGTAACCTTTAACTGGTTTTGTTGGATCGTAACCTGCTTTGGCCAGGTTGTCCTTTGCTTTTTGCTTTTCTTCCTTTAAAAGTAAGCTGATTTTCTTTTTGCGTTCATCGGCGGGCATCCTTTCCATTTTTTGTTGCTCCTCAACCGAGAGTTCATCCAGTCTGTTTTCAAGATTTCTCTTTGCCACATCATCCGGATCCTTCAAAGTGGCAGGAAATGTTTTTAATTCGCCAACCACGGGCATTACTAAAATATTGTTGTAATTGGTTAATGTATAAGGGCCGGTGCCGCTTAAATGTGTGTGACTGAATCCTAAAATCGAAGTTTTGGCATAGTTGTAGGCTTTAACACCACGGTATCCGTTATCCGGGCTTAACTGCACCATTCCAAAAGGTAAACATGCGCCCGGGAAAGTGTGCCCTTCTTTATATGTCCCGATAAAAGGATCAACATAGTCAACAAGTTCTGTTGCGTTTGACTGTTCCTTGTTTTTTAAGCACCCCAAAACAATTAGGGCTAGTACTAAAAAAGCGGATAAATAGTAGAATGAGTTCTTTAAGGTTTTAGTTGATTCTTTTTTTTTCATGGTTACATTTTAAAGGTCTTCATTTAACTTACAGAATGGTGTTTCCTAGTATATATGTGCCAACTAATTTATTATCTGTGCATGTCGCCTGTAAAATAAATAAATTTGAAAAACTAATAGGTTTACTATTTTGTCTGATATTGATTAAATAATAACAAAATTCACTAGGTGAATTTCGGGAAACTGTAGCTATTTGTTTTGAAATAGTAACTTATCTTAATTCTCTGAACCCAGACTTCTAAAGTCTGAACTCTGAACATGGAACTCTGAACTTTTAATATTACTTTTGCAGCTCAAATTTTAGGTAGTTTTTTCAATATGAGCGAAATGGAAATTCCGAGCAAATACAACCCGGCCGAGGTTGAAGATAAATGGTACAAATACTGGATGGACAATAAATACTTCCATTCAACACCCGACGAGCGCGAACCTTATACAATTGTAATCCCGCCGCCAAACGTAACCGGAGTGTTGCACATGGGGCACATGCTTAACAATACCATTCAGGATATTCTGGTCCGTCGTGCACGAATGACCGGAAAAAATGCCTGCTGGGTTCCGGGAACCGACCATGCATCGATTGCTACCGAGGCAAAGGTGGTGAACAAGCTAAATGCCGAAGGAATCGACAAATACGACCTTTCGCGTTCTGAATTTTTAGAGCATGCCTGGGAGTGGACACACAAACACGGTGGAATTATTCTGGAACAGCTGAAAAAGCTTGGAGCTTCGTGCGATTGGGATCGTACTGCTTTCACCATGGACGAAATCCGCAGCGAATCGGTAATCAAGGTTTTTGTTGATTTATTCAACAAAGGATTGGTATACCGTGGTGTGCGCATGGTAAACTGGGATCCTGCTGCAAAAACTGCTCTTTCGGACGAAGAGGTGATTTACAAAGAAATGCAGGGCAAACTCTACTACCTGAAATACAAAATTGAAGGAGAAGATGAATTTGTTACTATTGCTACAACACGCCCCGAAACAATTTTGGGTGATACAGCCGTTTGTGTAAATCCTGCAGACGAGCGTTTTGCACATTTGAAAGGCAAAAAAGTAATTGTTCCTCTGGTGAATCGAGTAATTCCGATTATCGAGGACGAATACGTAGATATGGAATTTGGTACAGGTTGTTTGAAAATAACGCCTGCCCACGATATCAATGACTACGAAATTGGGATGAAACACAACCTGCCATCTATCGATATTTTTAACGATGATGGTACTTTGAGTGAAAAAGCCGAACTATATATTGGTGAAGACCGTTTTGAGGTGCGAAAGAAAATTGTTCCCGAACTCGAAAATGCCGGTAACCTTGCCAAGGTTGAAGACTACACCAATAAAGTTGGTTTCTCGGAAAGAACCGATGTAGTTATTGAACCCAAACTTTCGGCACAGTGGTTCCTGAAAATGGAAGAACTGGTAAAACCGGCACTGGAGAATGTAATGAACGACAACATTCAGTTTCATCCACCGAAATTTAAAAATACATACAAACACTGGATGGGCAACATTAAAGACTGGTGTATTAGCCGCCAGTTGTGGTGGGGACATCAGATTCCGGTTTATTACCTGCCCGATGGAACTTTTGTTTGTGCAGCCACTGCCGAAGAAGCACTGGTTATGGCCAAAGAAAAATCAGGAAATGCTGATTTAACTGCTTGCGATTTAAAACAGGACGAAGATGCTTTGGACACTTGGTTCTCGAGCTGGTTGTGGCCTATCTCGGTTTTCGACGGAATAAATGATCCTGAAAACGAAGAGGTGAACTATTATTATCCATCATCGGATTTGGTAACTGCACCTGATATTATTTTCTTCTGGGTAGCACGAATGATTATTGCCGGCTATGAATACCGCGACGAATTCCCGTTTAAAAATGTATATTTTACAGGAATGGTACGCGATGCACAACGTCGCAAAATGTCGAAGTCGTTGGGGAACTCACCCGATCCGCTTGATCTGATTGCAAAATATGGTGCCGATGGTGTGCGTGTGGGAATGTTGCTTTGTTCGCCTGCCGGTGGTGATTTATTGTTTGATGAAGGACTAACACAACAGGGAGCAGGTTTTACAACAAAAATCTGGAACGCTTTCCGTTTGGTGAAAAACTGGGAAGTTGCTGATGATATTGAACAACCGGAACACTCGAAACTGGCCATAGAATGGTTTAAAAATAAATTGGGTGAGGTAGTTGAAACTTTAAATTCTCAGTTTAATAGTTTCCGTATTTCAGAAGCTTTAATGACAGTATACACAACTGTTCGCGACGAATTTTCGGGTTGGCTGCTTGAAATGGTAAAACCACCCTACCAAAATCCAATTGATTCAAAAACTTATGCCGAAGTAGTTGATTTATTCGACCAGGTATTGCGTTTGATGCATCCGTTTATGCCATTTGTTACCGAGGAAATCTGGCAGTTGCTTGAAGAACGTAATGAAGGCGAAAGTATAATGATCAGTCAGCTTCCTAAGGCAGGTGAATATGATAAAGAATTGCTGTCAATTTTCGAAGATGTTAAAGAAGCCGTTTCTGGAATACGCAAAATCAGAAAAGAAAAAAACATTGCGTTTAAAGATACCATTGATCTTTCGGCGCAAAAAGGCGACAAAGGTTTCGACGAAACGTTCAACAGTATTCTTATTAAACTCGGAAATCTCTCTGATTTAATTTTGGTTGATGAGGAAGTAAATGGTGCGGCTTCGTTCCGTGTAAAATCATCGAACTTTTATATTCCGCTCGATGGATTTATTGATGTGGAAGAGGAGCTGAAAAAGCTGGAAGAAGAGTTGAAATACACCAAAGGGTTCCTTACTTCGGTAATGAAAAAATTGGGTAACGAACGTTTTGTAAACAATGCTCCCGAAGCTGTTGTTGCAAAAGAAAAAGAAAAACAAGCTGATGCCGAAGCCAAAATAAAAGTTTTGGAAGAACGTATCGCGTCAATGAAATAAGTTGTTAATCCGAAGGAGGTGAGAGATCTGGTGCACTATAGAATAAGTAGCAGATTTCTCACTCTCATTCCTCCGGATCCCGAAATGATAAAATCCAAAGTCAGCATATCAGCTTTTCTTCCCTCACTCTTAATATCTGTTAAAACCCAGTTAAATAATGTTATCTTCAGAAAGTGACTATTCTTTTATTTAGTTTTGTAAACAGAACTGAAAAACCTTTTATGAAAAATAGTCTGTTATTATCGGCATTATTGCTCATTTTTTGTGCAGGATTTGCACAGGATGATGACTTTGAGGTGGACCCGATGCTGATCGAGCTCAAGGCACAGATTTTAAGCGCCGGCGACAGCACAGGAGTGCCTTATGCCAACATTATACTACATCGTACTCATGCCGGAACAATTACCAACGGAGAAGGATACTTTTCGCTTGAAATGTTGAATATAGATTCGCTGGAAGTAACTTCTGTTGGCTACGAAAAAACAATTCTGAAAATACCTGCTTATTATACCGGTTTCGAAGTGCTTACTTTTTATATGAAACCAATTTTATATAATGTTGGCGAGGTTAGGGTTGAAGGTGCAGCTCAGAAACTTGAATATTTTGACCATGGGAATCCGACTAATATTGATCCAACGTTAAGGGGCGATGCGTTTAACGAAAAACCATCGGTTATAGCGGCTTTGTTAAGCCCATTATCATTTGCACAGTACCATGGAAAACGTGAAAAGCGCAAACGTGAGGTTCGCGAGGATATGGCCATTATGCGTAACTGGGAAATGCACTCCGAAAACTACAATAAAGAGATGGTAATGAAACTTACCGGAACTACCGAAGCTTATGCCGATACATTTATGGTGTGGTTTAACGGGCAAAATGTGCTGCCTTATACTGCTAACGAATACCAGGTACGAGAAGCAATAATTCAATATTACGAGTTGTTTAAAATGGATTACGATTTGGAATAATCGAACAAAATAATCGAATTAGACTTAACGGGATGTTAAAAAAGTACTGGTAGGTATTTTATTTGCATTTTTCTGAACTTTCAATTTGAAATTTAAAGGCCATATAAATAATCAAATCAAAAGATAAATGACTGATAAGTGTTTTAAATTGGTTTATTTCGGCAATACTGTCTATTGAAAGTAAAGACCTATTAAGATATTAAAATCTTTATATGTTATTTAACATGTGCTTTGGCGATTCGGCCATCGTAACTTGCAGCTGCAACCAATTTAATATTTTTAGTTATGAAAAAGTTAATGTTAACATTACTGGCTTGTACGCTAATAACCGGAATGGTTTTGGCAGAAGGCAACAGAATTCCCTTAATTGGGTCAAAAGCTCCAAGTTTTACCGCTAATTCAACACATGGTGAACTCAAATTCCCAAATGATTTTGGAAAAAGCTGGAAAATTCTTTTTAGTCACCCGGCAGATTTTACTCCGGTCTGTTCTTCCGAGTTACTGGAACTAGCTAATTTACAACCAACCTTTGATAAGCTAGGAGTAAAGATTGCTATTATTTCTACTGATAATGTGGATGTTCATAAGATGTGGGAGTCGCATCTTGAGGAATTGAATTATAAAAACAGGGGCACCCAGAATATTGAATTTCCATTGTTTGAAGATATTGATGGGAAAGCATCGAGAATGTATGGAATGCTTCACGAGCCTGTAAGTACAAGTAAGGATATCAGAGGAGTATTTATTATTGATGACCAAAATATTGTTCGTTCTATAAATTTCTATCCAATGCAGGTTGGTAGAAATATGGAAGAGATTGTTCGGATTGTTGAAGCTCTTAAAACAACTGATGAGGCAAAAGTATTAACACCTGCCAATTGGGAAAAAGGAGATGATGTAATGGTTCCGTTTTTCCCATATACAAAGGCTCAGTTGGCCGAAAATCCAGGAATTGAAAAGGAATATTACAATGTGGGTGACCGCATGTGGTTTAAAGTAGTTGATGAAAAAAAGTAAAGCAGTTTTTTTTATAGGAATAGAGAATAGAGAGTGGATTTACAAAGGTATTTACGTAAGTAAGTGCCTTTGTTTCGCTCCTGATTTCATCTCACATAAACTCAATGAAAAAAGCCTGGTTGTACCCCAGGCTTTACAGGAAAGTAAGCTTTCCTTTTTTTGCAATCAATAATATTTAGGTTATGAAACCTTCTAATTATTACACCTATTTAATAATTGAAATCTTCTTTTGTTAAACAGAAAGATGTTTTTTTTGAATAAAAATCCGTTATTGTCCAATCTCCTTTTTTAACAGGTTAACCTGGTTTTCAAGTTTTTTTATCGAAGTATCTTTTTCTGTCATTTGTTTTTGAAGCGAGGCCGCATCGGCTTTTGATTTTTCCAGCTGTCCCTTGAGGTCTGTCAAATTATTTTCGCCCGATTTAATTTTGCTTTCTAATACTTTCGCCTGTTCATTCAATTGCCTGATATCAAAATTTTTCTGGTCGATTACTGAATTTTTTGCAGAAATCTCGCTTTCTAATTCATTTAATTCGGTTTGCAACGAATTTATTCTTTCATCTTTGCTGTTCATGGCATTGGTTAGTCGTTGTTTTTCAAAATCGAGGTTAAAACTTGTTTCTTGCAGCGACTCTTTTTGTTTGTTCAGTTCTTCCGAAAGTAAATGCATTTCCTGTTTAAGCTCAGTGATATATTGGTCTTTCATCGCATTACTTTCCAGAAGTTCATTTTTCATTTCCTCGTAATCGGCAATCAGTGCTTTAATTCGGTCTGCTTTTGCGTTGTTCTCGGCATCAAGTTTGCGCGAAAGTTCTTCTGCTGATAAACGGCCGGCTTCCATTTCAAGGTATTTCTTTTTTGAAACACACGACGAAAGAGAAACCATTACAATACTGATAAGAATGACAAAATATTTTCGTTTCATAGTAATCTGTTTTTTTGTGGTTGAAACAAATATAAACAATAATAATTTTGTAATACAACGTTATAAAGTTATGATTGGTATTATTTCAAATAATAAGAATACTATTTTTAAAGACCTGGTTGGGAAGTTGCTAATAGTTAGTTTTTTAGGTGGCAAATGCAGTTGCGACTTGTTTTTTTAGAGCAATTTCATTCAGCTTGGTTTAACTTAATTTGTTTACATTTGGAGGTGTGTAAGTAAAAATTAGTGCTTTTTAAAGTGAGACTCTAAATTTACTTGTATACAATTTTGCAATAAAAAATACGTAAGATGAAGATATTATCAATAATCCAGTTGTTCCTGTTTCTTTCGGTTTCAGTTTATGCGCAAGAAGGCAGTAAAGTAGCCCAAACGATTAAAGGAAAAGTTGTGGATGCAGTGAGCAATCGTCCGGTTTCGTATACTAATATCGGATTGGAAAATACGTTTTATGGAACAGCCAGCGATGGCGAGGGGAATTTTGAATTAAAAATCCCTGGAGATATGGTTGAAAAGAATATTTATTTTTCGGCCGTTGGATTTACAAATAAGCAATTTCCGGTAAATACGCTTTTTGGCAAAGAGTTTAATGTGGTAAAAATGGACGCGCAATCATATGGGGTTGATGAGGTAGATGTTGCCGCGCAAAATATGGTACTTATTCGGATTTTACGCATGGCGTCCGAAGATATAAAATATAATTATGGAGCCGGGCCGTTTAATCTGCACTGCATTTATACGAATAATTGTGTGGTCGAAAATAAAACGCAAACACCCCAAAAAGCTTCGGTACTGATTTATGATGCAAAAGGTTATGCCGACGTTTCGAAAGAGGATGCCTATATTTCACGAAAATATTCAGTAACAAAGGAAGCAGACGACGGAGATTATCGGTTTTCCACAGGATTAATGAATATCGATGATTTACTGGAGTTGGACTGGGTTCGTTCGGGATCATCGGTTTTGAATCCCGCGCTTTTGACCGATTTTAAACTTTCGCTGGAGAGCCAACCAACCATTGATGGGAAAGAATATTGGGTAATAGCATTTAGCCAAAATAAACCGACACTGGAAGGATCAGGTGATTATTATGCGAATACGTTTAAGGGGAAGATTACCATTAACAAGGTTGATTATTCTGTGTTAAAAATTGAAGGAGAAGTTCAATCATCGAAAAATAACCGACAAGGAAAAGGATTGGCTGTGGGTAACACAACCAAAAATTATTTCACTGATGTTGCGTATCATTTTGAGGTAGCTTATAAAGAGCTAATGTTGAATCAGATCTCGCTGAATAAGACTTATTCATACAATGGAAAAACAGTTAACGAACAGTTGGGTTTAAAGGTTGATCGGGTGCATTCAAATAATTTAACAACACTTGAAACCCGTGAATATTTTCCGGGAGAATAGATTCGATTTTAGTTCCGTCTAATCAAAATTATCAAAAGAATAGCGTTGCATTTCTTCTTCAAGCATTGGATTGCTATAGGTAATGTTGTGCCCTTTTTCAAAGTCGTATAGTGTGCGTTCACGCAAGCTGTAAAAGGCAATCCAGTAGTTTTGTATAGAGCGGATATAATCTCGTTTGGCGGCTTCGCGTTCCTGAAGCGAAATATTTAAATCGGTGATACTTAATTCGCCGTTTTGGAATTTTTTTAACGCAATTTTGTATCCGTCTCCGGCAACGCGGTCAGCTTCTGTGGCAGTTTTCAGTTGGTCTTTTAACAGGCTAAACTGTTCGACCTGTACGATTACACCCCGTTCAAAATCCTCAATGTCCTTGTTTACATCGAAAATGGTTAAATCGCGCTGCGATTCGGCCAGCTTAACAGATGAGGCTGAATTTCCCCAGTCAAGAATTGGAATACTAACCGAAATTCGCAGCATCCGGTCTCTTTCCGGTTCTTCATAAATCCCTGACAGTGTTTCAGAGCTGTTTGATAATCCAAAACTACCTCGTAACGTTGCACTCAGTCCGGTATTGCTTTTTGCCTGAGCCAGTTCGCGATCGGCATTTATAAGGCGCCGTTGGTAGTATGTGGTTTCCTTGCGGTTTTCTTTGGCTTTTGCCAGGGCCAGTTCGGGATCAATGTCAAACAGCGTAATATTCAGTGGTATAATTAATTCAATTTTACGCGACTGATCTAATCCGATATAGGATTTCAAATTGAAGTCGGCATTTTTTAAATCCATGCGTGCCTGATTTAACGCTTTTTGGGCATTCAATACCGAAAGCTCAATTCGTGCATAATCGTTATCCGATATTTGCCCCAGTTCTTTTTTCGTTGCCGATATTTTTAAATTGTCTTTGCTGTTTTTTAGGTTACTTTCGGCCAGATTATAATTGGTTTGAACCGCAAGGTAGTTGAAAAAGCGACTGGTAGTATTTAATGCAATCTCTTCAATTTCTTCCACAAAACGTTTTTGAGCTTCATCAAAAATCATGGGTTCGGTTTTGCGGTACCATTTCATCCAGTTGTATGAAAACAAAGGTTGCTGAAATCCAATTGAAAATGGACTTCCCGAATAACTTGTTTCTTCGTTTTTTAAATTCCTTATTCCAACAGCCGATGTGCTGGCCCATAGGTTCGTGCCCAATTGCGGAATATATTGGTTAAGGGAAAGCGAGGAAGAGGCAGACAAGTTTGAAACTTGTTTAAATTCGATACTTCCATCGGGTTGGGTAATCGGGCTTGTTGTGTGCTGGTAATTGGGTAAATCGCCTGATAACCTGAGCTGCGGACGAAAACGTGTTTTGTAATTCCTGTAGCGCCAAAAATAATTTACATTACTGTTTTGTGTGTAACGGATGGCCGATGACTGAGAGACAGCCAGATCGATTACCTCGTCGAGTGTTAAAACGTACGTTTTTAAATTACTTTCCTGGGTGTGTGCCTGCCAACTGATAAAAGCCAACAAACAAAAAACGTAAACAAATCTTTTCATCGCTCCTTAGTTCTCAATTTCAATCCTGTCCAGTCCCCTGAAATTCAAATCATCAATAATGACTTTCTCTCCCTCTGTTATTCCCGAAACAATTTCGCAATAGTCGTTGCCAATAGTGCCCAGTATAATATTAGTTTTAATTGCTTCGTTACCCTTTATAACGAAAACCTGTTGCTGGTTGCCGCTTTCAAAAGCAGGAATTTTTTTTATTCGAAGTACATTTTCTTTGTCGCTGTTTATAATATGTACCTCAACACTCTGATTTGAGATAAGTTTTGGGTGGCTTTTGTCTTGCAGGTGCACGGTAAACTGAACTTTTTGGTTTTCAACCATTGGAGTAATATTTCCAACTCTACCCGGTAAATCTTCGTTGTCAATCTTAACAAATACCCGGTTACCGGTTTTTAGTTGTTTGGCAAATTTTTCGTCAATCGATCCGATCACTTTAAATGATGTTAGGTCTGACATACGCACCAGTGTTTTATCAGCATCAACGCGCGATCCTTCGTTTCCGGTAACTGCCAGAATGATTCCTGCCGAAGGTGCTTTAATATCGAGTTTTTTAAGTAAATTTTGTTTTTCATCCAGGTCTTTTCCCTGGGCTTTTATTTGAAGGATTAATCCTTTTTCATCGGCGGCCAATTGTTTAAGCCGAATTGAATTCTTTTCAACGAGTGTTTCCAGATCTTTTTCTGCCAGTACAATTTCCTGTTTGGTTTTTTCAATTCGCGCCGGCGAAATACCACCAACCTCAAGTAGCTGTTGTTGATCGGCCAGTGTTGATTTCAACGATGTGATTCGCAATTTTTTAACTTCTTCGTTATATCCCAGGTCCAGCCTTGTACTTTGTGCATTCAGTTGCGTTTTTTCCAGCGAATTTCGTTTCATTTCCAACTGATCGGAAATTTGCTCAATCTCTTTAGCCACATTTTCTTTATCCAATTGAAGAATCAATTCTCCTTTACCTACCCAACTCCCCGGTTCAACCAGCACCTTTTTTATAATGCTTCGTGCCGGACTGAGAATCAAAACTTCACTTTCCGATTCAACCACTCCCGATGCTTTAATCGAAGAAATTACCGTGCCACGCTCAATCGTTTCGGTTTGAAACGAACCCGCTTTTAAAGTGGATGGAACATTGTATTTTGAATAGAAATAGAAAGCAGCACTGCTCAGTGCAAAAACTGCAATTATGATGATAATAAAAAGTCGGTTCTTGTCTCCCATTGGAACACTAGATTTAGTTGTTTAATAATTGGGCTAAAGTTAGAAAAAATGCACAAAGTGTGTTAAAATTACATGTGCAAAAACATTCGAAAATAACAGAGGTGATCCGTTAACTTACAGATCACCTCTTTTTTGTGTATTATAACATCCGCTTTAGCGTATTTTATCGGAATACAACTTTTTAATGCTGCTTAAATATTCGACATTCATTTTATCCGATCGGATTCTAACCATCTCATAAAGTTTTCCACTGTTATAAAATGAGGCGCTGGCCGCATCAAATTCATGTCCTTCCCAATTGTATTTCACATCCATCGAAACTTTGGTAAAAGCTTCCGGACTTAAATATTTAGGGATTTCAATATAAGCAAATGTGGGATCATCACTATTTAAGTAAATACCTCCACCCAGATCTTCCAAAACAAGGAATTTTACAATTTTTACATTGGCTTCAAGTTTGCCTTTTAACTTTTTGTTCATTAAAAAGTTGATTCCTTGTTTGGCATAAGCTTCCTGTATTTTTCCAACCATATCAATTGCGGGCAGGTGGCGAACCCGGATGGCATTTAGGAAGGTTGAACCAATTGTAATGTAAGCTTTCCCGGCATCAAAACTCCAGTCAAAACCCTTTTCAATATTTTGTGAGGCACGTAATATTTCCTCCAAAGGATATTGTTTGTCCAATACCATATATATGTATATTGAACTTGCATCGGTAGGCAATTCGTGGTAGTAGCCCGGAAACGGATTCAGTGAATCGAAAACAAGACTTCCCGGTAGAATATTCTCGTCAAGAGCTACAACAGTATCGGTTTTGGTAAGGTTAACAAATACTTCAATTTTTTTATTTCCCATGTTTAATATCTTTGATTTAATTTTTTATAATAACATATGCCGAACCAAGTAGTTCAATTAAAACAGATCGGAAACATTACATTTTCTAAAAATAGGCGATCTAAAAATATAAAGATAAGTGTAAAACCCGATAAATCGGTGCTGGTTTCTTTTCCTTTTTATGTTTCTTCAAAGGAAGTGCTGGCTTTTGTGTTAAAAAATGAAGACTGGATTAGAAGTCAGCAACAAAAAATGGAATTGCGAAAAGCAAAGGTAGCAGCCAATTCTGAACTGAAAACCAAGTTGCATACCATTAAATTTATTTTGGGAAGTGAAAACAGAATAATGAAAAGGGGCAGCGATGTAACAATTATTGTTACGGATTTTGAGGAGAAAGAATGTTTGGATTATATTGAACATTATGTAACGGAGATTTACCGGATAGAAGCCAAAAGATTGTTGCCGGTTCGGATAAGCGAACTGGCCAAGCGTAATGGTTTTGATTTTAATAAAATAACCATACGAAACAATCGGCGTAACTGGGGAAGCTGTTCTTCGCAAAACAACATTAGTTTGAACCTGCAAATGATGAAATTACCAGTTGAACTGATCGATTATATTTTACTTCACGAACTGGTGCATACCGAGATTAAGAATCACGGCGAAAAATTCTGGCAACGATTAAATCAAATAACAAACAACAGGGCTCGCGAACTGGCAACGCAGGTTAAACAATATTCAACCTACACCTTGTAATCCGGCGGGAATCAAAAGTTGAACATATGATTGTTTTCGGCGATTTTAAGGAAAATCGGATTTTAATATAAACTTCATCTTTGTCCCGATAATGTTTTTTTTTGTCTATGCTAATATTATTCGTGGTACATTTGCCGGCAATATTATTCAATTGAAAAGGTTGAAATACATACAAATTTTAATTTCGTTCTTTTGTTTATTTGCCATTTGGCAGCAACAGGCAGGAACGAATAATAATGCAGATAGCTTTGCCATAATTGGTTCGGAACAGGAAAGTTGGATGTATATCGAGTCTGCCGATATCGAATTGTCTGTTTCGGTATTGGATGAAGTTGTTGAAGTCCAGGATGCTAAAATCGGATTGTGTAAAAACAGGCGTGGGTTACAAAATTTTCAAATTCATTCGTTTGTTTCACTCAAATTTACAAACCAAGACTTTTCTCAGCTATTGCTGTTACAGCATTATACCAATCTTCCCCCTCCTTTACACACCATTTAATTTTCCCTTTCATTAAAGAATACTTTCATTCAATATCGAAAGTCGAATGCCATTTTATTAATTTAGTTTTTATCAGCGTGCTACCTCGCATTTTGCAGTCAATATAACCTTTATGAAAACAGCAAAAATAAGCGTTGCATTAATCTTACATTTTGTTTCAATTGTAGTTGTATTCGAAAGTTTGTTTATGCTTTTGGCTGTGGCCGTGTCGTTTTATTATCGCGAATCCATTACCTGTCGATTTTTTCTGACCTTTATCGGAACTTTATTGTTTGGTGTTCTTCTGAATATATTAACACGTAAAAAGCGCTACATTGAACCATCGAAAAGGGAAAGTTTTGTAATTGTTAGTCTGGGCTGGATACTAATGGGGCTTGTAGGCACTTTGCCATATCTTGCAACGCAGAGTATTCCTCAATTTACAAATGCTTTTTTTGAATCAATTTCGGGATTTACAACCACAGGATCGTCAATTCTTGCTGATATTGAGTTGCTTCCCAAAAGCATTTTGTTTTGGAGAGCTGAAACTCACTGGATCGGAGGAATGGGAATTATTGTTCTGGTAATTGCTATAATGCCTTTTTTAAAGATCAATGGAATTTATCTGTTTTATTCCGAAATATCGAGTGTGGCCAACGAAAAAGTTTCCACCCGAATTAAAAACATTGCTCGTAATCTTTGGTTGATATACATTGGATTAACGTTTGTTGAAACAATACTGCTTTGGGTGGGGGGGATGCCACTTTTCGATAGTGTTTGCCATTCGTTTGCTACAATTGCTACCGGAGGTTTTTCAACTCAAAACGATAGTATTGCAGGGTATTCACCTTTTGTTCAATATATTATTGCATTTTTTATGATGATGTCGGGGATTAATTTTACCGTGCATTTTTTAATGTTGAACCGAAAATTCAAGTCAGCTTTAAAAAATGAAGAACTCCGGCTTTACTTGAAAATCATATTATTTGTTGGAGGAATCATCACCCTGCTTTTATTTTTTCAACACCGGGAATTGGGGTTTGAACGGGCATTCAGAAGTTCTTTTTTCCAGGTTATTTCAATTATTACCGCTACAGGTTTTGCAACAGCCGATTATTTGCAGTGGCCGGTTCAGGCGGTAGGCTTAATTGCAATATTAATGCTTATTGGTGCTTCATCCGGTTCAACAGGGGGAGGGATTAAAGTTATCAGACATTTAATTGCCTTTAAAAAAATTAGGCAGGGAGTAACCGAAATAATTTACCCTAATACAGTTAAGGTGGTTCGGTATAACGGGAAACATATACAAAAGGAACTCGTTCAGAACATACTCACTTTTATATTCTTTTATTACCTGATTGTTGCAGTTGGTACTTTTGTAATGATGTTTTGGACCAACGATCTGGCCACTTCTTTTGGTGCGGTTGCAACAAGTATGGCCGGCATAGGTCCCGGGTTTGGTACAGTTGGCCCGGTAAGCAATTTTCTGCATTTGCCTACAGGTGCAAAATATTTTCTAGCTTTGTTAATGGTAGTTGGCCGGCTTGAAATTTATTCTCTGCTTGTAATCTTTACCCCTTCTTTTTGGCGGGATTAATTCTTCCGGCATTGTTCGGTTAATTCTTACAACTTGCCGAACCGGTTGGGGAAGAATGTGTCTGAATTTACCGGCAGTACTAATTTTCTAAAAGAAATTCAGTTACTTTCGCGTTAGAACTTTTTGATATGATGGATTGGAACAAACTACTCTCAGCAAAACGATTGGGAAGTCTTGGAGGAAAAGCTAGCGCAGCGCACGAAGACCGAACACAATTTCAGCGCGACTACGACCGCCTTATTTTTTCGTCGCCTTTTCGAAGGATGCAAAACAAAACGCAGGTATTTCCGTTGCCGGAGCATATTTTTGTACACAACCGGTTAACACACAGCTTGGAGGTGGCCAGTGTTGGGCGTTCGTTGGGAAATATTTTGAGCGAAAAACTGGCAGTAAAATTTCCCGAAAATCCATTCATCCCCGAAATTGGTACAATCGTTTCAACAGCTTGTTTGGCGCACGATTTAGGGAATCCGCCTTTCGGACATTCGGGAGAAGCAGCTATTTCCAATTTTTTTGTAAAAGGTGCAGGTCAAATATTTGAAAAGGAGTTAACCAAAGCACAATGGAGGGATTTTACACTATTTGATGGAAATGCCAATGCTTTCAGAACTTTAACACACCAGTTTAACGGCAAACGTTTGGGAGGTTTTGCACTTACCTATTCTACGTTGGCAAGTATTGTGAAATATCCTTTTGAATCGTTGGACGCCACTAAACCAAAATTTGGATTTTTCCAATCGGACAAAGAGAATTATTACACAATTGCAAATGAACTTGGGATTCTCAAAAATGCTGAACGCGGATATAAGCGGCATCCGCTTGTTTATTTGGTTGAAGCTGCCGACGATATTTGCTACCAGATAATGGATTTGGAAGATGCATTTAAACTGGGTATTTTAAGTTACGATCAGATTAAAGAACTTTTTCTGAATTTTTACGATTCTAAAAAAGAAAGTGCAAAATTAACGGGTATTGAAAAAACACTTCAAAATGTTACTGATAAGAACGAACAAATAAGTTACCTCCGTGCCGGTGTAATTGGCACTTTGATTTATGCATCAACCGGAATTTTTGAGGCTAACCACGATGCTATTTTAAGTGGAACATTTACAGGAAGCTTAATTGATAAATTACCAAAACAACAGGCGGCAGCTATGAAAAAGGTTCAGGAAATTTCCATAACGGAAGTATATGGCCATCGTTCGGTTGTGGAAATTGAAATTGCCGGGTATAAAATTATCGGGACTTTGCTCGATGAGTTTATTGAAGCCATAATGCATCCGGAAGAAACCTACAGCAAAAAAATTCTTTCGCTTCTTCCTGTACAATATAAAACCGTGGAAGATACTACCTACAGTAAAATTCAGTCGGTTGTTGATTTTGTAGCAGGAATGACCGATGTTTTTGCTCTCGATTTGTATCGAAAAATTAAAGGGATAAGTTTGCAGGGAGTGGTTTAAAACATCGAAATTCACACTTCTACATTTAATAAATCTATTGCAATAGTATATCATTTATTAAATAGGAACTAGACAACTGTTGTCTCAAAAGAATAATGACAAAATTGTCATAAAAAAAAACGACCTTTGCACAAATTATTTTCAGTTATGCGCAAATCGAATAGCAGTGGACGGGGTGGTGCCCGACAAGATAACAAAACGGGAGGACCTTCGAAAAGAACAAGTTCGAAAACTTCCGGGAAGAGAGAAGGGAAATCCCGCGTAATAGACCAGGAGACTTCAAAGAAGGAATTCTCACCACGAAAAACATATAAAAAGCCATTTGTAAAAAAAGGCTTGAAAAAAACGTCAGAACCAAAAACGAATTTGAAAACCGTTTCGTCTGAGGGAATGCGTTTGAACCGTTTTGTTGCCAATGCTGGTGTTTGCTCGCGACGCGAAGCCGATACTTATATTGAAGCAGGTATGGTTACAATTAATGGCAAACAGGTTACCGAAATGGGCATGCGTGTAATGCCCGGCGATGAAGTACGTTTTGACGGGCGCAAACTCGATGCCGAGAAAAAGGTATACTTATTGCTGAACAAACCCAAAGACTACGTAACAACCACCGATGATCCGCATGCCGATAAAATAGTAATGGATTTGATAAAAGATGCGTGTGCCGAGCGCGTTTATCCGGTGGGCCGTTTAGACCGAAATACAACCGGCTTGCTGCTTTTTACAAACGATGGCGACCTCTCGAAAAAACTTACACACCCAAGTCATAACAAGAAAAAAATATACCAGGTAACGCTCGACAAACCGGTTATTAAAGCACACCTTGAAATGATTGCCGAGGGTATTGAGTTGGAAGATGGGCCGATTGCCGCCGATGCAATAAGTTATGCAAAACAAGACGATAAAACGGAGATCGGAATCGAAATTCATTCGGGTAAAAACCGAATCGTACGTCGTATTTTCGAACACTTCGGTTATAAGGTGAGGAAACTGGACCGGGTACTTTTTGCCGGTTTAACCAAAAAGAACCTGCCTCGTGGAAAATATCGTTTTTTAACTGATAAGGAAATTCAGTTTTTAAAAATGATGTAATTTCTCCAAAAAACATCACATACTCAAAATTCAACAAGCGATTGCCCAACAAAAATGAACGATGCACTAAACAAACCTGGGTGTGATATTTGGAAATGAAGAGATTGTTATGTTAACTTTGTCAAAAATACAATTAGTCAATATAAACTTCATGTTTCGTTGCATTAAATAATGGAGTTTGGGCTTAAATCTGCCATTCGCCGATTTAGAATTGCTATTTTTCATTTACAGCTGTAATTTTTGGCTTGTTTATTTAACTAATACCTTGATTTTGGAGCAGGAGTTTTTACAAATAATTCAGAAGAACCAGGGCATCATTCATAAAGTTAGCAATATTTATTGCGATACGGATGACGACCGACGCGATCTTTTTCAGGAAATTGTGGCACAACTTTGGAAATCGTACCCTAATTTCCGGAAGGAGTCAAAAGTTTCTACCTGGATGTACCGTGTTGCCTTGAATACGGCTATCACGTCATTCAAAAAAAGTAAACGCCGCCCTGACCACAATCACTTAACGTACGAAAATTTTCAAATTGAAGATGAAAAGTACGATACCGAGACCGAAGAAAATATAAAGTTGCTACACAAGGCAATTAAGCAGTTGTCGGGAATTGAAAAATCGATTGTGCTGCTGTTTCTCGAAAATAAGAAGTACGAGGAAATTGCTGAGATTACCGGAATCACCCAGAATTATGTGCGGGTAAAAATGAACCGGATTAAAAAGAAGTTAAAAAAACTGATGGGTACTGAAGAGTAATTGTATGGATTTAAATGATCTGAAAAAAACCTGGGATAAAATGGCTGTCGGCAAGGAGCTCGATGAGAGTCAGTTGCGTAAAATGCTGGGCAGTAAAACCAAAAACCTGATAGAAAGGATTGACCGGAATATTAAGATTGGTTTTGTATTGCTTTTAGCTCTTATCTTGTTGTTTTCTTTCGACGATTTTTTGTTTTCGCCACAGGCAATAAATAAGTACTACAGCGAAATGCCAATTCCCAACTGGGTTATTGTTCTTGCTGTATTCGGGAATGTTCTCATTTTTACAACCTTTGTTTATTTTGTAATCAAGTACCACACAGTTAAACGGAAATGTGATGTTGTATGTAATTTGAAAGACACATTAACAAAAATAATAGGCACTTTGGTTTTGTACCAGCGTTTGTTTTATTTAGCGCTTGCTGCTGTTTTATTGGCTATGGGGTCGGCGTTTTTGATGGGAATGTTCAAAGGATTTAGCCATAGTGCAGAAGAACAAGGATTGCAAATTTCTGATATAGAGACAAAACAGATAATTCTGGCCATTTTAATATCAGTAGTAATTGTAACTGTAATTGGCGGAGCAATTTTTCTTTTTCTTCGCTGGGGGTTCCGCAAGCTATATGGGAACTATATTAAAAAACTAAAACTCACCTTAACTGAGTTAGAAGAGATAGAGATTTGAATGGTGCCTGTTGCCAGCAATACTTCAATTACTAAATAGTTATCATCATTATCCCATTAATTCGCAGGCTTTAAAATTAATTTGCAAATATATTGCGAACTTTTAATAAAAATTAAATACTTTTTTGTTCTCCTATTCGTATCTTTACATGCTCAAACAAAAAACACTATGACTTTAATAAAATCAATTTCAGGAATCCGAGGTACTATTGGCGGAAAGCCCGGAGAAGGATTAAGTCCGTTAGATTTGGTGAAATTTGCGGCAGCGTATGCTACCTGGGCAAAAGAAAATGCCGGTAAAGAAAAAATTACTGTGGTGGTCGGTCGCGATGCACGTATTTCGGGTGAGATGGTAAGCTCACTGGTGGTTTCAACACTTACTGGAATGGGCTGCAATGTGGTTAATATTGGATTGGCAACAACACCAACTACCGAAATTGCCGTTACCGAAGAAAAGGCCGATGGGGGTATTATTTTAACTGCCAGCCATAATCCCAAACAGTGGAACGCATTGAAACTTTTAAATGCAGCAGGTGAGTTCTTAAATGCCGATGAAGGAGCAAAAATTTTGAAAATTGCTGAATCGGAGGATTTTTCGTTTGCAGAAGTTGATGATTTGGGCAAAGTAATTGAAAAAGATTATACAAATGTTCATGTTCAGCATGTCTTAAATCTTGATTTAGTGGATGTTGAGGCCATTAAAAAGGCAAACTTTTCGATAGCCATTGATGCTGTGAATTCGGTGGGAGGAGTTGCCATGCCTGCTTTATTCGAGGCACTTGAAATTGATAAAGTGGTGGAAATAAACTGCGAACCTACCGGACAATTTGCTCACACACCCGAGCCAATTCCTGAGAATCTTGTTGAAACAGCAGAAATTATTCGTGAGAATAATGTAGATGTTGGTTTTGTGGTCGATCCGGACGTTGACCGCCTGGTGATTATAAACGAAGACGGAAGCATGTTTAACGAAGAATATACCCTGGTGGCTGTGGCCGATTATGTGTTGAGTCAAACTCCGGGGAATACGGTTTCTAATCTTTCGTCAAGTAGGGCATTACGCGATATTACCGAAAAATACGGACAAAGTTATTCTCCGGGTGCAGTTGGCGAAGTAAATGTAGTAGCTAAAATGCGCGAAACCAACGCTGTAATTGGTGGCGAGGGAAATGGTGGAATTATATATCCGGCCAGCCACAACGGACGAGATGCTTTGGTGGGGGCAGCATTATTCTTAACGCATTTGGCAAAAAGCGGGTTGAAGTGTTCGGACTTACGAAAAACTTATCCCGATTATTTTATCTCGAAAAATAAAATGGAGTTAACTCCTGATATTGATGTCGATGCAATTTTGATAAAAATGAAGGAAAAGTATGCCAGTGAGCAAGTAACCGATATTGACGGCGTAAAAGTTGATTTTGCCGATTCGTGGGTGCATCTTCGAAAATCGAATACCGAACCAATTATTCGTATTTATGCCGAGGCAAATACAATGGAAAAAGCCGATGGGTTGGCGCTGCAAATGATAGATGAGATCAGGGAGTTAACAGCATAATTGCTCCCTGAAAGGCGACAAGAAGACCCGTTCTTAATACTGAAAATAAGGTAAAGAACGGGTCTTTCTGGTTTATGCCGAAATTAAGTTATCAATAAACTTCTTTCGTTTTTACTTATTGAATTGATTCAATATAAATAAGCACCTACCTTTGGCTAATAATTTGAAATGCAAATTTTGAAAACACTTACAAACCTCCCGAAACAAAATTAATCCATGAATAAGTATAGTTAAAAATGACGAGAGTTAAATAGAAAGTAAATGAAACAAACAATTTGAATATGAAGAAAATGAAAAAGAAAAAAAATATAGCGATCGTTGCACACGATAATAGAAAGAAAGATATAATGGAATGGGTAGCCTTTAACTGGAAAGAACTTTTGCAACACGATTTAATTTGCACAGGAACTACCGGGAAAATGGTTGAAGATACATTGGCCATGAGTTGCCACGAACATGGAGCGGTGCCTCCAACTGTTGCCCGTCTAAAATCGGGGCCGCTTGGGGGCGATCAGCAACTTGGCGCACTTATTTGTGAAGGCAAAGTTGATATGTTAATCTTCTTCTGGGATCCAATGCAACCACAACCACATGATGTTGACGTAAAAGCGTTGTTGCGAATAACAGTGTTGTATAATATCCCAACTGCATCAAATCGTTCAACTGCCGATTTTATGGTTACATCGGCGCTATTTCACGAAAATTACCAACCCATATTAAAAGATTACGCCGGATACATAACTCGTGAAGTAGATATGTCGTAAGTAGTGATTACTTTTTTTTGAACTGGCATAATGAGGAAGTGACAGAGATGCTGAAACAAGTTCAGCATGACGTTTTAGAAGTACTGTTTGCTACGTTAAGAACGTAGCCCATTTGTTTTAGGGACTAAAAAAAAACTGTCATAGGTAAAAATAAGTATAAAAATTAGAGATTATTGGGACAATCGATTCTATTACAGAGGTGATGGATTTGTGGGTTATGCTTACTTCAGTAGAGTGGTTTCTGCTTTTGTTATCGTGATTTTAACAATCTTTGTAAAATATTTTATAAAGATCGCGATTTGTTACGTGTGAGTTTAATATCTTTGTTCGCTAATTTGAATGAATAAGCTATGAAGTTTTGGCGAATATTGGTTGTGATTGTCTTGCCTTTTATGTTAACATCAGTTGTGGGGGCACAGGATTTATGGAGGGGCTTTGAGCATTTGTTTACTCCGGCACGAAACTATGTTGTGTATAAGGCAATTGACAAGATTGATATTGATGGGAGAAACGATGAAAAGTCGTGGAAACACGCCAAGTGGTCGGAATATTTCATAGATATTGAGGGTGATAAGCAGCCAGTTCCCACATATAGAACAAGAATGAAAATGCTGTGGGATGATACACATCTGTACATTTTAGCCGAATTGGAAGAACCACATATTTGGGCATATTACGACAAAAATGACATGATTGTGTTTCATGAAAATGATTTTGAGGTTTTTATTGATCCCACACGTGACACGCACAATTATTACGAGTTTGAAGTGAATGCCAGAAATACCCTTTTCGATTTATTTTTGAATAAGCCATACAGAATTGGGGGGAGTGCAAATATTGAATGGGACGCTGAAGGTTTTGTAAGTGCTGTCCACATTGATGGAACACTGAATGATCCCAGCGATGAAGATAAAAAATGGACGGTTGAAATGGCAATTCCTTTTTCGTCGCTTAGTTTTGATGGTGATTTTGTTCAACCCACAGCCGACGATGTGTGGAAAATCAACTTTTCGCGTGTAGAGTGGCACACTGAAATTGTAGATGGAAAATATGTACGCAAAAAGGATGAAACAACTCAAAAGGTACTTCCTGAGAACAATTGGGTTTGGAGCGAGCAGGGCGTTGTAAATATGCATTTCCCCGAACGTTGGGGCTTACTGCAGTTTTCGGGAAATCCGGTAAATGGAAAAAAACAAATGTTTCAGCTTCCAACTGAAGAAGCGTGGGCAAAATATCTCTGGCTTATTTATTACAAACAACAGGCCTATCGTGGCAAGCATGGTAGCTACGCTAAAAAGTTGACTGATCTGGACATCTCTTCTTCAGGGAATGAAAATGGTATTGGCTATAAATTAAGTTTAAGTAACGAAACAAATTCTTTTGCAGCAACGCTTAAAACAGAGGATGGCCTGATAATTTCAATAAACGGGCAAGGCCTTTTTAAAGTGCTTGATAAGTAGTTTTAACTTCATTGTACTCTGCATGTTAAACTTTGAATTATTTCCTATACATTTGCAGCCCGAAATTTGAATAATAACATTTGCAGGTGGCATCACCCTGCGGATTAAAAAATTAAAAAAATGCAAAACGAGTTGCTGTGGCTGGTTATGTTGCTGGCAAATTTTCTGCTAATTATTTTAGCCTACCGTTTATTTGGGAAATGGGGACTTATTATGTGGATTCCCATTTCAGTGATTGTGGCCAATATTCAGGTGATTCAAACCGTCGAATTATTTGGTATGGTCGCCACTTTGGGAAATATTGTCTATGCCTCTTCGTTTCTGGTTACCGATATTCTTTCGGAGAACTACGGCAAAGAAGAAGCAAAAAAGGCTGTATGGATTGGCTTTTTTAGTCTTATCTCGATGACGCTATTGATGAACCTGGCCTTATTTTTTCTACCGCTTAAAGGTGACGAATTTGCAGGTGTGGCGCACGAAGCCACCAGTACCATTTTTAGTTTAATGCCCCGTATTGCAGTGGCAAGTTTAGCTGCCTATTTGCTATCGCAACGCCACGATGTTTGGGCGTATCATTTCTGGCGGAAACGTTTCTCCAGAGACAATCAAATCTGGCTCAGAAACAATCTGAGCACAATGATTTCGCAATTAATTGATAGTTCGGTATTTGTGTTGATCGCTTTTTATGGCGTTTTCGAATTACCATTATTACTTGAAATATTTATTACAACTTACTTTCTGAAATTTGTAGTTGCCGCCGCCGATACTCCTTTTATATACTGGGGAAAAAGTATTTTCAAAAGGAATAACTTCTGGATGGAATAATAAAAATATTTAAATGATTTAATGCGGGTCTGATTTCTGGTCGCACCCGCATTAAATTTTACAGCTCCTCGTCTTCAGCTAGTTTATATGAAATACTAAATTGTGGCCGGCTACCAATATTCAGCACTTCATTGGTATTGTATCCAACTATCCGAATGCTGGTTGAATCATTTTGCTGATGCAGATAGTCTTTTACCAAGTTAATCCGATGTTTTTCACGAGTATAAATGAGACTGTCAACCTGAACTGCCGGTGCCAGGAACCTTTCGTAGTCCTGCATCACCAATGAATCTCTTCCGCTCTCAGTTTTCAAATAGTCCAGGTAATCTTTTTGGTGGGTAAGCGGATTATTCTTTGTTTTTTGCTCGTAAACACTTTGTACAATCTGAGCAGCAGCATCAACGCGTTCCAGTTTACGGTCATTCAGGTATTGCATTTCAATTTGTAACTCGGGTTTCATTTGCTCCAACTCCAGCAACAGGTCAAGTCCGCGGCGTTGTTTTCCGGTGAGTGTTGTATCGCTGTAAACCAAGGTTATTTCTTCCAGTTCTTTTGGATCGGCTCCCAGAAGATTACCCAATGCTTTAAAAGGCGAGGCTACAATTTTGAAAGTAAATCCTTTAAACGTGTTCCACACGATTTGCCCTATGTGGGTTTTCGGATCGGATAGGTCGCCCGACACAGGAATATCCAGGACAACATCGCCGTTAATATCTTTCAGAATAAACAGGGCAAGTTTTATTGGAATATTGTACAATCCACCTGCTTTTCGTCCCATTTCAACATTGCGGATCACCAGTTTATTTTCGCTGTTTAAGTGTTTGTCGAGAATTATGGTTTTGTTTCTGTAGTACATATCACCAAACAAAATGGGTAAACCCATATAATGTTTTGAGTAAATATTTACATCGGGCAACTGAAAATCAGACAACACATAATTTAGTTCTATGTGTTGAAACGGGGCGTAAGGATTTACACCAATCTGTGCTTCCAAATTTCCACGTTTATTGAGTTTCATGCTTGAATTTATTTCCACCCAATTGCTATTAAGTGAAAGGGAATCCATGTCGACATGTACTTCCGATAGTTCGTAATCGAACTGTTCTTTCATTCGTTGGTCGCTAAAATCAATTAACCCGCTGTCAACTACAAAATTCTCGATAAAAATGTTGTAAGGAGGCAGATCTTCATTCTCACTCGTTTCGCTTAGTGCAGTGTCGTCCTCGTAGATCAACATTTTTTCGAGGTTCGATAAGGAATCGATCAGGGCAAAATACATATAAGGCCTATTTAGCCAAATGCGGCCAATTTCGGCTTCGTACAACATAGGTTTCGAAGTTTTTAATACGGCCTCTGCTTTTTTTACGCCCAAAACTTTTTTGTCCTGTTGATCGGTCATAATCAGGTTATTTACCAGTGCATTCCCACTCAGCGTAAGACTGTTCAGGTCGTACTGATTTCCGCTGTAGTAAACAGAAGCATCAAGTGTCCCATCAATACCACCAAGGCTCATGTATTCCTGAATATAGGGTAAAATCACATTTATCGCCAGTTGATTGAGTTTAGCTTCTCCAGAGTAGTCACCGGTTTTTGAATCAAAATCGAAGGAACTGCTAATACTGCCCCCATGCCCAATGTTAAAGGCAACATCAGCTGAACTTTCTTCGCCGCCCCAATAAATGTGTGGTATACTAAAACTAATGTTGTCCATCCCAATTGTATGGTCGAGCAGGCCATCGATGTAGTTGATCCTGCCATTTTTTATCTCGATCAGGTTCAGGTTTAACCGGTAAGGCATCGTTTCTGTCGTATACTCGCTCAAATCTTCCCCTGTGTTGAAGAATTCAATGAGGTCGGTAAAGTTAAATAGCGTATCGTTTTGGATGATTTGCGAGTAGGGATGTACCACTTTAAATTGCTGTACATGTACTTCCTTTTTAAGTAAACGAAGCGGTTTAATATTTATTAGAAGCGAATCGAACCCAACAAAAACTTCGGAGTTGTTATGTTCGTACATTTTTGCGTCGTATACTCTTAATGTAGAAGTAAAATAATTGTACTTTATTTTCTGGATATTAATGGTGCGGCCCGAAAGTTCGATCCCGTTATTATTTATGTAATTCTTAACAAAGGTTGGTGTTACTGCAAGCGCCAAAACCACTATTAATAGCAACGATAAAACGATGATTTTTACAATTTGTTTCCGTTTTCCTGTTTTTGCCGCCATAATTTGCAGGTGTAGTTGTTGTGTTTATTATTGATCGATAAATTTAGAATTTTCTGGAAATAACAACAAGCGGATATTCAGGTTTGCTCATTCTTTAATTATATAATAGTATACCGATGAATTACTTTTTCCCCTCAAGTTAACTTGGTTGTTAAAGTGCTTGCTCGTGTGGGGAGAACTAATTTATGTACATATTTTTTGACAAATGATGCAAACTAGCTGACCGTTATGTTTATCTCTCAGGTTTTTGGGCAACTACCGAATAAACCATCGGTATTTTATCTTCCAGTCCTTTTATTTTAAATTTTCCGTCTTCCGTTTTAAGTGTGTTCTCGAAACAATCGTAGGGCGAATAATTGTATTCCTGAAAGTCTGTTAGCACTAAACCTGTTTTTAGAAGGGCATTAATAACTGTGCTTAAACCGTGATTCCAGCTTACTGATTTATCCTTTATATTCGCATCTTGGTTGGTGTATGTTCCTTCCAGTTCTTCTACAATTGGACCCGATTCCAGGTAGTTAAATTCAATCTTTTTAAAGTCGTAACTAAACATCCAAACAATAGGATGAAACTCAGCAATCACAAACTTACCACCGGGTTTTACAAAATGATTAACCACTTTAGCCCACTTGATCATGTCAGGCAACCAGCCAATTACTCCGTACGAAGTAAAAACGATATCAAATTTTTCATACAGAACTTCGGGAAGTTTATAAATATCGCTCTGAATAAATTTTGCATTTGTGCCCAATTTCTTGTTCAGTTGCTTTGCTTTTTCAATTGCATTCCCTGAAAGATCGATGCCGGTTGCCAGTGCTCCGAACCGGGCAAGCGACATCGTATCTTGCCCAAAATGACACTGCAGGTGCAAAATATTTTTCCCTTTTACATCGCCAAGCAAATCCAGTTCAATTTTGTTGAGCGAATTTTTGCCTTGTATAAAAGATTCCACATTGTAGAAGTCTGATTTATAGTGGATATCAGTTTTGTTGTCCCAAAGTTTTTTGTTTATTTCAATATAGTTCATCTAAATTTTAACAGTTTTTTTAGTTTATACTTTGTTTTTCTGTCTCAAACTTATTTTAATTTTTCCAGATGGTTGGTCTTTGTGCATTTGTATCGTCTAACCATTTTTCAAGCAATTTTTCAAGTTCATTGGTTTTTTCAGGATATTCTTCTGCAATATTTTTCGTTTCTCCAATGTCTTCTTTTAGATTAAACATTTCTAATCCTGGGTGGCCATGTAAAAGATTTTTTTCGTACCATTTTATTAGCTTATAGTCTCCCATTCTTACAGCCGAAGAAGGTGTCATTCCGGTACTGTGGTAATGCGGATAATGCCAAAATATAGCATCATGATTTTGGTCGGATTGTCCTAACAGGTTATTTAAAAAACTTTTGCCATCAATGTTGATTGCCTTTGTGTCAAGTCCCATTATTTCGGCAAAGGTTGGAAAAAAGTCTACCGACGATATCAGTGCTTTCGATGTTGTTTCTGCCTTAATTTTTGCAGGCCATTTCACAATGAGAGGTTCTCGTATTCCGCCTTCGTATATAAACCCTTTCCCGGCTCGCAGAGGAGTTTGCTTTGCATATTTCGCAAGTCCCCCATTATCCGAAAAGAATAGAACAATCGTATTGTCTGATATTCCGGCTTCGTCAATTTTATCTATTATTTTTTTCACACTTTGGTCGAGCCTTTCTATCATTGCTCCAATAATGGCATTATTCTCTGGTTTTTCACTGCCCGGAATATATTTCGCTATCGTTTTTTCTTTTTCTGCAAGAGGATCGTGAATTGTATTATGAGCTATATAAAGAAGAAATGGTTCTCCCTTTTTTCTTTCAATAAAATCCATTGCAAGTGTAGTAATTGTATCTACATTATGAGCATCTGATTCTGCGTTTTGCCAACGACGTGTTTTGTCAACGCCTGGTTTAAATGTAACAAAACTTTCATCGAAACCCTGCTTGTCTGGATTATAAGGAAGGCTGGCAGGCGCTTTCTTTTCTATACTTAAGTGCCATTTTCCAAATGCAGCTGTTGCATATCCCGCTTCTTTTGCCAGTTCGCCAATGGTCATTTCGGCAAGGGGTAAAAATTTTTGCCAATCGGGTTCTTTTAGTGGATTTTTTAGAGTGTTACCCGGTATAAAATCTGTAAGATGTAGTCTTCCCGGATATTTGCCTGTCATAATAGATGCCCTTGTTGGCGAACAAACCAGACAAGCCGCATAAGCATCTGTAAACCTTATGCCGTCAGCAGCCAGCTTATCAATATTTGGAGTTTTATAATAATTGGTTCCATAACATCCCACCTGGTTATATCCTAAATCGTCTGCCAGTATAAGTACAACGTTCGGTTTTTCTGTCGATACCGTTGTACATCCAGTAATTAGTGCACTTGTAATTACAATTGCGATCGTTATCCTATTCATTTTTATTTTATAAATGATGTTCTTATTTTTTGCCCATAATTACTACTTGTAATTGTAGTGACAAATGGTGTGGCACTTTTCTGTTAACTTTACTATTATATTACCTCTCCGTGCAACTTTTATACAAAATATTGGCTTGCTATTTTTTAATTGCTTCTGTTATTTTAACTCCTGAAATCTCCATCATATTATGAGGTTTGTTTAAAAGGCTAAATCCGAATTGTTTATAAAGCCCATGTGCATCATCCGTTGCAAGTCCCCAACGTTTCAGGTTCTGCAATTTATCATGAGACATTATAGCGCTTATCAACTTTTTACCAAATCCTTTGCCCTGGTAATCTTCGAGAATAAAAACATCCATAATCCATGCGAAAACTGCATAATCCGTAACAACTCTTGCGAACCCAATTTGTTGTATATCAATGTATACTCCAAAACAAAGAGAGTTCTCAATTGACCGTTCTACAATTTCTGCCTCACGATTTTTTGCCCAGTATGATTCTTTGGATAAATATTCGTGTATCAGTGCAATGTTTAATCTTTTTTTATCTGTGGAGATTTGAATCATTTTTTTTTATGTTTTAATTCGTTTGTCACTATCGTAGTACATTTGTGTTTCTAATCACTTTGGGGTTAGTTCCCCGCTGCTTGCAGCGAATTGAAGAACTAATTCCTCTGTGATACCCCGTCTGCTTGCAGCGGGGTAGTTCATTTTAAGTTCAGATTTTTTTTATTCGCGTATCAGTGCGTTTACTTTTTCCCACATATCGTCATGAAATATTACCGGGACCAACGAATTATTAGGAGCCTCACCCATGCGTACCAGTACCAGATTTTGGCTGGGCACGACCTCAATAAACTGTGCGTTTTTGCCAATGGCTGCAAATAAATCAGCAGGAGCATTAGAAGAAAGCGGAATCTTAAACGAAGTGGGCAATCCCGGAATTATAATGGAGGACTTGCCATTTAACCAGCACAAATATCCATACGACGGGTTTAAATTTTGCGAAGAATTTACCATGGAATGATAGTAAGTTGTATCGTGCATAACGGGTTGATCGTTCCAGGTGCCTTTGTTAAGCAGAAGCAGCCCAAAACGTGCTGCGTCACGGGCCGTACTCCAGTATACATTGTTATTGCCCGAAGCGATCCATGTACCGTTCATGCCAATTTGTGTTTCTATTTTTTCATCGGTAAAAGTATTGTAGTTTTTTTTCGCTGCCGTACTTACTACATTTTCCAGTAGTGTATAAGGCGCGTTGTGGTAATACCATTGTGTGCCGGCATCGGCTTTGTATTGCAGGCACTCGGAGGCGGTACAATCGGCATTTTCAACCTCGTAATCAAGCCCGGTGGTCATGGTTAACTGGTGTTTTATGTGTATCAGATCTTCTTTCTCTGAGGGAACTTTCGACCATCCCTTTCCAAGGTACTCCGAAGTTTTGTCGTTAATGTCTAGCAGTCCTTGTTCTTGTGCCAATCCAACCAAAAATGAAGTAAGTGTTTTTCCTGCCGAGGCCCAATACCAGATGGCATCTTTATTAAATTCTGCTGAGTTTAAAATTGTTTTCCCCCAATATTCTTCCACAACTATTTTCCCATCTTTTAAAAGAATAAAAGCACGGGTTTTGTTTTCAGAAAGAAATGTACGTAGCTCATCCAATGTTTCGGTATCCCAGTTTAAACTTTCAGGTGTGGTAATATCCCATTCAGTAGAATTTGCAGGTGGGAAATATAAATTTAATTCAGTATCGGAATCATTTGGAGAAGTTTCATCTTTGTTGCAACTCAGCAGTATAAAAAAACAGAGCAAGGTTATTATTCGTTTCATTCCAATTGAATTAAGTAAAAAAATGTTGGATTAATCCCACACAAAACGCCATTTTCCATCAGGCTGGCGTTTCCATACTGTGTGAAATATTCCTTTTGAAGATGTTTTGAGTCCCAACGAATCGGTTACAGAATATACATATTTTCCGTAAGTGTATCCCAAATCGCCCGAACTGGAAACATCCACAAAGTCGGGTTGCCAGGTTAAACTAACGCTGCCCGGTTCTGAATTTGTATTTTTAAAACTCTGTTGTATCGATTTTTTCCCGATGATTACACTGTCGTTGCGCATTAAAACCGCATCATCGGCAGCGAATGTTAAAAAGGCTTTGGCAATTCCTTCCCTGGCTGCCATTTCTGCAAATTTCTCCTCTGTTGCTATAATTTCAGCCTTCCATTTCTCCGTAGACGTTTTCTTATCATCTGTTTGGCATGCAAACATTCCCAAAAAAAGAGGTAAAAGAAATAGGCTTAATTTGTTCATGCGATCTAATTTAAGGATTTTCTATTTAAAAATGAGGGCATGATTTAAAGCCGTGCGCTCATTAAATTCTACAATTTACGAATGCCAATGTTTTTAATGTTGGTTTTTAGCAACAACAGTAATCCGCTACTACCTAGTCTTTCAGATTTTTTTCAAACAATTTATAAATACGTTTGTATTCGTCGGTCCAGCTGCTGGGCTCACGAAAACCATGTGGCTCGACCGGGTAAACGGCAAGCTCCCAGTTTTCTTTTCCCAACTCGATTAAACGTTGAGTAAGCCGCACAATGTCCTGAAAATGTACATTATCGTCCACCATACCGTGACACATTAACAAAGCTCCTTCCAAACCTTCGACAAAATATATGGGAGAACTGCGAATAAAGGCAATGCTGTCTTCAACCGGTGTATTTAAAATATTGGAAGTATATCCATGGTTGTAATGTGCCCAGTCGGTTACTGAGCGCAAAGCAGCACCAGCCTTAAAAACATCGGGGTGATTAAACAAGGCCATCAAGGTTATAAACCCACCATATGATCCACCATACAAACCAATTCGTTGGGGCGATACATCGTATTTTTCAACCAAAAACCCGGCACCATCAACATTGTCAGAGAGGTCTTTTCCGCCCATCCAACGGTAAATTCCGGTGCGCCAATTGCGGCCATAACCGGCGCTGGCCCGGTAATCAATATCCAAAACCGTGTACCCGTTGTCCGCCAGGAAATTGTGGAACTGGTATTCGCGGAAGTAGCTGCTCCACCATTTATGTGCATTCTGCAAATAGCCGGCTCCATGTGCAAATATGACCGCCGGGCCTTGTTTCTCAGGCGATTCGGGACGGTATAAACGCGCGTGCACTACGGCGCCATCTTCTGCCGTAAAAGTTACGTACTCGGGTGTGCGCCAAGGATAGGCATTAAATTTATCAGTTGTTGATTTTGTGAGCTGAGTGGCTTCAGCACCAGGTTTGTTTTCCTGCAAATACAACTCCCAGGGTTTGTTGGCAGTGGAGTGGCGTATCGCAATGTATTTTTCATCGGGCGAGATGGTGATTTCATTTCCACCTTCAAATGAAGTGATCTGCGTGAGATTACCACCCCAGACCGGCATTTTGTAAAAGTGTTTTACTCCGGGGTGTATTTTGTTTGCTGAAAAATAGAAATGTTTTTTGTCCTTCGAAATAAAAGCTTCTGACACTTCAAAAGCACCATTTGTAAGTGTTGTTTTCTTTTTTGTTTTGATGTTTACAGCGTATAAATGCGAATAGCCTGATTCTTCGGAGTGAAACCACACCGATTCACCATCGGGCATCCAGCCCAGCTTTCCGGTTGACTGGCTCCATCCGTCAATACCCGGACCACCAATCCATGCTTCGTCGCGTTGGCGGTCGAGCACTTCCAAATATCCGGTTGCTGGATCTAATAAAAGTATCCAGCGGTCTTTGTTGTCTTGCGAAAGGGCTACTACCACAGCTAAATCTTCAGTATCGTTCCATAACGGACCAAACAGATTAATTTCGCGGTCTTCGATTACGTCTCCTTCTTTGGGCATTCTTTCGGGGTAATCTTTCAGGTAATCGGGCAGGTCTTTTAATCCCGGTATTTGCGACTTCCCAATTTTTATCAGCTTGTTTCTTGCTGCATCAAAAATACCCATTTCAACACTTCCTTGCGGACTTCCTACTTTTACGCGGGCCTGTTGTTCTTCGGTATAACCCGATTCGGTAACGTAGTTGGTAACCGAGGTTGATTTCCCGTCTGCACGGTCGTACAACGAATAAATTACAAATTTGCCCGTTGGACTCAAAGAAATGTTGCTTACCCGATTTTTACCCGTGTAAATTTTTAGAGGCTGCTCCACTTTTTCGGTTTCACGGCGGTTATTGCGGGCTTTATTTTGGGTTTCACGTTCGTTTAATACCACAAACAATTCTTTTTGCTGATGTTCCAGCCATTTTTTCTGCGTGCTGCTTTTTTTCTCAGGCTTTTCGTTGCCCGAGACAAAATTCGTAAGCTGGCTGATTAGTCCGTTTTCAGGATCGATCGTGAAAAGGTTGTTGTCTTTTATAAATGAAATCTCGGAATCGTTTAAAACAAATTGGGCCGACGAAACGTCATCCATCCAGTTTGTAAGTTGTTTTATGTTTCCGGTTTTACAATCGAGTAGATAAATATTGCCATCGCGGGTATACACTTTTTGAGTTCTATTTGAGTTGTAATCTCCGTATCTGGCGGGCAATTTCAGCTTTTCGTTTAATTCAACTTTTGAAATATTTTTTGTTTTCAGCGCGTAGGAATATAGCGATGAAAGTGTATCCTGATCCTGATTCCAGTCGAAATAAATGGTTTTACCGTCTTCCGACCAGCTTATTGCTTCGGGCGAAGTGCCGATCCATTTGGCCGGATCTTGCATAATGGTTTCAATGGTTAGCGGGCTTTTGTTGTTACGCTGAATTTGACCAAAAGCATGAACAGCAATTGCCAGGAAAACTATAGCGAGCAGTTTTTTCATTCGTATTATTATTTATTACACCAATAAATGTCTCTTTAGGTATAAATTCATGTTTCGGATTAAAATGAGATGTTGTCGGGGTGAGGGCCGGTCCGTTTGTTTTTATCAAGTAAATCAATTTTTTTTAAGTCCTCTTGCGAGAGTTCAAAATCGAAAATATCGGCATTTGAAATGATACGGTCTTTGGTTGCCGATTTGGGAATTGTAACTACGCCTTTTTGAATATCCCAACGCAATACAATCTGTACTGGTGTTTTTCCGTATTTGAGGGCCAATTCCTGCAAAAGCGGAATCGAATTTACTTTCCCTTTCATAATCGGCGACCAGGCTTCCAGTTGTATGCCTTTGTTTTTGCAATAGTCCAATAGTTCCGGCTGAACCAACTCCGGATGAAATTCAACCTGGTTTACCGCCGGAATAACTTTGCAGTGGGGTAAAAAATCTTCGAGATGATGCACAAGAAAATTACTTATCCCAATGGCTTTAATTTTTCCTTTGGCATATAATTCTTCAAGTGCTTTCCATGTATCAACCGATTTTTCGCCTTTGGGCCAGTGTATCAGGTATAAGTCAAGATAATCGGTTTGTAATTTCTCCAGACTCTTGTCGAAAGCTGATATTGTGGTAGCATAGCCTTGATCGTTGTTCCATACTTTTGAGGTCAGGAAAATTTCACTCCGTGGTACGCTGCTCTCCTGCATTGCCGCTCCAACACCTCTTTCATTCTGATAAATGGCTGCTGTGTCGATGCTTCTGTAACCATTGTCAAGTGCAACTTTTATTGCATTAATCACTTGCTCCCCATCCTCAGACTGAAAAACACCTAACCCGAACCAGGGCATTTCCAAACCATTGTTTAGTGTAGTTTTTGATACGATATTCATAACGATTTTTTTTGGAGAGAACTAAAATAGTATTTTTTAGAAGAATAATTCCCTGATAAATTTTAGTATTCGTTTTGCACAAAAAATATAGTTTTGTAATCAACTAAAAATGCCTTAGGCACAAAGTGTAATTGCAAATGAAAGTATTCAAATTTGGAGGCGCATCAGTTAAAGATGCTGAAGCAGTAGAGAATGTGTATCAGATTATAAAAAGTGAAAGGGGAAAACTGGTGGTTGTGATTTCGGCCATGGGAAAAAGTACCGATTTGCTTGAAACACTTATAAAAGCATACTATAATAATTCCGATAAAAAACAGGCGATATTTGAAGCCTTTAAAGAATATCATCTGGAAATTATTGAAGGTTTATTTGGCGAAAAAGGTATGCCACAAGAGGTTTATCAACTTTTTATGGAGTTAGAACATAAACTGCAAACACGACCATCGTACGATTATAATTTTGAATATGACCAGATTATTTGTTTCGGCGAACTAATTTCTACTCATATTGTAAGCGATTACCTAAATGCTTCGGGGTATACCAATACATGGATGGACGTAAGAACCTGCCTAAAAACCGACGATACTTTTCGGGATGCGAAAGTAGATTGGGAATGGACCGAGGAACTGATAAAAACGGAGTTTACTTTTGCGGATACCAATTTGTACATCACCCAGGGATTTATAGGTTCAACCACTACTAACTTAACAACAACGCTCGGGCGCGAAGGATCGGATTTTACGGCAGCAATTATTGGCAGTTCGTTGCTGGTTAAAAGTGTTTCGATTTGGAAAGATGTTCCGGGAATTTTAAGTGCCGATCCTAAAAAGATGGACGGTACTGTTATGATCAATGAATTGTCGTATAAAGAAGCGGTGGAGATGACGCATTCGGGAGCTAAGGTAATTCATCCAAAAACGATGCAACCTCTCCATAACCAAGGTATCCCTTTGTTGGTAAAATCGTTTGTGGAGCCTCAAAATCCGGGAACCGTGATTCATAAAATCGACCATAAAATAGAACTGCCTCCGATTTTCATTTTAAAAGAAAACCAGGTTTTAATTACGCTCTCGGCAAAAGATTTCTCAATTATTTCGATTAACGACATCGATCGTGTGGTAAATTTTCTGATCGATAAATTGATAAAAGTTACCCTTATGCAGCAGTCAGCCATCGACTTAAATATTGTAGCTGATGCATCGGATGAAAATCTGGAGGAAATTTTTGACGAACTTTCCGAGCATTATAACATACGATACAATACGGGCCTTACTCTGGTTACTATCCGACATTATACCGAAGAAGTATTGGATTGGATGGTAAAAGAAAAAGACATTTACCTGGAGCAGCACAGTCGGTTAACGGCGAGGATGTTGGTAAAAGAATAACTGATTCTAACAAAAGAAACATTATTTCATGCAGAACTGATTTTTCTTGTAATTTTAGTGTGTTAATCTTTACCTATAAAAAAAAACGTCTGTACGATGAAGCAAAAAAAAATTCTTCCTTATGCCATTGGTTTAGTTGTAGTGGTTATTATTTTATTGGTTGTTGGTAAAAAACAGGGCTGGTTTGGCAACGATTTTTCAATTAATGTAGCCACACAAAAGGTTGAGAGCAAAACAATAACCGAGTTTATTACCGCCAACGGAAAAATTCAGCCTAAAACAGAGGTGAAAATTAGTCCCGATGTGGCGGGCGAAATTGTTGAGCTTTTTGTGGAAGACGGGCAGGCTGTTGTAAAAGGCGATCCGCTGTGCGTTATACGCCCCGAAATGTATATCTCGGCATTAAACAGGGCGCAGGCAACATTAAACTCATCGAAAGCTCGGTTGGCTCAAGCCGAAGCACAACAGATTGAACGGGAACTGGCGTTTAAAAGAAGCAAACAGCTTTTTGATAAGGGAACGATTCCGGTGGCAGAATACGAAACTGCAGAGGCTGTCTATAAAGTGGCTCAGGCCGAGGTGCGTGCAGCTCAATATTCGGTGTTAAGTGCCCAGGCATCGGTTGAGGAAGCAGAAGAACAACTGACGAAAACACGAATATTTGCACCGATTTCGGGAACTATTTCGGCATTGAATGTTGAAAAAGGGGAACGCGTTGTCGGTACAAGTATGATGATTGGTACAGAAATGATGATTGTTGCCGACCTGGATAAAATGGAAGTGCAGGTGGAAGTAAACGAAAACGATATTGTAAAGGTGACCAAGAACGACACTGCATTGGTTGAGGTTGATGCGTATTTAAACCGAAAGTTTAAAGGGGTGGTAACCGACATTGCCAATTCTGCCAGTACTACCGGAACCACTGCCGATCAGGTAACTAATTTCGATGTAAAAGTATTATTGTTAAAAGAATCGTACAAAGATTTAATTGATGAAGAAAACGGAAAACTTTATCCTTTTCGGCCCGGAATGTCGGCCACGGTTGATATACTTACCCAGACCCGCGAAGGAGTGATATCGGTACCGATTTCGGCAGTTACCACTCGAATTAAGAAAGAGGGAGGAGGTACTAAAGAGGTGTCAGACGACACAACTGCAGCAAATGATGCGGAAGAGGTATCGACCGTAAAGGAAGAAAAACAGGAGGTTGTTTTTGTATATAACGACAATCGTGTTAAAAAAGTGGAGGTAAAAACCGGAATTCAGGATAATAACAGCATTGAAATTATAGAAGGTGTTGCCGAAGGTGATGAGGTTGTTACTGCACCGTACAATGCCATTAACCGCACGCTAAAAGACAGTATGTCGGTAAAAAAGGTAAAAGAAGAAGAGCTGTTTAAAACAAAGAAATAATTAGTTAACAACTATAATCTCTGTAGCAAAAGCCAGCATAACCAATATCCGCAGCATCTGCTTCTTTGAATGTTTTTGCCCAAAGACACTCAGTAAATTTTATTTCAAGTAATTCAGGATTGTCTGTAATTATCTCATAAGATAGCCTTTTAGTCATGCGGTTCTTAATTGCAGTTTTCATTGACTCTGACCATGCTTCTAAGGTTCTTGTTGAATAATCTATTTCATTTTCATTATCAACTTGATAAACCATATCTGATGAAATTTTTAACATTTCCAAGAACTTCTTTTTTCCAACCTGTTTCATTAAACTCTTCATTGCTGGAATGTAGCTCTCAGTATATGCTAAATTATATACTTCCTGCATCGTCATTCCCGAATCTGTCTGAAATTTATGCTTTTCATTTTGAAGTGTTAATTTATCACTTGAACCAAGAATATTTGGTACTGCTAAAAAGCACAGTGAGCAAGAAGTTGTTGATTTAATTAAGAAACTTCTTCGGTTATACCTTGATGACATGTTGGTTAATTTTATGGTTCTTACCAAATTACAAAATAAATAACTGAAAGACAATAAGATATTTGCAAATCACACATCAATTAAAACAGGTTTTCTGCTGTATTTTTAAATGTTTTTTGAGAAGGTATTTCCTGTGATGTATGAATAGATTTTGAATCCCACATTGAACTACTTGTCATGTTTGGAACTACCACATTTTACGTGGATAAAGTATATCACCATTAAACTAATCAAAAGCAAAAAATAACCTTTTATCTAAAATTATGAGAAATAGAAACAAGCTCATCAAGTCCATCAAGAGTTCCTTCGTCCCCAATATTTCCAGTAGCTAATATTCCTATACGATGACCAAAAATAATGAAATCATCAATTGCCATATCTTGTGTATCTTCTATTGTGGGCAACCTTAAGCCCAACTCTTGTTCTTTTCCAGAAAAATTTAGTTCTTCAAATGGAAAGTATGGTTCAAGCTCCCAAAGAATAATAGCATTATTATATCTTTTCCCAGAAATATGTACATCGTCAATAGTAACTAAAGTAACACCACTATTAGTCCCACCATCTGGAGTCGGACCCGTAAGTCTGCACTCATATGGTTCTTCTGTTATGTTAACTTCCCAGGTCTCTCCTTCAGGAAACATTTCAAAAATCATTCCATCATAAACCTTGCCTATTATCGCCTCTGGGGGGAATGATGTTAGTTCACAATCAGTCGATATAATCGATTCTGACTCGTCTTCTATCTGTGCTGCTATGAAATATAAATTCCTTTTATCATTTATAAATACCAACTCGACATCATCTCTTCCCCAAAATATTTTAACACCTGTTATTGCACCTGATGTATAAGGGATTGTGTAATTTCCAACAATCTTACTTGTAAATCGTTCTCCTTCATCTCCTACAGTCGTTTCGTAAGTTTTAATCCCATATAAAACTGGAATAAGAGGCATGTAATCAGAAAACCAATATTCCACAATCGGTTTTTCAGATAACTGAGCTGATTTTGTAAAATCAATTTCTTCAAAATCCTCACGTAATTTGTCCGTACAATTAGTAATTATTCCACTTAAAAGTATGACAATAATTAAATTCATTAACTTTTTCATGACAGTTGATTTTTGAGTAAATAATAAAACCTAAAAACCAGTTAAATCACAAAGTCAATCGAGCAGAGAATTAAGCACTGATATCCTAACATACAAGTTACGAATTAACTGCCTGAAATACTATTCTTTAGTCTTATGATAAATTTTATTAATCATGCAAATTAGAAAAAATCAACGCAAGCAGACTAAGACTAAGATTAAGCTAACCTGAGAACAATCTGGGTTGGTCCCTCAATAGAAGAAATTGCAATACATACACCATTAAAGCAGGTTTTTATGCTGTATTTTTTAAAGTTTTTTGAGACGGATTTTTTCCTGAGATGTATGTAAAAATTAAAATCCACTGAAAAAAGACGAAAGGGCTTCCAATAGTATGGTAGCCCTTATAGTTTACTTATTTTATTAAAAGTCTTGTAATTATTATTCCGCTTCTTTGTACACTAGATTAACCAATGCAATAGTGTATTTTTCAGGATTCATTGAGTATGTAATTTTATAATCCATAGCATACCAACCATCTTTCTGATAAGCCTCTGGTTGTGGAATAGGAATTATTTCATCGGGATGTGTCAACAAATAATCTCTTGTAATCATCGGTTCCCAAAAAATAAATTCCCCATCATACGACCCCCAAATAAATGTCTTCGTAAATGTTTCCAGAATAGGTGGTAATTCTGCAGATGTTGAATCTACCCAATGAGCTCCCATAGCGGGGACAAGACCTGGTAATTCCGTATAGTTAGTAGGAACGTACATATCATCAGGTGCAGGATCAAAATACGGAGGATTCATAGGTGGAATTGCCTCCCTGTACTCACTAGAAGTAATATAAAAGTGGAAATCAAAGTGTGGAATATCGTAAACCCCAGGAGGCTCATGTCCTGCGGGATTCCAATCGAAAAGCACATGGTCATAAAAATAATTTCCTTTGTTTTTGGGTAACGGTAGAACGTATTGCATTGGCTCATCAGGTAAATTCATTAATGCTTTACCATTCAGATCAATTCCTACCTCAAGGGGATCTCCATTTTTTAGAGTTTTGACCCATGCACGAGCTACACCATTGCCTACTGGTACTGTTTTTGAGTAAAATTTGTTTGGTAGAGGCATATTTCCCATAATTTGCCCTCTGATTTCACCTCCAGGATTTTGAATTGTATGCACATTTACGTACGTGTTACCTTCAGAAATCTCATGTACTAAATCCATTAAGGTCATACCAGCAAGTGCTCCAACAAGGTCAGAATCTGTAATAACACCTTCTGATAACATCCCTTCATATACTCCTTCTATCAGTTCTGGTCCGTATAACCATGCAACCACACCTCCATTCGTCCCTGCAGGAGCCATATGAATATGTGCCATTCGTACATTCTCAACATTATCTACTATCAATTTGTACGATAACTCGGTTCCATCCTTACTAAGTTGAAAAATGGCTTGTCCTTCAGCCATAGTTTCTACTGATGGAACTTCGTTCTCCCCTGATAAATGAGTTCTGAAGTTCAATACCTTCATGGCACTTTTTGTTGCCAATTCCTGTTGAGTTTCTGATACGAGATCAGTTTTTTCACATGAAATGAAAGCAAAAACACTAGTCAATATCATTAAAAATCCAAGTTTTCTCATAATGTTTAATGTTTTAATTAATATTTCTAAACTCCTGCAATATCACCTTTTAGAGAATAGGCTACGGCAAGAACATCTTTTTGTGTTTGATCGTCAATATTGTTTTTATTCAAGGCTTTCATTATGTCATCAATCACGTGCATGTATTCACCCTGACTAATATTCATCCCCCTATGCGATGACAACATATCTTTTCCAGTATATTCTTCAGGACCGCCACTACCTGCTGCTAAAAAATTAATTAGATGCTGACGCACTTCTGCGAAATGTTCAGGATTATCTTTAAGTGGAAGAAACCTCTTATTGACAGCTGGATTAGACATGTGATTTTCTACAATATCATCCACTAATCTGGTAATTCCATCAATTGCCCCCAATCTTTCATAAAGCGACTTTTCTTCAGTTTGATTCATAATTGCTCAATGTTGGTTTGAAACAATTTACGAAGTTTTTAAATAAAAGACAAATTAGTCCTTTTAATAAAGATTATATTAATATTGACACATAAAAGGGGCAACTCAACAGCTACCCCTGAATTATCTTAATTGCACTTAGGTAAGAGCAAGAAGAATTGTGCTAAAATAGAAATTGGAAGAAGAAAAAAGGAGACTCAACAGTCTCCTTTCTAATTGTTAACCCCCAAACACACAGATGGTCTGGACGACCATCCACTATAAAAATAGCAAATTTTATGATACACAATTCATGTGTCGCTATCAAAAATATCTATCACTTTAAATATTTAATATGGAAATTCGTAAAGCTCAACGTAAGCAAGCCAAGATTAAGCTTGCCTTACAGGGACCCTCTGGGTCTGGAAAAACCATGTCAGCTCTACTGCTGGCATCAGGAATCACTGACTGGTCAAAAATTGCTGTAATTGACACAGAGAACCATTCAGCAGATTTGTACGCACACTTAGGTCAGTACAACGTACTGCAGCTCTCTCAACCTTTCACGCCAGAAAGGTATTGTAAAACCATTGAACCCTGTGAGCAGGCAGATATGGAAGTAATCATTATTGATTCTATCACACATAAGTGGGATGGAACAGGTGGTGTTTTATCTATCCACGGTGCAATGGCTGGTAATAGTTTCACCAATTGGAACAAAGTTACACCTCGTCACAATGCTTTTGTTCAGAAGATCCTGCAATCCAACTGTCACATCATTTCTACAATCAGAACCAAAACAGATTATACCCTGACAGAAAAGAATGGGAAAATGGTTCCTGAAAAGATAGGCTTGAAAGGCATCACACGTGATGGAATGGATTATGAATTTACGGTAGTATTCGACATTGATATTAAGCTGGTACAAATCATACTCGAAAACAGTGACAAGAAGGTTTCTAAAATTACATAGCTTTCTTAAACTGTAAAGGCGTAACTCCTTTCTCTTTCTTAAAAATAGCTGAATAATTACTTTGACTGCCAAACCCGCATAAATGACTTATCTCTCCAAAATTATCATTACCATCCTTCATCATTTCTATCGACTTGTTTATGCGGTATTTCGTAATAAAATCTTTTGGAGAAATATCTGTAACACTCATAAACTTTCGGTAGAAATTGGTTCTGCTCATATTCATTTTACTAGCCAAAAAATTTACATTAAGTTTTGAAGATTGATATTCTGAGGCAATTATTGATTCAATACGTTTTACAAAATTTAATTCAAACTGATTTGTGATTTCCACCTGATTTTCTACCAATATTCCTTGTTTGTAAGAAGCCTGTAGTTTCTTTCTTGACTCAATTAAATTGCGAATTCGAGCAATCAGAATATTTTGGTCAAACGGTTTGGTTATATAATCGTCCGCGCCGTATTTATAACCTGATATAATACTTTCGGTTTCTGTTTTAGCTGTTAGTAAAATTATTGGAAGATGCGAAATGAGTTCATCTTCCCGAATGCTTTTGCACATTTCAAAACCGTCCATCTCTGGCATCATAATATCAGAAATAATAAGCTCTGGAAATTGATTTTGTGCCAACTTAATTCCTTCTGTTCCATTGAAACAAGAAATAACGTTAAATTGCTTTTTTAATGAGGAGTTAATAAAACGATTAAGTTCTAAATCATCTTCCACCAAAAGAATCAAAGGTTTATTCTTGTTTGTGGTAATCGTGCTTGTTTCTTTAACGTACTTTTCCTGTATTTCTTGTTTTAATGTGGATTCTGAATTTGTCCAGGTATCCTTTTCATATGTTGCCTCATTAAGTGGAAGAATAAAAGAGAATATGGTTTCAATGTTTTTTTTACTTCTTACCATTATTGCTCCATTATGTAATTCAATTAGCCTTTTTGTAAAATTCAATCCAATTCCTGTTCCAGAGTAGTCAGGTTTTTTTCTGTCTATTTTTGATTGTGCATATCGGTCAAATATATGGACTAAATCTTTTTTCGGAATACCAGTACCATTATCAATAACAGATATTTTTACATATGAATCGTCTTTTATATTCGACTTATCATTAAAATAGTTTGCCATTTCAGGTACTTCAAGCAATTCTATCTTTATTTTAATGAGGCCTTTTACCTTAACGTGTTTTAGGGAGTTGGACAAAAGGTTGCTCATTATTTTTTCATACTTGTCTTCATCCATAGGGAGTATCAATTTGTCAAAATCCGATTCGAGTTCAATCGTAATTTCTTTGCTTGAAGCAACATATAAATAAGGTTGAACCAGCCTATTCGTAAGCTGAACGATATCATCTCGTTTAACTTTTAGATCAAGCACGTCATTTTCGAGTTTTCGGACCAACAAAAGCTGGTTGACTAAGTTTAATAGACGATTCGTGCTGTACTGTAAGCCATTGAAGGAGGCAATTTTTATGTTCTTTTTATCCAAATCTTTTGAAAATAAATCAACATATCCCTTTATTAGTGTGAGTGGAGTACGGATTTCGTGCGAAATATTTGAGAAAAAACGCATTTTCATTTCCGCAACTTCATTTTCACGTATGCGCTCATTGTGTTCAAACTCAAGTCTGTTTTTATATAATTTGGCTCGTAATCTTAATTGGAAAGTTATATAAATAATCGTTGACAACATAAGTATATAGAGACCGAAGGCCCAAATGGTGAGGAAAGGTGATGGTTTTATTGTTATTCCCAGAGAAGAAACTTCTGACCATATCCCCTTATTGTTTTGGGCTTTTACTTTAAATATATAATTTCCTGGACGTAAGTTTGAGAAACTTGCAAAGTCCCTTTTCCCTACATTGTTCCATTCTTCTTCAAGACCATCTAATATATAACAATACCTGATTTCGTCGGCGGCAACAAAATCAAAAGCATGGTAATCAATTGTAATACTATTTTGTTTGTGATTGAGTTTAATTTCAGAAGTAATGTTTAAATTAGTCGAAAGAATATCAGCTTCGTCATCAACCTTAATCTCCTTATTTTGAACAATTAATTTCTGAAGAATAATCTTTGGAGGATTTTTGTTTGACAATTGGTACATTACCATCGGATCGAAATAGCTTAATCCATTGTTACCTCCAAAGTAAACGATTCCATTTTCATCTATATGAGTAGATTTTGCATGAAATTGCAGATTATTGAGACCTTCATTGTAATAATAATTTCTAAATTCATTATTCTTATTAAATCGTGACAAACCATAGGAAGTACTTAACCATAGAGCTCCTGATTTGTCTTCAGTAATGCCCACTATATCATTATCGGGAAGACCATCTTCTATGGTGTAAACTTTAACACTGTTTGTTTTTAGGTCAAGCCTGTATAATCCGATAGCATAATTTCCAATCCACAATATGTTGTTATCATCCAAATGTATGTTTATGGTTTGATTTGGCATGTTATCTTTAACATTACTCTCATTAAAAATATTTCTAAACTTCCCAGAAGAAATACTGTATATAAAAATTCCGTCAAAGTATGATGCAACAATTAATTCTTCCTTGTTAAGCGGAATAATTTGTGAAATATTAGATCCCAGTTTCAATTCCTGTTTGATTAAATTGCCATCTAAATCAAATATAAAAAATCCTTGTTCGTCAGAACAGGCAATAACCTTTCCTTCAAACTCACAAAAAGCTGACATGCCTTCATTCGCTTTTGGAATGTAATATTCTTTCAATTGTTTTGTTTGTTTGTTGGTAATGTGTAATGCCTTTTGGTCAGCCACCCATAACTTATGCTGAGTATCAACAAAAATCGTACGAATATGATTGGAGCTTAGAAAACTATTTTGTGTATTATAATTTCTTGTGCTTTTCGTAACTGCATTATAAATATAAAAACCGTCGTTACGCGAACCGATGTAATAATTATTTTGGGTGTCGCTTGTAATGCTGTTTATAAATTTATTGTCGGTTATTTTGTTAAGAGAAATATCATAATTTACATTACCACAATCTTTAAACGCAATATTTACTCCGTGATCGAAACTGCCCACCCAAATATTTTCATCCCGGTCCTTAAATGCACAAGTTATAAAGTTTGAATTGATATCAGAATTTGTTTTATTCAGGTTAATTAGAGCATTTGTTTCCAGATCAAAAATAAAAAGACCTTGTGTTCGGGTACCATACCAGATTGTATTATCAATTTTTTCTACAAACCAAATTTCCAGATCTCTTAACTGGTTTAACTTTCTCCATTTATTTGGTAAGGGACTAAATTTTTTTGTTTTAAGGTTGAATGTAGAGAATTGTTTACCGCTTAAAATAAGGATACTGTCGATTTTAACCATGGGGCCACCAGAAGAAGTCCCTTGAACAGAAGGAATAGCGTATCGATTAAATTGATCTGTTCGTGAATTGTAGTTTGCCAAAAATAAGTTGTCGTTTGATTTACCCCAAATCCCTGTAGCGGAATCACCATGTAGCTTATTTAATACTAAATCATTCTTGATATGGGTGAGTTTCTTAAAGGAATTAATTGTTGGATCATAAATACATAATCCACTTGAGCTGCTTATACCATAAGTCTTATTGTCAAAGTCAATAAAATCAACAAATATACCATGGTATGATTCCAGCCGATACATTTTGTCATTTTGAGTATCCAACAGGTTTACTCCATTTGACCAACAAAAAAGCTGTCCGTCTTGGTTTTTATATAATGCATTCAGCATATTGCTATAAAGAGAATGTTCATCATCACCAACAAGATAGTGTTTAAATGAAGTCCCGTCATATCTGTTCAATCCTCGTGCGGTTGAAATCCATATATATCCCAGGTCGTCCTGCACAATTGATGATATATTCAAATTACTAAGCCCATCCCGTAAATCAAGTTGCTGGAATTTAGGTACGGCAAATTTTTTGTTTTGCTGTGCAATCAGAGCAAAAGAAATAAATGAAAAAAGTGAGAACAAAATCCACTTCTTTGATGTATAAATATGTAAATGTATTTTTTTCAACTTTCAAAAATAGAAAAAAGATTGACGTTTAAGTAAAGCTAATTCTAAAATGATTCTTAGTACTGACATTCTAGTATTACGCAAAATTTATTCCTTTTTTATCAGAAGTCATCCTGTTCTATAGGGCATTATTCGAAATTAACAGAAAGATTCCTCAGTCTTTGCCCTCACTCCTTACCACATAAAATTCGTGGTCATTCTGAGTGTCAATCCCAAATCCCCTTTACCATAAACAAACTGCCTTGTCATCCCGAGTACAAGATATTTTTTTAACATCCTGTTGTTTGAGATAATTGGAGCAAAGCCATACCCCACGATATAAATTGCGTTGTCATCCCTAATGACGCGAGGGATTTTTCTTCTTTCGCAACCATCTTCAAAATACTTTATCATCTCGATCCTTTGTCTGATGGAGAGGGAGCTTTCCTTTATTTCTATCAATTCTGACATTATGATCTAAACTTAAAAGTATAAATGCGAAAAAACTTCAGTTAAACTACTTTATATCTCGCTTTTTGTTCTTGTACGGCGACAGTCAAACGGAATATCTGGGATGTGATTTGCCGTCCTGAACAAACTCGATAAAACGGGTACAAAACTTACAAAAACTGAAATTATTTACATTTCTGATAAATTTTGAAACACTTTTTATAAATCGTTGATGTAATACTATGCATTTTTGAGTTATTAAACTAAAATAATAAAACAGGCTTGGCTGAATGAAATTATTTGCCATTTGTGTAAGCATAAACTAAAACGTGAATCGGACTTTATTCAATTTATTTTTTACTATCAATTTCTTCTTCTTTTGCCAACCCCATTAATATAGCTAGAAGTGGAGACATGAGCGGTGAAACTGGTGATGTTTTAGAAGGAAGAAATTTTGTGTAAAATGAAGTTAAATATTTATTGATATGTGGATTGGTGAGATTTTAGAATTATTTCTTTCTTTTTCCGAACCAAGATAAATATGCTAATAATCAAGCTATTAATATGAATTAAATTTTTGAATTTATGAAAAAAAATGTTTCAAGTACTTTTCTCAAAAGGAAAGTACTTCGATTTTTAGTAATGATGAAAGTGGTTTGGGTGTTTATCCTTGTTTCTGTTATAGAGGCTGGAGCTATAGATATCGAAAAGGCTAGTCATTTAACAGATCTACCTGGCTCTCCGGTAAGTGAAAAAATGGTTGAGCAGCAGGAAAAAACGATTACAGGAAACGTTACCGATGGTAAAGGATTACCAATGCCCGGTGTAACTGTACTTGTTAAAGGAACAACAACCGGTACTGTTACCGATGTGAATGGAAATTTCTCGTTGGAGATTCCTTCCACGGCTGAAATTATTCAGTTCTCGTTTGTAGGGATGAAAACTAAGGATGTTACATTAGGAGAAATCAACTCTTTTAATATAGTATTAGAAGAAGAAACAACCGGACTGGATGAAGTGGTTGTAGTTGGTTATGGATCGCAGAAAAAAGAATCTGTAACCGGTGCTGTCTCTTCTGTGGATACAGATGTACTTAAACAAAGTTCTTCTCCCAATCTTTCGGTTGCACTAGCAGGTCAGATGCCTGGTTTAACTGTAATGCAATCATCCGGACAACCGGGTAGAGATGATGTGAACCTTTATCTGCGAGGCATAGGAACTTTAAACAATGCATCTCCTCTTATTCTGATTGACGGTGTCCCTCGTGACAATATGAACAAACTTGATCCAAACGAAGTGGCTTCAGTTTCTATTTTGAAAGATGCCTCTGCTACGGCAGTATTTGGTGTAAGGGGAGCAAATGGGGTTATTTTGATAACTACACGCCGTGGAGAAAAAGGAAAGTCAGAGCTAAATGTAAGTGTCGACCGTACTTATCAGCAGTTTACAGTACAAAACGATCGGATACATTCCTGGGAATTTGCTGAACTGCGTAACGAGGCTTTTGCAAATAGCAATCCTGATGCAGCTCCTGAAGATTATCCATTTACACAATATATGATTGATAAATATAGAAGCGGTGAAGATCCTATTTTTTACCCAGATCGAGATGTTTATCATGATTATTTTCGTGATTGGGCACCTCAAACACGGGTTAATACCAACTTTAACGGAGGTGGAGAATCGTTTACTTACTTCCTTAATGCCGGTTATATTGGTCAGGGTGGTAATTTTTATACAGAACCTGAAAGTGAATTAGGATATGATCCAAGTTACAGTATGGATAGATACAACTTTCGGGGTAATATCGACTTCAATATTACAAACAACCTAAAGGCTTCTTTAAACCTGGGTACTTATTTGCAAAAGATGAATTCTCCTCAAACGGCTGAGTTGTATGGGAGTATGGCTAATTTGGTGCAAAATATGATGGCCTATTCGTGGGCAACACCACCAACCGCTCCGGGTCCTTTAACAATACCCGGTTATGGAGTTCCTGAGAATGAAATTGTGGCTCAACCCGGTTGGGACCAAAGTACCTACGGCGGAATTAATCGCCGCGGATACAGAGATGAAACATCAACGGTGTTAAATTCTTCACTAGCACTTGATTGGGGATTGGATTTTATTACCAAAGGCCTTAGTGCAAAAGGGATGATAGCTTTTGACAGTCATGCAAATACGGTTCGACAAGGTAGTAGGGGGCATGATACCTATGCGGTTATGATCGCTCGTGATGCAAGTGAAACATCGGGGTATTCTGCTATTCGTAACAATACGGATGGCTCAATTCGCTTGGCTAAAAACATGGGTTCTTATTATTATATGAACTACCAGGCATCACTTAATTATGCCAGAAGTTTTGGTAAACATAGTGTTACCGGTATGGCCCTTTATCAGCGAGATAACTGGGATAGTTGGAATGCAGATCTTCCTTACAATGTAATCGGATATGTTGGCCGTGTAACTTACGGTTACGATAATCGATACCTGGCAGAATTAAATTATGGATATAACGGTTCAGAACAATTTGCACCCGATAATCGCTTTGGTTCATTCCCTGCTTATTCTTTAGGTTGGGTAGCCAGTAACGAAGCTTTTCTTAAAGATAATAAAATATTTACTCATTTAAAGTTTAGAGCATCATACGGAATTGTTGGTAACGACAAACTGGGTAATAGCAGGTTTCTTTACCAGAGTTTTATTACAATGGGCGGAGGAGAAATACCTGGTTTAGGCTACGGGCAAAGTGTTCAACAAGGAAGAATGGGAAATGAAGCTATTCAATGGGAAAAAGCAGAAAAGAAAAATATTGCCTTTGACCTAAAGTTATTCGAGGATTTCTCACTTACAGTTGATCTTTACAATGAATACCGTGATAAAATTCTGATTGGCCGTTCTACAATCCCTGTGCTTCAGGGTGTGCCTTTAGGGAATATTCCAAAAGTTAATATTGGAATTGTTGAAAATAAAGGATACGAAATTGAACTTGGCTACCAGAAAGTTATCAATAAAGATCTTTATGTTGGTGTTAGAGGTAATTTCAATTATAACGAAAACAAAGTTGAGTTTGCTGATGAAGTTAAATATGGAGATGATTATGCATATCCGTATCGAACAACAGGTTTTAGTATTGGTCAGTACTTTGGTTACCAAATTGATTATAGCAATGGAAATGGTTATATCAATACTCAAGAAGAATTGGATAATTTACCAACATACGAAGTTGGGGGCACACCCCGCCTGGGTGATCTGAAATATGTAGATGTAACGGAAGATGGTGTTATAAACGACCGCGACCTTGTGCCAATTGGGTACTCGGCAGTACCACGTATTTCTTATGGTATATCAGGAAATGCAAGCTATAAAGCTTTTGATATGTCATTCGTATTCGCAGGCATGCAACAAACCAGCGTAGCTCATACCGGATGGGGAGTAACAGAATTTGGTCTAGTCGGAGTTTTTAGTGAATGGCACAAACAGGCATGGACTCCGGAGCGATATGCTAAAGGAGAAGAAATTCTTTATCCCGCCTTAGCAATGTCTCCGGGAGTGAGCCAGAAAGCGAATAGTTTATTCATTATGGATCGTTCCTTTTTACGCTTGAAAAATATTGAAATTGGTTATAGTTTACCTAAAAAGATTTTAAATCCGATTGGGATAGAAGGGGTTCGGGTTTACGCCAACGGCAACAACCTTTTAACATGGGATAAATTTCCTACCAATACCATTGATCCTGAGCAAAATGATGCATTGGCATATCCTATAACGAAGATGTTAACCTTCGGTGTTAATGTGACTTTTTAACAGCAAAATAAGAAAAAAATGAAACATAAATTATACATATTTCTCCTGTTTATTTTTTTACTAAACAGTTGTAATGATGCACTTGATATAGCCCCTGACGGCAATCTGCAGTTGGATGAGGTTCTGGCAGATCCGGACAAGGTTGAGGCTATGGTAAATACATTGTACGAAAATATCCCACTTAAAGGATATGTCTATTTCTTTTTTGATCCGGCCGTTGTAGCTTGTAGTGACGATGGTTGGTCATCGGAAGACGGGCAGGGACAATTAGTAGATCAATACTATAAAGACAATACTTCAGCAAGTAATCATCCTATGCGTGATTTTCATGATGGACATGGTGCCAGAACGAATGCGTACTGGGATCGTTACTGGAAGCAAATTCGTTTGTGCTCGCAATTAATAGAAGTGATTGATGAAGCTGCCGTAAATGATGAAGCCGACCGCGGAAGATTTAAAGCAGAAGCTAAGGTGATGCGTGCTTTCTTTTATATGGAACTGGTAAAATGGTTTGGAAAACTTCCGGTTATGGACGCCACAGTTCCTTTTGATGCCGACTTCTCGGAACTTACCAAACAATCGGTATACGAAGTTGCACAATTGATTCTTTCAGATTGTAATGACGCAATTAATGAACCGGCATTACCATGGAGGATAACCACCGATGCAAACGCCGGGCGCGCAACTAAGGCTTTGGCAGCTGCACTAAGTTCAGAAGCCATTATGTTTGCTGCAAGTCCACTTCACAACGAAGGACAAAATCATTGGGAAGAAGCATACCAGGTTGCGAAAAAATCGGTAGAGCAACTTAAAGCAAATGGTTACGAATTGTTTAATTCTACCACTCAACCCAATGTATTTGGAGATGGTCAGGCAGCAGCACTTCGTCAGTTGGTTTGCCAAAATGCAGATTTCTCAGGTTCTCCGCGAGATAAAGAAACCATTTATCAGGCCAGAACAGGGGGGACTTTTGTATGGCACATTGGTTACATCGGCAGCAATATGTCAAATACATTTAAACCCGGTACGTGTCCTACGCAAGAATTGGTTGATGCCTTTGAAACAATTAATGGTAAACCTGTTTTAGATCTGAATAATCCTTACCAGGATGAACAACATCTTGTTCCAAATTACAACCCGGACAATGAGATGTACGATCCAAACAATCCTTATGCTAATCGCGATCCGCGTTTAGACCAAACTGTATTACACAATGGAAGTAAAATGATTTGGGATAACAACGAAGTTACCGTTGAAACTTTTACAGGAGGTCAACATGCTCCTTCTTTTGATGTAACTGCTCGTGCAAGATCACGAACAGGTTATTTTCATTGTAAAATGGTTACACCGGGTGCCAGTGGCGTGAACCAAATAAGCAACGCAAACTGGAAATTTTATCGTTTGGGTGGACTATTGCTAAATCTTGCCGAGACTGCAGCAAAGGCTGGCCATAATGCCGAGGCAAGAGTAGCAGCTGACGAAGTAAGAGCACGATCGGGAATGCCTGAACTTCCTGGTAGTTTATCGCCGGAAGAGCTAATTTTGAGAATACATAACGAACGCCGGGTGGAATTGGCTTGGGAAGAGAACCGTTATTTTGACCTGCGTCGTTGGCAGGAACCAAGCGGAGATTTGAGCGAAACGTGTAAATGGTTTACAGCCATGGTAGTTACAAAGAATGGCGATGGTAGCTTTACTTACACCCGACGTAATGTTTCGAGTAATCCGCGAGGTGGCTGGCAAAACAAAGACCTGGTTCTTCCACTTCCTTTGTCTGAAGCATCCCTGCTTGAGTCGGTAACCGGTCAGTCATGGCAAAACCCAGGATGGTAAAATTAAATTTCATAATTATGATTATAAATAAATATATCAAATATATAGCCATCAACATTGTTCTTATGTTGATTTGTGTAAACCTATACGCACAAGGTAATTCTGTCTCAGACATGCTTGTGGTTAACGAATATGGACAGCCGATATCAGGTGCTGTACTTGTTTCTGAATTTGGCAACAATCAATATGTTACTTCCACAGATGGGAGCTACCAAATTGTAGTAAACGATGGGAGCACTTTTGTAACCGTAAGAGCAATTGGATTTCTAGACGCTCGAATTCCTATAGAGCAAATTAACAAAAAAGAGAAAATTGCACTGCAATTTGATGCGCATGAAATGGGAGGTGTGGTAAATATGGGTTACAATTCCTTTTCACGCGAGTCTTTAACCGGTTCAGTTTCCTCTGTTAGTGGTGCAGAGTTAGATAAAAGCCCAACAAATATCCTTTCCGAAACATTGGCAGGACGTTTACCCGGCTTAACAACAATCTCAAACCTCGCTGAATTTACCTTTTCAGGCTATAATAATACAAGTAAAGCTATTCGGGGAGTATCGACCGTAAACGGAACTAAGCCTCTCATTATTCTCGATGGAGTGGTTTGCCCAACACAGTATTACGAATTTATTTCACCTAAAGAAATAGAGAATGTATCTGTTCTTAAAGATGCTTCGGCAATTGCTATTTATGGAATAGAGGGAGCCAACGGGGCAATAGTTATTACCACCAAAGAAGGATATAATGGAAAGAAAAAAGTAGAGGCTTATGCTGACTTTTCTTTTCAGGAAATGACGAAAAGACCATCCTTCGTAAATTCTGCCCGTTATGCCGAATTACGAAACGAAGCCGGCGAACGAGATGGATTGGGAAGCTATTCGCAGTTTACACAAGATGAAATTAATCAGTTTCGCGCCGGAGATGATATGGGATACCCTGACAATAACTGGTACAATATGTCTGTAAAAGATATTGTAATGAGACAACGAGTGGGTGTTAATGTAAGCGGTGGTTCAGAAAAATTTAAATATTTCTCCAGGGTAGATTTTATAAACCAGGGGCAATCGTTAATAACGGAAGATGAACCGGAACGGGATTATTCGCCAAATCCACGCGTAAATGTTGTAAATCTTCGCTCTAACATGGACATTAAATTTAATGAGTATGTATCAGGTTTTATGCGACTTGCCGGTAGTGTAAAACGCGAAAAACTTACCGGGGCCGGTTTAAACTGGGACGCTTATAGCCAAATATTTAACCTGCCGTCTACTATGTATGGTCCACTTTCTCCCGAAATTGAAGATAATCCTGAGATGAGCAACCAGGTGGTTACCGTTGATGGAGTGGATAAACCAATTTACGGATTGTTAAATCGTTCTGGTTATGTTGAACTAATTGAAACCAATGCAATTGCGCAGGCAGGACTAAATATCGACCTAAGTTTCTTAACAAAAGGATTATCTGCAAGTGGTTCAATTGCTTATCAAACCTATATGAGGAATCAAACCAACACAACTCAGGATTTCCAAAGAGTAATTCGGGGTAATGACTATTCGGTACTTGATAATTTTACCAAATACAAAACCTGGGAAAATACTCCTTTAACCTATAGTAAGGGATCAACATTCTTCTACAATTTTAATATAATGGGTAATCTGGCTTATGAAAGACGATTTGGAGATCACAGTATTGATGCTATAGCTCGTACTTACTATTTAGTTCAGGAGAAGGAGAATACAGGGAGCAGTAATAGTATCCTTCCATATAAGCGTCAAAATTTTGGAGTAAGCGCCCTTTACGGGTTTAAGGATCGCTATTTCCTGAAGGGAGATATTGCTTATTCTGGTTCAGAACAGTTTCATGAGGACTATCGTTATATCACTACTCCTGCAATTTCTGCAGCATGGATTGCATCGAAAGAAGATTTTTTCGATGTTGATTTTATAAGTTTACTCAAATTTCGTGCTTCCTATGGTATAACTGCAAACGATCAAATTGGTGGTGCCCGTCTTCTCTATTTAGATAATATTCGTTCAAGTGGAAAGGAATTGGAAAAAGGGAACCCTAAGCTATCAGCGGAAAAAATAGAGAAGCTAAATTTTGGAGTAGACCTTGGCTTGTTTAATATGTTTACTCTTGGTTTTGAGTATTTTACTGATAATGTGGATAACATGTTGATTAACAGTTCTTATACCATTCCAGAATATCAAGGTGTTCCACTTGGATATTATCCAAAATTAAATGCCGGAGTTATGGAAAACAAAGGGTATGAACTATCTCTTGGTTTCAACAAACAATTCTCACAAGATTTATCGGCATATGCCAACTTTAGTTTTATCAATGCAAGAAATAAGGTAATAGATATTGGCGAATCGCCGTACTCAGACGATTACGCATATATCTATCGAACTGAAGGATACCATGTGGGGCAGTTGTGGGGTTATATGGTTGATATGAGTAATGGAAATGGAATGTTTAATTCTGTTGAGGAATTGGCCAGCTCCGGTTTAACTTATGCTTTTGGAACACCACGTGTGGGAGATTTAATCTACCAGGACTTAAACAATGATCAGGTTATTGATGAAAAGGATCATGCACCCATGGGATATTCGCGTTTACCGGAGCAGGAATATAGCTTAAATGGTGGTGTTAATTGGAAAAATCTGGAACTATCATATCTTTTTCACGGAGTAAGAAACACTTCTCAATTTATTAGTGGTGTTGGTGCATACGAAAATGGTAGCCAGGGGCAATACAACGATATTCATTTAAATGCATGGACACCGGAGCGCTATGCGGCTGGTGAAAATATCACATACCCGGCATTATCAATGTCTCCATCTACTAACCATGTTAACAGCGACTATTTCCTTATGGATCGTTCATTCTTGCGTTTGCGGAACGTGGAGCTTGCCTATAGCTTGCCAATAGATATTTCTTCGAAAAGCAGTTCGGAGCGAATTCGAATTTCATTTAATGTCCAGAATTTATTTACTATAGATAATATGCGAAGTGAAAATATTGATCCTGAGATTGGTAGGATGGATACCTTCCAGCCTTATCGAGTATATAATATCGGTCTTAATCTAAACTTTTAAACAGCTATAACATGAAAAAATATATTTATAAAATATTTATGATTATCGTTGTGACAGTGGGGCTTGTTTCGTGTGCAGACCTTGAACTACCGTCAGATGGACGATTGACCCTGGAAGATATTTTCAGTGAATACAATACTTCCAGAAACTACTTTAACCAATGTAGTAACTATATTCCTCAAGTTGGATTTACCTATGGAAATACTCCCTTGGCTTCATTCAGTGATGAGGCGCATGACGCGAGCGACGGAGTAAGCGGCGTTGTGAATGATTGGTATAATAACAGCACATCTTCGTCGAACAACCCGCTTACTGCAAATTTGAATGTCTGGGCTCATTATTTCACAGGAGTACGCAAGTGTAATACTTTTCTGGAGAGCATTAACGATCCAGCCATCGCAACAGCAAGTATTGATGAGGATGAAAAGAATGGTTGGATAGGAGAAGTCCTTGTTTTGAGGGCTTATTATTACCTCCAATTGGTAAAACGTTATGGTGGAGTACCGATTATTACAGCTCCTTACGAAGTTACCTATGATTTTTCGCAAGATACTCGGGCTACATTCGAAGAATGTGTTGATTTTATTATTTCTGATTGCGATGCAGCTTTAGCCATTCCTGAAAGTGGAAAATCTACCGTTGGATTTCGCTGGAACATTAGCGATAATGAGCGTAGTCATGTAACCCGCGCTTTTGCTTATGCCGTGAAGTCACAGGCTGCCTTGTATGCAGCTAGTCCTCTTTGGTCTACTGGTGGCAGTAAATATACATGGGTAAAAGCGACCGAAATTACCAAGGAAGCACTTGATGCGTGTCTTGCTCAAGGATTCCAGCTTTTCGACATTACTCCAGCTGCCGATGTTGCACAAAATGCCTATGCCTATTATTTCATAAATCGTGCCGATCCCAGCCGCTCGGTTGATAAAGAAACGATTTTCGAAACTACAGCAGCGAGAACTAATGTTTGGAAATGGGCAGGAACACCAATTACTGAAGGTATGGAAAAAGCAGGTGCAGGTCCTTCTCAGGAACTGGTTGATGCATATGGAATGAAAGCTACCGGTGAAATGCCGGTCTTGGGGTATTCTGATGCGAATCATCTGCAGCCGATTATAAATTCAGAATCAGGATACGATCCAGCGAACCCCTACGAGGGAAGAGATCCACGCTTTTACGCGTCGATTTATTACAACAACTCTCCTCGTTCACTTACTTCCGGTAATGTGGAGAAAGATTTATTTCCGCTTAGCTTTTTGCCCTCTGTCGTTAATAACGTTTCCATGACAGAAAATGGAGAGGAAGTAACTCTTGCTACAACAGGTGGGGATCCATGGATACATACTTCAACTTTGACCCGACCTTTAAGCCCTGGTGAAAACCGAGTTATTTCCTTTGAATATAAAAGCAATAAAACGATTACTGACTCAGAATTTTTCTTTTGTGTGGCTGGTGGTCCACAAGGAGGTGTTGAAACAGGACAGAATATACTAATAGAACAAGCCTCTGAATGGACACGTTTTGAATACGATCTTACCATGGCGATTAATACCTGGGGATTTGGTGTTAATGCTAATGGCGGTGCTCAACCTCAAGATCACTTCTTGAGATTTGATATCACTGGCGGACCGGATTATGAAATTACAATTAGAAATTTTAGAATAGAGAGTTTTACTCCTCCGCCTGCAGCAACACCAGTTGAAACTTTTGTTGGTGGAAATTGCGAAATATCTGATCGTGTTTCGGAAACAAGAAATACGCGAACCGGTTATTATCTGCGCAAGTTTAATAACTATAAGTCTGGATCAAATGTTGATGCTGACGGACTAATGAAAATATTCCGTCTTGGGGAGCTTTACCTGAATTTTGCTGAAGCTGCTTATCAGTCGGCAGGACCTGACGCTGTGGTGGGAACTATGTCGGCTCGCGATGCTGTAAATACAATACGCGAACGTGTTGGTATGCCGGCATTACCTGCAGGTTTGTCAAAAGAAGATTTTGAAGTGCGTTATCGCAATGAACGTCAAGTGGAGATGGCTTTTGAAGAACACCGTTTCTTTGATGTTCGACGTTGGAAAATTCTTGACCAAACAGATGGTTTTGTAACAGGAATGAAGATCGTCAAAGACAATAATGGCTATACTTATACTCGTATAAAGTTAGAGGATCGTAATACAAATTCTGATAAATACTTATTGTATCCGATAAATCAATCAGAAGTGTCAAAAATGGAATCATTTACGGGGAACACTTGGCAAAACCCTGGTTGGTAGGTGCATAGTTTAGTTAGTTAATTCTGAAAGTTAGAAAATGCAGTCCTCAGGGCTGCTTTTCTTTCATTTCAGTTTATTGTTAAAATGTACAAACAATAGTGATTTGATGTGGCATTTTTTTAAGGATAATTTCCTTGAAATTATTTCTACATAGCCTAAACAGCAAGGTACTTATCCAGTGAGAACTAATAATCGATAACGTTGTACTGTCCTCATGAATTACAATAAAATGAACAATATATTTTCAGGGAATCAAAAGAGATCTGGTTTTAATGTAAAAAGATGCATTGGCATTATTTACTTGAGTTTTCAGTTGTTTATGTTTGCCCAGTGCCAGAATGATCAGCAAGCTTTGGAGCATGTTGAGAGCAGTAACTCGGTAATTGATAATGGAATTCTGACGCTTAAGCTCGATTTAACGCGAGGAGGTGCCATTTCATATTTGTCGTTATCGGGGAAAGATCGAAGCATTGTCAATATTTATGACGAAGGGCGATTCATCCAACAATCATACTACGCCGGAAAAAGCGTTAATCGACAGGAAGAAGGACAATCACCAAGCTGGTCACCGTGGAGTTGGAATCCCATACAGGTAGGAGATGCTTTTCGAAACCGAGCCGAAATTCTTGACTTTCAAAAATCGGACAATGAGATGTATGTAAAATGTATCCCTATGCAGTGGGATATGAATAACCACCCGGTTGAGGCTGAAATGGAACAGTGGACTACGCTTAAAGGAAATGTACTGAAAGTTCGAAATAAGCTAAGCTGTCACCGTACCGATACAATATATGGCGAAGGTATTGTAAATGATCAGGAATTGCCTGCAGTTTATCCAATTTCGGCCCTCGATAATTTGTATTCTTATTTTGGTGAGGCTCCGTTTACTGGAGCCCCTATGGCCAATCCCACTGTCGAACATCTTGAAGACGGTTTTTGGGGACGATACAGTGACAATAAGGTAACAGAAAACTGGATGGCCTTTGTAGACAAAAATAAGTGGGGGATGGCCGTGTATTCACCCAATTGCACAAACTTTCTGGCTGGTATGGCTGGGCAACCCGGGGGTGAACACACTGATAGTTCCACTTCTTACATAGCTCCAGTGAAAAAGGAAATACTTAATAAAAATAGTGTATACGAATATGAATATTTTATCATTGTCGGTTCTCTTTCTGAAATCCGAAAGAAAATTTATGAATTACATCTGAAGAACAATTCTCAACAATGAAACTGAATATCAAATAATAAACAGATCCGGATCAATTAGAGAATCATGAAAATGTTGCGAATTGTAAAGAGTTTCCAGTAAAAAATGATTCGAAAAATATATGTAAGAATGAAAATAAAAAGAGGAATATGCTTTGTTGTGGCTTTTCTGGCAATTGGATTTAGTTGTGTCGGGCAACAACAAAGCGAAAAATATACAGGAAAGATCGAACGAACATATATTGCCCCCCAACAAATTGTGTGGCAATCGGATGATGCTGAGATTATCAATGCTGAACGTTTGTTGAGGGAAGGCAAACACCAGGCATCAACGGTAAATACCGATTTATGCCTGATGAAAAATTCTACGAAACAAGCTTCCATATTACTCGATTTTGGAAAAGAGTTGCACGGTGGATTGGAAATTGTTACCGGCATGTGGCCCGGGAATAAACCTGTAAACGTACGTATTCGTTTTGGAGAATCGGTTTCTGAAGCAATGGCTGAAATTACTGATACAACTAGTGCAACCAACGATCATGCGATTCGTGATTGGAATATAAAATTACCATGGTGTGGAAAATTGGAAATAGGCAATACCGGTTTTCGCTTTGTAAGAATCGATCTAATCGATAATGATATCGCCCTTCACTTAAGGGAAGTAAATGCGATTTCGGTTATGCGCGATATACCATATCTTGGTTCTTTTAGATCGAATAATGAACGCTTAAATAGAATATGGGAAACGGGTGCCTACACGGTTCATCTGAATATGCAAAAATACCTGTGGGATGGAATTAAACGTGATCGTTTGGTATGGGTAGGCGATATGCATCCTGAAGTTATGACAATTTTATCAGTATTTGGAGCTAACCAAGTGATCCCAAAATCATTGGATTTTATTGCCGAAATAACACCGTCAGATGAGTGGATGAATGGAATTAGTTCTTATTCCATGTGGTGGTTATTGATACAGCACCAATACTATTTGAACACTGGCGATTTAAATTACTTGAAAAAACATCAGAACTACATTTTTGAATTGCTTTCGAAACTGGAGAGTAAAATTGATAAAAATGGGAAAGAAATGCTGGATGGCAATCGTTTTTTAGATTGGCCAACGAGTGAAGATCCTATTGCTATTCATGCCGGATTACAATCCATGATGGTAATGACTTTTGACGCTGGAAAAGAAATGGCTAAAATTTTGGGTGAAAACGAGAAAGCAGTTCATTATCAAAACACAATTAAAAAATTAAACAAGCATACTCCGGAACTGCCAAAGAGGAAATCGCCTGGCGCTTTAATGGTACTTGCCGGTTTAGCAGATGCAAAAACGGTGAATGATGAATTATTGACAGTCGACGGTGTAAAAGACATATCAACTTTTTACGGTTACTATGTGCTGAATGCAATGGCGAAGGCAGGGAATTACAAGGATGCCATGTCGTTTATTAGTGAATACTGGGGAGCCATGCTCGATTTGGGAGCCACTTCGTTTTGGGAAGATTTCAACATGGACTGGACCATTAATGCCGGACGAATCGATGAACTTCCCAAAGCCGACAAGGTAGATGTTCACAAAAAATATGGCGATTATTGTTACGTAGGATTACGTCATAGTTTTTGCCATGGTTGGGCATCAGGTCCTACAGCTTGGTTATCGCAATATGTATTGGGAGTAAATGTACTGGAGCCTGGCTGTAAGAAAGTAAACCTTAATCCTCATTTAGGTGATCTTCAGTGGGTAAGAGGAACTTTTCCTACACCATATGGGATTATTGAAATAGAGCATCAGAAAACGGCTGATGGAAAAGTTAAAACCACTTATAAAGCTCCGGAGGGGGTTGAGGTTGTGATTGTTAAATAGATAGCTTTAAACGGAATATTTGCTGATTAATTTGTGAATAGATTAATATGAATTGTGTAAAAATATGATAGCTATTAAAATCTTCCAATCAAGTTGGAGAATATATGCCTACAAAACGGATTTCTTGTTCTCTTTTCTAATATTGAGAATCAGGTTTGTTATCTCTCTTTTATTTATATCGGTTTGTAGCTGCAACTCATCAGAAAGTAAAATATCCGGCTTGTCTGATATTCCTGTCAATACAGATACAGGGCAAGAAAAAGTTAAGGGACTTGATGTAACACAGATGAATGATGTCGTAAGTATCTGTTACAGCGTCTGGTTTAATAATGTTTACCGACCATCAATCTATAATATAACTGAAATATTAAAGAAAAATTCGAATGATCCTCAATGGGGTCCGGTTCACGATTTTCATTATTGGGCCGAGCCAGCTTTGGGGTATTATAATTCTGACAATGTTAATGTAATAAGAACACACTTACGTCAACTTCAGAGAGCAAAAGTTGATTTTATTATTCTTGATTTTACGAATGGACTGGCTTCTATGCTTTTGGAAGATGCAGAGGTGTTGTGTAATACTGCATTGGAATTACGACAAGAAGGAGAGGATACTCCGGCTATTGTTTTTTGGTGTCAGAATGGTGCTGATGACAGGTCGTCCAACGGTTTAAAGATATATGATCTGTTTTATAAATCGTCAAAATACGATGAGTTGTTTGTGTATTGGTCGGGTAAGCCTTTTTTAATTACCACAGAAGATCCCATTGACGCTAACGACCAGTCGCTTTCAAATAACTTTACGTGCCGGAAAATGTGGGGTTTACAGAATACTTTAGCTCCCAGGGAGTGGTCATTTCTTCAGGATGAACCTCAAAACGTGTCAATGAATGAAAATGAGGCAGAGCAAATTTCTGTATCCATTGCTCATCAGGAAACTTATATGAGTTATGAAACAGCAACAACAAGAAGAGGAGGCAAAACTTTTCAGGAACAATGGCGAAGAGCATTTTCCGTAAGACCAAAAGTTGTCACTATTACGTGGTGGAACGAATGGATGGCGCAAAGGTTTGTAGATGAAAATGGAGCAACCCGTTTTGTTGACGACTATTCCAGGGAAGCCAGTCGTGATATTGAACCTATGAAAGGCGGGCATGGAGATTTGTATTATCAATTTATGAAATCTTATATCGATGCTTACAAATCTCATGGTGATTTTCCCAAAGATTTAGTAGAAAAAGAGAATTATGACTAACTGTATGTAGTACAGAACATCTTATATAAAGAATGAACTTAGTGGAGAAAAAACATATGAATAAGAAAAGTAAAACAGCAGGAGTAGTCCTGATTTCAATCATTGCAAGCCTGATATTTGCATTTAATTCGTGCGATCAAAATCAAGAACCGGATAAAAAAAGAGAAAAACTTGCAGAAGGATTTATCACTCCTGCCGATAGTATGCAAACCGCTGTTTACTGGTACTGGATTTCGGATAATATATCGAAAGACGGTGTGGTGAAAGACCTGCATGCTATGAAAGAGGCGGGTATCAACCGTGCCTTTATTGGTAATATTGGTTTGGATGATGTGCCTTATGGAAAAGTGAAAATGCTTAGCGAAGAGTGGTGGGAAATATTGCACCTTGCCCTTAAAACCGCCACCGAACTGAATATAGAAATCGGTATTTTCAACTCTCCAGGATGGAGCCAGTCGGGCGGTCCCTGGGTAAAAGCCGAAAATGCCATGCGTTATCTTACTACATCTGAGACAAAAGTAAAAGGACCGGTAAAATTTTCTCAAAAATTAGACAAGCCCATTGAATTGTTTCAGGATGTAAAAGTAATTGCTTTTCCTGCGCCAAAAGAAAATGATTTGGTGTTAACTCACGAAAATGGAAACATTTTTTCCTTCCCAAAAGTAAGAAATCTAAATCGTATATGCGACGGCGACACAAAGACAGGAATCACTTTTCCCAAAGGAGATTCTTTTATACTAAATTTTGAGGCCGATAAAGCATTCACAGCACGTAGCCTTTCTATTAAAAGCACTGAAAGTTCTATATATTCTAATGTGCTTTTACAGGCAAAAAACGAGCAGGGCAAGTATCTCACAGTTAAAGAATTTACACTTAACCGGGTAAATGATGGCATCAGCGTGGGATTTAACCCCTATGCTCCGGTACTAATTTCTTTTCCTGCTGTTACTGCCAAAAGCTTTCGTTTGAAATTTAAAGATGAAACTCCATCGGGCTGGACTTTTCCTCAGGCAAATAAAAATGGAGGAATAGCAGAAGTTAAACTGTCTGCGGCGCCACGTGTGGAGAATTATGCACAAAAGACTTTTGCAAAAATGTATCATACTCCACTGCCATCTTGGTACGATTATCAGTGGCAACAACAAGCAGAAGTGGATGACCCTGAACTGCTAATCGATCCCTCAGAAGTGTTAGATATTTCTGAAAATATGATGGTTGATGGAACGCTTAATTGGGAAGTGCCTGAAGGCGATTGGATTATTCTCAGAACAGGCATGACCCCGACTGGAACAAAGAACTCGCCTGCTTCCCCCGAAGCAACGGGTTACGAGGTGGATAAAATGAGTAAGGAACACGCAGCTTTGCATTTCGATGGTCATATGGGTGAAATACTCAGACGTATACCCGAGGCTGATAGAAAATGTTTTAAAGTGGTAGTTCAAGATAGCTACGAACAGGGAGGACAGAATTTTACAGAAGGATTTATAGAGGAATTTACAAAAGTTTACGGCTACGATCCACTTCCATATCTTCCCGTTTATCAGGGCATGGTAGTCAGCAGTCAGCAGGCGTCCGACCGCTTTTTGTGGGACATGCGTCGCTTGGTTGCCAACAAAATAGCTTACGATTATGTGGGAGGCTTAAGAGATATAAGTCACGAACATGGATTAACAACCTGGTTAGAAAATTACGGACACTGGGGATTCCCCGGCGAATTTTTGATGTATGGCGGACAGTCGGACGAAATTGGTGGTGAGTTCTGGAGCGAAGGTTCTTTGGGCGACATAGAAAACCGTGCAGCAACTTCCTGCGGACATATCTATGGTAAAGCAAAAATATGGGCAGAATCAAACACATGCGGAGGAAGGGCATTTAGTCGTTATCCGGCAAGTATCAAACAACGGGGCGACCGCTTTTTTGCAGAAGGGATCAACGCCACCTTATTACATGTTTATATCCATCAACCCTATAAAGATAAAAATCCGGGTATAAATGCCGGTTTCGGTAATCCTTTCAACCGTAAAAACACCTGGTTTTCACAGATGGATGTGTATACCCAATACCTGAAACGTACCAATTACATGCTTCAGCAGGGATTGAATGTTGCCGATGTGGCTTATTTTATTGGAGAAGATACCCCCAAAATGACTGGTGTTGCAGATCCTGCTCTTCCTGTGGGGTACCAGTTCGATTACATGAATGCGGAGGTGATTGAAAAATACATGACCATTAAAGATGGTCTGATTACCTTGCCCCATGGAACGCAGTACCGTGTAATGGTGCTTCCTCAACTGGAAACCATGCGTCCGGAATTATTGGCAAAAATAAAACAATTAGTCAACGATGGTGCTGTTGTTTTGGGACCCCCACCAAGCCGTTCACCCAGTTTGCAAAATCAGCCGGAAGCCGACCAACGAGTTCAGGCTATGGCTGCCGAATTATGGGGGAATGTGGATGGCGAAAACGTGAAATCGGGCAAATACGGAAAAGGAATGATACTAAACGGCATGGATATGAAAGAGGCGCTTGTCCTCATCAACTGTGTGCCTGATTGCAAAGTACCCGAAGATAATACGATCCATTACGGTCACCGGACATTAGGTAATGGCGAAATCTATTTTGTTTCGAATCAAACCGATGAGGAGCAAATAATCACACCGGAATTCAGGGTTACAGGAAAGCTACCTGAACTTTGGGAGGCAACAACAGGATATATTCGTGATCTAACGGCTTACGAACAAAAAGGAGAAGTTACAGCCGTTACCTTAAAACTTGAGCCTTTCGAAAGTGTGTTTGTCGTATTCAGCAAAACAGCAGGCAAAGCAAAAGTTTCAGACATAGAAGGGAACTATCCAAACGCGGAACTAATAGCCGATTTCAAAACACCATGGACCGTCAATTTCGATCCGGTCCAAAGAGGTCCGGAAGAAGCTATTATTTTAGAAACACTAACCGACTGGACAAGTTCTGATGATGAACGCATCAAGTACTACTCAGGAACTGCCTTTTATAACAACACTTTTCAACTTGATAAATTGCCGGGAAATGAAAAGATTATAATTGATCTTGGAGCTTTAACCGCTATGGCAAAAGTAACGGTAAATGGCAAATTTGCAGGTGGGGTGTGGACAGATCCCTATCGTTTGGATATAACAGATTTTGTGAAAGACGGTGAAAATAAATTGAAGATTGAAGTTGTAAATACCTGGGTTAATAGAATAATAGGGGATATGAAACTTCCTGTAGAAGAGCGCCAAACATGGGCACCGCATCTTCCATATAATGCCGAAAGTCCTTTACAACCTTCAGGATTGTTTGGGCCGGTAGAAATAAAATCAATTAACTATGGACTTTAGATTCATTAAGTTTTTTCTGCTCAGCATAGTTGTTCTTTTGTCGACAGCTGCTATAAGGTCACAGGAGCGGAGGATCAACAGCGATCAGTGGGCAGCAACAGATGCTTTGGAGCGGAAAGTTGTTGATTATAGCACAGCTGGGCAAAAGAAGAAGAATAAATACGTTGCCATGTTTTATTGGACCTGGCATCAGCAAAGCAATGATACAACGTATCCAATAAAAAACATTACAGAAATTATCAGGGAGTATCCTGAAGCCATGAAGGATTACAATCATCCTGCATGGGGCGAAAAAAAGCCAGGCCTATTTTACTGGGAACAACCTTTGCTGGGATATTACAAAACAACGGATCCATGGGTATTGCGCAAACATGCAGAATGGTTGGCAGATGCAGGAGTCGATGCCGTATTTTTCGACTGTACCAATGGTAGCCTTACCTGGAAGGAGTCTTATGAAGCCTTGTTGAAAACCTGGGATCAGGCTCAAAAAGACGGTGTAAATGTACCGAAGATCGCATTTATGTTGCCATTTGGGCCAGTCCCGAACAGCCTGGTTTCTTTGCGCCAGCTATATCAGGATTTGTATCAACCAAACCGCTACGAAAACCTTTGGTTTTATTGGAAAGGGAAACCATGCATTATGGCATATCCTGATAACCTCACAGAATCAGGTGAAGACGAGGAAATAGCAGAATTTTTCACTTTTCGTCCGGGACAACCCGATTATGTGAACGGCCCGTTTCTGGATAATCAATGGGGCTGGCTTGAGAATTATCCTCAGCATGGGTACGTGGAAATCGAGAATGGAAAATTTGAGGAAGTTGCTGTTGGAGTAGCACAAAATGCCAGCCCTGCAACCAATGGGCATTGTTCAGCATTTAATCTACCCGGCGCACAAGGCCGTAGCTTTAGTAAAAAGAATGGTTTCGACCCAAGAGTTGACGGCTATTTATACGGATGGAATTTTCAGGAACAATGGGACAGAGCCTTTGAACTCGATCCTGAGCTGGTATTTATAACAGGATGGAATGAGTTTATTGCAGGACAATGGTTGCCAAAACACAGTTGGACAGGCGATCCGTTTTCATTTGTGGATCAGTTCGACTGGGATCGTAGCCGTGATATAGAACCTAACAAAGGCTGGGGCGACAAAGGCGATGTATACTATCTGCAATTGATTGATAATGTCAGAAAATTTAAAGGTATGGTGGAGCCAGAAAAAGCTTCTCCGTCAAAGAGTATAAAAATAGGAAAGTCCGGACAATGGGATGATGTCTTGCCATATTATAAACATTATAAAGGAAATACATTTCATCGCGACCATTGGGGAACATACAATCAGTATTATGTTAATAATTCAGGGCGAAATGATATTGTTGGTGCAAAGGTGGCACGCGATTCAGTTAAGCTTTATTTCTATGTTGAGACAACCAATAAACTCACTTCTTCTACAGACAGAAACTGGATGATGTTGTTTATTGACAGCGACAGAAACAAAGAAACCGGATGGAATGGGTATGATTTCATTTTTAACCGAGTAAGCCCGGATAATAAAGTAAAAGTGGAACGAAACGTTGAAAACCGCTGGGAATGGGAAAAAGTTGCAGAAACAAATTATGCACTTAACGGAAACAAACTGGAATTAGAAATTCCGAGGGATGTGCTGAATCTAAAAAATAAGAGCGTCGATATCGAATTCAAATGGAACGACAATATGCAGGAGAACGGAAACATTATGGACTTTTATATAAACGGAGATACGGCACCCGGAGGTCGTTTCAACTTTGTTTACAAAAGCAAATAATAGCAATCACTATAAGCACGAAGCTACTGGTTTGAAAATGATAAGATGTTAATAGTGAAATTTCACATAATTCGATTATGAAAAGTATCTTTTTAGGTATAATGCTGATAATGCTTTTTGTGGAAACAAAAGCTCAAAAAACGGTTCATCTTGCTGTCGATAATATTTATTGTATTGGCAATGGAAAATTAGCGGCTTATTTTAGAAAAGCCGACATTATCCAGCTTTTTGGCGCTCCGTATAGCTCTCCATCTGTTTTGGAGATGATATTAAACGATACGACTTTGAAGGTTAGCTCTCAGCGTGAAACCGGTACAGCTATTTGGACACATACAATAGAAAAAGGTGGCGATAAAGTAGGGACAATTATCGATTTTATTGATACGGAAAAGCTGGTTTTAATCAGGAAATTTGATTTTTCAAAGCAGGTAACCTTTTCCTTATCTGTATCTTCTGACGTAACATTTATTCCAAATGAAAAAGTAACAAAAAAGCATGGAATTAATAGTGCCATACTAATTGAATTACCACGAGGGAAGGCTATATACAACGACTACCCCATGCCATTCCGACAATATTTACAGATAGCCTCAAAAGGAACTGTTTCCATTTCAAAACAAAGCAATAGAATTGTTTGTGAGCCGGGAAAAGGAACACTTTTTTTTATTGGTGGCCCTGAATATCCAGATTGCATAATTAACAGCCAGACCGTATTTGCTGAATCAACCAATGAAATATTGGCAGAATCAAAAACATGGTGGAAGCAATTTACAGACCGTCGCTTAGATTTTAAGAAGCTGTTACCTGTCGATTTGCCTCAGCGTGAAAAATTGCTGCATACAATTGATGATGTAACGATTAATTTAAAAACTCAACAGGCATCAGAGGGTGGTGTGCTGGCCGGTCATAATTATCATCTTGGCTATGTACGCGATCAGTATGGAGTATCGCGCTGTTTGCTGAAGCTTGGTTACATCAGGGAAGCTAAACAAATTCTCAATTTCTATTGGGAAGTATGGCAAAAGCAGGGAGTTATTAAAAATGCTCAGGGGTTAGGTATTGATGTATTTCATATACACGAAAATGATGAAGTGGAAATTACCGGGTATTTTATTCTCCAGGCGTTCAACTATCTTGATCATAGTAAGGACGAAGCATACTTAAAAGAAATTTTTCCGATGCTCGAATGGGCATGGAATTGTCAGACTAAAAATCTGGTTAAAAGCATGTTGCCATTTAATGGCGACGAAACTTATGTTGCCGGAGCAGTATTGCCTCGCTATGCACTAAACGATGGATCTGCAGAAGCAACTTTGCTGTTCATTACCTCTGGTAATAGACTCATCCAATGGGTAGAAAAAAATGGTTTGTGGGAAAAAGAAAAACTCAAGGAAAACAAGTTGATCATAGAAAGTACCGAAGATAAATTTCGCCGTAATTTCATTGTTGATGGCGTTTTATATGCCAATAATCCTGAACGAATTGAAGGCCTTGAACTCCCGCAATTCCGTCATGGTGTATGTGAATCGATGGAGGGCGAATTATGCAGATTCTTTGGGTGGACTCAAAAAAATGAAAACAACCGTTACCTGTGTTCTTTCTGTTTTGCCAACAAAACTTTGGGAGCAGTTAAGGCCAGTCGTTTCAATATACAATTTGTAAGCCTTGTTCCGCTTTATATTCAGGCTGATTTGTTTGAAGCAAAAGAGATCTTTGCTATGGTAGATAAAATAGTAACGCTTTACAATACTGCCGGTAAATTTCCTTCTCGTCCTGATGGTAATGTTACGGTTGGGTATGACTATGGTCTGCTTCTGTATAATCTAACCGCACTCAATCACCCATTAAGCGAAGAGATATACACAAAAATGTTATCTGTGCTCGATCAAACAGGAGCGTGGGTTGAATATTATGCAGACGAAAAACCCAAAGGAACACGCTATCGCCCATGGGAAAGTGCAATTAATCTGGAAGCAGCGATTGAATTTGCCTTGAATTATAAACAAGAATAGAAGTTGTTGAGAAAATAATTGTGTGAAAAAAAATAATTCTGTAAAGTCGTTTAATTATCGCATCTGCTTTTAAGTAAAAACAAAGAAAATCAACTGTAGAGAATAAATTTTAATTTAAAAGAATAGCAAAATGATAAAAAATAGCCTTAGTACATATTTTACAGTAATTGCCATAGTATTAGTAGCTTGCAATACACAGCCCAAAATAAATGAGGATGTAAAACAGATAGCAAAAAATAATTATCATGACATCTATTCCGATACATGGGTAGCAACAGATGCTTTGGGACGAACCATGCCTTCTTTTGATGAAGCTGGTCCAGTAAAAAAAGACCAGCGCAGGGTAACCGGTATTTTCTATATCACCTGGCACACTCAGGATAAAGCCAACATGGCCCAACCCTATAATGCCGACGTTACTAAAATTCTGAATGCAGCGCCAGAAGCACGTTTAGATGCACGCCACCCTTTGTGGACAGAAGATTCCTACCATTGGGGAGAACCGGAAATGGGCTACTTTCTCAGTCAGGATGAATACGTAATTCGCAAAGACATGGCGATGCTGGCAGATGCCGGGGTAGATGTGATCATATTTGATGTTACAAATGCTGTTCGTTACTGGGACGAGTGGGATGTTACTTGTAAGGTAATGCAGCAAATGAAGGCAGATGGTAATAAAGTGCCAAGAATCTGTTTCTGGGCTTTTAACGGACCGGTAATTAAGGTAGTTCAAGACTTGTATGAAAAAATTTATAAAGAAGAAAAATATAAGGATTTGTGGTTTTACTGGGATGAAAAACCACTTTTACTTTATAATGGAAGCCCTGCATTTGATGCTAATAGAGGTGGTATAAAACACCCCAATCCCAATTATGATCCTTTAGCAAAAACAGATACCGCACATGTTCATTACAAAGATCCTGATTATGCCGAAGAGTTTTACCTGGATTACACCAAAGAAGTAAAAGAATTTTTTACGCTCCGTACCATGTGGTGGGGGTATTACGAATGGGGTGGAGAACGATTTGTAGGAACAGAAGATAACTGGAGTTTTGGCTATAGCCTGGCCGATGAAAAAGTAAAAGCACTTAAGCCTGAAGAACTGCTTTCGACGCATAATGGTAAAAGAGAGCAGGCAGCAGTCACTGCAGCACAACACCCGGTAACCATGACCAAAGAGAATATGGGCGTTGGTAAATCATGGTCGCGAGAAAATGGGCAACCTGCGTTGAATGAATATGATTTACCTGTATCAGCTTATGTGCCATGGTTGGGCGATACAGTTGAGAATCCGGAAGGGTATGGTATCTATTTCCAGGAACGATGGGATGAAGCCATCGAAGCTGCTCCGGAATTTCTTTACATAAACGACTGGAACGAATGGACCGCAGGAAAATATTCTCCTGATGATAAAGGGGGAATAACCAATAAAATCACAGGAAATACCATGCCGTGGCTAGGCAGGGAAAACCCATTTATTTTCGTTGACCAGTATAACTCTGAGTTTAATCGATGTATTCACCCAATGAAAGACGGTTATACCGATAACTATTACATGCAGATGGTTCAAAATATCCGTCGATATAAAGGGGTTCGACCCATTCCTGTTAACCATGCATACCGGAAAGTGAAAATAGATGGTGAATTTGATGAGTGGAATGATATTTTAATTGAATACCGTGATACTAAAGGCGATGTATTCCATAGAGACCACCCCGGTTACGGTGGATTACATTATATCGACACAACGGGTCGAAATGATATTATAACAAGTAAGGTTGCTGTGAGCGAAAAAAATATAGCATTCTATGCTGAAACCAGTCAGCTTTTGACTTCGCACAGGGATGAAAACTGGATGCTCTTGCTGATTGATGCAGATAATAATTCAGAAACCGGATGGTTTGGTTACGATTATCTCGTGAATAAAGTGGTCGATGACCAAATGAATACGATGTTGATGTACTACAATCAGGAAGAAGAAGATTGGAAGAAACAATCTACTCTGAAATATAATTATGTAAATAATCAGTTAGAACTTGAGATACCCAGAGATCAATTGGGGCTTGTTGGGAATCAGTTCACGTTTGATTTTAAATGGAGCGATAATCCGGCAGGATTGGATGATCCCATCTCACTCAGTACAGGAGGCGATACTGCCCCGAATCGAAGATTTAATTACCGTTGTATTTGGAAAAAATAAGGCTAAAAACAAGGTTAATGAGAACATCTTATCGAAATATTCTACTTATAGTTTTTGGTGTTATCAGTTTATTTTGTAGCAGTCAGGCTCAAATTACTACTGATGCTTCTCTGTTGTGGCAGGATGAGGGGAAGGCTTTAAAAGATAGTCATTTGGCTTTTCGCGGAACGTTCACATTGAACGAATCGGCTGAAGTCGAAATGCAATTATGTGGAGCATCCTGGTATGTAATTTGGCTCGATGGAAATTACATTTATGAGGGGCCTGATCGTTACAGTCCGATGTACCCTGAATATCAATCAAAAAAGGTTAAATTGCCAAAAGGCAGATATGTACTTGCAGTACAGGTGCATTACGATGGCGTTGATACCCGAATGCTAAAAACTGTTCAACCTTTTTTTTACTGTAGGATTCTAAATGCAAACAAGGAAATTCCTGTTTCATGGAAATGTAAACAGTTGGAAGGGTATGCAAATCAAATGTTTCGCATTAGCGCACAGTTGGGTTGGGTAGAATGGTTAGATACCAGAAAAATACCAAAAAACTGGAAAGATATTGATTTTGATGATACTACATGGGATGCACCTGTTGAAGTTCAACGGGAAATAGGCCCTTTAACAAAATCAAAAATCAGTGAAGTTAAATCGCTTGAGCTTTTTCCGGAGTCCATTGCAGAAGGTAAATTAGCTGAGATATACGGTTATGAAAAAGACAATCCTTCTGCACGTTTTTTTCTGCGAGATTTGAACTGTGAAAAGCTGCCTCCGCAAGGAGTGTGGAAGCGTTATGATCTTGGGAAAGTGCAACTGTCCCGTCCAAAATTCATATTAGACCTACCTGAAGGAGCAATCGTCGAATTTGCATACAGCGAGTTTTTAAGTCATGGAAGGGTTGCTCCATGGATAACATTGTCGTTAAGTGATTCTTACAATTTAGACCATTTTGTGGCAAGAGGCGGCAGACAGGAGTTTTCCCCCCTTGTTCCAAAAGGAGGACGTTTTGTGGAAATCCACATTAAAGCCCAACCTGAAAAAATCAGTTTTATTGAAGAAAAATTCATCGTACGGTCTTACTACGATAATCCGGAGGGTGAATTCCAGACGAATGATGAATTATTAAACAGGATTTGGCAAACAGGTATTGAAACTTATAAGTCGTGTGCCGAAGATGCCCTTGTTGACAATCCTACTCGCGAAAGAGGACAATGGTTGGGTGATTTTGGTATTGTTGGTTTGTCAATTGGTAGCGCTGGTTTTTCGGATGTCGAAATTTGTCGCCGTGGATTGGTTCAGAGTGCCCAGTGTGCAAATAAAGATGGATTTGTTGCAGGCTTGAGTCCCGGTAATGAAGCCTTTTTGTCAACATTTTCAGCACAATGGGTACACGCCTGCATGAACTATTACCGGTTTACGGGTGATAAATCTATTCTCGAAGATTTATATTCTTATGCGCAAAACAATATAGCCGCTTTTCAGGTGCATTTAACGAAGGAAGGTCTTTCAAATGATGCAGGTTGGCCTTTTGTTGACTGGGGGTATGTGCCAAACGAGGGCTCTTCTGACATGTCTTTAAATTTACACTACTATATTGCTTTGCAGGAAATGGTGGAATGGTCAAAATTATTGAATAAAAGGGAGGAAGCATTAAAATATGAAAAGTATAAAAAGGAAATATCCTCTATAATTTCAAGGTATTTTACTAAACATTCCAATCCCGAATATAATTGGAATACAATTGGATATCACCGCGCTGTATTGGGAATGTTGACTGGTTTTATACCCAAAGGCCAATACAAACTAGGTATTGCTTATATCAAGCAGCATATTCTAAATTGCTTCCCAAATAATCCGGATGCTCCAAGGTTAAGTGATCCCGATGCTAATAATCCTCAATTAATCACTCCATATTTTGCTCATTATGTTTTCCCATTGTTGATTGAAAATGGTGAGATGGATTTTGTACTTGACCAGTATCGCAAGAGCTGGGGTTGGGCATTGCAAGACAACCGCACAACGTGGCTTGAAGTATTTGATACTCGCTGGTCGCATTGTCATCAGTGGTCAGGATGTCCTACATGGCAATTATCCAGATATGTTCTGGGTTTGCATCCCACTTTTGATAAAGAGATTAATAGGTTTGATTTTAACTTACATACAGGTAATTTAAGTTATACGGAAGGGAAAGTACCCTTGCCCGATGGAAATGTTATTACTGTAAAATGGGAAAAAATAGGGAATAAGATTGAATACATTTTAAATACAGTTGTTCCTGTTATTATTCATATCCCAAAAGATGTGAAAGCATCTAAAAATGGAAATGTAAAAGTAAAAAACACGTTGAAACTTATAATCACGAATATAGCGGATTAATCCTTAATGTTTTAGACTATCTGATATGGGAAGAAAATTTAGCTTCAGACAAAAAATACTGTTTTTTACTCTATTAATATATTCATCGGCTGGTGCACAACCCTGGGACGAACGCCCGGTGACAGATTATAAAAATAGATACAGTCAGGAATTCAATTCTACTGCCGGATGGGAACGATTTACCTTTTATAACAAATGGAATACTTTACAAAGTAGGGTTTTTAATGCAAGTGATATTTCAACTGGTGCTCTACAATTCAAATGGATTGAAAAACGGGTGATGTGTTCCAGAAAGAAATATACCCAACCTTATATTTTTGAGACCAATTATGATTATTCAAATGGTTCAAACAGAGGAGGTATTGTTATTCGAATAGCAAGCCTCACGGAAAGCATACAGGAACCCGACCATGATCCTGGTTTTAACCGGGAAGGGATAGCTTTTTATCAAAGCAGTGATGGCAACTCAATGATTGTTCAGTTTTCGGGGGAAGATAAAGGGGCTGGCGGAGGTACTTCTTTTACGCGTATTTATGTTCCGAAACCAAATGGTGTCAACAGCCTTTTTGATCGAAAAACGTTACGAGTTGAAGATTTCGGGACAAGCATTTATGTTTTTTATAACGAATCTCCTTTCATAAGAATCGACCTGGATGGTAAAAGTCAGGATCTATATACTTCAGGTACTATTTATAATGCCAGCATGCAGGTTATGGGCAGATTCTCTGGGATGGAAGTTGAAGAATCAGGTCATGTTTCCATTGCACAAAGAGATGCAAAGCTCAGGCTGTATAGCGTATCTTTAAAATATAATGATGTTTTAGATGAAGTATTCAATCCTGCCGATACAGCCATATTTGAAAGTCCCTACAGAGATTTGTACGCAGATACATGGGTTGCAACCGATGCTCTGGGTAGGAAAATGCCGGATTATGATGATGTTGGTGAGCTTAAAGAAGATAAAAAACGTGTTGTTGGAATCTTTTATGTTACCTGGCATACTCAAGGACACCATACAAATTTCACAAGTCCTTATTCTGCGGATGTAACAAAAATCCTTAAGGCCGATCCCAGTGCCCGATTCGATGCAAACCATCCTCTTTGGGCGACAAATAGTTTCCATTGGGGTGAACCCGAAATGGGATATTTCCTCAGTCAGGATGAATATGTCATACGTAAAGATATGGCCATGCTTGCCAATGCAGGCGTGGATGTACTGATAATGGATGTGACCAATGCCGTAAGATATTGGGACGAATGGGAAGTGCTTTTTACAACGATGCAAAAGATAAAGGCTGAAGGAAATAAGGTACCACAGTTTTGTTTCTGGGCTTTTAATGGACCGGTAATATCGGTTGTTCAGGATCTTTACGATGGTTTTTACAGAACCGAACGATATAAGGACCTTTGGTTTTATTGGGACGACAAACCACTACTGCTTTACAATGCCAAACCAACTGTGGATGCTACTGGTGGTGGATATGCTAATCCAAACCCCAATTACGACCCCGATGCAGTTAGTAATCCAAATAATCCACATTATGGAGATCCCTATTATACCGAAGAATTTTATTCCGATTATACACAGGAAGTAAAAGACTTTTTTTCGAAACGAAACATGTGGTGGGGGTATTATGAGTGGGCAGGAGAACGATTTGTTGGTACGGAGGACAACTGGAGTTTTGGCTATGGCCTCGATGATAGCAGGGTGAAAGCTATGAATCCCGATGACTTGATCGCGACACACAATGGTATGAAAGAACAGGCTGCAGTAACTCCCGCTCAACATCCGTCTTCTTTGGTGGGCAAATCGTGGAGCCGTGCCAATGGCGAACCCGAGCTTAATGAGTATGACATGCCAAAATCGGCTTATGTGCCATGGTTAAACAAGACCGTCGAAAATCCGGAAAATTACGGAATCTATTTTCAGGAACGTTGGGATGAAGCGATTCAATCGGATCCTGAATTTATTTACATCAACGACTGGAATGAATGGACTGCCGGAAAATACCATGATGGCTTAGTAAATCCGTTTATGCGTCGAAACAGCTCTTATTATTTTGTTGACCAGTACAATGCTGAATTTAACCGGTGTGTTCAACCTATGAAAGATGGATATACCGACAACTATTACATGCAGATGGTGCAGAATATCAGAAGGTATAAAGGAGTTCGTCCAAATACTATTCAAAAAGAAATAAGTAACATACACATCGATAAGGATTTTAGTGATTGGGAACAGCTAACAAACGAGTTCCGCGATGCTATAGGAGATACCCGTCATCGAAAACATAACGGATATGGAGGTTTGGAATATACCAATACCACAGGAAGAAACGATATTATGAGTAGCAAAGTGGCATATGATAACGACAGCCTGTATTTTTATGTAAAAACGGTCAGGGACTTAAGTCCTTCAGACGATCCGAACTGGATGTTGTTATTTATTGATGCTGACAGGAACAAAGATACCGGTTGGGAAGGTTATGATTATCTGATAAATAAAAATGTAAACTCGTCAACACATACTACCTTGATGCAGTGGACAGGCGCATCATGGGGAAATGAAGTCATTGTACCTTATGCCTGTGGAGGAAGCGAAATGGAAATTGGTATTCCGATTTCTGCAATGAATATGATTGACGAGACCCCCGAATTCTATTTCAAGTGGGTAGACAACCCACAGCATCTAAATGATATTTCTGCATTCTTTACTGATGGAGAATCAGCTCCCGACAGACGTTTTAATTACAACTTTCATTCAAATGACGCAACTACAGATTTGAGTGAGAATAAATTGAATTCAGATTTTGTAAAGGTTTACCCAAATCCAGCGAATAATAGCGTTCGTATTGAGGTATCGAAATGCTCAAGCGTTGAAGTTTATAATCTGAGTGGACAAAAGATTTATATGAGCCATAACTCTTCCAAAGAATTGGAAATTGATGTTAGCAATTGGGATACTGGTATTTATATAATAAAAATTGAAGGTTCAAGTCATGTCTATAGCAAAAAACTACTTGTTGAATAAAAAATATATTTAAAACGTCATATTCTGGCGTTAAACTGAAAAAGAACAACATGAACTGCAAAAATCTACTTCTGCTGGCATTAATTATTTTAGTTGCCTCGTGTACCAAAGAAAATGTATCCTATAACGCATTAAGATCAGCATTTCAAAATCCTCCAAACTCGGCTAAGCCGGGCGTGTATTGGTATTTCATGGATGGTAATCAGGACAAAGGTGAAATGACCGCCGATCTTGAATCTATGAAAGAGGTGGGAATAGAGCACGTACTTTTTCTGGAAGTGAATGTGGGAATACCTCTAGGCCCTGTAAAATTCCTGAGCGAGGAGTGGCAGGAGAATTTTGTTCATGCTGTAAAGGAGTGTGAGCGTTTGGGCATTGTGCTGACGCTGGGTTCTGGTCCAGGATGGACAGGTAGTGGCGGCCCATGGGTGAAAATGGAAGAATCCATGCAGCACCTTGTAGCCAGTAAGGTAGAAGTTTCAGGTCCTGCTAAAGTGTCAAAGGTGCTCGAAGTTCCTGCAGGCCGTAATCCCTTTTTCGGGTTGGGGGGATTTACTCCTGAATTGCGTGAACGTTGGAACGAATATTATCAGGATGTGGCGGTTCTAGCATTTCCAGCTTCAGAAAACGTAAGCACATTGTCCAACTCAGATGAAAAGGCACTGTATTACCGACCACCCTACAGTTCAAGAGAAGGAGTAATACAATATTTCCCTGAACCTGCTTTGCAAGCTGAAAATTTTGAAGGAAACGGAACTGGCATACCCACCAAAGAAATCATCGATATTACTCAATTTATGGCTGAAGATGGTACTTTAAAATGGGAAGCTCCTGAAGGAAAGTGGACCATTATGCGTTTTGGCAGACGGAATAATGGGGCAATTACCCGTCCGGCACCAATGCCTGGTTTGGGTTTTGAATGTGATAAAATGAGTGCAGAAGCAATGAAACACCATTTAGAACATTTTATGATACCGCTTATTGAAAAAGTGCAACCCGACTCAACCAAACAGGGCGGATGGAAAATGATACACATGGATAGTTGGGAAATGGGCGCGCAAAACTGGACCGATGATTTCATGCAGAAATTTAAAGCCTTGAAAGGTTACGATCCCTTACCTTATCTGCCGGTTTTTACTGGAATGATAGTGGGTGATGTAGAAAAAAGTGAACGCTTTTTATGGGACTTGAGAATGGTTTCGCAGGAGTTAATATTGGAGAGTCATGTTCAGTATTTCAAAGACTTTGGCAGAAAGTATGGCATGGGTTTATCCATTGAGCCTTATGATATGAATCCCAATACCGATTTGGATTTAGGTTCTTATGCCGATGTACCCATGTGTGAATTCTGGAACAAAGGATTTGGGTTTAACACAGGTTTCAGCACCTTTGAGGGAACTTCCATTGCTAATTTATATGGACGCTCGGTGGTGGCAGCTGAAGCATTTACATCGCATTTGGTAGCCTGGAAAAGTTATCCTGGTTCCATCAAAAATCAGAACGACTGGGCGTTTTGTTCCGGCATTAACCGCTTGGTTTATCACACCTTTGCGCACAAAGCCATTGGAGAACAATATCGACCGGGAATGACCATGGGACCTTATGGCGTACATTGGGATAGGGGACAAACCTGGTGGGATATGTCAGGAGCCTATCATGAGTATGTCGCGCGCAGTCAGGCTTTGTTGCAACAAGGGAAAGGAGTGGCCGATGTGTTATACCTGATAGGTGAAGGTGCTCCACATGTATTTCTGCCACCTGCTTCAGCCGTTGAAGGAAACCAATATCTGGAAGGATATAAGTCCTTTGACTTTGATGCGGAAACAGATCAGATTATTGCCAGCAATTCTACAAGCATTAAGGAATTTATGCCTGACAGAAAAGGCTACAATTTTGATGGTTGCAGCCCTCGAATCTTAATAGACCGTGCAAGTGTTAAAAATGGAAAAGTTGGGTTCGAAGGTGGCGCCTCCTACGAAATCTTGGTATTGCCACAAATTTCTTCCATGACACCCGAATTACTCAAGAAAATTGAATCTCTGGTTCAGCAAGGCGCAACAGTTATTGGTCATCCGGCACTGCAATCACCTAGCCTTAATAATTATCCAAATTGCGATGATGAGGTGAAAAGTTTAAGTGAAAAAATGTGGGGTAGTTTTAATATACCGGAAAAGGAAACAGAGATTTCATACGGGAAAGGCAAAATATTGTGGGGAGGAAACTATTCAAATCCCGACGGTGATGAGTTGTACCCCAACTATACAACTACCGCAAATTATTTGAATAGTATTGGAGTACAACCCGATTTTACAGCGGATGGAACTGTTCGTTATATTCATAAAAAAATGCCGGAAACTGACTTATATTTTGTGTCGAACAGAACGAAAGCACAAACAAAGGTTATTTGCGAATTTCGTGTAGATGATGCATCCCCTGAATTATGGAACCCAATGACCGGAGAAATTCGTGCTTTACCTGAGTTTACTGTCAATGAAGGTACCATAAGTGTTCCATTGCAATTTGAAGCCTATGAAGCTTATGCGATTGTGTTTAGCAATGTAGCTCAAAATAAAGTTATAAAAGGAGATAAGAATTTTTATCCTAAAAAGAAAGTTCAAACTGTTGATGGAAGCTGGGAAGTAACTTTCGATTCCAATTGGGGCGGACCTGAAAAGGTAACTTTCGATCAATTGGAAGACTGGATTGAAAGACCTGAAGAAGGAATTAAACACTATTCGGGTAAAGCCATATACGCTAAAACCTTTGATTGCGAGCAGACTGGGAAAAGTGAAAAGTTATTCCTAAATCTGGGAAAGGTTAATAATATGGCACGGGTGAAATTGAATGGAAAAGATCTTGGTATTATTTGGACAACACCACTGGAAGTAGAGATTACCGATGCCGTACAAGAAAAAAATAACCATCTTGAAATTGAAGTGGTCAATCTCTGGGGCAATCGACTGATTGGCGACGAAGCTTACGAAGACGATGGTATAGTTAATGGTCAATGGCCGGAGTGGGTACTCAACGATAAACCCAGATCCAGCAAGCGATACACTTTTACCACTTGGAAACATTACACAAAAGATTCTGCGTTGCAGAGTTCAGGCTTGTTGGGACCGGTTACTATATTGGCGCGTAATAAGAAAAAAGAAGATTAAAACATAAATTATTTCTCTCAATACTTTGATAAGATGATAAATAAATATATGCTAATAATAAGTGCAGTAATATTGTTATTACTTACACAAAGTTACCAAGAAGCAGCAACTGGTTACGAGAAAAGCCGATTTGAGAAAAAGGCTGCCATTGATCTGCCTGTAACTTATTCGGCTAAATACCTTAGCGGTCTGGATTTTCCTGTTGGTGCAGTAGGTGGAAGCGTTATCCGTATGAATGGGAAAGCAGAACGCCAGTGGTGGCAAATATTCAATAATTTTGAGGAACGTGCCGGCTCCGGAATTGTACCCAACAGTTTTTTTGCTTTGCGTGCTAAAACAAAAGAGGCAACAGTGGTAAAGGCACTTCAAACTTCTTCGGTTGGTGATTTTCCTGCCATGGACAGCCTTAATTTTCAGGGGGAGTTTACTTTTGGTTGGTATAGTTTTGCTGACGATGAACTCCCGGTTGATGTTAGGCTGGAAGCATACAATCCATTGATACCAATGGACTTAAAAAACTCGGCTATCCCTTGTGGTATTTTTAGCATCAAAGTAAAAAATCCTTCATCAAAAAAAGTGGAAATAGACCTGTTGGCAACACAACAAAATGCCGTTGGATTTCATGGTTACTATACGATTACCGGACCAAATAACCGACATTGCAAAGGGTACGGACAAAATAAGAATACAATCGTTGCCAATGCCCATAAAACTAGTTTGCAAATGACAGGTGCCAAATGGAGTATGCAACTTTCTGCTTATGCTGAAGACGTAAGTTATACTGCTTCATGGAAAGATTTAACATCCTTGTACAATGATTTTTCTGACGATGGTAAACTAACAGGTGAAAAAACGGCTATTAGTCCAGAGGCAAAGATGACAGTAGATGGCGCATTGGCTACCGGGTTTTCACTACAACCCGGGGAAGAGAAAACAATCACCTTTGTGTTAAGCTGGCATTTCCCAAAAGGTACATTTGGAAGAAGCGATATACCGGAATGGTATTTCGTGGAGGCTGGCAGTATATACGAAAACTGGTGGGCAAATGCCAGCGAGGTGGATAATTATGTTGCTGAGAACCTTGATTATCTTGAAAAAACCACTCGCTTATACCACAAAACGATGTATTCATCAACACTACCACGCTATGTCTTAGACCGTATTTCATCCAATCTGTCTGTGTTGAAATCACCTACCTCATTTTGGACTAAAGATGGTTATTTTGGGATATGGGAAAGTACATCGTCCCAAGAGGAATGGTTTGGGAACTGTAAACACGTGCTTCATTATGCACAGGGACATGCACGGGTCTTTCCTGAGTTAGGTCGAATTCTAAGAAATATTGATCTGAATACCCAAACCAGCGAAGGTTTACTCCCTTCGAGGGATGGTGAGCTGAAAAATGCTATGGACGGTCACTTTGGAACTATCCTGGGCGTTTACCGAGAACATCTATTATCAACCGATAATGATTTTTTAGCAACAGCCTGGCCGCGCACAAAGAAAGCCTTGGATTACGTCATCCTTAACTACGATACCAATCGCGATGGCATGCTCTCGGGTACTTACCACAACACACTCGACTGTAATTCCTCAGGCACCTCGCCATGGATCGGATCACTCTATGTTGCTGCCCTCAAGGCCAGTGCACAGATGGCCCTTCTGATGGGTGAGAAAGAGCTGTCTGCCGAATATAGTAATCTTGCGAATACAGCGACAACAAATCAGAATCAGGAGTTATGGAGCGAGGAATTAGGCTACTACATCGCCACGCCCGAGTACCTCCCCGATACACGTTTGATGGACAAAGCCTGTGGTTTGGACATGCTGCTCGGCCAGTGGTGGGCCAATCAGCTCAACTTAGGACGCATCTATCCGATTGAACGCAGCCTCAGCGGACTTAACGCTATCTATCGCATCAATCGCTTCACTGAAGACAGTAGTCAGCGTCCTTACCGTGACTTCCTCGGGAACGACGACATTGGTTGGCAGATGTTCGTTCACCCTGACACTGTGCCGAAAAACAGCATCCACTACTACTGTGAAAACATGACAGGTTTTGAATATGCTGCCGCTGCAACCATGATTCAGCATGGCTTGGTCAATCAGGGGCTTGAGATTGTTAAGGAAATTTCCAAGCGTTACGACGGACGCTTTCGTGGCCCGGATGAGGTCACTGCAGCCCCTAATGCCACAGTATTCGGAAGTGGAAGCCCCTTCGGCGAAGATGAGTGTGGTGATTACTATGCGAGAGCAATGAGTAGCTGGTCTGTATTGTTGGCTTTGCAAGGATATATCTACGATGGGCCACAACAAACCATCGGTTTTAAACCTTTGTTGCAACCGGAAGAGCATTCCTCTTTCTTTACTACTTCTGCTGCCTGGGGATTGTTTTCGCAAACCCAAAACCAATTAGAACAGACGGCTGACATAGAAGTTAAATTTGGCACAGCACGGATAAAAAATATTATACTTGCGGCACCTGATCAAAAATCTGCAAGTAACATATCTGTAAAACTTGATGGAGTTGAGCAGGTAATTGAAGGAAGCAAACAGGATGGAGATACTATAACAATTCATTTGAAATCAGCAAGTGAAGTCAGATCAGACTCAAGGCTTACGATTTTCTTTAGTTTGAATATTTAATCGGAATATTTCAATGGAAGTCTTAAAACGGAAAACATGAATAAAATACTGTCATTAAAAATTTTCGCAATAGTTCTCCTCGTTTTACTTTCAAAGTTTTTGGCAACCGCTCAGAAATACGAAGATAGACGACCTGAAGCTAAATTGAGAATGGATGCAAAAGACCATGGGATTGTACTTCGATACGGTGACGGACCCAATCAGTGTGATATACTTGGAGCGCGTGATGTGTGGGTTTTCGAAGATCAGGGAACATACTACATGCACTATGATGCTGCAGGCCCATTAGGTTGGCTTAGCTCCCTTGCCGTAAGCAAAGACCTTATAACCTGGGAAAAGAAAGGTCCAATACTTGATTTTGGTGCATTAGGTGAAGATGATTCAAAAGGAGCCTGCTATGGTGTTACCTACCGCGATGGAGAAGATTGGCACATGTTTTACCTGGGTACTCCAAACGTTAGTGAGGCACCCGATTTGGTTCCCATGTTTCCCTATCTAACCCTGAAGGCCAAAGGAAGTAGTCCGGAAGGTCCCTGGATCAAGCAGAAGGAGGTGGTTCCATTTCGCACCAAGCCAGATACATACTATTCTATGACAGCAAGCCCTGGGCAGGTTATCCTGCGCGAGAAAGAGTATCTTCAGTTCATTAGTGCTACCACGGCAAAAGAGGGAAATCCCTGTGTGCAACGTACATTGGGTATTGCCCGAACTAACAATTTAGATGGAGTATGGACAATAGATCCAAATCCAGTGGTACCCATTGAGGAGCAAATTGAAAACTCAACACTCTATTACGAAACTAGCAACAAAACCTGGTTCTTGTTTACCAACCACATTGGGATTGACGAGGGCACTGAATTTACCGATGCCATTTGGGTGTACTGGAGCAAAAATTTAAATAAATGGAATCCGGAAAATAAAGCAGTAGTGCTTGATGGTCAGAATTGCAGTTGGTCAGTTAAGTGTGTCGGATTACCTTCGGTAGTGAAGGTTGGTAAACGATTGGCGCTCTTCTATGATGCCCCTGTAGGTAATAGTATAAGTCATATGAAAAGAAATATTGGTTTAGCCTGGCTGGAACTGCCGCTCACTGAACCTATTAATTAAAAATATTTTGATATGAAAAGCTTTAATGAAAAAGTAAGTTTACTGCTTTTGATTATAGTGTTTCTTGTTTTTAATCATTGTGTGAATAGCAAAGGTGGTTATAGTCTTAGAAATGAATTAAATGATGTGGCCCGAAATCCTGATTTCCCGCTTGAAAAATGGGAACGCAATCTAACTCCGGTATTAAATGGTTTTATGCATGCTTACCAGCCTTGCGTAATAGAAACCGACAACAAAGAATATCCTTATATGATGTGGTTTTTTGGATGGATTGAGGCTATGTGCAATCCTGGCTACACCGGTTGTGACGCCATATATGTTGCACGATCTAAAGACCTGGACAACTGGGAAGTGTATTGCAAAGATAGAACCTGGGATGCGGATGAGCAAAACGAAAAATGGCAACCCGTTATTCATGGAGATCCGGATATTAAAAAGAAATATTACGACAGTTACCATTGCGGTGATCCTTCAGTGGTTCTGAAGGACGGGGTATATTACATGGCATACAGTGCTACCTCCAATGTTTTTCCTGAAACGGAAGGGTATCCATGGTCAATTGTCTGTTGTGTGATGGGGGCCACTTCTGCAGATGGTATTCATTGGAAAAAAACAGATAAGCCCTTACTGATGGCAATAGAAGATGAGGTATTCCCTCCAGCTCCATCTCCAAATAGAATTGGTGATTTTCATCGTCCTTGTTTACTTTGGAATGAAAAACAAAATAAGTGGGACTTGTACTTTGATTACATAAATGCAGCTGTTCCCGGAATGCTGGTTAGTTTGGCAGAAAATAAAGGTGGTTTCATGAGTGGCAAATTTGAGTTTGTAAACGATTTGAATAAACCACTGCTGTCCAACTGGCCTAATCCAGAAATGGTCTGTTTCGATTCGGTTTACTATAGTTTTTCCGACGGTTCAGGTTACGAAGCCTCAGCACCTGAAGGCAAAGAACCCAGTAACTGGCAAAGCAGGCAAATAATGGTTGCCAAATCTATTGATGGAATTAAATGGGAAAAACTGTACACCATTTCACCCGACCCGGAAATAGACGCCAATCAGATACCACAAACGCTGGTATGTAAACGAGATGGTAAGTGGTGGCTTTATGTTTTTTATTCAACACAAGTAGGCTGGCGTGACAATGGTATTGATTACGAACTCTTTGATGAAGGCGAAGAATACAACTGGTTTTACGATGAAATAAGATATATGCGACAGGAAATATTGAATTAATAAAATGACGATGTATCATTCAACAGCAATCATCTTTTTGGGATTGATAATCATGGTAAATTCCTGTTCAACTAAAGTTGAAACAGAAAGTCAGAACCGACCAAACATTATTTTTCTGATGGACGACCAGCATCGTTGGGATGCTTTAAAAGTAGAGAATAACAGTGTTGTTACCCCAAATCTTGATGAACTGGTCAAAGAAGGAATACGTTTTTCGCAGGCTGTTTGCCAGGCGCCCATGTGTGTAGCTAGTCGCTATTCCATGATGTTGGGATTATATCCCAACCAGGTAGGCATTTTAAGAAACGAGCCAGGTTTGCCGGATGATAAATTACCTAATATTCCACTTGCTCAGGCCTTTAAAAATGCAGGATACGAAACCGCAGGATTCGGTAAAACCCACTGGTCTGTTGAGTGTTCAACAAGAGGGTTTGAAACACGGTATATTGGACAGGTTCGCGAAAAAGGAGCTAATATGATGATTGACATTGACCCGGAAGCCAAGAAAGAGTACGACAAAGAAACCTTAGCCTACGGACCAGGCGAAGAAGGAAACTTAGGTTATATTGGAGAAACCAGTTCCCTAAAAGAGGAGCATCACCGTGATGGTTGGGTATTTAACCGATGCCTCGAATACATCGAAAAGCGTAGCGACAAACGTCCCTTATTTTTGTATTTATCATTTTTAAAACCCCATGCAGGACATAATGTCCCAAAAGGTTTTGAAGCACCATATGATGGCAAATCCATAACTTACTCAACTCAACCCGATTGGGATAGCGACCTTTCTCCTCATGCAAAGGGAGTAAATACAGGTAGACAAGGAAACCAGCCCTATACTGAATTTTGGAAAAACGCAACAGAAGATCAATGGAAACAAATGACTATGCGCTATTATGCCAACTGTACATGGATTGATGATATGTTTGGAATAACGTTAAAGCATTTGAAAGAAAAAGGCTTGCTTGATAATGCATTGATTGTTTACGTTTCAGACCATGGAGAAATGTTGGGAGAACGCTATTATCGCTTTAATAAATATTGTCTTTACGAATCAAGTGTAAGAGTTCCGTTAATACTTGCAGGTTCTGCATTACCAAAAGAATTTGCAGGAAAAACCGACAAAAGACCTGCTGAACTGATAGACATTTATCCAACTCTTCTTCATTCGGCAGGAATAGATGTTCCTGAAACACTTCCGGGTCTTAATCTTTTGAGCAGTGAAAGCCGCTCAGGAAATTTTTGTGCTTTACATGAAAGGAAAAATGAGGCTGCCTTTATGTGGCGCACAGAGCAATACAAATTGATTTTGAGGATGAACAGAAAGGCTAATGCCAATGAATACGATAAAAGTGATATTATCGGTGGTGAGTTTTATGAATTAGATAAAGATCCACAGGAATGGAGTAATTTGTATGGTAATGAAGAATTTAAAGTTCAACAAAATACAATGGTAAATGATTTGATGGAGCATTTAAAAAAACTGGAGAGAATTTAACCTAAATCAATAAATTGCTAATGTGATAGTAAAATATATTAAAGACTAAAAACATGACTAAAGTAGGACTATATGGAATTGGCTTGGATACGTATTGGGCACAATTCGACGGATTACTTGACAATCTGAAGGGATATCAGCAGCAAATTAAAACTAAAATTGAAAATTACGGGGCAGAAGTAGCCGATGCTGGGATGGTGGATAATCCAGTAAAAGCGCGCGAAGCAGCCGACTTCCTGAAATCGCAGGATGTGGAAATCGTATTTCTCTATGTTTCCACTTATGCCTTATCGTCAACAGTTCTTCCCGTGGCACAAAAGCTTAAAGTTCCGGTTGTAATATTAAATCTTCAACCAGTGGCAGAACTAGACTACGAAGCGTTTAATAATTTGGGTGACCGTGGTAAAATGACCGGCATTTGGTTGGAACATTGCCAGGCGTGTTCAGTTCCTGAGATTGCTTCGGTATTCAATCGTTCGGGAATTCAATACGATTTTGTTACCGGATATTTGCAAGACGAAGAAGCCTGGAGTGAAATAGAAGCCTGGACCGAGGCGGCAAGAGTAGCTGCAGCTGTCCGGGATAACCGGTTGGGTATTTTAGGACACTACTATAATGGCATGCTGGATGTGTATACCGACATCACCAAACAATCGGCTGTATTTGGCACCCACATTGAATTGCTCGAAATGTGTGAGCTGAAAAAGTATCGAGATCAGGCAAGTGAAACTGAAATTGAGGCAAAAATTGAGGAGTTTTATACCACCTTTAATGTTACGCCCGAATGTGAACGCTCGGAAATTGAACGTGCCGCACGAACTTCGGTTGCCCTCGATAAATTGGTCGAAAATCGCAAGCTCGGTTCAATGGCTTATTATTATGAAGGCGAAGCCGGGAACGAGTATGAAAATATCGTCACCTCTGTTATCGCCGGAAATACCTTGCTTACAGGAAAAAATATTCCCATTGCAGGGGAGTGTGAAGTGAAAAATGCACAAGCCATGAAGATAATGGCTGAGTTTGGTGCCGGTGGTTCTTTCTCTGAATTCTACCTAATGGATTTTAAAGATGATGTGGTGATGCTTGGGCACGATGGCCCTGCCCATTATGCCATTGCCCAGGAGCAGGTAAAACTGGTTCCGCTACCAATCTACCATGGCAAGCCAGGGAAGGGACTTTCCATTCAAATGAACGTAAAGAATGGTCCGGTAACCCTGCTCTCAGTTGTTGAAGGGAATGATGGTGTTTTTCTGTTGGTGGCCGAAGGAGAATCAGTAGAAGGACCAACATTGCAGATCGGAAATACCAACAGTCGTTATCGTTTTTCAATAGGTGCAAAAGAATTTATGAACCAGTGGTCTAAGCAAGGACCGGCCCATCATTGTGCAATTGGGGTAGGACATATCGCAGATAAAATAGAAAAGTTGGGTCAGATATTAAGTATTAGTGTAGTGAAAGTTTGTTAATTATAAACGGATAATTTTAAAGTGGACAAAAATGAAAATTCTTAACATGAAGCGTTTTATGAAGGTTTTAAATTGTTTCATTACCTTGTTTGTACTTTTGAGCTCCTGTTCAAATTCCACTTCAAAAAAGGGAGTTATAACCGAAAAAAGCGCACGCCCCAACATTATCTATATATATACCGACCAGCAGAGTGAAACAATGATGAGTTGTGCAGGGAATACATATCTTAAAACACCTGCAATGGATTATATCGCCACTAATGGAATTCGTTTTACGCGGGCATATACAACAAATCCTGTTTGTTCTCCTGCACGGGTAAGCTTAATGACCGGCAGATTTCCCGGATACTTTAACGATAAAAATGGTGAGCAGACAAGAGAAAATGCAGGAGCGATGAAAATACCTGAAGTGAGTGAAAATGTAAAATCTACCACCATTGCAGCTTACCTGAAAAAAGCCGGATATGATTTGGTTTTTGGTGGAAAAGAACATTTGCCTCCGTCGCTTAGCCCGACAGCATTGGGTTTTGTTGACATAACAAACAACGAAAGAGATGTATTGGCTCAGGAAGCAGCAAAATATATTAAGAAAGAACATGAGAAACCTTATTTTATGGTGGTGTCGCTGATTAATCCTCATGACATTTGTTATATGGCTATTCGCGATTTTGCAGAAACAGAGCAATCAAAGCGTATACTACAAACTGGAAAAACAGAAATAGAAACATTGGATAAAGCTCTGGAACTGCCGGAAGGTATTGAACAGGAATTTTTTTTTGCAGAGTATTGTCCTCCTTTGCCACCAAATTTCGAACCGCAAGAGGATGAAGCTTTGGCCATTGGTTCATTGCTGGAAAGACGATCTTTTCGCAAAAATGCCCGTGAAAATTATACCGAAGAACAATGGCGTATGCACCGTTGGGCATATGCCCGTTTAACTGAAATGGTAGACAAGCAGATACAAGTTATTTTAGACGCTGTAAAGGAAAGTGGGCAGGAGGAAAATACATTGATCATTTTTTCAAGTGACCATGGCGACAATGATTCTTCTCACCGAATGGAGCACAAAACCGTATTGTACGAGGAATCTGCCAATATCCCTTTTGCTGCTATGTGGAAGGGGCATATTCCCAAAGGCCAAGTTGATACCATAAGTTTGATCTCAAATGGACTCGACCTTTTGCCGACAGTTTGCGATTATGCCGGAATAAAAGGAGAGGTAGACCCTAGAGGCAGAAGTTTAAAGCCACTGTTTGAAGGGAAAAATATTGATTGGCGTGAAACGCTGGCGGTAGAAGGCGAAATCAGCAGAATGGTTGTAAATGAAGATGGATATAAATATGTGAGGTACGATGCCGTAGGAATGGAGGAGCGATTAATGGATTTAAACATAGATCCTTTTGAAACAACGCATTTTACGAATGATGAATCTCATTCAGACGTTTTATCCAAACTACGGAAATCTTTTGAGGAGGAATGGTTTCCGAATTTATAGTTCTTCATTTAAAAACTACATGTATGAATTCAAGAGAAAGAGTATTAAAAGCATGGGGGAAGATGGAAGGAATGCCCGACCGCGTACCCATCCAGTTTGAAATGTGCAGACAGTTGTACGAGCACTTTAGTAAAGAATTGGGAATTCCGGCAACTTATACCGAAAACCTGTACGAAGATGTAACTTATCGCATTAGTTCTAACGAATTGCGTTTGGCAATGGGCAACGATGTGGTGGTTACCGGGGCATCGGTTTCCGACGATTTTAAAATTGAAAAAGATGAAAATGGGTATTGGCTCAACGAGTACAAAATGAAAATGCGCCAGGGCGATATTTATGTGGAAGTAGTGGAATATCCTTTGGCAAATGCGCAAACAAAAGCCGATATCGATGCTTTTGCATTTCCTGAAGTAGACGCTCCGGGACGCTTTCGCGATGCAGAAGCTCTGGTGAAAAAATACAAAGATGACTACCTGGTAATTGGAGACATTGAAGTAACCGTGTTTTCGCTTGCCCATCAGCTAGCCGGCATGGAAAAACTATTGGTGAATATGATGATGGAAACCGAATATGTAATTCCTTTGTTTGAAGCCTGTTCCGAATTTCAAACACAGATAGGATTGCGACTGATAGAAAAGGGAGTAGATGCCATCTGGTTTGGCGACGATTTTGGAACGCAGATGAGTTTAATTATGGATCCCCACACCTTCAGAAGTCAGTTGAAACCGATTTACTCCAAAATGATTCAGCGCTTTAAAGAAGCCAATCCCGATATTATTCCGATTTTACATTGCGATGGTGCGGTGGCGGAGTTGTTGGACGATATTCGTGAAATGGGATTTGAAATCTTTAATCCTGTTCAACCCGGAGTTCCCGGTCACTTGCCGGAAGATATGAAAAAAGGATTTGGCGATAAATTTGTGTTCTGGGGTGCCATTGACCAGCAGGATCTTTTACCCAACGGAACCGACGAAGAACTGGAAAAGGACATCATAGAGAAGATCTCCATTTTAGGTGAGGGCGGCGGATATATGATTTCCCCGGCCCATATCATTCAAAACGATGTTTCTCCTGAAAGGGTATTAAAGTTTATTGAGCTTTGTAAAAAACACGGAAAATATTAATCCAACTATTTAATGGGATGCTATCTTTTTAAAAGATGGCTTTCCCTTGAATGCTTGCTAAATTATCATAAGTGTCCGTAGAATCAGCAATCTCGTTTTTTAATCGCACATCAGTGTTAATCTATGAACACCTTGTTGTTTCAAAAAAAACAACATCACAAAAAGAATTGGTTACAGAAAAGAAAGTTTTACTTGTAAAACAATGACAACTTTACAGAGGATTAATTTAAAAAGTTAAATAGAATGAAGATCACAAGCATTATTATAGCGGCCTGCGCGGTTTTATCTTTTGCACGGATTGTGTCAGGTCAGAATATAACAGCCAAACGCCCCAATGTGGTTATCGTTATTTCCGACGACCATCGTCACGATTGGATGGGGCATAAGAATAGTCTTATGCAAACACCAAATCTCAACCGATTGGCAGAACAAGGGTGGTCTTTCCCAAATGCTTTTGTAAATGCCGGTGTTTGTTCTCCTTCGCGGGCATCTTTTTTAACTGGTAAATACATGCATCAAGCCTCGGCACCGGATATTGTATGGGATAACAATTCATTTCTTCGAACGCAAATCATGTTTCCGCAACGGCTTAAAATGCTTGGTTATAAAACAGGCTATATTGGTAAGTTTCATTTGGGTGAAGAAGAAAAGCCAACACCGGGTTTTGATTTGTGGGCAAGTTTTGAGTTTGTAGGAGGTTATTTTAATCAGAACATCTGGGTGAATGGTAAAGAAGAAAAAATGAGCGGTTTTACCGATGATAATGTGGCTGAAATGGCCAAAAATACCATTGAAGAGTGGTCAAAAGATGACGAGCCTTTCTGTTTGATTGTTGGTCTGAAATCGCCACACATTCCCTTTACTTACCCCGAACGGATGAAAGAGTACTATGAAGAGACCCATTTCCCTGAACCGGAGACTTTTTATTTTGACTACTCAGACAGCAAGCCCGGGATGGCAAATAATCTGATAAATGCGAGAGAATGGAGGGCTGCAATACCTGCCTACGGATCATTCCAGGAATGGGTGCGTTCCTATACCCGCTTGGCAACCACCATCGACCAATCAGTAGGAACCGTTATGAATGCTGTTGAAGAGGCAGGATTGAATGGAAATACAATTTTTATCTACACCAGCGACCATGGTTACTCTTTAGGTGAATTTAACATGTGCGAAAAACACTATGCCTATGAGCAAATCATTCGTATTCCGATGATTGCCCGTTTCCCCGACCAAAAAAGAAGGGGTACACCACCCGGTGATATGGTGATGCTGATGGATATCGCACCAACTGTGATGGATTACTGTGCTGGAGACATACCAGATGAAATGGAAGGGAAAAGCTGGCGTGAATTGGAAGAGCCGGACGGGGAGAGGAAAAAGCCTTTACGTGATGCATTGTTTTTTGATTTCTGGCACAATCAAAGAGAGATTTTGCCACCCATGCAGGCGATTAGAACAGAGCGCTACAAACTTATCGATTACGAGTACATGCCTTACAAGGAATTGTACGATTTGGAAAAGGATCCCCTTGAAAGGGAGAACCTGATAGATAGCGCAGGCTATGAGACAGTTAAAAAGGATTTGGAAAAACGAATGTCAAAGTGGAAAAAAGAAACCGACTGGGTGAAACGTGATAAAATGGCGCTTAACACCATTTATATTTCTGAATCTCCTGCTTCAAAAAAACCGGAACCAGCTGATATTCTTAAGAGGAATAGTGGATGGACTCCACTAAAACGAGAAAATGGAGTTTTTGATTTGAGTGCATATGCGCAAAGTAAAACCTGTTACATAGCCATTCCGGTTGAAAATGGCAGTAATTACGATCCTTTTATTAACCTGAGGATAACAAATCAGGAAAACAAGAAAGCAGCTATCCCATATCTTGGGTATTACAAAGGAGAAGTGATCTACAGCAATGTGGTATGGAAGACTTTACACGGAATTAAAACACCTGCATTTCGGGGAGGTTTTGATTTTGGATATAATGCTCCCTTACATGCAGGGCAAAATGTCATCCTGATTGAACTGGAAACGGACAAAGGCTTGCTGGCAGAATTGGATTTTTCTGTGGTTGGCGGTGTTGAGAAATTGAAGTTTCTATAGTTCTATAGATATGTAAGTTGTTTCATGAGTATTTTCAGGCAAGCATTACGCAGTATTTGGTGTTTTCTAGCAAAGACTAAATATTTTGTGATTAGATTTAAGGTTAAAACAAAAAAATAGTATGAGGGCATTTGTAAAGATTAGTTTAGGGTTTTTTATTATTTATTTGGTATTATTAACGGGTTGTAGCCCCGATGGTATTAAATCTCAGCAACCCAATGTGATTTTCATTCTAACCGACCAGTGGCGTGCCTCTGCGCTTGGCTATGCCGGTAACGAAATTGTTCAAACCCCACAATTGGATTATTTTGTCAAAGAAGCGGTGAACTTTACAAATGCCGTATCGGTAATGCCGGTTTGTACACCTTACCGTGCTTCGTTAATGACTGGCCGATACCCTACAAGTACGGGTATGTTTATCAACGACCTTTTCCTGCCTTCCAAAGAAATATGCATGGCTGAAATATTTGGGGAAGCAGGATACAATACTGCTTATTTAGGAAAATGGCATTTAGATGGACATGGAAGAAAGGACTTTGTAGCAACGGATCGACGGCAGGGTTGGCAATTTTGGAAAGGATCTGAATGTGATCACAATTATCCAAAAGAACATTATTATGAAAATAAAGATACAACTCTTCGGTTCTGGAAAGGTTATTCAACCTACGCTATAGCCGGTGAGGCAAACAGTTATATTCAGCAACACGCCAACGATAATGAACCATTTTGTTTGTTCGTGTCACTCGCTACGCCGCATTTCCCACACAATACAGCTCCAGAAGAGTATATGAAACTGTATCCGAAAGAGAAACTTGAACTGCCTGACAATGTTCCTGATAATATGAAAGAATGGGCATACAAGGAGTTACAGGGGTATTATGCTCATTGTACTGCAACCGACAAGGCTATTGGTGATATCATCAACAAAACCAAAGAACTGGATATTTACGACAATTCGATCATAGTGTTCACTTCCGACCATGGCGAAATGATGGGAGCACATGGATTTAGACCTTATATGAAACATCAGCCTTATTCCGAATCAGCCAATATCCCTTTCCTGATCTCTTATCCGGGAATGGAGAATACCAAAGGTCATACGGCTGAAGCAGCCATTACCACTCCTGATATTCTGCCATCCTTATTATCACTTTGTAACATTAATATACCCGAAAGTATTGAAGGATACGATCTTTCTGAAATCATAAAAGATCCGGGAAAAGATCCGGAAAGGGCAGCACTATATATGAATCCCTGCCCCTTCGGCATAGCCTATCCGTCGAATGAATACAGGGCCATAAGAACAGCGAACTATACCTATGTAAAGACGCCCGAAGGCCCATCCATGCTTTTTGACAATAAAAAAGATCCAGCGCAATTGTATAACCTGGTGAATCAGGAAGAATGGATTGAAATACAAACCAAACTTGATAAGGAATTGATGCGGGAATTGGCACGAATTGGTGACGCAGAGATCCGATCCAGGGAATATTACCTGAAAAAATTTGGATACTTCGGAAGAAAGGAGTTCACAGATACCTATCATATTGCCAATTATAACAATGTAGAAGTAGTTATTACACCAAAGGATACCATTAGGATTAAGTAGGAGATAATTGCAAATCTTATAATTATGAATAAAATTGTCCGAAGAACAATGCTTAAAACCCTGGGACTTACTTCACTTGGAAGTTTATTCCCGGTTGTTGGGCAGGCGAACAATAGTAAAAGAGATTCGAATAAAAATATTCAGTCAATAAAGACTGATATCCTTGTGGTAGGAGGCGGAACTGCTGGAGTTATTGCAGCCATTCAGGCCGGACGTGCAGGCTGCTCAACTATTCTGATAGAAAATGGAAACCAGCTGGGTGGAACAACAACAACCGGAGGAGTGGCATTCCCGGGATTATTTCATGCCTGGGGAAAGCAGATTATTGCAGGTATCGGTTGGGAACTTGTAACCGATGCAGTTAAACTGGATGGTGGTGAACTTCCTGATTTCAGCATACCTACAGGTAAAAATCACCCCAAACATCAGGTAAGGATAAATCCAAATATATATGCACTTTTAGCAGAAGAAAAATGTCTGGAAGCAAGCGTTCAGCTACGTTATTACGAATCACCCGTTAAGGCTGAATTTAAAGGAAATAATTGGGAAGTTGAATCCATAGGAAAAGGTACCCATAAAAAGATTATTTGTAAACAACTGATTGATTGTACCGGCAATGCTTTCGTAACTTCGCTGATTGGGTATAACGTCTTGCGTGAAAAAGAAGTTCAACCTGGTTCATTAATGTTTCGGATAGGAGGTTATGATTTAGAAGTTCTTGATAAAAAGATAATCAGAGAGAAATACAATGAAGCCGTAAAGGAAGGAAGGCTGGTTAAGGAAGAATTCAGAAACAATATTGAAGGATTACTTCGTTCTGCCGGAGATAATATCCACCATATAGCCGGAGCCAATTCTACAACTTCAGAAACACATTCGTTAACCAATATTAAAAGTCGTTCAACATTACTCGAAACTTTACGCTTTTTACGTGAGCTTCCTGGCTGTGAGAATACGAGGCTTATATTCATGCAACCCGAAACAGGTATTCGGGAAACTTACCGGATTGATGGGGAATACAAGATAACGCATGATGATTATATTAGTGGAAAAGTGTTTGATGATGCGCTTTGTTATTCTTTTTATCCAATAGACGTACATGATAAGCATGGAGTTGAACCAAAACACTTGCTGGAGGGTGTCGTGCCGACAATTCCACTGCGTGCATTGATTCCTAAAAATAGCCAAAATCTATTGGTGGCCGGTCGATGTGTTAGTAGTGACCGATTAGCTAATTCTGCACTTCGCGTACAGGCCTCTTGTATGGCCATGGGGCAGGTTGCCGGAGCAACAGCAGCTTTGGCAGTACAGCAGGAAACCACACCACTTAATGTATCATTAAAAGGAATAAGGACAATGTTAGTTGACAACGGTGCGATGGTTCCGAACATTAATGATTAAAACTGAAGTATGAATAAAAAGCACATTATCGTTCTGCTTATTCTGTTTGTCCAAGCCAATTCTAAAAGTATCCGCCCGCAACAGGCATCGCTGTTCCCGAATTACTCGTTTGTATTATGGCTGTAGAAAGATCGCTTTTGATCCGGTGTAATGCAGATCGTTGTTTAGGTTGCGATCTCCTTCGGCACGTATGAAATTCACAGTATTCTTTTCAACTCCTTGTAATCCAAAATTAAACGACCGTATAACCTTCTTAGGTTTTCTTTCTTCAAAATATGATTTTAATATTGGATTTACAGCAAGGCTGTCGGATTTGATGTTTAAGCCGGATATGATCACGTAGGCATTATTGCCTGGAACAATGTTGTATGCAGGTCCATATTTTTCTCCTTCCGGTAATGATGCCATATCGAATTTGGATCGGATTCTTTGGTAGCTACTGGCTAAAACGTATCGGTCGAACATTGTGATATTATTATTATCAAAGCTGTTCTGATTAGGTAGAGAAAATATTTAGACCATAATAGGAGAATGTGGAATAGATAATGAATAAAATTAAAGATGTGTGTTTTTTTGTGTGTTCAATAAAAAAGGAGTTGCAATCTGCATTGTTGCAACTCCTTGAATATCAGGTGGAGAATAGCGGAATCGAACCGCTGACCTTTTGACTGCCAGTCAAACGCTCTAGCCAACTGAGCTAATCCCCCCAATGCGAGTGCAAATATAAAAATATTTTCAAATAATTCTAAAATAAAATTTATGGTAAAGTTTTTGTTGTTGTTTTTATTGTTCTGCAGAAAACAAGCCGGCGTTCTTTTATTTATTGATTCACCCATTTAAACAGTTAAACCATGATTGAAAATAAAAAGAGTGAAAAAGCGAATCTTGAAAACAAAAAGAGTCTCTTCTTTTTAATTGGCCTGGTGCTTGCTTTAAGTTTAGTTTTATATGCTTTCGAATGGGAAACACAAAAAACTGAAGCAGTTAAAGATTTTGGTAATACCGGTTTTATTAGCGAAGACTTTATTTTTATTCCGTCTACACCGGCCGAGAAAAAGGAATTACCAAAGCCAATGGTAAAAGTGCAACTTTTCGATATTGTTGACAATGAAACAACGGTGGATGAGAATATTGATGTATTTAGTTCTGAACCGGAAGATTTTGTTAATATAGATTTTACCAATCTCATTTTTCAGCCAAATGAAGATGACTACAACACCGAAGAAATCTTTATCGTAGCCGAAATTATGCCGGAATTCCCGGGAGGGGAGCGAGCTTTGATCAACTATTTGACCATGAATATTAAATATCCGTTAATTGCTCAGGAGAATGGAATTGAAGGGAAAGTTTATGTGAGCTTTGTAATTGATGAGAATGGCAATATATATAATGTAAGTTTACTGCGGGGCGTTGATACTTCGCTTGATAATGAAGCCTTAAGAGTAGTTAAAGGAATGCCAAACTGGAAACCGGGAAGACAGGCAGGAAAGGCTGTCAAAGTCAGGTACAGTGTGCCTATTTATTTCGACTTGAAATAGAATTTAGAAATCAATTAAATTTTATCTTGTAAGTAAATATTATTTTTTATCTTTAAGCCCCGTTTTTAAGGGGCAAAAAATCGAATAAAACAAATAATTTATCAATAGTATGGAACTTAAAAAATCTACAAAAGCTGATCTTGAAAGTAAAAGAAATACTTTTTTGCTGATCGGATTGGTTGTTGCGTTAGGCGTTACGCTTTTAGCTTTTGAGTGGACTACAAAACCAAGCAAAGCTGAATCGTTAGGTACTATTCAAACCGCAGATGTTGAAGAAGAAATTATCCCAATTACGCGCGAGCAAGAGGTTAAACCACCTCCACCACCTCCACCACCAAAAGTAATCGAGGTGTTGAACATTGTGGACGATGATGTTGAGATTGAAGATGAATTAGAGATTGAAGATACTGAAGCTGATGACGCAACTGTAATTGAAGTTGCTCCGGTAATTGAAGCAGCAGAAGAGGAAGAAGAAGAAGAAGCTCAGGTGTTTTTTATCGTAGAAGATATGCCGGAATTCCCCGGTGGCGATTTGGCATTACGTAAGTATATTGCTAATGCAATTAAATATCCTGTAATCGCTCAGGAAAACGGTATCCAGGGTAAAGTTTATGTAACTTTTGTTGTAAGTAAAACAGGTCAGGTTACCAATGCTTCAATTGCAAGGGGCGTTGACCCATCTCTTGATAAGGAGGCTCTTCGCGTTGTAAATGCCCTTCCTGCATGGAAGCCTGGTAAACAACGTGGAAAACCGGTTAACGTATCATACACGGTACCAATTAACTTCGTGTTGCAGTAACAAATAAAAAACAATATTTTTGCACTCCTGTTTCTATTGAAGCAGGAGTTTTTTTTTACATTAATTAAAGGGCATGATTGAAACAGCACCAGAAACAGAGAAAGCAGTAATAGTAGGTTTAATAAATCATACTCAGGATGAGCGACAGGTAAAGGAGTATCTGGATGAATTGGAGTTTTTGGCCGATACGGCAGGTGCTGTGGTATTGAAAAAGTTTACACAGAAACTTGACATTCCAAACAAAGCAACATTTGTGGGGCCTGGAAAACTCGAAGAAATAGGGAACTATATTAAAGTAGTAGAGGCCGATACCGTAATATTCGATGATGAATTATCGCCAACCCAACTTCGGAATATCGAACGCGTATTAGAATGTAAAATCCTTGATCGTACCAATCTAATCCTTGATATTTTCGCTAAACGTGCACAAACAGCACATGCAAAAACACAGGTTGAGTTGGCTCAGTACCAATATTTGCTTCCGCGATTAACACGAATGTGGACTCACCTTGAACGTCAGCGCGGGGGTATTGGGATGCGTGGTCCCGGTGAAACGCAAATTGAGACCGATCGCCGGATTATTTTAGATAAAATTGCCCGCTTAAAGGCACAACTGGTTAAAATAGATAAACAAAAAGCAACTCAGCGAAAGAATCGGGGGAAACTGGTTCGGGTGGCTTTGGTGGGATATACTAACGTAGGAAAATCTACCATTTTAAATATGCTGGCCAAGTCGGAGGTTTTTGCTGAAAATAAACTTTTTGCGACACTTGACACAACAGTGCGTAAAGTGGTGGTAGGTAACCTGCCTTTTTTAATGGCAGATACGGTTGGTTTTATTCGTAAACTTCCACATGGTTTGGTCGAATCGTTCAAATCTACACTCGACGAGGTACGCGAAGCCGATGTATTGTTGCACATTGTAGATATTTCTCACCCAGGATTCGAGGAGCAGATTGAAACCGTTCAAGATACTTTGCAGGAAATTGATGCAGGAGATAAGCCAACCTTGTACATTTTTAATAAGATTGATGCTTTTACTTTCGAAGAAAAAGATGAGGATGATTTATCGCCACGCACAAAAGCCAATTTTACCTTAGAAGAATGGAAAAACTCGTGGATGGCGAAAAGTAATACGCCGGCACTTTTTATTTCAGCCAGGGAAAAATCGAATATTGAAGATTTTAAACTGGAGCTCTACGAGCATGTAAAACGAATTCATTCGCAACGCTTTCCGTATAACGATTATTTGTATAATTCCGAGTGGACCGAAGGAGTGCAGTAAAAAAGGTTGTCGCGGCGTTTGTAATTGGTATTTAAATTCAAATTACATCTGTGCAATAGCCGAATTATTTATTGTTAAGTAGTTTTGCGGTTGTTTCTGAATATTTACTATCTTTAATTTTCCTGGAAATTAGGAGATTATGGTTCAGGGTATAGGACACAGATTATTACTGGCATTACAAAAACAAACGAGCAGAGTGATTTATTTTTCGGAAGCTAAAAATATTTCACTCAATACTGCTGTGCACGAGGTCCGGAAATCGTTTAAAAGAATTCGGGCCTTACTGCTTTTTTGTCAAAGCTCTGAAGGCGAGTATGTTTATTCCATATCGCAGCAATTATCGGAATTTGGCAAAAACATATCAGCATTTAGAAATTCTTGGGTAAATATTCTGGTTCTCGATCGTATCTCACAAATCAACCCGCATATTCCAGAGCGTAAAATGAAACTGTTAAAAGAGCGTTTCATGGAAAGAAACAGGCAGTTGCAGCAACAGGATATAGTGGATAAAAAGACAGGAACAACTATCCGAAAATTTATGGAAGAATTTGAGGTGGGAATGCCGGCAAACCTGAAAGTGGCAGGAGAACAGTTTGTAAAAGAACAGCTGAATCTGTCATTTCAAAGTAGTTACGAGATATTTCAGGATGAAAATATTTGGAATGAAGCTGAAAAACTGCATGAGTTGAGGAAGAAGCTTAAAACACTTTATTATCAAACCAGCTTCCTCAAATTTTCACATGCCAAATTTTTTAAACCAAAATCGGATCAGTTGGATATTATTACGGAACAATTGGGCGAGGATCATGATCTTTATGTTTTTCTGGATGAAATAAAAAAAACAGAATATGGGCTCAATTTTACTGAAATTTCCATAGTTGAAAACAAGATCAATCATCTTCGGGTATTAAACAGTAACAAATGCAGACCGCGGCTAAGACAGCTTTTTAGCGAGTCCCCGGAATCATTTGCCCAAAAAATCACCGCTATTTTCTAAATTTAATCCAAATGAAAAACTTCTTCCAGATCGGCCCACCAAACACCTTCTTCTGCCGATTCAACCGGTTCCTGGCAAGGATCGGTAAGTTTCCACCACTCCCGGGTAATTGAATCGGCCGCCATTTTGGCCATATCTGCATCAAAATCGGTTCCGGTATATTCCAGGTAACTAAACAGCAAACCATCGCGGTAAAAAATAGAGTAATTCTGAATATTACATTCTTTTAGCATGGCATTTACTTCGGGCCAGGGATTAACATGTAGTTTTTTGTATTCGTCCAGTTTCTCTGGTTTTACTTTAATTACCCAGCCAATACGATTCAGATTCTTTTCTTGGCTCTCATTCGTGTTTTTAACACGATTACTGCACCCAAAACTAACGAGTAGAATGAAGATGAGAAGACTTGTTGTTGAATTCATATTCGTTATTTTTTAATTGTCAATATCCAATCACAAAGTGCTTTTGAAGCGCAGTAATAAGTTATGCAACCATTTCTAAAATAATCCAGATAACAATTAAAACAGTAAGAATGGTTCCTCCTATTATTCTGAAATCGGTAATACCCGACCATTTTTCAGGCCAGTACTCTCTAATATTTATACAGTTTGATATTTGTTCTTTTGTAGGTTTGGGCGTTGCATAACTTACCACAATAAATAATAAGGAACAAAGAACAAATTTCCACCAGGCCTGCATCATAAAATTCACTCCTAAAAGGTTCGTAATCACTTTGGTATCTGGAAGTATAGTGTGCTTTGTTATGTTTGCAACTGCATCAGCAAGTGTATCCAATCCCGGTATCAGGTTTTGGTATGGGAAATCGAACAAGAAAACAAAAACACCTGTAACAAGTCCGAATGCGAAGGTGTAATTGGCTGCTGTTGCGGTTCCTCTTTTCCAAAACATTCCCCATAAAAATACGGCGGCAATAGGTGGTGCTATCATTGCACCCAGTGCATTTACCGTGTAAATTATGGTATCGCCGAATTTGCTTGCCTGGGTTGACCACATTATTGCCAACATCATTACCACAATTCCTGTTATACGTCCGGTTAAAACCAATTGTTTATCTGTAGTTTGTGGCTTAAGTCGCTTTACAATGTCAATCGAAAACAGGGTAGACGCACTGTTTATGGCTGCGCCAACCGAACTCATTAATGCTGCCAGTAACGAGGCAATTATCAGCCCTTTTAATCCAACAGGCATTAAGCTATCGATCATGTACGGCAAAGTCAGTTTTGTGTCTTCACCAATTCCGGTTTTGAACAAAACAAAGGCCAAGGTTCCTGGAAGTAGAAAAAACAGAACAGGAAGTATCTTTAATAAAGCAGTAAAAATAGGGCCAATTTGTGCATCGTACCGGCTTTTCGAACCCAATGATCGCTGTACAATGGTTTGGTCGGAAAACCAATACCAGGATCCAAGTACAAAATATCCCAATAATGCTGAATACCACGATATTCCTCCGCTAGGCGGATTTGCCGGACTATCTGGTGCGCGCAAGATCGACAAAGTATCCGGTTTCAGGCTCGCTTTAAAGTCCGCGAAATTATGAACGCCAACATCACCTAAAGCAAAAACACCGAAAACTGTAAGCAAGACCGCCCCAAGAATCAATAAAACGGTTTGTACTGCTTCAACGGTTGTAATCGCCTTTAATCCGCCCACAACTGTGTATAATCCTGTTAGTACGGCAATAAAAATAATTCCCATGGTGGGATCAAGGCCAAAAAATTGTTGAACCAGGGCCGCACCGGCATACAAACTAATTCCAATATGCAAAAGCAAAGCTGTTAATATGGCCAGAATAACCATGTAGGTTCTGGAAGCCCCGTTAAATCGCTTTTCGTATAATTCTGGAATGGTTGATGTACGCTTTTTGAAAAAATAGGGGGCAATAACAAAGCCCAGAAAAATTAAAAATGGAATGGCCAGCCATTCAAATAAACCATCTACTAATCCATACTTAAAGCCCGATTCGGCAAATCCGATAAGGTGAATGGTAGATATATTTGCCGCGAAAAGAGCTGTGCCAATAATGGGCCATTTCAAAGAACGGCTTGCCAAAAAGTAGTCTTCCGACGATGCGGTTTTTATTTTTTTCCTGACTGTGAAAATGCCTAATAATACAACTCCAACCAGGTAGCCCAGTATAACCAAGGCGTCAATTACGCTTACGCTAAATCTCATATTACTATAGTGTTTATCAAGTTCGGTATAAGATGCCTGCTTTTCGACAGGCTGGGAATTCAATTTTGTTTAAATCCCTTAAACTATTTTATTGTTTCGATTTTAGGTTCTCCGTTAAATTCTTTCACCGCATTAAACATGGCTATAATATTTTCGGGTGGTACATCGGGCATTATATTATGAACGGTATTAAAAACATAACCACCGCCTTTCGATAGTATTTCCAGGCGTTCTAGTACTTCGGCCCGAACTTCTTCAGTGCTCTTGTTATTCAATGTTCCCACTGTTTCTATTCCACCTCCCCAAAATGTAATTTCTTTTCCAAATTCATTTTTTAATTTTTCGGGTTCCATATCGGTACATTGTGTCTGCATGGGATTTAATATGTCATAACCGGCATCAATTAAATCAGGGATGAGTTTATAAATCGATCCGCACGAGTGTAAAAAGGTATGCATATTGCTGTTTTGTTTTACAAAATCGCAGAGTTGCTTGTGGCGCGGTTTAAACAGGCTTCGATAGATTTCGGGATCCATAAACGGGCCGTTCATGGCACCGAGGTCGTCTCCAAAACGGATAATGTCGACCACATCGCCAACGGCCTCACAAACTTTGGAAAGAGTTTCCAGATGTTTTTCAAGAAGAGCGTCAAGTAGTTTTTCGGTGTTGACAGGTTCGAGGTACAAATCCATCATAAAATTATCCATCCGGCGAATAAAAGTTCCCCACTCAAAAAGGTTGCACCCAGCTACAATCATCAGTGCTTTGTCGGAACTGGCCTTTAAATCGATGGCCCTTTTTCTGAGTTCATCCCAAAAACCGGGCATTTCAGCATTGTCCCAGGGGCTGTGTACAAATGCCGACCAGAGTACCTTCGACATGGCATCGTCCAATCCGTCCATTGTATCGGGGTAGCCATCTACCCAGGGGAAATGTGTTTGATCGAAAAAAGTAGCACCATTGGGCATTTTTGCAATGGGTATTCCCGATTTATGTTTTGCAATCCAATTGCCCGAAGCATCTTTTTCAGGATTAAACCAGGCAGGGTAAAAAGCCTCAGCGCCATTTGCCAAAACTGTGGGGTGCCAATGTTGTGGTTTTTCGTTGAATGTTCGCCCAATGTCAAGCACATCGATTCCAAACAAATCAATTATCTCGTTTTGTGGTTGAGCCAGTTGTTGAACTACATCGTAAACCTGTACCGGCAAGTGGTCCATCCCCAGGTGTTTTAGTAAATTTGAATAGGCTATTGCCGAAATCCCTGAGCTGGGATTGCTGCCCAGATCAACCGGAACTTTTCCTGTTTCTTTGTGGTTGATTGCTTTTAAAACTCGTTCTCTTGAATTCATCATTTGTTTTTAATTTGCTCTAAATCCTTTGTTAGCTCTTCAACTTTCTCAGGAAACTTGGTGTATAAATTCTCTTTCTCTCCCGGATCGTTTTTCAGATTATATAATTGTCCGGGAGTTTCAATACCAAATCCTTCAGGATATTTACTGTCGCTAAAACCACCTGATTTATTGGATAAAATGAGTTTCCAGTCACCTTTTCGCAGCGCAAATACACCACGATGCGAATGGTTTACAAGCATTTCTCTACCGTTATCGAGGCCCTCAGTTAAAATGCGATACAGGCTCTTCCCGTCTTCCGATGCATTTTGGGGTAAGTTATAGTCCACTATCTCTGCTATGGTAGGCATTAAATCCATTGAGCAGGTTAATGCCGGTGTCTTTCTCCCTTTTGCAATCTTTCCTTCCCATTTTGCAATAAACGGAATACGGTGTCCTCCTTCCCAAATATCCCCTTTCATCCCTCTTAAATTTTTACTTGGATTGTGTCCATAATCGGTAATAACTGACTGTGTCGGTCCTGACCAGTTTTCACCATTTCGGGCAGGCGAACCATTGTCGCTTGTGAATATTACCAGGGTGTTGTCGTTAATACCGTTCTCTTCAAGGGCGCTAATAATCTGGCCAACCGACCAGTCTACTTCATAAACAAAATCTCCATACCGTCCGGCTTTGCTTTTGCCTTCGAACTGAGCGGCGGGAGCAATTGGAGTATGTGGTGCGGTTAATGCAAAATAGAGAAAAAATGGTTCGTTATTTTTTGATGCCCTGTTAATGTATTCTACCGACTTTTGCGTGATTTCGGGCATAACGCCTTCCAACGTCCAGCCTTCTGCCATTTTCCCTTTTCCACCAAATAATGAATTGGGTTTATCAACGGTTGGAATTTTTACTACTTTTTTATTTTCAATAAACGTGTAAGGCGGAAAATTCGGAACATCATCTCCAAAATAATAATCAAATCCACGCGACAGGGGACCTTCGTTAATTTCTTTGGTGTAGTCAACATTTTCCCCATTTTGTTCTTTAACCGAAAGTGTGTCATTTGTTGGCCATTGCCAGCCTAAATGCCATTTCCCGATAACAGCCGTCTGATAACCTTTTTCTTTTAACATTTTGGGCAGAGTCAACCTGTCGGGAGCGATTAACGGTTTATCCCACGCCCACAGAACTCCTTTTTTTAAGCTTGTTCGCCAGGCATACCTTCCGGTTAAAATGCTGTACCTGGTTGGTGTACACACGGCTGACGCTGAGTGTGCATCGGTAAAACTCAATCCTTCGGCAGCCAATTTATCAATATTTGGAGTTGGTATTTTTGAATCAGGATTATAGCAGGTTGGATCGCCGTACCCTAAATCATCGGCTAAGATGACCACAATGTTTGGCAATTTACTCTCTTGCTTATTTTTGCCGCAAGCCACTGCAAAAAGTAGCATCCCGATAAAAAGAATATTCTTCATTTTAATTTATTTCGATAGTGTCAATAGTTAATACATTGTTAACCAGTCCTATTTCAATTGTTAAAACTGATTGATTTTTTAAGCTTGCAGGAATATAGACTGTGAGACTATTTGCAGTTTGTGAGAAATCCAGCCCTTCTCCTTTTAAAATACCACAACTTTTTATCTTGTCAGTTCCTGGTGCAGGTACAGTTACAGAGGAGGCATCCCAGTTAAATAAATGTAAATAGATTTTATTCCCCTTTCGTGTAGAAGCAAATTTTTCGGTGGGTTTGTATGGGCCGCCTTTTGTTTCGTATATCGATTCGCCATAAACTTTTAACCAGTCTCCCATTTCTTTTAGGCGGTCTTTCTGGCGCTGTTCAATTCTCCCATCTGGCATCGGACCAATGTTGAAAAGCAGATTTCCGCCACCACCTACAGTTTTTATCAGGGTCTGAATACATTCATCAAAACTTTTCATCTGGTCGTTAGGTTTCCAGGCCCATTGATTGCAAATGGTAATGCATGATTCCCACGGATTTTCAACATCGTAAGCACCAATGCGTTGTTCGGGTGTGGCATAGTCGCCTGCATATTCGTCGGAAATTGTAACGCCTTCCATTCCTTTCCGGCCTTTGTCAACGCGATTATTTATGAGTACTGTATTATCCAGACCTTTCAAATAATGGTAAAAATCCAATCCCATTTCATGTGTCCAGGGTTTTTCCCACTCGCCATCGAACCACAAAATGCGGGTGTTGTATTTTTCAATCAGTTCTTTGGTTTGTGCTTTTATGAATGGAATATATTTTTCCATATCACCGCTTTCTTTTTGAGTTTTACCACCGGGACTTCCCAGAGGATAGTCAGGATGTTTCCAGTCGCAAATAGAATAATAAGTGCCAAACATAATTTCATATTTGTCGCAGGCCTTTTTTAGTTCCGTCAGTACATCTTTTTTGTAAGGTGTTGCCGAAATATCGTAATCCGAAAAATCGCTGGGCCAAATGCTAAAACCATCGTGGTGCCGGGTAGTGATAACAAAATATTTCATCCCGGCGTCTTTTAAGGTCTTAATCCATTCGTCGGCATCAAAAAGAACCGGATTAAATTCCTGGTATAAATTGTCGTAATCTTCCACGGTAACTTCGCGGCCACGCGACCAGCCAATTTCAGTGCCCCGCAATGAAACCGGTCCCCAGTGCACAAACATACCAAACTTCAGGTCCATAAACTCGGAAAGTGTTTTGTCCTTTTTAGCACTGTTTTCAGAAGAATGTGTTTGTGAGAACAAGATTAGTAAACTGAATAAAACAAGAATTCGTTTCATTGTGCAACGGTTTAGATGAATAATTTGATTTATGATCGGTGGTAAAAGTAAGAGCTTACTGGAAGAGAAATAATAGCATTATCATGAAAAATGATGGACTATACTATACTTTTATGAAAAAAATGATATGTTTGAATGAGATTTATTGATATTTCTTAAATAACTGTTTTATAGCATAAAGGCATTATATAATTCTTCCAGTGCAGAAAGAATCGAAAATAGAATACACAATTGATGGATTTATTGGTCAGCGAATGACTTATTTCCCGGGAATCATTAAAAAGAAGATTCTGAAAGATCCCCGCATTTCTGATCTGTATATAACACATATCGGAATTTTTCCAAAGGCACTTGGCCATCTACGTAAACGCCCGTTTGGTTGCAGCCAGTATATTCTGATCTATTGTGTTGATGGCGAAGGCTGGGTTGAAATTGAAGGAAGACGAAAAATTATTTCGGGCAACCAGCTTTTTGTTATTCCTTCCAAAACGCCATGTAGTTATGGAGCAAACAATAAAAATCCATGGACAAATTATTGGCTGCATTTTACGGGTAAAAATGCAAGTTTATATTCACCCGTTACGAATCAATTAATAGATATTCCACCCACAAAAGATGCGCGTATTGAGGAGCGTTTGATGCTTTTTGAAGAAATGATGCAAAATGCCGAAGATTTTTTTAATGTAGAGAAAGTTGTTTATGCGAATATTTGTTTAAAACAATTTCTAACATCGGTGAAACACCTGAATGTTTATCGGGCGGTAAAAAAAGGTAGTGAGAACGATTTGTTGAAAAAGGTGATTTCATTTATGAAAAATAACCTGCATAAAAACATTCGTATTTCAGACCTGGCGGAAACCTGCAATTGCTCCAGTTCCAATATTTATAAGCTTTTCAGGCAAAACTTAAACAGTGCGCCCCAGGATTTTTTTATTCACCTGAAAATTGAACGGGCCCGAAAATACCTTTCCCAAACCAACTTAAAAGTGAAAGAAATTGGTGCAAAACTGGGATATGATGATCCGTATTATTTTTCGCGCATATTTACAAAACACGTTGGTCTTTCCCCTGCCAATTACCGAAAAGAGGAAAGGTGATCAGTTAACAATCACTTCATCGGCAAAAATCCAAACCGGCAATCCTGCTGCATTGTGCCAGGCCGGGGCTTTGGCAACATTATCGGCTTTTATTTTTATGTAACGCGCTTTTACAGGTTTAAATTTACCCGTGAAATATTCAATATCGTTGCGTTTACTTTCTGGTGTTATTGGCTTTTTTGTGGGCACTTTAGCAACTGTTTGAAACGATTCTGCGTTGGTTGATACCGAGTAGCTCACACTTTTCGGAAAGAAAACAATGTGGTTGGTAACCTGCAAAAAACCAGTTGAAATGGTACTGAATTCTTTTTCTTCATCCAAGTCGATCACAGCCTCCAGGTTATTGCCTTCGAAACCAAGCCAGTTGGCGTAAAAATTGCTTCCACCCAAAGCCTTGTCGGTTAATGCCTGTGGATTTTCGTTGGCATATTTTTTAGGTTGGGTGAGCAGTTTAACGGTTTTGCCGGCTGCAATGTTTGGCGATGCGGCACGTTTAAGCGTGGTATTAAATAAGTCCAGAAACTCGTCAACCCGGTACCCCATTTCATTCATCAATGTGATATCTGCCGCTTTGCAACTTGATTCAAATCTATTTAATCGTTGTCTGGTGTCTTCCGAAATAGTTCCATTTTCAAGTAGTTGAAAATCGGGCGACATGCCATTTCGGGCCATTCCCAACGAAGCATAATCGGTACTTATGCGTGCAATACGAACCCTCTTCAGAATCCCGGGTTGGTCGGCCACCGCTTTTTCTGCTTCATCGAAAAATGAATTGTATTTTTTCAGGTTCTCCGGGCTTAAAAACGACTGAAAACCTTGTGCCGGATCACCATAAAGAAAAAGGAAAAAATCTTTATCCTTCTGAATTTCTTCATGAATCGCATCGATATACATTTTTACATACACTCCGGCTTCTTTGTAATAGCCATTAACAAACTCATTTATGATTTCATTAGCATCCCGGTCAGGATTCCACAATAATTTTGCTGTTAAGTACGAACGTAGTTCAAACAATTCGCTGGGATTGTGACTGTGTTGTTCAAAGATCCATTTGGCATGGTTATCTCTAAAAAACTGAATATTAGGTTGCAGCGTATGGATATTCGGAAACGGTGCCAGAAAATTGGTAAACTGTGTTGTGTAATCCCAGATCCTGATATTATCGCTCAACTCTTTCCAGCCCATTAAATCTTCTGCAAAATCGCTACACTTTTCTTCAATTGGGGCACTCCGATCGCATTCGATCGAACAAAGTGTGATCAGCACATTTGGGAGTGGCTTTGTTTTGCACGGCTTTCGCGTATATTGGTAGGCGAGGGTGGAAATCATTTTATCGGGAAACTCACGGGCAACTTCATTTACAAAACGAATCATGGTTGCGCTGTTCGAACCCTCTTCTTTATCTATTTTACTGCAATGTTCGCATTCGCAATACTGTGTATTGTCGTTCGAACTGACCGAAATTACACTGGCATCCGGATATTTTCCGAAATAGGCCCGCACCGAATCTTTTACAATCTGAAGGACTTCTTCGTTGGTTAAACACAGTTGTGTGTGTAATCTTTTGTTGCCTCGCAAAGCATAATATTCCGGGTGATCTTTACCAAAAACTTTTTCCGGTACAAAACGGTGAAATGTATGTACACGTGCATCAGGTACATAGTTTGGAAAAGCCTCGTGTGTAACTTTTTGTTTATCGGCAAAGTGATAGTTGTCGTAATACAGTTTCGAGTGCACGGTCCGGGTGGTAATTTCCGGCGTGTATAAATAATTTAAGGGTAAATTAAGTGACACTGTTTTTAGCTCAGGGATTTTTTCAACTTCCGGAGAAAACCACTTGCAGCCCAGCTCCGTTTCCAGCAATTCGTAAACGGCGTACAGGGCACTTTGTGCATTGCCTCCCGAAATCAGAAGATTGTCGCCTTCTGTTTTTATTGATACTGTATGTGCAGAAGGCAACCTGTCGTTTATAAAAATTTCGATCTGTTTTCTATTCTTGGATACACTATTTTTAGTTGTGACAGGAAGCGTAACCGAACTTATTTTTTCTAAATTATTTTGAAGTTCTTTCGCTGCGTGTTCAATTTGTTTGGCCGGATTTTCAGCAATTACGATCTCATAATCTGATTGTTGATTTTTTACGATTGTAAGTTGATTTTTATTGGTGCACCCCGAAAAAAGGAGAGTGAAGACAAGTAGAAACAGGTAGTTAGTTTTCATTGTTTTGCTAATTTATTTGGTTTTCAGGTACGAAGTTATGAAAAAAAATTAGCAAGTGCGTATTGGAAAAAACGACCTGCTCCTTAAATGTTGTAATGAACAAGGAACGGGCCTTACAAATTCTTATTTTAAAATGCGGATCAGAGCCGTTGTGTAGTCATTCCTCCGTCAACCTGCACAACCTGACCGGTAGAGTAGGGCATCATTCCTGTTGCCATGGCTGCAGCAACTTTGCCAATATCTTCCGGCAGCCCCCAGCGTTTCTGGATAGCAATTCCTTCAGCAAAGAGTTTGTCGTACTTTTCTTTTACGGCCGAAGTCATATCCGTTTTAATAATACCCGGTTGAATTTCGTACACCGGAATGTTGAATTCACCTAAGCGTACTGCCCACAGTTTTGTGGCCATGGCAATTCCTGCTTTCGAAATACAGTATTCTCCACGATTAACCGAAGCCACCGTTGCCGAAATGGATGATACATTTATAATGCAGCACTCAAATGCCAAATTCTGCTTTTTTTGCTCTACCATATGATTGGCAAAAAGTTGAGTAAGGAAATAAGGACCTTTTAGATTGATGTCCATTACATATTCAAAACTTTCTTCGCTTGTCTCCAGAATATCTTTGCGCTCTTTGGGAGCAATCCCTGCATTATTTACCAAAACATTTAGTTGTCCGAACTCAGCTTCTATGGTTCTAAGTATATTTTCACGATCTTCTTTTTTTGAAACATCGCCCTGTGCATAAACTACTTTTATACCAAATGCTTTTAATCCATCCAGAATGGGTTGAACTGCTGCTTGCGGGCGTACTCCGTTTATTGCCAGATTAAAACGTGCTTTGGCCAGTTCTATCGCTATTCCAAATCCAATTCCACGGGAGCCACCTGTTATAAGTGCTGTTTTATTTGTCATGATAAGAAAGTTGGAAGTCAGAAAACCGAAGCTTATTTGTCTTACGGTTATCTGATCTTCCTTTATTATTTTGAGATTGATTTTTTACTGTAATCTGCAGACCGATCATTGAATAGCAGGAATTTCAACCCACGCTTTCTTTGCCCAGCTTTCCAAACCTTTTTCGGCCAGTTGAACTCCTTTTGCACCTTCCAGCAGGTTCCAGCGGAAAGGCTCATCTTTTACCACGTGTTTCAGGAACAGTTCCCATTGTGCTTTGAATGCGTTGTCGAAATTTTCCTGCTCAGGAACTTTGCTCCAACCTTCGTAAAAATTTATCGGATTCGGAATATCCGGATTCCAAACCGGCTTTGGCGTATTGCCATAATGTTGTGTCCAGCATTCGCGCAATCCTGCAACTGCCGATCCTTTGGTGCCGTCAACATGCAGGGTCAGCAAATCGTCGCGGCGTACGCGGGTGGTCCATGACGAGTTAAAATGAGCGATTACATTGTTCTCTAACTCGAAGGTAGCGTAGGCAGCATCGTCGGCAGTACATTTGTAGGGCTTGCCTTCTTCGTCAATGCGCTCAGGAATATGTGTTGCACCCAAGCAGAAAACACCTTTTACTCCGCCAAATAAATTGTCTAAAACGTAACGCCAGTGGCATAACATGTCCACAATAATTCCACCGTCGTCTTCTTTGCGGTAGTTCCAGCTTGGTCGTTGCGCCGGAACGGTATGTCCTTCAAAAACCCAGTACCCAAACTCTCCCCGCACCGATAGAATTTTTCCAAAAAAATCGTTTTCCATCAGGCGTTTTAATTTTAAAAGACCTGGCAGCCATAATTTATCCTGAACCACACCGTGTTTTACGCCGGCCTTTTCGCAAATGGAATACAATTCAAGCGCAGTCGCCGTGTCGGTTGCCACCGGCTTTTCGCAATACACATGTTTGCCGGCTTTGGCTGCGGCTTTTACCGCATCGGCGCGGCGTCCCGTGGTTTGCGCATCAAAATAAATCTGATAAGCTGGGTCATTCATTACCGAATCCAAATCAGTGGTCCATTTTTCAATCCCCGACAATTCAGCCAGCTTTTTTAGCTTTATTTCGTTCCGACCAACAAGAACCGGTTCGGGCATAATAAATTCTGAAGGAGTTACTTGTACACCACCTTGTTTTATTATCTCAACGATGGAACGCAACAGGTGTTGGTTCGTTCCCATCCGGCCGGTAACGCCGTTCATTATTATTCCTACTTTGTGTATCATGTTATTTGTTTAAAGTTCAATGTCAGGTCCGTTTCCCGGATCTTTGATGATCGATGACCATCTTCCTTTTATGTATGTTTTAAATAAGCCTCTTTTATTTTGTTCAGGTATTCTTTCTGATCCGTTGCCCAGTATTTGTCAGAGAATATTTCTACCTCGCTGTAGCCGTCAAATCCGGTTTCTTCCACCCAGCCTCTGATCTGGGCAACGTTTATACAACCATCGCCCATTAATCCGCGGTCGTTTAGAAAATCGGTGGTTGGCACATTCCAGTCGCAAACATGAAACGCAAAAAGGTTTTGGTTTTGTCCGCATCGTTTTATTTCCGATTGAAGGTTGTTGTCCCACCACAAATGGTAAACATCAACCGCAACGCCAACAAAATCAGAGTTAATTTCTTCGCACATGTCATTGGCCTGAGCCAGTGTATTTATGGCCGATCGGTCGCCGGCGTACATGGGATGTAAAGGTTCAATGGCCAGTTTTACTCCGGCGGCTTTAGCGTCAGGAAGAATTTTTACGATTCCTTCGCGAATTTGATCTCTCGATTTTTGGAGCGACTGTTTTCCATCGGCTCCGCAAACCAAAACAATAACAGGAGCTCCAACGGCAGCGGCCTGTTCAATTGCCAGTAAATTGTCGTCAATGGCTACCTGACGTTTTGCCGCATCAACCGAAGGGAAAAAACCTCCCCGAGCCACAGAAACCACATCCATATTATGATCGTCAAGAATCTGTTTGCATTCGTTAAGATTTTGTCCTTCCAAAACATTCCGCCAGATAGTAATTCCCGGAATTCCGGCAGCGTTGTAATTTTCTACACACTGTTTTAAATCCCATGGTTTAGTTGTCAGGGTATGTACACACAACTTCGAAAGATCAGTAATTTGTTTCGCCATTTAATATTCTTTTTCTCAGTTGAGCTCTGTGCCTTCTTGGTGTTCGCAGTGGTGAAAATTTTTAACCGCAGAAAACGCAAAGCAAGCGCAGAGAATGTAATGTTTATTTCACACACCCAAAAAAGGTGTAGTACTGTTCGTTATTAATAATTCGCTGTAAATACAATGCCACTTCGCGGGCATGGTAATCGCCCCACATCGACGATTCGCCACAGGCAATTTTTTGCCCTGCCGGAACATTGTCCCATCCATTGGGTTGGTGGTAAATGCTGTGCAATATCAATCCCTGGTGACTCGGATCGGTGCTTAAATAGGGATAGTCAAACAGCGAGTTCAGCACGGTTAATCCGGCCTGCCAGTATTTTTCTCCTGCTTTTGTTTTCCCTTTTTCGCTGAGGTATTTTCCCAAACGCAACAACCCCTGTGCTCCAATTGCCGCCGCCGAACTATCAACAGGTTCCCAGGCATTGTAAGGATCAGAAGGTCGATCGAGGTAATCTCCCAGTCGGTGCAGGTTGGGAGCGCCGGTGTCCCAGTAGGGAATTCCATCAACCGGTGTATTTTGTATATAAAAGTCGCAGGTGGCGCGTGCAGCTTTTAACATCATTATTTCAAGCTCAGTTTTGTCTCCCAAATCATTTAATTCGTTTTGCTGTAATTTCTGTAATAATTCCAGTTCCTCTGAAAAACCTGCCATTGCCCAGGCTAATCCTCTTGTCCAGGTAGAGAAGCCGGTGTAACCCTGTTGTGAATTGGGACAACGAAAATTACCGTCGTTTACATTAAAAACACTCTCGTGAGCTGTGCGTCCCCAAACATCGTAACTGTCGCGTCCTTCGCCATAAAAAACCGAATAATCTGCCGTGGCAGAAATATGTTGGATGGCCCGTTCCAGAAGTGAAATCTTTACATCTCCTTCGCCCTGAAAAACATGACCCAGCAAATGGCTGGTCATTAATATACGGCACGAACGAATGGTATCGACAAACAATGAATGTGGCCCGTTGAACGAGTAGATAAAACCACCTCCTTTAATTTTTGTCCAGCGGCTGGCTTGCACGGCCCCCGAAATTTTAATGGCCAGTTCGTAAAAATTCTTTTCCCATTCGTTAAACTGAATTTTGCCTTCATGCATTAAACGAAGCAAATTTCCGTAGGTGCTTAAATTATTAAATCCGTGGTCGTGCACTCCTGTATGGCTAATGTGAGGCGCCATTTTTTCAAGTGTGGCTTTTTTCCCCGATTCGAGAAAGTAAGAATCGCCGGTGGCATCGAATTGTAAAATCGACGAACCATACTGAAATCCCTGCGTCCACTCCGTCCAGCCGCGTGTTGAGTACTCACCATTTACCGTAAATACGGGTGAGCCTTTTGAAGCGTCGTATTTTTTATCGATTCGTTTTATTTTTTCGCCCGATAGTTCCCAAAACAGTTCCAGTTTCTTTTTTAAATCGTCTGGCTTTAGATTAAAATCGATGTGAATCATATTTCTTCCCGTTAATAGTTACAAAACTATTTAAACGAAAGGAAAGGGGCGTGGTATTTAAAATGTTATTTCTGGTACAATTTAACTATTCAAAAACTACCTTTTTTATGATGGAATCGTCACGGCAGTTTTCAAGCATTTGCAGGTTGGTTAAACGGCGCAGTGGATGCTTGTAATCGGGTGCAATTTCTGCCAGCGGAACCAAAACAAACTTGCGCTCATGAATTTTTGGGTGTGGCACAATCAAGGTTTTTGTCTCGTAATAATCATCGTTAAAATATAATATATCGATATCCATTTGGCGCGACGAGTAACGCTCTTCTCCTCTTTTGCGTTCAAATTTATCTTCGATAGCATTAATTCTCCATAGCAGTTCTTCTGCTTCCAAAATGGTTTCAATTAACAATACCTGGTTCCAGAAAGGATCATCGGAATGAAAGCCCCATGGTGGTGTTTCATAAATCGATGAGGATAAAATAATCTTCCCCAGTTGTTTGTTGATTAACTCCAGAACTTTCTCGAAATTTTGTTGTTTATTTCCGATATTTCCCCCTATTCCAAGATAAACCTTATGCATAGAATTATATATTTGTAATTCCTTGACCGAATCAATACCAATCAAAAGTAATAAGGAAATAAATAAACAAAAAAATATGAAGGAATTTTTTAAATATGTATTGGCAACTGTAGTTGGAGTTTTTGCCGTTTCTGTTATTGGCCTCCTGCTTCTGTTTGTTGTTATTGGTGCTATTATTTCGTCAACCGAAAAAGAAGTTGTGGTGCAAAATAACTCGATGTTGGTTTTAAATCTCGACCGCACAATTGTTGATCGTGCGCCAAACGATCCGTTTGAAGATCTGGAACTTCCGGGCATGTTTTCAAGTGTAAAAACCATTGGCTTAGATAATATTATGACTTCGTTGGAAAAGGCCGTTGACGACGATCGCATAAAGGGGATTTACCTGGATATTTCGATGGTGAACGGCGGAATGGCAAGTGTTGAAGAAATCAGAAATGCTTTGCTGGCCTTTAAAGAAAAAAGCGATAAGCCGATTTATGCCTGTGCCGATAAAATGATGTTTGGCCAAAAAGCCTATTACCTGGCAACTGTGGCCGATAAAATTGTTGTTCACCCGGAAGTAGGAGTTGATTTTCGCGGCCTTGGTGGCGAAATGATGTTCTATAAAAATGCATTGAAAAAGATTGGAATTGAGATGCAAATTGTGCGTCACGGAAAATTTAAAGCGGCGGTTGAACCTTTTATGTTGGATAAAATGAGTGAGGAAAACCGTGAGCAGACACTTACTTATATGGGCAGCTTGTGGAACCATATGTTAAAAGGGATTTCGGAAGAAAGGGACATTTCTGTTGAAAAGTTAAATGAACTGGCCGACGAAGTGCAGACCTTTAAAAAAGGAAAAGCTGCTGTTGAATCGGGTTTGGTTGATGCAGCAAAATACAAAGATGAAGTGTTGGACGACCTTCGCGAAATTACAGGAATTGAAGGAAGTAAAGGCGTACCGGTTATTGGCGTGAAAAGTTATGCTTCAGCACAGGTTAAAGGAAAATCAAAAAAATACAGCAGGAATAAAATTGCGGTAATCTATGCCAGTGGCGATATTGGTATGTCGTTGGGTAGCGGCGAAATGATCGATGGTGACAAATTTGGCAAAGAAATTCGCAAAGTGCGCCAGGACAGTTCGTATAAAGCAATTGTTTTCAGAATTAACTCGCCGGGGGGAGCTGTTTTTGATTCGGAAACCATGTGGCGCGAAGTGAAACTTGCTGCCGAAGAAAAAACACTGGTGGTTTCGTTTGGCGATGTGGCGGCATCGGGTGGTTATTACATTGCCTGCCCGGCCGATAAAATTATGGCCAGCCCGAATACCATTACCGGATCGATCGGTATTTTCGGACAGATTCCGAATTTTGGAGAACTGCTAAACGACAAATTGGGCATAACAACCGATGTGGTAAAAACCAACGAAAACTCGGACTTGCTGACTTTAACCCGACCAATGACCGAGCATGAAAGGGCAATGATGCAGGCCAACATAGAGGAAGGTTACAACACTTTTATATCGCATGTTGCCGAAGGTCGCGGTATGACCAAAGAAGAGGTGGATGAAATCGGGCAGGGCCGTGTTTGGAGTGGCGAAAATGCCAAAGAAATTGGTTTGATTGACGAGTTTGGCGGATTAACTGATGCCATAAAACTGGCTGCCAAAATGGAAGGGTTGGAAGAATACCGGACCGTTGATTTGCCGGCTTTGCCAAGTCCGTTCGAAGAACTTTTTAAAATGGGAGCCGATAATGTTCGTGCAAAAATCCTGAAAAACGAATTGGGCGAAAATTACCGTTATTACGAATACCTGAAAAAAGTAAGTGGTATGAACGGTGTTTTGGCGCGTATGCCGTATGATATTTATTTGAATTAACATTTCCCGGAAATAAAAAATACCAGTGTCTGAAAACAGGCACTGGTATTTTTTTGCAATTTTTACGATAGATCTTAATTAAACCACGAATCAACAAGCTCTTTATTGGCTTCGTACCATTTTTTAGCTCCGGTTTGTTCTCCGTCGGCAGTTATTGCTGCCATTAATTCGTACAACTGTGATTCTTCAAGATTAAAGTTTTTAAAGAATCCGGCAGCTTCAGGTTGGTCTTCTTCAAAACCTTTGCGCGAAATAATTGTACAAGCGTCCTGAGGATAAATTCCCTTTGGATCTTCCAGGTATTTTAAATCGAAATTGGCCCACATGTAATGTGGTTTCCATCCGGTAATAACAATCCATTCCTCTCTTTTGGTCGCTTTGTCCAAACTGGCAATCATTGCTGGTCCACTCGATGTTACCTGCTCTATATCGAGATGATAAGACTCAATTGCTTTTATCGTATTTGCATGAATCCCTGCGCCGCTTCCAATGCCAATAATTTCTTTGCCAAATTTGTCTTTCTGCGCATTTAATTCTTCAATAGAATTAATGGTAACGTACGAAGGTACAACTAACCCGGTTGTTCCATCGCTAAAAGCCTCGCCGAGCTTTACAAGTTTGTCGCCGTAGCTATCCCAGTAATCTTTGTGCGTGTAGGGTAGCCAGGCATCTAAAAATACGTCCCCTTTTGAATTTACTTTTGAAAGTTCCCCGTAAATCAATCCCGGTTCAAGGTTCGTTAATTCCACCTCATAACCATGGTTTTCCAATGCCGCTTTAGCCAGGTAAGTAAACGAAATTCCTTCAGCCCAGTTAGGATAAAAAATGTTTATTTCTTTCGTAGTACTTTTTGTCTCTTTTTTCTTTACGCTATTCGAACACGATGTAAATGCTACTATTAATGCAGCAGATGCAAACAGAATTCCTAGTTTTTTTAATTTCAACATCATTTATTTTTTTAAGTAAGTATTATTTTTTTGCAATGGATTGTGTAATACGGTCGAGTATAATTGCGAGGACTACAATCCCAAGTCCTGCCTCGAAACCTTTTGCAATGTTATTTTGTTGAATTCCTTGGTAAACAATACTCCCAAGGCCTTTGGCGCCAACCATAGAGGCAATAACTACCATCGAAAGTGCCAACAGTATTACCTGGTTTATTCCGGCAAGTATGGTTGTTTTCGCTAGAGGGAGTTGAATTTTAAAGAGTATTTGTTTTTCTGTAGAGCCATAAGCACGACCAGCTTCAATTACATCAGAAGGGACATTTCGAATTCCGAGGCTGGTTAAACGAACCGCTGGTGGCAACGAGAAAATTACAGTTGCAATTACACCAGGTGTATTCCCAACACTAAAAAAGAAAATGGCCGGAATAAGGTAAACAAAGGCCGGCATGGTTTGCATTAAGTCGAGTATTGGACGTATAATTGCGTTAGCCATGTTGCTGCGTGCTGTCCAAATTCCCAGCGGGATACCGAAAACTAGGGCAATAACGGTTGATACAATTACTAATGTTGTGGTTTGAACTGCTTCTTTCCAATAACCCATTGCCCATACCAAAAACAGACCCAGTATTACAAATGCCGTAAGGCCTGCTGCTTTTTTTATCCCTTCTTTTGTAATCGCGTCTTTTCCGGCTTGGGCATAATACGCTCCAATGGTTACCAGAATGATGATAACATAAAATGGTATGGCCAAAAACAGGTCGTTAATGCTGTCAACTGTCCATGAAATGATATCATCTATTGCTCTCCAGAGCCCTGAAAAATTTTGTTCAAGAGCGTTAATCCCGATCTCAATGTATTTTCCTATGTCTATTAATTTCTCCATATCAAATCTCGTTAGCTTTTTCTTTTAACTCTATAATATCAGCCTTTTCAAAGCGGGTAGCTTCAATAATCAGCGAGGTTTGCGATACAATTCCAAGTAATTTCCCGGACTCTTCGTCTACCACGGCTAAGGGATATTTGATTCCGGTAATCAGTGGCAACATATCTTCAACCGTGTACGTTGTATAAACGCTTGGAACTTCATCTTTCAGTACTTTCGAAACCGAAGTCTCCTTTTCTTTTTCCAGTTTCAGTACATCCTTCAGCCATACATACCCCAGAAACTTCTTGTTGCTATCTACAATGGGCAGCACATCTAAACTTCCTGTACGCATTTTTCGAATGATGCTTTTGGGACCTTCCTTGCTGATTTCAGCAAATGTGAACTTCTTAAACATCAGAGACTCTGCAGTAATAATGGTTTTTCTGTCCACCTTTTCAACAAATGCTTCCACATATTCGCTGGCAGGGTTATTAAGTATTTCTTCTGCAGTGCCGATCTGTTCTACAACTCCATCTTTCATTATCGCAATGCGATCGCCGATTTTTATGGCTTCATCCAGATCGTGCGTAATAAACACGATTGTTTTGTGTAGCTTATTTTGTATTTGCAACAACTCGTCCTGCATATCCGATTTGATAAGTGGATCGAGTGCCGAAAACGCTTCGTCCATCAGCAAAACTTCGGGATCGTTGGCCAGGGCACGGGCTAAGCCCACACGTTGCTGCATTCCTCCCGATAACTCAGATGGATATTGTGCCTCGTAACCACGTAGTCCTACGGTTTCGAGTGCTTGTATGGCGCGTGCTTCTCTTTTGGCTTTTTCTTCGCCCCTTATTTCGAGTCCGAATGCCGCATTTTCCAGAATCGTATGGTGGGGTAGTAATCCAAATTTTTGGAAAACCATGCTCATTTTGGTACGCCTGGTTTCGAGTAATTCTTTGTTTGTTTCACGGGTTATGTCATGATTGTCAAAATACACTTTCCCCGCTGTCGGTTCATTCAGGCGGTTCAGGCATCTAATTAGTGTTGATTTGCCACTACCTGAAAGCCCCATGATTACAAAAATTTCTCTTTCTTTAATTTCGAGGTTTGCTTTGTTAACCCCAACTGTACATTTTGTCTTCTTTAGGATTTCATCTTTCGAGACACCTTGCTGAAGTAACTTCAACGCTTCCTGTTTCCGTTTTCCGAAGATCAGTGTTAGATCCTCCACATGAATTTTAATTTTTCTTTTGTCTGACATAACTCCACTTTTTTGATTAAAAGTAATAACCTATATTGATGTTGAAGCGCGTTTCCCACTTGGCATCTGCAGTACCTGCTGCCAGAGCATCAGTCCAAACGGGGCCAATCCAGGGATGGTTTTTCCCTTGTGCAAGATCGATATAGGTATATACATTCCCGGCACTTACGAGTACACCGGTTACGTTCATATAGGTATCATAAAAGTCCTTAATTCTTTTGTCCATATATCCAAAGTCGTCGTAAAACTGCAAACTCGATATGGGGCCCCATTTAACAGGAAGTGTATAGGCTACGCCCAGTGTATAGGTTGTGGCTTCTGATGCTACCAGGTAAGGAGCTCCATAGGCAGTCATGGCAACTACATCGTTCGATTGTCCATCGGGATTTTTGGTATTGTATTTATAGTTCGAAACCTGTGCTTTTGCATTCCATCCTCCAACGTTTACTTCATAATGTGCTGCCAGCGCGTAGTTATTTCCAATTTCTTCTGTGTCGAGGTTATAAATACCCCCGTACTGTGCCGATACGCCAAGCATATGGTCTGAATTGCTACCCTTAAATTTGCGGGCAACTTTAACATTTAGAGTGTTCTCTTCCTTGTTGCGGTATTCACCATCCAGCGATCCTACATCGTAAGAATAGCGACTGTTGGAAACATCGGAATTACTACCGAAATTGAGTTCCTCTGCATTTTTGAAGAAGGCGACTGCATACATCCAGTTTTCGTCCGAATGGGTGTATTTTACTCCCATGTCGTGATCGTCTTCCAACCCGATATAGTAGTTGAGCCCGAAAAACCAGTTGTGCGAATTGTATTGGGTAATTCCAAATGGAACCTGTGTTAACCCGATCTGGAGATTATTTTCCGGAGTGAAATCGTAGCCTATCCAGCCTTGCTTTAACATTCCGCCTCCAAAACCATCGGAATAATTACGGTACTCGGCGTCTAATTTTACCCCTTTATAACTTGCTTTAACATTGATCCGAAAAAGATCGTAGCCAAAATCGCCACCGCGTTTTTGCTGGCCTTCTTTCCAGGAAGATAGATTGTAATTAAAGCGGAGTGCACCGCCAACATGGAGCTCAGGTTGGTCTTGGGCAAATAATGAAGACATTGGCATTGCTACAAATAGCAAAACCATTTTTAGTTTTGAAACCATAAATTATAATTAAATTAAAAACTGATTAGGGAATTGGCGCGAGCACAAGAATACTAAACCGGCCCAAACCTGGTGCTTTTCTTGTATTTTTGTAAGAAGACTTACACTACGAAAGTAATGCCTGATCTGTCAAAGTTTTTCGAAATACAAAAGATAACTTCAACTCAACTGAAATATCAGAAGAAAGAAATGTGGATATTAGAAGCCCGGTGGTATAAATTTATCGAGCTGATTTTTGAAAACTAAGTTGAAGGCAGTAAATACCCTCGCGTTTTGTCTTTCGTGAATTTTTATGTTATTCGAATCCATTGTGCGCAAAGGTAAAAGAATGAACTGTTTTGGCATTATTCAGACTAGAATACTGAAGATTAATAAACTAGTATTAACAATAGGAATTGAAAATGTAACTCAGAAGTTTGAAATATATAAAATTGGTTGATTTCTACTTTTAGGATGGAGCCCAAATGAAAAGGCCTTGCAATTTTATTTAAACACATTTTCTTATCTTCGCTCTCTATTTGAAGAATTAAATAAATGATTAAAATATTTCTCTATCCTCTCTCATGGTTGTATGGTTTTGTGGTTTCTCTTCGAAACCGCGCCTACGATTTACAAATCCTGAAATCGACCGAATTTGATGTGCCTGTCATTTCAATCGGGAACATTACCGTTGGCGGCACAGGAAAAACACCGCATGCCGAATACCTGGTAAAGTTGTTAAAAGAAAAATACGAAGTGGCTACTTTAAGTCGCGGGTACAAACGAAAAACCAAAGGGTTCCGTTTGGTTGAAGTTGATTCAACTGCCATTGAGGTGGGCGACGAACCACTTCAGATTAAAAATAAATATCCGGAAGTTACGGTTTCGGTTTGCGAAAACCGGGTGGAAGGTGTTGCAAAACTGCTGTCTGCCGATAATGAAAAATCGCCGGATGTGGTTTTGCTCGACGATGCTTTTCAGCACCGCCGTATCACTCCGGGGCTAAATATATTGCTTATCGATTATAACCGGCAAATTAAAGAGGATCACCTGTTGCCTTTGGGCCGTTTGCGCGAGAGTGTGCACCAAATGCGCCGGGCCAACATAATTATTTTTACCAAATGCCCCGATGAGGTAACACCAATAATGCGTAGGATTTTAGGAAACGATGTGGGGTTGTTGCCGTATCAGAATTTGTACTTTACGAAATTGGAATACGGTAAATTAATTCCTGTTTTTGGAGCGCAAACTTTGGACGGTTCGTTTTACAACGAAAAAAATTATGCCGTTTTACTGGTTACAGGAATTGCTTCGCCACTACTAATGCAGAAATATCTGCGGCAGTATTCAAAAAATATTGAAACCATGACTTTCCCTGACCATTATAATTATTCGGTACAGGATATTCAGGAGATAATGGATAAATTTGCTACAGTAAAGGCCGAAAAGAAGATAATAATTACAACCGAAAAAGATGCCATGCGTTTTAAAGATAATCAGGGAATTACCGATGAATTTAATACTGCATTGTATTATTTGCCGGTTCAGGTAAACTTCCTCGAAGAGGAAAAGAAATCGTTTAACCAGAAGATTTTAAATTATGTTGGAGAAAATAAAAGCAACCGCGAGCTTCATAAAAGAAAGAATTCAGGCAAGTCCTGAAGTGGGAATAATTTTGGGTACCGGTCTGGGAGGGCTGGTAAACGAAATTGAAATCATAGATTCCATACCGTATACTGAAATCCCAAATTTCCCTGTGTCAACGGTTGATGGACATGCCGGCCGTTTAATTTACGGAAAACTGGGAAACAAAGAAGTGCTGGCCATGCAGGGCCGTTTTCATTATTACGAAGGTTACGATATGAAAGAAGTAACTTTCCCGGTAAGGGTTCTGAAATATGTGGGTATCACGCATTTGTTTGTGTCGAATGCCAGTGGTGGATTAAATCCCGACTGGAAAGTAGGGGAGGTAGTGGTTATCAACGATCACATCAACTTTTTCCCCGATCATCCGCTGCGTGGAAGAAACCACAACCATTTGGGACCGCGTTTCCCCGACATGAGCAAATGTTACGACAAACGCCTGCGCAACAAAGCAAAACTGATTGCACTCGAGAACAACATCGATGTTAAAGAAGGAATTTATGTGGGGGTTTCGGGACCCACTTTTGAAACGCCGGCAGAATATAAAATGTTCCGGATTTTGGGGGCCGATATTGTCGGAATGTCAACCGTGCCGGAAGTTATTGTTGCCATTCATATGGATTTAAAAGTGTTTGGTATTTCAATTGTTACCGACAGCGGTGTACCCGGCGAGATTGTGGAAATTTCGCACGAAGAAGTGCAGGAAGTTGCTATGAAAGCCGAACCCAAAATGACTTTAATAATGAAAGAGCTGATAAAGAGCCTGTAGCTCTTAACTATCCGGCATCTATTAATCAATTATCGATGAACAGTATCAGGAATAAAAATAATACCATGCAGAAACTGATATTTTTAACAATTATACCATTTCTGTTAATGGGTTGCTCACCTCAAAAATCAAACAAGGTGGAATTGGTAATTGATTCAAAATCGGAATTAGGCGAAGGTGCCATTTGGAATTATAAAACCGGGGAACTGATGTGGATCAACATAAAGGGCAAAATCCTGAATTTTTATAATCCGCTTACTGCTAACAACAAAGAAATGTTAACCGGGCAAATGATTGGTACCGTTGTGCCAAGCGAATCGGGAGATGTTTTGGTGGCTTTGCAAAATGGTATTTATGCCCTGAATGTTAAAACCGGATCGAAAAAATTGTTGATCGATCCGGAGGCAGATTTACCCAACAACCGTTTTAACGATGGCAAGTGTGACCCGGCCGGGCGATTTTGGGCAGGAACAATGAGCACTGCAGACGAAAAAAATGCCGGAGCTCTGTATCGTTTCGATCCGGATACTACGATTCATACCATGATTGAAAATGTGAGCATTTCAAACGGTATTGTTTGGTCGGCCGATAAAACCAAAATGTACTACATCGATACACCCACTCAAAAAGTAATGGGCTACAATTACGATAACGAAACCGGAGAGATCAGCAATCCGAAAACGGCTGTTGAAGTTCCCTCTGAAATGGGATTTCCCGACGGAATGACTATCGACGAAGAAGGAAATATCTGGGTGGCTTTGTGGGGCGGTGCTGCTGTGGCATGCTGGAATCCTGAAAGTGGTGAGTTAATCCGTACGATTGATGTACCTGCAAAAAATGTAACATCGTGCGCTTTTGGCGACGATGACCTGGGCACACTTTATATAACCACAGCACGTGAGGCTACGAGCGACGAAGATCTTGTAAAATACCCGAATGCGGGAGGTGTATTTAAAATCCGTCCCGGAGTAAAAGGTGTTGAGGCTTTCTTTTTCGCCGATAATAACTAATTTAGGGCATGAACCTGTTAATTGTTGCACTTGCCCCGGTAGTAATAATTGCTGCCTATATTTATTTTCGCGATAAATATGAAAAAGAACCCATCCGGCTTTTGATTTATGCATTATTCGCCGGTGGTTTAACCGTAATTCCTGTTTTGTTTCTCGAAACTTTTCTGAGCTCTTTTACCTATTTATTTCCAGGATTGACCGCAGCCGCATGGAAGGCGTTTGTGGTCGCTGCTTTTTCCGAAGAACTCTGGAAATTTGTGGCACTTTACGTGCTTATCTGGCGAAGTCCCGAGTTCAACGAAAAGTTTGATGGAATTGTGTATGCTGTTTATGTAGCTTTGGGATTTGCTGCGGTTGAAAATGTAATGTATGTGATGGAAGGTGGTTTCAGTACCGGAATAATGCGGGCAGTAACGGCAGTTCCGGCGCATGCCATATTTGGTGTTACCATGGGATTTTACTTCGGACTGGCTAAGTTTTACGAAAAACAACAGGCCGGCCTAAAATTGAAGGCACTGGGTTTCCCAATCCTGCTTCACGGCATTTACGATTTTATACTTTTTACGGGAATTGAATGGTTAACCATAGTTTTTGTAGGCTTTGTGGTTTACCTGTATGTTTCCGGTCATAAACGGATAAAGGAACTTTCGAAATCATCGATTTATAATACCGATTACGATTTGTTAAACGAGAAATTGTCGAAACCTGAATAATATGAACATCCCGACTTTTATCGATGTAGAAAAGGCACATAAGGTTGTTGCTAAATATGCGCATCACACCCCGGTTTTAACTTCCGCAAGTATCAATGAAATTGTTGGGGGACAACTGTTTTTTAAATGCGAAAATTTTCAGAAAGTGGGAGCTTTTAAGTTTCGGGGAGCTTGTAATGCAGTTTTTTCATTAACCGATGAGGAAGCTCAAAAAGGGGTGGCCACACATTCGTCGGGGAACCACGCTGCGGCATTGGCCCTGGCAGCCCGAATGCGTGGAATTGAAGCCCACATTGTAATGCCCGAAAATTCGCCTGAAATAAAAAAGAAAGCCGTTGCAGGGTATGGTGCAAATATCACTTTTTGTAAACCAACATTACAGGCACGCGAAAGCACTTTAGCTAAAGTAGTAGAAGAAACCGGGGCAACAGAAATTCATCCTTACAACAATTTTTTTGTGATAGCAGGGCAGGGCACTGCCGCAAAAGAACTGATTGAAAATATAGGCGAATTTGACAGTATTCTGGCACCTGTTGGCGGCGGAGGTTTACTCGGCGGAACAGCCATTTCAACTAAAAAATTGCTGCCGGCCTGCAAAGTAATTGCTGCCGAACCTGCCGGAGCCGACGATGCTTATCGCTCGTTTTATTCAAAAACGTGGGTACCATCCGAAAATCCGCAAACCATTGCCGACGGGCTGTTAACTTCGCTGGGCAAACGTAATTTCCAGATTATGCTTGATAAGGTAGACGATGTGGTTACCGTAAGCGAAGAAAGTATTGTGGCAGCCATGCGCATGATCTGGGAACGCATGAAAATTATTATCGAACCTTCGTCGGCGGTTCCTCTGGCAGCTATCCTCGAAAAAAAGGTGGATGTTCAGCATAAAAGAGTAGGGATTATTCTTTCGGGCGGAAACCTGGATTTAGGGAAGTTACCGTTTTGAAACATCAGGGCACAATTATAATCAATGCCCCAGGGGGCACACAACCATCCCCCGTTTTAACAAGCTTCGCCCCAAGGGGCACGGAACAAAAAAGCAGGGGCACAAGCTTCGCCCCAAGGGGCACGGAACAAAAAAGTAAGGGCACAAGCTTCGCCCCAAGGGGCACGAAACCATCCCCAAGGGGGACGAAACAAAAAAGTAAGGGCACAAGCTTCGCCCCAAGGGGCACGGAACAAAAAAGCAGGGGCACAAGCCTTGCCCCATGGGGCAAGGTCTGGAAAAACAGGGGGAAATAAGAACTTTTTGGGGGAGCAAAGCCAAAAAACAGTTTGTTACTGCCCGGATTTTAGGGCGTTTTCTTCACATATTGCGGGTTAAAACATCGGGCTGATAATATGTGCCAGCGATTCGCGTACTTTAAAAAACGATGAACGTTGATGCCACTGTTCTAACTTTATTTCGCGTGAATTTTGTAAGTCATCCATAAAGTGTGCCTCCAGTTTTTGCGAGAACTCACTGTTGTAAATAAAAGCATTGGTCTCAAAATTGGTTTCAAAGCTCCGGAAATCAAAATTGCTGGTTCCTAAAGTCGAAAACACATCGTCAACCAGCATGTATTTGCTGTGAATAAAACCTTTTTTATAAAAGAAAATTCGGACACCTGCTTCCAGTAATTTTTCGACGTACGAAAACGAGGCCCATTTCGATATTCTTGAATCCGATTTTTCAGGAATAATAATGCGGACATCAATATTGCTAAGTGCAGCAGTTTGCAGGGCAAAAAGCAGCGTTGGAGGGGGCATTAAGTAAGGCGTAACCAAATACACTTTTTTACGTGCATTGGTAATGGCCGAAAAAAATGCCTGTGCAATAGCTTCCCAGTCGTAATCGGGGCCACTTGCCGCTATCTGAACCGGAGTTCCACTGGCCTCTGTAAATTTTGGAAAATATTTGTAGCCATAAATATTTCTTTTTGATACAAAATACCAGTCAGCAGTAAAAATAACCTGCAGGCAGGCCGCTGCATCTCCTTTTATTTCGAGGTGAGTATCGCGCCAATGACCCAATTTCGGAGCCCCGTCGATATAACGGTCGGCAATGTTTATTCCTCCTAAAAAGCCGGTTTTGCCATCAATAACAATTATTTTTCTGTGGTTGCGGTAATTCACCCGCGAAGTCAGACGAGGAAAACGAACTTCCATAAACGGATAAATTTCAATTCCTTTATTCCGCAGGTCGGCAAAATATTTTTTTCGTAAATCCCAGCTTCCAACATCGTCAACAATAATGCGCACTTCTACACCTTGTGCTCGTTTTTTTACTAACAATTCTTTTAAGCGGGTTCCAATTTTATCGTCCGAAAAAATGTAGTATTCCAGGTGAATGTGATGTCGTGCCGCTTCAATTGCCGAAAAAATGGCTTCGAAAGTATGTGTTCCATCTTTTAACAGTTTTAGCTGGTTTCCGGTTGTTAACAATACATTCGAGTTGTTTAACAGCAAGCGGATGGTGTTTCTGTTATCGTGTATTTGGTTGTTGGCTGTTGATTGTGTATGACCGATTTCGCGCAATTGCACCGAAGCCATTTCCCGCATTCTTTTCAAACCTTTTAGCCCTTTTCTCGAAAATATTTTTCGTTTGCGGTATTCCTGTCCAAAAACCAGGTAAAAAATAACACCCAGAATCGGTATTAAAATCAATACCATAATCCAGGCTGCTGTTTTAAAAGGTGAGCGTTTTTCGAGTATGATCATAAATACTACGGGTATAGCTGTTAACAGAAATACCACATAAATCCATGCCGCTATTTGATTCCATTCAAACATTTTAAGAAATTTGTAGTTAGATAAAAGTCTGAATTTTGTTGAATAAAAACAATATTTATGCAACTTTCGTAGTATATATAGGAGAAAACGAACATAAAACGAAATTTAAAACATGGAAGAAGCATCAAAATTATGCGAGTTCCATCGAAAACAATTGAAAACTAACAATTTTGAAGAGATGAAAACAAGAAAGATTATAAAACGGATATTTTTTATTCTGGCCGTTGTTGGATTTGTTTATGCCTGTTCATCTCAAAAAAAGGCGATCAGAGTGAATAAAACCGATGATGTTGTTGCAGCAGAAGACAGTTTGGAATACGAAGTGGAAACCTTTGATGCGAGATTTGATACCTGGTACCAGTTTTATAACTCACCGGCCATGTACCGGTCGCAGCCCTATTACGAAAACTGGAACAGACAATATGTTCCGGCATGGAATCACAGGTGTATGCATCCCGTAAAAGGGTGGAATTTTGATCCGGTTGTTGGTTACGATCCAACTGAAGATTATGGATTTGAATTAAATCACAAACTTTTCCATTATTTTATGTACGTCGAAAATGTATTGAAACTAAAAATTCTGCCCAACGGGCCAACACTACCTTTGCATTAGAGATTATTCCGGAAAACCGAGAGCTCATCCGTTTCAATTTTCTCCGTTGAAACGGGCGTGCCTGGTAACTGAGGGGCTGAAATGCCACGTTTAAAGTTTTTATTTCCGGTGAAAACATGCGCTTCGTCCCACAGGTTTTCAGAAATAAACGATTCCAGCATTTGTTTACCGCCTTCAATAATCACCGATAAACAATTCTTTTTGTGAAGCGTTTTTAAAATCTGAGCAAGTACATTCCGGTTGAAATCAATCTGTACAAATTCGGTTTGGTCTTCAATTCCGTTTTTTTCTGAGTTAAAAACCAAAGTTGGTGTTGAATTATCGAAAAGGTGCAGGTTTTTATTTAGCCGCAGGTTTTTATCGGTAACTACCCGCAACGGGTTTTTCCCTTCACAATGGCGTACGGTTAGCGACGGATTATCTTTTTCTGCCGTGTTGGTGCCCACTAGTATGGCATCCTCTTCGGCCCGCATTTTATGCACACGCAATAAGGCCTTGCTTCCGGTAATCCAGGTGGGTTCGCCATAATACTGGCTGCTTCGGTCAATATCGATAAATCCATCGAGCGTTTGTGCCCATTTTAAAATAACATAGGGCCTTTTCTTTTCGTGAAAAGTAAAAAAGCGTTTGTTTAATTCGTTACATTCCTTATCCAGAATACCCACTTTTACATCAATTCCGGCCTGTATCAGTCTTTTTATTCCTTTGCCGGCCACTTTTGCAAAGGGATCGATGCTTCCGATTACTACTCTGGGTATTTGTTTCTGTACAATTAAATCGGAACAGGGCGGTGTTAACCCAAAATGTGCGCAAGGCTCCAACGACACATAAATGGTACTGTTTTTTAAATCGCCGGGATGCACTACCGAGTTAATGGCATTTACTTCGGCATGTGCCTCACCGTATTTTTGATGGTAGCCTTCGCCAATAATTTTATCGTCGCAAACAATTACACAACCCACCATTGGATTGGGCGAAACGTTACCGGCACCCAATTTTGCCAGTTCAATGCAGCGGGCCATATATTTTTCTGGTGTGGTCATTCTAAAGGAAAAACTAAATTTGCAGTCACAAAAGTAAACAATGCAAAGAACTATTCAATATATAAAAACAGAATTGGGCCCCCATTATCCCGAAACTGAGGTTGACGGATTTATCCGGATAATCTTTGGGGCCGTTTTATCGATGAACTACACACAGATCATTCTGGAGAAAGACAAAGTTTTGAGTGAAACTGATTTTAATACCATAAAAGGAATTGTTGGTGCTTTAAAAACACACCAACCTATTCAGTATATTTTGGGTGAAACGGAATTTTATGATCTGAATATAAAGGTGAATCCTGCTGTTTTAATTCCGCGCCCCGAAACAGAAGAGTTGGTGAGTTGGATTTGTAACAGCGGTATAAAACCCGGAGCGCGAATTTTGGATATTGGCACCGGAAGTGGTTGTATTGCAATGGCCTTAAAAAATGAATTAAAACAAGTGGAGGTAACCGGTGTTGATATTTCAGAAAAAGCACTGGAAACCGCCAAAGAAAATGCCATCAGAAATAACCTGAAAGTGGAGTTTGCAGCAGCTGATATTTTAAATTGGGGCAACTACAACTGGCAGAAATATGATCTGATTGTGAGTAATCCTCCCTATGTGCGTGAATGCGAAAAAAAGCAGATGGATGCAAATGTTCTGGATTATGAACCCGAGGGGGCACTTTTTGTGGCAGACGAAGATCCATTGGTATTTTACAAAACCATTGCTGAATTTGCGCTGGATAAATTGTATCCGGGAGGATGGTTGTTTTTTGAGATTAATGAATTTTTAGGTGATGAAATGGTTGATTTACTTAAAAGTCTGGGCTATATTGCAATTGAATTAAAAACAGATATAAACGGAAAAAAAAGGATGTTGGCCGGCAGAAAGGAATAAATAAAGCGATTAGAATAAATCATTGAAACACAATGTAAATGATTGAAATTAAGAGAGGATACATCTGTTATACTACTGAATACTGAATTATACACAGATGAAATTTTTAAATTCAATTCGTTAAAATATACTTTCCCCCGGTTTATAAACACGACTTTTTTTTATCTTGCCAAACCATGAAATAAGCATAGGCAATAATCTGCACCGTACCGGAATGGTTAGTACCTATGCGAAGTACATTTGATGCCACTGAAGACAAACAATTTTTATCGAATGAAATTAGAAAACAGTGAAGAAAGCTTTTGTTAAAATAGTATTCTTGTTCAATATATTGGCTATAATAGCTTTAGTTATTTCGTATTTGTCAATTTATATTTCACCTGATGTTTTTTGGATACCTGCATTTTTGGGTTTGGCTTACCCCTTTATTTTTTTTGCAAACGTTCTGTTTGTTGTTCTTTGGCTGATTTTAAAACCGCGAAATCTTTTGTGGTCGTTGTTTTTTATACTGATTGGATGGAATTTTATAGGGCAATACATACAGCTAAAACCTAAAACAGCTGAAAATACAGATATAAAAGTTCTGTCGTATAATGTGGGGCATTTTTATGGCGACGGCACTCAGAAAGTAGAGGACAATGCCATGGCCATTGTTTCTTTTCTGGAGGAAGAGAATCCGGATATTATTTGTCTTCAGGAAACCCGGTTGCGGAAAAAGAATATATTCGATCTTGCCGAAACCGTTAAAAAAATAGGATCGATAAAACATTATCAATACGCACGTTCGAGCAATACTTACGGAATGGTAACCATGACCCGTTATCCCATTGTTAATATGCAGGAAGTACGTTTTGAGAATTCCAGGAACATGTGCATTTACACCGATGTGTTGATTGATTCCGACACGGTTCGGATTCTCAATGTGCATTTGCAATCGTATCAGATTAATCCAAACGACTATGCGATAATTGAATCGCCGGGAATCACGCAGGAAAAAGATATTAAGGAAGTAAAGGAAATGGGTGCAAAGTTTAAAACCGCTTTTCAGGAACGCGCCCATCAGGTTCGCGAAATCAGGAAATATATCGATGAGTCGCCCTACCATGTAATTCTGTGTGGTGATTTTAACGATACCCCGGCTTCGTTTGCCTATAACTATTTAAAACACGGGTTAACCGACGCCTTTGTAGAATCGGGGAAAGGAATTGGTCGGACGTATGTTGGAAAACTTCCGTCGTTTCGGATCGATTACATTCTTCATAGCGAGGGTTTCCAGTCGTATAATTTCGAAACTGTTGATTTTGTGCATTCCGATCACCTGCCGGTAACCTGCGATCTGATAAAAAAGAATTAGAACTATTCCAGAATTTTAAGTGCCGAAACTTTATCTTCATGTAGTTGTGCAACAAGAGCTTCAATGCCGGCGAATTTTTGTTCGTCCCTTATTTTTTCTATAAAAATCAGGGTGATCTCTTTGCCGTAAATATCTTCCGAAAAATCAAAAATATTTACTTCGATGCTGCGGTTATCTGCATTTTTGTTAAAAGTTGGACGCATTCCTATGTTTAGCATCCCTTTATAAGTTAGTCTTTCAACTTCAGCATACACGGCGTAAACTCCGTAACCCGGAATAATCTTGTATTTGTCTGACGCTACAATATTGGCTGTCGGGAATCCCAGTTTTCTCCCCAATCGTTCGCCATTCACCACTGTTCCATGCAACGTGAAATTGTATCCTAGATAATGGTTGGCTTTTACAATGTTCCCTTTTTCAAGTGCTTCACGTATTTTTGTGGAGCTTACTTTATCGGCTTCCACCGAAAGTGCATCGGTGCGTATAACTTCAAAATTGTATTTATCGGCACATTGTTGCAGGTAATCGTAGCCTCCCTCGCGGTTTTTTCCAAAACGGTGGTCGTAACCCACAACCAAACATTTGGTGTTCATTTTTTCAACCAGGATTGTTTTTACAAATTCAGAATAACTCAATTCTGCAAAGGCTTTGGTAAAGGGGAAAATAACCAGGTGGTCGATGCCCATTTTTTCAAATAAGCTAATCTTTTCTTCTTTAGTGGTAAGTAATCTCAAATTCGATTCATTGGGCGATGTTACCACCCTCGGATGAGGATAAAACGTAAAAATAACCGATTCGCCCTCCATTGTTTTGGCCAGCTCTTTTAATTGGCTTACAACCAGTTGGTGGCCTTTGTGTAATCCATCGAAAGTACCGATGGTTACTATCGGTTTGCGGGCTTTAAAATGATCAAGGTCGTAATGTATTTTCACGCTTAAATAAGGAGTATGATTTTATGCTACAAACGTATTGAAAATTTTACTCAATTAAAACCGCAGCGATTTGAACACTGCAAAAATAATAAAAGCATAAAATGATTTTGTGAATCGTATAAATGTAAGTGTTTGTTCAGTAGTGTGTTGGTAGTATTTTGTGCCGATAATTGTTTTAAAATATGTTATTTTCGGATTTTGCTATTTTGGTTGTACCCAAAAATGTTAATTTTACGGCCTTTAATCAAAATAGAATGACATACAGAGTTTTATTTTTTCTGGTGGCAACTGTTTTTATTCTGGGCAGTTGTAAGCAAGACAACCAGTTTACGATTCGTGGGAAAATTACCCATGCAGAAGGAGAATCAATTTATTTGGAGCAGTTGTTAACGTCTTCCCGAAAGCAAATAGGCGAGACTAAAATTAACAATAAAGGTGAATTTGAGTTTAAAGGAATTACCGGTATCCCAACGTTTTATTTATTAAAACTAACTGATCATAACTTTATAACTCTCCTGGTTGATTCGGCTGAAACAGTTGTTGTTGAGGCTGATGCTGCCAATTTTTACCGCGAGTATAATGTTTCAGGATCTTTAGGCTCGGAACAGGTAAAACTACTGGACACTAAATTGAAAGAAACACGTCATAAACTCGATTCGTTACAATCGTTAAATAACTTGTATGAAGGAAACCCTGATTACGATGAGGTTCGTCCGAATTGGGCAAAAAAATACGATGAGATTGTTCAGGAACAAATCGATTTTTCAACCAATTTTGTAAGAGAGAATCCTTTTGCAATGGCCAGTGTTTTGGCGTTATATCAGAAATTTAATACCGATGACCAATTTTATATTGTTCGCGATTTACAGGTTATGCGAACTGCGGCGTCGGCCTTAAATTCTATTTATCCGCAGTCGGAACAGGTTAAGGCGCTTTACAATAATACCTTACAGTATGTTCGCCAGCAACAAGCGGCCAAAATGCAACAGTTTATTCAGGAACAGGGAGAAAACAGTCCTGATATAATTTTACCCGATACCGACGGAAATGAAGTGGCTTTATCGTCGTTACGTGGGAAAGTGGTTTTGGTGCAGTTTTGGGCGGCAGTCGATCGTGGCTCACGCATTCAAAATCCGGTTTTGGTTGAAGTCTACAATAAATACAAACGTAAGGGGTTTGAAATCTACCAGGTTAGTGTCGACGATAATCGCAGCGAATGGGTGGATGCCATCGATCAGGATAAACTTACCTGGATAAATGTTGGCGATATGAAAGGAAGTACGCAAGCAACAACTGTTTACAATGTGCAGTCGGTTCCGTTTAATTATTTATTGGATAAAGACGGAGTTATAGTTGCAAAAAACTTAAAAGGACCGGCACTGGATAAAGCAATTGCTCAGCTGTTAAAATAAAATTCAAAATCGACTTATTTTGTCAGAAAAAGGGCTTATATATTTTGTTTCGGATGTGCATCTTGGAGCTCCGGCTTTAAAAAACAATCGCGAACGTGAATTATTATTTGCCCGCTGGCTTGATGAAATAAAAACCAATGTGGCCGAATTGTATTTGATGGGCGATATTTTTGACTATTGGTACGATTACAAGAAAGTTGCTCCGCGCGGATTTACGCGAATACTCGGACGAATAGCCGATATCGCCGATAGTGGTGTTCCGGTGCATTTTTTTACAGGAAACCACGATTTATGGGTATTCGATTATTTGCAAGAGGAACTGGGCGTTACTGTTCACCGGTCCGAAATCATTAAGGAAATTAAAGGGAAAACGTTTTTTCTGGCACACGGCGATGGCCTTGATCCAAATGACAAAGGTTACATCCTTCTGAAAAAAGTGTTTACAAATAAACCATTGCAATGGCTGTTTTCACGACTTCACCCAAATTTTACCTTTGCTCTTGCACACAAATGGTCGGCATCCAGTAGGTTATCAAAAAATGATTATCAAGCCGGTTTTATGGTTAATCAGGATGGAATGTATAAATTTGCCGCGGATTTTCTAAAAACGAATCCTGTAGATTATTTTGTTTTGGGGCATCGTCACCGCATGGCAAATGAAAAAATGAATGAGAATACCAGCTTTATTTTATTGGGCGACTGGATTAAAAGTTTCTCTTATGGTGTTTTCGACGGCGATAAATTTGAGTTAAAGAAATATAAGGATCAAGCTTCGGCTTAGAAGAAGGTATTTATGGCAAAGAAAATATACACTAGAATTATTGGAACCGGGAGTTGTACTCCTCCTCAAATAATAAAAAACAGTCATTTTTTGGATTACGAATTTTATACTCCTTCGAAAAAAAAGATTGAGGATAAATCGAATGAAGAAATCATTCAGAAATTCAAAGAGATTACAAATATCGAAGAGCGCAGGTATGTTGCAGTCGACCAGATAACATCTGACATTGCTGCTATTGCAATTAAAGATGCCTGCAAAGATGCAGGGATAGATAAAGAGAGCCTCGAATTTATTATTCTTGGACATAACTTCGGCGATATTGCCGAAGGAAATGTACGTTCCGATATATTGCCCAGCTTAGCCAATAAGGTGAAAATGAAGCTGAACATTAAGAATCCGGAATGTATTTGCCACGATGTTATATCGGGGTGCCCGGGGTGGACACAATCGATGATTGTTGCCGATGCGTACATAAAAAGTGGCTACAAAAGGCGTGGTGTTGTAATTGGAGCCGATGTTTTGTCTCGTATCTCAGATCCGCACGACCGCGATTCGATGATTTATGCCGACGGAGCGGGAGCTACAATTGTGGAGGCGATTGAAAGTGAAGAGCCAATTGGAATTCTCGCGCATTCGAGCCGTTCCGATTCAGTTAAATATGCCAATCTTTTAACTTTGGGCGAATCAAGTAATCCCGAATTTCAGGGCGATGAGTTGTTTGTGAAAATGTCGGGTCATAAACTATATGTTTATGCTATTACAACTGTTCCTGGTGTGGTAAAAGACAGTATTGAAAAAGCCGGGCTGGAATTAAGCGATATAAAAAAGATATTTATCCACCAGGCCAATGAGAAAATGGATGAAGCCATTTTAGCCGGAGTATTTAAATTATATGGCGAAAAGGAAATTCCGGAAGGAATTATGCCAATGAGCATCCGTAAACTGGGTAATTCGTCAACAGCTACTGTTCCAACATTGCTCGATTTGGTAATGAAAGGAAAAATGGAAGGACACGAAGTAAATAAAGGAGATTACACTATCCTTTGCTCGGTAGGTGCCGGAATGAATATCAATTCGATTGTTTACAAGTGGTAAAAAACGAGTTACTGTAAAAAAAAACCGATACAGTTTTGTGTATCGGTTTTTTTTATGTTCGAAAATATAGAGGTTTACCATTTGATTGGTTCCAAACCTTTCGAGATCAAAAACTCATTGGTTCTGCTAAAATGTTTGTTGCCAAAAAAACCACGACTGGCCGAAAGTGGCGATGGATGTACCGACGTTAAAACCAGGTGTTTGTTTTGGTCGATAAATTTGCTTTTGCTAATCGCATAATTTCCCCACAACAGGAAAACCACATTCTCTTTTTCCGAGCTTATTTTTTGAATCACAGCATCGGTAAATATTTCCCAACCCTTTTTTTGGTGCGATCCTGCTGTTTGGGCGCGAACAGTTAATGTGGCGTTCAATAATAATACACCTTGCTTTGCCCAGTCAATAAGATTACCGGTTTCAGGAATAGGTTTACCCATGTCCTGGTTTAACTCTTTAAATATATTCCGTAAACTTGGCGGAAATGCAATTCCGTCGTTAACAGAAAAACATAGACCATGTGCCTGCCCGGGACCGTGATACGGATCTTGCCCTAAAATAACCACTTTTAAATTCTCGAAAGTACACTGGTTAAAGGCATTAAAAATAAGTTTGCCGGGTGGGAAAATTCGTTGCGTATTGTATTCGTTTTTTACAAACTCACTCAGTTTTATAAAATAGTCTTTATTAAATTCTTCTTGAAGCTGGGCTTTCCAACCCGGCTCAATTTTTACATCCATGTGATTCATTTTTAGAAAAACTAAAATAAGAAAATTATGCAAAGCTCTTAATTTAATCCAAAAGAAAAGGCAGTTTCTGAATATTCAGAAACCACCTATACAAAGTGTGAATGGTATGTATATCTTAGAATCGTAGTCCTAAACCAATCTGGAAGCCGTTGTTATGAATGCCGTTGTTGATATTTGTTAAACCCCAGACATAACGGGCATCAACATTCAAAAACAGGATGTTAAACCCGGCACCAAGGAATGCATTGGTATCATACCATTTGGCAGACTTTTCGAAAGGTGAATTCTTTTCATTCAGTTTTACATTAAACGCTGCACCACCAATTGCATTTACCGGACCAAGTTTTACTTTCAAGCCAACAGGAGCACCCAGATAATTAAGGCGGTAATCCATATTCTCAATAGTTGATTCCGATTGCGAATACTGCAATCCTGAGTGGAAAAAAAGGAAAGGCAACATTTGTGTGTCCTTATACGCATTAACGTAAATTGAATTTCCGGAGCTACCCAGTTTGCTGCCGTCAACCAGCATACGTGAGTTTTGGTAACCAACTCGTAATCCAATGTTGTGGTCCTGCGCTTGTACCGCAATAATTGAAAGCAGCAGAACTGCCAACCCAATAATCTTTTTCATATTTCTGAATTTTAATTGTTTAATTGTTTTTATTCTTTTAAAGAAGTTTTTGGGTAAACAAAAGGCATACCGAATGGTGCTGAATCCGCAGCATTTAAAGAAAATTAACCTCAGTAACTATTTTTGTTAAATCGTGGGAATGCGTTTAAGAGGCGGAGAGAGAGGAAGTTGGTGCGGTTTGAAACTCTGAGGTGACATTGGAATGTTAATTTGGTACAACGGAAGTTCCAGTCTTTTATTCTTAAAATCATACCATGGCTTTCCTCGCTTCTGTGAAGTTCTTTGTACATTTAGCCATTAAAAATATCGTTAAATGGAATTTATTTATCTGCTTGCCGGACTAGTGCCAGGATTTGTTGTGGCCATCTTATTCTCGAAATTAAAGGTAAAGTCTTCAGAAACCGAGCACTTGTTGGTTCAAACTGAATACGAAAAAGGTAAAGCACAATTGGAAGAACGGGTTCAAAACCTGCAAGCGGAACGTGAGCGTTTAACGAAAGAGTTGCAGGAAGCTGAACTCGATAACGATCAGAAAGCCGAACGTTTGGCCAAAGCAGAAGTTGAGATGGCCAATCTTCACGAAAAGCTAACAACAGAAAAGCAGCAAATGGAAGAGCTGCAAAAGAAATTTACCACCGAGTTTGAAAATGTCGCTCATAAAATATTGGAGAAAAACAGCGAAAAATTTACAGCTGTCAATCAGAAAAATATGGGAGAAATTTTGGCTCCACTGCGCGAACGAATTCAGGGATTTGAAAAAAAGGTTGATGAAACCTATGAAAAGGGCTTAAAAGACCAAACCGATTTACGTGCTGAATTGAAAAAGCTTCACGATTTAAATTCCAAAATTAGCCAGGAAGCCAGCAATCTTACCAAAGCGTTAAAGGGCGATGTGAAAAAACAAGGCAACTGGGGCGAAGTGGTTCTGGAAAGGATTCTGGAACGCTCGGGATTAAACGAAGGAACGAACGGATATCAAAAACAGTTTAGCGATACTTCGGAAGATGGCAAACGCATTCAACCCGATATTGTGATTAACCTGCCTGATAACAAACACATTATTGTTGATTCGAAAGTTTCGCTGATTGCCTACGAGCGCGCAGTTAATGCCGAAACCGAAGCCGAACGCGAGAAGCATATCAAAGAGCATCTTTTGAGTTTAAAAGCACATATAAAAGGGTTAAGTGAAAAACATTATCAAACGGCGAGCATGCTAAATTCGCCTGATTTTGTGCTGTTGTTCATTCCCATTGAAGCATCGTTTGGTGTGGCTGTTAGTGAAGATCAGGAATTATTTTCTTTGGCCTGGGATCAGAAGGTAGTATTGGTAAGCCCTTCAACTTTGCTGGCTACATTGCGTACCATTTCGTCGATTTGGCAACAGGAAAACCAAACTAAAAATGCCCTTGAAATTGCCAAGCAGGGGGGAGCACTTTACGATAAATTTGTTGGCTTTGTTATCGACATGGAAACCATAGGTAAAAACCTGGATACCACACGAAAAACCTACGATGCGGCCTTGAATAAATTACACGTTGGAAGCGGCAACCTGGTGCGGCGGGCAGAAAACATTAAAAAGCTGGGGGCAAAAGCTACAAAAGAGCTTCCTGGAAATATGGTGGAGGAGTAAGTACAAAAGAGGATGATTTCAAAAAATTAACCTCTTTTGTTTATTTGGATCCTGTAAAAAATTATACGTTAAACGTAACCGCCTGCCCGGTATTTGTATGAATTACTTGGTCATCTTTGTATACTTCCAACCCGTTTACAAAAGTAGAAACTACTTTATTCGAGAATAAAGTCCGTTCGAACGGTGCCCAGCCACATTTATACAAAATATTTTCGGGAGCTACCATCCAGCTTTTGTTCGGATCAACCAAAACCAAATCGGCAAAATAGCCTTCGCGAATGTACCCACGTTTATTTATACGGTATAAATCTGCTGGTGTATGGCACATTTTTTCAATTACTTTTTCAACCGCAATAAAACCTTTTTTACTCATTTCGAGCATGGCTACCAGCGAGTGTTGAACAAGAGGCCCACCCGATGGAGCTTTAAAATAGGTATTGTTTTTTTCTGCCAGGGTATGTGGTGCGTGGTCGGTGGCGATCACATCTATTTTATCCGAAAGCAGTGCCTCCCACAACGCTGCTTTATCCGAAGCATGTTTTATTGACGGATTCCATTTTATGCGGGTTCCGTAATCAATGTAGTCGCGTTCGTCGAACCAAAGGTGATGCACGCAAACTTCTGCCGTAATTTTTTTATCCGAAACCTTTCCGGCAGAAAACAATTCCATTTCTTTTGCCGATGAGAGGTGCAGAACATGCAGGCGGGTATCAAATTTAGAGGCCAATTCAACTGCTTTTGATGATGAAATGTAACAAGCTTCATCGCTGCGAATGTGGCAGTGACGCGAAATTGGCACATTTTCACCGTACCGGGCGCGGGCAATTTCTGTGTTTTTCTGAATAGTAGCTTCATCTTCGCAGTGGGTTGCAACTAAGGTTGGAGCATTTTTGAAAATTTCGGATAAAATTTTCTCGTCATCCACCAACATATTTCCGGTTGAAGACCCCATAAAAACTTTAATTCCGCATACTTTTGTCGGGTCGGTTTTTAAAACTTCATTCAGGTTATTGTTGGTAGCTCCCATGTAAAACGAATAGTTGGCAGCCGACACCTCGGCGGCCCGGTCGAATTTTGCCTGCAAAGCTTCCTGGGTGGTGGTTTGCGGATTTGTATTTGGCATTTCCATGTAAGTGGTAACGCCTCCGGCAACAGCCGCCCGGCTTTCGGTAGCAATTTCGCCTTTGTGGGTTAAACCCGGCTCACGAAAATGCACCTGGTCGTCAATTACTCCCGGAATAAGCAGGAGTCCGTTGGCATCAATTGTTTCTGTTGCTGAAAAATCAAAATCGGCAGGGATTACGTGCGGGAAAATCTTTTCAATTTTTTCACCATCAATTAATACACTTCCTTTAAATTTCAATCCCTCGTTAACCAGCGTCGCATCTTTTATCAAAGTCTTCATAATCCCGATTTTTAGTATAACAAAGTTAGTCAATTCACCTTTGGTATTAAACATTGCGGCTTTAAAAAGGTACATCATTTACATCAAAAGAACCGTAACTTTTACTTCCTGTGCTTTTTTCCCATTGGGTTGTACCTCAGTTTTCTTTTTTTAGAGCGTAAAACCAGTTGAAAATATGTTAAAATGATTCAAAAAGTGTTTTATCACTGTCTGTTTGTAAAAATTCCCGAGAGAGAACCGGACATATGTATGGGAGAACATGCCATGAGCAAGGGAATACAGGAAAAAGTGGAGTGATAACTACTAAAAACAGTGTGATAAGATGAAAAAGTGGAGTGATAACTGCTAAAAAGCATAAGAGAACTGCCTCTGATTAGGTGATAAGGCCTAAAAATCGGGTGCGTGATAAAATATCGCGAAGTTTTAGTGCTTCAAAAAAAGGGGCAACAAGCAGTCATTAGTCAATAATCAATTAACGATTAATTGTTCATTTCATATTTCCTGAACCAGCTTCGCATTTTCATTTTAAGTACTCCCCAAAGGGCTTCGTTAAAAATACCTCCACTCATTTTTGAAGTTCCTTCCTGGCGATCGGTAAATACAATCGAAACTTCCTGAATATTGAATCCAAACTTGTAAGCTGTAAATTTCATTTCAACCTGAAAACCATAGCCTACAAGTTTAATCTTGTCAAAATCGATTGTTTCCAATACTTTTCGGCGGTAACACTTAAAGCCTGCCGTGGTGTCTTTAATATTCATACCTGTAACAATGCGTACATACATCGATGCAAAATACGACATTAACACCCTTCCAAGCGGCCAGTTAACCACATTAATCCCGGTAATATAGCGCGAGCCAATTGCCACGTCGGCCCCACCAACTGCTGCTGCATATAATTTTTCCAGATCTTCCGGATTATGCGAAAAATCGCAGTCCATTTCAAAAATATATTCGTAATCGCGTTCCAGTGCCCATTTAAATCCTGCAATGTAGGCCGTCCCCAATCCCAGTTTTCCTGTTCTTTCGTGAATGTGAAGTGATTCAGGAAATTCCTTTTGAAGTTTTTTTACAATATCGGCAGTTCCGTCGGGTGAATTGTCTTCAATAATTAGAAGATGAAAAGGCGTTTCCAGTGAAAAAACCTTACGAATCATTTTTTCAACATTCTCCTTTTCGTTGTAAGTCGGTATAATAACCAGATTTTTCGACACGTTGTTTGTTTTTGTTTAAAAAACGAAAATACACTTTTTACCAGAAATAGGTATTGATTCTGATTATTAAATAAGAATGAAGATAGACAAATTACTTTTATATTTAAATATGGAAAGAATGACTAAATAGTATCGTGTAGATTAAAACTGTGTTAAAAAGATGGTTATAAATCTGAAAGACACACAAAAATCTACAATAAAGCTCAAATTTGTATCAGAATGAAATGTACTTAAGGCAGTGTAGATGGAATTGAAATGTAGAAAAGGTGGAGAAGAATGCTATGGGCTGAGTGAGATGACTCTGCTTTTTGATATTAGTCAGCGTTTAATTCAAAGTAAACAACTGAAGAACGATTTGAATACCATTATTCGTATGGTGACTGAGTACCTGGGAGCCGAACGTAGTTTTCTTACCATTTTTAATCGCGAAAATTCAAACATTTATATTGAGGCTGCCTATGGCCTAAGTAATGTACAGCAGGCAAAAGGGAAATACAAATTGGGCGAAGGAATTATTGGTAAAGTGGTGGAGATGTCGCGGCCGGTAGTTATTGAGAAGATTTCCAAATCTTCACTTTTCTTAAATAAAACCAGACAGGAATTGTACAAAGACGGGAAGGAGCTAACTTTTATTTGTGTACCGATTATAGATGACGGACGCGTAAGAGGAACTTTAAGTGTAACGCGAATTTTTAATCCACATATTACATTTGAAGAGGATACCCGCTTGCTTTCGATTATCGGATCTATGATTGTGCGAACTGCTCGTCAGCGCCAGGAGCGTTTGGAAGAAATGGAAACGTTGAAACAGAAAAACCTGGAACTGGAAACCCAGCTTTCGAGCAATAAAAGTTTGAACATGATTGGCAATTCGGGCAAAATGCGCGATGTATACTCATTGGTTCAGATGGTGGGAAAAACCAATTCCACCGTTTTGATTCGTGGAGAAAGCGGGGTTGGTAAAGAACTTGTTGCCGATGCAATACACGAAGCGAGCACCCGAAAAGGTAAACCCTTTGTAAAAGTTAACTGCTCGGCCTTACCCGATTCGTTAATTGAAAGCGAATTGTTTGGCCACGAAAAAGGTGCTTTTACTGGTGCCGATGCTCAACGAAAGGGACGTTTTGAAATGGCCAATGGCGGTACTATATTTTTAGATGAATTGGGTGATGTTCCGCTATCAACACAGGTAAAACTGTTGCGAATGATTCAGCAGCGTGAGTTTGAACGCGTTGGCGGCACACAAACCATAAAATCGGATGTACGAATAGTTGCTGCAACCAACCGGAATTTGGAGGAGATGATAAAATCAGAAGATTTCAGGGAAGATTTATATTACCGAATTAATGTGTTCCCCATTTATATTCCTTCGTTGCGCGAACGACGTGATGATGTTCCACTTTTGGTCGATCATTTTATAGGTAAATTTAACAAGGAAAACAGTACAAAAATTAAACGCATTACTACTTCGGCTCTCGATATGCTAATGGTTTACGGATGGCCGGGGAACATTCGCGAGTTGGAAAATTGTATTGAAAGGGCTTGTATTTTAAGCACCGATAATGTTATTCACAGTTACAATTTGCCGCCATCGTTGCAAACTGCCGATTCAACAAATACCTTGGCCAAAGGCGGAATGGTTTATACGGTTGAACAAGTGGAAAAACAACTTATACGCGAAGCTTTAACTACTACTAAAGGGAACATTACAAAAGCTGCCGAAGATTTAAAAGTTACCGAACGCATGCTGGGAACCCGTTTGAAAAAATACAACATTGATGCCTGGAGGTACAAGGTGTAGTTTTTTTAAAAAAAATGCATCTGTGTGAATCAGTGTAATCTGTGGTCATATTTATTAAAACCGATTTATCCAATATGTCAAACAAAACATTCGTACAAGTAGATCTAGCAAACCCAACGCACTGCAACAAACTTTTGGAGTTGTTAAACGATTATATGGAAGACGAAATGGGGATAAGTCAATCGATGCCTGTTGATCTCGGTCCCAAAATTATTGAAGGTTTAAAAAAGCATCCGGCTTATTTGGGTTTTTTTGTTTGTGTTTGCGAAGAGTTTGCGGCTTTGGCCAACTGTAACCTGAATTATTCTACCTGGACTGCTAAATTCCTGATCAATATTCACGACTTTATTGTTTCTCCGGCATCTCGAAAACAGGGTGTAGGCGAATTTCTTTTGAATGAGATTGAAAACTACGCCAAAGAAAAGGATTATTGCAAAGTAAATCTGGAAGTACGAAATGATAATTTTAAAGCACAAAATCTCTATAAAAAAGTTGGGTATTCCGATTGTGTGCCATCTATGTTTTTCTGGCAAAAACGACTTTAGTATCTAGAACTTTTTAGCAACCAGTTAAAAGCATTATGTCAAGATGTTAAATATAACAAAGGAGTCATTTAACCAAAATGACTCCTTTGTTTTGATCACCGGTTTTATGTCCATTATTGCCAGCCACCACCCAATGCCCGGTACAACGAAACCACTGCGCTGAGTTGTTGCACCCGATCGTTTACATTGTTTAATTGTGCATTTAATAAACTTTGTTGTGCATTTAAAACTTCGGTGTAAGTTGCCGAGCCATAAATCAGAAGTTCTTTGGTGTAATCAACTGATTTCTCCAAAGCATCGAGCTGTTTTTGGCGAAGTTCTGTTTTTTGCACCGATGAATCGTACAAATTCAAAGCATCATTTACCTCCTTACCGGCATTTAACAGTGTACTGCTAAAGTTCGCCAGCATTTGTGCCTGTGTTGCTTTGGCTACTTCTAGCCGTGTTTTATTTTGTCGTTTATTAAATATGGGTTGAACCAGGCCACCAACCAGATTCGCCGCGAAAGACGCCGGATCGAAAAGATCTTCGAATTGTAGGGACTCAAAACCGGAACTGGCAGTTAAAGTAACCGACGGATAAAAATAGGCTTTGGCGCTGTTTGTTAGTTCGAAAGCATTTATTAATGCAAATTCGGCCTGCATTACATCTGGTCGGTTTTCCAAAAGTTCAGAAGGAATACCTGTCGTTAATAGCGTGTTTGTTCCCTGATCTTCGAACTTACCTCTTACAATTGTTCCGGGAGTTCTTCCCAAAAGAAGGCAAATCGTATTCTCGGTCGCCTTAATTTGCTGTTCAATATCCGGAATGGTTACTTCTGCGGCATAACGCGCAGCTTCACTTTGCACAACTGCGGCACCTGTCACTTTTCCGCTCTCTTTCAAAATTTTCAATGTTTCTACCAGCTCGGCGCTATTTTGAACGGTTTTTTTTGTAATAGCCAGTTTGCTGTCTAAGGCCAGTAAATTATAATAAGCGGAAGAGATGGAAGCGATCAAACTGGTTTGAACTGCCTTTTGTGCCGCATCGGTTGCCATGTAACTGGCATACGAAGCTTTTTTTGCACTGCTAAGTTTTCCCCAAAAATCAATTTCCCAGCTACTTTGTACGGTAATTTGCGAGGCATTGTAGTTGCTCGGGCCGTTGGGATAAGTTGATTCTGAATTGTGTACAAAAGTATGTCCCGCCTGAGCAGAAACAGAAGGAGCCATTGCTGCACGGCTTTGTTTAAAATAAGCTTCGGCAGCCACTACTCTTTGTGTTGCAGCCTGCAAATCAAGATTGTTTCTTAATCCTTCAGCAATTAAACTGTCAAGCAGATCATCATTAAACAAATTCTGCCACTTTTCATTGGCCATGTTTGTGGTGTCAGTTTCTTCAATACCAAAAATGCCATCAGTAATGGTCTGGCTTCTTTGGTAGTGGCTGCTGGTACTGCACGAGTACATTACTGATGCAGTTAAAAGAACAAGCACTATATTTTTAAATGAATTCATATTCATAATTTTTAAATCTTAAGCCCGGATTAGGCGAGGCTATTCATTTCTGAAATTTCTTTTTCTTCGGGTTTTTTAATTTTTTCCTGCAGGTTTTGAAATACAACAAACATGGCAGGTATTACCAAAATCCCGATTACGGTACCAATAAGCATTCCTCCAACTGCACCCACTCCGATCGAATGGTTGCCGTTTGCACCAACTCCTCCTCCAATTACCAGTGGTAACAGGCCTACAATAAAGGCAAATGAGGTCATTAATATAGGTCGCAAGCGTGCAGTAGCTCCTTCAACCGCTGCTTCCACGATACTCATACCTGCTTCTCTTCGCTGTCGTGCAAACTCCACAATAAGTATGGCGTTTTTTGCGAGCAGCCCAATTAACATGATCAGCGAAATTTGCAGGTAAATGTTGTTTTCTACTCCCAGAATACGGGCAAATATAAATGCACCCGAAATACCAATCGGTAAGGAGGTCAGAATCGAGAGTGGCATAATGTAACTTTCGTATTGTGCGGCCAGGAAGAAATACACAAACACAAGGCTGAGGATAAAGATCAGCACAGTTTCGTTACCGGCTTTGATCTCTTCTCGTGTAATTCCTGAAAATTCGTAGTCAAAACCAGTGGGCAGGTATTCGGCGGCCACTTCCTGGATGGCATTGATAGCTTCACCTGAACTGTATCCCATATTGGGCATTCCGGTTACCGAAATAGCCGTGTACATATTAAAACGATTGATACTTTCCGGTTCGTAAACCCGCTCAATGGTCATGAATTCAGTTATCGGTGCCATCTCGCCGTTCGAAATACGAATTTTTATGTTGTTAAGGTCTTCCACGTTACCCCGAAATTGGGCTTCCGACTGCAACATCACACGGTATTGTTTTCCAAAACGGTTAAAATCAGATGCGTAAAATCCACCAATGTAACCTTGTAAAGTTGACAATACGGTACTTACCTGGATCCCGGAACGCAAACATCGCGCGGCATCCACATCAATTTTGTATTGCGGAAATTTGGTACTGAAAGAAGTACGGGCATATTGTATTTCGGGACGTTGGTTTAAGGCACCTAAAAATGCGTTCGATACTTCTTCAAAATGACGAATGTCGCCACCGGTTTTGTCTTCCAGTTTCAAATCGATACCACCGGTAATACTAAATCCCGGAACCATTGGTGGCGAGAAAATAATAATCCGTGCATCCTTTATTTGCGAAGTAAGTGCGTACAATTTTCCCACAACGCTGTTCAGGTCCTGACCTTCTCCTTTTCTTTCGTCGAAATGTTGCAGGTTTCCAATTACCATGGCGTACGATGTTCCTGTACCACCCATAAACGAGAAGCCGGATATGACTGTTCGTGACCGGATTTCCGGAACTGACTGAAGAATTTCGTCCACTTGCCGGGTCACTTCTTCTGTGCGTTCAGCAGAGGAAGCCGGTGGTAAAGAGATGTCGACAAACATACGGCCTGTATCTTCGGCAGGCACAAATCCCGACGGAGTAGTTTTCATTAAAACTCCCAGAACCACGGCAAAAACCACGATTAACCCGGAAGCAAGCCATTTGCGACGAATAAAAAATCCGGTTATTTTTTGATACTTTCCTGTCATTGCATCAAACGCAGTATCAAAGGAAGTAGCGAAACGCCGCATTATTCCACCTTTGGCTTTCAATTCTTCGTCGTGTGGTTTTAGGAAAAGAGCACAAAGAGCAGGACTCAGTGTTAATGCATTTATGGCAGAAAGCATAATTGCAACGGTAAGTGTTATTCCAAACTGCCTGAAGAATACTCCAGTTGTTCCCTGTATAAAAGTTACCGGTACAAATACTGCGGCCATTACTAATGTGATAGAAACAATAGCGGTTGAAATTTCATTCATTGCCGAAATGGCAGCAGCACGGGGACGCATTTTTCCTTTATCGAGTTTGGCATGCACTGCTTCCACCACCACAATGGCATCGTCAACTACAATACCAATAGCCAGCACCAGTGCAAACAAAGTAAGCAGGTTGATGCTGAACCCAAAAAGGTTGAGAAAGAAGAAAGTACCAATAATGGATACCGGAACCGCGATGGCCGGGATTAGAGTTGCCCTGAAATCCTGCAGGAACACAAATACTACAATAAATACAAGTATAAAAGCCTCGAGCAAAGTGTGAAGCACTTTTGATATTGATGCATCCAGAAATTCATTTGTATTAAGCAGCGTAACATATTCAACTCCCGGAGGAAAAGATTTGGAAGCATCTTCAATTACTTGCTGCACTTCTAAAATAACGTCGCGTGCATTAGAGCCTGCTGCCTGATAAACTGCCATGGCAATAGCTGGTTGTCCCTGGGTTTTGGTAGTACGGTCGTAACTCAGCGATCCCATTTCTACCCGGGCCACATCGCGCAAACGTAAAATATTACCGTTTTCATCTGATTTTATTACAATGTTCTCAAATTCTTCAGGCTCGGTAAGTTTTCCTTTGTAACGAATCACATATTCAAAACTCTGGTCGTTTTGCTGCCCAAAGCGTCCCGGTGCAGCTTCAAGGTTCTGCGCACTCAGTGCTGCGGTAACATCGCTTGGCATCAGGTTATAACTGGCCATAATATCGGCTTTCAGCCAGATACGCATGGAGTAGTCGGCTGCTCCAAAAATCATTGCCTCCCCCACACCGCTTACACGTTGTACCTGAGGCATCAGGTTAATCTTGGAATAATTTTGTAGAAATGTTTCGTCGAATCTATCGTCTTTGCTGTACAGCGAAAATACCAGTAACATATTGTTTTGGCGCTTTGCTGTAATCACTCCGGCCCGGGTTACTTCTGATGGAAGCAGTGAATTTGCTCTCGCTACACGGTTTTGAACATTTACCGCTGCCATGTCGGGATCGGTTCCCTGTTTGAAATATACTTCAATGGAAGCCATTCCCGAGTTACTGGCGGTCGAGTTCATATAAATCATGTCTTCCACTCCGTTAATCTGTTCTTCGAGCGGAATAACCACACTGTTGAGTACTGTTTGTGCATCGGCACCGGTGTAGTTTGCTGTTACGCGGATGGTTGGCGGAGCAATATCGGGATATTGTTCAATGGGGAGGCTGATAATTCCGAGTACTCCCAAAAGTACCAATATGGTTGAAATGACCGTAGATAATACCGGTCGTTCTATAAATGTTTTCAGCATAATAAAAAAGGTATTAATATTAGTTGTTCGAGAGTTGACCTTCTTGTGCAGATATTACTTCTGCTTTTAGCACCGGTTTTATCTCCATCCCATCACGAAGGCTGGTAATCCCTTCGGTTACGATTTTGTCGCCGGCATTAAGACCCGATGTAACAACATACAATTGTTTTAAGTTGCCGGTTAATGTTTTTATGGGAGTGTTTACAACCTTGTTCTCAGAGTTTACAACATATATAAAGTGGTTGCCCTGAATTTCGAAAGTTACACTTTGTGGTACGGTAATTACAGAATGATGCACTTCCGGCAGACGAATACGGCCGCTGCTACCTGAGCGAAGATTTCCATCGGGATTTGGGAACGAAGCCCGAATATTTACTGCACCGGTTTGCGTGTCAACAATTCCGCTTGCAATTTCAACTCTTCCTTTATACGGGTAAACCGAGTTGTCGGATAATACGAGTTCTATTTCAGGTAATTTTTCCAGTTTTTCGCGTGTGGTATTGCCCTCCAGATTTTTCGTCATTTGCAGGAAATCAGATTCATTCATCGAAAAATACGCTTGCATTGAAGTGGTATTTGATACAGTTGTTAGTGGGGTGGTATTTGAACTGCTAACCAAACTACCTACACGAAAAGGAAAAGTTCCGATAATACCGTTGGTTGGGCTGGTGATTAATGTGTATTGCAGGTTTGCTTTGGCATTTGCCAGGTTTGCATTGGCTTGTGCCAGTTGAGCTTCAGCAGCAGCCAGATTTGCTTTAGCCGATTCGAGTTCGAAATCACTAACAATGTTCTTTTCAACCAAAGGCTGTGTTTTGTTTACATTGATTTTTGCTGTCGACACTTGTGATGCGGCTACTTTTACCTGTGCTTCAGCAGAGCGAACCTGTGCCTGAATATCATCGGCATTTATTTTAAAAAGGATTTGGCCTTTTTTTACAAAGTCACCTTCATCCACCAAAATATCTTCAATATAACCTGCAACTCGCGGACGAATTTCTACTGTTTGTTCTCCTTGCAGCAGCGTAGGAAAATCTTGTGACATGGTAATGTCGCTTGGCGAAACTTCCTGAACCAGGTATTCGCGTACCTGCCCCGCCATTCCTACTTGCCCTTTTTGCGAATTCGAGCATGAGAAAATGGTAAGTAGTACGAACAAACTACTTAAATTTTTAATTGTCTTAATTGTTTTCATGGTATTTAATCTAAAATTGTTTCTAATTAATTTTGCATCTGTTTATTTTTCCCAGTTCGAAATTCTGGCCTGTGTTATCCTGTATTTTCTGAATGACCTTTAAAAAGGTTTCTTGTTCATCTTTCGAAATCCCGGTCAGTAATTCATCCGACAGTTGTCTGGATATATTTCGTAACATTTTTAACGTGTCCTGGCCTTTGGGTGTAAGTATCAGATTTTTCTTCCGTTTGTCATCATCATCGATTGTTCGCTCAACCAAAGACTTTTCAATTAAAGTCTCGACATAACGAAGAATGAGTGATTTGTCTTTTTGTAAATGGATTGCAAGTTCCTGCTGAGTTAAATTCGGATTAGAACTTATCAGGTTGAGTAGTATATAATGTACTTTATTTAAATCGATATTGTTTTCGCTGAAACTTTGTTGCAACTTTATAATTATCAAATTATAAGTAAGCCCCAGTAAATAGGTAAGTGGTTTTTCTGTATTCATAATTTTCCATATTTAAACGAGCTGCAAAGGTAAATCAAGTTGGTTGCAAAAGTCAACTAAATAATGCTGCTGTTTGAAAATATGTTGTTTTGGTTTTTAATTGCCTGATAAATAAAACGATAATATGTTTCCTGAATATTAACTATACAAGATATGGTTGTATTTTACTCCCAATTTGAAAGAGGAATCATCTGCTTTTTTAACTAAATCCTGAGCCGATAATGCTTTTAAATAATGTACGAAGGTTAGTTTTCAGCAGTCGAATCTTCTGAGATTTTCGTAATTGTATATAAGGTATTCCTAATTCAGAAAAAACGGTTCCTACATAAATGTAGGTTACCTCAATGTTAACTGGCCGAAACCCCTTGTATACGGGCACTTTTATAATTTGTAACCTTATTGTGCAGGCAAAAATTATATCCTACATAAATGTAGGATGTTTATGTTCGTTTTTACTTCTAGAAAGAATTCATTAAAATTTTATTACCCAGATTATCAGGCTACAATGACGGCTTGTTGCTCGGAGTTATGCTGTTCAATATGTTTTTTGGCACAAGTATGGTTTAAGGGGGATCAAACGATTTTAAACTTTTTAAAAAAAACAAATTATGAGAAAGATTGCAATTTACGGGAAAGGTGGAATTGGTAAATCAACCACAACCCAAAATACAGTGGCCGGATTAGTTGAAGCAGGTAAAAAAATTAAAGTTGTGGGTTGCGACCCCAAGGCTGACTCAACCCGATTGTTGTTGGGTGGTTTGGCTCAAAAAACAGTTTTAGATACACTGCGTGAAGAAGGTGAAGACATTGATTTGGACGATATCGTAAAAGAGGGTTACGGTGGTGTTCGTTGTGTTGAATCAGGTGGTCCTGAACCAGGAGTAGGTTGTGCCGGTCGTGGTATTATTACTTCAATTAACCTTTTAGAACAATTAGGTGCCTGGGACGAAAGCTATAATATCGATTATACTTTTTACGATGTACTGGGTGATGTAGTTTGTGGTGGTTTTGCCATGCCAATCCGTGAAGGTAAAGCCGAAGAGATTTACATTGTAGTTTCAGGAGAAATGATGGCAATGTACGCTGCCAACAACATTTGTAAGGGTATTAAAAAATACGCTCAGGCAGGTGCTGTACGTTTGGGAGGTTTAATTTGTAACTCACGAAAAGTAGATAACGAGCGTGAAATGATTGAAGAGTTAGCTCGCCAGTTGGGAACCAAATTGATTCATTTTGTACCTCGCGACAACATGGTTCAGCAAGCCGAAATTCACCGTAAAACAGTTATCGAATTCAAACCCCAACATGTACAGGCCGATGAGTACAGGGCTTTAGCAAAAGCAATTGACGAAAACGAAATGTTTGTTATTCCTGAACCACTGGAAATGGATGATTTAGAGAAATTGTTAATCGACTTCGGTATTGCCAGCTAATTTATAATTATAACCAAAAATCAGGAGGACAAATTATGTTAATGATAAGAGCGATCATACGCCCCGAAAAATCAAGTAAAGTATTAAAAGCACTGTTCGAAGCCGGTTACATAGCTGTAACAAAAATTCCGGTTGTAGGACGGGGTAAACAGCGGGGTATAAAAATTGGCGACGTTACCTACGATGAACTGCCAAAAGAAATGTTGATTATGGTAGTGAAAGACGAGGATAAAGATTTTGCGGTAAATACCATTATGGAAGCTGCACGTACTGAACCTAAAGGAGCATTTGGAGATGGTAAAATTTTCATCTCACCTGTTGAAGAGGCTTATACAATCAGCCGCGGTTCAAAAGAATTATAAACCCTAAAAATTTTGAACCATGAAACGAGCAAATAAAAGATCCTTTAAGTAGGAGGACATTATAAGCGAGTTCCATCGAATACAGTTGAAAAATTTAAAATCTTAATGAGATGAAATTAATAATGGGAATTATTCGCATCGACAAAATGAATAAAACGAAACGGGCATTAACCGAGGCAGGTATCACTTCGATGACTGCAACAGGCAAAGTGTTTGGACGTGGAAAAGGTTTTTGGGATGCAAAAGTAATAGAGGGGGCAAAACAAGACATCCCCGAAGCAATTACTCATTTGGGAGTTGAACCGAGATTACGCCCACAACGCGTGGTAACTGTAGTCGTACCTGACGATAAAGTGCAAACTGTAGTAGATACACTTATTGAAGTAAACCAAACCCCTTCGCCGGGTGACGGGAAAATATTTGTGATGCCGATTACTGAATCGCTAAAAGTGAGAACAGGTGAGTCGGGCGATTTAACACTTGATTAAAAAGATTATTATGCCTAAGAGAGATTATACAAACGGACTTCCGGATCCAGCGGAATTGAAAGAGGAGTTACTGAAAAAGTACCCAAGGAAGGTGGCTAAGAAAAGAGCGAAGTCAATGGTTACTAACAATCCTGCCGAAAGTAAGGAGATTCTTGCCAACGTTCGGACTGTTCCCGGAATTATTACTCAAAGGGGTTGTACTTACGCAGGTTGTAAGGGTGTGGTTCTTGGGCCAACCCGGGATATCATCAACCTGGTACACGGACCAATCGGTTGCAGTTTTTATGCCTGGTTAACCCGTCGTAACCAAACCAGGGCAATGGAAGGCGATCCAAACTTTATCACCTATGCATTTTCAACCGATATGCAGGACGAAAACATCGTTTTTGGTGGAGAGAAAAAATTAAAAGAAGCCATTCGCGAAGCATTCGAGAATTTTCACCCAACATCAATTGGTATCTTTTCAACCTGTCCGGTTGGTTTGATTGGTGACGATGTTCACTCTGTTGCCCGTGATATGAAAGCAGAACTTGGAATCAATATTTTTGGTTTTAGCTGTGAGGGGTATCGCGGAGTATCACAGTCAGCCGGTCACCACATTGCCAACAACGGTATTTTTAAACACGTTGTGGGTAACGAGGACCGCGAGCGTACCGGTAAATACCAGGTGAATTTATTGGGTGAATACAACATCGGAGGTGATGCTTTCGAAATTGAAGCACTTTTCGAAGAAATTGGTGTAACGCTTATTTCTACCTATAGCGGAAACTCAACCGTTGAAAGTTTTGCCTACTCACATACGGCCGACTTAAACATGGTAATGTGCCACCGTTCCATCAACTACATTGCCGAAATGATGGAGGAGAAGTACGGTATTCCATGGTTTAAAGTAAACTTTATCGGAGCCGAATCAACTGCAAAATCATTACGAAAAATGGCCGAATACTTTGGCGACTCAGAAATGATTGCCAAAGTGGAAGAAGTAATTGCCCGCGAGATGCTGAAGGTAAAAGCAGTTGCCGAAGCCGTTAAACCAAAAGTGGAAGGCAAACTGGCAATGATGTTTGTAGGAGGTTCTCGTGCTCACCACTACCAGGATTTATTCCGCGAATTAGGTGTAAAAACAGTTTCTGCAGGTTATGAGTTTGCACACCGAGATGATTACGAAGGCCGTGAGGTGATTCCCAGTATTAAAATTGATGCGGATACGCGTAACATCGAAGATCTTGTAGTAACAAAAGATGATACGCGTTACCGTGAAGATTTAGCGGAGAAAAAAGCCAAACTGGAAGAGAGTGGTTATGAGTTTAAAGACTACAAAGGGATGATGCCGGATATGCAGAAAAATGCATTGGTTATCGACGATGTAAACCACTGGGAAACTGAAAAACTGATAGAGTTTTATAAACCCGATATTTTCTGTGCCGGTATTAAAGAAAAATACGTGGTACAAAAATACGGAGTTCCGTTAAAACAATTGCACTCTTACGACTACGGCGGTCCTTACGCTGCCTTTGGCGGTGCCATCAATTTCTACAAAGAGATGGAACGTATGTTGGCTACCGATGTTTGGAAATTGGTTGATGCTCCATGGAAACACGAGCCGGAGATAGTTGGATGTGTAACCGTTGACGCTTAATAAATAGGAGGAAATTATCATGTTATTACGACATACAACAACAGAAATAAAAGAGAGAAAAGCACTAACGGTAAACCCGGCTAAAACATGCCAGCCAGTTGGAGCAATGTACGCAGCACTCGGAGTACACGGATGTTTGCCACATAGCCACGGTTCGCAAGGGTGTTGTTCGTATCACCGCAGTGCCTTAACCAGGCATTACAAAGAGCCGGTAATGGCAGCAACAAGTTCATTTACCGAGGGATCATCGGTATTTGGCGGACAAGCCAACTTACTACAAGCTATCGACAATATTTTTACCATTTACGAACCCGAAATTATTGCGGTTCACTCAACTTGTCTTTCTGAAACAATCGGTGATGACCTTGGTCAGATTGTAGCAAAAGCAAAAGACGATGGTAAAGTACCAGAAGGTAAACATGTGGTTCAGGCCGCAACACCAAGTTATGTGGGATCGCACGTAACAGGTTACGCAAACATGCTTGAGGCATTTGTAAAATACTTCTCATTCAATACCAACGAGAAAATTCGCCAGGTAAACATGCTTTCAGGATGGGTTGAACCATCGGATATGCGTGAGTTAAAAAGAATGGCCGGATTAATGGATTTAAAAACGGTTCTTTTACCCGATACTTCGGATGTGTTGGATACGCCAATGACAGGAAAATACACCATGTATCCAAAAGGTGGAACAACTGTTGAGGAAATTACAAGCATGGGTAACAGCATGGCAACCGTTGCCATGGGTGATTTTGCTACCAGAAAAGCAGCAATCATGCTCGATAACAAATGTAAGGTTCCATTTAAAATGGTTGATATTCCAATCGGACTAAAAGCAACCGACCGTTTTGTTCAGGCTATGGCACTTGCCGGTAAAGTATCAGTTCCTGATGTGCTTACAGAAGAACGAGGTCGTTTGGTTGATGTGATTACTGATATGCACCAGTATTTCTACGGAAAACGTGTTGCGTTGTACGGCGATCCTGACAACTTGCTTCCGTTAATCGAATTCCTTGTTGACATTGATATGAAACCGGTATATGTAGTTTCAGGAACTCCTGGAAAAGCATTCAGCAAAAAAGCACTCGAAATTTTAGCTGAAAAAGTACCGGAAGCAAAAGTACAAAACGGTGCCAGCGCCGATATGTATTTGCTTCATCAGTGGATTAAACAAGAGGGTGTTGACTTGATAATGGGTAACACTTACGGAAAATACATTTCAAGAGACGAGGGTATTCCTTTTGTAAGAACAGGTTTCCCAATCGTTGATAGAATCGGACACAGTTATTTCCCAACCGTGGGTTATACCGGTGGTATCCGAATCCTTGAAAGAATACTGGGCGCATTGATGGATAAAATTGATGCAACTGCTCCTGAAGAATCATTCGAACTTGTGATGTAATTCAAATTAATACAAAATGTCATTTCGAACCCGGGGTACGACGGTGAGAAATCTGTTTGAACGAAGAGATTTCTCAGTCGTCCCTCCTTCGAAATGATAACTAACACGCTGAACAATGACTCAATTTCTAAAAGAACGCGAAAACCAAATCCTCACCAAGGGCGCAGATTCTGCTGAAATAGCTTGTGGGAAAAAGAGTCTTGCCGGTTCAGTATCGCAACGAGCCTGTGTTTTCTGCGGCTCGCGTGTGGTACTTTATCCCATTGCCGATGCTTTGCATGTAATTCACGGCCCGGTAGGATGCGCATCGTACACCTGGGATATTCGGGGTTCTCTTTCTTCAGGCCCGCAATTACACCGTTTGAGTTTCACCACCGACTTAAAAGAAAGAGATGTGGTTTTTGGTGGTGAGAAAAAATTATATCATTCGCTAATCGAGTTAATCGATAAATACCAGCCCAAAGCAGCCTTTGTTTTCTCAACCTGCATTATTGGTGTAATTGGCGACGATGTTGAAGCAGTTTGCCGCCAGGTAACCCGCGAAAAAGGCATCGATGTTATTCCGGTTATGTCGGAAGGATTTAATGGAACGAAAAAAGACGGTTATAAAATCGCCAATGAAGCACTTGCAAGATTAGTGGGAACAAACAACGATTTTAAACCGGCAAAATATTCAATCAATATTCTTGGCGATTTTAACCTTGCAGGTGAGCTTTGGATTTTGGCTGAATATTATAAGAAATTAGGCGTCGAAATTATTGCATGCATGACTGGTGATGGTCGTGTTGATGAAATTCGCCGCGCTCATCATGCTTCTCTCAATGTAGTGCAGTGCTCAGGTTCAATTATGCACCTGGCAAAAGATATGAAGGAAAAATATAAGATTCCGTTTATGAAAGTTTCGTATTTCGGAATTGAAGACATGTCGGAAGCACTTTACGAAGTAGCCAAGTTTTTTGATGATGAGGAAATGATGACAAAAGCCCGTGAGTTGGTTACCAACGAAATTTCAAAACTATTACCGGCGCTTCAACCTTACCGCCAAAAGCTGGAAGGTAAAAAAGCAGCCATTTATGTGGGGGGGGCATTTAAAGCCATTTCGCTGGTAAAAGCACTTCGTTTACTCGGAATGAAAACGGTTGTTGTGGGCTCGCAAACCGGAAATGCAGAAGATTACAAACTACTAAAAGAATTGTGCGATGAGGGCACAATAATCGTTGACGATTCCAATCCTAACGAACTTTCCGAATTTGTAAAACTCACCGGAGCTAATCTTTTTATCGGTGGAGTAAAAGAGCGTCCAATAGCCCATAAGCTCGGTCTTGGGTTTTGCGATCACAACCACGAGCGTAAAGAAGCACTCGCGGGATATGTTGGTATGATGAATTTTGCCAAAGAGGTATTTGCATCGGTAACCAGTCCGGTTTGGAAATTTGTCCGGGAGCCACAGCAATTTAATATGGGAGCTGTACCCCCCGACTCATCAGAGTCTCAGTCGAGCTGAGCCACTGTCTTCGTCTGTCCCCCTTAAATAAGGGGGACAGTTGGAGCCGCCAGACCGCTTGACGGTCGAAGGCGAAAACGGGGGGTAAATAAATTAATTATAAAAGACGAAAGCTATGTTCGAACTCAATTCAGTACAAAAACAAAAAAGCACTTACAAGGCAACACAGAACGCCTGTAAATTGTGTTCTCCACTGGGAGCAAGTGTTGCGTATAAAGGTTTCGAAGGTTGTGTCCCGTTAATTCACGGATCGCAGGGTTGCGCAACTTATATTCGCCGTTACCTTATTTCGCATTACAAAGAACCCATTGATATTGCATCTTCGAATTTTACGCAGGATTCGACCATTTTTGGTGGCGACGAAAATTTTAAAGCAGCAGTATTAAATATTATAAATTCATATAAACCTCAAATTGTAGGGATCGCATCTACTTGCCTGAGCGAAACGATTGGCGACGATGTGAATCTTTTCTTGCATCATTTTTTAGAGGAATACAAAGATATTTCAACCGAATTTGTAATTGCATCAACTCCCAGTTACCAGGGATCACACATCGATGGATTTCACGAAGCGGTTTCGGCTGTTGTAAAGAAATTTGCCTTATCAGGACCAAGCCAGGATCATATAAACCTGTTCACGAATTTTATTTCAACCGAAGATATTCGTCTAATCAAAGAAATTACAGCTGATTTTGGATTGGACTCAATCCTGCTTCCTGATTATTCTGAGAGTCTGGATAACCCGGTTTGGGATACGTACCATCGAATTCCTGAAGGCGGAACTTCAATTGCAAATGTAGAACGAAGTGGATCGGCGAAAGCATCCATCGAATTTGGAACTATCCTAAACCAGGGAAATTTAACAGGGCGTGTAAAAAATAAAAAACTGTCGCGTACAGGTGGTAAATATCTGCAAAACGAAATGGATGTTCCGTCGATTGAAATGCCAATACCAATCGGAATCACACAAACCGACAGGTTTTTTGAAACCTTAAAAGAACTTTCAGGAAATGAAATTCCGGAAAAATATACCAAACAGCGGGGTCGCTTAATCGATTCTTATGTCGATGCTCATAAATACACTTTTGGTAAAAGAGCAGTTGTTTATGGCGAAGAAGATTTTGTTGTAGCAATGGCTGCATTTCTTGATGAAATTGGAATTGAGCTTGCTTTGGTTGCTTCGGGCGGCGAAAGCGGAATGCTGGAAGAAGAGGTTAAAAAATACTGCCCGGAGAATAAAGATAAGGTAGTAGTTAAAGAAGGATTCGACTTTGAAAGCATCAAAGAGTGGAGCCAGGAAAACAAACCTGATATTTTAATCGGGCACAGCAAAGGCTACTACATTGCCCGCGAGTTGGGTATTCCAATTATTCGAGTAGGATTTCCGGTTCACGACAGGATAGGTGGACAACGCATTAAGCACCTCGGTTACACCGGGACACAGGAATTATTCGATAAGGTGGTAAACGCACTGATTGAATACAAACAAACAACATCGCCGGTAGGGTATAAATATATGTAGTTTAAAGTATAAGGATCAAAGTTCAAAGTTTAAAACAAAAGAGGTTGCAGGTTACAGGTTGCAGGTTTTACTAACAACTTCGTGCTTCGCGCTTCCAGCAAAATATACAGTTATGATAGATATAAAAACACATCCTTGTTTTAATAAAGACGCCAAAGGTAAATATGCACGGGTTCACCTGCCTGTAGCTCCTCAATGTAATATTCATTGTAATTATTGTAAACGCGATTACGATTGTGTAAACGAAAGTCGTCCTGGTGTAACCAGCGAGGTTCTGACGCCTGAACAGGCACTGGCATACACGATCAGGTTACGAGAAAGAATGCCGAACTTGTCGGTAGTGGGAATTGCAGGTCCCGGTGATCCGTTTGCCAACCCAATTCAAACCATGAAAACGCTGCATTTAATTCGCAACGAGTTTACTGACATGGTACTTTGTCTTTCTTCAAACGGGTTAAATGTATTGCCTTACGTTGATGAACTAAAAGAACTGGAAGTTAGCCACGTTACCATCACAATAAATGGAACCAATACGGAAACCTTGTCGAAATTATACAAATGGGTACGTTTCGAAAAGCGGGGATATTTTGGTGAACAAGCTGCCTCTATTCTTTTGAAAAACCAGTTGGAAGCCATTCGTGCACTCAAACGAGCTGGCATTACAGTAAAAGCGAATACAATTGTAGTTCCCGGAATTAACGACAACGCGGTGGTTGATTTAGCAGCAGAAATGAAAAAACTTGGTGTGGATATTATGAATACCATTCCGCTTTATCCGGTTGAAGGAACTCCTTTTGAGGATTTCGAAGAACCTTCACCAGAGATGATGAAAGAATTGCGCAAGGGGATTAAAGAACACTTGCCTCCAATGACCCACTGTTCACGTTGCCGTGCCGATGCAGTTGGTTTACTTGGGAAAGACGATCCGGAAGCCAAACAAATACTTTCTGAAGTTTCGAAACTTTCGGTAAATGTTGACACCACCCGACCATACGTAGCCGTAACCAGCCACGAAGGACTTTTGGTAAACCAACACCTGGGCGAAGCTGCACAGGTTTATATTTTCCGCGAAACGCCAAACGGATACCGAATGGTAGAACAACGCCCTACTCCAAAACCGGGTGCAGGAAATGATCGCTGGGAAAAATTAGCCGAATCGCTGAACGATTGCCGTGCCATGTTAGTAGGTGGAATTGGCCCTTCACCATCTTCAGTTATTGGTCGGGCAGGAATTAAAATAGTAGAAATGACCGGCTTAATTGACGAAGGTTTGGATGCTGTTTACAAAGGCAAAGAATTGAGAACACTTAAAAAATCGGATGTTTTTGCCTGCGGATCGGATTGCTCGGGAAAGGGCACTGGTTGTGGTTAATTTTTTTGTCTGCTGATCTAGCAATCTGAAAATCCAGTAATCTGAAAATCCAACAATCCAACAATCCGAAAATCTAAAAATCTTACAAAATGAGAATAGCAGTAACAACAACAAGCGGAGTACAGGTTGACCAGCATTTTGGAAAAGCAAGCAGTTTCTCCATTTACGATATAAATGCCAACGAGGTAAAATTGCTCGAAACCAGAATGGTGAATTCTTATTGTCAATCAAATGCAGAAGAAACATCGGAACCGGATCACAAGTTTTCCAACGATCGACTCTCAGTGGTTTATAATCGGATAAAAGATTGCGAAAAAGTGTACACCCTTCAAATAGGCAAAAAACCGGAAGAGGCTTTAAAAGCCAAAGGAATAATTGTTCAGCCCTGTAATTGCAAAATTGAGGAAATTCCAGGATGTTCAGGGAAATGTAAATAACAAAATTCCTGTCTTTTCGATCCGTCAAATGACGGAGAGAAATCTCAAGCGTTAAGAAACAGATTTCTCCTCCCACACTCGTCGAAATGACAACAAGTATTGAAATGATAAATAATTCAAATAATAAATCTTCGGACTTCCGGCTTCGGACTTCCGGCAATTTTTAACATCATGAAAAAACCAGATTATCACATTTTAGTTTGCAACTCGTACCGGGTTGCAGGAGATGCAAAAGGCTACTGTAACAAAAATGGTGCTGCCGATTTAATTCAATATATAATGGAAGAATGTAACGACCGTGGTCTTGACGCCGCGCTCTCTTCCACCGCTTGTTTAAATGTATGCTCGCAAGGGCCTGTAATGGTCGTTCATCCGAATAACTTTTGGTATGGAGGAATTGATGAGGAAAAAATAGACGAAATTTTAGATGCACTGGAAGAGGGGGAGGCTGTTGAAGAATATCTCATCAGTGATTAAGTTAAACTGTAAATACTAATAGCCCCCTCTTTTTGCCAGAACTAATCAAACTTCGATGAATGAGTAACCCCCTGTTTCGGAAATGCCTCGGTCAAGCCGAGCCACTGTCCTCAACTGTCCCCCTTAATTTAAGGGGGACAGTTTGAGCCGCAAGACCGCGCGACGGTCTGAGGCGAAAACAGGGGGTACATTCTTAAGAAATAGTAGTTATGAAAAAAGGAGAAAAGTTCCCACACTTAATAGATACAACGCTTCGGGATGGAGAACAAGCTCCCGGAGTTGTTTTTTCGTTAGAAGAGAAGATGGAAATAGCCAGGCATTTGGATGAGCTTGGTATTCCGGAGTTAGAAATTGGTACCCCTGCCATGGGAGAAAACGAGCAAAACGATATTCGCATTTTAACCAGCCAGGGATTTGCTTTTGATTCTACCTGCTGGTGTCGTGCTACCTATAACGATTTGGAAGCGGCACTAAAATGTGGTGCAACACGTGTTAATCTCTCATTTCCTGTTTCCGATATCCAGTTGGAAACATTGGGCAAAAACCGCAATTGGGTGCGAAACTATTTACCCGAAATTATGCGTTTTGCTACCAATAACTTCGATTTTGTAGCCGTTGGAGCACAAGATGCTTCTCGGGCAGATTTCGAATTTTTAAATGAATATATCTATCTATCCTCACTATATGGAGCCAAACGTGTCCGCATTGCAGATACGGTTGGCATCCTAAATCCTTTGTCGGTTCAAAGTTTGTTTGAGCGTTTACTTGCTGTTTCTCCCGATGTTGATTTCGAATTTCACGGGCATAACGATCTGGGCATGGCAACCGCAAATCATGTGGTGGCACTGCAATCGGGTGCCACGAGTGTTAGTTTAACTGTAAACGGACTGGGCGAACGTGCCGGTAACGCCTGTTTGGAAGAAGTGGCTTTTGCATTAAAATATTCCTGTGCGTACGACTTTAATTTTGATGGAGCTTTAATGGTCCAACTTTCAAAATTGGTCGAAAAAGCTTCTGCCAGGGAACTGGCACTTTCAAAACCGGTTTCGGGTGAGTTGGTTTTTTCTCACGAGTCAGGAATCCATTGCCGCAGTTTAAAAGAAAATCCGCTTTCGTATCAACCCATTAATCCAAAAGAGATTGGCCGCGAAACCGAGCTGGTAATCGGGAAACATTCAGGAATAGGGGCTGTGTCCGAAATTCTGGAAAAACGAAATATACTTCTTTCGAAGAATGAATTGGTTGCTTTGCTTTCTAAAATTAAATCGCTTTCAACGCAACTTAAACGCGATCTGAAATTTAGCGAAGTACACAGCCTTATTCATAACACCCCGTTAAACGTAACGGCATGAAATTAAACCATGGCATAATTGAAGGTGGTATAAAAAACAGATACATTAAAAATGATAAAAGTCCGGGCAATTATGTTGTGCCTGGATTTCAAATTCAAATCTAAAAATCATAAAAAAAACAGTTATGGAAAGTTGGAGAAAATATTTTGATGAAGCGAATGCTTACTCTAAAACGGCATTTGGCTCGTTTAACAAATCAAAGTTTGGAAGTCAGGTTATATATAACCTGTTAAGTATGGCAGTTGAAAATTACCTGACTGCGTTGTGTTCAAAGATTGGTCAAATGCCGGAACATTCAGGAATAACTGCCATTCTAAGACAGGTTCAAAAATCAATGGATATTCCGGAAATATTTCATGTTGAAGCCAGGTTTATAAACAGTTTTATGAATTTCTGCTCGCTTGAAGTTTTGGAAACCAAAGATCCGTCGCGTTCCGATTTGGTTCGAATGCTTGGTTTTACAGATGAGTTAAAACGTTTTTGCGAAGAAAGATTATTGCAGGAAGAAGTTGCTTAAATCATCTTTTTTTTGTGCATTGTTTGTGTCGGTATTTCTATTGACCGAAACGTGTATACACAAAATTTAAACTCTTGCAATTCATTCATTCAAATTATTGAATGTTGGAAAAGAAATCTAATTTTATCCAAATTTCAGAATGAAGAAATATACATTATATATAATAGTATTGTTTTTCTTATTTGCATGTGGCCGGAAAGCAAAAACCGAGTCAAATGAAATGCTTGTATTTTGTGCGGCAAGTTTAACCAATGTAATTACCGAACTGGCCGAGAAATATGAAATGGAAAATGAGGTGGATTTCCAACTGAATTTTGCGTCATCGGGTACTTTGGCCCGTCAAATTGAACACGGCGCCGAACCATCTGTTTATATTTCGGCAAACGAAAAATGGGTTGATTATTTAATTCAACTCAATTTGCTTGCTTCGGAAACAAAATTAGAGGTTGCCGGAAATTCTTTGGCTGCAATTGTTCCGCTCGATAGTCCGTTAGATTCCATTTCTTTTCAAACAGATTTTCCAAATGTGTTTAAAGGAAGGTTGGCAATGGGCGATCCAAAACATGTTCCGGCAGGTGATTATGCACAGCAGGCAATTAATAATGCCGGTTATGCCAATGAATTAAAAGACAGGATTCTTCCCACAAAAGATGTGCGCTCTGCTTTGATGGTGGTTGAATTGGGTGAAGTAGAAATGGGTATTGTATATAAAACCGATGCCTTAAAATCGAAAAAAGTAAAGATTGTTTCTGAAATTCCAGCCGCTTTACATGCACCCATCGGTTTTTATGCTGCAGTATTAAAAAAGAAAAACAATGCTCAATCACTCCGTTTTTATGAATATCTTAGTTCGCCGGAAGCAAAAGTAATATGGATAAAACACGGTTTTAAATTTGAGTGAACTCTTTAAATATACAGCAAGCGAGTGGTCAGCAATTCAACTTTCGTTAAGTGTTGCCCTAATTTGTTCGGTAATTACTTTGCCACTTGCCATTGGTATTGGCTGGTTTTTGGCTCGCAAAAAGGTTTATGGCAAATCAATTATTGAAGGAGTTTTACATTTACCACTTGTTTTACCTCCTATTACAACCGGCTATCTTTTGTTGTTTGTTTTTGGGAACCGGGGATTTATCGGGTCTTTTTTTTACGAGAAGCTGGGCATTCAAATTGCCTTTTCGTTTTATGCGGCGGTAATTGCTGCTATCTTTGTGTCGTTTCCGCTGGTTACGCGTTCGGTGCGTTTGTCCATCGAGCTGGTCGATCAGAAACTGGAAGAAGCTGCCCGTACTTTGGGAGCTTCCAATATGCGTGTATTTTTTACGATTACTTTACCGCTCGCATTGCCTGGGGTGATTAGTGGTTTCATCCTTTCGTTTGCGCGCAGTCTGGGCGAGTTTGGTGCCACTATTTCTTTTGCCGGTAATATCGAAGGAAAAACCCAGACACTTCCATTGGCTATTTTCTCCGAAATGCAGGTCCCCGGGCAGGAAGCTGCAACCATGCGCCTGGTATTTGTTTCAGTCGTACTTTCACTGTTCGCAATGATTGCTGCCGAGTTTCTGAATAAACGCATTATTAAACGAAAAACAGCATGACTCCGGTATTAGAATTTCATATTAAATTACAGCGTAAGGATTTTTTGCTGATTGTAAAGGCGGAGATATCGGATGGTATTACCGGAATATTTGGACCTTCCGGGCATGGGAAAACCAGTTTACTGAATTCAATTGCAGGAATTGTAAAACCCGACTCAGGTAGTATATATATAAAAGGAGAAAAGGTTTTTGATTCTGAAGTGAAACAAAACTTGCCTGTAAAGAGTCGAAAAGTGGGATACGTTTTTCAGGATGTCAGGCTATTTCCTCATTATTCTATTTTTAAGAATCTGAATTATGGCAGAAAGGAAAAGGGGAGAAGTGCCATTTTCGACGAGGTGCTTGATATATTAAAGATAGAGCACCTTTTAAACAAGAAACCAGAAGAGTGTTCCGGTGGCGAAAAACAACGCGTGGCAATTGGTCGGGCAATTCTTAGTGGCTCGCAAATCCTTTTAATGGACGAGCCTTTTTCTGCAGTTGATGTAAAACTCCGCAAAGAGATTATTCCGTTTCTGAATGCAGTAAACCAAAAATTTAAGATACCTATTATAATAGTAAGTCACGATTTACCCGATTTACTAAGTCTCACCGACAACCTTCTTTTGCTCCAAAACGGAGAAATTCTTGCGCACGGCAAATTTCACGACCTGATATTGGATGAAAGCAATTTAAATGTAATGCACGAATCGGGATGGTTTAATATCATGCATTTGTTTGTGTTTGCATCGCTGCCTTCAAAAGACATGGTTCTTTTAAAAAGCGATAAGAGCGATCTGCAAATTCAGGTATTAACTCAGTTTATTAATACTCCGGTTGAAATAAATACTCCACTCAAAGTTCTTATTAAGCCCGAAAACATTGCGTTGGCAAAAGAACCGGTATCCAATATCTCCTTGCGAAATCAGATAAAAGGTACTATTCAAAGGGTTTTTCTGAAAGATGGTTTGGCATTTTGTATTGTTGATGTGGGCGAAAACATTATTGTTGAAGTAACCGAAGCTTCACAGAAGAATATGAATCTTCAGCCGGGAGAACAGGTATATTGTCTTTTTAAATCAGCAGCCTTGAAAATATTTTCAATCTAGTTTATTTTGATTATCAGCATATTGAATAAATGGCTGTAATTTTTCTTGAAAATAATTGCATTTAGTGCTTTGATTTCTGAAAGACTTGTTTACTTTTGCAGCCGCTTTACGAAGCAGAGTTCATTGTAGAAATGATGTAGTAACCGTTATCTGGCGGGGTTTTTGGGAGTTTTGGAAGGATGCGTTTTCGTGTCAGAAAATAAAT
>JAPOHD010000068.1 GCA_026671195.1 Draconibacterium aestuarii | reverse complement strand
GGGAGTGAAAAACAGGCTTGCTCAATTAACGTGGTGCTTTTTTTTCATAATAACGAATTTTATAATTACTCACCCTAAAGGTACTGGAGACTGAGCACTTTAGCTACCTTTAGGTTTCGTTCAACATATAGAACAAGAACAAAGGGCTATCAAATAATTTGATAGCCCTTCTGCTATTTCAGTGACTTTGTATGCACTCACTACACCATATCTGCTCATATTTATATGTTGGTTATGCAGTAAAGATTATCAATAACCGTGTTTTAAACAATAAACTCACGACAACTCCAGAACTCTATCTTTTCGGGAATTTTGTCCCATATTGAAATGGGCCAAAGAAACATGTATTTTGTTAAATAACTGAATATCATACCTTATCTATTTTTGGCCTGCCATTTGCTTTGACCAACCCGATGATAAAAACGATTTAAAAGAAACAGGGTAGAGCGACTTCTGTATAATGATTGGTTTTGTGCTTAGGGGTTTGTAAATTATCAGTCATCTTCAAAAAAAAGCGTCCATATTGCTCTACCCTTTCTTTTTTTCCACATTCGAATATTTAAGCAGATTACCCAACAACATACATCTCGAACCTTTCTTCAAACAAATCATAACACTTTTTCTAAAACCACAAGCCCGGATATGTTATACCCGGGCTTGTGGTTTTAGAACTGTATAAAAAACATGGAACTAATTCCCTGCTTTATCCAACATCAACAAAGAGTTTACTACAATCTCTGTCATGTATTGTTTCTCACCATTTTTGTCTTCCCACGAGCGATTGGTTAGCTTGCCTTCGATAGTAATTTCAGAACCCTTTTTCAGATATTTTTCAGCAATTTCAGCCTGTTTTCCCCATGCTACCAATCGGTGCCAGGTAGTTTCACTTTGTTTTTCGCCGCGACTGTCGCGATAAATTTCGTTGGTTGCTATTGAAAAATTAGCAACTGTTCTTCCGCCGTCCAATTTTCTTACTTTTGGATCTTCTCCCAAATGACCTAACAATCGTACGCTGTTTCTTAAAGCATTCATGATATTTATTATTTAAGTTAATACTAAAGGGCTGTGTCTTTAGTCCGCGCCCCTGAACGAAATTGTTGATTCAAATGTAGAGCGGCTTTCAAAATGTAGCCGGTTTTTAAATGTTTGTAATCGACAATAAACGTTTGTAAACGTTTACAAACGGATATATTTTTGTATATTAGTGCCTTATGAACTCAAACATATTTTAGTTTAATGGAAACAAGAACCTGCCAGGAATGTGGAGAACCCTTAAAAGGACGTGCCGACCAAAAGTTTTGCAACGATCTTTGCCGAAATGCATACAACAATAAAAAGCTAAGCGGCTCCACAAATTTTATGCGAAAAATTAATCGCATTCTCAAAAAAAACCACAGCATTTTGGAAGAGTTAAATCCGGAAGAAAAAACAACAACTTTTAAAACTACACTCGAAAAACGTGGTTTTGATTTTAATTTTCATACAAATATATATACAACCAAAACCGGCAGAAATTATTTTTTTGTGTACGACCAGGGATACTCTGAGTTAGAGAACAATAAATTTATGCTGGTAAAAAAGGAAGAAAATTAACCAACTTTTGTTGATCAGTAATTGTAATTTCCACGAAAGCGGGAATCTCATCCCATCTTTTGGGAATTCTCATTTTTCATTACATTCGCACCAATAATTTTTACAATTTGCCGGTTTCTAAATTTACCAACATGAACACATTCTATTTTGAAAAAATAAAACGGTTACACACTTTAGCTGAAATTGGTCTCGAATATTCAGAAATACCCTACGACCAGGAACGCTACCAGGAAATACGCAATATTTGTTTGGAGATGTTGGAAAAAATGACCGATGTGCCTATTAACCAAATAATTCCTGTTATTGAAGAGCGTAATGGTTACCGAACTCCAAAGGTAGATATTCGTGCTGTTGTTTTTAACGAAAAAGACCAAATCCTGCTTGTGAAGGAGAATGTTGATGGGAAATGGGCGATGCCCGGTGGATGGACAGATATTGCGTTCAGTCCGGGTGAGGTGGCAGAAAAAGAATGTCTTGAAGAAGCCGGATTAAAAGTAAGAGCTACCCGTTTACTGGCCATTATGGACAAACAAAAACAGGGAATGCCGCCAGCTTTCGAATATGTTTATAAAATACACATGCTTTGCGAAAAACTGGACGATCATATTTCTATTGGATCAGAAACAAGCGATGTGGGTTGGTTTAACGAAAACGAATTGCCAAAACTTTCGCTACCACGAAATACGGAAAAACAAATTGCAATGATGTACGAATACCACCGTGGCGAACGAACTGAAACTTATTTCGACTGAGGTATAGAAACATGATATTAGATGCAGGATTCTTGGTTCTTGACTTAGTTTTTGGTTATTCAGCATTTGTAACTCGATACCAGTTCTGCACTTTGGACTCCAAGCTCAAACTTTATTCTCCCCTATTTCAGCTTACAACGCATAATTAATGGATTTCCAGTTGCTGCAATGTGAGTTTGTACATGCTTAAAATCGTTGTGCCATTTATTTGTAATTTTATGACCAGTAATCTTAGCGGCACTAATCGGTATATATAGCTCACTATTGGACGATAAGTACAAGGGTTTGTCCCAAATTCCACCATCAATATCATTTACACCATGCCCGTAATAACGGATTTCCCAATTCGCCTTTTTAATTATTGCTGTTGTTGAGCTCGATCCCACCCAGTATGTTAAAAAAATGACAGCATCGTTTTCAAGGTAGTTTTTTACCAAAATATGTTGCGTGTCGTATATATAACGCATTGTTTCTTTGGGATCGAGGTCACCCACATTTTGCCACACCTCGTTTAAAGTAGGGTAAATACCTCCGTCGAGTTTATATTTCGGCAAAAGCTTATTGCTTGCATAACTGTAAATAATATCAGAACACGACGAAAGTAAATGAAGATTTCCTTTTTCAACAAATGCACTATTACTATAAATCAGTCTATCAAAACGTTCATTTAGCCTGGTCACCTTTTCCGATTTGCTTTTTTCTGAGTACTCGCTTAAAAATTCGTTAGTCAGTGATTCATTTATCGTATAAAACCGATTTTTGGCCTCAAAAAAAGTACTGCCATCCATCTCCGACGAAATCATTTTCCCTTTATAAGTTCCTTCTTTCGAAACAAAATGAATGCCCTTTTTTCCCAAAACAGCAAAACCATTTTTGTATGGAATAATATCGAGAGGATTTGTAATTTTTCCGTTTTTATTATTTATAATTTCATTTATAAACTCGCCTTTCTCTGTAAAACGGATAAAACTACTTTCGCCTGCTTTTCGCTGTTTTATAATTATCTCGCCATCCAGAACCTTAATATCCTGAATTTCTCCCACTTCAACATTTGCTTCTGTTACCTTTAACTCCAGGTAGTTGATATCTGATATAAAACTTGAAATGGGTAAAAAATCTTTCGATTCTTTTAATTCTATTGTTTTTACCTCTTCATCTAAAACAGTATTCGGAGAACAGGAAATCCCTAAAAACACTATTAAAATCAGGATTATCTTATAGAAATTCATATTATTATCTTTTTATTCGGAAAATGAACCGCCAAAGAAACTCTAATTATACAAATATCGTGCCCCCATTCTGACACAATTAACATTAAAAAAGACAAGAGATATGATGCAAAAAAATATTTATGAATATATTTGAAGAGTCCATCTAAACATCGAGTATTAAAATAAAAACTTACACTTTGAATTTTAAGCTTTTAAATAATCCATTTAACCTCGTCGACAACAAAAGAGACAGGTTTATACTCATTCTTATTGTACTAATCTTCAGCATATTTTTTATTAATCTGTTTAAACCATGGAACATTGGCCGCTGGTATTCCGACTCGGGTTTTATTAAGTTTTTAAGATTGTCCAGTTATGGAATTGTAGTTGCACTCGTACTTCTTTTTACCCAGTTTCCGTTGCGCATGATTTTAAAACAACAAGAATTCAAAATAAAAACCTATATCCTCTGGTTTTTAATCGAAATTCTATTAATCAGTCTGGTCTATATTTTAATGTACGGAAATCCGATTGGCAATTTTGTAAACGATTTTCTTTTCTCGTTGAAATATACCGTTCTGGGTATTTGTATCCCTTACTCGTTTGCACTTTTAATTATTTATTACAAAAACCAAAAGGCAGAAATAAAACAATTGCAAACTAAAATTGCGCAAACTCCGGCGAAGAAATTGATCGCTTTTAAAGATGATAACGGGAAGATAAAATTCTCGGTTTTGGCAAAAGATTTGCTGGTTTTAGAGTCGACCGACAATTATGTTTCGGTATTCTACATTTTAGACGGGAAGCTGCAGCGCGAACTTTTACGAAATACCATGAAAAAAATGGAAGAATCATTTAAAGATAGTTCTGTAATCCGCTGCCACCGTTCGTTTATGGTCAATTCGGAGAATGTGGAATTTGTAAAAAAATCAGGAAAAAAACTATACCTTAAAGTTCATTTAATGGATAAGACAGTCCCCGTTTCCGAAAAATATTCGTCCCTGTTTTTAGCTCTTTTATCATAGCCACTGGCTTTTCGTCCCAAAATAGGGATGTCTGCCCCAGAAGTTTTGAAAAGCAAAAAATGCTTGTAAAATTTGATCTCAGTAAAACAACATCGATGTAGTTTTAAACTCTTAAAAAAGATCTAAATTCTAATAATTTAAAACTTTAAAAAATGAAAAAACTTTTGATTTTTGCTTTTTTAGTAGCAATTGTAGCTGGGACAGTAAATGCAACTGTAGCAACAGATAACAAAACCGTTATCGGCGAGTGGAAATACGAAGTTCCCACTGCACCTTATGGTTACGAAGCTGGAACCTTAGTTATTAATGAAAAAGAAGGGAAATTAGCCGGGCACGTAAAATTTGCCGATGGTTATAAAATCGATCTGAAGAATGTGTCATTTACCGAAGGTGTTTTTAAATGTGGACTATACGTTGATTACGAATACGTAAGTATAAAAGCAAAAGTGACCGGAAAAGATTTAACAGGAGCTGTAAATAGTCCTGAAGGTGAAATGAAAATTACCGCGAAGAAAGTCAAATAATTCAGTATTATTCTGAAAATGAAAAGGCTCCGTGTTGGGGCCTTTTTTGTTTCTCCCCCACCGTTTTTAAGAATAAAAGTATAAGTTTACCGGGTATTAAAACCAAATCCTCTTATTGTGGATATTCCAAAAGCTTCAACCTGGTCTAAAATCAAACCCTGGCTGATCATTCTTTCAGCCATTCCGGCTTTTCTACTTCTTGTAATCGTATTTCAGCTCGTTGTAGCGGGTATTGCCGCCTTTGCGTTAGGTTATACTATTACTGAGCTCCATATAGTTCAGGAAAAGTCCCCCACACTCTGGGAAATAATAAATTATTCGATTCAGTTGCTTTCACTGCTGGTTGTGGTAAAAATTTACTGGGTAAAAATCTTCAAAATTAATTTTGTTTCAATCGGATTTGAACGACCAAAACACGCATTTAAAGAGCTTTCCCAAGGATTGTTACTGGGAGTGGGCCTGATTACTTCAATTTTCCTGCTGCTGCTTTTTTTTAAACAAATTGAAATAGAAAGTGTGCAATTCCCGTTCAATCATTTATTATTTTATGTTTTCTTGTACCTGGTTGTTGGTTTTAACGAAGAACTCCTGTTCAGGGGGTATTTATTGGGAACAACTATGAAACTGGCAAATAAATACGTGGTACTTATTTTATTTGCCTCTCTTTTTTCATTTATTCATTTTATAACAAACGATTTTTCCCTGATTCCTGTTCTTAATATTTTTTTGGCCGGAATACTTTTAGGTATCTATTATATACACACAAAAAGACTCTGGTTTAGCATTGGATTACATATTAGCTGGAACTTTTTTCAAGGCCCTGTTTTTGGATCGAATGTAAGCGGAACTGAAACAGAGCAAAGCCTGATTACCCAAAAACATTTAGGGAAAGAATGGTTAACAGGAGGTGATTTTGGTTTTGAAGGTTCGTTACTAATGACACTTTTATTAATTCTGATAATTCTGTATATCGAATTCTATTTCAGAAGCGTTTCACCTCAAAATAGAGAAATAAAAAAGGCTCCCCAAAAGAGCCTTTAATTATTAATCGAAAAACTGTTACTTATCCAATTTTATCACTTCGCTGCCCGCAAGCAAAAAGGCACCGGTTCCGTATACTTCCCAACTGTCGGCCTCAAAATTTTTCTTCGGATCGGCTCCAATTGGCTGGCACCAGCCCACATGTCCATCAGATTGAATTAAACCGTTTAATCCTACCCAGGCTTTTTCAACTGCAGGCAAATAAGTGGCTTTGTCGAGAATTCCATTGTTAATTCCCCAGGCCAGAGCATAACAATAAAACCCCGACCCGCTGGCTTCTCCTCCAGGATATGACTCAGGATCGAGCAAACTGGCACGCCATAATCCGTCTGCCTGCTGAATTTCGACAATCTTTTTTGCCATTTCTTTAAAATTTTCAATATAAAAGTCGCGAGTCGGATAATCTTGTGGCAACTCAGAAATAGTTCGAACCAGACCACCCATTACCCAACCGTTTCCTCTCGACCAAAAAATCTTTTTACCATTGGCCTCTTTTTTTGTTTCAATTCCAGGCTCGTTCCATTTGTAATTTATATCGCGGGCATATAAATTGTACTCTTTATCATACAACAAATCGTAAGTTTCTTCCCACAATTTATCGTTCAATTTCAGATACTTATCATCATCTAAAGTAATTCCGAGTTTAACAAAAGCGGCCGGTCCCATAAACAAGGCATCGCACCACCACCACGTTATTTTATTTATGCGGCCTGTTTTATACGGTGTAGCCATAAACTCATCCATAGTATCAATAAAGGGCTCAATCATTTTCTTCTCACCCGAAACACGATACATGTCAATGTACGTTTGGCAAATAGCATGATCGTCTGCATGGTGTAAACGGGGACCCGGTTTCCACTGGTTGGCTTCACCCATTTCATACATGGCTTTCCATATCTTTTTCGAGCCGATTGTTTCGTAGGCTGCAAAAACACCGGCATAAAAAGCGCCGTTTGTCCAGTCATACAATTTGTGTTTTGGATTTTTGAGTTGCCAATCCAAAGCGTTTTTCATCGTTTTTTTTATGTACGAATCTTTGAAAATCTTTTCGTTTCCGGCTTTTTGCGCCAAAGTTGTTCCTCCTAAAACCAGGACAGCAAGTAGTGTGAGTAATAATTTATTCATATCGATTTAAGTTTGCCGTAAAAGTATGCAACCGATTGCAAAGGTCAAAACAAAAATCGAATCCAAATTGTGATTTTTATTGATTTTTCTGGGACAAATTGCGATTCTCTATACGTGTATCTTCACGCAATTGTACCCTATAATTTCATTCACACAAATATATCATTATTTATATGTTGCTTTAATTTTAAATTAACAGTAAAAGTCATTGTCGAATTCATTTTTATAATTATACTTGCATCAAAATTAACAAAATGAATATTGGACAAGGACATCGCGGCCATCATTGGAAATTCCAACCATCGGGTAGGCTGTAATTGTTTTGTTCATATTGAAACGATATTATATAAAAGGCTTGCCAGAAATGGTAAGCCTTTTTTTGTTCTATATTATACTGTAACAAAAGATACACATTCCCTGTTTTCGCCTTGTCCGACAAGCCTGAGCAGCGAATCAAACGTTTCCCAAAAAGGAGGGAACAATTGAGGCAGGAGGCTTCGATAGAAAACCTGACCCGACGGGAGTAAACATAGAATTATTAAATTATTAGATATAAAACAGATGGAAAACAAAATTAAAATTGCAATTCAGACCAAAGGAAGGTTGAACGAAGATTCGATGAACCTGATAAACGAAGCAGGAATTGGATTAAGCATTGGCAAACGCGTACTGGTATCAACAGCTAAAAATTTTCCAATGGATGCACTGTTTCTGCGCGACGATGACATTCCGCAAACCGTAGCCGATGGCGTTGCAGACATTGGTGTAGTTGGCGAAAATGAAATGGCAGAAAAAGACGAAAACGTGGTAATTGCTAAACGTCTTGGTTTTAGTAAGTGTCGTCTGTCATTAGCCATTCCAAAATCAATGGATTATCCGGGTGTCGAATTTTTCGAAGGCAAAAAAATAGCCACCTCCTACCCTGTTATTCTGAAAAAATTTCTGGAGGAAAATAATATAAAAGCTGAAATTCATGTTATTTCCGGATCGGTAGAAATTGCTCCCGGAATTGGCTTGGCCGATGCTATTTTCGATATTGTAAGCTCTGGATCAACACTGGTTAGCAACCGTTTAAAAGAGGTTGAAGTGGTTATGAAATCGGAAGCAGTTTTAATCGCAAATCCTAATCTTTCGCCTGAAAAACAAGAAATATTAGACGAATTGATTTTCAGAATTGAATCGGTACAACGTGCTGAAGGGAAAAAATACATTTTACTAAACGTTCCGAACGAAAAAATAAATGAAATTGTTAGTTTGTTACCGGGCATGAAAGCACCAACTCTGGTACCACTTGCCAAAGAAGGCTGGAGTTCGATGCATTCGGTAATCGAAGAAGATGATTTTTGGGAAGTAATTGGAAGATTAAAAAAAGCCGGTGCCGAGGGTATTTTGGTAATTCCTATTGAAAAAATGATTTTCTAAGTAGCTCGAAGTTGGAAGCTAATCCGCCTCCAACTTTTAACTCTAAACTTTTAACTCTAAACTTTTTATGACTGCAAGACAATCCATATTATTTGCCATTCCATCCCTAATCTGGGGATCGACCTGGTATGTTATAAAATTCCAACTCGGAATGGTTGATCCACTGCTTTCAGTAGCTTATCGGTTTATATTAGCAGGAATTATATTGATTTTGTTTTGTCTGGCAACCAAAAGAAGTTTAAAGTTTTCATTTAAAGAACATTTTCTGGCCTTTCTGCTTGGGCTTTGCCTTTTCGGAATAAACTACTGGTTTGTTTACCAGGCAGAAACCGTTTTAACCAGCGGTGTGGTCGCTGTTGTTTTCTCGCTCATCATCTTTTTTAACATCTTTTTTAATGCTCTCCTTTTAAAAGGAAAAATAAAAATCGATGTAATTGTTGCTGCCATTCTTGGTGTTGGAGGAACGGCACTTCTGTTTAAAAACGAATTAAATGCATTTAACTTAAACAGCAAAGACTCTCTTGTTTTTTTGATTTGTTTGGGCGGTCTGATTAGTGCATCGCTGGGAAATATTTTGTCGGCTTACAAACAGAAAAAAAAGATCCCCTTAATTCAGTCCACTGCACTTGGAATGTTGTACGGTGGATTAAGCATGTTTGTAATGGTACTTATTTTAGGAAAACCACTAGTTTTCGACAATTCAGCAAGTTACCTTACTTCGTTGTTGTATTTGGCTGTTTTTGGTTCCATAATCGCCTTTTCAACCTATTTAAAATTGTTGGGTGAAATTGGGCCCGACCGTTCGATTTACATCGCACTAATTACTCCTGCAATTGCCCTTGTTATATCTACAATATTTGAAGGCTACCGCTGGGATGTATTCGCTCTTTTGGGAATAGTTTTATTATTTTCGGGCAATATTCTGGCTCTTCGATTTAAAAGCAAAAAAATTACCGCATGAGAACTTATATAAATCCTGATAAAAACGTATGGTCTGACATTCTGAAACGTCCACTTTTCGATGTTTCAGAATTGTATGGGAAAGTGCAGACCATTTTAACCGAAATTCGAAAAAACGGCGATACTGCTCTACGCGAATTCACAGAGAAATTTGACGGGATCAAGCTGGATTCAATAGTCGTTTCCGAAAAAGAAATAACTGACGCAGAAAAACAGGTATCGGCTGATTTAAAAGAAGCCATTGCATTAGCAGCAAAAAACATTGAGGTTTTTCATGCTTCGCAACAATCCAAAATCAACAAAATTGAAACCGTGCCCGGCGTAAGTTGTTGGCAAAAAGCAGTGGCTATCGAAAAGGTGGGTTTGTATATTCCGGGTGGGACTGCACCACTTTTCTCAACGGTTTTGATGCTGGCAATACCTGCTCAAATTGCAGGATGTAAGCAGATTGTACTTTGCTCACCTCCCGATAAAACCGGGAAAATTCATCCGGCAATTTTGTATGCTGCAAAAGTTGCAGGTGTTACCCAAATTTACAAGCTTGGTGGAGTGCAGGCAATTGGCGCAATGGCTTACGGAACCGAAACAGTACCGCAGACTTATAAAATTTTTGGCCCCGGAAATCAATATGTAATGGCTGCCAAACAATTGGTTAGTATGAACGATGTTTCCATAGACATGCCTGCCGGGCCATCGGAAGTACTGGTTGTGGCAAACGAGACTTCCAATACTGCCTTTGTGGCTTCCGACTTGCTTTCGCAGGCAGAACACGGTGCCGATAGCCAGGTGGTTTTAGTGGCCAACAATTCGGCAACCATTGAAAGTGTGCAGGCTGAAATTGCTACTCAACTTGCCACATTACCACGAAAAGAGATGGCCGAGAAAGCCCTTTCGAATAGCGTTTTTATTGTGATTGAGGACACAAAAGAACAAATTGATTTAATTAACGAATATGCACCTGAACATTTAATCCTAAGCACAAAAAACTATTCCGATATTTCGGAAAAAATTACCAATGCCGGCTCCGTTTTTTTAGGTGAGTTAACTCCAGAAAGTGCCGGCGATTATGCGTCGGGAACCAATCACACATTGCCTACAAATGGTTGGGCACGCTCTTACAGCGGCGTAAATCTCGACAGTTTTATTAAAAAGATCACTTTTCAGGAAATAACAAAACAAGGACTGCTAACTATTGGCCCGGCAATTGAAAAAATGGCGACTGCCGAAGAACTTGTGGCACACAAAAATGCAGTAACTTTACGTTTGAAAGAAATTCAGTAAAAATGGACATTAATCAACTTCTTAGAAAAAATATACAATCGTTAAAACCCTATTCTTCGGCTCGAGATGAATACACCGGAGAGGCAATGGTTTTTCTTGATGCCAATGAAAATCCGTTTAATGAGCCCTATAACCGCTATCCCGATCCTCTTCAAAAAGAAGTAAAAGAGAAAATTTCGCGCTTAAAAAATATAGCTGCCGAAAATATTTTCCTGGGTAACGGAAGCGACGAACCCATCGATTTACTTATCCGCGCCTTCTGCGAACCGGGTGAAGACAATATTGTAAGTATTAACCCAACCTACGGAATGTACCAGGTAGCAGCTGATATTTCGGGAGTTGAAGTGCGAAAAGTATCGCTTACCAATGATTATGAACTAAATGCAAACGAATTGCTCGGAGCAAGCGACACGAATACAAAACTTATATTCCTTTGTTCACCTAACAACCCAACAGGAAACAGCTTAAACAAGGAAGCAATGCTTGAAATCGCCGCCTCGTTTAAAGGTTTGGTTGTTGTTGATGAGGCCTACATTGATTTTGCTCCCGGCAAAACACTTTTGCAGGACCTGGGGGAATATCCCAACCTGGTTATCCTTCAAACTTTTTCAAAAGCCTGGGGAATGGCAGGCATTCGTTTGGGAATGGCTTTCGCATCGGTAGAAATCATAGGCATTCTGAATAAAATTAAATACCCATACAACCTGAACATATTAACGCAACAGAAAGCTCTGGAATTGCTGGACAAAAAAGTTACGGTTCAGAAATGGGTAAAACTACTGATTGCAGAACGCGAAAAAATGGCTCAGTTACTTACTGACCTGCCTTTTGTTGAGAAGGTTTATCCTTCTGATGCCAATTTTCTTTTAGTGAATATGCACGATGCTAAAGGAATTTATGATTATCTGGTTGAGGAAGGAATTATTGTTCGCGATCGTTCGAAAGTGCATTTGTGCGACAATACACTGCGAATTACAATTGGATCATCCGAAGAAAACGAAATTCTATTAAATGCCTTAAAGGAATTGATATAATAACAAATAAGAAAGATAGATTTGAAGAAAATTGAATAAAAAAACTTCTGAAATCCGTCTTCCAACTTTCTTAAAACAATGAAAAAAGTACTATTTATAGATCGCGACGGCACCTTAAATTTTGAAACTGAAGACGAACAAATCGATGCATTTGAAAAACTGGAGTTTCTGCCAAAGGTTTTCAGGAACATGTACAACATTCAAAAAAACCTGGATTACGAGTTGGTAATGGTAACCAACCAGGATGGTTTGGGAACTGACTCGTTTCAGGAAGAAACTTTTTGGCCTGTTCAAAATTTCATTCTAAAAGCATTTGAAAATGAAGGTGTTACTTTCGATGAAATTTGTATCGACAGAAGTTTTCCGGCAGACAATTTACCAACCCGAAAACCCGGAACTGCCATGCTTACCAAATATATGGAAGGTGATTACGACTTAGCCAACAGTTTTGTTATTGGCGACCGTTTAACAGACATTCAACTGGCAAAAAACCTTGGGACCAAGGGTATTTTAATCAGTAATGGCGACCTGGTGGAAGAAATGGAAAAGCAAGGTCTTGCTGATTCTGTTGCGCTGGTATCCAACGATTGGGACGATATTTACGCCTGTGTTGCATCGCCACAACGCACTGCCGAGGTAGTTCGCACCACAAAAGAAACTGATATTAATGTATGGCTAAACCTGGATGGATCGGGTGTTTGCGAAATTTCAACCGGATTAAATTTTTTCGACCACATGCTGAACCAGATTGGAAGGCACTCGGGAGTTGATTTAACCATTCAGGTAAAAGGCGATTTAGAAGTTGATGAACACCACACCATTGAAGACACTGCTCTGGCTTTAGGAGAGGCTTTAAAAAATGCCGTTGGGAACAAACTCGGAATGGAACGCTACGGATTTTGTTTGCCGATGGATGATTGCCTGGCAATGGCTGCCATCGACTTTGGCGGGCGCCCCTGGTTGATGTGGGAAACCGAATTTAAACGCGAAATGGTAGGCGACATGCCCACCGAAATGTTTATGCATTTTTTCAAATCGTTTTCGGATGCTGCGCTCTGTAATCTGAATATTAAAGCTGAAGGAACAAACGAACACCATAAAATTGAGGCGATTTTTAAAGCACTGGCTAAAGCCATTAAAATGGCCATCCGCCGCGATGTGTTTAACTTTGAACTACCATCGACAAAAGGAAAATTATAAAATAACGAACCGCGGGAACTGAATTTGCGAAACAAAGCTTCCAACTTCGGTCTTCGGTCTTCTGACTTACAAGATATGAAAACAATAAAACCACTACGCGAAAAGAAGAACACCGCAATATTGCTGATACATTGTCCCGATAAACAGGGAATTCTGGCAACGGTAACTGAATTTTTGAACAAAAATAAAGGAAACATTCTTTACCTCGATCAGCACGTCGATCGTCAGGAGAAGATTTTTTACATGAGGGTGGAATGGGAACTGGAAAATTTTGCCATTCCTGCCAATAAAATCGGGGAATATTTCGACACATTGATTGGCACTCCGCTGCAAATGAACTGGAAAATTTATTTTTCAAACAGTATCCCGCGTATGGCACTTTTTGTTTCGAAAATGCCACATGCATTGTTCGATATTCTGGCGCGTTACACCGCCGGCGAATGGGATGTTGAAATTCCGGTAATTATCAGTAACCACGAAACCTTAAAACCCGTGGCCGAGCGTTTTGGTATTGATTTCCATTATTTCCCAATTAACCAGGAAAACAAAACAACACAGGAAGCTGCAGAGTTAAAGCTATTACAAGACAAAAAAATTGATTTTGTAGTACTGGCCCGATACATGCAAATTCTTTCCGAAGATTTTGTAAAACAGTTTCCCAACAAGGTAATTAATATACACCACTCATTTTTACCGGCATTTGCTGGTGCTAAACCTTATCATGCAGCCCATCAGCGCGGAGTAAAAATTATAGGGGCCACCAGTCATTACGTAACTTCAGAACTGGATGCCGGTCCAATTATCGAACAAGATGTAACTCGCTGCAGCCACGTTGATACCATTCAAAATTTAATCCGCAAAGGGCGCGATTTAGAAAAAATAGTACTTTCGCAGGCAGTATACAAACACCTCCAGCGAAAAGTATTGGTATACAAAAACAGAACGGTAGTATTTAATTAAGACGCAAAATATGTGGAGGTGCCTCCTAGCTCCACTTTGGTACTATTATCATCCAAACACAAACAGAAGTGCCGGGGAAGTAACCGGGGTAAAAAGAGAAAACAATTAATAATATAAGACATGAAAAAGCTGTTCGTATCAGTATTTATAACAGTGTTCACACTTTCAGCATTTGCACAATTAAAAGAAATCCCTGCTAAGGAAATCCCTGCCGACTATGGCTATGTAGTAAGAATAGGACAGCAAATGCCCGATATATCAATGGAATTAACTGACGGAACAATAGTTACAACTGAGTCTTTAAAGGGAAAAGTTGTAATGCTGCAATTTACTGCAAGTTGGTGTTCGGTGTGTCGTAAAGAAATGCCTCACATAGAAAAAGATATCTGGCTAAAACACAAAAACAATAAAAATTTTGCCCTGATCGGTGTTGACATGGACGAACCGCTTGACAAAATAAAATCATTTCGGAAAACCATGAAAGTAACCTATCCTTTGGCACTGGATCCGGGTGCTGAAATATTCTATACTTTTGCAGAAAAAGGGGCCGGAGTAACTCGAAACGTAATCATCGATAAAACGGGTAAAATTGTGTATATGACACGCCTTTTTAAAGAAGATGAGTTTCAGGAAATGGTGGAAGTAATCGATTTATTATTGAAAAGGTAGAAAATGGAAGATGAAAGTTCAAAGAATTAAGTGGGCTGGAAAAGAAATAATGTGTACACTTTTTCAAACCATCCTGAACTTAAAACTCTGAACTTAAAAAAATAAAACGCAGATGAATATTGTAATAATAAAATACAACGCCGGAAACATTGAATCGGTAAACAATGCACTCCATCGTTTGGGTGTAAACGCTGAAATTACAGCTGATCCGGAGAAAATCAGGAAGGCAGACAAAGTAATTTTTCCGGGAGTTGGCGAGGCCAGTACAACCATGGCCTATTTGCGCGAAAATAAGCTGGATGAATTAATTGTTTCGCTGAAACAGCCTGTGTTGGGTATTTGTCTGGGATTGCAGTTGATGTGTTCTCACTCTGAAGAAAACAACACCAAATGCCTTGGTATTTTTGACGAAAAAGTAAAGCGATTTGTCCCTGCTCCGGGAGAAGAATATATTACAAAAGTCCCTCACATGGGATGGAATGCCATTAAAGATTTGAAAAGCGAAATTTTCAATACTGAACTGGAAAACCAATACGTCTATTTTGTGCATTCGTATTATGCCGAAAAAAGCGAACATACCATTGCAACCTGCGATTACATTGTTCCGTTTAGTGCAGCACTGCACCGCGATAATTTTTATGCAACCCAATTTCACCCTGAAAAAAGTGGCAGCATTGGAGCAAAAATTTTGGAGAACTTTTTAAATCTTTAAACGTAAATTTGAGCATGGATAGGCTAACGATAATAAAAGTAGGTGGGAAAGTTGTTGAAGAACCGGAATCGCTAAATGCGCTTCTCGACCAGTTCGATCATATTTCAGGGAATAAGCTTTTGGTACATGGAGGTGGAAGGACAGCTACCGAAGTTGCCAAAAAACTGGGCATTGAAACAAAAATGGTAGAAGGACGACGAATTACCGATGCCGACATGCTTGAAGTGGTTACAATGGTTTACGGAGGATTGGTAAACAAAAGAATTGTTGCAGGATTGCAATCCCGGGGAATGAATGCCATTGGTTTAACAGGTGCCGACCTTGATTTGATAAAAGCACACAAACGTCCTGTAAAAGACATCGACTATGGTTTTGTTGGCGATGTTGATGATGTAAATCCGGCTGAGTTGCGTCTGTTAATAAACGAAAATGTAGTCCCGGTAATCGCTCCTCTCACGCACGATGGGAAAGGCCATCTTTTAAATACCAATGCCGATACCATTGCTTCAGAACTGGCCAGCGAACTATCAAATTATTATAGTGTTTACCTTTTTTATTGTTTCGAAAAACGTGGGGTACTGGTTGATCCCGACGATGAATCGTCTGTAATTTACGATCTGGATTTGGCTCTTTTTAACCAATATAAAAATGAAGGTGTCATTAGCGATGGAATGATTCCCAAACTTGAAAATGGGTTCCGCGCTAAAATGAAAGGTGTAAAAGAGATATTAATTACAAATCCTGAAAATATTGCTACCGGCAGAGGTACACGATTAGTTTAATATTGCTATAATTTGAACCCAAAGAATCTCATTTCTTCTAAGATTTTATGCGAACCTGCCATTGGTTGCTCTTTGGTGCGAAATGCTATTGGCCAAACACATTGTAACAGACCAAACTAAAGGATACACAATCACCTTCAGTTAGATCGTTTCAAAAAATCGCCCCATCCGTTAGATTATATTCTTCATTATTTGGCTGAGGTACACAAAAAACCTCTGATCGTGATTATAATTTTAACCGCGAAAAAGCAAAATGAAATTATATTACCAGCAGCATACCTGTTACTTCCGGGCAATTTGAATACGAACAGAAACATCTTCGATGCAAATGGTAACAACGTAATACTAATAAATACAAGTTATTAACAAACAAAATAAATTGGCTTCCCCACCCTCTGTTCAAAATAACAGGAGGAGAAATTAAACATTGGAAAGTTGTTTAATAACAGGAAATGAATAATTTTCCCTATCACATATAAACATATATACATTTCTTTATTACATTTATTCAGAAATATTATCTGGGCATTTGTTACTTAATCTTTAACCGGGAAAAAGGAAAAGAGCTGCAGATAAGATTAAAGTATGACTAAACAGAAAGTAAAAATAAGGAAGAATGGATGAACTTTAACTGGTATTTTTCAATATCAGTAATGTGATTTTCACATAAAAGTTTTAGAAAAAAGCAATATTAAACAGTCTTAATCACCTGGATTAAACATTACGATCCTATTTTTTGTTTCGTACATGTATATGGTGTTAGGTATATGTATGATGTAAGAATTTTTCAGTTCATTATACAATTAAAGAGGATAAACAACAAAATAACCACTAACGTATGGCTAAATTACTTGATAATAATTGCGAGAACTGTACAAAAAAGAACAACAATTGTTGCAAAATATGTATAGAGACACATAAGTCAAGTGTTTTTGCTCCATTATCATCAAAAGAGCTGGATTTTCTTATTGAAGGGAAACAACAAATTATTTACAACCCTGGAGAAACAATAATTAAACAAAACACTTCAACCACAACCGTTATTTGTGTAAAAGAAGGATTGGCAAAAATTTATGTAGAAAGCAATGCTGGAAAGAATGTGATTGTAAATATTGCCTCTAAAGGAGATTTTATTACTGGTGGTGGCCTGTTTAATGGAAGTGTACAACATTTTAGTATTTCAGCGTTAACCTCAGTACAATGCTGCTTGATTGACTCGGCCAAGCTTACTACAATATTTTCGGAGAACAGCGATTTTGCAGTTAAATTATTACGCCATCACACCAAACAAAACAACTTTCTGCTTAAAAAACTAGTAGACCATACACAAAAATATATGCCGGGTAGAGTTGCTGATACGTTACTCTATTTAAAGAACGAAATTTTCAAAACAAATACATTCAATGTTCCGCTTACCCGCCACGAATTAGCTGAAATGTCGAACATGACAAAAGAAAGCTTTGTACGAATACTCCACCAGCTAAAAGAATCTCAAGCAATTAGGACACAAGGCAATACAATTGAAATATTGAACGAAGATTCATTAATAAAGATTAGCAAAAACGGATAAGTTGATATTTATCAACGCACCTATTGTCTTATATCACGCATACATTTCTTTTATATCACCTACCTCGACGTAATACTATACGTATAGACAACTATTTTTACTTCCAGTGATAAGTAAGAATTAATAAACCTATATCAAAATACTTTACGTTATGAAATACACTTCATTTTTTAAACTTTTTTTATTTGCATTCATCTGTGTTCTTATGGCAGCATCGTGTACCACAAAAGAGGGGCCAATGGGTGCTAATGGACTAAATGGTGAAAACGGGGAAAATGGTATCAATGGAATAGATGGTAAAGACGGAACAGACGGCAAGGACGGCGTTGATGGAAATGTGTCTTGTTTGGTTTGCCATACTCAAGCCGGAATGGATGCGCTTAGAGCACTTTATAACTACTCGGGGCACAATGCTGGAGAAACTACAAGTTATGCAGGTGGCAGAGCAAGTTGTTCTCCATGTCACTCTAACGAGTTATTTCTAAATTCGCTTAATCAAGCTGAAGGTGTTGCTGCAGTGAATATTGCATATCCTACCAGAATTAGTTGTTCAACCTGTCATGCAAACCACCAGAGTTTGGAAGACGACATTAGTGCGCCAATGACAACAGTAGCTCCTGTTACAGCCATTGCTGACGCAACAGTTACACTTGATTTTGGTAATGCTTCCAATTTGTGTGCAAACTGCCACCAGTCAAGAAGAGGCTACCAATACTATCAAGCAATTGATTCTGTAAAAATCAATGGAATTATGACAAAAGTTCCTGATGGAATGGTTGCAATTAACAGTTCGCACGCCGGACCACACCACGGACCACAAGCGAACACACTTTTGGGTGATGGTGCAATGATTACAGGGACTATTGCTACGCATACAAGTGTTGGATGTACCGGTTGTCATATGGGAACAGTTGACGGTGCAACAGGTGGTCACTCGTTTAAACCAAGTTTAGCTAATTGTAATAAGTGCCACTCAGGTGCAACCGATTTTAACATCAATGGCAAACGTACAGCATTTGATGAAAGGCTGGAAGCAATTGCTGAAGCATTGGTAACTGCAGGTGCACTTGGTAAAGATGAAGATACCGGAGAATATCATCCTGCAGTATCAATTGTTACAGATGCAGAATTTGAAGCATTCTGGCACTATATGTATCTTTATGAAGATCACAGCCACGGTGCTCATAATCCTCCTCATTTCGAAAATTTGTTAACATCTGCCGAAACTGCTTTAGGATTGTAATAACCATTTCATGCCACATTAAGATGATACTTATAAAATAGGATAATAAAGACTTCTTTTTTACAAGAAGTCTTTTTTATTACTTTTTCATACTAAGAAATTTTATCATGAAAAAACTCAAGATTTTATTCTCCGTTGTATTTGTTACCTTCCTGTTTACAGGATGTTTATACAACTTTATGATTCCGGAACCTGAAATCCCTACAGATCCCGACGATCCGGATGCTCCGGAGATTAGTTTCACGCAAGATATCGTTCCAATATTCACTTCTGCGAAATGTGTTTCTTGCCACAACGGTGGGCAAGCTCCCAATTTAACCGGAACAAATGTGTATTCAAACATCGTTCCAGGGTACGTGAATACATCAGATCCTGAGAGCAGTTCTATTTATGATTACCCATCTCCTGCAACCGGCAAGCACAGCTGGGCAAAATACTCCACTACACAGGCATCGCAGATACTTCTATGGATAAATCAGGGAGCTCAGAATAACTAACCATATTCAAAATGTTTACTATGAAAAAATATATAATATTACTCGCCATTTTCGCTTATGCAATACAACTCTTTGCACAAGAAGAAACTGAGAAAGTAAAAGATACTCCTGTAAGTCCGCCATTTGAAAGTGGTATATTAATAGATGCACAGACAACTGTAATACCGGATGCCAGAACTTTGGAATTTATAATTCAACACAAATTTGGCTCCATGCAAAATGGAACATCCGATTTATGGGGAATTTACGCACCAGGAGCTAATGTTCGCCTGGGATTAAACTATACGCCCATTAAGAATTTCCAAATAGGTATCGGGCAAACCAAGAAGAACATGTACACCGATTTTAATGCGAAATGGACTGTTTTTCAGCAAACGGAACAAAACAAAGTGCCGGTATCGATAGCTTTGTATGGAGTTTTTGCAATTGATGGTCGTAATGAAGATGCTTTTGGCACAGGGGACATTCGACATTCTGGTGAAAGTGGCATTTTTCATTTAGGTTTTGACGACCGGTTCTCTTACTTTTCTCAATTAATTATTGGTAGAAAATTTTGTGATTGGTTTTCACTACAGGCAGGTGCCAGCTTTACTCACTATAATTTGGTTGATCATGATTATAACCACGATATAATTGGTGCACATGTTAACGGTAGGATTAAATTCTCACCACAAGGTTCACTCATGTTCACGTATGACCATCCGTTAAAAATTAAAAATATTACAGAACAAAGCACATGGGACACGCATGCGAAACCAAACCTGGCTTTTGGAGTTGAAATATTTACTTTTACGCATGCCTTCCAGATTTATGTTGGAACTGCAGACGGTATAATTCCGCAAGACATTATGACATACAATCAAAACGACTGGAAAAACAAAGGACTAGCAATAGGCTTTACAATAACCCGACTTTGGATGTTTTAATATGATAAAAACGCAAATGACTGTTCTATTAAATGGTAATATCACTAATTTGTGATATTACCATTTTTACTAAAAAAATCAATTTCAGAAAAAACGTAAGCAATCAAAAGTAAACTATTCCAAATAATAATTTCAAATGAGAAATTGTCAGTTCATAATACAACTACTGTTTTTGATAGGAATTAATACAGTGGCACGGGCACAATATTATAATGATGCCCAAAACCATGCCTGCTTGAAATGCCACTCGAACCAATCTTACAAGTTCCATAATTCGTTATTGGAAACCGAAGAAAAGAAGTTAATGAATCCGTATTATATAATCGATACTACAGCGCTAAAGTTGGGTGTTCATAATCAGTTTGACTGTACCGACTGCCACTCCTACGATTATACAACCTATCCGCATAATGCCGAGTTAAAACTGGAGCCACTGGGAACATGTCTCGATTGCCACGGAGGCGATGAATCATTTGCCAGGTACCAGTTTGAAGTGATTGACGAGGAATTCCGCAAAAGTGTACATTATCAATTGTATGAAGATAATTTTACCTGTGCAAAATGTCACAGTCAACACACATACGCATCAACTACCCGGATAAGTGATGATGTACTGAAAATTGTTGAGTACAGCAATAACATGTGTCTTTCGTGCCACAACGATATGAAAAGGTACGAAATGGTATCGGGTCATGAAAATCCAAAAATTGTCCAAATTCACGAGTGGTTGCCAAATCAGGAACTGCATTTTGAACATGTTCGTTGTATAGAGTGCCATACACAGGTTACCGATAGTTTATTGGTCTCGCACAACATTGTCGGCAAAGAACAGGCCGTTAGAAACTGTGTGGAATGTCACACTGCAAATTCGCGTTTAAAAGCATCGTTGTACAAATACCAGAATCTGCAACAACGGTCAGAAAATGGTATGTTATCTACGGTTATATCTAACGATTCGTATGTTATCGGGGCAAACCAGGTGCCTTTACTAAATTGGTTAAGTAAACTCATTTTTATTCTAACCCTTGCCGGAATCATTATTCATACTGTTTTCAGAATATTAAAAAAATAGAGCATATGACCAGTACTAATAAAATATATTTTTACCCGCTTTGGTTGCGTATTTGGCACGCTATAAATGCAATTGGAATAATCCTGTTGATCATTACCGGAATCTCCATGCGAACGGCTGAAGAATCGTCGTTTATAAGCTTTAATGTTGCAGTTAATGTGCACAATGTATCGGGCGTTCTGGTTTCGATTAATTACCTGGTGTTTTTGATCGGAAATATAATTACCCGAAATAGTGTCTATTATATTGTTAAACCTAAAAACTTTATAAAACGCCCCTTAAAACAGGCTTATTATTATATATGGGGCATGTTTAATGGAATGAAAGCTCCCTATCCGCTGTCTGAAAAAAGAAAATTTAATCCACTTCAAAAATACTTTTATGTTTTTATAATGTATGTAGCAGTTCTTTTGGTAATTATAACCGGATTTGCACTGCTGTTTCCAGAGCTGATTATTGAAAAGGTATACAACTTAAGTGGTGTTTTTATTACTGCAGTATTACACTCTGCACTTGGCTTCTTTATTTCCATTTTTTTAATAATACACTTGTATGTAGCATCAATTGGCAAAACACCATTACATAATTTTAAAAGTATTATAAATGGATGGCATCATGTTTAGCGGAAAAAGAATATATCGTCAGAACTAGAAACATATCGGAATTGGTTCAAGAATGCAAAGTAATTAACTGAAATTTTAGATTCCGAACGTGAAGAAGGATAAAAAGTGATTTTACAACTTTAAAAGAAGAAGGATGCTTAAAATACCGGAAGGACTAATCGTTTTCGGAACCCGATATATATCTCGAAATATTTATCATATAGGTTCCAGAAAATTCATACAGTTTATATTCATTGCTACTTGTTTATTTATTACCAGTATGCAATTACAGGCTCAGTCAAATGAAGATTGTGCCATGTGTCACGACGATCCGGACCTATACACTTTGCGAAGCGGCAGAAAACTATCCAGATATATTCCTGCCGGAATCCTGGAAAACTCGGTACACAGTTACCTTGAATGTATTTCGTGCCACACCGATGCTGATGTAGAAGAATTTCCACATCCTGATACACTACAACCAGTGAACTGCGGCGAGTGTCATGATGAGCCGCTGACTAATTTTTTAGGTGGTGTTCATGGGAAAGCGTTTCTGGCTAATGACAGAAATGCACCTGATTGTGCCGAATGTCACGGAACCCACCAGATTATAAGTTCTTCCGATCCGAAATCGCTTACCTATAAAATGAACATCCCGGTGTTATGTGCCAAATGTCATCGCGAGGGAGCTCCGGTTGCACGATCATACAATATTCCGGAACATAACATCATAGAAAATTACAGCCAGGGCATTCACGGGAAGGGACTTTTCAACAGTGGATTGATAGTAACCGCTACCTGTAACGACTGCCATGGCAATCACCTGGTATTACCACACACGAACATAAATTCGAGTATTTCGCAAAAAAACATTGCGAGTACCTGTATGAAATGTCACGCGCGTATTGAAGATGTTCACGTTAAAGTTATTAATAAAGAGTTGTGGGAGAAAAAGCCAGGAGCAATTCCCGCCTGTACCGATTGTCATCCACCTCATAAAGTGGAGATACAAAATATTGTGGCCAATATTTCGGATAAAACATGTCTGACTTGTCACGAGAACGAAGCATTACATAAAATAGTAGACAACCAGCAAGTATCATTAACCGTCAACGTAAATGATTTGGTCGGATCGGCACACAACAATATTACTTGTGTAAAATGTCATTCCGATGTAACAGCGAATATTGCACGTCCCTGCGAAACTGCCAACAAGATAGATTGTTCGAGCTGCCATGCAGAAGAAGCCGAAATTTATTTTTCGAGTGGACATGGAACAGCCTATTTTGCCAAAGATCCCAATGCTCCTTATTGTACCGATTGCCACGGATCGCATATAGTTAAGAGAGCAGATGATGAAACCTCTCCTGTTTTCAGGTCGGCAGTTCCAAAATTATGCGGATCGTGCCATACCGAAAACGGGCAGGCAACAGAAACGGCTGATCTTAAAGAAAAGAATGTTTATTACGATTATTCGAATAGTGTGCATGGTAAAAGTTTAGAAAAAAAGGGACTATTATCAGCAGCTATTTGTACCGATTGCCACACCACTCATTTAAATTTGAAAGAAGAAGATGAGCGTTCGTCTATTAATCCGGCGAATTTAGCTAAAACATGCGGGCAATGCCACAAAGGTATTTACGATGAATATACGCAAAGTGAGCACGGTCATAAGGACAATATGGGAGACCAAAAATTCCCAACCTGTGAAACCTGTCATTCAGCTCATCAGATTTCCAATGTACACGAAGATAAATTCATGTCTGAAATTACAAGTCAGTGTGGTCAGTGCCATAGTGAGCTTGCCGAAACCTATTTGGAAACCTATCATGGCAAAGTTTATCAATTGGGTTACAACCAGGCCGCGAGGTGTTCCGATTGCCATGGAGCCCACAACATTTATCGGATGGATAATCAGAAATCAACAATCAGTCCGCGAAACATAGTTGGTACCTGCAAAAAATGCCACGAAGATGCGAATATGAAATTCACGGGTTACCTCACACACGCCACACACTACGACAAAAGTAAATTTCCCTGGCTGTATTACACCTTCTGGGCAATGACCGGTTTACTTTTAAGTGTTTTTGCATTTTTTGGCTTACACACATTATTATGGATTCCACGTTCGTTGGGAGCAATGATCAAAAAGAAAAAGAAGCACAAAAAAATTGAAGGAAAACAAATGTATATCAGGCGTTTTTCAAAAAAGAACCGCATAACCCACATTTTTATAATTGTAAGTTTTATAATGCTGGCACTTACCGGAATGATTTTAAAATTTGCCTACATGGACTGGGCCAAATTTCTTTCAAACCAAATTGGAGGTGCCTTGATTGCCGGTAGAATTCATCGAATTGCGGCAGTAATTACTTTTGGCTATTTTATTTTTCACGTTGTATCGTTGCTGAAAATTAAATTCAACCACGGTGTTACTTTCAGTAAATTTATTTTTGGTAGTAATTCATTGATGTTCAATCGTAAGGATGTTCAAGATTTTTGGGCTTCAATAAAATGGTTTATCGGAATTGGTAAACGTCCGAAATATGGCCGTTGGACCTATTGGGAGAAGTTTGATTATTTTGCTGTTTTTTGGGGAGTGGTGGTAATTGGTTCAACCGGATTAATGCTTTGGTTCCCCGAATTTTTCACCCGCTTTTTACCGGGATGGTTAATAAATGTGGCACAAATTATCCATAGCGACGAAGCATTGCTTGCTGTTGGTTTTATTTTCACCGTACACTTCTTTAATACCCACCTTCGTCCTGAAGCATTTCCAATGGATACCGTAATTTTCACAGGTCATGTACCTGTTGATGAATACAGAAAAGACAGGCCCCACGAATTTGAAGAGCTCAGAAAATCCGGCAAATTAGCAGAGGTTATGGTTGAAAAAGAGTTTTCAAAACAAAAAATGAGATGGATAAGAACTTTCGGTTTTATCGCTCTTTTCTGCGGAATAGTTCTGGTTGGATTAATAATATACTCCTTACTTTTTCATTAAGAATCAAAAACTTAATACCATAGAATGATTATTTACGAGATGTGTTTAAAAAACAGTGTTTATTAACCTACTGAAAATGACAAGAATTATGGACTAACGAAGATTAACAAACCATAAAAGCAAAGAGCATAATTTCATAATTATCAAGCATATATAGAAGAATTACAAATTAAGAATGAGTGTTGAAATATTATACATTTTTTACAATCTTGTAAGAAGTATAATGTTTAAAAATATACTTTAAAATAAATACAAATGAGATTACCATCATCGATTAAAAACTGGATCTCCATTGCCGGCGCAATTTTAGCTGGCTTTAACCTCGCCACCATATTATCATTGGTAATTCTGAATACACTTTTTAATTTTGGAGGCTCTTATATTGGACTCTTCATTTACATTGTATTACCAATTTTTTTATTTGTTGGTTTATTGCTTATTCCTATTGGAATGCGAATTAATCGTAAAAAGGCAAGAAAGGCCGATCAAGAAGGGACACAATTAGCCTGGCCCACTATTGATTTTAACAATACAGGCACACGTAATGCGGCTATTATTTTTATAATCGGAACCATTTTTCTGTTAATAATATCATCCATTGGCAGTTACGAAGCATTTCATTATACTGAATCTGTTGAATTTTGCGGTAAGTTGTGTCACCAGGTTATGGAACCGGAATATGCCACCTACCACGGTTCATCGCACGAACGGGTTGCCTGCGTAAAGTGCCATGTTGGTTCGGGCGCAAGTTGGTATGTAAAAAGTAAACTCTCGGGATTGTACCAGGTATATTCGGTGCTGGCAAAAAAATACCCGCAACCAATTCCAACACCAATTGCCAATTTACGGCCGGCACAAGAAACGTGTGAGCAATGCCACTGGCCCGAAAAATTTTACGACAGGAAACTCAGAGTCAAACATTCTTTCCTTACTGAAGAAGATAACACCGAAAATATTATTCACCTGCAGGTTAAAACCAGTTCAAAAATAACAAAAGGCGAAATTGAAAAAGGAATTCATCAGCACATCAGTCCTGATGTAAAGATAGAGTACAAGGCATCGGATGATAAACGACAAATTATTCCGTGGGTACGATACACCAATATAAAAACCGGCGATGTAAAAGTTTTTACCGACGATGAAAACATACTAAGCGAGGCTGAACTGGATTCGCTGGAAACAAGAGTTATGGATTGTTTGGATTGCCACAACCGGCCATCACACAATTACAACGCGCCGCAAAATTTTATCGATCAATCAATGAGTCAAGGTAAAATATCCACCACTCTTCCGGGAATTAAACTAATAGCAATGCTTGCTTTAAACCAGGAATACCCGACAAAAGACAGCGCATTTTTAGCAATTGAGACACAGGTTAAAGAGTGGTTTGAAACAGGTTACCCCGAGGTTTATGAAGAAAGAAAGACTGACATTGACGAGGCGATCGAAGAAATGAAAACCGATTATGCCAATAATATATTTCCATATATGAAAGTAAGTTGGAAAGAATATCCCAATAACATCGGGCACATGGAATCGGATGGATGTTATCGTTGTCACAACGATCGTCATGCAACAGATAAAGGCGTGGTTATTTCAAAAGATTGCACTTTGTGTCACAATATAGTAGCACAGGGAAATTCCGATACAATGACCTATGCGAACTCACTCGAACCTCTTGAGTTTAATCATCCCGTTGATATTGATAAAGCATGGCAAACAGAACTATGCTCGGTGTGCCACTCTGCTCTGTATTAACAAGTATATAATAAATGAATTACAAAACCTTAAAAATTTAAAATATGAACTACAAAAATTTATTCCTGTTATTAGGTCTGGCTTTCTTTTTAAGTACAGCCGTATCCGCACAAAATTTTAAGTATATAGGTGCTACAAAATGCAAAATGTGCCATAATAAGCCCGACAAAGGTGAACAATTTAACAAGTGGCAGGAAGGGCCACACGCTAAAGCCATGGAAAGTTTGAAGGGCGATGAAGCGAACGATCCAAAATGTTTAAAATGTCATTCAACGGCAGCTGCAGTCGATTCTAAATTACTGGCAGGTTTAAAAGTTGAAGAAGGTGTGTCATGCGAATCTTGCCACGGACCTGGTAGCATGTATAAAACTGCAGCTATAATGAAGAATCAAAAACTTTCGCTTGCCAAAGGATTGGTTATACCCGACGAAAAAGTTTGTAAAACTTGTCACAATGAAGAAAGTCCGAATTATAAAGGATTTAATTTTGAAGAATATGTAGCAAAAATTGCTCACGACGATCCAACAACCGAATAGCAAATCTACCTATTGTAAATAGTAATGAAAATTCCTTTGTTTTATTAGCAAAGGATTTTTTTTAGCGCGTTAATCCTTTTCATTTTTAATTTAGCGCAAACACAATCGAACATTAAATTGTTTATTAAACTTTAGTGTCGGAATACTATTATGAAATTTTTTATGCGAATTCCATGGCATACCTTAAAAACAAACAATTTTAAACACATGAAAAAAATATTCTCATTTCTTCAGTCCATGTTTTTCACTGGAATCCTTTTAATAATTTTTGGAATTGCCATTGCATACGCCACATTTATCGAAAATGATTACGGAACCACAACCGCTCAAATACTAATCTACAGGGCATGGTGGTTTGAATTATTACTTGGAATATTGTGTTTAAATATAGTCGGGAGTATTTTTAAACACAAATTAGTTACTCGAAAGAAATGGCCCATGTTATTGTTTCATATCGCATTTATCGTAATAGGAATTGGTGCAATGGTCACGCGTTACTATAGTTACGAAGGAAACATGCATATCCGGGAAGGACAAGCCTCTAATTCAATCGTCTCAACTGAAAGTTTTATTTCAGTAAAGGCAACACAAAATGGGAAAACAGTCACCAGCCAGAAGCAAGTCCTGTTCTCAGGTTACACCGGAAATTCGTTTTCTGACAAACTAAAATTAAATGGACAGACGATTAAAATAAAAAACCTGATGTTCATGCCTTCTGCCACTGAACAAATTATTCCCGATCCAATGGGGCTAGCTATTTTGTCGATGATTGCAGTTGACGAAAACATGCAACGATCAGACTTTATGTTGGAAGCCGGTGACACAAAAATGATTTTTGGGAAATCAATTGGTTTCAATCCATCTCAATCGAATGATATCATTTTTCGGACTGAGAATAGTAAGTTATATATTACTGCCCACGATACAATTACCGTGTCGGGAATGTCAGAATCTGACGTTACTCTTGTTCCTGGTTCAACGGAAACCGAAGTACAAATACAAAAGTTATATTCGCTTGGGCAATTAAATTTTGTCGTACAACAATTTACTCCCAAAGCCAAAACCGAACTTATTTATTCGCACCCCCAAAAAGGAATGGCATTACCCGACGGTATTAAAACACTTGTAACTGTTGGTGATCAATCAAAAGAAGTTATCATTTTTGGGAGAAAAGGTGAAACAGGAACGCCGTTAAATACCCATATTAATGGCATCGATATAGAAATTACATACGGATCAAAAGAAATTGAATTACCATTTTCGTTATACCTCTCCGAATTCCAACTGGAGAGATACCCGGGTTCTATGAGTCCATCGTCGTATGCCAGCGAAGTTATTTTAAAGGACAAGGGCGCAGAAAAGCCTTTTCGAATTTATATGAATAACATTTTAAAATACCAGGGTTATCGGTTCTTTCAGTCATCGTACGACACTGATGAAAAGGGAACAATACTTTCAGTAAACCACGATGCTTTGGGCACCGGAATTACATACTTTGGTTATTTGATTATGGTACTTGGAATGGTTTTAGGTTTATTTAATAAAAACAGCCGGTTTACAACACTTTTAAATACATCAGTTAAAATCAGAGAAGAACGTAAAAAATATTTTGCAATCATTGTGGTCGGTGTTCTATTGGGTTTTAATGCCAGTGCACAGGCACCCGCCATAAACAAAAACCACGTAAAAGAATTTGGTGAGCTGGCCATCCAAAACCGACAAGGACGAATTGAGCCGGTAAATACGCTTGCATCACAAATTTTGAGGAAAGTTGCAAAAAAAACAAGCTGGGAAGGGATGGCACCTACCGAAGTATTTCTTGACATGCAGGCCAATCCCGAAAAGTGGAAGAACATTGCAATCATCAAAGTTTCCAATCCTGAACTAAGAAAGCAACTTGGAATATATACGGGGAAGTACGCTACCTTCAATTCAATTGTTCTGCCAAGGCAAATGGGTGGGTACAAATTGGCCGCAATGGTTCAGCAAGCCTATGAGAAAAAGTCGAACGAACGCAATAAACTTGACAAGGAAATAATTTATGTCGACGAGCGGGTAAATATTCTGATGAACGTTTTTAATGGTCAGTATCTTACCATCTTCCCCATTCCTGACCATGAAAACAGTAAATGGGTATCGGCGGCAAATCCTACTATGCTTGCTGACGAAATGGCTTTGTATGCCCAAAAAACCATTGATAGTTACATGAACTCTGTATTTAATAACGATTGGTCCAGTGCAGACAGGTTATTACAAATTGTAAAAGAAAACCAGGTAAAATATGGTGCCTCGGTACTCCCATCGCCCGGTACAATAAAACTGGAAGTCTTTTATAATAACATCAATATTTTTGGAAAACTCTCAAAGATATTTATGTTCACAGGCTTGATTCTGTTATTTATTCAATTAACCAGTGTTTTTAATCCAAAAATAAAACTGAGAACTATAAAAAAACTGGCTTTCTTTTTCATCCTGTTAATGTTTGTTTTTGAGACAGCCGGTCTTGGCATACGCTGGTATATTTCGGGGCATGCACCCTGGAGCAACGGTTACGAATCGATGATTTTTGTAAGCTGGGCAACATGTTTGGGGGGACTAATATTCTCACGCCGCTCGGAAATTACACTTTCGCTTACTACCGTATTAGCAGGATTAACTTTAATGGTAGCCGGAATGAGTTGGATGAGTCCGGAAATTACCAATCTGGTTCCGGTGCTTAAATCGTATTGGTTAATCGTACATGTAGCCATTATTACGGCAAGCTATGGATTTCTCGGCATTAGTGCTTTACTTGGGTTTCTAAATCTTATCCTTATGGTTTTCAGGACAAGTAAAAATAACAACCGAATAAACTTTACGGTAAAAGAACTCACCAATATAATACAAATTGCATTAATAATTGGATTGTTAATGCTTACGGTTGGTTCCTTTTTAGGAGGCGTTTGGGCCAACGAAAGCTGGGGGCGTTACTGGGGCTGGGATCCCAAAGAAACGTGGGCTTTGGTAACCATACTGGTTTACACATTCATAACGCACATGCATCGCATACCCGGATTTAAAGGAAACTTTGCCATAAGTGCAGCAACACTTGTTGGATTCAGTTCGGTATTAATGACCTATTTTGGAGTGAACTACTATTTATCAGGACTACATTCTTATGCACAGGGCGAAGCGGCTCCAATTCCAACGGGTGTTTATGTAGCCGTTTTTGTAGTAATTGTTGTAATTGCTGCCGCCTTTATTTCAGAAGGTAAGAATAAACCAAAAGAAGAAACTGAAACAATATAGTTTTACACTACTAACGAGTTAACATTGAACAGATTCCTATCGGTCTTATGACGGATTCGGAATGACATGCTTTTGGTGGCTTTTTCTTTGGGGAGGAGGGGGTTGGTTTGCGTAAAAAGACGCAAACCAGCCCCTTCCCAAATCTCTCTCAATCGTAATCCCCTGTCATTCTGAGCGTAATGAAATGAAGCGAAACCTGTCTGCCGACAGGCAGGGAATCTTTCAAATTTTACTCTGACACTACTGTGTGTTTGTATAAAATCTTAGGCACTTAACTAGCAACTTATACATATAAAAACATGCGGCATTATGCTGTTAACTTAATGTTATAAGATGTTTTATGTACCCAATTGAAATTGAGAGGTCGAAATGAATTGAAACTTTACTGTTTGTTTAATTCTTTATGATTTTATCTACATAGATACGTTCATCCTCTGAATATAGTTCAACCAGATAAATTCCCGACAATAAATACGAAACATCAATTTGTATGTCATTCTGAAAGTTGGTTTGATTAATTATACGTCCGTTTAAATCACAGATTCTGCATGTAGTTTCGAACAAATTATTGGTTCTGATAGTTAGCATATTGGCAACAGGGTTTGGATACATACGTATGTCTAAATCATATTCAGTCTCAATTCCAACGCTTACACCTTCGGTAAAATAATAATTGGTTGTACTCAAAAAAAGCCACTTATCATTTTCCCAAATAGTATTTTCTATTTTGTCGCAAACCACACCATTAAAAGAAAAAGCTGGCATATAAATCTGTAGGAATTCCCAATTCTGAATATCTTCTGAAAAATAGTTGTATTCTGAAAGGTATTCTATTTTATTACTACCCTCCCAATTCAAATTTAGATCATTCCAGGAATAACTAATCTCTTCAAATATTTTTGGCCCCTGAGCTTCGTTGAAATAAAGTTTTTTCACATCTCTAAGCCAGATCTTTAAATCATAATCCCAGTCATAAAAAATTTCAGTATTTAGCTCTGAAGATACATTGTAAAAATTTTCCTGTTTTCGTTCAGGCTCAAAAATTGCTTTATCCCAACCGGGCACATATTTCACTATTTCTACTAAATTATTATTGTCGCTGTAACTATATTGCACTTCATATTTTTTAGTAGATTCCACATCATAAAAATTGTAATCAAATCCTGTTTCAGTTGTCAAATAACCGATGCTATCATAGGCAAATTCCCGGTATGCATTTGTTACCCAGTCATTCTCAAGAATATCCCATTTATTTATATGAACAACTTTTAATGAGTTGTTGTCATTATAAATATACTCATACTGTTCAATTTCTTCCCAAAATTCAATTTCATCAATCCTGTCATAACGGTTTTCAAATTTTAACAAGCCATTTTCGTATTCATAATCTATTCGCGTATACCACTGGTAGTTAGGCAAATAATACTCCTGAAATTCAACCCTTTTCAACCTGTTATTCTCGTCAAATTCGTAGTAATTCTCATCATTAATTCTCCATTTTATCTTCTCGGTGTCCCAATAAAAAATATTTACGGCTACATTCTTTCCCTCATTTTCGAAGTTACAAAGGTATAAATACGATTTTTCAATTTTCCCTGATTCTTCAGACCATTCTGAAACAACAATACTATCTAATTCAATATTTTGAGAATAACTCTTCAAGCTACTAACGTAATGGTGCGAGTTCTGTTGATTTATAAAATTAGTTTTTCCAATATAATTCTGACTTTTTAACAAAGCAGGTAGATCGTTTCTCTTTATCAAAATCGTATCGGATTGGTATATGTCGGTTGCTTTTCCTGAAAAAGCCAGAAAAGTAAGAAATGTAAAAAGAAGCAAAATGCGAAACATATAATCTTCATTAAAGTGTAAACGTAAAGATATTCAATGCTTTTAAAAACGTTCAAAAATTTAAACAAAATTCTCCTTCATATACACATATCTATATTTGTTTATTAACTTAGCGGCCAGAAATTTTACTCCGAGTCTTTGCACCTAAGATTAAGGTTATGGTGCGTCGACCGATGGGATAATCCGGAAACAGGTTGTCCTCCCGCTTCTGTCAGATGACAGACTAAATTGGAAAGGAGAAAGAGCCGCTTCAGGCAAAAGTTAAGCGAAATCTCGCTTCTTTCCGTTGTTGTACTATATAATGGAGATTAAGTCAAATATTGGATTAGATATGCCTAACCTGTTACTGATTGCAGGTAACGGACGAAATGTGGGCAAAACCTATTTCGCCTGTAAAATCATTGCACAACTTTCAGCCACAACAAAAGTGTGCGGAATAAAAATATCATCCCATTTTCATTCCTTCTGTGAAAAGGATATTTTGTTTCAGAATGAACATTTTATACTTTTGGAAGAGAAGCAAAACTCAACAAAAGACAGTTCGTTAATGTTAAAAGCCGGGGCTAAACATGTATATTTTATCATGACGAAACAGGAACATTTGCACGAAGCTTTTCAAAAAATACAAAGCCACTTGCCAGAATATGCCATAGTTTGCGAATCGGGTGGTTTACATGAAATTGTTACACCGGGTCTGTTCTTTTTTGTGCACCAGTCGGGGAAAGAATTGGTAAAGAAACACCACCTAAACTACTCTCCGATAATCGTGTACAACAACGGGAAAGAATTTGATTTCGACATAAACCATTTAAACTTTATAAACAACAAGTTTACACGAAAACAATGAGTAAGTTTAACGAAATACAAAAGCTTATCGCACAACTTCCTGCTGATTTTAAAACAGAAGAAGTGGCTTTGGAAAATGCTTACAATCGTATACTACAGAAAGATGTACTTGCTGATATGGACATGCCGCCTTTCAATAAATCGGCAATGGACGGCTACGCCTGCCATTTGGAAGATATTGGCAACAAGCTGGAAGTACTGGAAGTGCTGCAAGCCGGAATGATGCCAACAAAAAAAGTGGGTAAAAATCAATGTTCAAAAATAATGACTGGAGCTGCTGTTCCCGCCGCTTGCGATTGTGTTTTCAAAATAGAAGATTCGGAAAACTATGGTAAAAACCATGTGGTTTGTATAAATCCGAAAACTGCCAAAAACATTTGTTACCAGGGGGAAGATTATCAAACCGGTGATGTTCTTTTAAAAAAAGGTACTCTTGTTAATGTTTCGCAAATAGCAGTTTTGGCAGGTGCCGGATACACAAAAGTAAAAGTATCGGTAATGCCCAAAATAACGGTAATTGCAACTGGTAGCGAATTGGTTGATCCCCACAAAAAACCTCAACCGGGGCAAATACGCAACAGCAACGCCAGCCAGTTAATTACCCAGCTACGAAAAATGAATGTTGAGGTAACTGAAGATAAACTCGTTTCCGACGATTATGAAAAGCTAACGCACGTTTTTATACAGGCTTTAAAAGATAACGACATTGTATTTTTTACAGGCGGTGCTTCATTTGGCGATTTCGATTTTATCCCGGGAATATTAAAGAAGCAGGAGTTCAACGTTTTCTGGGAAACAACCGGTATGAAACCCGGAAATCCGATGAGTTTTTCGCAAAAGAATAACAAATATTGTTTTGGACTATCGGGGAATCCGGTTTCATCGCTCATACAATTCGAGTTCCTGGCCAAACCCTTAATTTACAAACTTTTGGGTGCCAATTACACACCACTTCGGATTAAAGCAAAAATGGGATTTGATTATTTTCGTAAAAAAGCCGACCGATTTGGAGTTGTTCCGGTAATTATCGGAAACGAAGGAGACATTGAAGCAATACCCTTTCATGGATCGGCACATATAAATGCACTTACTTTTGCCAATGCACTGTTAGAAGTGCCTTTGGAAGAAACAAACATAAATAAAGGCGAAATGGCTTATGTTAGACCGTTATAACCGACATATTAATTACCTGCGTATTTCGGTAACCGATCGCTGTAATTTCCGTTGCCAATATTGTATGCCTGCTGAAGGTGTGCCGTTAAAAAAGCATGAAGATATTTTATCGTTCGACGAAATTATTGATATTGTAAAAGCGGGTACAAAACTAGGTTTGACAAAAATCCGTTTAACAGGCGGCGAACCTCTTGTTCGTAAGGATTTATCGCTGCTTGTTAAAATGCTTTCCGATATCCCAGAAATTACAGACATCGGTTTAACAACAAACGGGGTGCTCTTACCAAAATATGCGAAACAGTTAAAGGAAGCCGGACTAAAACGGGTAAATATCAGTCTGGATACACTCGATCCTATAAAATTCAGAAAGATTACACGGGTTGGAGAACTAGCCGATGTTTTAAGAGGCATAGATGCTGCCCTGGAAGCTGGCTTGCTTCCGGTAAAAATAAACTTTGTGCGAATACCCGGCGAAAATAAAACGGACGAACAGGCAGTCAGAGATTTTTGCCAAAAGAAAAATCTGAAACTCCGTTTTATTCGTCAAATGGATTTAAGAACCGGAGAGTTTTACTCGGTTGAAGGAGGCAAAGGTGGCATTTGCGAAATTTGTAACCGCCTGCGACTAACGGCTGACGGGTTTATTGTTCCCTGTCTTCATTCTGAATTACGCTTCAGCACGCGCGAGTTGGGCATTGAAAAGGCATTTAAACAAGCTGTCCAATTTAAACCTGAAAAAGGGATTGGAACATCAACACACGAATTTTCAAATATTGGAGGATAATATGAGCAAACTATCGCATATAAATTCAGAAGGGAAAGCCAACATGGTTGATGTGGGCGCTAAACCACAACAGGTACGCACCGCAAAAGCATCGGGTTTTATTCGGTTGCAACCCGAAACGGTAAAACTAATTAAGGACAGCCTTATAAAAAAAGGAGATGTAATTACCATTGCCGAAATTGCAGGGATACAGGCAGCCAAAGAAACCTCACGTTTAATTCCGCTTTGCCACCCATTGCAGCTAACTAAAGTTGAAGTAAAGGCAACCATAAAAGAAAATGGTGTTAAAGTTAGCAGTCTGACAAAATGCATTGGGCAAACCGGTGTTGAGATGGAGGCATTAACAGCAGTTAATGTGGCCCTGCTTACCATTTACGACATGTGCAAAGCCGTTGACAAACAAATGGAATTGAGTGAAATCAAACTCGATTTTAAAGAAAAAATTTAATCTCATAATGAAACAAAAAGCCTGCACCATAAAATCACTGAATATTTCAGAAAAAAAGGGAACTATTAAAACACCTCGCCAGGAAATTATGCTGACTCCGGAAGGCATTGAAGGCGATGCCCATGCCGGGAAATGGCACCGACAAGTGAGTTTACTGGCCGCCGAAAGCATCGAAAGTTTTGAAGGAGAACTTGGACGAAAAATCAATTACGGTGAATTTGCTGAGAACATAACAACGCATGGTTTTCCTGTGCATTTAACCAAGCCTTTCGATCGTTTTGTTTCAAAAAATGTGGAAATGGAGGTTACCCAAATCGGGAAGAAATGTCATGGCACCAATTGTGAAATATTTCAATTAACCGGAAACTGTGTAATGCCCAAAGAAGGCATTTTCTGTCGTGTAATAAAACCCGGAAAACTTTCAGAAAATGACGAACTGGTCCATATACCAAAAACTTTTCGAATTAAAGTTCTCACACTTAGCGACCGTGCGTTTGAAGGCATTTACAAGGACAAAAGCGGACCACTGATTGAAAAGCTAAGTAAAGACTGGTTTAAAAGCCAAAACTACATCTGCGAAACAAATCGTACAATCATTCCCGACGAAAAAGAAATACTTGAAAAAGAACTTGAATCGGCAATAAATAATAACTACGACATTATATACACAACCGGTAGCACAGGAATTGGTCCGCGTGATATTGCACCAAAAATAGTAGCCAATTTTATTGATTTGGAAATTCCGGGAATCATGGATATGATCCGCTTGAAATACGGTGCTGAAAAACCAAATGCTTTGTTAAGCCGCTCCATTGCCGGAGTAAAAAACAAAACGCTTATTTTTTCACTTCCGGGAAGTACAAAAGCTGTAAATGAATACCTTAGCGAGATCCAAAAAATTCTGATGCACTCCTTTTTAATGCTACACAGTATCGATAGTCATTAACAGTGGCTACTCATTTTAAAAGATGGGCATAATTAACAAACGACATAACTCTGAAGCTGTCATTTCGATTCATCGGCTGACGGAGAGAAATCTGTTTGAGTTTAAGATTTCTCCTCATTCTTCGTCGAAATGACATTTAATGGATTTTTTCGTACTTTGCTCATATTGAATGCTTTAATAAAACATGTCATTAACAGAAAGCAACTGGTTTTCTCTGGAATACAAAGAGAATTACTTAGCTATTAGCAGAGGATTATTGGCAAACTCCCACATATTTAAGTAACTAAGTTTGATAATATCTTCCAGTTTCTGCCAGTTAATTAGTTCCACATGATCCGATGCCTGGTGATAATCGGTGTGTCCCCCTGTATGAAACCAAAAAATCGGAATATCTTTTTTTGCAAAACCACTGTTGTCGCTTCCCCCGGTGGGTTTCTCAGTGCCACTATAATTCACATCTAAATTTAATCCGAAGTTTTCAATGTTCAATTTCGAGGTTTCCACCAAATTAGTATAGGCTTTGGTATAGATCATAGCTACCTTATTACCCGGAGCATCCGGCGAACTATTTCTGCCCACCATATCAAAATTAAGATACAAAGTAACTTTTTCCATATCTTCAAAAGAATTGATAAAATGACGCGAACCTAGTAAACCCCGTTCTTCGCCATCCCAGAGTGCAAAAATAAGCGTGCATTTGGGTTTAATTCCCGATTCGATAAAAGCCTTGGCAATTGTGGTAACGGCAACAACACCAGATCCATTATCGTCGGCGCCATTAAAAATTTGTCCATTGTATTTTCCAAGGTGATCGTAGTGTGCACCAATTACCATAATTTCATCCGGGTTTTCGCCTTCAATCCGTCCTATAATATTCCGCAGACCAAGTATTTGCGTTTGCATATTCAAGTCAAGTCGGACTTCTCCTACAACTTCCACAGAATTTGTTTTCAGAATCGCAGCCCTGGTTATTGCATCTTCAAGAGACATATTTGTTGCGGCTAATATTTCTTCCAGCATTTCTTTTGAAATGGAAATTACAGGTGAAGTATGTTCATCAGAAGGCAAACGCAATTTCTTGTCGTAAAAACTTTCAGGTTTTGTGTCGCCCTCAAACATAGCCTCATTAAAACGATAAGCCTCATTTACTTTCCAGGTATATTGCTCATCTTTTTGCATGTTATATTCCATTACAGCCACTGCCCCTTTTCCAAATGCAATTGCGTTCTTTTCCCTGGTGCTGATTGTAATATCTTTTTCCGCAATTATTTTGGCTGCTTTCGATTCAGGGTCTCCATCTCCGGGAAGTCCTGCCAACCTAACCACAATTTTCCCTTCAACATCCACATCTTTAAAATCATCCATATCCAATGCACTGTTATCAATTCCGTAACCCACAAATACAACCGGTGCTTTTAACGTACTATTCTGGCTGATAAATGAAACACTAAAGTCCGTTTTGCACTGAAACCGAATTTCCTTGTTGCCTCGAATAAAGCTGATATTTTGGTTTTCGGATGATGACACTTCAATGGCAGGAAAAGTTTGAAAATATGCAGTGGCCGTTTCAGTTTCTATCTCCAGCAATTTCTGGTATCGATTTGGGGTGAATGTTACTTCGTCTCCTCCTGGTACTAATCCATAAAGTTTAAACAAACTCGACAGATAATCACCTGCCAGATAATTACCAGCTGTTCCGGCTTCACGACCTTCCATCCAGTCGGACGCCAGAAATCCGAGTTGAGCCTGAATTACATTCTTGTTGATCGTCTCCAATCCTTTTTCTTTAGATGATTCCTTAGCGAATAAAGACGAATAAATACCTGATAACAGAATTATAATTACAATATGCTTCATATCTTATTAATTTTTTTTTCTTTCTTTTAATAGATGCGCAAGATAATTAAAATTAGAATTCCCGGTAAATGAATATCCTCGTAATTCAAATTAGTTTTAATTGCTGAGCCGGGAAAAGCAAAACTTACCTTCAGGTTGAATTTAAACATTGATTCCAAAAGCTTTTCTTCTATCTTTAGCATTGTTTAAAACGTAATTACCATGTCAAAATTCTTTCGGTTTTTCACTCTTTTTACTCTCGTATTTTTTGTTTCTCATACTTCGTTCGCGCAGCAAGAAGAAGAACTTTTTCGTAACGAAAGCTGTACCAGTATCATGTTTGGAAAGAAGGCTACCGACGACGGGTCAGTAATAACAGCCCACACTTGTGATGCGTATTATCGCACCTGGCTAAACTTTGTTCCGGCACAAAAGTTTGATAGTGACACCACACACCAGGTATATTGGGGAACCATGCACACGCATACACCATGGAGCCAAGAAGGGATGAAATTAAAAGGCGAAATTCCACAGGCAAAAGAAACCTATGCATATTTAAATACTGCCTACCCTTGCATAAACGAAAAACAGATGGCAATTGGTGAAACTACAATCAGTGGCAAAAAAGAATTAATAAATAAAAATGGTTTGTTCTTGATTGAAGAACTAGAAAGAATTGCGCTTCAGCGCTGCACAACGGCCCGCGATGCTATAAAATTGATTGGTGAATTAATAAAAGAATACGGTTATGCCGACGCTGGCGAGTGTATTACAATAGCCGACAAAAAAGAAGTTTGGCAGCTTGAAATTTTTGGAGAAGGCCCTGATAGAATTGGTGGTGTTTGGGCAGCACAACGAATTCCTGACGAACATGTAGGAATTTCTGCAAATATTTCGAGAATTGGAATATTGAATCTTGATGACAAAAACTATTTTATGGCGTCAGACAATGTTTTCGATGTAGCTAAAAATATGGGATTTTGGAATGGTAAAGAACCCTTTAAATTTTGGAAAGCTTACAGCGGAGAGAAACCATTTAACGTTCGCGAATACTTTGTTTTAAGCACAATGGCACCAAGCCTCAACTTAAAGTTCGACAGCGACGAACTCCCTTTCTCAGTAAAAGTGGAAAAGAAGGTAAATATTCGCGATGTTGCAAAATTATACAAAACCACTTACGATGGAACCGATTTTGAAATGATCAGGAATTTAAAAGTCGCTAAAAAGGAACGCAACGAAAACGGAGTGTTAGAAGTAGTTGACACTATCGTTAGTTCGGCTGCGCACCCCTGGCTCTCTACCGATCGGAGAGATCTGCTAAATTCGCTCGAAAAAGATGCGGTGGTCCGACATCGACCCATTTCTGTTCAATATTGTTCCTACTCGTGGATTGCCCAACTCCGCGACGACTTACCCGATGAAATTGGTGGCAAAATATGGTTTGGACTTGATGTGCCGCGTTTAAGTCCGCGGGTACCCATTTATTGTGGTAATTTAAGTTTGCCCGATTCATACAATTATTGTGGCCACAATAATTTTAGTCGTCAGGCTGCTATGTGGGCATTTACTCGTACCAATCGTTTGGCTATGGTGAATTGGGGAACCGGAAAACAAATTGTGGAGCCCGAAGTAAAAAAATACGAAGACAAATTTTTTGGTGAAGTTAATTTCATTGAAAACCGCGCAAAGGAACTGGCCAAACAAGACAAACTAAACGCAAAAAATGGAGAAAACACAACACTATGCCGCGAGTTTCTTACCGACTATTCAAATGCTTCGTTACGTTCAACAATTGATCGTTGGTGGGAACTTGGCGACAAACTTTGGATAAAAATGAAATGGAAATTCTAATGAATGAATAGGATTGAATAAAGTTTGACTGGATTGAACCCGAAATATGCATTAGAAAATTTATTACGTCTTGGAATTACTTCAAAACAAGACGTTTCACGAACTTTCTTCCACTTACCAGAACGGTGCTATGCCTCGTTTCAGAAAGTTCTTGTTTTATTGCACTTTCAAAGCTCATTACAATGATCTAACGCATAATTCGGGTTGAATGAAATTGATAAAAAATATCTATCAGTTTTTTAAGCCGGGGCCACTCTATTTTTCACAAAAAAATCTTCCAGAATTTGTGCATGGTCAAAAGCCAGCTCGGGTAATTCATCAACAGAGAACCATTCTGCACGGGTAGCATCGTCGCTACCGGTAACTGCTTTCGGTGTAGCTATTTCTGCCGCAAAAACTACTGATATGGTACGATGACGGGGATCCCGATTGATGGCATCATACACCCTGAATTGTTCCATTTTAGTCAACACCAAACCTGTTTCTTCTGCCAACTCACGGATACAGGCCTTTTCCAGCGTTTCATCCATTTCGATAAAACCACCCGGAAGTGCCCACATCTTATCAAATGGTTCTCTTCCCCTTTCAATTAGCAGAACTTTTATTGTAGTTTCGTTTTTTACAAATACAATAGAATCAACAGTTAACGCAGCGCGTGGATATTTGTATGAATACATTTGAGAAGGATTATTGTCCGGTACTTTTTACTAAAACTGTGATTACAATAAAAAACTAGTCTTTTCGCCCGGTTTTCCAGTGTTTAATAATCAGATAAAGCACTGCCACAAAAATTACCAGATAAATTACAAATTTAATGCGTTCCATTTTATGTAATTATTTTCTTCATTACCCGCATTTTGTGCGTATAACGTTGTGTATCGATGTTAAAGATACCAAACTGATCGACATTATCGATGCGCACTTGCCCCGAGGCATGAATTATTTTATTTCGCTTCCAAATTATTCCAACATGAACGATATTGCCTTCCTCATCGTCGAAAAAGGCTAAATCGCCGGGTTCTGCTTCATCTACAAAACTCATTGCAGTCCCAACGTTTACCTGCTCGCTGGCATCGCGTGGCAATTTAATCCCAATCATTTTATAAATAATCTGGGTTAAGCCACTACAGTCTACTCCAAAAGGAGTTCTTCCGCCCCATAAATACGGTGCATTAAAATATTTTAATGCTTGTTGAATAATAATTTCCCGAGGATTTTTCAAATCACCATAAACCACTTCCCCGGTTGCCAAGTAAGTATCGCGGATAACCGAAAACTGTTTCAGATAAGGCCTCCACACCGGCAAAGTACTTCCGGCTACCAACATTAAATTTTGCTCGTCATTTACAGGAACAATGGTGATAATATCAGATGTTACAGCCATTGGGCTATTTTCAATTTTAGTTAAAGTTCGGGGATGAATTGGAGTGGCCATTTTAGTGTCAATCCAACCTTCGTAACCATCGTAGGCCAATTTAACATTTGTCCAACCTACCATTTGCTCGCGCATTTCGAAATGTTCACCAAACAAAATCTGGGTTGCCATTTCACTTTTTTCCGAAGGTTCAACTCTTACGGGTATAATACTTAAATTTGAAATGCCGTAGTTCATCAATATTTTCTTAATTTTATTTTGGATAACAGAATTGGCCGTTACCCTGCAACCGGTATAAACACAAAACTATTAAAAATTGGGCTCGGACTGCTGTTGAAACCTTTAATTTTTTTATCCTTTTGGTGCATCTGCAACAAAAACCACAGCAATGCAAACAAATATTGTATATTAAACCAATTTATTTGAAATTCGAAATATGAAAAAATTCTTCAGAAAATTAAAAAATTACACAAAAATATCTATTCAGGTTGCCTTGTTTGTTTTAACGGCAATTGCACTCTATTTTATTTTGCCAGGCGAACCTAAGTTCAAGTACGAATATCAGAAAGGATTGCCCTGGCGCCACGAGAATCTTGTGGCGCCGTTCGATTTTGCTATTCTTAAATCGCCCACAGAAATTGAACAGGAAAAAGCGGAACAAATTCAATCGGTTATTCCCTATTTCATTTACGACACTTCTGATTTAAATGCAGGAATTAAACAGTTGGAACAAGATCTCAATCTGCCTTCCGATTCCATCAACTCGAACAAAGTGAAAGCGTTTACTGCGCTTAAGACAAATCTTCAGCTTATCTACCAGGCCGGAATATTGCAATTTTCACCCGAATCGTACCAGGAACTTGTCGGCCAAACTGAAATAAAAAAACGTGTAGGTACTTCGGTCTCAAAAATTAACATAAGCAAACTTTACTCTGAAAAAAACGCCTACAATGCGATGAATAAAGTTCGGCAGAATCTGGTTGAATCAGGGATAAAAAAAGAATGGTTAACTGGCTTAATGCTGGAGAAATATATAAGTGCAAATCTGAACTTTGATAAGGAAACAACAGAAAAAGAAATAAATGAAGTAACACAGAACTTATCGTTGGTGCGGGGTAAGGTTAAATTGGGCGAACGAATCATTCTGGAAGGAGAAATTATTGATAGCGACAGATTTCAGGTGTTGGAATCGTTAAAAGCCAGCTACGAAAAAGAACGAGGCAATGACGTAAACCGATACATGGTAGCCTTCGGAAAAATCTTTCTTGTTTTAACTTTGATAGGACTTATTTTTGCATTTTTATACATTTACCGGCGCGACATTATTTTCCAGATCAGCAAACTGAGCTTTCTTTTGCTGTTAATGGTGGGGATCGTATTCCTATCAAATTTTATCAATTCATTTCCGAACCTTCACATTTACATGGTTCCGCTGGCTATTTTTCCCATTGTGGTTCGTACATTTTTCGATTCACGAACAGCAATTTTTATGTTGGTGATTACCACTTTGCTCATTGGATTTTACGCACCCAATAATTACGAATTTATTTTACTTCAGGTATCGGCAGGAATTGTAGCAGTTTTCAGCCTCAACAAAATGCACCGCCGTGTTCACCTTGTACTTGCCACTCTCTGGGTCTTTCTCACTTACACGGTTGTTTATACTTCATTAAACCTGATTCACGAAGCCACCTTTTTATCGACGAACTTTGCCATGACCAGGTGGTTTGCCATTAGCAGTATACTCATTTTACTGGTGTATCCCCTGGTATATATTTTCGAAAAATTGTTTGGATTTGTTTCCGATGTTACACTAATCGAGATTTCAGATAGTAACCAGCCTTTGCTTCGAAAACTTGCAGAAGAGGCTCCGGGAACATTTCAACATTCGATGCAAATTGCCAACCTGGCCGAAGAAGTAATTTTGAAAATCGGCGGGAATCCATTTTTGGTTCGTGCAGGTGCTTTGTATCACGATATTGGGAAAATAGGTCGTCCTAACTTTTTTATCGAAAACCAGGCAATGGGAATGAATCCACACGACAAGCTGAATCATTTAAAAAGTGCAGAAGTAATTATTGACCATGTAAACAACGGGGTAAAAATTGCACAAAAGCACAAACTTCCCACTCCTATTGTTGAATTTATTGCAACCCACCATGGAACAACAAAAGCAAATTATTTCTTTTTAAAACATCAACAGGAGAATCCGGGAGAAAAAATTAACGAAAAAGTTTTCATTTATCCGGGGCCTCTGCCAAAATCAAAAGAAGCTGCAGTGGTAATGTTGGTTGACGGAATTGAAGCAGCATCGAGAAGTATGAAAGAAAAAACCCGCGAGAATCTGAAAGAGCTAATTGATTCCATGATTGATAAAAAAATTGCTGACCGACAATTGGATGATTCAGATTTAACTTTTAGAGACATTGACACGATTAAGGCCACTTTGTTACAAAAATTAATTAATATTTACCACATACGTATTGAATATCCGAAAGAAACAAAAACACCATAATTGAATTTTATTCGTTAAATTGTAAGAATTGGATGCATTAGACGTTATTTATTAAAACAAAAAAGTAGAATTATGAGAGATAGGATCAAGTTATCGTTTCTTATGGTAATTGTTATAGCATTAAGTTTTGGTTGCCAAAAAGACGATTCATCGGGCACCGAAGCATCGGAATATACTAAAAAAGTAAACCTTTTTATAAAGGATGTGATGGATGATGTGTATCTGTGGTATAATAAAATGCCAAACATTAATTATAAATATGAGTTGAATTCATTCGATTATTTTGATAAATTACTGTACACTGATGATAAATGGTCGTTTATAACCGATGATGTTGAAGCGCTTGAAAACAGCTTTGAAGGGATAGAAAAAACATATGGTTACTCACTCGCTTTTGGTCGGTTTATTGATACACAGGACATTTTTGCCATTGTTGAATTTGTATATCCGGAAACACCCGCATCGGCTGCCGGTATAAAAAGAGGCGATATAATAGTTGAGATGAACGGAGCTTCAATTACTGACAACAATTACACCGATCTTTTATACAGCGAAAGTATATCGATAACCTTAGGTATTCTTGAAAATGAAGCCATTCGCGCTGACACATCCATTAATTTAGCAGCCGCCCAGTTAAACCTTAACCCCGTACTTTTCTCCAACGTTGTTGAACACGAAGGACATAAAATTGGCTACATGTTTTATGCACAGTTCATCGACAATTACAACACAAGTATTGATGCTGCATTGCAAAATATGATTAATGAACAGATCACAGATCTTGTTATCGACCTGCGTTATAATCCGGGTGGCGTAATTTGGGCAGCTCAACATTTATGCAGTGCCGTTGCCCCCCTGGATGTGGTAAATACAAACAGTATTTTAGTCAAATACTTTTGGAATGATAAGTACCAGAAAGAATGGGTGGATAACCAGATTATGCACAATCTGGAAGTCTATTTCGACAAAACGGCTCCAGTAAAACTGGGATTAGATCATATTCATATATTAACCGGTTCAGGAACAGCTTCTGCTTCTGAACTTACTATTACCGGTTTAAGCCCGTATATGGATGTAACCACTGTTGGCGATACAACCTTTGGTAAATATACAGGATCGACAACTTTTAAACCGGAAGAAATATATAAGAGCGCCGGAGAAAGTTATTACGGTGAAATTAGTAACTGGGGTATACAACCCATTATACTACGTTATGCCAACTCGGCAGGTGTAACCGATTTTAAAGGCGGTTTTGTTCCAACTATTGAAGCTGAAGATGATCTTTGGAATACTCTTCCACTTGGAACAAAAGAAGAACCGCTGTTTAAGGCGGCTATTGAAGATATTTCAGGCAGCCCTGTAATTGCGATGAAAAGTGGCCGGCGACAAACCACCAAAATACCTTATAAACTGTTCGATCGTGGATTTTCAAAGTTTGACAGGAATAAACGCGAACTGCTTATCGACAATATTGACTTTAATACGCTAAAATAAAATCAGACAAACAATACTTTTTAAAGGACAAGCTTTTTACGTTTGTCCTTTTTTTATAAAAAAAAGGCTGCTCTCCAGCAGCCTTTAATAAACCTAAACCAAACCTTATTAAATGTACCGAGCTATGATTTTCGGTACGGATAGTATCTTTTCAATTTGAGGAAACTGTTCCTAGCCCTTCAATATCTTTGGTAACTTTTGGATTTCCGGAGTACGAAACCTTACCAACACCCTCGATTTTTGCATATAATGTTTTGGTTGCAAATACACTTGCCGTCCCTACTCCTTCAATATGAAACGAAGCATCTTTTACCCTTAAATCGTCGGCATCAACATGGCCGGCTCCCGAAAGTTTTACATCCAGACTCTCTGCCACTCCTTCCAGATTGAAAAGCACACCTCCTTCACCAAAAATATGTACATTATCAGCTTTCATTTCCAAATTAATTTTTGCACCTCCACCCACATACATATCAAAATCATTCAAATCTAAATACCCATTAGTACGCAAACGCACACCACCTTCAATATGAAGTTTTTCCAAATCCTTAAAAGTTATGTACAGTGCGATCCGGTTAAAAGTGATGTGATCGGGCTCAATATCAATTCTCAATTCATCACCCCTATCTTTTACCTGTAAATAATCAAAAACATCATCGTCTGAAGCTTTTACAACTAACTTATTTTCATCACCCTGAATTAAAAGTACTCTAAAACCACCTTCCAAATAAATTCTTGTAAATTGATCAACCGAGTATTCTTTCGTATACCAGTCTTCATCATTTTGTGCAAAAATAGTTGTACCTGATAATAAGAGAATAAATGTTATCCAAGCTGTTTTTTTCATCTCAGTGTGACTTAAAGTTTCAAAGGTTTTCACTGCCAACTTTTGCAGCAAACACACTTGTCAAAAATAGTGGAGATAATTCTTTTACACATATCTAATTCGACCAACGAACTGTTTTAGTAGATAAACGTTACTTAAAGACGAAAGGATACCTGCTCTAACCTTTTAGTCACTTTTTGGAAATGTTTTTGATAAACAGCAAACCATAAGCGATAAGTAGAAATAAAATGGACGCAATAAAAAAGTCCATAAAAATAAACCGATGGAGCAATATTAGTTTTGTTACAATATACACCAACGACAAAAATGCACCAGCCAAAAGCATGATCACAAAAGTTTTATGGTAGTTTTTTATCAACTGAGCCGAAACAAAAATCCATAATACACCAAACAGGAGTATTAAACTTCCTTCAACTTTATTTCCTTTATTCGATTGAAGCAAACCAAAAACAATGGGCATTATTCCGCAAATCACCAAACTACGGGCTATACTTTTCCGTATTCTTTTTTGAATTTTAGGATCATGAATTTTAGGAAAGAGCGACCGATCTAATTCTTCTACGTTGTATTCATCTGAAAACAGGTCCTGCTCCGAAAAAATAATTCCCCGTTTAATAGCAACTTCTATGGCGAGTTTGGTCGCTTCGGGTTGATAATAATCTCGTTTTTTTAGGATATCCACAATTTTTTCGTCAGAATATTGCGGAATTTCAGTCCTAAAATCTGAATCTGTATTTGATTTTAATTTTCGAAACATTTTTTAGGTTACGCTAATCAATAATACGTTAGTTTTGTTAGAACTATCAAATGAATTAAAAATACACAACTCATGTACAATTTTGAATACAAAAATCCGGTAAAAATTATTTTTGGAAAAGAAACCATATCAAAAGTTGCCGATGAAATTCCCAAAGATGCAAAAGTTTTGCTTACCTATGGCGGAGGCAGCATAAAACGTACCGGTGTTTACGATCAGGTTAAAAATGCTCTGAAAGATTTTAATCTGGTGGAATTTGGTGGAATTGAACCAAATCCTCATTACGAAACCTGTATGAAAGCCATAGAACTTGTAAAGGCTGAAGAAATTGACTTTCTGCTGGCTGTGGGCGGCGGCTCGGTAGTTGACGCAACCAAATTTATTGCAGCCGGAGCACTTTACGAAAATGGCGATCCCTGGGATTTTATGGAAAAAAGAGGAATCGTTAATGTTGAAAAAGCACTTCCTTTGGGTGCAGTTTTAACTTTGCCGGCCACCGGTTCGGAAATGAATGGGAACGCTGTGGTTACCAAAATGGCCACACAAGAGAAAAAAGCATTTGGTTCGCCATTTGTTCTGCCACAATTCTCCATCCTCGATCCTGAATGTGTATTTACACTGCCCGACAAACAGGTTGCCAACGGAGTGGTGGACGCATTTGTACATGTATTTGAACAGTACCTGACTTTTGATGTTAATTCGCCACTACAAGACCGCTGGGCCGAGGGCATTTTAACAACTTTAATTGAAGAAGGACCAAAAGTATTATCCGACAGAAAAGATTACCAGGCAGCTGCCAATTTTATGTGGAGTGCTACCATGGCATTAAATGGGATTATTGCCGTTGGTGTTCCGCAAGATTGGGCCACACACATGATTGGACACGAATTAACTGCCTACCATGGAATTGATCATGCACGAACCCTGGCTATTGTTTTACCTGGAATGATGCACATTAAACGCCACAATAAAAAAGATAAAATTTTGCAATATGGTGAGCGAATCTGGGGTATTAACGCAGGAACCGATGACGAAAGAATTGATGCTGCCATTGCAAAAACAGTTGATTTTTTTGAATCGGTTGGAATTTCAACCAAACTGCCAGATTATGATGTTCCGGTTGATACCATTGCAAAAATCACATCTCGTTTCGAAAAAAGTGGGATAAAACTTGGCGAAAAAGGTGATATCGATTTCAAAGAAGTTGAAGAAATTTTAAAAGACAGATTGTAGATTCAACGATAAAAACAAGAAACGTCTGGCGATACAAGTCAGGCGTTTTTTATGTACTCATCAATTAAAAAATCATATTTTTCAATTAATATTTTAACCACCTTGTTTTTAGGATCAAAACTTGTTTCTGCGACTTGTTTAACCGGTAAAATTTTGGGTGAGGTCCCGGTAATAAATAACGCATCGTAACCAGCCAAATCATTTAATTTCACATTCTTTTCTGTTACTACCAACCCCAATTCTGCAGCACAATAAAAAGTTTTTTGCCGAGTTATACCAAGCAATACCTTTTTTGCTTTCGGAGTAATTATTTTATCACCTTTTACAAAAAACACATTGCTTCTGCTTCCTTCGGTAATTCGCTCCTTTTTATCAACCAACAGTACTTCGTACAATTCACTTGCCTCAATTAAATCATTGGCTTGTTGTCTTACTGAAGTTTGAAATACTTTGGCATTCGGATTCTCACGCTCAGCATGCAGAATTCCACAGCTTACACCTTTTTTGTAGTCTTCCTTGGAAGGATATTTATGTGCAATAAAAAACGCCTTTAAATTGGTTTTGCACGAAAGAAGGATATTCCCGGTTTCAACATTATCGGTTTCAATTAATCGCATTAAAAACGATCGAATCTGGCTGGAAGAAAACTTTATCTCTTTCCCCGCAATATACGCTGATTTGAAAAACCGCTCCAAATGATCTTCGAGAAATAATGGGACACCGTTTACCACGCGAAGAACTTCGTAAATCCCCCCCTCATTTTCTGATGGAACAAATTCTGAAACCGACTTGATTTCGTCGTTAAAACAAAAATATTTATAAATTGGTAAGAGTGCCATTATGCTGATTTGTGGTAAATTTATTGAATTGTTTGTAAAGCGATAAGAATGCCGGTAAAAATTCCAGTTCCGATAACATTTAATCCACAAAAACACCACTTTCGGTTTTTATTAAGTGAAATTGGATATTGGAAAACCATGGAACTGCCAAAAGTTAAAAATGATCTTCTGTTGATTGGGAATAACCTGATCGATTTTTATCTCGGATCGTTGAGTGTTCAGCAAATTTGTAACGAAAGTATCCGTTTTTTCCAGCAAAAAGAGATTAATGATGAAGAGAAATTTACCCACTGGTTAAAGGGTGCCAATTATAAAAAAATGACTCTTTCCGACCAATCAGAATGGTTAGTAAAAAAAGGCAATTCGCACACACACTATATTCACATTCACCCTGCAAAATTTTCGAAACACACTATCAGAGTTCGGGCTGCCACTTTAAAAACAGTAATTGCTCTTTTGGTCAATTCAGTTTCAATTCAAAAGTCAATATCAAAAAACCTGCTGTCGATTAACTCTGTTCGGGAAAAAATGCTTGGCCTATCGCCAATAAAATCGGCAGATGAACCGGATTCCGGAATTTTAAGGCTTTGGAGACTATTTGAGAATTACGCTCAAACGGATCCCTCATTACCTCTTAATACATAACAACCTATCAGTTAGTTTTACCTAACCGATAAGTATAAACCAAAAAACGGTGACTGTGTTTGTGCCTTCAAATTCGACCTGCTTAACACCAAACAGGCTGCCCATTCACTTTTCTACCCCTGCACCTGTAGAACTTCCAAAACCGAATTCTTATAACTGCGACCAATGGGCAATTCTTTTCCGGGCACTTCAATACTGTTCGATGTAAATGCTTCAATTTTTGAAAGTGAAACAATAAACGACTTATGAATGCGGATAAAATTATTGTCGGGCAACTTATCTGCCATGTTGGTCATACTGGTTTTGGTAATGATCTTCTTTTCGGAAGTGTAAATCTGCACATACTCGCTTAAACCTTCTACATAAAGAATTTCGTTTAAATGCACCTTTACCACCTTTTTGTTTTCTTTCACATAAATAAAGGCTTCTTCCGAAGTTCCATTGCTAACGGCTGCCGGCTGCACATTTACAACCTCGTCCTGCGATGCCTGGTAATATTTATTTATCGATTTCAGAAAACGTTCGAATGTGATGGGTTTTAATAAATAGTCCACAACATCCAATTCGAAACCATCTAAAGCATACTCGCGATAAGCGGTTGTAATAATTACTTTGGGAGGATTTTTTAGTGTTTTCAGAAACTCAACTCCTGTAATTTGGGGCATCTGAATGTCCATAAACATTAGATCGATTTTATGTTTATGCAACTCCTGGAGGGCTTTCATGGCATCGCCACATTCGGCACAAATTTCAAAATTCTCCAGTTTTTCAATGTGGCTTCTCATCAAATCACGTGCGAGAGGCTCATCATCAATAATGAGGCATTTAGTTTTCATGGTAAATACGGATTAGCTTTCGTTTTTGTTTTCTGTCTGCTTTAAAGACTAGTACCCTTTTTTCTTTTTTTATTACACTTCAGGTAAAAATCTCTAAGCTGAACTCTCTAAAATTGCTGTCAATATTCTCGACTAACCTATGTTTTCCGGGGAAATTATATTTTAGCCGTTTTTTCGTTATTTTCATATTTTCGTCGTCGGGAAGCCTGAATTCGTAATCACTCCAGAGTGAAAACGAAAAGAGCAGGTATTTCTTCTCCGCTTTTATAATGACTGTACTTTCGAACGTTTTGTTACATTCATACATCATTTTTATTGCATTATTTATTAATGGAAGTAACAAAAGCGGCGGAACAACAAAGGGTTTCAGGTTTCCGCTAACAATAAAATTACTGATAATTTTTTCTCCAAGTGCATGTTTGTGTATTTCCAAAAACTCTTTAATCAATTTTACTTCCAATTGTAACGGTATCAGTTCTTCTTTGCTTTCGAATAAAAATCCATTTAAAAAGTTGGAGATTTTAATAATCATCTCCGGAGCGTTATCGGGTTGTTGAGTAGATACAACCTCCAGTTCATCAATCAGTGTATAAACCACTTTCGGCTGAAGTTGATAACGAAAGATTTCCAATTCTGTTTCAACTTTCGAACGTAATAATTTCTCTTTTTGATGCTCGGTGCGGTACCACGACCCTCCTGCCTTTATTGCAATAAATACCAATATTATATAGTGATTCCCGATCCCGCTAATCAGTATATTCTGAAAATTCAAATACCCGGGGCCAAACATCCGGTTTTTATCGAAAATCCCAAATACAAGGTAATTACTTACCAGCAGTTCAAGCACAGAAAAAATAAACAGGAGCAAAATAATGGCACTTCCAAAAAGAATATAACGCCCGGTAAAAAAGGTTTTCGGCAATAACCAATAAGCGATTAAATAGGTGTGCGTAATAAAAATGGGTAGCGTTATTATATAATACATCAACCAAACCAAGCACGCATCTATTCCCTCATTCAAAGATTGAATAAACGTAAAAGAAATCACCCAGGCCATCCAAAAGATGGTGTGTAAAATCATTTCCTTTTTATCGATATGTAGTTTGCCTAAATTCAATGTTCTCTTTTAATTCCAATAACACTTTAAAAAATACATCCTGTTCTTCAATTTTCAATTGATATCCTTGTGGCTGATAAATAATATCCAGTCTTTTCTTTAAACTTTTAAAACCTCTCCCCTTTTCAATATCAAAATCATGCTTTAAAATTGTTTTGGGTTTACTGTTCTCGGCCGAAAGAGTTATTTTTCCTGATTCTGCCCTCACATCAATTTTAATCCATGGAGTGCCGGCATCGAGACTGCTCCCGTGTTTAAAACTGTTTTCAACCAACAGAAATAAAACCATTGGAGGTATTTTCAGTGCTTCAATATTCCCATGTGTAACGAATTCAACTTTAAGTCGTTTCCCATAACGCAGTTGTTCAAGCGAAATATAGTTTTCCACCAGTTCAACCTCATCGCTTAGCCAAACAAGATTTTTCCGACTCTCTTCGATTATATACGACAAAACAATTTTCATACGTCGTATCACCTCGTTCGTTTTTACAGGATTAAGCAGCGAAAGTGCATATAAATTATTAATGGTATTAAACATGAAATGCGGATCGAACTGGGATTGAAGAAGTGTGCTCTGTGCTTCTTTGTTTTGCTTCTCCAGCATTTTGCGCTGGTTCTCGGCAAACAGGTAATCTTTTACATATTTTGTAATACAAAAAAGCGCCACAATAAAAGTCATATCCTTTGTGTTCACCACAATAAAGCGAAGATTCATAACCCCGGTACGTTCCACATTTTCGGGAGCTATTGATGAGTAGAAAATAAAATCAGAAGTTACAAGTTTAATGGCCGACAAACCAACTCCAATGAGTAAAAGCAATAAAAGAAACCACAATATTTTCCCTTTTAGCAGAAATTCGGGAATAAGCAGAAAAATTGTAATATAAGCGTAACCAAAGAAAAAAAGTGCGTTGCTGAATGTTACTCCAAAAGTATGCGAAAAATTTTCGGATCCATTCTGTACGTACAATATTACCGAAAAACAAAGCACAGTAAAGCAAAAAAACAAAATATGTCTGCTTCCCCGGTATAAAAAACGATTATTATACAACAGTTTATTCATTTCTGTATTATTCACAACTCTCAGTAGTCTCTGAAATCCGGCTCCTGGCTAACAGGTCACCTATGTGCCATGTTCGTCTACGATTCAGATAAATTAAATGGCCTTTCTTCGCATCATTCGTTTAATTCGCAAACTTACTTTATAGCAACAGTTTTTATCGCCACAAATTAATTCATAATTCCCCGGATAAAGTATTTCAAGTCGCTTTTTTACATTAGCCAAACCAATGCCTCCAATATTCCTTTCCATTACTTGTTTTTGGTAAGGTGGCTTACTGTTTTCCGATTCAAAAAAAATCTCATTCTCATTTACGTCCAGCTTAATGGTTATAAAAGGCGTTTCAAAGTTACTGCTGCCATGCTTAAAACAATTTTCCACAAATGTAAACAGCATCATTGGTGCAATTTTTGCATCTTCAACGGAACCTGTTACCGTAAAACTAACATTTAACTGATCGCCATAACGCATTTTTTCCAAATCGATATAATTCTCAATTAGTTTAACTTCTTTGTAGAGCGCCATCTCCGAGTCGTTACATTCGTACAAAACCGAGCGCAAAAGGTCTGATATTTTTGCAATTCCTTCCGAAGTCTTCGACGATTTTTCAATAGAAAGTGCGTAAAGGTTATTCATGGTATTAAACAGGAAATGGGGATTTAACTGTGCTTTCAAAACATTTAACTCGGATTGAAGATGTTTCTTCTCCATTTCGTGTTTCTCCTGTTGTTGCTCGAACCATTTTTTCAAAAATTTTACGGTAAACCCCAGTGCCACCATAAAATTAGTTTCCAACATCAGGTACAGCGATGATATTCCAAACAGAGTTTCCGTGTTAATGGGTAAACCATTTAAGTACCTGATAAAAATCCGTTCACCAAGTGTTATCAAAACCAATAGAACTACAGCCATAAACACACTTGGCACCGGTTTTCGTGTTTTCAGGTAAAAGGGCAGAATAACATAAATAGTGGTATAAGTTGCCACCATAACAAAAGGTAACATACACGATGTTTCTATTAAATGTAACCGATAATCGTGACCGTATTTCCCATAGAATAAACCAAAAAACAAGACATAAAACAACCAAAAAAGCAGGTGAGGTATGATGCGTTTTACCGGCCAGATTTTAACTCGTTTTTTATCCACAAATAGACTTTTGATTTTCGCTTGATATAAAGATAATAACATATTGATTTTTAAGACAACAGAATGGATAATAATCGACGACAAATAGGATTCGTTGACAGACCAATTCACCCTTTTCGCAGGATAAAAGCTGTTGTTCATTGAAAAACCCCGTGTCTTTCAACACGAGGTTTCCGTAATGTGAGTCCTTCACTATTTTTATTACCCTTCTGTTCAATTAAAACCCCCGCCCTCTGGCGGGGATTCAATTTCATATTTCTATGAAAAAATTGCGCTGTTTAAGTATTTCTTCATTAAAAACTTGCCTGGTATTCATCGTTAACCAAATCAGGCAGGTAGCAGGCAATTAAGCCAAGCAGTTCATCTTCAGATTTTTTATTCTGACAAATTACACGTTGTGAATAGTAGGCTACCTTATTCAGTTTTAATTCCATTTCTTCTTTAGGAAGTTTCTGGAAACGCTTTTCTATTTTCTTCACACCAAACACATTGTTTCTGCAAGTATATTCAATTTCGAAATCGTCAGTACGAACAATAAATGTTTTGCATTTCAATTCGTCTTCACACAACAAACCAATTCTGATAGGATTGTCGGTGTTTTCATATGTCAATTCGAAAGTTTTAAGAACCTGGTTTTTATAAACCATCGGAACATCAGAATTTACAACGGTATATTTGCCAAACTCGGTTAGCGAGTTTCCGGTTAATGCTTTACCGTCTTTGATTTTTGCTGTAGCACCCATGCTTAAAATTGCAAGGCAAATGCTGAAAAGAACTAATTTTGTTTTCATCTTGTTATAATTTAATGTTTTCAATAGCGTTTATTTGTTTACTGTTTTCAATTCAAATATATGTAAGTATCTGGCTCAGTACTTTTTAATTCAACCACCGACAAAAAAGCAAGTACAAACTGCTCCTTTTTTCCTGCAAGACTCATTCACCTTGATTCAACTCCAGATTTTTTCAGTTGACGGTTAAAACATGCATTTGGCAGATGAATAAAAAGAGCCGGGAGCATTTTCCCTTATCGATTATTTATTTTATTCTCCAATCGATAGTATTGCGCTAACTTTTTAATTTACTTTGTATTTAAATGGATATTGCCTCAATTAGCAACATAAAAAAAGAGCTTAAGAACCTTCCTGCAGAAGAGCTTCAGGAAATAATTAATCGTTTGGCCAAGTACAAAAAGGAAAACAAAGAGCTGTTGAGCTATTTGCTTTTTGAGGCGTACAACGAAACAGAATACATCCGACAGGTAAAGGAGGAAATCGATTTACAGTTTTCGAGTCTCAACCGCACAAGTTTTTACCTGGCCAAAAAAACACTGCGCAAGGTTTTACGAACCACCAACAAGTACATTCGTTTTTCGGGTAAAAAGGAAACTGAGATTGAACTGCTGCTGTATTTCTGTAAAAAAATGAAAACATCGAAACTAAATTACAAATCTAGTAAAGTAGTTTTTAACCTGTACATCAACCAGGTAAAACGAATTCAAAAGGTCATTTCAATGTTGCACGAAGATTTGCAATACGATTTCAGGGAAGAGCTGGAAGCATTGTAGAAAGTTGGTATACTTTTATGATGATTATTGATTATTGTCTGTTGCTTAACTTTTAGCGTTAAACTTTTCCCTCTTCAACTTCTGCCTTCTAACTTCTTCTCTCCTTTCATATCAGTATTTGATTATCTTTGCCGGCTGATTTTCAAGAATTACAAGCATGATTTCAATTGATGGGCTGGCAGTAGAGTTTAGCGGAACAACACTTTTTAAAGACATTAACTTTGTGGTAAACGAAAACGATCGCATTGCATTAATGGGTAAAAACGGGGCAGGAAAATCTACCCTGCTAAAAATACTGGCGGGTGCTCAAACACCTACAAGTGGAAAAATTTCGGCACCCGGCGATGCAATAATTGCCTACCTGCCACAACACCTGCTTACCGAAAATAACCGGAATCTTTTTGATGAAGCTTCCCAGGCCTTTGCCGATGCATTAAACATGCAAAAAACACTGGACGAATTAAATCACCAACTTACTGTTCGTACCGATTATGAATCGGATGAATACGCTAAAATAATTGAACAGGTATCTGAGTTGAGCGAGAAATTGTACAGCGACGGAGAAGCCAATTTTGATGCCGAGGTTGAAAAAATATTACTCGGATTAGGTTTCGAGCGCAGCGATTTCCAGCGCCCGACCAGTGATTTTAGCGGTGGCTGGCGTATGCGAATTGAGCTGGCTAAAATTCTGCTTAAAAAACCCGATCTTATTCTGCTTGATGAGCCAACCAACCACCTCGATATTGAATCGGTGCAGTGGCTCGAAGATTTTTTGATCAACAATGCCAAAGCAGTTATTGTAATTTCGCACGACCGTACTTTTGTGGATAATATTACAAACCGCACCATAGAAGTTACAATGGGGCGTATTTACGATTACAAAGTGAATTATTCGCAATACCTGCAATTAAGAGGCGAACGCCGCGAACAGCAACAAAAAGCGTTCGACGAACAGCAAAAAATGATTGCCGAAACACAGCAGTTTATCGATCGTTTTAAAGGAACCTACTCAAAAACATTACAGGTTCAGTCGCGGGTAAAAATGTTGGAAAAATTACAGATACTTGAAGTGGATGAAGTAGATACTTCGCACCTTCGTCTACGATTTCCACCCTCTCCCCGATCGGGAAACTATCCGGTAATTGCCGACCAGGTGGGTAAAAGTTTTGGAGATCATCTGGTTTTTTCCGATGCTACCTTTAGTATTTCTCGAGGCGAGAAAGTAGCTTTTGTAGGAAAAAACGGTGAGGGAAAAACCACGCTGGTAAAAGCCATTATGGGCGAGCTCGAATACGATGGAGGTCTTACGCTCGGACATAACTCCATGATTGGCTACTTTTCGCAAAACGAAGCCTCACTTCTGGATGAAAAACTTACCATCTTTCAAACCATTGACGATGTAGCCAAAGGTGATATCCGTACAAAAATCAAAGACATTCTTGGCGCTTTTATGTTTGGTGGCGACGATTGGGATAAAAAAGTAGGTGTACTTTCGGGTGGTGAACGCATGCGTTTGGCAATGATTAAATTACTGCTCGAACCGGTGAACCTCTTGATCCTGGATGAGCCCACCAACCACCTCGATATGCGTACCAAAGACATTCTGAAACAGGCATTGATGGAGTTTGACGGAACACTGATACTGGTTTCGCACGACCGCGACTTTTTGGATGGACTGGTGAATAAAATCTACGAATTTGGCAACAAACGCGTAAAAGAACACGACGAAGGTATCCGCGAATTTCTGGAACGTAAAAAAATGGAACATCTGCGCGAGTTGGAAGTAAAAGCTAAATAATCAATTGGATTCGATAGTATCACCCGATGAGCGCAGAATCAACGGGTGAACATCAACCACCAGGAAGGGAGTATTTAATAATCAGTGTTTGTAGTTGAAAAAACTTAGTTTTTAATCAGCTTTCCCCTTACTACTTCATTTTGCAAAGTAGTAATACGATACAAATACATTCCCGGGCTTATTCCCCTCATATTAACCGGAGTGTTGCTGGTTGCATATTTATTCAGTAACAAGTGACCGGTAATATCAAAAACCTCAAACTTAAAACTCATGGAATTATCGGGCATTACCATGTAAAGATAATCCTGAACCGGGTTTGGATATACTTTTACTGTTTGTTTGTCGAAGTTGTTTACATCGGTGATATTTGATTCGGAATAGTAGTAGATGGATTTTAAAAAGGTAAACCATTCATCAATACCGTCGATCCAAACAAGGCCTACAATACTGTCGACTTTGTGATTGGCAATGCCGAAAAACTCATCGTCCTCTAAAATCGACATTGGAAAATTCAAATCTGATATTAAACAGGTATGATCGTAGGCGATATTTATTTTTGATTCATAAACATATTGATTGGCATCTTTATCCCAGTAGTAGCCAAGTTCCTGTACCATATTCCCAAATTCATCGTATGTATAATCGTATTTCCCCACAATAAACCACCCGTTAGAACCCTCATCCTTTTCATAATGCATGGATTGAGCGACCACACCATTCGAGAAGGTATACTCTGTTTTGCCGATGGCCGTCAATTGATTTGACTCATCCAAACTAAAATATTCCGAGAGTATCCGTTCATTATTTTCATTGAATGTATAAGTGCTTTTATTGGTATTGGTCCATTGGTTTAATCCTGCGTCCCAGTAATAACTCATTTCCTGAGTTTTGCTGCCTGCAGAATTGTATGCATATTCTTCTTTCCCTTCTGCAACAAATTGCCCGGAACCATCATTCCAGGTATAACTCAGCTCGCGGATAAGCTTACCGTTGATGTCATATTCAAATTCCTGTTTTTCTTCTTGTAACCAGCTATTTGTGTTCCCGTTCCAGGAATAGAAAAGCGACTCAGCAATACTATCATCATCATTAAAAGTGTTTACGATTTTACCTTCAACCACCCACTGATTGGATATTGCCCAGGTAAAAAATTGTATTCCTGAAATATTTCCGCTGGCATCGTAGGAATATTCCATTTTTAGTTCCGGTAATAAGACTTCCGTGTTCTCATCAAAGAAAAAATGTATTTCCTGTTCGGTTTTACCGCTGGCAGTATAGGTGTACTCGCTTTTCATAAAAGGTAATAACAAGCCGGTTTCTTCGTCCATCCACGAAACGATAACACTGTCGAGATTTTGTTTTTCGGCAACAGATTTCATTGAAAAGTTATAGCTGTTGTTTCTTGATTCAGTGAAACGAACCGCCGCCTTGTTTTTAGCGGTACAATACTCCGAATGATTCAGCTTATTCTTCACCAACAGTTCTTCTAACCTGTTTTGGGATTTCTGATCATTTCCTTGCCCGAGAGCAGCTAAAGTCATCAAAAGAATAATGAGTAAAGTTAGTGGTTTCATGGTATCGATTTTTAGTTAAAGTCGGGCACAATTTTACGGATTGTACGTAGTGGCAAAAAAAGAAGTTACCCGGGAAGGAGATTTAATCAAATTTTCAGTAACCAGTATCAGGAATAACCTGAACCCCTCTACATAAAACCAGAACCTCAGAACTATGAACACCCCTTTTGGCTTCTTTCAACTTCATGCTTCCAACTTCCAACTTTGATTTGTATTTTTGCCCTGAAATAATAACAAATAAAATGAGCGACGATAAAAAGATAATTTTTTCGATGTACAAGGTGAGTAAAACGTACCCGCCTAACAAAACAGTAATTAAAGATATTTCTCTTTCGTTTTTCCTGGGTGCAAAAATCGGCATTATCGGGTTAAACGGTTCAGGAAAGTCTACGCTGCTTCGTATAATTGCAGGGCAAGACACAGCATACAACGGAGAGTTGGTTTTTGCCGATGGTTATTCGGTAGGATTACTCTCTCAGGAGCCTGAACTGGACGACAGCAAAACAGTTATTGACATTGTAAAAGAAGGTACGCAGGAAACCGTTGATGTACTGGCGCGTTACGAAGAAATAAACAATGAATTTGGATTGCCTGAAGTGTATGAGAATCCGGACAAAATGGATGCACTGATGAACGAACAAGCCAAATTACAGGAGCGCATGGACCAGCTGGATGCCTGGAACCTGGAAAGCAAACTGGAACGTGCCATGGATGCGCTGCAGTGTCCGCCAAACGACCAACCCATTGGAGAACTTTCGGGTGGAGAGCGCCGACGTGTGGCTTTATGCCGCCTGCTATTACAAGAACCGGATGTATTGCTGTTGGATGAGCCAACCAACCACCTGGATGCAGAAAGTATTCAGTGGCTCGAAATGCACCTGGCACAATACAAGGGAACGGTAATTTGTATTACGCACGACCGTTATTTCCTTGACAATGTAGCCGGCTGGATTCTGGAACTCGACCGCGGACAGGGAATTCCATGGAAAGGAAATTATACTTCGTGGCTGGAGCAAAAATCGAAACGTTTGGAGCAGGAAGAAAAAGGACATTCGAAACGCCGCAAAACACTGGAACGAGAGTTGGAGTGGGTTAAAATGGCTCCAAAAGCACGTCATGCCAAATCGAAAGCCCGTTTAAGTGCCTACGATAAAATGCTGAACGAAGATGTAAATCAAAAAGAAGAAAAGCTGGAAATTTTTATTCCAAACGGACCACGCCTTGGCGACAAAGTGGTAGAAATGGAAGGTGTTACCAAAGGTTTTGGCGACCGCATTTTATTCGAGAACCTGAGTTTCAAACTTCCTCCTGCAGGAATTATTGGTGTTATCGGGCCAAACGGAGCCGGTAAAACCACACTCTTCAAATTAATAATGAAACAGCTGGAAGCCGAAGCCGGAAACATTGAAATTGGCGAAACAGTTAAAGTAAGTTATGTCGATCAGACCCATGCTGCAATTGATCCGAATAAATCGGTTTTTGACGTGATTTCAGGAGGCACTGAAACCATTATGCTGGGCAACAAACAAGCCAACGCACGTGCGTATGTGGGCCGTTTTAATTTTAACGGTGCCGATCAGGAGAAAAAATGCGGTGTTCTATCGGGTGGAGAGCGAAACCGGCTGCACCTCGCACTGGCTTTAAAAGCTGAAGGAAACCTGCTGCTGCTCGATGAGCCGACCAATGATATTGATGTAAATACGTTGCGTGCCCTGGAAGAAGGTTTGGAAGCATTTGCAGGTTGTGCCGTGGTCATTTCGCACGACCGCTGGTTCCTCGACCGTATTGCCACACATATTCTGGCTTTTGAAGGCGATTCGCAGGTTCACTTTTTTGAAGGTTCGTTCTCGGAATACGAAGAGAACCGTAAAAAACGAATGGGCGGTGAAGCTCCAAAACGCTTTAAGTATAAAAAATTGATGGCCTAAAAAGTCAGAAGTTAGAAGCACGAAGTCAGAAGACGAAAAAATAAGAAAACCGTTCTGTTTATGCGTGGATGCATACAGAACGGTTCTTTTTATCTCACAATCCGCAACCTGTAACCCCCAACCTTAATATTTCTGAAGTAGAGGTTTGACAGAAAATTACCACGCAATCTGCCACCACTCATACAATTTACCTTAACCCGATATAAACCAACAATGACCAAAGCCCTGCAATCAAAACATTTGCATTTCTCATTCTGTTCTTTCTCACTTATTTATTGATTTACTACCCGAAAAAGAACAACAAACGATTTAGTAAAAAGCCAACTGCAAACCACGTTTCTCCTTTGTATAATATGGAATAATAAATTCAGATAATTTCCCCTTCCTAGTTGCATTTATAACTGTCCATGTACACAATTTTACCATGCGAGTATATTATATTCGCCTGCGTGCTATTATTATATATACGCGAGTTATCTTTATTTACTTGCGAGCTATTATATAATAAGTGCGAGTATAGCTCGCATACATTTTCTTATTACTCGCACCTTAATATTATTAGCTCGCAATTGTATTTTAGTTACTCGCAATCTATTTTATTTAACTCGCATTATTCTATTAATAACTGTGACACGTATTTACTTGTCAGGGGTGCTTCTTCGCTTGTTTTTATGTTTCCAGAATTGGCTGATATAGCCAATATAGCGGTCTTTTCGATGGCGGAAGATATACTGGCCGGCACTACGTATTTCAGCTACCTGCTGATGCAGATACCAAAAAGCTTTATTCCGCAAAACTGTCGTTTCGGTTAAATACTCCTTTTCGTTTTTGCTTTGTGCCCACAATGCGGCAAGCTCCTCCGACTTTGCGCTTGCGGTGTCGAGCAAATCCAGGTCGAAGCCAATAGCAGTAAGCAGTTGGCTATTTGACCGCCCCAGTACCGATAAAGTATACAGCCCCTGGATCAGACTTGCATAGCCGCTTTCTTTTGCGAAGTATTTTAAACTGTCTGACAAATCGGCGTTGCTCCGAAAGGCAAAGCGCATCGAATGTAAAAGTTCAGTTAGGAGTTTTTGGGCTTCATACACCTGCAGCTTCCACTGTACCTGTGCTTCGCCGGGAGTTTGTAATTTCGTTTCCCAAATGGTTTGTGCTTTCCTGCAGGCCTCAATACGTTGTGGCAGTTCATTTAAAAATGCCTCATCAATACCAGCCTTTATCAGCTCAGGAATATCATCTTCACACCATATCCAAAGGTTTTCAGCCTCTTGTAAAAAGGAGGCAACAGGTTGGTTGGGCCGTGTCGATTTTATTTCTTCAGAATTGGTTGTTGGGTTTATTGTTGACATATTTTGGAATTATCCGGGTATATGAATATTATTTTGTTAACAACAAGATACTCCAGATTTGGAAGAAAGGCAAAAGCTCAACGAAAAAAAGTTGAAAGCCGCAGGTAATAAGCTTTAAAATTTAAATCACTGGTGTCCGGTAAAAATAAAAGGTCTAATAACAGATTGCTTCACTGCGTTACCAATGACAGAAGTTTGAAACTGTCATTTCGAACCTGAGGAACGAAGGTGAGAAATCTGTTTGAGTTTAAGATTTCTCCTCATTCTTCGTCGAAATGACATTTAATGGCGTTTTTTGTACTTTGTTCATATTGAATGCTTTAATAAAATCTGTCATTGGCAGCAAAGCGAAGCAATCTCAAAGTTTTTACCGGACACCAATAAATTTAATCGAACTTAGGTTAATATATATTGGCGCTTTACATCAGCTCCTAATGAGGATTCCGGTTTTGCACTGTCCTTCAGGGCGGTGATATCAGAGCGCATATAAAAGGCTTTAGCATTTAATTTTATTTATTAGATGCTAAAGCCTTTTTTTATTCTCCTACTAATCACCGGGCTAAAGCCGGGGTGCAAAAGTAAAATTCACAAGTTCTCCGTTTGAAATATATTTTGAATTCCAAACTTATTTGATGGACTAATCCACCATCGGATAACTAAAAGTATAAGTCCCCGACCCTACAGAAACGGTTACACCTGTTCCGCTTTGTTTGGCGGTTGATTTTACAGCATCATCCATTGTAATTTCTGCTACTTTCGAATTGGGCAGAACCACCCCGGCAGAAGTATTGGCAGGAACTTCAATTTTGTAAACCATTTGTCCATCCTCCACTTTCCACGACGAAACAATTTTGCCATACATGGATTCATAGCTTGCATTTACCTCATTTAAATCGCCTCCCGGATGTGGAGCCAGATAAAATTGCTTGTACCCGGGCGCTTTTTCATCCACCTGAATACCTGCCACATGGCTGTACAACCACTGTCCGATAGCACCGTAGGCATAATGGTTAAAACTGTTCATTCCTACGCTTTGGAAAGTTCCATCGGGTTTCTGACCATCCCAACGCTCCCAAATCGTAGTGGCTCCCTGCGTTACGGGGTACAACCACGACGGATATTCTTTGCGGTTTAACAACATAAATGCCAGATCGTCGCGGCCAATAGCCGATAACATTGGACAAAGCAATGGTGTACCTAAAAATCCGGTGGTTAGATGTTTAAAATTCTCCACATCTTTAGCCAGGTAATTACCTGCATTTTCTTTAACCTTCCCGGGTAAAATATCGAATGCCAGCCCCAGTACATAAGCTGTTTGTGTATGTGAAACCAAACGTCCGTTTGGAGTAACAAATTCATTTGCAAATGCCGCTTTGATATTATTTGCCAGTGCTCTGTACTTTTGGGCATCACCGGTTTTTCCCAGAACATCTGCAATTTTTACTGTTAAAGTTGTGGTATAATAAAAATAGGCGGTTGCCAGTAAATCTTTTTCGGTTGTGGCCCCCGGATAATCAGAACGGGTTGTTGCAAAAGCCAGCCAATCGCCAAAATGGTTATCGTCGGTCCACAAAAAATCATCTCCTGCTCTGCCATTCATATACTCTACCCATTTAATTATTGCCGGGTAATTCTGTTCCAGAATTCGTGTATCGTCGTAAAGTTTGTAAACGGTCCACGGAATAACGGCAACCACATCGGCCCAACCTGTGGCACCGCCCTGTCCGTTTAAAACATCCGGAATTACGTGGGGTATTATTCCATTTTCCAGTTGATCGGCAGCCACATCTTTCATCCACTTGGTATAAAAAGCTGCCACATTAAAATTATATCCTGCAGTTGGTGCAAACACCTGTGCATCCCCTGTCCAGCCCAAACGCTCATCGCGCTGCGGGCAGTCGGTCGGAACATCCAGAAAGTTTCCTTTTTGTCCCCACTGAATATTATGCTGCAGCTGATTTATCATTTCATTGTCGCAGGCAAAAGTTCCGTTGGGCTCCATTTCCGAATGAATAACAACTCCGGTAATATCTTCCAACGCAGGTATTTCGTCAAAACCTTCGAGTTTCAAAAAACGAAATCCGTGAAAAGTAAATTTTGGTTCATAAGTTACTTCCCCATCTTTACCAAAAATATAGGTATCCGTACATTCTGCCGAGCGAAGATTTTCTGTGTAGAAATTGCCCTCCTTATCAAGAACTTCTGCAAATTTTAGTTTTACTTCCTGGTCTTTTTTGCCTGTCATTTTAATTTTAATCCAGCCTACCATGTTCTGCCCCATGTCAAATACGGTTTCACCTGTTGGAGTAGTAATTAGCTTTATGGCCTTAAGCTCTTCAATAGCTTTTACCGGAACTCCCTGTGGCGCAATTAAAATGTCTTTAGGCTGAACAACTTCCAACACAGATTTCCAACCCGCCTGATCGAAACCCGGTTTCATCCATCCTGTATTTTCTAATCTTGCATCGTACTTTTCTCCATTGTAAATATCCGATTTAACAATTGGACCTTTATTCGAATGCCAGTTTTTATTACTCTCAATCCATTCGCTTGTTCCATCAGTATACTCAATTTTCATCTGAAACAAAAGCGCCAGTTTTTTTCCGTAGTATCCATCCTGACTGCTCCAGCCAATATTACCCCGGTACCAGCCATCACCAAGTATTACTCCAACAGCATTTTCATTTTGAAGTAAATTTGTAACATCATAAGTCTGATATTGCAGACGTTTGTTGTAACTGGTCCACCCCGGAGTAAACAACTCATCGCCAACTTTCTTACCATTAATAAAAAGCTGATACAAACCGTGCGAGGTAACATAAGCTTTTGCTGCTTTTACTTTTTTTGAACTCGAAAATTCGTTTCGGTAATAGTGCGCCGGTTTCGATCCTTTTTCTTCTGTCTCATCGGGTAAGGTAATCCACGACGCGGTCCAAAGTTCCGGTTTCAGAATACCCATCTCCCAATAAGCAGGTTTGCTCCAGTCGCTCACTTTGCCTTTGTTGTCCCAAACTCGTACCTGCCAATATGCACGCTCAAACGAGTTTAAAGCCTCTCCCCCATAAACCACGTTCAGCGAATTACCGGACTCAATTTTACCTGAATTCCAGAGTTGTTTATTTTTTTTTGATAAATCTGACTGAGACTGTGCAATCCTTATTTCGTAGGCAGTTTGCATTACATTTTTTTCATCGGATAAAAGCTGCCAGCTAAATCGAGGTTTTTCGATATCGATTCCGATTGGATTCTCGTGGTATTCGCAAACAGGTTTTACAATTTGAGTTTTCGCAAACACTGCAAGCGACAATATTAGAAGTACCGTAAATAGCCCAACGGATTTAATAAGACTTTTAAAATGAATCATAGTTTATTGGTTTTTGGTTTAATTAATTGATGGCTATAAATTTAACATATCTAAAAATCACTGACAATACATATAATGGGACTTTTTTTATACTTTTTGACACAAATTCTCTATTCTTTGAAGCAACATCAGATCTCTGCCTTTAATTTTTGTTTTGCTCTAAAAATTAAAACTTATGTATTGTCATATCTTTGAATAAATGTAAATTAACCCCTCTAAACCTGTAATAATTAAATTAACACTCATATTGAAAAACATCTACTATGTTAAAAAAACTACTTCATATGCTGTTATCTGGGTTCCTGCTGTTTTCGGTAAACCAGCTTACAGCTCAATCAAAATCTGATTTCATTCAGTATCATACGAATGATGAAATTCAACAAATTTTAAAAAAGTACACCAACCGAAAAACCACCCTGCACACCATTGCTGAAAGTCCGGGAGGCAATGCAGTAACGGTGCTCGAAATTGGAAGCGATTTAAAAGATGTGCCGGCCATATTCGTTGGGGCAAACTTTGAGGGGAATGTACCGCTTGCCACCGAGGGTGCACTATACCTGGCCAAAATGCTTTTGGACTCTGCAGCATACACGCAAAAAGTAAAATGGTACATTATGCCACAACCCAATCCCGATGCTGCAACCGGTTATTTTACCGATGTAAAATACGGAAGAACAGTGAACGATTATCCGGTTAACAACGATGCCGACGACGCACTAAACGAAGATGGATTCGACGATTTAAACGGCGATGGTTTTATTACTCAAATGAGGATTAAAGATCCGGAGGGCACCTATATTATTTCCAAAGACAATGCATTGGTTATGAAAAAAGCCGATACAAAAAAAGGTGAACGTGGCGAATACAAAATTTACAGCGAAGGCATAGACAACGATGAAGACGGACAATATAACGAAGACGGAGAAGGCGGCATAAACGTTGGTATTGCCTTTCCTCATCTGTTTCCGCGTGCTCAAAGTGAAGCTGGCATGTACGCAGGTCAAACCCCCGAAGTGTATGGTATTATGCGTTTTATATACGACCACCCCGAAATTGCTATGGTATATACCATAGGTAGTTCAAACTTTTGTATAGAACCGCCCGTTGGTGGACGTAAAGGCGATGCGAACCTCGATAAAATTAAGATTCCCAACCGTTATGGAAGAATGTTTGGTATTGACGTTTCGAGAACCTACACAATGGAAGAAGTAATCGAAATGTTTAAAGCGAATGTACCTGCAGAGATGGAAATTACTCCATCGGTGGTTGCCGGAATGGTGGGGCTTGGCGCTGCTGTAAATCCACTGGATGACGACCTGATCTTCTATAAAAAGTTCTCGGAGGAGTATAAAAAATTCTTGGAGGAAAAAAACTTCAACCTTGAAACCTTACCACCGTCTCCTGCTAAAGATGGTTCGTTTGAACTCTGGGCGTATTATCATCTTGGTGTTCCGTCGTTTAGTATGAATTTGTTCTCGATTCCAAAGGAAAAAGTAGAAAAGAAAGACGACAATGAAGTACCTTCGGAAAACAAAGAAGAAGAAAGAGAAAGTGAGATCAGCGAAAAAGACAAAGCACTATTTGCTTATTCGGAGAAAGAATGGGAAGACAGCGGTTTTGTGAAATGGGAAAAAGTGAACCATCCAAAACTTGGTCAGATAGAAGTTGGTGGTTTTATCCCCTATTTGGAAACGACACCAAAAGCTGAGAAAATTGAAGAATTAGTTGGTGCGCAGATCCCGTGGCTACTTCAACTTTCAAATAAACTGCCCGATATAACAATTGAGGATTACAAAATTACGCAGAAGGGATCAGGAATTTATACACTTGAGCTTTTTGTGGCCAACAACGGAGAGCTTGGTTATCCTATTTCAATCGGACAACGCAACAACCAACCAGCCCCGGTTATTATAGTGCTGAATGGCGATGTGGAATTGTTACAAGGGAAAAACCGAACACCACTTGGAAGTGTGGGGGCCCATCAAATCAGAAAGCTCACGTGGCTTATTAAAACAACCCCTGCACCACCTAATGTGACAGTTAAAATTGAATCGGTTGTTTTTAAAAATGAAGTAAAACAAATTAATATTGGAGGTTAATCATGGTACGTTATATCGTTTTATTTATCATCATCACATCAATTTCGTTTGCAGCAAAGGCAGCTGACGAAGCAAAAATTGAGGTACCGTTACGTTTCGACCGGTATTATTCATACAACGATGTTATTAAAGCACTGGAAGCGCTGCATAAAGCATTTCCCGAATTAACAACGTTGGAAGCAATTGGGAAAAGCGAGGAAAACCGCGATATTTACGCCCTTACCATTAACAATACCAAAACCGGCGACGAACTAAACAAACCCGGTGTTTATGTGGATGGTAACATCCATGGAAATGAGATACAGGCCGGAGAAGTTTGTTTGTATTATGCCAACATGCTTTTAACCAAATATGGTAAAAACGAAAAGATAACCAATGCTGTTGACCGAAATACCCACTACATTATTCCGGTTGTGAATGTTGACGGTCGCTATCATTTTTTTGCCGACGGGAATACGCCAAGTTCAAACAGGAGTATTCGTATTCCGAAAGACGATGACCACGATGGATTATATGATGAAGATGGGCCCGATGACTTAGACGGCGATGGCAATATCTGCCAAATGCGGATAAAAGACCCGAATGGCAATTATAAAGTTGATTCGGAAGATCCGAGAATTCTAGTCCGAGTAAAACCGGGTGAAAAAGGCGAATACACTTTACTGGGATACGAGGGGATTGACAACGATAATGACGGGCAATTTAATGAAGATGCCGAGGGTTACCTCGATCCAAACCGGAACTGGGGCTACGACTGGATGCCACCTTATGTTCAGCAAGGTGCAGGAAATTTTCCCTTATCAGGAGTTGGATTAAAGGCAATCAATGATTTTATTGCCTCAAGACCAAATATTATTGTTGGTTATGCTTTTCATAATACGGGCGGAATGTGGTTACGGGCTCCCGCAGCAAAAACAATACAACTTATTAAATCGGATGTTACCGCTTTTGATGTAATTGGAAAAGAAGCCTTAAAAATAACGCCGGGTTATGTCTATAAACCATCATTCGAACTGTATCCAACATACGGAGACTTTACATCACACCTCTTTTTTAACCATGGCGCTTATGGTTTGGTTGGCGAGTTGTTTATGCGTAGCCAGGAAACCTACAAAAATGATGATAAAGGAGTAAAAGAAGATGATCTGGAATCGTTGAGAGGCAATACCCAAACAGCAAGAAGCAGGGAGCAATTACAATTTAACGACAATGTTGCACAGGGCGAATTGTACAAAGACTGGAAACCATTTAATCATCCGGTTTATGGCCCCATTGAAATTGGTGGTTGGGTTAAAATGAGTTCGCGTTTGCCTCATCCGTTTATGTTACAGGACCTGGTTCACCGAAATGCCTCGGTTGTATTACTTTCGGCAGAAAATACCCCTGATATTAAAATGCAGGTATTTAATGTAAAAGAAATTGATAAAGATTTGTTTCGGGTGCGGGTGCGGGTAGAAAATACGAATGGCCTCTCATCAATGACTGCTCAGGCCGTAAAAGACAAACTATATGTTCAGGATCACTTAAAAGTTTCAGGTGGGAAAGTGGTAGCAGGCGGCAAAATCACAAATCTTCGATTAAACAAAGTAAATTACAAGCAAACAAAACCGGAAGTGCAATTCTTTGCCATGCCGGGCCACAGTATGGTTGAATATGAATTTATTATTGAAGGAAAAGGAAATGTTTCTTTTCATTATTTTTCGCAAAAAGCAAAAAATGCAGTTGCTTCTGTAAAATTATAGATATTGGTTACTAATTAAAAAAGGAGTAGCCAAATAACTACTCCTTTTTATATGCCGTATTATACTTTCCCAGTTTTTAAAATGTTGGAAACAAAATAAATCCCGGCGTCCACTCCGGGATTCTTTGTCCTCTCCTCCGATTTCTCGCAACTTAATCTAATCTAACTTTATGAAATATCTTAATCTCTCACCCAAGCTTACCCTTGTTAAAACTTTGTATTGAATGGTGCAAATATAAACGAGAAGAGGAAAACAAACGAAGAAGAAAAACTGATTATTAAGTGTAAACCTCTGAATTTCGGATTCACTTTTGCCGATACTAACACATCAACTTTGCCTATAAAATGCAAATAAAATAAAAAATACTAATGCCAATATAATTCTTTTGTTCATTTTATAAAATTTTACATCATTGTTTTTTCATTCCATCATTTTCTGAAAACGTCAACAACATGAGTTATACTTATGTTAAAACCTCATAACATCTCAACACATTTTTCTAATACACAACTATTTAACAAGTTTTAAGATTCAATGCAAACTATGTCAAAAATTCTAAATTAGGTACAATCTGGTCATTTGGAGACATCTCTTATCACATTTTATTTTTTTATTTATGCCCGAAATTGAATCGACAACATAATTTAAATAAAAATTAAAGATTAGAAGAAATGAACTTATTTAAAACATACAAAAATGACTTGCCAGCTAGTTTAGTTGTATTTCTGGTGGCACTGCCATTATGTTTAGGCATTGCATTAGCTTCAGGAGCTCCTCTCTTTTCCGGATTAATTACAGGTATTATAGGAGGTATAGTTGTTGGTTTTCTTAGTGACTCAAAATTAAGTGTTAGTGGTCCGGCTGCCGGACTAACTGTTATTGTTTTTTCTGCTATCGCAACCCTGGGATCGTTTGAAGCCTTCTTACTTGCAGTAGTAATTTCAGGAATTATACAGTTAGTTTTAGGATATGTAAAAGCCGGCGTTATCGGGCACTTTTCCCCTGTTTCGGTGGTCAATGGTATGCTTACGGCCATCGGTTTAAACATATTCTTAAAGCAGATTCCTCATGCTTTTGGCTACGACCTGAACGACATTGACCTGGCCTCATTTCAAGATTCATATGGCCACAATACACTATCAGAACTTTATTACATGCTAAGTTTTATTAAACTTGGGCCTGTAATTATCAGTATAGTTTCGTTGATAATTCTGTATAGCTGGGACTCAAAATTTATAAAACAAAACAATATTTTAAAGCTCATTCCTGCACCACTAGTCGTTGTTTTTGTAGGTATTGGTTTAAATACCTTGTTTAATAACATTGCACCCGAAATAGCTGCTGTTGGTAACGAGTTGGTATCCCTGCCAAATATCAATAGCTTTCAGGCATTGGTTGGCGAATTGAGGTTCCCCAATTTCTCATCACTAGGTAACCCTGAGGTTTATATGGTTGCCGCAACCATTGCAATTGTAGGAAGTTTAGAGTCGCTGTTAAGTCTTGATGCTGCAGACAAACTGGATCCGGCAAAACGTATCTCGTCTCCTAACCAGGAATTAAAGGCTCAGGGCTGGGGTAACATTCTGGCAGGTTTAATTGGAGGATTGCCAATGACTGCTGTTGTAGTGCGAACTTCGGCCAATATCAACGCAGGAGGTAAAGGTAAATTATCGTCCATTGCACACGGTGTACTTATTGTTATAAGTGTGTTGTTTTTGGCTTCGTTCTTAAACCTGATCCCTTTGGCTGCTTTAGCTGCAATTCTGATTCAGGTTGGTTTAAAACTGAATAAAATAAGTATATACAAGAAAACCATTAAATCTGGAAGCGATCAGTACATTCCATTTTTTATTACACTGTTGGTGATCATGTTTACCGACTTATTAAAAGGAATTTCAGTGGGTGTATTGGTTGGTTTGGTATTCACACTTAAAACCAACTTCCGTTCAGGAGTGAGCATGGTTAAATCCGGAAAAAATCATCTGATTACAATAAACCGAAATTTATATTTCTTCAACAAGGCTCAGCTGCGCCGCATTTTACAACATATCCCACGCGAATCGGAAGTATTGATCGATGGTACTAAAGTTGAATTTATGGATTACGATATTCAGCAATCGATAAACGACTTTGTTGAGAATGCTGCTAACAGAGCAATTCATGTAGAGTTGAAAATGTCATCTACCGCACCAATGGAAATGTTTAGAAAAACAAATTAAACGGAAAAATAGAAACGTATGAAATCATTTGATCAAATAATATTAGCCAATAAACACTGGGCACAGGAAAAAAAGAATATCGATCCTGATTACTTCAAAAATCTTTCATTAGGTCAGGCTCCAAAATATCTATGGATTGGTTGTTCCGACAGCCGCATACCGGAACACGAAATTACCAATAGCGAACCGGGCGAGTTGTTTGTGCACCGAAATATTGCCAATCTGGTGATTGATAACGACACCAACCTGATGAGTGTACTGAAATACGCCATAGATTATTTAAAAGTAAAACACATTGTAGTGTGCGGACACTATTATTGTGGCGGTGTTAAAGCCGCTTACGATGATATGAACGAAGAATATATTGGCAGTTGGATTTCGGATGTAAAACATACGCATAAAGCATCAATTGATGAGTTAAACAAGTTGGACAACGAAGAAGAGAAATTACATCGACTTGCCGAATTGAATGTACTACATCAGATTAATAAGCTCGACACAAACGCCATTATTAAACATGCAAGAGAACATGGCCAACGTATATTCTTACACGGTTGGATTTTTGATATTGCATCGGGCGAATTAAAGGTTTTAAAAGAAATAAATCCGGATGACTAATAATCCGTATTAAGGTACAGCAAAGGGCCAACTCCATTCAAAGAGTTGGTCTTTTTTTTGAATTCTGCTCTCCTCAAAATCTAATGTTGCTTTTCAAATATATGATGTATACTTTTAATCACTAAATTCTACAAATATGTTAAAGAAAAACATTCCGCTCTTTTTTCTCATTCTACTTACAATTTCTGTTGCAAATGCACAAAACAAAAACTACATCAATGAACAAACGGAATTGGCTGGCGATTCTATATATTATACTCAAATAATTACCGATACAATTTTCGATAGTAGACAAATAATAAGCCTGCTTATTGTACCGAATAAAGCGTTAAATCGTTTCAATATAGAATTTGGTTATAGCCAAACTGAGCTAAGTACAACAAGTTCGTTTGCAAAAAGTAACAATGCCCTGGCAGCTGTAAATGGTGGCTTCTTTAATATGGACGATGGAGGAAGCGTGACCTATTTTGAAATAAACGATACGGTAATCAATAAATCAAGAGATCCTGAGTTGAAATGGGGAATTACCGACAGCATAATAAATGGTGCGATTGTTTTAACATATGACAATCACATCATCATAGAACCTTGCAGGTCAGAACAATTTTATGAATCTTCAAAAAAAGAATTAGCTGTTTTGTTAACAGGTCCTGTCCTCTTAAAAAATTCGAAGGAAACAATATTTCCAGATATGAAATTTGTAAAAAACCGCCATCCCCGAACCTGCCTGTGCAAAACAGAGGAGGCCCTGGTATGTATTACTATCGATGGAAGGACAAAAGAAGCCGAAGGCATGAGTCTCTATGAACTTCAGAAGTTTTTAAAGGAGATAGGATGTATTGACGCCATTAATTTAGATGGAGGAGGTTCAACAACCATGTGGATACGAAACCGAGAAGTTGTGAATCACCCAAGCGGAAAAGAAGAAAGAAAAGTGGCCAACGTATTAATGATTTTAGACAAGAACTAGCAAAGTATAAACAACGCGTATCAAAGACGCACTTGATCGGACGGGTATCCGTTTCTGAAACTAGTACTAATAAAAAAAGGGCTTTCCAACATTACTTGAAAAGCCCTTTTTTTTTTCTTTTAATTCTTTCTATTTAGAAACCAAGTGCAGTGGGTAACCACATTGAAATTTCAGGTATATAGGTTACCAGCAGTAAGCAAACAATCATTGCCACAAACATGGGCAATAGTGGTTTTATTACCGTTTCAATTTTTACCTGGCTAACACTACAACCAATAAATAATAACGATCCTACCGGTGGAGTTCCTAAACCAACACTCAAGTTCAATACCATAATGATTCCGAAATGAACCGGATCTAATCCAAGATTGGTAACGATGGGTAAAAAGATTGGTGTAAATATTAAAACGGCTGGAGTCATGTCCATAAAAACACCCACAAAAAGCAGGATTAGATTTATAATCAATAAGATTACAAATTTGTTATCGCTTAATGCAAGCAGTGCATTACTAACGTTTTGCGGAATATTTTCGTATGCCATTATCCACGAAAGTCCGATACAGGTAGCTACAAGCAATAATACAAAAGCTGTAGTTTTTACCGAGCGTAATATTACATCGGGTAAATCTTTCCAGCCGAGTTCGCGATAAATAAAAGCGAGAATTAAGGCGTATAAAACGGCCACCGCCGAAGCTTCTGTTGCAGTAAAAAATCCGGCCACAATTCCACCAATAACAATAACCAGCATCATTAAACTCGGAAAAGCACGCAAGAACTTGTTTAGTGCATTTTTAAAACCCACTTTATGTTTGCTGGCATAATATGCAAACCATGCGACAAACAAAGCTCCCAAACCACCATAAATTGCTGTAGCTATTCCGGGCGAGAAAAAAGTTTTTATTTTCATGATGCCAATAACCACAAGTGCCAGAGAAGCAAGCACTGCAAAAAAGCCACCCAGATTACGGACCATTCCGCTAAAACCAAATTTTTTGTACGTAAACATTCCCATTGCCATTGCCATAATTGCCAATCCGGTTAAAATACCCGGTGCATAACCGGCAAGGAAAAGCGCGGTAATTGATACACCACCGCTGGCCAGCGAATATACAATAAGAATATTACTTGGAGGAATAGACAAACCGGTTGTTGCCGAAGTAATATTTACAGCGGCACTAAAGTTTCTGTCATACCCTTCTTTGTTCATTTCCGGCATCATAATACTTCCAATTGCCGAAGCAGAAGCTGCTGCCGATCCGGAAATAGCACCAAAAAGCATGTTTGCGAAAACATTAACAAAAGCCAAACCTGCGGGTAAACGTCCAACCAAAAGACGGGCAAAATCAATTAGCCGCATGGCTATTCCGCCCTTATTCATAATGTTCCCGGCCAGTATAAAGAAAGGTATGGCCAGTAATGCAAAACTATCTAATCCGGTTGCCATACGTTGTGCAAATGTTGTTGCTGCCGGTATGGGCATAATGGTAACCAACATGGTTAAGATTCCTGAAATTCCAATACTAAATGCAATGGGAACTCCTATTACCAATAAAATGATAAAGCTAACTACTAATACAATTACTCCTAAAAATTCCATTACGATTTACTATTTTTGGTTTAGTGAATTATCGATTGCATAATATATTATAAGAATTCCGCTGATAGGAACCACAAGGTATACATACCCCAAAGGCAAAACCAGGGCGGCGGATTTAACTCCAAGGTAAAATCTGGTATAAACAAGCCAGCTTCCCCCAATAAGCATTACAAAAAATGCAAATAAACCTACAATTGCATTAATAATAGTTTGAAGACGGCGTTTTTTGGCCCCTTCTAACTTTTGTAACATAAGATCGATAGCAAGATGCTCGTTTTTCCCGGCTACGTATGCAGCTCCAAGCAATCCAACCCAAATCAGAAGAAATCCGGCCAACTCGTCGGTAAACGAACTTGGTGCCGACAATACATACCGGCTGAATACCTGCCAAAGCACATCAATTACCAGAATACTCATTATAGCCACCAAAACAATCTCAAGAGATTTATCTATTTTTTGTCGAATAGTCATATAATTTCAATTTAAAGTTTTGGTTATTCTACTGCCTGAATGCGTCGGATTAAATCACCCAAAACATCATCTTCCTTATACTTATCCAGTAAAGGTTGTACTTTTGCGGCAAATTGCGTTTTATCGGGATGGTGAATAGTAACACCGGCTTCCTGAACCACACGAAGCGATTCTTCCACCGATTCTTCCCAATATTTTCTCTGAATCGGAACCGATTCATCGGCAGCTTCCTGCAACCATTTTTGTTCCTGCTCGCTCAAAGTATTCCAAACTTTTGTACTGATAATTAAAACATCAGGAACACAAGTATGCTCATCCAACGAATAATGTTTACAAACTTCGTAATGACGCGAAGTATACAAACTTGGAGGATTGTTTTCGGCACCGTCAACAACACCACTCTGCAAAGCAGTGTACAACTCACCCCAGGAAATTGGAGTTGGTGAACCACCCAAAGCCCGAACCATTTCCATCGCGGTCTGACTTTTCATCACACGCAATTTTAATCCCGCTAAATCGTCAGGCGATTCGATTGGATTGTTTATCGTATAGAAACTTCTGAAACCGGCATCGTAGAAACACAAACCCCGTATCCAGAATTCTTGTGTTCCCAGCAACATTTCTTCGCCAATTTCACCATCGAAAACGTTAAACGAATGTTCTTTTGAACGAAACACGTAGGGCAAACCAAGTGCTTTGAATTTTGGAGTAAAACTCTCTAATACAGCTGCAGATACTTTTGTAATGGCCAGGCTACCTATTTGCAATAACTCAACACATTGTTGTTCCGATCCCAACTGCTCACTCGGATAAATATCCATAGTTAGCCGCCCTCTTGATTTCTCGGCCAGACGCTCGGCCATTACCACCATTCCCTTATGTACAGGATGCGATGGATCGAGACCATGCGCGAGTTTTAGTACCTTATGTTCGGCTTTTTGTGCACATCCCCAAAAAAGCACAACCAGCAGAGAAATTGAAAGTACTTTAAAAAGATTTTGTTTCATTGGTATATTTTAGTTGATTGTTTGTCAAAATTTATTGACTGAAATTATGATGTTAATTGTTTTATAATTTCGAGTGCTTCAGCACATTTTTCGGTAATGTACGAATAGTTCCCTTCAGCCAAAACTTCTTTTGGAAATAATTGCGATCCCATCCCAACACAGGTAACTCCGGCATCGAACCATTGTTTCAGGTTATCCTGGGTTGGAGCAACACCTCCGGTTGGCATAATGCTGGCCCATGGCATAGGTCCTTTTACGGCAGCAACAAAACTTGGTCCTCCAACTTGCGATCCGGGGAATATTTTTACTACCTCGGCACCCAACTCATGTGCACGACCAATTTCGGTTACCGATCCACAACCCGGACTCCAGGCAATTTTGCGTTTGTTACATACTTTTGCAGTGGCTTCGTCGATTAACGGCGCTACAACAAAGTTGGTTCCCAAAGCAATATACATGGCAGCCGTTGCGTCATCCACAATCGAACCAACACCCATTATCATTTCGGGACACTCTTCGCTAACCCATTTGTTTAGTTCAGCAAAAACCAATGTTGCAAAATCACCCCGATTGGTAAATTCGAATAAACGAACACCACCTTCGTAACAGGCTTTTACAACTGCTTTACAAACCTCAATATCTTTATGATAGAATACCGGAACCATACCGGTTTCTTTCATTGTTAATGCTACTTCTATTCTTGAAAATCTTGCCATTTCCTCTTATTTCTTAATTCAGTTTCACCTATCTTTTAAATTGCCCGTTCCAGGCTCCATTTGCCCCCCCATGAAAGGGGGACAAGATTTTTAGTTTATCTAAAAATCAGGGAATATTCATCTTTCAACTACCCCATTTATTTTGAACTTTTTTCAAACAACAGTTTAGCGTTACGGCGCATGGTACTATCCCTTTTCAATCTACTATTCTAAATGCGCCGATTTTCTTTATTGCTCATTGTCCCCGGGCTTCAGCCCGGGGTTATTCAGATTGAATCCTTTCAGGATTCTTCTGTTCATTTAACCGGTTGATGCGAATCGAAATTCGCCGCGCCCGAATTAACGATCAACACGTGCGCTTCCGCCACCTATTATTTTTTCCACCTCTGATAAAGTCGCCATCGTCGTATCACCAGGAGTAGTCATGGCTAATGCACCATGTGCTGCACCGTATTCTACTGCTTTTGCTCCATCATTAAATTCAAGGAAACCATAAATCAAACCAGATGCAAAGCTGTCACCACCACCCACACGATCCATTATTTCAAGATCTTCGCGGTGCTGCGCTTCGTGTATTACACCATCGGAATAACAAATTGCCCCCCAGGAATTTACAGTAGCTGTTTTAACCGTACGCAATGTTGTTGCAATAACCTGGAAGTTAGGAAATTCTTTTATTGCGCTCTCGATCATGCTTTTGTAACCCGACAAATCCAATTCTTTCAAATTTTCATCGTTACCTTCAACTTCCAAACCTAAACAAGCTGTAAAATCTTCTTCATTACCGATCATTACATCCACATATTTGGCAATTTCGCGGTTTACTTCCTGTGCTTTTGCCTCTCCACCAATGGCTTTCCAAAGTGATGGACGGTAGTTTAAGTCATATGAAACAATCGTTCCGTATTTTTTGGCAATTTTTACTGCCTCAATAACCGTATCTGCAGCAGATTCAGAGAGCGCAGCAAAAATACCACCGGTATGCATCCAGCGAACTCCTAAAGTTCCGAAAATATATTCCCAGTCAATATCACCGGGTTTTAGTTGAGACGCTGCTGTATTTCCACGGTCGGAAACACCTTTTGCCCCCCGAATGCCAAACCCTCTTTCGGTGAAATTCAATCCATTTCGAACCGTACGACCACAACCATCGTAATCTACCCATTTAACGAATTGGGTATCTAATCCTCCCTGAAGCATAAAGTCTTCAATTAAAGCCCCCACCTCATTGTCTGCCAGTGCTGTTATAATAGCCGTTTTCTTGCCAAAACACCTTCTCAGACCTCGGGAAACGTTATATTCGCCACCGCCTTCCCAGGCTCTGAACTGACGTGTGGTTCTTATTCTGCCTTCACCGGGATCCAGTCTTAACATTACTTCACCAAGAGAAATACAATCGTACATGCATTCTGAACTTGGTTTTATATTCATTTTTGCCATGATATAGTTTTTAATTTTATGCAATCGATTGCAAAGATATTATTTCATCCTAAAAAAATAGCTTCTCCTCATATTATCAATCGCTTCTTTACTAAAAATTAAAATACTCTTTTGCATTGTTAAAACAAATATTTTCAACCATCGTCCCAAGCAAATCAATGTCATACGGAATTTCACCGTTTTCCACATCGGTACCCAACAAATTACACATTGTACGACGGAAATATTCATGACGGGTGTAAGACAAGAAACTTCTTGAATCAGTTAGCATTCCAACAAAACGGCTTAATAAACCAAGATTTGAAAGTGCATTCATTTGTTTCTCCATTCCATCTTTTTGATCAAGGAACCACCAACCGGATCCAAATTGCATTTTGCCGGGAACAGAACCGTCCTGGAAGTTTCCAATCATGGTGCCAATTAATTCATTGTCGCGCGGATTCAGGTTATAAAGAATTGTTTTGCTCAATTTATTTTCGTAATCCAACCGATCCAACAATTTCGACAATGGTTTTGCCACTTCAAAATCGCCAATTGAATCTAAACCAACATCTGCTCCCAATTTTTTAAACAAACGACTACTGTTATTCCGTAATGCCCCAATATGAAATTGTTGGGTCCATCCCCGAGAATGATCCATAATTCCAAATTCGTAAAGCATAGCTGATTTAAATTTTAAAACTTCGGTTTCGCTTAATTCTGCTACTCCCCTTACTTTTGTAAATATTTTTTCTATTTCATTTTGCGTATAATCTTCAGCAATTGCAGTTTCCAGACCGTGATCACTTAAACGGCACCCATTTTGATGAAAAAATTCATGCCTATTATCCAGAGCATCCATTAAATCTGAAAATGTGGAGATGTTCATTTCGGCTGCTTCTTCCAGCTTATCAATGTATTCATTGTAAACAACTGAATTCTCAACCGCCATTGCTTTGTCAGGCCTCCATGCCGGTAGAACTGCGGTTTCGAAACCATCAGCTTTTATAGCCCTGTGATGTTCGAGCGTATCAATCGGATCGTCAGTGGTACAAATGGTATGAACATTCGCCATTTTAATAATTCCACGGCATGAATATTCCGGAGTTTGCAATTTAGCATTACATTCGTCCCAAATTTCTTTTGCAGTTGCCGGACTTAAAACCTTGTCAATTCCGAAAAACTTTTTTAACTCCAGGTGTGTCCAGTGAAACAATGGATTTCGTAAAGTATAAGGTACTGTTTCTGCCCACTTTTCAAATTTTTCCCAGTCGGAAGCATCGCCGGTACAATATTTTTCATCTACACCATTTGTACGCATGGCGCGCCATTTATAATGGTCGCCGGCCAGCCAAATTTGGGTGATATTTTCGAAACGTTTATCCTCTGCTATTTCCTGTGGATTAATATGACAGTGGTAATCAAAGATGGGCATTTTAGCCGCATGATTGTGGTATAGTTCTTTCGCAATATCGGTTTGCAAAAGAAAGTCTTTGTCCATAAATTTTTTCATAATTGAAGTATAAATCAGAAGACCGAAGTTGGAGAGCTGAAGAAAAAGCACTCTCGCCCAATACTTCCTTCTTTAATATTAATGGTTATAAATCAAACAATCTTTTTAAATGACGCTCGTAAATGTTCTCTTCCACGCAGCCACCAACAACATCAGCATATTTTTTCAGCAAATTTGTGTAAGTGTCGCCCATTTCTGAAGCTACTTTGTAGCCTACATGAATCAACTGGCGGAAATTCATATTGTAATCAGGGTGCCCGGGATTATGACGCAGTGTATTTCCAAATTTTTCGCCCGTCCATTCAGCAACATCATCAGCAGAAGGTAACTGTGCATCGTCGATATCAATAACATCGGCATAAGGTCCACACAGTTCTTCTTTTCTGGCTAATGCTTTGGTGTATATTTCTTTGGCAACCACCAAACCTTCATCGCCTGAAATAGCAAGACCAATTACTTCTTCCAACCAGGTTGTACCAGCTGTTTTAACATGAATTCCTTTGTCGTATTTCTTAATTATCCGGGCCATTATCGGGTAAATGGTAAATTTATCCGATCCTGAATGAACACTAAGCTTGAGATCTTTCGGAAGTCCAAATTCTTTCACCGTATAATCAATTACCAAAACATCCTGCTCAAACTCTTTTGCAAACTGCTCCACATCGCCCACATAATCGACTCCTTTGTTAAAACGACCTGTAAATTTTGGCGCTATGGTTTGTGCCGGAATATTTTCGTTGGCAATCATTTTTAAAATAAAAAACATGTCAACCGGAGTTTGCGGCGCATCCACTTCATCCATCGAAACTTCGGTAACAAAATTACCTTTCCCTTTTGCTGCTTCAATGTGATGGTAAATTTTTGCAGCTTCTTTTACTGCCGCCAAATATTTTCCTGCAACTTCGTTTAAGAGTTTATCAGAAATCAGAATCGGATCGGCAATACCAGGTATGTTTACAGTATCACCCAATGACAGACATGATTTTTTAAAGGCCTCAACATCCTCTTCTTCCGATGGATTACCAATATACGTTGCCACATCCAAAGTAAAGAAATCACAATGTTCAAGAAAACGATCAACATTGCTAAGATTAATATGATCGGCATCCACAGAATAGCCACCGCTATAGTCCAGCGCTTTTACAGCATTATCTGCTTCAATTCTTGTTCCTGCAGGCTCAGAATGCACGATTTGATGCTCCCGATTCGATTTGTTCCAAACCGGTGCAACTCTAATTCCTTTTTTATTCGCTTTTATCAATGCTTTTAGTTGTGCCTGACCTTCATGATTAAATCGGTCTCCTACCCCAAAACTGTATTTTTCTAAATCCATTTTTGATTGTTTCAATTGATTAATTAATGTAGAAATCTGAATTTCCGTGTACGTGCACGAAAGTAGATATATATTTTAAATCTCACAAATAAAAAGACCTGTTCTGTATCAATGTCAATACTTATATAGCAGAAATTCGAATAACTGCCTGCAGCTAATCATTTGGTTCATCAAATATTATCCTGTTTTTAACAATTCTTGACCCTCAATCTAAATTAAAGTTGATTTAACACAAACAGTATCCGGGAGCAAAGCATCATTGTTTTCAGGTCTTCTGAAATACTAATCGCTCCCTGTCGAAATCAAATATCCTTTACCAAAACCAGCAGCTTTTTGATAATTTTTTGAATTATTATCTGTTGATTCTGTGCATTTCCCCGGTTGATGAATCACAACATCCTCACTCTTCTGGCTAGTAGTCTTTAAAGTAAAAGTCTAAAAACAGCTGTGAAAAGGCTAAAGCAAAATCAATTTTCATCTGATCACGTGCCGGCCAAATTAGTTGCAATCCTAACGAATTCTAATTTGTAAGCGAAGTTCGTAACTGAGAAATTTTATCTTTGTAAAATTATATTATCTAAATGAAATACTTTTAAATATTTTTATAAACCATGAGACTATTAATTCTTTCAAGTTTTATTCTGTTTTTTGCAATTACATCGATTGCCCAAAGTCAGACTCCCGATTGGGAGAATCCGCAAATGTTTGATCAAAACAAAGAAAAAGCACATGCAACCTTAATGCCCTTCAGAACGGTGCATGAAGCTCTGACGCAAAAGTCACAACAGTCAGTTTTTTACAAAAGCCTTAGCGGTACATGGAAATTTAACTGGGTACGCAAACCTGCCGATCGTCCTGTTGATTTTTATAAAACCGATTTCGATGTTTCTTCGTGGGACGAAATACCTGTGCCAGCCAACTGGGAGCTTCAAGGCTATGGAGTTCCAATTTATGTCAATCACCAATATGAATTCCACGATTATAAAAGACCGGTTTCAGACGAAATGAAATTCGTTGAAAAAATCTATCCGGCCAATCCGGGTAAAGTTCCTCACGATTATAATCCGGTAGGTTCGTACAGAAGAACATTCACCGTTCCGGAAAACTGGGATGGTCGTCAGGTTTTCATTCAGTTTGGCGCAGTTAAATCGGCCTTTTATCTTTGGATTAACGGAGAAAAAGTAGGTTACAGCCAGGGAAGTAAAACTCCTGCAGAGTGGGATATCACAAAATATTTAAAAGAAGGCGAAAATGTTGTAGCCGCCGAAGTATATCGCTGGTCGGACGGTTCGTACCTTGAAGCCCAGGATTTTTGGAGAATTAGTGGAATTGAACGTGATGTATATATTTATTCTACACCAAAAGTTCGTATTCGTGACTTTTTCGCCCATGCAGATCTTGATGAAGAATATAAAAATGGTTTGTTTAGTTTGGATGTGGACCTAAAAAATCATGTTCAAAAATTGAAATCGGGAAATTATTTTGTTGAATATAAAATATTTGACCAAAATAAAACTTCTGTTTCGAGTGGAACAGAGGAAGCAAAAATCAATAAAAAATCGGATGTTTCGCTCACTTTTTCAGCCACCATTGAAAATCCTAAAAAATGGACAGCCGAAACACCATATCTGTATTCCCTTGTTATTATTTTGAAAAATGATGCCGGTAAAACAATTGAAACAGTTACTTCAAAAATTGGATTTCGCAAGATTGAAATTATCGACGATGTATTTTGTATTAACGGAGTACCGGTTACCATTAAAGGTGTTAACCGCCATGAACACGACCAATACAATGGTCATGTAATCAGCGAAGAAGCAATGCTGAAAGAAATTGCGCTAATGAAACAATTCAACATTAACGCCGTTCGTACCAGCCACTACCCTAATTGCGAACGTTTTTACGAGCTTTGCGATGAATACGGTTTGTATGTAACAAACGAAGCCAACATTGAATCGCATGCAATGTATTACGGGGAATATTCGCTGGCAAAAAAACCGGAATGGACACCTGCACATATCGACAGGAACATGCGAATGGTTGAACGCGATAAAAACCATCCTTGTGTAATTGTTTGGTCGATGGGTAACGAAGCCGGAGATGGAGAAGTTTTTACCGAGGTATACAAAGCCATTAAAGAACGTGACCCTTCCCGCCCGGTTCATTACGAACGTGCCATCATGGGCGATAATACCGATATTTTCTGCCCGCAATACCCCGGTGTTCAGGCTTTGGAAAATTATGGATCGAAACATCAAACCAAACCATATATTTCAAGTGAATACTCGCATGCTATGGGAAACAGTAATGGTAACCTGGTGGATTTATGGGAGGTGTTTAACCGCGACAAAAACGACCAGTTACAAGGTGGTTATATTTGGGACTGGATTGACCAGGCACTGGTAAAAAAAGCCGACGATGGAACTGAATTCTGGGCGTATGGTGGCGACTATGGCGAGAACATGCCTACTGATTATAATTTTGTTTGCAACGGAATTATTTCGGCTGACTATACACCTCATCCTGCTATGTGGGAGGTAAAATATGCTTATCAGAACATTAAAATTGAACAGGCAGGTAATAACTACAAAATTACCAATCTACACGATTTTATTGATTTAAACGATTATGAAATCGGCTGGACAACAAGCAGAGACGGGAAAGTTATGACCTCGGGCGTTGTTGAAGGAATCGACCTTAAACCGGGAGATAGCAAAACAGTACACATCGATACCGGAATGAAGATTTCTTTTGATGATCCTGTAACTCAAGAAGATTTTATTGATTTTTCGGTAAAACTAAAAACTGACAAGCCATTCCGCAAAGCCGGTTTTGAAGTGGCGCATGAACAATTCGACTATACAATTGAAAAAGTAGCCTCACAGAATGAGGAGAACATCACTCCTTCCTTGAAACTTTCAGAAACAAATTATGCGATAAAAATTGCAGGAGAGAATTTTGAAATCGGTTTCGACAGAACTTCAGGAACAATCTCTTCTTATCAAATTAACGGTTTTAACCTGATTCAAAAAGGCCCGCAGATTAATTTCTGGCGCCCGGCAAATGACAACGACAAAGGAAGCAATATGTTGAAACGTTTGGGCGTTTGGCGTGAGGTTTCTCGCGAAGCGAAACTGGAAAGTGTAGAAGCTTTTCAATCTGAGGAAAACAAAATTCTGGTAATCGCTAAATACAACCTCGATAAAGTAAAATCTTCACAATCCGTTGTTTATGTTATCACAGGTGACGGAAAAATTGAGGTGACAAGCACATTTGAAACTTCAGAAAAAGAATTACCAAATTTACCGCGTGTTGGTATGCGTTGGGAAATGCCTGTGAATTTCGACAACCTGAAATATTTTGGTCGCGGACCACATGAAAATTACATCGATCGTAACCACAGTGCCTTTGTAGGCATCTACGAAAGTAAAGTAGCCGATCAGTATTTCAACTATGTTCGCCCACAGGAAAACGGATACAAAACCGATGTACGATGGTTTGAATTACGAAACGAGAATGGTATTGGGCTCAAGGTTACAGGCGAACCAACCATCAGCTTCTCGGCACTTCATAATCCTATTGAAGATTTCGACATGGAAGATATGGGCGATTACCGCCACACCAACGATATCGGAAAAAAGGAAGGGGTATTTATTTGCACCGATTTAATTCAGATGGGTGTTGCAGGCGACAATTCGTGGGGAGCCCAACCTATGCCGAAATATCAGATTCCTGCACAGGATTATCAATTCAGCTTTACAATTAAACCTGTATTTTAGTATTAAATATTGAAAATATAGTCTCGAGTGACTCTTTCAATTGCAACAACAGAAATAACAATTCAACAGAAACAGATGATTAAGAAACAATTATTAGTACTCCTATTGTCGTTGCTTGGCACAGTAGGTTTTGCACAGGAAACAAATATTATTCCGCAACCTGTGAAGAGTACAAAAAAGGAAGGAACATTCAATTTCAACAGCCAGACCCAACTCTTATTTCAGGCTACCAATGAAGCAGAAAAAGATTTTGCTGAACTTGCAATTGAAATCCTGAGTGAAGGAAGTGGTTTGTCTCTTTCGCAAGCAAACAGTTCAAGTGAAATAAAAGGAAATATTTTGGTACAGATTAACAATCCTTTTGATGCCGAAATAGGAACTGAAGGTTACAAATTAAATATTGAAAGCGACAGGGTATTTCTGAATGCCAACACAACGGCAGGTTTGTTTTATGGTATTCAAACGCTTTGGCAATTATTAACAGCCGAAGACGAAAGCACTTTGCATTGTTTGGAAATTACCGATTATCCAAGGTTTGGCTGGCGTGGTTTACATCTCGATGTATCGCGTCATTTTATGCCAACCGAATTCATATATAAATACATCGATTACATTGCCATGCACAAAATGAATGTGTTTCACTGGCATTTGGTTGATGACCAGGGGTGGCGTATCGAAATTAAAAAATATCCAAAGCTTACTGAGGTCGGAGCATTTCGTGCCGATCGCGAGGATCTGGCCTGGGATTCGAGAAAAGCTCCGGTAAAAGCAAGTGAACCACAATACGGAGGTTTTTACACGCAGGACGAGGTAAAAGCTATTGTAGCCTACGCGCAAAAGAAACATGTTACCGTAATTCCTGAAATTGAAATGCCAGCGCATGTTATGTCGGCATTGGCTGCTTATCCCGAATACTCATGCACCGGTGAATATATACCCGTTCCATCAGGCGGAATTTGGCCAATTACTCATATTTTCTGCGCCGGGAAAGACGAAACTTTCAATTTTCTGGAAGACGTATTAAGCGAGGTAATGGAACTCTTTCCATCAACATACATACATATTGGTGGCGATGAAGCCACAAAAACAGAATGGGAAGAATGCGGGCTTTGCCAGAACCGTATGAAAAAAGAAAATTTGAAAGATGAACACGAATTACAAGCTTATTTTATAAAACGTATTGAGAAATTCCTTAATAAAAAAGGACGCCATTTAATTGGCTGGGACGAGATTCTTGAAGGAGGACTTAATCCCTCAGCTACAATTATGTCGTGGCGCGGCTCTAAACCGGGTATCGATGCTGCTAAACTTGGTCACAATGTTGTAATGTCGCCAACTTCGCACTGCTATTTCGATTACTACCAGGGTAATCCAACGCTGGAGCCAACTGCTTTTGGAGGAAGTATTACACTAAAAAAGGTATATAGTTACGAACCGGTGCCTGAAGAACTTTCGGCTGAAGAAGCCAAACATATTATCGGAGCCCAGGCAAATATATGGACAGAACACATGCCCGATGGGGAACATGTGGAATACATGATTATGCCAAGGATGACTGCTTTGTCTGAAGTATTATGGTCGCCAAAAGAAGCAAAAGACTGGGGAAATTTCTCGAAACGAATGCAAGCTCAATACCAACGTTTCGAAAACCTGGGAATCAACTATGCAACAAGTGCATTTCAGGTTGCAGCAAAACCAGAGCTAAATGCCAAAAACAAATCAATACGTGTTTCACTGTCAACCGAAGCATGGCAGCCCGAAATTCGGTATACCACCAACGGGACTGAACCAGGAACAAACTCAACGCTGTACACCATTCCATTCGAAATAAATAAAACTACCAGCGTAAAAGCTGTTGTAGTTGATGGAGGGGAAAAAATGTCGAAAGCGTTAACCACCGATTTCTTCATTCATAAAGCCATTGCCTGCCCCGTTGAAATGGAATATCCCAACAGTAAAAGCTACGAATCAACCGGAGAATTCGCATTGGTTGATGGAATTAAAGGATCGAAAGACCATGGCGACGGAAACTGGAAAGGATTTAACGGCGACGATCTGGTTGCTACAGTTGATTTGGGCGAAACAAAATCGTTTTCATCGATAAAAGTTGGCGTGCTGCAAAATGTTGGAGGCTGGATATTTTATCCCAGCGAAATGCTTGTTGAGGTTTCAACCGATGGAAAAACATTTAAAAGGATCGGATCAGTAAAAAACAATGTGAGCCCGAATAATGGTGAACGTCAAATTCAGGACCTTGCAGTAAAAAAGAAAGCAAAAGCGCAGTATGTAAAAGTAACTATTAAGAACTTTGGTCTTTGTCCAAAAGGTCATGCCGGCGAAGGAAAACCTGCATGGTTATTTGTTGACGAAATTGCAATTGAATAACTGCATTAAAATCATACTGGATTAAACATACATTTTCCTGCCACGAAAGGAAATGAAAGAATAAAAAAAGTGGCATCCTTAACCAGGATGCCACTTTTTTTTAAAGAGTTTTCAAAATGCTCATTCCATAAACAGTTTCATTTTTCTCGTAATGGTATAAAAATTGCGGTAAACTATCCAGCTCAAATAATTTGTGCACCAACTATTTTAAATAATTCGATTACAGCAATAATCAGCTATTTTATTAATCAGATTACATTAACACAAGCACCAAATTACCAGGCCATTACGAACATTCTATATTTATCGGAATAGCAAAGATTAAAGAAAGCTTGAACTATGGTACAGAAAAAATCGTAATGAACTGATTGACAAATTATTTGTTAAAAAAAGGTTATAATTTAGAATATAAATAACGAAGATTTATAATAAATGTTAAAGATAAACTGCTATTTGTATCTTCTGACAAAAATTTGAATTTATTGCAAATCATTAAAAAAAGTACTTAAATATGAACGATACGAAAACAAAACGAATAGGAAAACTAATTTCCATACAAGATTCGCTCGTTAAGGCACGCTTTTACGACGATGTTATTATGGGAGAAACAGCTGAGATTGCGGTTGATGGAAAATTGCTTCAGGCAGAAGTACTGCAAATATCGGCAGATCCTAAAAATGCAGATGCAGGTATTGTTGAAATGCAAGTGTTTGAGGATTTAACCGGTGCACAAATCGGTGATGCCGTCGAGTTTTCAGGAACACCCCTTTCAGTGCTTTTAGGCCCAGGACTTTTAACAAGTATATGGGATGGTTTACAAAATGCCCTCTACCCCCTCGGAAAGCAAGATCCTTATTTGAAACCGGGGATGAAAGCCCCGGCTCTTGATGAAGAACAGCTTTGGGATTTTACTCCCTTTGTAAAACCAGGCGATAAAGTTGTGGGAGGAGATGCAATAGGTTCAGTTCCGGAAGGAAGATTTGAGCACAAAATATTGGTACCCTTTAACTTTGGCAAATGCCAGGTAAAACAAATAATCGAAAAAAGTTCGGTAAATATTACCCAGATTGTTGCTACGGTAATCGACGAACACCAAAAGAGTCATGATTTAAAACTTGTTTTTCGTCAGGCGGTAAAAACGCCTATTCCTTTTAAAGAACGTGCGATACCAAAGAAAACCATTTCGACAGGTGTTCGGGTAATCGATTTACTTGCTCCGGTTAGTTATGGGGGTACTGTTGGTAATCCGGGTCCTTTTGGTGCCGGAAAAACCGTTCTGCAGCACGCCTTATGTAAATATGCGCTTGCCGATATTATTATAATGGCAGCCTGCGGCGAACGTGCCGGTGAAGCAGTTGAGGTATTTAAAGATTTTGCAGAACTGGATGATCCTTCAACAGGAGAATCGTTAATGAACCGAATGTGTATTTTTGGGAATACCAGTTCGATGCCCGTTGCTGCACGAGAGGCCAGTGTATTTATTGCTTTAACAGTTGGTGAATATTATCGCTACCTGGGATTCAATGTTATTCTTCTGGCAGATTCGACTTCGCGCTGGGCACAAGCACTTCGCGAGCGCAGTGGACGCCAGGGAGATATTCCGGGACCGGAGGCTTTCCCAATGGATATTCCGGATCAGATTAAAGGGATGTATCAGCGTGCCGGGGCCGATTCAGGGTCAGGTGGTTCGTTAACATTTATTGGAACTGTTTCGCCAGCGGGTGGTAATTTCCAAGAACCGGTAACACAAGCCACAATGGATTCAACAGGTGGTTTCTGGGGGTTGTCCCAAGACCGTGCCGATGCAAAAAAATACCCGGCCATCGACCCATTATCCTACACTACATCGGTTTATGACAGCTTTATTTCGTATGCCGACCGTGAAAAAATGTTACAAACACTCCACGAATCAAATGCTATCGATCAAACAATCAGTACAATTGGACTTAAAAAAGTACCAACAGATAAATACGTGGTATTTCAAAAAGGATTAACCATCGATTTCTGTGTGTTGCAACAAAATGCATTTCACGATCTGGATGCCTGTACACGTCCCGAGCGCCTAAAAATAATCAATACAGCGGTTCAGAATCTTATCGACACTCCAATTAATTTTAATGCAGAAGGCAAGGATGATGAACAACTAAAAGAAATGATTAAAACTAAATTCGATGAGCTTCGTCAGTGGTGGAAAGACTGGAACAGTACTGCCAAAAACGAAGAGCAGCTGGCTGCTCTGCCTGCGAAAATTGAAGAATTTGTTTTACAAGAAGAATATGCACTATGATACGAAAAGAAATAAATAGAATTAGCGAAGTTGGTAAAGCATTGATTTCAGTAGAAGGAAATCCGGGTGTTGCATTAAATCACGTGGTAGAGCTTCTGAACGCTCAAAACAACCAGAGTCTTTCATTTGCCAAAGCCATTAATATAACCGAAGACAGTACCCGTTTCCAGGTATTTAACGGGACACAGGGCTTAAATACAAAAACGAAAATACGCATGCACGAAGTTCCGTTAACAGCCGGTTTTTCGTACAACATGCTGGGCCGAAGTTTCGATGGGGTTGGAAACGTATCTGACGGAGGACCCGAGGTAATCTTCGAAAAACAATTATCTACACGTTTAGATACTTTAAATCCAACCGTTCGTTTGGTACCGAAACAACCTTTATGGACAGGTATCCCAATGATCGATGTATTTAATACACTCGTAAAATCGCAGAAAATTCCAATTTTTGCCGGACCAACAGAACCATATAACCGTTTGCTTTCACAGATTGCAAAAGGAGCACAGGCCGATGTAATTATTTTTGCCGGTATCGGGTTAAAATTCGATGAGTATCATTATTTCAAAGACGAGCTTTCGAAATCGGGAAATATGGATAAAACAATAATGTTTACTCACTTGGCTGGCGACTCGCAAATTAAAGGATTAATGTTACCTGATGTTGCGTTAAGTGTTGCACGCGAATTTTCAGACCAGGGGAAAGATGTATTGGTACTTCTTACCGACATGACCAACTGGTCGAACATATTAAGAAATGTGGCCAACTACCAGGATATGATTCCTTCGTTACAAGGTTACCCGGGCTCGCTATATTCTGAATTGGCAAAACGTTACGAGGTAGCAGCCGATATAGAAGGCGCCGGTTCGATTACAATTATCGGGGCAACAACACTTGAATCGCTCGAAGATCCGGTTCCGGATAACACCGGTTATATTACCGAGGGACAATTCTTTTTGGAAAATGGAAAATTAAAACTGGCACGTTCGCTTTCGCGTTTGAAACAACAGGTTAACGGCAACACCCGAAACGACCACCGTTCAATTATGACGGCTATGGCTTCGTTGCTTGCCGATGCCGAAAAGGCCTACGAGGCTGCTGAAGTTGGAGCGGCTAACGACCCATTCTCTCAAAAACTGCTTCGATACAGAACCGACTTTATCAACAACATTGAAGAACCTTTTGGAGAGCCAATTCAACTGGAAGATGCGATTGATATGTGCTGGGATGTTTTACGCCGACACTTTAATCCTACCGAGACAGGACTAAGTAAAAAATTGATTGACCAGTATTGGGAGAAAAATTAAACTTCGTCTGGAGTAGTATTAATTCAGCATAGTCCAAAAATTAACAATCCAAAAAAAAAAGAACGAATGAAAGAAAATAAAGAGAATCTACAGGGAATTGTTTCCAAATTAAAGTCACAGGGAATTAATGCCGGTGAAGAAGAGAAACAACGCATTATATCAGAAGCCAAAAAACAAGCTGCCGACATTGTAAAAAAAGCCAAAGCGGAAAGCGAAACAATAATTAAGGACGCAGAAAGCAGTGCGGCACAGATTGAAAAAAATGCACAGGCAGCCATTGTTCAGGCATCGCGCGATATGGTTGAGGCAACTAAAATAACCATTCTCAAACATTTAAAATCAGTGTTTGGAAAGCAAACCGAAACCTTGTTTTCTGAAAAGCAATATTTACAGGAAATCGTAAAAGCTGTTGTTGAATCGATTGACGGGAAGAAAACCTTATCGATTAAAGCCGATACAGTAAAAGACATGGAAGCATTTTTGCAAAAACAAGCCCTTGCCGATAAAGTTGAATTAAAAATTCTGGAAGAAAACGAAGCAAAAATTGTAGTGAGCTCTTCTGAAAAAGAGGGTGTACAGTTTGTTTTAAGCGCAAAAGATGTGGAAGACGGATTATTTTCGCTGTTAAATAAAGACCTCGTAAAACGAATCACTCAAAATTCGGAGGAATAAATATGTCGAACCTCGTTTATTTAATGTGCAGTTTGCCGTCGCTTAGTTTTGGGCAATCTCCGCCAATTTCGATGGAGGAGTTTACAAGCGATGCAAAAAGCCAGTTAAATCGGAAAAGTTTTGCAAAGCTGGAAGCGATTGACATTCAAAACATGTCGTTGAATTCGACAAAAGCGGAATTAAAAAAGTTCAGCGCAATGTTTACCGGCTTAAAAGAAGATATTTCTGAAATAAGGCATGCAAAAACCCAACGACGAAGTCCGAGAATTTCAGCACTCCCCAAAACGATTCTGGCAAAAAATCCGTTCGAACGCGAAATGGATATTTTAAAATGGCAGTGGGAAGAACTTGATTCAATTGAAGCAGGAAAAACATTCACCTTAACCGAAGTTTTGGTGTATAAATTAAAACTGCAGATTCTTACCAGGTTAGATTCCTTTAACACTGAAAAAGGTTCCAAAATATTGGCATCGGTAGTTAATCCAGCGAAAAAGAAGGAGGAGCAATGGCAGGAGTAAAGATAAAATATACGAAAACAGAACGTGCCCGGCAGAAGAAAATCCTCAAGGTTTCGTTGCGCATGCTGCCCTTGTTTGAAGCCATGGAAAAATCGTTGATTGCAACCATAAATTCCATTGCTGAAAACATTGAACGCATTCGCGAAGCCATTGAAAAGAACGAAAAGAAAGCCACACCCTGGGTTGCAGTAATGAGCGACTCGTGGGTGGATATAAATTCGTTTATTTCGGTACACGAAATAATTACACAACCTGTTGATGTGGCCGGAGTACGCGTTCAGCAATTCGAAAGAGTTGATTTTAACGTAATGCCAACCGGCGAAGAAACACCTTTGTGGGTGGATGACGCCGTGTTACTTATGCAGGAGCAACTTCAGCTTATGGCTGAGATCAAGTGTTTACAAGATCAGATAGAACTTTTAGAAGAAGAATTATTAGAGGTTCGCGCAAGGGTAAAACTATTCGAAAACCGACGAATTCCGAATGCTCAAATGGCGATTCGTAAAATCGGGCAAAAATTACAGGACGACGAGCGTTTGACAATCGCAACGGCCAAGGTTGTAAAAACTAAAAAAAGAGAGGAGGCAGCATCATGATTACCAAAATGAAAAAGCTGATTCTTTTTTTGCCTGATGCAGAAGAAGATGTTGATGCCGATTTAACACTTCTGGGACAACTTGGCGTTGTGCATGTGGCACCTTTTCAGCCGGCAAAACACGAGTCAATTGAACGAGTAGATGCCCGCATAAAACAATTGCAGGAAGCCATTTCAATTTTGAGCAGATACGATAAAACACCTGTTCCGGATCCGGTTCCGATTGATTATTCGGTTTACATCGAAAACGAGCGCGGAGCAATTGAAATGATGGAAAAGGTTCTGGATTCAGAACACAGTCGTATTTATTTTGAAGACAAAAAACAGGAACATATTCGTGCCGTTCAATGGTACAATACCTGGGGAACGATTTCTTTAGCCGACGTTGATGAACTGCGCGAAAAAGGAGTTTCAATCCGACTGTATAAACTCGATGAAAAAGAATATAAATTAGTTAGCAAACGCGAAGACATACAACTGGTAGGTAAAGATGAAACCACTTACCGTATTGCTTTGGTTTCGTCGGATGAAAATGAAAAGTTACCTTTCCTGGAAGTTGAAATTCCGGTGGAACAGTACGATGAATTAACTGATCTGATTGCCATTACAGATGAAGAACTCGATCATATCGAAGGGTTGATGGCTGCGCTGAATACACAGAAAAATCTGTTGGAAGATGCACTTCAGGAACGAATCCGCCGGTTTGATGTACGTAATGTTCAGTTTGGTGGAATATCAATCGATAACCAGGTGCGCTTTTGGAAAGGATTTTTGCCTGTTGATGCGGTTGATCAGTTTGTAGAAACTGCAGAAGAACATCATTGGGGGTACGTAATTGAAGAACCCCTGGAAGAAGAAATGGACGAAGTTCCGACACTTGTCCGTACCTCGAAATGGGCCGAACGAATAACGCCGGTGATGAATTTCATGGGGCTGGTTCCTGGTTACCGGGAAATGGATGTATCAAGGGTATTTATGATATTCTTTACCTTTTTTACAGGCATTCTGGTTGGTGACGCTGGCTATGGGTTGGTATTCTTACTCGTTACTTTGTTGGTACACCGCAAACAGAAATTCATTAAAAAAGTGGATTTTGCATTAATGTATACCCTTTCATCTTCGATAATGATTTGGGGAATATTGACCGGAACCTATTTTGGTGCCGAAGCAATTGCCGATATACCGGTTTTAAGAGAACTTAAAGTAACACAGCTGGCAAGTTTTGGTGGCGACACGGTATTTATTCAAAAACTTATGTTCTTAATAGGTGCCATTCATCTTACCATTGGTCATTTGCAAACCGCCTGGAAATTTCATTACAGCGTAAAAGCCATTGCACAACTGGGATGGGTATCCATCATCTGGGGACTATATTTTGTAGTTAGTCAGATGGTACTTTCGATTCCGGCCCCCGCAATAATGATGTGGTTATTTATTGGAGGTGCTGTACTTGTGGCTTTTTTCTCAAAACCCGGAACAAGTTTTTTCAAAGGCCTTCTGTCTTCACTCGGAGATTTACCATTGAGTATCATTAACGGATTTTCCGATATTATTTCATACATCAGACTATATGCCGTGGGATTATCAACAGTATTGATGGCTTCAAGCTTTAACCAAATGGCCATTGGTGATGGGGTAACAACCCTTGCTTCGGGAATTGGAGCCGTTATTATTCTGGTACTCGGACACGGACTGAACATGATTTTAGCTGCTATGGCCGTAATTGTGCATGGTGTACGACTAAATATGCTTGAATATGCCGGACATGCTGATGTAGAGTTCTCGGGCAATAAATACAATCCTTTTAAAATAAAAAAACAAAATCTTAAAAAGTAGAATAATATGACTTTAACAACAATTTTATCGACAACAGTAACAGGCTTTGGCGGACACGCCATTGCATTAGGGATAGCAGGTGTAGGTTCAGCAATCGGAACCGGAATTGCCGCCATGGGCGCTATGGGGCTTTGGAAACAATCAATCAAAGACAAGAAAAAACTTCCGTCGCTGGCATTGGCAATGGTGGGTATGCCATTGAGCCAGGTAATTTACGGTATGATTTTTATGAATGCGATGAGCGGTGCAAACCTTAGTCCTGACAGCTACCCCAACCAAATGATTTGGGCATTTTTTGTTGGTATTGCCATTGCAGCGTCAGCAATTATGCAGGGTAAAGCAGGTGCAGCAGCTTGTTCAAACCTGGCTGTTGACGACAAACAAGGTGCAGGTATGTACATTGCTGCAATGGGTATCATCGAAACCGTTGCACTGTTGGCCATGGTATTCGGAATGGGTGGAATCCCAGGTTAGTATGCTGTTAAATGCCTAAAATCCAAATTGGAACAGAAGCAAAAACACATAATAAACAAGGGCGCGAATTCAGTTTCGTGCCCTTGATATTTTAATCGAACTCTCAACATAATTTACTGAGCGAAGGAAAATCAAACATTTTAAAGCTATTCAATAGCACTTTAATATTCCCTATTCCGATACTGTATTTTTCGACGATGAATACCGAAACATTGAAGAAGTAGGCCGATTGGGCGTACAAACGGTGTATGTAAAACACGGGATTAACTTTACAATGGTAAATGCATTTTTGTAAAGCGACTGCAGAGTTACTTTAAGTCTTCCATCTCCTTACGCAAAGCCTTTCGCGAAGCCTTATCTACAAATGTAAAAATCCGCTCAACGGAATTCTTTTGCCGCGATGGTTGATGCCCCTGCACTTGCACTATCTCGTATTCAATACCATCAATAATCTTGTAAAATTCCTGATAAAGATCAACGTTTTTTAAAAGCTCTCCTTTTTTCGAACGGAAGTTGCTTTTTTCCAATCGATTACGGCGTTCCGGCAGCCTGGCAATAGTTTGCGAATCGGTATAAACAATTATTTTTTTTGCTGCCGTTTTTATTTCCGACAAAGCCCACAGCAGCATTTGTAATTCCAGTTTTGTCGATGAAGTATTCTCAAATCGTTTGGTTTGAACACGGTGTTTTAGATTTCCGGCCGCAAGTTCATCCTCTGACACAAGCAAGCAGGCACCATATCCAATTTTTGACTGAACATGCACACTTCCATCGGTAAATAAGTATAGCTTTTTCATTTTCGAATTACTCCGCAAAATAGTTATAGTCGGGCTTCTACCCAAACTACAACTATTATTTGAAATTTTAATCGGCTGAATTCTTTACAATAAAATCAACTATTGGTTTTGGATCTTTTAAAGAGTGAGGATGATGACCTATACCTTTCTTAACTATCAACTCCATCTCTCCACCTGTCTTTTTAAATTGTTTTTCCAGTTTTTTTGTGTTTTCCTCAAGTGGAACCACATCGTCGGCATCGCCGCAAATATGCATTACAGGAATATTCGCCTTTGCCACTTTTCTCGAAGTATAAATTGGAATTCCCCTAAATCGCTTCACCGATTTTTCATCTAAATCATAAGCTTTCAGACAGGACTCCCAATCGACCCGACTCCCCTTTCCTTTGTATAAACCACCCGGCCAGCTTTTAATGTCGCAAACCGGGGCATCGGCATAAATACAACTCACTTTGTCTGTATTTTGTGCGGCCCAATTGTAAATTATTAAACCACCCCGGCTCATTCCTTCCAGAACGGTTTTTGGATTTAGATCATATTTTTCGCGTACAAAATCATAAAAATTATTCCATATCGTAACTGCCTCCGGATTTCCGAAAAGTCCGGCCACATCAACATAAACAACATGATATCCTTTATCGAGCAGTGCCTGATCAGCTTGAGGTTCGTGTCCCCAAAACCGGGCCCGCCATATCCAGTTTCTTGCTTCGTTTGCTTTTTCAGGAAATACAATTTTAGCCGCTCTTCCCTGAAAGTCAAACTCCTCCATTGTATACGCGCCAAAGGTATTGTTCTGGGCCCGGGCATCGTTGATCACAAAAAATAAGATTGCGATAAACAGTCCAATAATATGAATTGATTTTTGCACCTTTTACTAATTTATTTTACTACAAGATTACGCCAATTTCGGCAATTGAACTGTAAAAACTTCGACGTACTTCGCGCAAAGTCGTTATCCTAAAAAAGCGTATTTTATATTCCTTTTCGAACATTTTCTCCTGTCGATCGCTTGAATATCCGAATCTCCCCTTTTCAACCACCGTCTCCCAGTTTTTACCATCTGTACTTACTTCAAAATTATAAGAAGCAATTCGCCCGTTAAACTGATCTTGTCGCGGTAAATAACTAAAACCTCTTACATTCAGCATCTCACCCATATCAACTTGCAAAAAGTGTGGCTGAACCAATTTTTCGTCCGTCCAATCGGAGTGCCAGATGGTTTCCGGATCATTATCGATGGCCATCTCAGGCCCTTCACCTTCGTAACTGCAATCGGCTGTTGCTGTCCACTTTTCTTTGCTCAGTTCAAAATACTGAATCACCCGGTTGCTGTTCATTTTCCCTTTAACTTTTCCATAAACAGTTACCTTCCCACCTTTTTTTAGTTCGAACGGTCTTTTATAAGCTTTAAATTTCTCATCATTCACTGCATAAAAAAGATCAGCCTTTTCAGAACTGCTTACTGAAATTACTCCATTTTCATTTTGTTGTAAAACCGGGGCCTGAGCAACTAAAAGTTCGACCACAGGGTACTTCTCACCGGCATACTCAAATATGCTTTTTTGTTGAAACTGTACAGGAGTATACGTAACATCGAATCGATAAATACCACTTTTTGCCACATACTGCGGTAAAATTCCGGGGCCACAAGTTGCAGTTCCCAGACCGGTAACTAACGCATCGTAATTAACTGTCACAAAATCAGCTTCATCCAACTCATTCAAGTGTCGTGCTTTTGTCATATCAGCATCGTCATACGGATAAGCGCTGAAATTCATGTCGCCTGAACCGCTCATCAAAAATCCATTTCCTTCGCTATTCGACACCGAAGCCCAGCGTACTCCTGATTGATTGCAATTTTCCTGCGGAATAACAATGTTATGGTCATAAAGCTCTTCAGCAGTTGTTGAGTAAAAATCGAATTTACCACCACTTTTTCGGTCAGGATACGTTGAAACGCCTCCCAAACCATACCAGCTAACTTGGTTATACGAACGTTTCATTTTCATTTGCAAACCAACCTTGGCTACTGCGGCTATAGAAGCAGGCAAATTAACTTCGCTTGAAATATTAAATGTTCCGTCGCCGAAAATATGGTACCGCATAACAGCTGTAAATTCAGTAGCGTTGCTTTTTAAAGTAACAGGGAAAATCAGTAAAACACTTCCGTCTGCTTGATTTTTTATTTCCGCATTTTGTGCCAGTTGTTCCAACTTATCCAAACCAGCCTGGTTCCAAACTCTGAATCCATTCCTGTCGCGAATATCGTTTTCTGTTGGAGGACGGAAAAAGTTTAATAGTGGTCCCTGTTTCATGGTCTCTTTCCCGTTAATGATATACGATGAAATAATACCTGTTTTTGAATCAATGATTAACTGGTAATTTTCGCCTAAAACAACATGTTTATTGTTGTTTTGCTGAACTGAGATTTCACCTCTATTTTCCATTGTAACAAAATCAGCGGCTTGTACCGGCAATTCAAATTCTTCCCAGGCCTGTTCGTGCCCGGCTTTTACCAAACCTTTTCGATTTTCAGTGATTACCGAAAATTTCAAGATATAACTTTGCCCGGCTTTAGGTTGTTGTAATTCAGGCAACGAAATGCTAAATGATTTTTCAGCCAGTGGTTCCACATTCAAATCAGGCACCATACCATGTGCAACAATTCCTTCAGCACTTTTTACAGTCCAAACTAAATTAAATTCTTTCAGATTTGTAAAAAAGTATTTGTTCCTGATCGTAAATTTTCCGGCAGTTAAATCGTCTGCTTTTATCGAAATATTCTGATACACCTTTTTTACTTCCCACAACTGTGGATTTGGAAGCCGATCGGGATTTACCAAACCGTTTAAACAAAAACTATTATCGCTGGGTTTGTTGGTACCATAATCGCCACCATAGGTATAATACATTCGTCCTTTTTCATCTACTTCGCGCAATCCCTGGTCAACCCAGTCCCAAATACAACCGCCCTGCAAAGCCGGATACTCTTCAAAGGCATTCCAGTAATCCTGTAATCCACCACAGCTGTTTCCCATTGCATGTGCATATTCACATTGAATTAAGGGGCGATCAGGATTTCCTTTTGCGTAATTTATTACACCTTCAACGCTCATATACATCGGGCAGAAAATATCTGTGTGATCGGCCAACCCGGCACGTTCGTACTGCACCGGACGACTTTGATCGCGCTCTTTTATCCACTTGGCATCGGCAACAAAATTAATACCGTCGCCGGCTTCGTTTCCAAGCGACCAGGTAACTATACAAGCATGGTTTTTATCACGTTCCACCATCCGGTGTGTACGATCCAGATGCATGGGTCCCCACTCTTCGTGTTTGGCCAGACTGGCTTCGCCGTATCCCATTCCGTGCGATTCAATATTGGCTTCATCAATCACATACAATCCGTACAAATCACAAAGCGCATAAAACTCAGGATCATCAGGATAATGGCAGGTACGCACTGTATTAATGTTAAATTCTTTCATCAGCTGAATATCTTTTAACATCATATCGCGGCTGATCACGTGTCCTTCATCCGGATCATGCTCGTGACGGTTTACTCCCTTTACATACACGGCTTTCCCATTCACCATAAACTGGCCGTTTTTAATTTCGGCTGTGCGGAAACCAATATTTTGCGAAAGTGCTTCAACAGTATTTCCCCCGGCATCTTTTAAAACAACAATCAATTTGTACAAGTTGGGTTGCTCTGCCGACCATTTTTCAGGATCATCGACTTTGGCATTAAACTGAAACATGGTTGCCTTTTCTGCAACAGTTGAGGTGGCAGATAAATCGATAAGCTTTTTACTTTTATCGAGTGTGTAAACACTTGCAGCTACGGTGTAATCTCCTGCGCTTGTTCCGGTGTAGTTTTGTAGCTCAACATCCAGCGAGAAAGTTCCGTTTTTATAGTTCTCGTCTAAACCTGCAAGCACAAAAAAGTCGCGAATATGAACTTTTGGAGTGGCCAGCAAATAAACATCTCGTTCTATTCCGCTAATTCTCCAAAAATCCTGGCATTCAAGGTAACTGCCGGTGCTCCAGCGATACACTTCCAGGGCCAGCGTATTTTCTCCGGGCTGAATAAACTCTGTCAGATCAAATTCGGCAGGAGTTTTTGAACCTTCACTGTACCCTACTTTTTTGCCGTTTACCCAAATGTAGAAAGCCGATTTTACAGCCCCAAAATGTATTGAAATCTGGCGGCCATCCCAATCTTCCGGAATTGTAAAATTACGCCGGTAACTTCCAACCGGATTGTAATTATGCGGAATATTCGGAGGATTTGGACGTTCGTCTACAATCATCCAAAACGGATACCTTGTATTTACATAAATGGCTGTATCAAATCCCTGGCGCTCCCAGTTGGCAGGCACTTTAATATCGGCCCAGTTGCTTACATCAAAATCTGTTTTGTAAAAATCAACCGGCCGGCCGGCCGGATTTGTGGCAATATTAAATTTCCAAATGCCGTTTAACGACTGAAAATATGTCGACTCATTTTTATTATTATCCCAGGCCAGTCTTTCATTCTCAAAAGGGAAAAAACTGGCATGTGGATCAGTACGATTGATATTAAAAACGGCAGGATCTTCCCACTCTTTTATGTCCTGTGCAAATATGGACGTACAAACTAAAACTACTAAAAACAGTAAACTGAAATTTTTGAACATGATATATGGGTATAATTGATTTCTTTACTTTTTTTTAAGACTCCAAAATTACCGGTTTAACCTAATTGGATCCAATATTTTTGAAGTGTTTATTCTCAAAATTGGATGGAAGAATCAGATCGACGTTGTAATTCGATGTCGATAATCTTACATAAACCGGATTTTGATGTATTTCTGTAAAATACTATTCGTCGAAAAGTGTACCATTCAGAATTTTATTTATTGCACTCTTAAGCTCTGAACTGTAGTTTAAATCGCTTTCGTTAAACACTTTATTATCCACCTGTTCGATGTCTTCTTCATTTGTTCGATTATAACGAATGGGAGGATTTTCGTTGGTACAGAAAAGGTAGTTCTCTTTAACCAAATTAGTAGTTGCCTTATGAAAACGAAGTGGTGATTTGGCAATATTGTATATGAGGTTATTGGCTACCACAACATCAGTGGTTCCTTCATCCAAAAACATTCCGTTACTCTCGGCGCGTCCGGCATTTATTTTTACATCGTGAATATGATTATTTATCAATTTACTACCGGGTTGTAATCCCAGCATGTAAATTCCACCGCCATCGCTAAGCGTATTCAGAATGTGATGAATGTGGTTGCCATCGATACTATTATCGCGGCAAGGAGTCGGAACCGGGCTCCACATCCAGCCGATTGATATGCCGGTGTAAGGCAGCTTAAAAATCGTATTGTTTCGAATGGTTGTTTCCGCTGTTAATCCGCACCAAATTCCAACCGCACCATAAAATTGGGTACCGCATTCGGTCACCGAGCAATTCTCTATTGTATTCCCCGTTGCTACCTGTTCCGGCACTTCCTGCCACCATACTTTCCCATCGGACAAACGATCGCGCCCCTCACCTATCATAATTCCATTTCCGGCAATATCAATAAAATCGGAATTTGAGACACTGCAGTTTTTGCAACCGGTGGAAAACCAAAGCCCGGATGTACCCAGGTTTTCGAACGCACAATTATTGAACGAAATATTTTCTGCCCATTCAACTCCAACAGCTGCAGGAACAACCGACCATCCCTGTTTGACCGGACGCGAATCGAAATGACAGGCCTGCACTCCACAGTAACCCATTTCCGGAATTTGCCAGGCACAATGCTGAAAAGTTATTCCTTCAAAACTGATATTTTTTAAAGTGGCATTTTCAGCTCCTGCGATCTGTATCAGTCCCTCAGAAACCGGAACCACTATTTGTAAAAAATCAGGAGTTTGAGATTCTGGTAATTTCAGAAATACTTTTCCTTTGTCACCATCAAAATACCATTCGTAGTCAGCATCCAGAAATGCAAGATCGTTTTCTAAAAAATAGCGTGGATTTTGTTCCCAGTGATCAAGATTAAAAAATTCCGGTTTTTTTGCTCCAATTGAATCAACAGCCGTGAGTTTATTTTTCTCCGTATCAATTTCCTTTACTGCAATTCTCGAAATCGACCAGTCATGTAGTAAAACAAGTTCCACATCCTTTACTTTTTGAGGAAGAGGAAATTCATTTTCGTCAAAATAGAAATGAGTTCGTCGGTCATCACCCACTTTTTTCACTCTCAAATAATCATCGTTTGGGAACCGTGCTCTTATAGCCCTATTACCTTCAATAAAAAGTTCGCGCGGAGCTTTATCAATCTTTAAATTTGCCACCCACAAACCATCTTCATTTTTAGTCCATGATTTTACCAGCTTGCCACCCGAAATAACCGGGTTCGCTTCGTTTTCAGCTTTGATGGATATTTTACACACCCGGGTTCCAAAGTCAGTAGCGTCAAAAACAATTGGTTTTTCAATCTCGTAATAACCATCTGCCAACCAAATAGTACGATCTTCAGCACAGTCTTTTTCAATGGACTGTTGAAGAGCCTCTTTGGCTTTTTCAATGGTTAAAAACGGATCAAGTTTGCTCCCTGAGTTTTCATCATCTCCACTGGGAGAAACATAAAAATTAGTTTTAGCAGAAGAACAAGCTACCATCAAAAGAACGATACTTACAAATAAAAAAAAGGGAATAAAACGATTCATTTCAGGTATAATTTTAGCGTTGATTTAGATTCTAAAAATACCTGTTTTTATTGGATATTAAAACCTCTCAGAATAAAAAACAATTCGAACAAAACCCCAGTAAAAACGTTATTCTTGCGATTACAGACAAATTAAGACGGAAAATATTTTATATGATTATTGAGAAGACTGCATTGACAACTAAAAAGAAAATATCTACGAAAGAAGCACTTGAGGATTATTACATAGCTTATTTAAGCCGCCAATTGAGTATACTGGGTCGTCGCGAAGTTCATAACGGACGGGCACATTTTGGAATATTTGGCGACGGCAAAGAAGTAGCTCAGATTGCTTATGCCAAAACTTTTCAAAAAGGCGACTGGCGATCGGGCTACTACCGCGATCAGACTTTTATGCTGGCGCTTGGCTTACTTCAGCCCGAAGAGTTTTTTTCGATGATTTATGGCGATACCGACGAAGAAATAAATCCGTCAACTGCCGGTCGGAATTTTAACAACCACTTTAGCACACCCAATATTAATGAAGAAGGTGAAATAAAAAACCTGGCATTTCAATACAATTCTGCCTCCGATATTTCTTCGACTGCGGGACAAATGCCACGTTTATTGGGAATGGCACAGGCCTCAAAAATTGTTCGGCAGCGCCCCGATCTGAAAAATAATTTAAACAACAATGTTACAGGAAATGAAGTAGCGTTTGGTAGCATTGGCGATGCCAGTACTTCGGAAGGAATATTTTTTGAAACGATAAACGCTGCCGGGGTTATGCAGGTTCCACTTGCTGTGGCCGTTTACGACGATGGTTTTGGAATAAGTGTCCCTATTGATTTGCAAACCACAAAATCAAGCATTTCGGAAGTCTTAAAAGGCTTTGAGAAAGAAGAAGAAACCAACGGAATAAAAATACTTAAGTGCAAAGGGTGGGATTACCCCGGACTGATAAATACTTTTAAAGAAGGAATCGACTTTTGCCGAAAAAACCACACGCCTGTTGTATTTCATATATACGAAGTTACACAACCCCAAGGACACTCCACTTCGGGATCGCACGAACGCTACAAAACCAAGGAACGACTTGCCTGGGAAAATGAATACGATAGCGTACCCCAAATGCGCAAATGGCTTTTAGAAACAGGGATTGCTGATGTTGACATGTTGGTTGAGATTGAAAAATCGGCAAAAAAACACGCTAAAGATGCCAAAAATATAGCCTGGAAAAATTATACTGATGGTTTTCTAAAAGAAAGAGAAATATTAAAAGACATATTGGTTCGACTGGATAAAAAAACAGAGTTACAAAGTTTACGCCGATTTGAAAAAGTAACCAAAAAGATTTTCCCCACACGAAGGTCACATGTAAGTTTTGCCAAACGATTAAATCTTGAAATCCATTTAATCCCCGACTTGCAGGAAGAACGTAAAGAGTTGCAAACCTGGATAAAAAAATTTGAAGAGCGAACTGCAGGATTCTACAACAGTAATTTGTACCGCACCGGTAAAGATTCAGCTTTAAACATTGAAAGTAATCCTGTTAAGTATGATGACGGTTCTGTGGATGTAAATGGCTCTGAAGTAGTAAATAAAAACTTTGATATCCTGTTTCAAAAATATCCGAACCTGGTCACATTTGGCGAGGACACAGGTAAATTAGGCGGAGTAAACCAGGGCATGAAAGGCATGCAGGCAAAGTTCGGAATCGACCGTGTTTCGGATACCGGAATTCGGGAGGCTACCATTATTGGGCAGGGAATTGGTTTGGCTATGAGAGGATTCCGGCCCATTGCCGAGATCCAGTATCTGGATTACCTGATTTATGCACAGTCGCAGTTAAGCGACGATGTGGCGACCTTGCAATACCGTACCAAAGGGAAACAAGCTGCCCCCTTAATTGTACGTACACGCGGACACCAGTTGCAAGGCATCTGGCATGCCGGTTCGCCCATGCAAATGTTACTGGGATCGTTACGCGGAATGTATTTGTGCGTTCCGCGCAACCTGACACAGGCTGCCGGTTTTTACAACATACTTTTAGAAGGAAACGACCCGGCCATAGTTATTGAACCTTTGAAAGGGTACAACGTAAAAGAAAAACTTCCGGCAAATCATGGCGAGTATAAAGTTCCGCTTGGCGTACCGGAAATTATGATTGAAGGAACCGATGTGACAGTGGTTACCTACGCATGGAATGTACACCACGCAGTAAAAGCAGCCAAATTATTACAAGATTTTAAAGGAATATCTATTGAAGTAATCGATGTGCAAACCTTAATGCCTTTCGATGTAAATCATGTTATATTGGAGTCGGTAAAAAAGACAAATAAAGTAATTTTTATGGATGAAGATGTTCCGGGAGGTGCAAGCGCATATATGATGCAAAAAGTTATGGAAGAACAAAAAGCATTTAACTACCTGGATACTGCACCACGTACATTACCTGCAAGAGAACACCGGCCAGCCTACGGAATTGACGGAGAATATTTTTCGAAACCTAATGTTGAACGTCTCTTCAGAAATGTGTACGAAATGATGCGCGAAGTGGAACCAACAAAATTTCCGGAATTGTAAAATTGCTAAGTGCCCTGGTAAAACTACGGCACTTTTTATTTCACCAGATCTTTAAATGACATACTAAAATCTTCGTTGTACAATCTGGAGTAGAGTTTCGTGTAATGATTGTACACTTCAAGTGCCAGACTGTGTTTACCCTGTTTATTCAGAATCCGGCATTTATACTCCAAAGCAGTTTCATTCACCTGGTCGAAAGTAAAAATGATATCGGCAATTTTAAGTAGTATTGTTTCGTTTCCTTTTATTTCAATCAACGAACAAAGTTCTTCCAAACGATTCAGAATCCGGCCTGTTATATCATCTTTGATCTGATCTAACCAATCCGATTCCATATTAACCAGTAAATTTCCACGACTCAATATAGAAAGCATACTGTCAAATCCACTCATTGCGAATTCATCAATTTCTCTTGAAATCTGTTGCTTTATGAATTCAATATCACAAAACACCTCATCGTCATGATTAATTTTCCAATAATTGCCATCGTATGTAATTTTAACATCACCAATATCTTCAAGAATCTGACGTAACTTTTTAATGTTTACACCTCTGTTGTTTTTTGCGTTTAAATCTGATTTATCGGGCCACAAATATTCCTGTATTTTTTTTGAAGTTATCCCTTTATTTCCATCCACTGTATGCAAAATCAACAGTAAAAAAAGTTCCTTCAACGTTGGACTAAAACGGTAAGTAATATCTATGCTATTTCTATCAAAAACCTGGAATCCGCCAAACATCAGGATTCTTCCTTTCTCGGAGAATGGCACTAACCTTTGATTCTCAGCAGCGGGCACAATACCTGCTTTCTTATCAACTGGTTTTTGCCTGCTTTTTCTTCTGAAATACAAAAGCAGAACAAAAAATACAATAACCAGCAACATTAGCAATAAACGAAACAATGGGTTTGTTTTGTTTTCCGAACAAATGACGGAAGTATCAGAATCCAGCTCTACAGGAGGAAAATTCAGCGAATATAAAACCACTTCAAAATTCCCTTTTTCATTTTCCTTTTCATTACAGGTGATGGCCAGCAATTCGTGATGCGTTTCCCAATAATAAAGATCGGCAAAGGATTTTATATCGTGAAAGTTATAAGGAATGGTATCACCCAGAAACTCCCAGTCAGGGTTCTTAAAATTTCCTTTTAACACCTGAAGATAAGTAGAAAATTTGTTGTGTGGGAAACACAGTGTATAAAAACATCCTGCCTCATCATCAACAATCATCGAATTTACCGGAGTAAAGTCAAGCACCGGAATGTCATTACTTTCCCATAGTCGGGTCACATGGTTCGAGTCGCAATCAATTTGATATAAATCGTAATAAAATTCTCGTCCAAAAATTTGCCTGCCCTGTTTGTTTCCAAGACCACCAAACAAATAAAATCTGTTTTTATCCGTTTTGCTCTGGCCAAGCGATGACAAATACCTCGGATAAATTTCATCACCTTTCATTTCCAGGTTTTTCCACACCTTCTTATTATAATCGTACTGCTGAAACAGATTATAATACTGGAAAAAACCGTAGCCGCAAACAATGGTTAAAACACTGTCAACGGGGTGTAGCATTTTATTATGATGCCAATATTTGGGCAAAGGAGGAATTGTATCTTCTTTATTATTCCAACGCAACAAATTTTCATCAAACACCGATATTCTATCTTTATAAAAACTATAGGCAACCAACTTATTTTCTCTATTAAATGCCACCTGTTGTCCATCTTCGTAATACGGTTTTCCTTCTATGCTGTTGTAATGAAACAGGTTGTCGGTGTTTAACTCATATTTTTCAATTCCCTCGCCCCTGATTAAGAAATAAATACTTTCAGACTCTTTATTGAAAGCAATTTGAGGAAACTCAGAGAATTCAAGATTTTTTAGTTTTTGCCAACGCTGATGTTTGTTAATATTCCAGGCCGGATGTATTAACTGTGCTTTTTTCCCCGAAACAGAATCTTTTGTCCATTGACTGTTTGTGCGATAAAGCGGCCAATAATATTTAAGGCTATTGTTTTCCTGAAACTTAATGTTTTTTATCGACATTGGCGGAACCTCATCATTATCGAATCCATAGCGGTTAACCACTCCAAAAGTCCATTCCAGTTTGGAATTTTCAGGAAGATTAATTGTATCTCTGACTTCGATATTATCAAACTTCATTTCTACTAATCCCGATTTGGCATCCACCTTTAATTGAAAAGGGTACCACTTATTGGTCATTTCGTTGTGGATCGGTGCCAATCCAATTTTCAAATCCGTTTCATTTTTGTTATGAAGAATAAACAGATCGGGGAAAAACTGATCTATTTTGCAAATCAGGTCAAGTTTGTTTTTACCTTTTGTTTCCTTCAACTGAAAAATATAACCATAACGTTCGGCTAAAAACCGCATCGAAATATCAAAAGAAATGGTAAAGGATCCATTGTACTGGATTTCACCTTTTCTTGTAATATCTATTCCAGTACGGTTTTCCGGCCCAACCTCCTTCGAATTAAATAATAATCCTCTGGTATCGTTTGTCGAACCGATTAAAGAAAAAAGATTAAAAAAAGTAAGTAAAAGTATTCCGCGAATCTTCATATTATAATTCAACTAAAACTGATACAAAAAAACGATTAATTAGGTAAATCCTGCTATTAAATGGAAGTAAATACCAGAAATGTTAAAAAATGTTTCATTTTGATCAACGTTCAACATACATCACTTACCAACTCATTACCAACGCCATACAGGCTTATTAATCCATAATTAATCGCTATTAACAAAAAATATTTACATATTAATCAAGAGTTAACCGCACCATTAAGCATTTGGATCTATAATCGTTCAAAATTTTAGAAATTTTAACTTAACTCAAATTTTATGGAAAAATCTTTCTTTAAGATCAGTCATCAAACAAGTAAAGGATGGCTCTCTATCACAAAATTTGCTGTTATTTTCACTTTAATCCTATCTGTTTACACAGGGCTAGCCTCTGGTGTTGATCAGCAAAGCGAATTAAAAGGGAAAGTAACAGATGATTCCAATTTCTCTCTGCCGGGAGTTACCGTATTGGTAAAAGGTACTGCAAATGGTACTGTTACAAATACAAACGGTGATTTTGTACTTAAGAGTTTAAAAGAAGGCGACGTATTAGTATTTAGCTTTATCGGCATGCTTACACAGGAGCTGACTTTTACCGGTCAGTCGGAAATTAGCATTGTGTTAAATACTGACACTAAAAATCTTGATGAAGTTGTTGTAACAGCACTGGGTATTCAGCGCGACAAAAAAACGCTAACCTATTCATCACAACAGGTTACTGGCGATGAAATGATGAAAGCCAGAGACATTAACTTTATGAGTGGTTTAAGTGGAAAAACTGCCGGTCTTGAAATTAAGAAAAGTGTTTCAGGTGCAGGTGGTTCTACCAAAACTGTGTTAAGGGGTAACCATTCATTGAGTCAGTCAAGCGATCCGCTTTATGTGATCGATGGTATTCCGATGGTAAACCGCAAAGGAAATCAGTCTGGAATGTGGGGTGGAACAGACGAAGGTGATGGTCTATCGCAGATTAATCCTGATGACATTGAAAGTATCAGTATTCTGAAAGGAGCCAACGCTGCTATTCTTTATGGAAGCCAGGGAGCCAATGGTGTTGTTATCATCAATACCAAAAAAGGAAAAGAAGGACAGACTACTGTTAACTTTAATTCAAGTGCCATTTTCGAAAACATCACAAAAACACCTGATCTTCAGTTTACATACGGAAGTGAAGGAGGAACAAAAGAAAGCTGGTCGTATACAAAAGGGAATTACGACAGTGATTATGTTGACGACTTCTTCCAGACAGGATATAATCTGGTAAATTCGTTATCAGTTAGCGGTGGCAACGATAAAACAACAGCTTACTTCTCGTTTGGGAATACTTCAGCTGCAGGTGTTATTCCTAACAACGAGTACTCGAAAAACAACGTTTCGTTTCAACAGTCGACTAAATTATTTAACGACAAAGTGAAAGTAAGCTCCAATGTAATGTTGGTTTCAGAAAAAGCCAAAAACCGTAATACGGCTGGTTACTACCTGAATCCTTTAACCGGACTGTACTTTTTCCCGCGCGACAGAGATTTTAGCGACTACAAAGAAAATTACCAGTACTTCGATGATGAAAGAAATATGTACCTGCAAAACTGGTTTGTAGATGATCACCATCAGTCGAATCCATACTGGTTGCTGAACAAACAACCCAAAGAAGATATAACCAAACGTGTTATTGCCAGCATGACTGTTGATTATGACATCACCGATCACCTGAAATTTAAAGTTCGTGGTAGTTACGATTATGCAAACAAATCATACGAGCAAAAATTCTATGCAGGTGGTAATGGAACAAACGTTTCGTCAACAGGTCGTTGGAGCTATAAGAAATTTACCGACGAGCAATTATACACCGACGGTATTTTTACCTACGAAAACAAATTCGGTGATTTTAGCCTGAGTGGTGTATTAGGAGCCAGTTACCAGAAAGGTACTTTTGGTAATGGTGTGAGTGTTGACAACGGAACAAACAATTTGCTTTATCCAAATGAGTTCAACTTCCAGAACTTACCAAGCAATGTGCAGGTTCAGTCGATTTATGCGGGACAAATCATCAAAGAAGGTGTGTTTTCCAATGTTCAAATGGGTTTTAAAGACATGCTTTTCCTTGATTTATCAGGTCGTAACGACTGGTCATCGACTTTATCCGGTACAGGTAACGAATCTTATTTCTACCCATCGGTTGGTTTATCGGGTATTGTAACTGAAATGATGGATTTACCAGATTTCCTTACTTTTTGGAAACTAAGAACATCGTACAGTACTGTGGCAAACGAAGTACCGTTTAATGTAGTAAATCCAATGCACACAATCAATTCCGGAGGTGGTGTTGACCGAAATACGCAACAACCTTTCGAAAACCTGAAACCTGAAATGATCAGAAGTTTTGAAATTGGAACCGATATGAGATTGTTTGACGGACGTGCCGGATTAGACTTCACTTACTACAACATTAATAGTCAGGATCAGTTTATTACATTACCAGCTCCATCGGGATCGGGATATACATACTATTACATAAACGCGGGTGAAGTTGTAAATAAAGGTATTGAGATTACTTTAAACGGATCAATCATTCAAAACAAAGATTTCTCATGGAATACAACCGTGAACTTCTCGAACAATCACAACGAAATTGTTGAGTTGGTTCCTGAATTTGCCGACAAACAAATTTCATATGGTAGCTCTGAAGGTTATACAACTTACATTGTTGCAGGTGGTTCGTTTGGCGATTTATATGGTTACAAATTCAAACGTAACGATGCCGGACAAATTATGTTGGATGAAGAAAGCGGAGCTCCGCTAAAAACTGCTGAAAAAGAATACCTGGGTAATTTGGAACCCGATTTCAGTCTTGGATGGAACAACAGTTTCGACTACAAACGATTTGCACTAAGCTTCCTTATCAATGCTAAAATTGGTGGCGATGTTTTTAGTCAAACAGAAGCAATGTTAGACGGATATGGCGTAAGTCAGCGCTCTGCTGATGCACGTGACAATGGAGGTGTTGCCATTAACGCAATCCAGGGAACAACTCCTGTTACTTCAATTGATCCACAGTTATACTATACTAGCGTAGGCGACCGTAATGGTATTGCTGAAGCCTATGTTTACGATCGTACCAATATTCGTTTGGGCCAATTAGCTCTTTCTTACGATTTAAACGTGCAAGACCTTGGTCTGCCGATTAAAGCAGCTTCATTCTCTTTAGTTGGTCAAAATTTATTCTTTATATACAAAGATGCTCCTTTCGATCCGGAACTTACAATGAGTACTGATTTGAACTCTCAGTCGCTTGATAACTTCAACGTACCTGCTACCAGAACTTACGGATTCAACCTTAAAGTTACATTCTAATAAAGTAATATCATGAAAAAAATAATATTCTTACTTACTGTGACTCTTTTTATGGGCGCATGTACGGATACCTTCGATGAAGCAAACACACATCCGTACCAGATAACAGATGAGTCTCTGGAACAAGATTTCAACCATGTTGGAGCCTATTATTCTTCAATGTTGGGAAATATATTTGGTCACCAGATTGAAGAAAATCTGGTAGCCGAGTCCTTCTGTGATTACATGGCCACACCAACACCATTTGTTAACGGTGTGAACAATACAACTTATTACATCCGTTGGAATACCTATTGGGGCCGTATTTATGGTTCTATCATGGCTCCATCAAAACAAGTAATTGAAATTGCTGAAGCGGGAGGATACGATGTATTTACCAAATGGGCAAAACTTATCCAGATTTTAGGATTATCGCGTTTGACAACTTACCACGGACCACTTATTTATTCTGAATATGGTTCAAACTTATCAACAATTAATTATGATAGCGAAGAGGAGTTGTACAATGCATGGTTTTCCGAGTTGGATGCAATTCAGGCTGTATTTGCCGCTAACAAAGATTATACAGGAATGAAAAACTTCGATGCCAGTTATGGTGGTGATGTAACCAGCTGGATGAAACTGGTTAACTCAATGCGTTTGCGTTTAGCCATTCGTATTTCGAAAGTAGCTCCTGCCCTGGCAAAAGCTGAAGGTGAAAAAGCAATTGCTGATGAAGCGGGCTTGATCCTTACAAACGACGAAAACTTTAACGTATCGTTGTACGGATCAAAATTATATTTATCAGTTATTTGTTTCGAATGGGGCGATACACGCATGTCAGCAGGGATGGAATCTTTCCTCGTTGGATTGAATGATAATCGTATTTCTAAATTCTTCCAACCTGCAACCGACGAATCACTATATGCAGATCACCCGGAAGTACCTTATAAAGGTATTCGCAACGGCGCATCGTTGGTTGCAAAAGGAGATCACACTTCATGCTCAATGATCAACGAAAGTTTTAAAAGCATTTCTGAAAGAAGTTATTTATCATGTGCTGAAGTTTATTTCGATTTGGCAGAAGCTGCCTTACGTGGTTGGGAAGGTGCCGGCGATGCAGGTGCTAACTACCAGGACGGTGTTCGTGCTTCATTTGCTGAATGGGGTGCAGGTGGAGTTGATGCCTATCTGGCTGATGCAACCAGTACACCTATCGATTATAACGATCCGGTTTATGATGGTGATATAAACGATTTTGTTTCCCGTTCAACAGTTACTGTTGCCTGGGACGAAACAACAACAAACGAAGAAAAACTGGAAAAAATCATTACCCAAAAATGGATTGCAGGATTTACAAATCCAAACGAACCCTGGGCTGATTTCCGTAGAACGGGTTATCCAAAACTACCTTTGGTTTACAAAAACGACAGTAACTCCGACTGGGGCGTTATTCCGAATGATGAATGGATTAAACGTATGCCATTTATTAACGACGAACGCACCGGAAATACTGATGGAGTTGCAGGAGCTGTTGCAACCATGAAAGGTGATGATCTGATTAGCACACGTCTATGGTGGGACACTGGTGGTTCCAACTTTTAATCATATTCGCATAGTTTAGTTTAGTTTGAAAGGGCCATCACAATGTGGTGGCCCTTTTCTTTATAGAATCCGGAACTACCATTAATATTAACAAACATGTGCAAACACATTCTAAAACTTTTTACAATTCTGTTGTCAGGGCTATTCATTCAATGTAGCTCTCCACTCTCCCCTGCTGATTATACTACTTTTGTTAATCCATATATTGGCAGCGACGGCCATGGGCATGTTTTTGTAGGTGCAAATGTTCCCTTTGGAGCAGTTCAACTGGGTCCAAATAACGAAAGAGAAGAATGGGATTGGTGCTCAGGCTACCACTTTTCCGATTCACTGTTAATTGGTTTTGCTCACACCCACCTCAGCGGAACGGGAATTGGTGATTTAGGCGACATCTTATTTATGCCTGTTTCAGGGAACTTCCAAAGTAAAAAAGACTCTGCAACTAACTACCCCTGGATATCAAAATACACACACGAAGATGAAATTGTAAAGCCGGGTTACTACTCATTAAAAATTAATCGATACAATATTCTAGCTGAATTAACAGCTACAGAACGAGTTGGATTCCATAAATACAACTATAAAGCTACCGGTAATTCACAACTTATTATCGATCTAGAATATGGTACAGGATGGGATGCAGTTACTCAGACTCAACTCAGACAAACCGGAGATAATTCAATCTGCGGATCACGATTTTCAACCGGATGGGCTAAAAACCAACAACTATTTTTCTATACCGAGTTCTCAAAAAAAATTAAAACACTTGATATCCTCTCTTCCGACAAAAAAACAGGAATAAATACTGTACTTATTGAGTTCGAAGGAAATGGTGAGTTACTAGCCAAAACTTCTATTTCGCCCACAAGTATCGAGGGGGCTAAAAACAACATGCAAACCGAACTCAACCACTGGGATTTTGAAGCAACAAAAGGCCTGGCCAATTCAAAATGGAATACAGAACTTTCGAAAATAAAAGTAACAACAGAAAATCCAAGAGATAAAAAAATATTTTATACATCGCTCTACCACACAATGTTTGTCCCCTCATTGTACAACGATTCAAATGCTGATTACAGGGGAACCGACAGGGAGATAAAAAAGAATCCAGGCCACAATACCTACACTACATTTTCGCTGTGGGATACCTACCGTGCAGCACATCCTTTATACACCATTTACCAACCCGACAGAGTAAATGACATGGTTAATTCGATGCTCGATATTTACCATCAGCAAGGTAAACTTCCGGTTTGGCATTTACATGGAAACGAAACCAATACCATGGTTGGGAACCATGCAATCCCGGTAATTGTTGATGCCTACTTAAAAGGATTCAGAGAGTTTGATGCTGAAGATGCATTTGAAGCCATGAAAAGGTCGGCCTTACTGCAGGAACGCGGATTAAACTTTCTACAAACGAGCGAATACATACCAGCCGATTCGATGATTGAATCGGTAGCTATCGCTTTGGAATATGCTATTGATGACTGGTGTATTGCGGCAATGGCCAAAAAATTGAACAAAACAGCAGATTTTGAACTATTCTCGAAACGAGCAGAATATTATAAACACTACTTCGATAGAAAAGCCCAATTTATGCGAGGCAAAATGGCTGACGGAACCTGGCGTACTCCTTTTGATCCGGTGGCCTCGAAACACCGCGACGACGATTACTGTGAAGGAAATGCCTGGCAGTACAGCTGGTTGGTACCCCACGATGTGGAAGGACTGATTCAACTCATTGGTGGCGATAAAGCCTTTACAGCGCGTTTAGACAGCCTGTTCTCCACCGAACAGAAACTCAACGAGGGAGCTTCGGTTGATATTTCCGGATTAATTGGAATGTATGCCCAGGGCAACGAACCCGGACACCATATTCCCTATTTATATGCCTACGCCGGCGAACAATGGAAAACCGCCCAGAAAATAAATTTCATACTCAACAATATGTACTTCGATACTCCCAACGGACTAAGCGGGAACGAGGATTGCGGACAGATGTCGGCCTGGTATGTATTTTCATCGTTGGGTTTTTACCCTGTAAATCCGGCCAAAGGGATGTATGTTTTTGGTAGCCCGCTATTTGATAATGCCACCATTCAGTTACCCGGAAATAAAACTTTTGAAATAAAAACCGTCAACCGAAACCGGATAAACATTTATATTCAGAAAATTAAACTTAACGGAACTCCGTATTTTAAAAGTTATATAAACCACTCCGATATTGTAAATGGAGGCACTTTGGAAATTACAATGGGATCGACTCCAAATAAATATTTTGGTACTGACATGGGTAACCGGCCTAATTCTGCTTATTAGTTGCCGGAGTTTGTTAAAATAATATATTTTTGCTACGCGTTTAATGAAAGTGTTTTTCAACCTAAAGACAACTACTAATATTAAAAAAATGAGATACTTTTTAATTTTTTGCATTTCCATTGCTTTATTTAGCTGCCAGACAAAAACAACCGACTGTTGTAAAAAAGAAACAGCTTTTAATCCGGTTGATCTGGTAAGTCCATTAATGGGAACCGATTCCGAGTTTAAACTTTCAAACGGGAACACCTATCCGGCCATTGCACGCCCCTGGGGAATGAATTTCTGGACCCCCCAGACCGGTAAAATGGGCAACGGATGGTGTTATGGTTACGACGATTACAAAATCCGTGGTTTTAAACAAACTCACCAGCCAAGTCCCTGGATAAATGATTACGCTGCCTTCTCATTAATGCCATTAACCGGCGAGTTAAAATTTAACGAAGATGAACGCGCATCGTGGTTTTCGCACAAAGCCGAGGTTGCACAACCACACTATTATAAAGTGTACCTGGCCGATTACGATGTAACCACAGAGTTTACACCAACGGAACGTGCGGTAAGCTTCCGTTTTACCTTTCCTGAAAATGACGAATCCTACATTCTTTTAGATGGATTTTACGGCGGATCGATGGTGAAAATCATTCCCGAAGAACGTAAGATAATCGGTTATTGTCAGAACAACCATGGTGGAGTTCCTGCCAATTTCAAAAGCCACTTTGTTGCTGTTTTTGATAAAGATTTTGAAGTTACCAAAACCTGGAAAGATGAAAAATTGCAAAACTCAAAAGAAGCAGAAAGTTTTCATGTAGGTGGTATTGTCGGTTTTAAAACCAAAAAAGGTGAAGAGATTAATGTTAAACTGGCTTCATCGTTTATTAGTTTAGAACAGGCAGAATTAAACCTGGAGCGTGAAATCGGAAACAAAACCTTCGATACCGTTAAGAAAGAAGGAAGAGAAATCTGGGAAAAAGAACTTTCGAAAATAAAAGTTGAAGGTGGCACGGAGGAGCAACAAAAAACATTCTACTCGTGTTTGTACCGTACATTGCTTTTCCCTCGCATGTTTCACGAAATAAATGCCGAAAACAAAATTGTACATTACAGTCCTTACAATGGCGAAGTGTTGCCCGGTTATATGTTTACCGACAATGGTTTCTGGGATACATTCCGCGCTGTTTTCCCGTTTTTCACAATGCTGTATCCTGAGTTAAATGCTCAGATTATGGAAGGTTTGGCCAATACTTACAAAGAAAGTGGCTGGTTGCCGGAGTGGGCAAGCCCGGGCCACCGAGGTTGTATGATTGGATCAAATTCGGCCTCATTAATTGCCGATTCGTATTTAAAAGGAATTCGTGGTTACGACATTGAGACTTTGTACGAAGCGATGATTAAAAACACCAAAGAAAGTCACGAAACGATAAATTCGGTTGGTCGTTTTGGTGCAGAATACTACAACGAACTGGGCTATGTTCCTTACAACGTTGGCATCAACGAGAATACGGCTCGTACGCTGGAATATGCCTATGCCGATTACTGCATTTGGAAACTGGCGGAAGAATTGGGCAAACCACAGGAAGAAATCGACCTTTTCAAAAAACGTGCACGTAACTACCGTAATGTTTTTGATAAAGAAAGTAACTTAATGCGCGGCAGAAACGAAGACGGAACTTTCCAATCGCCATTCAGCCCTTACAAATGGGGCGATGCGTTTACCGAAGGAAACAGCTGGCATTATACCTGGAGTGTTTTCCAGGATGTTGAAGGCTTAAAACAACTGATGGGCGGTAACGATAATTTTGTGACCATGCTGGATTCAGTATTTATAGTACCTCCTGTTTTCGATGAATCGTATTACGGAGGTGTAATTCATGAAATTCGCGAAATGCAGATTGCAGGAATGGGTAATTATGCACACGGCAACCAGCCCATCCAACACATGATTTATTTGTATAATTACTCCAATCAACCCTGGAAAGCTCAGACACACGTGCGTGAAGTATTAACAAAATTATACTCTTACCGCCCCGACGGATATTGTGGCGACGAGGATAACGGACAAACATCGGCCTGGTATGTATTTAGTTCAATGGGATTTTATCCCGTTTGCCCGGGTACCGACGAATATGTTTTTGGATCGCCATTGTTTGATAAAATAACCCTGCAGTTGGAGACCGGAAATGAATTTGTGATAAATGCAAAGAACAATTCAAAAGAGAATTTTTACGTAGATGCTATTCAGCTAAACGGAACATCATACGATAAAAACTATATTAAACATGACGCAATTCAGAATGGTGGCGAGCTAAACTTTTCGATGAGTGCTGTGCCAAACAAAAAGCGTGGTACATCAAAAGAAAGTTTCCCTTACTCGATGACAAACGAAGATTAATCTTCTGTAAAATCATTATAACAAAGCCGTTCAGTAGATCTATTGAACGGCTTTTTTTTTGTATTATTTCGAATGTTTTTGTGAAATATACTTCCCCATTATTATTCCTATCACTACAACCCCGTAGAAATACCCGATTAAACCAAAAAACAAACTCATCTTTTGCGCAATGTCAGTGGCCGGCGTAATATCTCCATACCCAATTGATATGATGGTAATAAAACTAAAATAAATAAGGTCGGACATTCCTCCAAGTCCTTCAGTCAGATTATTAAACGAATTCGGATGCATTATCTCTATGATGGAGAATACATACCCTCCTATCAATCCCAGAATAATAAAACCACATAATACAGCTGCAATCATACCAATATCAACATCCTTTGTTTTTAAAATTTGCCTATAAACTTCAACAGAAAGAAAAAGAAAATAGATTATGTAGACTGAAAAAAACAGTAATCCGATTTTGGGGATATTGATCAGAAAAGTAGCAAAAAATAAAGAGGCGAGAAATATAAGAAGTAACATTAACGGATACCTCCACTTTCTCTTTCCGTAAAAGATGATAGTGCTTGCCAAAACATTCTGGAAAATAAGGATGGGCGTGGAGTTAAAATTCGGCCCCACAACTACATCGCCAAAAAGAAGCACTAAAAAACTCACCAATAAAATCTCGTATTTTCTTTTCATGCGAAATTCACGAAACTTTATGATTTCCTGTTTTACCATAATTCTGACTTTATATAAAAGATTAGCTAAACAAATTCATTACCAATTCACAATTTTTGTAAAGATCTACCCCATAAAAGCAATTTCTACTGATCAACCGGTCGAATCCAAATTGAATTTCCACCACCCGGTGCCAGTTTGACGTTTATTATTGAATGTTTATCTACGATATTATTTTCACGTACACGATAGGCTTCCTTATTCTTCTGGAAATGTGTTTCATCAGCATCTTCATAAAAAGTTGCCTGGTATTTTTTATCTGCGTCCAGAAAGTCCAACGCGAGCTTTAACTCCCGGCCTTCTCGGTTTGTAAGCGATCCGACAAACCACTCATCACCGGCACTTCTTGCAACGGAAATAAACGCTCCAATTTCTCCGTCGAGTACCTTATAACTATCAAAATGAGCCGGCATATTTCGTATACAATCGAACAGATCATCTTTTTTCAGGTATTCCTCCGGGGCATCGGGCAATACAAAACAACCACCATATACCACAATTAATTTTGCCACTTCGGCAGCCACAGTACCCGGAATCTCTGCAAAAACCTTCGGTCGGTTACTGGTAAATGCAGTGTTCAATGCAAACCACCCGTTGCACAAATCAAGCGGCCCGGCAAGCATGTTTACAAAAGGTGCCGTTACGATGGTCTCCGGCCAATACGAGCGTTTGGCATCGGCCTGCGAATGCCCAAATTCTTTGGTTATCAGATTTGGCCATGTTCGACGGTCTCCACTTGGGGCAATCGGATTATCATGAAAATTTACCATGAGTTTATATTTGGCACACAGTTCCACAATCCGTCGGGTATTCAGTACTTTTTCTTTTGGCGAACCTTTCATAAAACCGTATTTCACTCCGGCTGCTCCCCACTCTGAAAACTGTTTCAGAATTCTCTCCAGTCCAAATTTATTTGCGCCTACATCGTTCAAATAAAGAATTACACCTACGCCTTTATCCTTTGCATACGCCATACATTCTTCAATATTCACTCCTTCGCGTGCACTGGTTGGATCGGAATTATCATCAAACTCGGGACCATACCAGTCGGCATCAATCAACAAATACTGCACATTGTTTTCAGCTGCAAAATCAATAAACCGTTTGTGTGATACCGTATTCAATCCGTATTGAAAACCATCAGCTGCAGTATAGCCCCAAACGCGCCAGTCCCACATCGCCCGCCCGGGCTTTATCCACGACGGATCTTCAATTTTACAGGGTTCATTTAAATTTACCAGCAAATCCGATTCAATTAAATCCCCGGGGGTTTCACCTAAAATAAATGCCCGCCACGATGTATGGTTGCCCCCTGCCGCGCTCATCTCCTGATCCAAAAGGAAAGTATTGTTTCCGGTATTCGTTAAAACAAAAGGAGCATAATCGAAGATGGCTGCTTCGTGTACGGCAAAATACATCCCTTTTTCCGTTTTAAACGTCACCGGATTACCTGCAATATTATTACCATATTCCGAAAGTTTAACCGGACCAACATTATGGTTTTCGCCATTGTAGGCCCAAAAATTAAAATCTCCGGAAAAATAAATTCTACTGCTATCTGTTACATCGGTAAATCCTTCAGGAAAAAGGAAGCGATAGGCAAAACCGGCATCATACATTCGTACTTCCAGACTAAAAGTCTTTCCGTTTCCATTACTCAGCCTCAAATCATAAAGACTATATTCATTTACAACCTCCTTGTTTTTACCATTAATGGCCTGCCAGGTGGTATTTATTTTGGAAGTGTTCTTTTCAATAATTTCAACATCAGAAAGCAAAGATGATTCTCCTTCAAACAGAATTAATTCAGTTTTTCGAACAAGCGTATCTCCTTTAAAAACAACCGACAAAGAGATTCCCTGTTCGGTTATTTCAAGTTCCGAAGTACTTTCTCCGTGGGGAGATTGCAGCATTATTTTTGACTGATTGGAGCAGGAAATAAGCGATAGAACAAAGACGAAAAGAAAAATAATTTTATGCATGATTTAAGTTTCTGGTTATAAAACAAGTTATTTAAAACGAGCTCTAATTTACAAAATCAATCCAAACTGAACCGTTCTGTATAAAACTTCGTTATACAACTATATAAACCAAAAAATTTGAACTATGAAAAACAACATCGTTGGATGGTTCGAAATTCCGGTAACAAATATGGAACGAGCCATTGCATTTTACGAAGAGGTTCTTGATATCACCTTAGACCGCAACCAGATGGGACCGCTTGATATGGCGTGGTTCCCATATATAGAAGGAGCCTACGGCTCGGGAGGATCGCTTGTTTATCACAAAGAATTTTACAAACCATCAGCCGATGGAGTTGTGGTGTACCTGACAGCTTTAACCGGCGATTTGGATAACGAACTGGCAAAAGTTGAATTAGCTGGTGGTGAAGTTATTCAGCATAAAACAAAAATTTCGGATGAACATGGTTTTATGGCGGTTATCAAGGATACGGAAGGAAACCGGATTGCACTGCATTCGAGGACATAAAATATGAATGCAAAAAACAATATGTATTTAAACTACAAATAGAATGGGAGAAATAAGAAAGGAACAAATCAGTCAGGAAGTTTTTGATTTATACGACGATTATGCACACAACCGACTCGACCGGCGGGATTTTGTACAGCGACTTTCAGCCTATGCTGTTGGCGGATTAACCGTTTCATCGCTGATGGGTTTTATAATGCCCAATTACCAGGATAATATTCAGGTGGCAGAAAACGATCCGCGACTAAAAACCACGTTTATCGAATACGATTCGCCCAAAGGCGGTGGCAAAATAAAGGCACAACTATCGAAACCGGCCGATGCAAAAAGTAAGCTTCCGGGAATTGTTGTGGTACACGAAAACCGGGGATTGAATCCACATATTGCCGATGTGGGGCGACGAGCTGCTCTTGCCGGATTTGTTACAATATCGCCCGATGCACTTACTCCACTTGGAGGTTATCCGGGCAACGACGACGATGGTAGAGAAATGCAACGGAAGCTCGACCGCAATAAAATGCTGGAAGATTTTATTGCCGCGTTTGACACCCTAAAAAATCACCCGGATTGTAATGGTAGTATTGGCGTTGTGGGTTTTTGTTTTGGCGGTTGGATATCGAATATGATGGCCGTACGAATTCCCGACCTCAAAGCAGCTGTACCCTTTTACGGAGGCCAGCCCGAAGAAGCTGATGTTGCAAAAATAAATGCACCTTTGTTACTGCAATATGCCGAACTCGATCAACGTGTAAATGCCGGATGGCCTGCTTACGAAGAAGCACTAAAAAAGTACAATAAAAAATACACGGCTTATATCTATCCCGGTGTAAATCATGGATTTCATAACGACACAACACCCCGTTTCGACAAAAAAGCAGCGGAACTGGCCTGGCAACGTACAATTGATTTTTTCAGGAAAGAACTGGGTTAAAAAATGAATACCTTCAACCAATCATCAAAACCAATTAATAAAGTACAACTTCCTTATACGAACCCACCGGAGAATTGAGGATTTCAAACTGAAAAAGTCGAGTTCCTTTTATAGAAATGACCTAATTTATCGCAATAAGAACGGGTCGTTAAAAGCCGTTCACCAGTTCTATCTTTGAGTAAATAAAACCATAGAACGCAATTAATTCAGATACTTTAGAACAATTGGCGGAAGATATCGTGATCCGGATTTTTTTGTTTCGACAACTTTTTCAGATATACATTATTTGGTTAAATAAAACCACTTCGTTACTTTTCAGAAACTAAAATTCTGTTCCTTTGTATTTCACCCGGAGATTTCTGAACAAGCTTTAATTTTTCAGAAAGAGTAAAAAGAATAAAATAAACAAATGAGGATCCTACATACTTCCGACTGGCACCTTGGGAAAAGGCTGGAGAACTTTTCGAGAATGGAGGAACAACACGCAGTAATGCAAGAGATTTGTGAAATTGCCGATCAGCAAAACGTTGATGCGGTATTGGTTGCCGGCGATTTGTTCGACACGTTTAATCCGCCAACCGAAGCAGTCGATCTCTTTTATAAAACGCTGAAAAAGTTAACCAATAACGGTACGCGCCCTGTAATTGCAATTGCAGGCAACCACGATTCGCCCGACCGTATTGAAGCACCCGATCCGCTTGCCCGCGAATGCGGGATTATATTTGCCGGATATCCCAACTCTCTTGTTCCTGTTTTTGAACTCGATTCCGGATTGCAAATCATTCAAAGCTGCGAGGGATTTGTAGAAATTAAACTTCCCGATACAGATACTCACCTGCGTTTATTGCTAACACCCTATGCCAACGAATTTAGGTTAAAAACCTGTCTGGGTATTGAAAATGAGGAAGAAGAATTGCGCAATGTACTTCATAAAAAATGGCAGGATTTGGCGGATCAGTATTGCAATGAAAAGGGCGTTAATATTTTAATGACACATTTGTTTTTGGTAAAACAAGGCGACGATTTGCCGGATGAACCCGATGACGAAAAACCGATTTTACATGTAGGTGGCGCACAGGCGGTTTATACCGCAAATATTCCCTCACAGATACAATATACAGCGCTGGGGCATTTACATCGCATGCACAAAATTGATTCGCTTCATTGTCCTGTGTATTACAGCGGAAGTCCTTTGTCGCACAGTTTTGCAGAGGCCAACCAAAACAAGCAGGTTCTTATAATTGATGTTAAACCTGGTTCCGAAGCAGTACTAACAGAAATACAACTGACAAAGGGTAAGAAATTACTACGAAAACGTGCAGAAGGAATGGATGACGCAATCTCCTGGCTGGCAGAAAATCAGGATAGTTTGGTTGAACTTACCATGGTTACCGAAACCTTTCTAACTGCTCAGGAACGTAAACAACTGGCCAACGCACACAGTGGAATAATAACGATTATCCCGGAGGTTACCAATAAAAGCGAAGCAGCTGCGTCAACCTCAAAAACCATTGATCTGACTAAAAGTATGGAAGCACTTTTTAGCGATTATTTCGAGCATTCAAAAGGACAAAAACCCAACCAGGAAATAAAAGATCTTTTTGCGGAGATATTATCAGCAACAGATGAAGATAATTAAAATCTGTACACATCAGTAGTAAGAATAATTCAACACAGATAGGCTCAGATTAATACAAAGAATATTGAAAATAAAAAAGAAAGCGGAAAACTAAAATCTGTGATAATCGGTGTAATCCGTGGTTAAAATAACTCACCACAGATTCTCTCAGATTTTCACAGAGAAAAAAGAAGAGAAAATTAGTGGTTTAAAAAAATATTACTCATAACACATTAAAATAATTGAGATGGAATACCTAAATTTAATCAGTTACGACATCATAGGTGCTGCCTATCAGGTTCATTCTTCACTTGGCCCGGGATTATTGGAATCTACCTATGAAGTTTGCCTCGAGCATGAGCTTAAAAAACAAGGACTAAAGGTAATACGACAGCTCCCTCTCCCTGTTTATTACGATAACATTAAATTAGATGCAGGTTACCGGGTTGATTTAATGGTTGAAGATTGTATAATTGTTGAACTTAAAGCAGCGACAGAATTGGCCCCTATCCACAAAGCACACTTAATGACTTATTTAAGATTGTCGGATAAAAAATTGGGATTGCTACTTAATTTCAATGTCACTGATATGAAAAAAAGAATTAAAAGAATAGTAATGTAAATGAAGAATATTTCACCACTGTTTTGCTCTGATAAACACGGAAAAATTAATAATAAGAAAGCAATAGTAATCTGTGCCTAACTGTGTAATCTGTGGTAAAATAACAGCAATAAAATGATACCAGTAAAACTCACCATAGCCGGTTTATATTCTTACCAGCAAAAACAAAACATCGATTTTACAAAACTCACGGCAGCCAACCTGTTTGGTATTTTTGGATCGGTGGGAAGCGGAAAATCGTCGATTCTGGAAGCGATAACCTTTGCCATTTACGGCAAAACTGACCGCCTCAATCTTTCGGGCGATAACAGGAATTACAACATGATGAACCTCAAATCGAACGAACTGTTGATCGATTTTGAGTTTGAAACCGGAAAAGACCAGGTACCGTATCGGGCAACGGTAAAAGGACGACGCAACAGCAAACGTTTTGACGATGTAAAAGCACTGGACCGAAGCACCTACCGGTACGATGGAGAAAACTGGATACCAATTGAACCAACCGTTCTGGAAGAAGCGATTGGTTTAAGCTACGAAAATTTTAAACGAACGGTTATTATTCCTCAGGGACAGTTTCAGGAGTTTTTGCAGCTGGGAAACAAGGACCGCACAAAAATGATGAAGGAGCTTTTTAACCTGGAAAAGTTTGAATTGTTTTACAAGGTAACTTCCCTGGAATCGAAAAACAATGCGCAAAAACAAAACATCGAAGGACAGTTAACACAATTGGGCGAGATTGATCCTGAAAACATAAAAGCTTATGAACAACAACTCGTTCACTTAAACAAAGAGTTGGATGAGCTGGGTAAAAAACTAAACGCCGGCCAAAAACAGGAAGTTCAGTGGCAGCAAATTCTGGATCTGACGAAAAAAACAGAAACGGCCAAAAACGAATTGGCAGTACTCCAAAAACAGGAACCCGACTTTCTTCTTTTGGAGAAAAAAGTTCAACAATACGAAAAGTGCGTACTCGACTTTAAAAACAGTCTGGATTTACTGGAGATCAGTACAAAGAAAGTTGCACTGAAAACCGCTCAAATCGAACAGGATTCGATCATACTAAAGAAGGAAGAAGATGAAATTAAGGAGAAGGAAAAAGCACTTGCCGAAATACAAAAAGTTTACGACAACCGCGAAAAGCTAAAACAACAGGCTGAAGAACTGGATAAGCTCTCGCTGATTAAAGCGAATGAAACTGAAATTGAGAACGAAAACATCCGACTAAAAAAAGGCGCTGAAATAGTAAAACAGACCACCGAAAAAGCAGAGAAACTCAGAGCCGGGAAAGAGGTACTCGCCAAACAAATTAAAGACGACAAACTAAAGGTTCCTGACCTTGCAAGGCTTACAAAAGTAAAAACCTGGTACACAGAAAAGCTTAACCTCGATAAAAAAATAAATGAAATAAATGCAGAAATAGTCAAGCTGGAAAACGAACAATTACAAATTTCGAAAACCTTCAGCGCCATTCTTGAAGAAGAAAGCACGAAAGATGTAACACATGCTGAAGCTGTTGATTTTTTGCAGAAAAAAATTGAGTCGACAAAGTTAAAGATCGAACAAATTGAGAAAGATCAGGATCATTTGCGGGTAAAGGCGCAGCTCGAAAAATATGCCAAGGAATTAAAAGATGGCAGCCCCTGCCCTTTGTGCGGCTCTGCACATCACCCCGAAATTTATAATGCCGACGATGTTCACGAAGAACAGAATCGTTTGCTCAACACTAAAAAAGTGCATACAAAAGAGATTGAAACGCTCGCGGAAACCATCTCAAAAATTAAAGTGCTGGAACAGCAAGTGGCTTCCAATACTAAATTTTTAAACGATTGGAAGAAAAAAGCAGCGCTGAACAACACCGAGCTCGAAAAGCATAAATATGATACTTTGTGGCCCAAATTCGAAGATTTTAAAACGGTGGATCTGGCCATTGAATCTGCCACCCTTCTTCAGCAACAAATTTCCAAAAAAGAAGACGATGTCGAAAATATTGCACGACAATTTGACCAGGCAACAAAAGACAAAGAGAAATACCAACTGGCACTTGATAAGATCAAAACAAATGTAACGGTATTGAACACACATACAAAAACTCTTTACGGGCAGCTAAAAATGATTTCCATTGATGATTATCAACAGAAATCAAAAGACGAAATTAAAAATGAACAGGAAGCACTTTTAGTTAGATATGCAGAAATAGATAAGCAGTTCACCGTGCTAAACCAAAAACTGATTGAACTGCGTAAACAAAAAGATACGCTCAGCGGGAGTTTGGCCGCCAACAAAAAAGAACTGGAGCAGGAAAAACAAAACAATAAAACGCTGCAGGAAAAAATTAATCAGCAGTTGGAAAAATCGGGATACAACCACCTGGACCAGGTAAAACAGGTACTTGCCTTTTCGATTGACATTGAAAAACAGGAAGCTTCCATTGCGGAATTCAAACAAAAGCAGACTCAGTCCAAAACGCGTTTGGCCGATCTTCAGAAAGAGATGGGTAACCGGGTTTACGATATTGAAGCACACCAAACACTGGTGGAAGAAATAAAAACGATAAATGCTGAAATATCCGGTAAGAAGGAGAAATCGGGAGAAATAAAAACACTGCTCAGCAAACTCCAAAAAGATTTGGAGAGTCGCTTAAAACTTAAAAAATCACTGGATGAACTGGAGTTACGTGCCGAGAATCTAAAAACATTAAAATCGTTGTTTAAAGCCAGTGGTTTTGTGAATTACATTTCATCAGTGTATTTGCAAAATCTGTGCAACGCAGCAAACGAACGTTTTTTTCATCTTACACGCCAAAAGTTAAGTCTTGAGATTTCGGAAGACAATAATTTCAGGGTACGCGATTTTATGAACGGCGGTAAAATTCGCAGCGTAAAAACGCTTTCGGGCGGACAAACATTTCAGGCGGCACTTTCGCTGGCACTGGCACTGGCCGATAACATTCAGAAAATAACCGAATCAAATCAAAACTTTTTCTTCCTCGACGAAGGTTTCGGTTCGCTCGACAAAGAAGCATTGGGCGTGGTTTTCGATACGCTGAAAGCCTTGCGAAAAGAGGATCGGATTGTTGGGGTGATTTCGCATGTGGAAGAAATGCAACAGGAAATTGATGTTCATCTGCACGTCGAGAATTCAGAGGAAACGGGAAGTAAAATTCTGCAAAGCTGGAGTAATTAGTACCAATGAAAACCCTATAATTCTGTTTGATTTCGTATTTTTGAAAATCATGGAGGAGATAGTAGACAGAAAAAAACATTGGGAGCAGATTTATGCAACCAAAAATACGGATGATGTAAGCTGGTACCAGCCTCATCCAACCGTTTCGCTGGAGTTTGTAAAGGAGTTTAAAATTCCAAAATCGGAGAAAATTATTGATGTTGGAGGTGGCGACAGTTTACTGGTCGATCATCTTATCGAACTGGGATACAACGACATTACCGTACTCGATATTTCGGAAGCCGCACTAAAAAAAGCCAAACAACGACTGGGCGATAAAGCATCGAAAGTAAACTGGATCGTAGCCGATGCAGCAACATTTCAACCTACCGAAAAATATGGTTTCTGGCACGACCGGGCAGCCTTTCATTTTCTCACAAATGATAACGAAATTAAGAGTTACATTACTACCATTCAGCAAAATTTAAAACCCGATGGAGTGTTGGTAATCGGCACCTTTTCAGAAAACGGACCTACAAAATGCAGCGGGATTGAAATTAAACAGTATTCTGAAACATCGATGACTGAACGTCTAAAACGATTTTTCGAGAAAGTAAAATGTATTACTGTCGATCATAAAACTCCCTTCGAAAGTATTCAGAATTTTATTTTTTGCAGTTTCCGACGACTTGCGGTTGAAAGCTGAACAAGAGGCTAAAAAACAAGTGGCAAATTCTCCATAAAATAGTCTGAAGCTTCGATTTCATAGACCTCTGTTTTCTTCTTCCATTCCACTTCCAGTTTTCGGAAAGGCTGCACAATTAAAGCATCTATTTGCGCCGTGCTAAGTGGTTGAGTAGTACCCGCAATTGCAGTAAAATTATACTTGGGACGCGCATCAACGTTACTGTCTTCGCCAGCAAACAGCTCCACCTTTTTTCCATCCAGTAAGTGAACAGTTAATTTACTTCCTGCTTTGAAACTTCCAAAATAACGCTGACCATCTCCCACCGGCATCTCCCAACTATAATTCACCTGTATGTCTCCTAAATGATTGGAACAACTCAAACGACAATGTATGCGTCCTTTTTCTTCGCCAAAATAGCGCTCCAAAATCGGGCTTGGTAACCTTAAATAGGACACAGGTTTTGTTTCTATCTCACGCGTAGAATCAACAGCAACTGAAGGAACAGAAGGAATTGTAACAACAGTTAAAGCCGGAGTTTCCTGTGTTACCGTTTTTTCTTCGTATTTCCAGGTTCCGTTGTCAAACAAAATTACTTTATTCCCGGTTTCGGTAGTGGCACGCACTTGTGCAAAACTGAGTTGTGTAAAAAAAATCAAACTTACCAACACAAACAAACGACGCATAACTGAACGATTTAAGATTTACGAACAAATATAAGAATCAAAACGATAAATGGATTAAAGTTTAGGTACGGGTCCATAAAATAAATGATACCCCTGTACTAAACCGGAATTGATACATCTCGTAGTCGATATTATTAAAATCGGGTACAAAAATACTTTTGAAGCCCACATTAAACCGCCCCCACAAATCAACACGTTCTCCAACTTTAAACTGATAGCCAACCAGCACTCCAACATCGTAATTATCCAATTCATCATTAAAATCAAAAGTGGTGTTTTGAGTACCTGGCAACGGCGCAGTATCCGTATCATTTTTATCGGCCGAAATCCATCCATTTCTCCCCTCTGTTTCCAGTCTTCCATTCAGCATAATAGAATAATAGGCTCCAAAAACCAGCGACCATCGTTTGTTAAAATAATAATAGGTAGTAAACGGAATTTCGATAAACTGAAGTTCGGTAGATGAATAAGCCTCGCCGGAGAAATAGGTTGCATAAGATCGATCGTCGGCCCAAAAAGCCTGGCTTATAACATTTACTTTGGCATCAACCGCTAAAGTATGATAGCTAAGTTCTGTGCCCAGGCTCCAGCGTTCGTTAATATTTCTTTTAAAAGCAATACCCAGATTTGGCTTCAATTTTGGTGAGGCTTTGGCATCGTCGGGCATTTCCGATAAAGGTATTGGAATAGCACCGCCCATATCAATTCCTAATGATGAAGCAAATTCCCATTTTGTATCCTGTGCGAATATTTCCGTGAAGGTTAAAAAAAAGAATAATAGCAGAAATATCCTATTCATAGATCAATTCTACATCATCGATAATTAATGTACTTCCCACGGCTCCTTTAAATGTACCGCCATCGTAACTGGGCGAAAAAGATATATATAAGTGAGTCGGTGCATCATTCGACATGTAGTCCAAATCGAGTCTTACATTCGTGAGTTCGGCCACTTCCTCGGCACTTTGAAACACTTTTTTTGCAATGACAGAAACAGCTTCACCTACCCTTTGTTCCAGCGCTATTTCAATGCCAAATTTATCGGTACCCTCAAGATTTATTACATCGAAGCCACCAAATAAATTCCCCGGATCCTTTAAAATGGCCTGAATTAGTTGATCACCCGATTTATACGAATATTTAAATTGAACTGCAACAGGTTTTTCATGAAACGGAATGCCCAGTTTTGCGGCGGCAACCGGATCAGTGGGATTCTCAATGGCACCGTCTAAATCAAATTTACCAATATACAATGCACCTGCAACCAATGGCAAAGCCACCGTAGTAACCGTTTCAATCTTTACGAATGAGTTATCTCCATCGTTTAACTGCGATGTACCATAAATACTGTAAATACTGGTTCCCATATTGGCTGTTGCCCAAACTGTTGACTCTTTGTACTTCCCCGGTTCCTGAAAGGGTTGGCTATTCATCCCTGTTTCAGTATACCAGTTTTCGAAACCGGCATTGGGAATTTGCGTGTCTCTGATGGTGAAAATATAATCTTTTGAATTTAAACCGTCTTCCGAGGTTACGGTGTATTCTACAAAATCTTCCGGATCGTCGAAAGTTACCTCATCTTCCAAAGCAGGAACAATGCTTGCTCCTTCGGAAACGCTTATTACAGGAATAAGCTTTATTGGGAAAGTGAGATCATCAAAATTAACTGCAGCAAACACGTGCACTTCTCCATTTTCTTCGTCGATATAAGAATATACCGGGTTAAAACCGGCGTTGGCTTCAACTGTAAAACCAAGTATTTCTGCTTTGTCCGATGCAGGACCATCGATACCGCCATCATCACTGCACGCAAAGAAAGAAACTAGTACCAATGCTAAAAATATCTTCTTCATAGGAATAAATTTGGATAACAAGTTATGAATACTTTTTCAAAAGGAAAACAATCGATTATTTATTCGACATTAAAACAATAAGTTAAGCTTTATTGTTCAACCATTAAACCTTCCTCTTAAACAAAGAACAGAGGATATAAAAATATGCTGTAAAAAAATCAGATTAAGATGTTTCCGATTTAAAATCATAAGGCTAAGGTTTTTACGAAACATGCTGGTTAAAAATAAAAATATAATTAATTTTCAGCTTTTCAGGCTATAAGTAAGCATCATTCAAAAATAGTACAATGAAGAACCTGCTATTCTTGCTGTTAGTATTGTTATTTATTCCGACTATTTCTTCTGCTCAAATCACTTTATTCATTGAAATTGAGACTATCCGAAACAATAATGGTCAGATACTGCTTGAATTTAACAGCGAAACAGAGGAAGTAGTTAAAGGTATTTCGGAGAAAATAGCTGAGAATAAATGTATTATCACTGTGGAAAACCTAAAACCCGGCAATTACGCGTTTAAGTATTTTCACGATGAAAACATGGATGAAAAAATAAACACAAATTTTATGGGCCTACCCCGCGAAGGTTATGGTTTTTCGAACAATGCAAAAGGTAAGTTTGGACCGCCTACATTCGACAAAATGATTTTTGAGGTCACTCACACCGATACAATAAAATGTACTCCTACCTATATTCTAAAACAAAAATAAAGAACAATATGTCGCAAAGTGAACCGGATAGAATAATGGACGACACTACAAAAAAACAACTGAATGTTGATACGGTAAAAGAATTGTGGTCTACTACCTACAATACTGATGGGAAACCCGACTGGTCGCACATTTTTAAATACTACCACAAAGACATTATTTTTCAGGATACCATTCAGCGCATCGAAGGGATTGAAAACTTTATTGCCATGTGTAACCGGCTAACCAAACGCACAAAACAGCTTAACATGGAAATCGTTTCCATCGTTCAAAACGACAATGTGATACTATTTGAATGGATTATGACCATGATGTTTAAAAAATATCCGAGCACCCCTCTTTATGGCTGCACCAAACTACTTATTAGCGACGATAATTTTATTCTGGAGCAACGCGATTACTACGATTTATGGGGCGATATTTTCAACAACATTCCGCGTTTTGGGAAAATGTATCGTAGATTTATAATTAAAAAATTTGGGTGAACATGGGGCGATTTAAACTACCAGAGGAACTGGATTTTATTCGGGCGGGGCGATTGCCACAGAAATATTCGCGGGAGCGCATGAACGGCAAAGTATGTGTACTTACCGGAGCAACTTCGGGAGTGGGGTACGAAGCCGCAAATACACTGGTCGGGGCAGGCGCTACCCTAGCTATAATGGTTCGCGACAAACAAAAAGCAGAAGAACTAAGCAAAGAGCTGAAAGAAAAATACAATACGGAAGCACAGTATTTTATTGCCGACTTTTCCGATTTAAAACAGGTGCGGCAAGCCACCGAAGCTATTCTTGCTGAGTACCCCAAAATAGATGTATTGATTAACAACGCAGGAGTGCACATGACCACACGCCAACTTACAAACGACGGTCACGAAGTAGCTTTTTGTGTGAATCATTTGGCAGCATTTTTAATCACCAGCTTACTGCTGAAACGTTTGGTTGAAAGTGCCCCCTCACGCATTATTCAGGTAAACTCGGAAGGACACCGTTTTAACGGACTGGACATAGACGACCTTACCTGGGCAAAGCGCCGGTACAAAGGCATAAAAGGGTACGGAGCCTCTAAAACCGCACAGTTAATGACCGTTTGGGAGCTTAATGATTTGCTCGATGGCAAAGGAGTTACTATAAATGCCATGCACCCCGGAGCCGTAAAATCAAATATTGGAACCAACAACGGACTTTTGTACAATTTGTATTCGAAATACATCGTTCAGCCGCTACTAAAAGATCCGAAAATATCGGGCGAAGCCATTTACTACCATGCCTCTTCACCCGAAATGGAAGGCGTTAGTGGTAAATTTTACAACCTTACCAACGAAGAAATTCCGGCCAAACATGCAGTTGACAGAGAATTGGGGAAACAAATATTTCAGATAAGTAAAGAACTAACACAACTTGATAAAGAAGACATTTATGAAATATGATACCATTGTAGTTGGAGGTGGAATTGCAGGATTAACAGCGGCTGCCTTTGTGGCAAAAGCGGGCCAAAAGGTGATGCTTTTCGAAAAGCAAAGCAAGGTAGGTGGATTGATTCAAACCTTTGAGCGAAACGGTGTGTATTTTGATGGAGGCCTGCGATCGATGGAAAACTCGGGAACACTTTTCCCAATGTTACGCAGCCTCGGAATTGAAATCGACTTTATTCAAAGTAAAACATCAATTGGAGTGGGCAACTCGGTAATGGTGCTCGAAAACCACGAAAGCATTGAGGAGTACCAGGCTTTTCTGATTAAGGAATTCCCTGAAAATGAGAACGACATCAAAAACATTATAAATGAAGTGCGAAAAAGTATGGATTACATGGACGTATTGTACGGCATCGATAATCCAACTTTTATGGATTTAAAAAACGATAAGGAATACGTTCGGAAAGAACTGCTGCCCTGGCTGTTTAAATTTTTGATGGCCATCCGAAAAATAAACAAGTTAAAGGAACCTGTTGACGAATACCTGCAGCGTTTCACCAAAAACCAGGCGCTGATTGATTTAATAGGACAACACTTTTTTCAGAAAACACCGGCTTCATTTGCCTTGAGTTATTTTAGTTTGTATCTCGATTATTACTACCCCAAAGGCGGAACGGCAACGGTTATTTACGGGCTGGCCGATTACATAAAAGATAAAGGCGGTGTAATTCGAACCTCAACAAACATTGAACAACACAATCCTGAACAAAAATTTGTAATTGATGACGAAGGGAATCGCTTTGATTACGAGCATTTAATTTGGGCTGCCGATTTAAACCAGTTGTACAAACGTATTCCCACCGATACTTTAAAAAGCAAAAAACTGGTTCGAAAAATAAAGGACAAAATAAATTATTACAAAGGTTTACGCGGTGGCGATTCAGTGTTCTCGGTATATACAACCGTTGATTTGGAACCTGAATATTTTGCAGAGAAATGTACCGGTCATTTTTTTTATACACCAAGGGAAAAAGGATTATCGGCAGTTGACAAAATCGGGCTTAACGAATTTATGGGCAAACAAACGGTTGATCAGAACGACACAGAATTAAAAGAAAAGCTGATTAGCTACCTCAAAGAATATTGCGATTTAAACACACTGGAAATTGCTATTCCGGCACTGCGCGATCCGGCTATGGCCCCCAAAGGGAAAACCGGTGTGGTGGTAAGTTTATTGTACGATTACTGTCTGGCTAAAAAAATTGACGATGCAGGCTGGACAGCCGAAATAAAAAAAATTCTAGAGGCACAGCTTATTAAAATCATGGATGAAAGCATTTATCCCGGATTTAAAGAAAAAGTGTCGCACCGTTTTTCATCGTCGCCGCTAACCATAGAAAAATTAACCGATTCAACCGAAGGCGGAATTACCGGCTGGGCTTTTACCAATCCGTACATGCCGGTGGTAAATAAAATGCTTACCGTTGCCAAATCGGTGAATACCGTTTTACCCCATGTATACCAGGCCGGGCAATGGGCTTACAGTCCTTCGGGCATGCCCATATCGGTACTTACAGGCAAACTGGCTGCCGATAAAGTCATTAAAAACAGTAAGAAAAAAGGCGGTTAAAAATGGATGCGCAAAGCAAATTCACATTCTTTTTGCTCAAACTGGTAGATGCTAAAAAGCTGGCGAGCAAAACGCTGTTGCACCCAAAACGGTCGAAACAATTTAAATTCCCGCACCGGTTAAAAAAATACCTTCACGAGCAGTTTTTGGTACACCGGCGAAATGTGGTAACCTTTGCCTCCAACGCAGCAACAAGCAGCAAACACATTGTATTTCTGCACGGCGGTGGATATACCGTTGAAGTGCAAAACGGTCATTGGTGGCTGGTGGAGCAGCTTGTAAAAAAATCGGCGAACAAACTCAGCTTTATTGACTACCCGCTGGCACCCGAACACAACTACCTGCACGCACACGCCATGCTTACCGAAGCCTACACCCAACTTTGCCAAAAACACCCCAACGATATTTTTTATTTGCTGGGCGACTCGGCCGGAGGCGGATTTTGTTTGGCTTTTGCACAAAACCTGCGCGATACCCACTTTGCCCCGCAACCCGAAAAGATTGCCTTACTTTCGCCCTGGCTCGATCTTTCCATGTGCAATCCGGCTATTGCTGAAATGGAGCCTTTGGATCTATTACTTTCCACGAAAACCCTGTTAAGCTGTGCCAACTGGTTTGCCAATGGGTTGGATTTAAAGTCCCCTGTTCTATCTCCGCTTTACGGAACAATGAATGACTTAAAAAGTGTTGCCGCATTTGTGGGAAGCCACGAACTTTTCCTCCCCGACTGCCGCCTGCTAAAACAAAAACTGGAAAGTTCCAACACTCCTCTGTTTTACAAAGAATACAGCGGCATGCAACACGACTTTATTTTATTCCCCATAAAAGCGCGGCATACCCTGTTAAACGATGTGTTAGCGTATTTTGGGTGAAGACCATCCGATCTGGACTATTTCGTTGAAGGGTTAAGCAAAGTTGCCCCCTCCCTTTTATTTGCCATTACGCTTTGTACACTGTACTTTTAAAGAAGTAAAATATAAGCAACCTAAAAATCATAAATGAACTGTTATGCCAACATCTAAAAAATTCATTTCCGTACTATTTGTTGTTTTTCTGTTTATTCCGTTTTGCGGCTATAGTCAACCTGCTGAAGCAAATGATACCACGCAAAACAAAGTAATACTTGCAGCGCGCGAAATAATACAGGCAGCCCATACCTGTGCATTGATAACGCTTGATGAAGAAGGGAATACACGTGTGCGAACCATGGATCCATTTCTGCCGGAAGAAAACTTTACGATTTGGTTGGGCACAAACGCAAACAGCAGAAAAGTGAAGCAGATAAAAAAACATCCGGAAGTAAGCTTGTATTACCTCGACAGTGATGCTTCGGGTTACGTTGTTATTCAAGGAACATCCGAATTAATAAACGATAAAAAGGGGAAAAAAAAGTGGTGGAAAAAGGAATGGGAGGCTTTTTACCCTAATAAAGCTGAGACCTTCCTGCTTATTAAAATTACGCCTAAATGGATAGAAGTTTCGAGCAACACACGTGGTATATATAGCGACCCACATACCTGGCAACCGCCCCGGGTAGTATTCGAGTAATTCAGGCACCGAATAGTCTTTACCAATAGCACTTATTATAAATCCGCGATAGCCACAAAAAAACGCCGGAGCCAATCTGCGTTCCAAACTGAATTAAATCAGTTTAGATGGCAAATTATCTCCGGCGTTTTAGTTTTTTCTTTCAGTCTGCTCTTGCAAACAAAATCCTTACCAGATAACAGGACGTTGTTCTGCAGTGCGGTAAAGTTTATCTTCAGGTTTAATATTAAAAGCTTCATAAAACTCCGGCACATTAAACATGGCTCCATTTACACGATACTCGCCCCATGGATGTACATCTTCCTGCACAAGGCGTAACAAAGCTTTGTCTCTGATTTTGCCTTTCCACAGTTGGGCATACGACAAGAAAAAGCGCTGCACATCAGTAAAACCGTCGATATCTGCTGGTGTTGGTTTATCCTGTAAGCTTAATTTGTAGGCTTCCAGCGATACTGTTAAACCGCCAAAATCGGCAATGTTTTCACCCAGCGACAACTCACCGTTAACATGCACATCATCAAGGGCAACAAAACCATTGTACTGATCGACCAACAATTGCGTACGCTTGCTAAACTCTTCGCTATCGGCACCGGTCCACCAGTCAATCATATTACCGTCCTTGTCAAAATTACGTCCCTGGTCGTCAAAACCATGCGTCATTTCGTGGCCGATTGCCATTCCGATCGCGCCATAATTTACAGCATCGTCGGCATTGGCATAAAAGAAAGGAGGCTGTAAAATAGCGGCCGGGAAAGTAATGTCGTTCATCAGCGGATGGTACCCGGCATTTACGGTTTGAGGATCCATCGACCATTTGGCTTTATCCACCGGTTTACCAAAACGATCAAGGTCTTTGTAATGCGCAAACTCCCGTGCACGGAACACATTTTGCACATACGAATCCGTTTCAATATTCAGTTTTGAATAATCCTCCCACTTGTCGGGATAACCAATTTTCACCCCCATTAGCTCAAGCTTTTCCAAAGCTGCCATCTTGGTTGAATCGTTCATCCATTCCAGGTTTTCCAGACGTATTTTAAGTGCTTTTTTTAGATAACCCACCAGTTCAACCATTTTTTCTTTCGACGCAGGCGGGAAATATTTTTCTACATACAACTGTCCCAAAGGCTGCCCCATTGCCGAGTTTGTTACTCCAACCACTCGTTCCCAGCGGGGCTTAATTTTTTCACTTCCCGAAAGAAATTTACTGTAAAAATTAAAGTCCTGATTTACAAAATCGCTGCTTAAAAACTCAGCACTACGGTTAATCAGATTCCAGGTCAGGTATACTTTCCATTCGTCCACCGGTACTTCAGGCACAATTTTTCCCACTTCCGCAAAAAACTTTGGTGCTGCAACAATCACGTCTCCAAAATCTGTGTCGCTGATATTGGCAAAATACCTTTTCCAATCGAATCCCGGAGCCATTTCTGACAGTTCATCCAAACTCATTTTATTGTACCATGCAGGAATATTCCTCAGTTCAGTATTGGTTTTCGATTTTTCGGCCAACCTTGTTTCAATGCGCATAACAGTTTCGGCATTTGCTTTTGCGGTTGCAGCATCGTCGCCTTTTAACTCAAACATTTTTGCAACATGTTTTACATATTCGCTTCGTATTTCTTCCGAACGTTCGTCGTCGGTGGTGTAATAATCGCGGTCGGGCAAACCAATTCCGGCCTGCATCAGGTAGAATTTATAGATTTTACTATCCATTAAATCCTGCTCCAAACCGCCTCCAAACAAGGGATCTAAACCATAAATATGAAATTTGGCCACCACATCCTGAAAATCTTCTATTGTTTCGATACCGGCAATTAAATCCAGCTCGGGTTGTAGCGATGCAATACCGGCTTCCTCAATTTTTGCCGAATCCATTCCGGCTGAATAGAAATCGCGAATTTTTTGTGCAATGGTGCCCTTCTCTGCATCCTTGTTCTTCGAAACCTCATCGAGCAAAACACGCACATCAGCATCACGCTTTTGTCGAACAATGTCGAACGATCCATAACTCGAACGGTCTTCCGGAATTTCGGTTTCTGCAATCCAGTTTCCGTTGGCATACTTAAAAAAGTTGTCCCCGGGATTGACAGTCAAATCCATGTATTCTTTCTTTATTGCCGGTTCTCCCTTTTGCTCAGAGCAGGCAACTGCAAATAAAAACAAAGTAACAAGCACCAGGTATGCAGGTACTCGTGTAACTAAATTCTTCATCATAGTAAAATATTTAATGTTATGAATTTCTATTCAGTCCTAATTACAACATTTGTATGGTTAAAGCCATATCATTACACTTTGGTTTACCTCCTATCCTATTAAGTATAAATCTGTCAAGCTATTTTAGGAAAAGTCACAGAGCTGTCAATAAAAATCTGGTCCTGTTACTATTTTTTGTGTCCTGTACTATTTTTTAGGCTTCCTGTAGGTTTTTTAGCGGCCCTGTACCCTATTTAATCATCCTGTTGCATTTTTTTTTGAATCCTGTTCACTTTTTTGCCGTCCTGTGTAACAGGGAGAGCCAAAAACAGAACAGGGAGAGGTAAAAACCAACAGGATGCCCCAAGTCGTAACAGGATACTGTTAATCAGCCACTTCACGCATTACATCATTCTTTTCCGGGTGTTGTTTTCTCCGGTATTGGCTGGAATAAACTTTTAGCGATTTGGGCTCTTTACTGAATATATATTTCCCGTTTTTATTGAATTGAAGCACTCAGTTCTTTTTCTTTCGGTACTTGAGATAAGGAATCAGGTCCTGGTTTTTAAAGCCGGCCGTCCCGTCATACTCAATGGTTAACACGGGTACACCTGTCAGCTCTTCTATTTTTGAGTTCATGGCTTCGGTAACCAGCGACGGGCAACAATACGAAGGATTGGTTTGAATAAACAAATCCAGATCGGGGTGCTGTTTCATCAGGTGATGAATTTTCAGGATATTCTCGATCGACTCGCCCCGCTGAAAAATGTTCAGGCCAAACGCATTCAACCAGTCATCAGCTTCTGCGGCCTGTATCGCCTGCTCTGTACCCGAAAATCCGTCGAGGTATTTCCGGTATTTACCTTCCACCAGCGGAATCAGCGAGGTTAAAAATTTAGTCTGCACATATTTCCTGTAAAAACCTTCCTTAAAAAACCGTTCGCTCATGGGTTCGGCAATAATCTTCACGTATTCGCTGTAGGGTGTGGTAATTACCTCTCCCCCGTTTGCCTCAATAGTTTGTATCAGGTTCTGGTTCATCAGGTCGTTGTCGCGCACATATAAATCGCCAAATATCGCCACCTTGGGGCGGTCTGTTTTTACCGTTTCAATGGCCTCAAAATCGCGGATGATCTTTTCCAGCGCCTGTTCTTTTGATTTCCCGGTAAGAAACACATCGTACAGCATCTGTAACGATTCCTGAATAACAGCATCGGTTGCACCAGCCTGTTTTTCATAAGGCCGTATGCCGCAACTTATCCGACGAATATACCCGCTGAACATGTGCGCCACATACGCATTTATGGCCGTTGGCAACGAGAAATCGTAAAAGATCATGTGCCCCACATATACCGAAGCCTGCTCCATTCCCTTCCCGTAATTATTCAGCAATTTTTTCATATAGTGAGGAAACATGCTCAGGTTGCAGGTCAACTCGGTTTGCATAATCCACAGCAAAGTATCGGCCGGATTTAGCTTGTTTTCTTCGATATAATCAATGGCATTTTGTACAATAATATTTAGCGGAATACACTGGCCGGTGTTAAAACTCAAACTGCGTTGTGTCGATTCAAGGGTACAAGCTGTTAACCGTGCATCAATTCCACTGTTCTGAAGTACAGCTTCGAGCAGCGGCCCGGAGTAGAGATCGTAAGAAGGAAGCAACAAGGTTTTGCCTTTCATGTTTTTTGCCCCGGTAATAATGGGATCCGATAACTGGGTTTCGGGCACCTCAATTTGTTGAATGGACTTACTGAACAACTTAAAATCGATACTGTGACTTTGCAGAATACGCGAGGCTTCGTTAACCAGCGATTTAACAGGATCGTTCCAGGCGTGATTGGAAATGGGAATGGTGGCTTTTTGTTTTATATTGATCTCCGGAACATCACTGCCGGGTTCCTGTTCTTTTCTTTCGCGGTGATTCCGAAAAGCACGGATTCCGGCTTCAATGCGTGTTTCGTACCCCACTGCCGAGTCGTGTTCGTCGAGTTGCAAAATCAGGTACGGTTTAGTATATGCATCCAGAATATCTTTGAAATACTCCATTACAAACGAATCGGGAGTACATTTAAACGAAGTAATCAGCACCGGGTAACAATCGGGAGTCTGTGCCACAACCTCAGCAGCCCGCAGAATTTTTGAAGCGAATTTCCACTTCATGGCTTTTATCAGTTCTTCCGATTTTGTGATCGGTCGGGTTTCACCGGGCAGCATATCCATAAAAAAAGTCTTCACGCCCATCTTCTCAAAAATCGTGGGGATGTGATTATTCATGGCTCGCGACAACACGGTATAAGGCCTGCCCAATAGCATAATATGAATGTCGTCATTCGCTTCGATCTCATTCCGGTAAAGTGCACGCCATTTTTCTCTGGCTGCATGATGCTCTTTTTTTGCCGTTTCGTAGGCCAGTGTAAGTTTTACAAAGTTCAGATTGCTGATCCCGGTTTTTCTCAGCATACGATACAACTCGAGCCGGTTAAACAACTCGCCCTGTGCCGACTTCAGCAAAGGAATAAGCAGCTTTTCGCGTTTGATGATGTTTTTCTGCACCGAGATAACCGAAGTAACAAATTGCGTGTAATAACAATATTGTCTGTTTTTTTCTCCCGACTGGTGTTCTTCCAGATAGGTGGGCAGGAAAATATAATCGGCCTTATCTTTCAAATAATCTACATGACCGTGCAACGCGGCAATGGGTGCACAAAACTCGGCGCCCGTTAACTTCTTCCCGTCTTTTACCGGCGATGTATAATCGGCACTTGTCACGGTCCGGATCGATAGCAGATCGAAGAATTTCTGCCAGAACGAAACCTCTTCGTACAAATGCAGGCCGGCGGGAATACCAATGGTCAGTGTGGACTGTTTTGTGGTTGGTTTTACCCTGAACAACTGATTTCGTTTCCTGATCAACTGAAAGGCAGCGTTCTTGTTCTGTACATATTTGTTCACCTCGTAATCGCGGCCACACAAAAAACCATAGGCTTCTGTCCGGCCATCCACCTCGGCCACTTTTAGTTTGCAATGGTTGGTACACAGCTGGCACACTTCCGAGCGAATGGGAATGGATTTCCGGTATAAATCAAGCCCTTTAAATTTTGACACCTCCAAAGGATTATCGTGCAGATCGAGAGCTACACCCAATGCACCGGTTAAATGGCAATACCTGGAAACCAGAATCGGCTTTTGTAGTTTTTGCTCGAAGGCGGCTACCAAGGCCCTGTTTTTTGCTGTGGCTCCCTGGAAAAATATAGTATTCCCAATGTTGCCTTGTTTGGCCACTTTTATCAGGTAATTTTCTCGGGTGGAATGTAATACGGCAGCCAGAATTTCATCCGACGAATAGCCTGCCATCAGGTAATGATTCAGATCGCGCTCCATAAAAACGGTACACCGGTCGCTGGCCATGGGCGACTGTACTTTTTCCACCCGGTCGGCATAGTTGAACAAAGAACATCCCAGTCGTTTGGCCTGCTCTTCAATAAAACTACCGGTTCCGGCCGCACATACATTGTTCATCACCGAAAAAGTTACCATCCCCTTGTGCATCAGCGTAAATTTCGAGTCCTGCCCCCCAATTTCAATGATGGTATCGGTTTCGGGATTTAACTCGTACGCTGCCCGGGCATGCGCCGATATTTCATCAACAATGGTATCGGCCCCGATAATTTGCCCTGTAAATTTTCTGCCCGATCCTGTTGTGCCTGCGGCAAGTATTTCAAACTGAACATTCCTCTTTGTCGAAAAATCATCGATACATTCGAAAAGCAGCTGAACGGCCTGTAAGGGCTGCCCCGAAGTGCGGGTATAAAATCCGGCAATAACTTCCTTCTGTATGTCGAGCAACACCGCCTTGGTACTGGTCGACCCGATATCAATTCCGAGATACACTCCCAGTTCTGTTTTATCTTCCACCGAAATGTATACATCCACTTCAACTGCCTTCATCGAAGGAAAAATTGCGGAACGGAATTCATAGGTTTCGTGTGACCCAAAATCGGGGTAATCCGAAAGTTTTAATTGTAGGGATGGATAATAATAGTGCCGCTCCTTCTTTTCTGTGTTTATAAAATCTACCGCTTGTTTCAGCACACCAACAGCAGCTTCCTCATCGGCTAAAGTTTGCAGGGCCGCACCGATGGCGCCATACAAATGCGGATATTCACCAACTGTGATTGTACAACCTGTCAATTGTTCGATGTGCCCGATAACGGCTTTGTTTAAGGCGACTCCTCCGGCGGCAACCACTTGGCTGCTGTTTTGGTTTTGAAATACCGTATCCACAATATTTTTTGCCAGTCCGTACGACAATCCATCGCAGATCTCACCCAGTGAATAACCTTCCTGCTGTACATGAATCAAATCGGTTTTGGCAAATACGGCACAACGCGAAGCGATTTGAGGACATTCTCCTGTGTTCTCATAAGCCAGCCAGCTAAACTCCTGAATGTTTGCGAGGTTCAACCGCTCGGCCTGCTGATCGAGGAAATTGCCTGTTCCGGCTGCACACGATGAGTTGGATTTGAAGTTCCGGTAAACGCCGTTTTCATCGAACGAAACCAGCCCGAACTTTTCGGCACCCACAATAAGTAACGACCGTAATCCGGGGTGAAGGTGCCTGGCAGCCGAGATATATGCAATACGTGAATCGACCTCCTTCCCCTGACTGAAAATGGAAGGAGATGAAGAAGTGTAGCCAATGGATCGCACCTCACTGAGATCAGTGTCGTGAAATAATTTCTGCAGGTTTTCCACAATACGTCCGTTGTGAAAAGCATAGGCAGTGTGTACGATTTGTTTACGGGAATCAAGTATCGCCAGTGCAATGGCAACCGAACCAATATCAATGCCTATATACTTTATCTTTCCCATCATACTTCCCTCCTGGTTGTGAAAGTTGTTGTTTCAAAACCATTCTGCCGAAAACCTAATCAAAGTTAGGTGGTATTGGTGTAAAATGAAATACCGGCGTATTTTATTCGCTTTGGGGAACAAGTATCAATCTGGTTGGCAAATGGATGACAAATCAGGCTTTTTCGCCCTTTGGAGCGAGTATCGCACCCCAATTATCGACTCATACTTTAATGAAATTGATCCCCGCCTAACCAGATGGACAGGAATTCGACTATGTGATTTTGAAGACCACAATCACAGTCTAACTGATTTAATTGAATGTCGTCTTTCGCAAAATGACATTCGCCTCTTCCCAGCTAATCTTTTGACTTTTATATATTGGAATAACAAATGCACCTTTGTGCCCGTTTTGGCGCAGCTGAAATGCAAAATTTTCGGCCTCGGCAATAGTGGCATAATTTCCAGTGTAATACAAATAGTATTTTCCGTCCCAGAGTTGTTCAATATCGTTGTTGTCGAAATTGGGGAAAGTCGATATCCTGTTTCGGAAAGCCCCCAGCTGAATCGCAAAGATGAGATTACTATCTTGGGGAGGGATTTCGGTATAATTTACCAAAACCGCCTCTGCCTGCTCGTCGGGTACTATCAAAATTTCTGTTGAAACTTGTGTGGTGTTTTCCTTAAATAACCAACTGTTTAATACCAAAAGACTACCAGCAACAAGTACAAACCCAATTGCGCTGTAAAGTATTCCGGTAGCCTGACGTTTTAGTTTACGATTATGACTTCGCAAACGATTAATTTCATCGGTCGCAGCCGATTTTCGCAATTTCTCGCGGTGGCGGATTAATTCTAATTCATCTTCAGTTACTGAACTCATAATAAGTCACACTTATTTATGCAAATGATGTTAAAAATTATTTTGTTATGATAAACGTTTAATAGGACCTCTTATTTTAACATGGCGCTAAAAAATATTCATTCCACTGAATCCATCTAAAACATAATACTGTACAACGTTTCTCCTCCTACTGGGAGGAGTGCCCTGGTGTGCGAGGCAAAGATCGTTCGATACCGACTTAACAAGAACCACACTGTCATCGTTGAAAAATATTCTTGCATGGAAAATCATCTAACATTAAAACCTCGCCTGGATGGAGAGTAAATTTAGCACATATAAAAATTTTATTTACATAAATTTGATACTACCAATCAGCTTATGTATTTTTAAAAGCATAAATACTACACTCAAAAAACCAAAATAATGATGCTTCAAATCACATAAATTAGCTACCATGGCATGAAATTTGGTCAAAATAGACAACACTTATGTAACAAAACCAGCTTATGCTATTCAAACCAATATTAAATTATCCGATTAATTTTAAGCGCTTTTTTTCCCTTTTAGTTCTGCTCTTTTTATCTCCACTGGTTGATGCTCAAAACGAAGCAGCAATCTGGTCGGCTGGAAACGGTTACCAAATAAACTTCCAGTCAGGAGATGCCGTAATTTCAAAAACAGATGAGAATAATGCCGGGTATGCAACCATTTGCGACAAAGAAGGTAACCTGGTTTTATATTCCGATGGCAGAACTATTTGGAACGCCCAAAACGAGGTACTTGTAAATGGCGAAGATTTAACTTCGGAAAAACACAGGGTTATCAGAAGACCGGTATTTGTGCCCTACCCCAAAAAAGAAGGCTCCTATTTTCTAATTTATCAATACAGTCCCAAAGACGATTATAATATTCCCAACAAGAAAATGGTTTATGCCGAAATTAACAGTATTGGGTCTGGAGGAAGAGGAGAAGTTGTTTCAAAAGATATATTGATCCATAGCAATTATCATTATGAACCTACAATTGCCGGATTTTGTAACAACAGCTATTTCTGGATAGTAATTGACCGGAACAATCCCGTGATAGATTATGGGGAGAGAAGAGATATAATAAATCTGTATAAAATTGATGAAAACGGATTAAACACAAAGGCTAATGTTGACTCGTATATTAACATCGGGAATTCTCATGGATATAAATTTTCACCCAACGGAGATAAAATATGTTTTACTTACCAGGAGAATGTGCAACATGATATTCGTTATGTAGTTGCCGATTTTAACTTTTTAACAGGAACGTTATACAACATAAGAACACCTTCGATAACGATAAATTATGCCCGGGAATTTTCATCCAACAGCCGGTATTTATACTATTTCTCAGGAACAAAACTCATGCAGCTTGATGCTGTCTATACTTCGGGAAGCAGAATGCGTAACACTACTATTATTGACATTCCACACCATGACGATGCAGAATACCAGGGACTTGGACTACAACTTGCCCCGGATGGGAAGATCTATTTTACCTACTATGGTGATAATAACGAAATAAAATTGGGTAGAATAAACCAACCTAATAACCCGGGTTTGGCATGCGACGTGGAGTTGGATCTTTATACATTTGAATCCAGTATTGATTTCCCAAAATTTGTAACCAGTTTTTTCCGGGATAAGAATCCGGAGAACCTGGATGAACAATTTCCCAATGCCGGACCTGATCTGGAGATATGTTCGAAAGCATCGGTAAAAATAGGAACCGAAGGTCATCCGGAAGCACTTTATCACTGGCAGCCGGAAACCTTTATTGACGATCCGTTATCGGCAGAGGCAGTTTTTAAGGCACCTCTGCTTCTGAATTCATCAGAATCGTATACCAAAACGCTGCGTGTAACTGACGGGAACTGCTGGCTTAATTTCGACGAAACAACAATAACCGTTTTAACACAACCTAAAAAACTGCCTATCGATGGCAGCTGGTCGGTCTGTCCGTTTGTTGAAGAGGTGGATTATTGGATTGATGAAGAAGAAAAATACAACTTATACTGGTTGGTTGATGGGGGTGAAGTTGTTCCAGGAAAGGCCAAAGACAGCATAAAAATCAATTGGTGGGAAACCAATACAAATGCTTCTGTGCGTGTTTACGGAAAGAACAACTTTGGCTGTGTAAGCGACACTTCAATATTCGCTGTACGAATTAATGTTGAGCTGATTACTGAAACCCCAAAAGGACCGGATAAACTTTGTATGGCCGAAGGCAAGAATGTTATTTATCAAATTAAAAATACCAATGGTTCGGTTTACGACTGGAGCGTTGAAAACGGGCAGATTCTTTCAGGTCAGGGTACTAACCGGATTTCAGTAGAATGGAAAAAGGATGGGTTGAATAACATTGTGGTTAAAGAAACAAGTACAACCATAGATACCATTTGTTACGGGGAGTCGGAACCACTGTTTGTTGAAGTTATTAACGACAGCCTCACTATTCAGCTAACCAATGTTTCTTACCTGTCGGGCAATGAAATTGAATTAAGTTTTGAAAGCGAAAAACTGGATTTTAACAAACATCGTCTTCGGCTGGAAATAGAAAATGAAACGGGCAGTTTACACGATGAACTTCCTACATTGGGCAGGTACCATAGAATGAATAGAGAAATATATTCTGAAATTCTTCGACTTAAGGTAATAAACCTATGCGATGAAGTATTTTATTCAAATCCTCAGCAAACTATTGCGTTAAAGGGCAATCAGCTATTTAGCGAGGATATCATTCAACTAAACTGGAACAGAAACCAGTTTTGGGAAACCAACCGGTTAAGTCACGAAATCTGGCATTCCGAGCAGGAAAACGGAAGCTGGCAAAAAGTAGCCCAACTGGACGATCGTACCGACTACGATTTTATGGTACAGGAAAATTCATTGCTTCATCTATTCCGAGTAAAAGAGATAAACGAGGATAAAAACCTGGAATCGTGGTCAAATACCATTAAAATTGAAATTGATGACAACATAGAAATCCCCGATGTTTTTACGCCCAACGGCGATGGATTTAATGATGTTTGGGCAATCAGAAACATCAACTATCACACTTTTAAAAGCGTGGAAATTTTTAATCGTTTCGGAGAAAAAGTTTATGAATGTAAAAATGAGTTTGTTCCCTGGGACGGCAAAATTAAGGGTAAAATTTATCAGGGAACCTATTTCTACCAAATTACATTCGACAATGATAAAAGGTACGGACAGATAACCCTATTGCAATGAACAGATTCAGAAATACAGTTGTGCTACTTCTGGTATTTTTTGTAAACGCATTAAATGCCCAGGATTTTCCGTATCATTATTATTCGCATATTAATCCCATGCTGAATAATCCCTCGTTTGCCTGTTTCAATAGCAACATGGCGGCAGATATTGCAGTACACAATGTTTGGGCAGGCGGTTTTAAACCGCTAAACGATTACATGCTCAGTTTTTCGTTTGCTCCCAAAGGCCAAAAGCACAAACGTAACTATGGCTTTCAACCCGATGTAGGACTTGGCCTTGCGTTCTTAAAAGAACAAATCGGCCCATTCGAACAAAATATACTTCAGCTTATTTACGCCTATCATATTCAACTAAACCGGGCCACTGTGCTCTCGCTTGGATTATCGGGAATAGTGGAAAACCTTGCCATTAACGTTACATCTCTTTCGCCGCTCGAAGGTGACGATCCCAGGCTTTTAACCGGCAACAATAATGCATTTATACTGGATGGTGGTTTTGGAGCAGCAATTCATGGAGAAAAATATAGCATCGCACTTTCGGTACTAAATTTAGCTCCCGGTGATTACAGTTTTGACAATGCCGCGATCGCTGATATTGAAAATTACAGGAAATATTATGTCAGCAGTAGCTACACATTCCAACTATACGATAAAATTCATTTTGAACCCGGAATGACCTTGCGCAATTCACGACTGGAACGTTTCTGTTACGATACTTCGGTTGCTTTCGACTTTACCCATTTAAAAGTAGGCCTGGGCTACCGGAGCGAGAATTCGATTTTTATATATACCCAAATCCCTGTTCGAAAATTAATGTTTAGCTATACTTCCGAAAACGCATTGAACTCAACACATATGGTTGGTAATGCGCATACCTTTTCTATTGGCTGGAAACTAACTCAATAGCTCTTACCAGAAATATACAGACTGCAAAACCAAACGAATTAGCAAACGATTTACAGGCACCCGTTTTTTTACGATACATTATTAGTCCTGCCATAAGTTTACTTTTTGTGTAAACCTATTTTAGAACAACGCCATATTTGGGGCACGAGATAATCCCCTGATTTCCAAGAACAATCTCCAAGGGGTACAATACCAGCCCCCGTTTTCGCAAAGCCGTCCCCAAGGGGCACAAAACAAAAATATTGGGGCACAAGCTTCGCCCCAAGGGGCACGAGATAATCCCCTGATTTCGAAGAACGATCCCCAAGGGGCTCAATACCAGCCCCCATTTTCGCAAAGCCGTCCCCAAGGGGCACAAAACAAAAATATTGGGGCACAGGATTTGCCTCAAGGGGCGGAGAGTAAAAAAGCAGGGGGAAATAAATGTTTTTCGGGGGAGAAAAGCGGAAAACCACGTTTTAGGAAAGGTCACTCCCGGATGTGACCTTTCTTTGTTTATGTTCTATACTTTTTTACCAATATAAAATACATATCCGTAAAACGCCTTGTACTTGTAATACAACTGCGTTTCGTGACGTTGATTCGCTATAAAATCCTCCGCCATTTTATTCCCTGCTTTTGCCCTCAAAAAGTCTTCCTGAACCTGAATCTGCGGTTCATAAAAATACTCTGTCCAGCAGTTGTCGGGTAAAATGAAACTTGCTACAGGAATGTAACCTGCATTTTGCAGCTGTTGCACTTTATTCGGAATGGTATCGATTTCGGGATAAGCATCCATCCAAAACGTTTCAATTTCAGAAGGCCGCTTTTCGGTAAACCACGATGCTTCTGAAACTGCTATATACCCGTTCGTCTTCAGATACTTCCGCCATTCGCGCAAACCACGCTCAAAGCCAATGTTATAAATCGCTCCTTCCGACCAGATCAGGTCTAACTCTTCATCCTGAAACGGCAAATTATCCATCGAACCAACAAGGCCTTTTACCCGCTCCTGAAGATTCAGTTTTGTCGCATTCTTATTAAACAGGTCGATAAAAGTGGGAAACAGATCGATTCCCCTCACCTTTCCGGACGTATGCTGCGCCAGTACCATAGTCTGGCCACCTGTTCCGCAACCAAGGTCAACAATGTTGGATGTCTGGTTCAGCCCTTCGATAAAACTCAGTGCTTTTACCGTTACTTCGGGGCTACCCGGCCCCTGACGATCAAGATTAGAATAATATTCGCAGATTAAATTCAGGTCGAAATCGTGTATGGATGTATTTTCGTTACTCATGATGTTTAAATGAACTATTTTGTTTTAACCCGGACACAATATGTGCTCAAAGCTTCAAACGATTGTTAAATAAAAGACTATAAAAAATGCCCGGACAAGACTTTGCCCGAGTACAATAAATGGATAACCCCTGAAAAAATTCCAGTGGTTATTTACTTTACCAGATCCGAATTAACTTTAAACATCAAATAATTTTAGTGGAGTAAAGATAGTGTTTTTCTCAAAAACAACCACAAATCGTTATTAATAAGCAGATGTGTCTCCAAGGGATCCAATCCGTATTCTTCAACGTAATTACGGATCGGATCCATCTACTAATAAAAAAGCCATTCCTTAAAAAGAAATGGCTTCTGCTGTATTCGAAAAATTCTTTAATTACTTCCGGTAAAAAACACCGTATCAACATCGGTAACCATTCCAACAGTTACGTCAACATCCAGCAGTTCTTCTTCAAGATAACTGCTTACCGGAACAAAATCAACTTTATAAGCACCTGCTTCCAACCCGCGAATCAGGAACTCGCCTGTAATCGTATCGGCCAGTGTACTGGTAGTATCATTTGCGGCAGAAATAGCCTGTATCAGAGGTCGTGCATCAACCGGAGAAACAACACCTTTAATTGATCCGCTGCTCACTTCGGTAAATACTTTTATAACCGGTTTTAGTATATATTTTCCGTTACCGGTTTCAACAATAGAACGGGCGGCATCAAAATCGATCCACATCTCATAATCAACTCCTGGATCAATTGTGGCGTTCACCTGGAATTTTAATCCTGATTGTTGTGCCGATGGTGTTTTTAAGTCGTAATATTCACCGCCAACCTTAATCTCGTTATTTTCACCCAAAATCATTCGCATTTGCGAAATTTTTTCTGACGGGAAGTTGTCATTAAACAGTAACGTATCGCCTCCATTTGCAAGTTCCAGCAGATCAATCTGTCCGTTAACTTCAAGGGGTAATTCTGTCCATCCGGTAGAATCGTCGGCAACATTCACCCAAAGTTCCTGCAAATCAATTAAAACTTCCTCGTAATCAGCAGGTGCATCCGTCAACCTAACTACAAGTCTTCCGTCTCCCTCAACATCAGTTTTTTCGTTGTTACATGCGGTAAATACTATGCCCGCCATTGATAATACAAATAAAATCTTCTTCATTTTTAATTGTTTTAAATAATCCTTCTTTAATATTGGTTTTAATAATTCTTGCATCGGGGCAATGCACATACATACTTAACGCAACAAGAGTCACCTTATTTTGTTTTGAATTGTAATTTTTATCAGGGGTAAAGATACAATCAATTTTACTGAGAAGTTTATCTTTTATGATCTGTTAACAGTAGGGTTCACAAAAAAAATGCTGTATACGGTGACAGTGATAATGCTTAATTGTTTTTGGGAAAATCACCTCGGTGCAGCATCAAATTTCGATTATCAGCAACTTATTGGAGTTTGGTGTAACCTTAAACCGGTTGTCCAGCCGGTGTCCCATAATCCAGACAATTTTTTTGCCGCTACACAGCAACCAGGTGTTTTCTTTTTCGTGAATCGGAATTTTCTGGTCGATAAAAAAATCGCTTACTTTTTTGAAGCCTGTCATTCCAAGTGGTTGAAAATAGTCGCCTTGTTTCCATTTCCTGATCAACAAGGGAAATTCAATCTTGTCGATATCGATACAAGCCATATTTGCCTTTTTTATGATCGAAAATCCGCTTGCATTCCTTTTTTCGATGTTAATATCAAAAGGGGCAAACAGTTCCATATCGTCTTCTTCAATGTAGTAGATTTTCTCCTCGCCGGTATTAATTTCCGAAACAAAAAGGTGCTCCCGATCTTTTACCAGCCGGTGGGTTTTGGAAAAGAATTGTTTCCCAGATTCATTTTCAAGGCTTTGATAAACATCGTCAATAACAGTTGTATTAAAATTATACTCCGAAAGAATTTCGAGTAATAAGGGTTTCGGATACGACGATTCTTTCAGCCTGTTAATGTGAATCAACACTTCCCCACCCTTTTGTGAAACCACGTTTTCTTTCTCTTTACCTAAAAATCCCAAATAAACCTGTTCGGCCACTTTCAGATTTTCAACACTTGCCAGGAAATTCTTTTTAAAGGCAGGATTTAATTCGGAAAAGAGAGGCAGGATTTTATGCCGCAGAAAATTACGTTGATAAACTACCTCGTTGTTGGTTGAATCCTCGCGAAATGAGATATAGTTTTCCGATCCATAGGCTTCAATATCTTCACGGCTGGCAAAAAGCAGCGGGCGAACAAGTTTTCCACTCTTCTCTTTTATTCCGGTTAACCCTTTTATTCCGGTTTTCCGCGATAGATTCAGAAAGAATGTCTCAATCAGATCGTCCTGATGATGCGCGGTTACAATATAATCGTAGTCGTGTTCCGATCTGATTCTTTCGAAATATTCGTAGCGCAGTTCGCGGGCCGCCATTTCAATAGAAATTCCTTTTAGCCGGGCATACTCGGTTGTATCAAAGCTTTCGAAAAAGGCAGGAACACCATGTACCAGTACCTGCTTTTTTACAAACTCTTCGTCGCCATCCGATTCGTTCTCCCGCAAACGGAAATTGCAATGAACAATTCCATAATCATATCCCGATCTTTCGAACAGATTTAAAAGCACCATACTGTCGATTCCACCGCTTATCGCCAGTAAAACTTTCTGATCCGGTTCAAAAAGCTGCTTTTCTATTATGTTCTGAATGAATTGTTCGAGCATCTGTGGTTTATTTGTTCAGTTTGCCAACTCCTTCAATTACATTTAAAATTACTTCAACCGATTTTAGCATGGAAGGAACAGGCACAAATTCGAAAGGTCCGTGAAAATTATGACCACCGGCAAATACATTCGGACAAGGCAAGCCATCGTACGAAAGCCGTGCTCCGTCGGTACCACCACGAATGGCTTTAATTTTAGGTTCCACACCCGCTTTTATCATGGCTTCTTTTGCCACATCAACTACGTACATTACCGGTTCTATTTTCTCTCGCATGTTAAAATACTGATCTTCCACTTCAAGCTGCACCAGTTCTTTGCCATATTCAAGGTTGATCAAATCAACCAACTCCTTCATCAATTTCTTTTTCTTCTCAAACTTTTTGGAGCTATGGTCGCGAATTAAATAATACATCTCGGCAGTTTCCACGTTTCCTTTAAAGGATAAAAGGTGATAGAATCCTTCGTAGTTTTCGGTGTGCTCAGGACGTTGAGTAGGTGGTAACATGCTTATTAATTTGTGCCCAACCAACAAGGCATTTATCATTTTGTTTTTTGAAGCACCCGGGTGAACACTACGCCCCTTTATTTTGATCTTTGCTCCGGCAGCATTAAAATTTTCAAACTCCAGTTCTCCAATTTCACCACCATCCAAAGTATATGCAAAATCGGCTCCGAATTTTTTCACGTCAAAATGATCGGTTCCATGCCCCACCTCTTCATCGGGAGTAAAACCAAGTCGTATTTTACCGTGTCTGATATTGTTCGAGTTTAATACAATTTCGGCAGCAGTAACAATTTCTGCAACACCGGCTTTATCATCGGCACCAAGCAGGGTTGTTCCATCGGCAGTAATAATATCCTGTCCTACATATTTTAAGATTTCGGGAAATTCCTTGGGATCGATGGTCACACCGTTTTTTAATGCCACTGGTGTTCCATCGTATTTTTCAATAATCTGCGGATTCACATTTTCACCTGAAAAATCAGGACTGGTATCAACATGGGCAATAAAACCTACTACCGGACAATTTTCAACACCCTTGGCAGGGATGGTTGCGGTTACATATCCAAACTTGTCCATTTCAACTTCACTTAATCCAATTTCTTTTAGTTCATCAACGAGCTTCCGCATAAAAACCAGTTGACGGTCGGTACTCGGGTAAGTTTTACTGTTTGGATCGGATGTGGTATATTGTTTGGCGTAACCAATAAATCTTTCTACTACTTTTTCCATAGTTCTATATCATGTGTTTTCAATCTGTGCCTTGTTACTTTATTCCTATTTACACTAACACGCAAAAGTATATTTCCTTTTAACAACTACAAACTGAAACTTAACTCTGAAGAATGAACTCTTAACTCAGAGCTCAAACATCATCCGAATTAAATGCAAACCCAAGGCGTTTTCCGGTTGTCATTTTAGAATGACTAATTTTTTGACGCATTTGATCAACTGTGGCTACTTTAATCTGGTCGTAGAGAGGTACCAATAAATCAAATTCAATACTGTACTGAATGGCTGTCTCTACAATTTGCCTGATTACTCCCGGAGAAATGGTATCGATAGAAAAATCTTTTACCAATTCATCTGACTGACGTTTCCCTTCTACAAAAAAGTGATTGTCTTTGTTTACAAAAATACGGGCCACCAGATATCCTAAATCATTTAATCGGTTGTATTTAAAAGAATCGGCCAAAAAATTATAAATATTAATTGTGCCGCAATAGGAGCGCATCGGATCTTCCTCGATATAAGCAGTTTTCCAAACCGGATGTTTGTCGTCGAACTCGAATACATTGGAATGCATACTAAAAATAAGCAAATCACCTCCTATTTTAAACTCAACCTCAAATGGGCCACGTTCCTTATATTCAGGCAGTACAACATCGGACACCTTGCCTTTAACAGCTTTCAAGTAGTCCTTTTCCAACTGATTCAATACCTTTTTTAAGATGGTAAAGGTTTGCTGTGTGTTGGTGTAAACTTTTTGTTTAACTGTTGATTTGATAACCAGCGCCTCAAGAAATGACGCCCGAACTTCTTTTTCTGTCATTTTGCTCTTTGATTTTAAAATCTAAATTAAGCAAAGCAATCAGTATAAAAAAAGAAAGCAGCCCTTTTGAGCTGCTTCTTTTAAAAATATTGTATTTTTTTGCCTATCGACATTTAATATGCCAACGCAAATAAAACCCTTCGTTTCGATGGCTTACCCGAGTATATACAAACACCTTCTTCCTCTTCGTATTCCAGAGGAAGGCAACGAATGGTTGCTTTGGTTTCATTCTTAATCAGATCCTCAGTCTCTGGTGTGCCATCCCAGTGTGCCGAGATAAAACCTCCTTTATTTTTCAAAACGTCTTTAAACTCTTCCCAGGTATCCACCTTGGTAGTGTGTTCCGTTCTGTAATCGGCCGCTTTTTTGAAAATATTGTTTTGAATATCTTCCAACAGATTTTCAATGTATTCTTCAATATTTTCTAGTTCAGTGACATTCTTTTCCAATGTATCACGACGAGCAACCTCAACGGTTCCGTTTTCCAAATCACGTGGTCCCATTGCCAAACGCACCGGTACTCCTTTTAATTCGTACTCTGCAAATTTCCAGCCTGGTTTGCGTGTATCGCGGTCATCGTATTTCACAGAAATACCTTTTACTTTTAATTTGGCTATAATCTCATCTACCTTTTCAGTAATAGCTGCCAACTGTTCTTCGTTACGGTAAATTGGAACAATTACCACCTGGTGAGGAGCCAGTTTTGGAGGCAGAACTAAACCATTATCGTCGGAGTGAGCCATAATAAGTGCCCCCATCAAACGGGTTGAAACTCCCCATGATGTAGCCCAAACATATTCTTCTTTTCCTTCCTTATTAGCAAATTTTACATCAAAGGCTTTTGCAAAGTTTTGACCTAAAAAGTGTGAGGTTCCCGATTGTAATGCTTTACCATCCTGCATTAAGGCTTCAATGGAATAGGTTTCCAAAGCACCTGCAAAACGCTCGTTTGCCGATTTTAATCCTTTAATAACCGGAACTGCCATATAATTTTCAGCAAAATCGGCATACACATTTATAATCTTTTCAGTCTCCTCAATAGCTTCTGCTTTTGTTGCGTGAGCTGTATGCCCTTCCTGCCACAGGAATTCGGAGGTACGTAAAAACAAACGTGTACGCATTTCCCAACGCACCACATTGGCCCACTGATTAACCAAAATTGGCAGATCGCGATACGACTGAATCCAGTTTTTATAAGTATTCCATATAATCGTTTCCGAAGTAGGACGAACAATCAGTTCCTCTTCCAGTTTTGCATCCGGATCGACAACCACACCGCCATTTTCCTCGTCATTTTTTAAACGATAGTGGGTAACAACCGCACATTCTTTGGCAAAGCCCTCAACGTGGTCAGCCTCTTTACTAAAAAACGATTTTGGGATAAATAATGGGAAGTATGCATTTACATGACCCGTTTCTTTAAACATGCGGTCTAACTCGGCCTGCATTTTCTCCCAAATAGCATAACCATAAGGCTTAATAACCATACATCCTCTTACTGCTGAATTCTCTGCAAGGTCTGCCTTCATTACCAAATCCTGGTACCATTGTGAATAATTTTCGCTTCGCGAAGTCAATTCTTTCGCCATAATCTAATATTTGGTATAGATTTTGTTTTAACTTAATTATATTTTGAGCTTACAAATAAAGTAATTATTATTGACATTAAATAAACGGAGGATACGTTATGAAATCAAGATTAACATTATTAGGTGTGCTGGCCATTTTTTTAGGAGCCTGTACCACGGGGAGTTACGTTTCCGGCACATATTCCGATGACATTTATTTCAATCCGGGAGACGTACCTCCACCAATAGTAATTGAAGAAAAAGTAGCCGAAAAACCGGTTGAGAAATCAGCAAATACGATGATTATTAGCCAAATTGGAAAAAATGATGATGGTTCGAATACAATGAACAACTACATTTTTGAAGGCAGCGAAGAAGATGCGGATGTATTGCGCTACAACATGGACCAAATGGAAATGCAAGACAGCGATACAACCGTTTATTATGATGATGATGAAATGAAATACGTCATTAATAACTATTATGATGGAGATGAATTAGATTACGCTTACCGCATCCGTCGTTTCCACCGTCCATTTTATTACGATCCTTTTTACTGGGACAGCTGGTGTTACTACGATCCATTCTACGATCCATGGTACTCGTCATGGTATGGTCCATCATGGTCGTTATCCTGGAGCTGGGGATGGGGCTATCCTCGCTATGGTTTAGGATGGGGCTATCCCAGTTACGCCTGGGGATGGGGTTATCCTGGCTGGGGCTGGGGCGGAGGATACTATCCCGGCTGGGGTGGCGGTTATTACCCCGGTTATCCATCGCATCCGATTTATCCCGGCGGAGGTAGGAATTATACTTATGGACAACGAAGATCATCTGACACAAATGTAAGAAGAGATAGTGGTTCGAGAAGTTCATCGGCAGTTTCAGCATCCAATTCACGCACAAACAGCAGATTAAATAGTGCCGGAACAAAATCGGCAACAACATCGCGCGACAGATCAACAGCAACAACTACGAGAAGTACTGACAGATCAACTGCAAATTCGCAAGTATTAACCGAAAGAAGAAGAAGTTCTTCTTCGACAGATTTAACACGTGCGACAACAACAAAATCAGCTTCAACAGCTCGTACACAAAGTTACACACGTCCAAGCAGCAGTACTCGTAGCTCTTATTCGACACCACGTGTGGTTAGCAATAGTAACCGGACACAATCGTCGTCTTCAGGTTATGCTGCACCTCGTTCTTCATCTACGTACAATAAAAGCTACCGATCAAGCTCTACTTACAATAAAAGTTCAAGTAGTGGCACTTCGTCAAGAAGCTACAGGGCTCCTTCATCAACAAAATCGAGCGGCAGCGTAAGTAGCTCTTCATCACGTAGCAGAAGTGGAAGCAGTTACAGAAGTAGTAGCAGTAGCAGCGGCAGTAGCAGCCGAAGCTACAGCAGTGGTTCTTCTGGCAGTTCATCAAGAAGTTCAGGTTCTTCAAGCAGTGGTAGTTCAAGAAGTTCGGGCAGTAGCAGACGATAAACAGCAGACTACTATCTAACAGAAAATATTAACAAAAAAACTTTTGTCATGAAAAAAAGTGCAATACTACTTTTGATTACATTGTTTGTGCCTTTTCTAATCAGTGCGCAAGGTGTTTCAGATGCTCTTCGTTTTTCGCAATTTGAGGTGCAGGGAACTGCACGGGCAGGTGCCATGGGAAATGCATTCGGAGCTCTTGGTGGTGATTTTACTTCAGTAAGTATAAATCCTGCCGGATTAGGGCTGTATCGTTCAAGTGAATTCGCAATTACGCCGGTATCGAAACACACAAAAACTGAAAGTAGCTACTGGGGAAGTAATGTTGATGACACGGACTATAAATTTACGCTAAATAATATTAGCTATGTATCTACCTTGCCTACTTTTAAAACAAACGAAGCAGGATTAGTTAGTGTAAACCTGGGAATTGGATACAATCGTTTAAAAGATTTCAGCAGCAATGCGCTGGCTGTAGGAAACGGTGTGGATGGTTCGTTTATGGACTACATTGCATCGTATGCGAATGCAGGACACTGGAGCGATCATTATGAGAATCTGGCCTGGGAAACATACGTATTAAACTACGATGAAGAACTGGATGAATATTGGACAGAATTAGGTGATGCAGGTTATGGACAAAACCAAAGAAAAGCTACTTCAACAAGTGGTTCTATTGACGAGTATTCTTTTGCAATAGGACTTAATTTTAATCACAAATTTTATTTGGGAGCATCGTATGGTTTAACCGATGTATACTACCGCGAAGCATGGCAGATTTATGAGGTTGACGCCGCTGGTAATATTCCCTATTTTAATGATTTCACCTTTAACAATACACTAAAAACATACGGTTACGGCCATAACTTTAAGTTTGGTGCCATTTATAAACCGGTTAATGAAGTGCGTTTAGGAATTTCGTTGCAAACACCAACTTTTTACAGGTTGACTGATGAGCATACAACCTCGATGCAATCGGCCATTGAAGATGAAAGCGGAAGACTTTCAAACTACGAAGAATACTCACCACGTAATTACTACGATTATCGTTTGGAAACTCCGTTAAGAACAACATTTAGCGGTGCTTTTATTATTGCAAAGAAAGGTTTGCTGAGTGTGGATTATGAGCTGATTAACTATGGAAGTGCAAAACTCAGACACGGTGGAGACGGATATAATTTCAGTGATGAGAATATGGATATCTCTGACTCATACAAAACGGCAGGCAATCTTCGTATTGGAGGCGAATACAGGGTTAACAATGCAGTAAGTTTGCGTGGTGGTTACCAATTTCAACAGTCGGCATACAACAGCTATGCGCTGGGTGCGTCGCAACCCAATTCCGATGCAAATTTAAATGTTATTTCAGGTGGTATCGGTTACCGGGCAGGAACATTCTTTGTTGATGTGGCCTATAAATATTCCTTTATTAATGATTTTGCTCTACCTTACGCAAATCCGATTGAAGGCAGGTTTACTTATCCTGAACCGCGATGGATTGAACAAAAAATCATAAACAACGACGTACTTCTTACTTTAGGATTTAAATTTTAGAAAAATATATAAATTAATTAGGGAAGCACAAATCAGTTGGTTTGTGCTTTTTTTTGTCTGTTTTAAACCAAGACTTTAAACATGGATATGCATTAAGGAATTGTTATGAGCATTGAAAATACAATAAAACAAGCACTTGCTGAGACGAGGTATAATACCGTTTTGGAGAGTTGAAGCAAGTGAGTGAAGCGCCTTGTTTTGAAGTAGTTTCAATGCACGATAGACTTTTTAATGCATACTGAGGGTTGAACTTTACTACAACTTTAACTTTTCGAATAATTCGTCTTTATAGCTGAGACTAACGGGTAATTTGTACTCGCCCAGTTTTACCCTATTACCTTCAAGATAAACCACTTTACCCAGTGCAATTACATATGATTTATGAATACGTCCGAATTTATTTGGGGGAAGTTGTTCTATAAAATCCTTCAGAGTTCCGTGGACTATAAGTGTTTGCTCCCCGGTTACAAACCGCACATAATCGCCTTGTGCTTCCAGGAATAAAATTTCATCGTAATTAAGGCGGTAATTCTTTTTATTGGCCCGCACCATAATATGCTGCGATCCTGCATCTTCTTTTGCCTCAAAACGTTCGACGGCACGATTTACAGCTGTTCTGAACCGTTCGAAAGAAACAGGTTTTAATAGATAATCGAGGGCTTCAATTTCGAATCCTTCAATGGCATAATCGGGGTAAGCCGTAACCAGAATAACCAACGGCGGTTCTTTCAGGCTTTTTACAAAACCAATTCCACTGAGCCGCGGCATGTTAATATCCAGAAAAAGTAAATCCACTTGTTCTTGTTTAAGAACCTCACCGGCTTCCAAAGCATCGCTGCAAATGCCAGCCAGGTTAAGTTCCGGGCATGCTTTTACAAAATCCTCAAGTATATCCTGAGAAAGTGGCTCATCATCGATTATCAGGCAATTTAGTTTCATTTTTAACTCGAAGTTGGAAGACCGAAGTCGGAAGACAAATAAGTACCTTCGCCAAAGGTCTATTCTATTTAATGATTCATAATTCTGTTCTCTCTTTGTATCTCTGCGTCTTTGCGAGATCTTTCTCCTTATTTTAACTGCACCTGTAAAAGTACTTTAAAAGTGTCATCTGTTTCAGAAATATCAAGCAAATGCTGATCGGGATAAATCAATTCCAAACGTTTTTTTACATTTTCAATGCCAATCCCGTTGTATTTCAAATTAATAGGTTCAGCTGACGCACCTCTGCTGTTTTCAATGTCAAAATAAAGCACTTTACCCGAAACCTGAAGCTTTATTTTTACAAACGCGTTTTTTATCCCGCTCTTTAATCCATGTTTAAAACTGTTTTCAATAAAAGGAAGAAATAGTAATGGTGCAACCTTTTTCCCCCGAAACTCCCCCACTGTTTCGAACTGAATTTTATTTTCCTTTTGTGTACGTAAGTTTTGCAATTCAATATAATTACGAACCATTTCCACCTCTTTTTCCAACAGAATAAAATCGACATCCGAATCGTAAATGATGTGCCGCATCAGGTCACTCAACTGTACAATTTTATCGGGAACTTCTTTCGATTCCTTTCGGGCAAGGCTGTAAATACTGTTTAACGAGTTGAATAAAAAATGCGGATTTACCTGCGACTTTAGTGCCTTCAGTTCTGCCATTGTTTTTTCATTTTCCAGTTCCTGCACCCGAAACCACCCCCGCGCCAAATGCAACAGGCTCGACAAAAACAGATAGATGGCAAAATACAGCGAAATATCCCAGAAGCTGTAATAGGCAATAAAATAATAGCCGGTAAAAACATGGTCGATCAGGCGGTCGAAAAGCAGCAGGTAAAACCCCGAGCCAAAGGCAGCCAGGGCAACAACCGCAGTGCCATAGGCAAAATAGTGGCCGCGGTACCAGGCCAGCGGAAACAAGAGTTGCAAATTAAAATAAACCACCAAAACAATGGGAAGATGAAAAACCGCTGTATAAACAAGATCGATGCGTTTTACTTCGGCCGAAACTTTAAGAACATTCAAGAGAATTAAAAACGACAAACACCAAAACAGGACATGTTGCAATATCCTGTCTTTCACCAAACCCGCCAGTATATGTTTGATATACGTTTTCATTTATTTCCGATGCAGTTCCACCTCAAGTCCGTCCTTAAAAGCTTCTTCAGAATCAACATATTTAGTTACAAATTTCTGCAGCTCTTTTGGCCTGGCAGTTAGTAAAATAAAATCGCCATTGTTTTCGTGGTGAATCCTGATTTTATTTTCCTTAATCAGGTTTTCGAGCCATTCCGGATCGAACCACCTGATTTCAAGCCTGTCGTTGTGCTGCACAGTTAGTTTAGCAAAAGTATGTACCGGAATTAAATGTAAAGTCGACAAGGTAATATCATCGTCATCACCATAATCTTCAATGTAAAAATCGAGAAAATACTGACCGGCAAGTTCGATAACATGCACCTTAAAAACCGACTCCGTTATGACATCATTTTCTTTTGACTTTAGTGTTAAGCGATAGGATTTTTTGTCGCGAACGCCATCTTTTTTATTCCCAATAAACGGATGCTCAAATGTCCACTCATCGTCATCGTCGGTAAATGTAACGTCCTGGTTATCCTCTTCGAACCACTCGCCCAAAAGTATATCGTTTTCAAACAAATCTTTTTCGGTGTAAAGCGGATAGAACGAATATACAACACACCCCGATAGAAAAATTGCCAGGAGTATGGCAAGTGTAAAATTCCGTGTTTTCATTTTATTCGATTTTAATTTATAAATCAAATGTAAACGCTATTTATATGAATGACGAATTTTTTCGTTGACATGATGATTTTTGTCGTTAAGATGGGAAAAGCAAAACCGACGGTTTATTTATGTATTACGGATACAAAACAATGGTTTCGAGTTTTATTTTCTCGTTCTGAACTCAAAACAACAATTTTGATGGTCAATTTTCACATTTTGCACAGAAAACAACGATTTTGAAAATCCATTTTTATGTTTTGAAACCAAAACAACGATTTTGACAGTCAATTTTCACGTTTTGAATACAAAACAACAATCCTGACAGTTTTTTTTCGTGTTTTGCGCAGAAAACAACGATTTTGAAAATCAATTTTCATGTTTTGAAGCCAAAACAACGATTTTGACGGTTTATTTCATTTACACCGGTTGTTTAAAACAAATAATTCAATCCAATATAAACACCCGAATCGCCATCGCGTGCGTCGGCAGCCATACCGTAATCGCAGCGGATAATAAAGTTTTGGTTCATGGCAACACGCAAACCCAGTCCGAACGAATAGTGCATTTCTTCTGCACCATCATCAAAATAGTCGTTTGCACTTTGAGCTCCCGCTGCCGGCAAAAAAGTGGCATATTCTGCAGGTGTAATCACATCAATTTTATCGGTAACGCGGCCAAAATCGGCAAAAGCATTTAATCCCAGATAAAAGTTATTGTTTATAAATTGAAAACGGGCAAACTTCCATCGGGCTTCCACGTTCCCCAAAAAATAGGCATCGCCAACCACCCGGTTTCGCCGGATACCACGTAACGAATTTGCACCGCCCAAACCTTCAGAACTGGCACCTTTTAAAACCGATGTAATCATTTGTGTCTGGTAATAAAAAGGCACATCACCGGCAAGTGTAGCCTGGTAAGCCAAACGGTACACAAACGACAAATCGTTGGGAACAATGGTAAAATACTGGCGGTGGATTAAACTTAGTTTTGCAAAATTACCTTCCCCTCCCAAAAACTCGGGAGAACCTAACAAAACAGCCTCCGTCCAAATTCCTTTCATCGGATTAGGCTGGTTATCGCGTGTATCGAAAACAATACCTCCTTTTAAAGTTGGCACAAATCCACCGTTTGCATCCTCCTCCGAAATAATTCCCCACTCCTGATACTTCTGATACAAACCCGGCTCTTCATCGTGGGATGGCAGCAAATCATTACCATCCTTTCCTTTATTTAACTGATCAATGTCAACCAGGTCCAAATCAAAATTTAACAGATTTATTCCTCCAATCCATTTCAATTTATCTCTCGATAGTTTTCCCTGAAGATCCACTTTAAAACGAAACATTTTTCGATCGTATTTGTAAAACATCCTCGATCTGTAACTTTCAGCTTCATCATCAAACCAGTCTTTATTCACCACCGCATCGTAACCATTAAAACCGTAAAAATCGTAGGCTTTATCCGACAAATAACTCAAATCAACCGAAGTTTGAATTCCGGGCAGTAATTGGTCCGAATCATAATAAATACGATTAATTCCACTTCCTTTTGTAAAACGCGAAACTTCAAGATAAATAGAATGGTTATACTGCGGATAACGGCTACCATCGCCGTAATGATACAGATTTATTAATCCACCATACTGAAAACCAAGGTCGGTGTCGAAGGTGATTGTAGGCAAAGCCCCAAAATTCCAACCTTGTTTTGTAAGTTCTTCCTGAGCAAACAAACTTGTGATAATACCAAGCGACAAGAAAAATAGCAGAATCTGTTTCATACAGAATAGTTTTTTGTTAGTTAGAACAAAAGAAATATCGGGTTATTTAAATTTAACCAGTAATTGTAATATAAACCAAAACGAATATAGAGAATTTAAATTGAAAACTTTGATCGAAAAATAATATTGATTTTCATCATTGCTATTTATAATTTTTTATACTTACTTAGTGCTTCTTTTGTAATTTATTCAAAACTAAATAAAAACCATCTTAATGAAGACAAACCGTAGAAAGTTTTTCCAGATCACCGGTGCAGCCGGTGCCGGCATGGTAGCCGGAGGACTTACATCATGTAATCAGCCGACAGATGAACAATCGGCAATGCACCACATTAAAGAAGAGGCTGTAAATACCAATCCACAACACTTTAACATGTGTGGATATGCCACCCCAAAACTCGATAAAGTTCGTGTAGGTTTTGTGGGAATTGGAGACCGTGGATCTGGTGCAGTAAAACGAATGACTTATATTGATGGCGTGGAAATTACTGCCATCTGTGATATCCGTCAAGCAGCGCTTGATGGAGCACAAAAAATACTAAGTGAAGCGGGGCTGCCAAAAGCAAAAGAATTTACCGGTACCGACACGGCATTTAAAGAACTTTGCGAAAGTGGTTTATGCGATCTGGTGTACACAGCTACCCCTTGGGAATGGCACGTCCCGGTAGGATTGGCAGCTATGGAAGCCGGGTGTCACACGGCACTTGAGGTTTCGGCTGCTAAAACCATGGAAGAGTGCTGGCAAATGGTTGAAACATCGGAACGCACAAAAAAACACTGTGTAATTCTGGAAAACTGTTGTTACGATTTCTTTGAGCTACTAACACTGAACATGGTTCGCCAGGGAGCCTTTGGAGATATAATTCATGGTGAAGGTGCCTACATTCATGACCTCGATTACTGGCATTTTAATAAACCAAAGGACGAGAAAATGACGGATGGTGCCTATACAAAAATGTGGAGGCTGCACGAAAATAAACGAAAAGCGAATGTTTATCCAACTCACGGGTTGGGGCCAATTTGCCAGGCCATGAATATAAATCGCGGCGATAAAATGGATTATCTGACAGCCATGATGGGTGATGATTTTACATTAAAACAAAGAATTGCAGAAAAAGCTAAGGAAGATCCGTTTTTTGAACAATTTGTGGGCTGGGAAATGCGTGGAAACATGGATATGCAAATGATTCGAACCAACAAAGGACGTACAATCATGATCCAGCACGATATTTCTTCACCAAGACCGTATTCACGGATTCACCTGTTGAGTGGAACAAAAGCATTTGCACAAAAATATCCGGTTCAGCAAATTGCATTCGGGCATAATGTTGCCGATGAAGCAAAAATGAAAGAGCTGGAAGAACAGTATCAACCCGAAATTGTAAAACGTGTGGGCGAAATGGCGAAACAGGTTGGCGGCCACGGCGGCATGGATTTTATTATGGATTGGCGTTTGATCGATTGTTTGCGAAACGGGCTTCCGGTTGATATGGATGTGTACGATGCGGCAGCCTGGAGTTGTATTACTCCGTTAAGCGAATGGTCAATAGCCAACGGTTCAAAACCAATCGAAATTCCGGATTTTACACGTGGTGCCTGGAAAACAAACAAGCCGCTTGAACTAACCTTAAATGGAGGTGGAACAACAAAAGTACGTAATCTGGTTCATGCTGATGCCGAAGGACAACTGAATGTTTAAGAGAGAAGCTATGATATACAAAGAAAGGGCAGCCGGTTGGTTGCCCTTTTTAGTGTTCATCTAATCAAATCTAACACTTCAAATTTATGGAAAAAACTATTTTCTGACTTTATATTGACCAGACACCCCAAACAGAAATTACCCCTAAAAAATATTGAATTAATTTAAAAGTGATGCTTATATTATCATCGGGTTTAGATTCTCTATTTCGGTAAGTTTCACCTACAACTATCTGTCAGTGTTTTCCGGTTTCCCGTTCTTCCCAACCACTTTTCCCTTCATCCATATAAATTTCTATCAGCGATTTTGAAACCCTTTCATCCACTTCCTCCACCAATTGTATGCGCAAAGGATTTGTAAGTCGTTCTTTCCAGTCAAGTACCTTTTGATAGGGTACTCCCCCATCGGTTTCATAAACCAGATAGGCCCATTTTTCCATAAACATACTTCCTTTCGTTGCCGGAATAACCTGTTGCATATTTGAAGCCAGAAAACTAAGCGACAATGCTCGCGACCAATATATCCAAGGGCCTGCAGTAATATAAAAGTACGGATTCAACAGCCGTGACCGCGATTCGAGTGAAGCATTCGCATATTCCAGTTGCATACCTGCAAAACCAATTCCGGTCTCCTCGTTGTAAAAGGTAATCCACGGCACATCGGCTTCCATCTTTAAATCGGTTAAATCAGCCATATTGGCCACATTATATGTTATTACTTTATCCCTTATAACATCGTACCAGGCGGCATGTGTCATCAGTTCCCGTTTAAAAACGATTTCAGCATTCCGTAGCGCAATGGTTTGAACGGTTTCGTTAATTCGCATATTTGATGTACTGATAAAATAGGGTACCCCCGGATAAAAATCGTAACGTACAGATGCGTCCACTTCCGGCATCTCTCGTAAATTTCCCCAAACTTCGCTGGTTGCAAGTATCGGCCCGGTTATAGAATGCATATTTTGGTCATGTTTCCAATCTGCAGTATGTGTCCAGGCCCGCGGAGGAACATATATTCCCGGATTCCAATGAATAGCCCCATTCGTTTCCATTCGATGAAACAGCGGATTATTCTGTTTGGTTTTTAGCGTAATCTGATCGAGATGTCCAGAGTTCGGATGAAGAACGGCATTGAAATATTTATTATCGATGGTTAATCCGGGCAACTCACCCTGTACCCGAAGATCGGTCTGCCAGGTTTTTGCCATCGCTTTTTCGTTGTTATAATAAATGAGATAAACCTGGCTGCTTTTTGCGGGCACATCCGCTAAAAAGGCTAGTTTACAGGTAACGGTAGGCATCCAAAGCGGAATATGTCGTTTGGGCTGTCCCTCTTCAACCGGCGCCAGATCATCTTCTGTTGTGTACTTCTGAATATCAAATACCTGATACGGAACTTCCGTCAGGTTAAAATTATCCGGATTGACTGATACTACGCGAATCTCTCGCTTTAAATCATTGGCCTCATCGGGATAAAAAGGAAGAAGGACTTCAACCGGTTCTTTTTCCCGATCTATTCCTACAGTTTCGCTCACCACTACAGATTTGTAGTTTTTCCATGCCGGATCAAATACCTTAACACCTTCGGGAGCAGTTACAGTTGCATCAGCTGAAACAAACTTATCATCTTCCGAAGATTTAGCTGATTCTTTTAATCTCAGGGTAATTCTAATCTCGTATTTCTCACCGGGTTGCCATTTCATCCATCCAATAATTAACGGAGTTTTATAGCGTGTATTATCCTGCGAAAGTGCATATCCCGATGGTGGCCGGTGGATCATTGCCGGTTTACTTTCATCCTCAACAACATCGCCACGATACAAGTTAACAAAGCGCATTGTTTCACCGTTAATGCTGGCTTCAACTTCAATAATTGAAGCTTCTTCCAATTCCAGCTTCGCTTTTAAATGATAGTATGGAATGGCGGGTACGGGATAGCCCAATTCTATTTCCGAAATTTTAAATGAATTCTGTTTTTCCTTCGCCTCAAGATGAGAAATACAAGTGATAAAGCAGAAAAAAATTACAGTCAGTTTTATCATATTCTTCATAACATTTTTTTTATCTGGTTGAAATCAGGTTTCTTTTTCTTAGTTCCATCACTCCGTTTTCCCAGGTATCTCCGCTACCCCATATATAATATGAAAAGAACATTGTAGACTTTTGAATGATGGGCGTCCAGGGTTGAAACTCAACATAGTAATGCGGAGCCTCACTGTTATCCGGATGGTTCATCCACATGTGTAAAAATATGGGTTGTTTAACCGGGAAAGCTCCAACAAATGAGATGTGTTCAGAAGTATCGTAGCCGGCATTCCACCCTTCCTTAACATTGATAGCCTGTCCGTAGTATTTTTCCGGTCGCATTCGGTATTCCTTTAAACCATCCATTGTTGGAACGGTAAAAACCTCTTCGGTGCCGTGTACTTGTCCCAATTCCAATATGGGTTGTGGTCCAATTACATTTGCTTCCGGATTTTTAAAATCAAGTTCAAACCTGACTTCCAGCAACGGAGAATTACCATAAAGCGTAAATGTTTTCTTCAGATGATTTCCAAAATAATCTGTTTCCATTTCAACCCGCACAAAATCACCTTCTTTTTGAATGATTTTAGCATTGTAAAGCTGATGGGTTTCCATACTCGCCTGCCCTAAAAAATCTTCAAATCCACCATAAGGATAATATCCCCGCATACGGAAAGGACGTTTATGGTTATATGTTTTTTCGGGCCAGATTTTAAACAACACATTATCATTTTTACTTTTTACGATGTACTCAATCACGCGGGCACCCGTCCGAAGCAAAGTAACCTGAACAGAATCGTTCTCCATTCGATATTCATCAATTCCATCGCTGTTTAAATCTACTTCGTACAAATACGGTTTTCCTTCGCCTTTTCCAACACCGAGCTGGCTTGTATATTCTACGTCCAGAGCACTGGTTTTTACAGCATATTCTCCGGCCGGTAATTCTAATTCGAAGTTCAGTTCCCTGTGTGTTGCCGTTTCAGCATTGCAAGATTTCGTCTGGCTAAAAACAGCCTTTTTAAGATTGTTTGTTTGGTATACGTCAACCTTTACCGGAAAAGAGTTTTGTTTTGTGAAGTTATGAATACTTACCGGGTAAAGCACTTTTGGTGCATGGCCATATAAAAGCTGATGAACAGAAATTGCAGGTGGCAAATCGAGTTTTGCAACCGTATTTTTGTTTTTATCTGCCCACGAAAACCGAATTGCAACAGGATTCGTTTTTCCCATTGCCTCTTTTGTTACTCGTAGTGGAATTCGAACGGTTTTGGTTTCATTTACCTTTAAAACAATGCTACCCGAAAATCCGTTTACAATTTGCAATCCCTGAGGCGGTGTAATTGCCAAATCTCCTGAAACTTCTACCGGATAATAATTTTCAAGAGTCACCAGCAGGTCATAACCATCCATCTCAGTTCTAATGTCAATATTATCACCAAAATATTCTTCCAGATACTGTTTATCCAAATAAAGTAACTGCAGCGTTTTTCGAAAACGGTCAGGCCCCATCAATTTGGCTTTATCCAAAACGGCAACTTCCCTGCGGTCCATAATGGCATCCCAAATGCTACTGTTGGTTAAGGATTTGTCTTTCTCAATAAACAACACCATTGACGACGTTAAATTACCACTTAAAAAACCTGTTTTGTTGATGAAAGGTATATTTTCATTATCGATTTGATCCTTGTTTCCTTCCATTGCAATGTAGCCGTCAAAATCGAAGCTATCACTTTCCGGATCGTACACCGGCCTGAATGTATACCCCCCTTTTTTACGGGCATAATCAATCCAACTCTGTTTGGTAGCCATATCCTGCACCTGCAAACCTTCATAATTTTCGCAACCGTAAACAGGCGAAAAACCAACATTGGCTACCACCGGCAGGTTCACTTCCTTTACCCAGGTCTCAATTTCATCTTTGGCAAGAAAATCCATGTAACCATCAAAAATAAACCACGAATTTCCTTCGTTCATTCCTATTCCTATTAAATCGAGAGGATGACCCTGTTCGCACGTTACACTTTTTAATAAAGTTGAAGCTCCAAACCAACCTTTGAAAAGTTTATACTGTGCGAGAATTTCTTTTGTTGATTCTATTTCTTGTAAAAGAGCATGCCTTTTTTCTGCTGAATCGGATGATATTACAAACAACCGATGATTTCCGTTAACCAGGTAAAATGCTTTTATTTTTTCATAATCGACAGCTCCAAACTGGTAGCTCTGAAGTTTTTCTGCCCACAAGAAAATACTTTCTGCCTTACTCTCAAGTTGTTTCCCCAACTCAGAAGTTGAATTAATGAGCACAAGAACATCGCCCTTTAAAAGCTCATTCTCCAGTTCGGTTAAGGTTGGATTGTCGAGGCTGGTGTATAGGTGGGCAAAGAGTTCGAAAAGAAATCCTTCCTGCATTAACAAATCGGGGATCTTAAGATCATCGGCTGCATCAACTTTGCTTTGCAAAATAGTTTTTTGAATGTCGGGTGCAGCTATTTTAAACAGGTTTCCATACCTGTACCAGTTCGTATAATTATTTTGCCAATGATTAGTATAGCCGTTAAACTGAATTTCACGCTCAATTGTGCCTGTAGTTTTTTTTGAATCTTCGACTTCAAAATCGGGTAAGGACTGCCCGAAAGAAAAGGAAATGCCGGATAATGTAATTAGTAAAACAAGACCCGCTTTTAAATATTTTTCACTTAATTTCATAGTATAGGTTTAGGTAAATGAAAGTAAAGTGCAGAAATACACTGAATAAAATAAGAGACAGAACGAAAAATGGGGTATTAAAAAAGGCCGCCACACCGGGCGGCCTTTTTATATGACGAATAACTTAATTTTAAAAGTTTGAACCACCGGTATCCCACCATAAATGAGTACCAATTTCATCGGGTCCTCCTAATTTTTGTGTCGCATCAGCAACACCCTCAGCGTTATTTTCCCGTTCGCTATTTAAGAAAGGTACTCTTCTTAAGAAATCGTCGGCAGCAATTACTCCCCAGTCAGCACCACTATCATTTTTAGTGTTATAAGGAAGTTTTGGATAACCAGTTCTTCGATGGTCAGTCCATGCTTCGTTGGCATTTGTAAAGTTATTGATCCACTTTTGAGTAATAATTTTTTCCAGTTTCAGTTCATCACTGTCGGCTTCATTCCATGCAACCGTAACAGTTGAACGACTGGTCCAGTTATTCTTTGAATCTTTCGGATCGACATAATCAATTGGCGTACTGGTTGCATCTGCCAGATAAGCATCAACACCACCGGCTCCCCAATCCGCAAACGAAGCAATTATACCTTCTTCATAATTGGTTTTGGCATCCCCTGCATTATCCCAACCTCTTAAAGCAGCTTCAGCTTTCAGGTGACATACTTCTGAATAAGTAAAGGATCTTCTTGATGTAACCGCTTTGAATGATTCATTTACCGTTGAGTATGTGAGACGTTGATCTTTAGCCTCCAGGAATGCACCGCTGTGAATACCTTTATATGGCCAATCCGGGTGGTCGGGATAAAGCGTATTGTCCGATGCAGGTGCAAAGTAACTGGCAATACGACTGTCTTTTAAACCGATTAAAAACGATTCCATAGCAGCTCCCATACGAGTATCTCCCCACTCGAAGCAAATTACGTTCATTGGCAGTTTTGCTCCGTAAAGCGATACATTAAAGTTATCACCGTTTGAAGCAAGCAATCCATCAGCGTGCCCCAGCGCTTTTTCACCCTGTGTTTGTGCCAGATTTGCATCTGCTTTTACAATTCGCATCGCTAATCTAAGACGTAAGGAATTAATAAGTTTACACCATTGTGCCATATTTCCGCTATAACTGGCATCAAACTTTTTTAAGCCCTGATAATCTTTATTGGAAGAGAAGACACTTTGTACGGCATCCAAATCGGTAAATAATTGTGCGTAAAGAGCCGGCTCACTGTCATAAATATTTGCCTGACCGGATACACCATAATTAGAATAAATTACAGGACCATGGTATACTGTAAGTTTGGAAATGGCATATATCTGTAAAAGTTTCGCCCATGCCGAGAATACCTCATAACCTCCCTCGTCTGCCTGTTTAATTACCTGGGCAGCGGGCGACATCACGCTATTATAAATCCTGTTCCAGTAAGTATTCCACCGCATGTAATACGTTGTATTATTTACACCGCCCACAAATGGCGTTGGAGTTCCCAAATGACGAACCCAATTGTCATGACACAGGTCTTCCTCAATCTGATGTCCAAATAGATTGCTCAACAAAGACTGAAAAGGAGAGCCTAATCGATTGAAATCCTGATCCAATTCCTCATCTGAAATTAGAAAATGATTTCTGTTTGCCTCTTCAAAATTATCGGTACAAGCCAAAAATCCAAGAGTTAATAATATTGCAAAAAATATCTTTTTCATAATTTTTCAGTTTTAGAAAGTTACTTTTAAATTGAAACCATAAGTTCTGGTTGCCGGAGCATTGAAGTTATCAAGAGACTGAGAACTCATTGTTGTATTCATTGCCAACTCCGGATCATAAGGTGCATCTTTGTAGAATATAAATAAATTTTGCCCTACAAGTGATATCGTTGCCCCAGTTAACGGTAGATTTAGTTTTTGAACATCAATATCATAAGCTATTGACAACTGGCTCAATCTCACGTTTGTCCTGTCGTATACATAAGGTTCAATAATTCCGTTTCTACCTCCGGTACCACCACCTTCTGCATATAAATCAAATGCAGAGATCTGTGTAACAGGAGTACTTCCCTGAATAGCGTTGATTTCAACATATCCTTTATCTCTGGCTTCACCGGTTCGTTTACTAACTCCCCATCCATCCAACATCGCTTCAGTCTGACTCACGACTTTACCGCCAAATTTTCCCGAAATAAGAGCAGCAATACTAAAACGTTTAATTTGAATGTCGTTATTCCATCCAAGGTTCCAGTCCGGCTCAAGATTTCCCATATATTCACGGGTTTGAGTTTTCAACGGACGCCCACTGGTCTCATCAAGCATTATCTGTCCGGCATCATTTCTCCTGAACATATAACCATAAAGGTCACCATAGGAACCTCCTGCAATAAGGTATGTTTCATACCCTTCAGAACTTCCCATTCCAATCCGGCGTTCCGGATTGTCAGGATCCAATTCAATAATTTCATTATTGTTTGCATGAAAGTTAAACGCGGTTTTCCAGGTAACGGTATTATTACTCACCGGAATTCCATCAAGAGTTATTTCGTAACCTTTATTTACAATTTCACCAACGTTGATATTTTTGGTTGTGTATTGCCCCTTTTCTTCGGGAGGTAAATCAACAGTCAGGAACTGATCTTTACTGGTATTATGATAGTAAGTAAAATCCATTCCCAGTCTTCCCTGATACAAATCAAATTCAAACCCAAGCTCATTACTTGTTATCAACTCAGGTTTCAGATCGAGCCAAGGTTGTCTGGTGTTTCTGTTAATTCCACCAAGCGAACCTGAAATTGAATTATCGGAACGAATAGCATTCCAAGGCACCTCTTTAGCTGCCTTAGCACTTGAGGCTCTTACTTTCAGGAAGGAAATAAATTCAGGAAGTTCAAATATATTGCTTACTAGTGCTACAACACCTACCGAAGGATAAAAATAAGAGGCTCCGTCTTCTGTTCCAATCAGAGTTGATGACCAGTCGTTACGGCCCGATATATCGACATAAATCATGTCATTGTATCCAACGGTTGCACTGGCATAAACCGATTGCAGAATCGTTTCACCTCCATATTCAGATATCACAACATTTGTAGGATAGTTTTGTGTTGAAAAAACATTTGGATAAAGCAGGTCGTTTGTTCCGTTGTCTGCACCCATTCCATCCCATTCATGTTTGCTGTAACTTGCACCAGCATAACCAAGAACGTTTAGCTTGCCAAAGCTATTGTCGTACTTCAACAGAGCATCCGTATAAATTTTACGGTCTGTTCTGTTTGCAAAAACATATCTTCCGTTGGCTGATACGTTGGTAACATTCGATCCGGCAGCATCTTTCTGCGTTCTTCCAAAATCAACAAAATCATACGTTCCCCGAGCTATAAGCGACATATGATCTGTAAATTTGTAATCCGCCGAAGCAGTTGCAATCATTCTTTGAATTTTCTCTTCCTGAGGTTCCATATTAACAATCCAGTAAGGATTACTTAGGTGATGATCAACAACATATACATTTTGAAGGTACATATTCCTTGTTTCATCAAAAACCTTGTAATTGTTTTTATAATCCTCCCAATTTCTTTCGCGAGGAAAATTATAAAGCCCTGTTAAAGGATTCAAATAATAACCAGCAACATTACGGTTATTAATAAGCTCTGAAGAAAGCATAACATTTGATCCCAGGGTTAACTTATCATTCAACAGTTTGGTCGATTGTTTAAACGATACGTTGTTCTTTCCATACTCGTTGTTTGGAATAATACCCTTTGCAGACGTATTTGAATAGGAAAAGTAGGCAGTAGTTCTGTTATTACCCCCACTAACTGTTACGCTGTTTACCAAATTATTTCCAGTATTAAAGAAATCTTTCATCTGGTCTTCGCTGTAATTTGTCCCGCCTTTTGTTTCTGACCAACTTTCTTTTGCACCATTCATTGCACCGTAGTCGAACTGTAATTCAGGATAAAGCAATACACTTTCCAAAGTTGTTGTTGAGCTCAATGAAACACTTGTTTTACCTGCCCTACCCTTTTTGGTTGTGATAAGTACAACTCCGTTGGCACCCTGACTACCGTAAAGAATTGATGCATTCAACCCCTTTAATACGTTAACACTCTCAATGTCATCGGGATTAAGTTGCGACAAACCATCACCTTGGTCAGTTCCTCCCCACATCCCGGGTTGTGAACGTTTGATATTCATTATCGGAATACCATCGATTACATACAAAGGTTCGCTAGATCCACCTAAGGATTTAAATCCCCTTAGTACAACCCTTGTGGATCCCCCGGCACCTGAAGCACTTTTTTTAATTTCAAGTCCTGCGGCTTTACCACTCATGGCATCCATAAAGTTGACACTTTTTGCTTTCATAAGATCTTCTCCCGAAACCTGTTGTGAAGCATAAGTCAGTGTCTTTTTTTCGCGCTGGATACCCAACGCGGTTACAACAACCTCCCCAAGTCCAATCGTACTGGTGATTAACATAACATCAACAATAGAACGGCCATTAACATTTTCATCCAACGTTTCCATACCCACAAATGAAAACTCGAGAATGGCATCTGTTGGCACAGTAATGGTATACTTACCGTCTATATCAGTAGTTGTACCATTACTGGTACCTTTCTGAACTACGGCCACTCCTGGAAGTGTAAGACCATCCTCACCGGTAACTGTTCCTGTCACCTTTTGCTGTGCAAATGTGCTGGTTATCAGCCCAAAACACATCGTTAAAACAATAAGAAGCTTTAGCATAGAAAAAAATTTAAATGGTTAATTAGTAACAAAGTATTTCTCTCGTATAGTACTAAGTTGTTTAGAATCCGTAGAGTGAATTCTACATAGGAATATCTTATACTGTTTAATATAAGTAAGTTTAGTTAAATTGTTCACTGTCATATTCTTCCCACCTATTAAGGCTTTACAACCCATACAAGTTACAAAAACTCAATTAACAATTCCTAATTTTTATGCTATTTAAATCGATGGTTATTAAAATTACTTACAAAGTGTAAATTTTACAAAATGGAATATAAATGCATGTCCTCGTAACTCTCACACATAAAATTCTAACTGAATTACAACTACTTAACACAACATAGCTAAGTACATATGAAATAAGTTGTAGTAATGTTTTATACCTATTTTTTCTATCGAAATAAATATCTCTGGAGAAAACTGACATTCAAATGAACTACCCCGCTGCAAGCAGACGGGGTATCACAGAGGAATTAGTTCTTCAATTCGCTGCAAGCAGCGGGGAACTAACCCCAAAGTGATTAGAATCATGAATTCATCAGTTCTGCGCAAGAAAAAGCAAATTGAACTACCGTATGGCAAGTTAAAATGAATGAATATTCTCAATTATTAGATAGAACACCTGGAGATATACCCTGATAAGTATGGACTACATGATTTTTAATCCCGAAATCATGTACCCCCAACTTATTTATTTATTCATGTGGCTAAAAAGCTTTTGAAAGAGCATAGCTGTAACTCCTAGTAATCCTGATTGTTTCCAGGTTTTAGAAATTACAATTTTTGTATTACCTGAAATTTGTTCCAGACAATACTGATTTACTGCCTGTTGAATTGGTGTTAACACATACTGATTGGCTTCGGAAACCACTCCTCCAATTACAATCATATCAGGATTCAGTAATTGAATAGTATTTGACAACGCTTTTCCCAGCGCCAATCCAACAGTATTTATTAACGAAATAGAAAATTCATCGCCTTGTTTCACGGCATTTATGATATCCTCAGTCCGGAGTTCGTCTTCGCGGCCTTTAAATTTTTGTGTAAGCTGGGAGATTCGTCCTTCGCGTATGGCCTCTTTTGCTTTTGCCAACAACACATAAACCGAAGTAACGGTTTCTAAACAACCCCGTTTCCCACAAATGCATAAATCACCCTCGTCAACAAATTTTATGTGCGACAGCTCTCCTGCAAATCCGGTTGCTCCGTTATACAGTTTTCCATCTATAATCATACCCAGGCCAAGTCCCCAGTTCCAGTTAATAATCAGTGCATTTTTATGCCCCACGGCTTCTCCAAAAATAAATTCGCCATAAGCCTGCATACGGGCGTCGTTATTCACAAAAACCAAACGGTCGAACTTTTCCTGCATTCGTTCCTTAATATTCCGAAAAGCCTCGTTTTTTATGGTGTAATTTACACCTGAATATTCGTCAATCAAACCGGGCATGGCCAAACCTACTCCATAAATGCGCTCAGGATCGATATTGTTTTCTTTAATTACTTTTTTGGTTGCCTGGTATAATTTCTCCACCAGTTCATTTTCGTCAATATTGGTTTCTACTATTTCAATTGGAGCTACCAATTGGTTGTGCGAATCGTAAATACCGATTTTTCCTTTAAAACGACCCAATTCGCAGGCCACAACCAAAATGGCATCGTTTTTTAAACCAAACAACATGGGTTTTCGTCCACCTTTCGACTTTCCTTGCCCCCGCGACTCTACCAGATTATTGGAGGCCAATTCTTTTAACAAAGTAATTGCAGTTGGTAAACTCACCCCAATCTTATGGCTAATGGTTGTGGCCGATAAAGTTTCACGTTGGTATAAAAGATTTAAAATCTTTTTTTTGCGCAGATAGTTTTTACGTTCATTGCCGCTTAATTCTACCTTGTTGATGTTTTCTATTAGAATCATATGCATTTGTTAGCTTATCACAAAACAACAAATAATTAACAAAATCTCAAAATTCATTAAACAAATATTTTACTAAGTTTTTCCATTTGATAAAACCAGCAAATTAATCTGCTGTTTTTCGAATCGTATTTTCTTTATTTACTAACTGTTACATAAGCCTTCAGCAACTCTATTCATTTTAAAAGTTAATAAGTTCAAACTATTATTATGAAAACAAATGGCATGCTATTTGTTTATTAAACGGATAAACCTAAAAAACTTAAAATTATGACAATCAATACCTATCATTCGAAATCGCCTTTTCTTTTGTGGTCATTCAATTTTCTGTTATTAGTATCTTTTTCGTTCAACACAATTGCCCAAACCAACTACAAAACAGAATTAAACAACATTAAACAACTTGAGAAAAGTAAAACCGAAAAAGTTTATCTCCATCTCGATCGAACCATCTTTTCTCCAGGTGAAGACATATGGTTTAAAGCGTATCTGCTGGAAGGTACTTTCCATGCCCTGACCTCTACCAGCAACAATCTGCACATTGAACTTATTTCTCCCGAGGGTGAAATCGTAGCAAGCCAGGTTACATTAATTCACAACGGAGTTGGGAATGGTGACATCCATTTAAAATACAAGCAGTTAAAAGACGGGATTTACGAGATACGCGCCTACACCAATTTTATGCGCAATTTTAACGAAGCACTTTATTTTAAAAAGAATGTACTTTTAACAAGTACCAGCGTCACTAAAACACCTGAAAAAGAACAGGGGTCCGGTATCGATCTGCAGTTTTTCCCGGAAGGTGGACAGTTGGTACAAAACGTGAGCAACCGTGTTGCGTTTAAAGCCACTGATGAAAAAGGGAACGGCAAACATGTTAAGCTCATCATTTTCGACGACAGTGGAAATCCCGTACGAGAGTGCGAATCTATTCACAACGGCATGGGACAGTTTATATTTACACCAGAACCAAACAAACATTATTTCGCCACCATTAACTCCCCCGAAAGTGCGTCAATAAAAATACCTTTACCCGAGTCCACTTTGGAATATTCGATTTTAGTTGGAAATCAGTTTAACGAACTACTCGATTTTACGATCAGTACTTCGCCCGAAAATGCCCGGGGCCAGCAAATATCTTACATCATCCAGTCGCGAGGTAAGCTCTGTTCATCGAATAACCTGAGAATGAACGAAGCCCAACAGTTAGTTCGGATCGAAAAAAAGGAATTACCCGCCGGAATATCGTATGTAACAGTGTATAATGAAAACGGAGTTCCGGTTTGCGAACGATTGATTTACAACCAGATTTCGCCAAAAGTAGAGGTGAATATTACCACCAATAAAACACAATACGATACTCGCGAAGAAGTTACCTTAAACATTACAACCTTGGATGAAGAAGGTAAACCGGTTCCGGCCAATCTATCGCTGGCAGTAATCGGGCAAAGTATTATCGATAACCAGAAAGAAATTCTGAGTAACAACGCAAGCATCCGGTCATCCGTATTGTTGTGCTCTGATATTAAAGGGCAGGTTGAAAACCCGGACTTTTACTTCGAAAATTTTGATATGAAAAAACATCAGCTCCTCGATTTGGTATTGTTAACCCATGGCTGGCGAAAATATATTTGGAAAGAAAAAGTGGATTTGCCGGAATTTGCCATGGATTTTGACTATGAAAGTGGATTTACATTTACCGGCACATCAAAAACACTGGCTTTAAAACGTCCTATTCCCAACAGTAAAGTATCGTTGGTAATGAGCGACGAAGGTTTTTACTATGATGAAGTAACTGCCGACAAAAATGGAAGGTTTATGTTTGAAAATACCCATTTAATGGATACTACAACCGTTGTTTTTCAGGCTTATACTAAAAAGGACAAAAGAAATACAACAATTGAAATAGATGAAGTCAGGTATGATGTACCGAAAACTAAACCTGTGGCTCAAACCGTTCAAAATTCAAATAAATCAGATTTGAATGAAATTGCAGAACAAGCAAAAAAAATTAGACACATACAGGATTCGTTGGCGGCAAAGAATTACAAAATATTGGATGAAGTTACTATCAAAGCACAAAAAAAACGAACTTTAGACGACCACTTCCGACTCTATCATCATCCGGATGAAGTAATTGAGATTACTGACAAATATGCCGGCTACTATAATATTTTGGATATTGTTGACCAGGAAATTCCATCTGTTCAGGTGTATGGTGTTTGCCCCGAAGTTCAAGTTATAATAAGAGGAAGCAGATCGTTAGGAAATACCTTGACAGCTAACTCTAATTCATCCTTCCTTTTGGATGGTATGTTTGTTGATGTTAATGATATATGCAATATCCCGGTTACTCAAGTTGATAAAATTGAAGTATTAAAAGGAAGTTCAGCCGCTATTTTTGGTAGTCGGGCCATGAATGGAATTATTGCAGTGTATTTAAAAAAAGCCAACGTAAAATGGGAATATTTTCCTATCGGGATAAACAAAATAAAACCTAAAGGCTATTATCGCGCACGTGAATTTTATTCGCCAAATTACAAAATGGCACAAGAGCAATTTGAAGGTCCTGATTACAGGAATACTTTATACTGGGAACCTTTTATTACAACCGGGAAGGAGGGAAAAGCGGAATTGTCGTTTTTTAACTCTGATGATTCAGGCAAGTACAATATTACGGTTGAAGGAGTTGGCTTCAACGGCAGTATAGCAAAATCGGAAGCAACGTTTATCGTTAAAACCAATAACCTTTCGAATAAGTAAAAAACTGTCGCTTAAAAAAAATGCTTGATTCGGTAAATCAAGCATTTTTTTTGGCATTTATTTTAATTAGTTCGACTTTGTTACCACTTCAATAACTGCTCCATCTGCTTTCAGACCATATCGGGCTGAGGCGGTATGTTTAAGCACTGCAATGGATTCGATATCTGTAGTTGGAATACTTTCAAAATAAGAATACTGAACTTCGGAACCATCCACAACATATAGTGTTTTTCCACTCATACCTGAAATTTTCACCCCGAAACTTGAGGCTGATATTCGATTGTCTTTTTCGGTAAGAATATCGGTTATTTTACTGTACGAGCCATAATTGAGGTTGGGCTCTACCAGATTGATGGCATGCGATAAGGTTTCGGCTTTTATATGTCCGAAAACCGTTGCCAGTTCATAATTTTTTTCACCGCTTTTTAGTTTTAAATTCACCTGGATTGGTGTTTCACTTCCCATTTCTCTAGGTGAAATGCTTTTAGGAACAAATCCATTGGCGCGTACCATCAATTTATCTTTCTCATCACATACAATTCGGAACGTGCCATCAATATCAGAAACAACCTCCTTTTGTGTACCCTTTATTAAAACTGAAACATTTTTAAGAGGATACTTGTCGAAAGTGGTTATTTTACCATTAATCACTATTTCTTTTGCAGAAATATTTATTGTCGAAATCAACGACAATAAAAGCAGGCCGGCGAACAAACGTAAAGTATTCATAATTATAGTTTTTATGGATTTATTAAAGTATTAATAAAACAACAAAAATCATTCCATCCTTTACATAAAAAAACTATACTAATTTTGCGTTTTTGTTTTCACTACAACAACGCCTCCCATTCCACGTGATCCATAACGTGCCGAGGCGGCTCCTCCTTTAATTACATCGATTGATTTAATTTGTGTGGTAGGAATATTGGCAAACACTGCAAACTCTACAATGGTCCCATCAACCACCAAAAGGGCCGGCGTTGGGCCTCCATCGAGTGTAGTGGTTCCCCTTATATTTATTGCAGAATTGCTAACCTGTACTCCTGATACTCTTCCTTGTATGGCTTCCAGAATAGAGTTATAATTGCTGTAATCAGGGCCGGCATTCAAATGTTCAATAGCATAGGTTAATTGTTTTTCGCTAATGTAACCATACCCCGTAGCCACCTCAAAATTCTTTTTCCCGTTTTTAAACCTTAGATCAACATGCAATGAATCTTGTTCAGGAATATCTGAGATTTTTATTTTTTCGGTAAAAAATCCCTGGGCAATAAAAGAAACCTTTTCACTGTCGTCGCAAGTAAATGCAAAACATCCGTTTTCGTCGGTCAGTACTTCCTTCTCCATGCTTTTTGCAACAATAGACACTTTGTGTAACGGAATTGTATGAAAGGTTGTTACTTTTCCTATCACCTCTCGTTTTTGGGCATTGGCAGGCTGCATAAAAACAGCCCCCAAAAATAAGAACAAAACATATAATCTGTAATTCATAATTATTTTGAGTTTAACTGATGTAAGGTTAAAAATAGAGATAACTTCACTTTGCTCGTTACTACAATGTTTTTGAATAGTGGGGGTCTGGTTATTGGCTTATGCCAAAAATCAGGCCCCTGCCATACTTACTATCCCAGTATTACCGCACTTGCGATTCGTCAGTTTACGAAGAAGTAATCTTATTTGTATGTTTTCCTAACACCAGTAATTTAATTTCTAAAAACAGTTTTACCAGTAATTAAAGATTTGGTTCTAAAGAAAAACCGCTGCCCCAAATGAACAGCGGTTTAAACTTACCAAAACTTAATGATCTATCTATGAAAATCGGATCGATTACTAATTTTTAGGACCGGCTCCGTAATTCGGATTTTCTTTATCAAACCACAGTCTTTCACCTGCCAAAACAGATGGATCAGGGCTTCCACCAGTGAATCCTTGTTCTGTAATAGCAGCCAATTTATTGGCATAGTTAATATCATCCTCGGTAGGAGAATTAACTGTCATACGACGTGGAATTGGTATTTCGCTACCCGACACAGTAAAATCTTCCCATGCTAAATAAGCACTTCCTTTTTTAGGAATACCAGAACGACGCACTGTTGTCCAGATATCGTTCGGAGTATTCATAAAGTTAATGTACTGCTGAATGTACACTTTTTCCAGTCCATTGGCAGAAAGATCGTAAGATTCCTGGCTCAATAAGTCAGCAATTTCAGTATCTCTCAATTTAGTTGCACCGGCTTCTGCTTCTGCCTCGTCAACATAAACAGGATCAGAGTTATAATAAGGCATTTCCTGGTGTTCTGCAAATTTATCACCACGCAATACCGACAATTCTACACCCCAGTCGAAGTATTCCTGTGCTGTTTTTGGAAGACTTGCACCCAACAACTTAAACTCGGCAAAATACAGGTTGGTTTCAGCCGCTGTACCTAAAATCGCATAAAGTGGTGGATCGTTGTCTTTTAGCTCGATAATACGTCCGCCAGGTTTTGTTGGATAAGTATAATTGTAGGTGGTACGTGTCAACTTTTCAGAATACATAGAAGTTGCGCTGTATGTTTTACTGTAAGTATCGATATCGATTTTATTGGTTGCACTTTGGTTAAAATAAATACCATTGGCAGGATCCAAAGTTGCATCAGGAGAAAGCGGAGCTCCGTGGTAACGCACCCAAGGTTCGCCATCGCCTTTCCAACCTGCAAAATTACCTTCACCATCATATTCCACTAATGGCTCAATGTATGGAGGCAGATCATGATCAGTATCGATGAATGCCTGAACAACTTCACCGTTAAAATGGTTCTTTTCGAAAATAAAACGTAAACGTGGATCTTTATTGGCTTTCATATACTCCAATAAACTTTTACTTCCATAACCAATCCACATTCCGTTACCGGTTCCGTAGTATTTTACACCACGCTTGTAAATAAAATCGTCATTCAATTCATCCATATAACCTACTGCAGAGCTAGCAACCTGCTCAACAATTTGAATAGCTTTTGCACGGTTTTTATTTACCAAACGAGCTGCTATTCGAAGTTTTAACAGGTTACAGTATTTTGCCCATTTTGTATAATCGCCACCGTAAATACGGTCCTGGTTACCCATTGCAAACTGATTATCGGCTGTTAAACCAATTATTGCTTCATCCAGTTCGGCCAGCCAGGTATTAAATAAAGTTTCCTGGTTGTCAACCACCGGAGTTAACAGCGGAGGATTGGTATAAGGTGCCAAACCAGCCTCGGTGTACACCATAGAACCGGTGTTATCGGTAATTGTTAATGCCGTTGCAATCTGAATCGGGAATGTTAAGCCCCGCAGTGCTTTGTATGAAGCCTGCTCTTCTTCAGGCATAGCATCAATACGCATTCGCACATCCATAGTTTGTGGCATTAACGAACCGTAGATATTTTGGCCGCCTGTAGGCCCCATCAGGTTAAAATCGGTTCCGTTACCACCTTGTTTTGTACCTACCTGAACCCAGGGATGTATGTATTGGAAATTGGCATAAAACCAATTGGTATAGTCGTTACCATACATCTGCTCAATGGCCTTGGTCATCGAGTATCTTAAATCCGGCTCTGATAACGTAGAAGGGTCGGAGTTAAGTTCCGCAAACTCATTCTTATCGCATCCAATGGCGAGGATAAAAATCAGAGCAAATATTAATTTATATGTTGTTTTCATATTTACTAAATTTTAAAAAATTAAAAATCAATACTCACTGACATTGTATAAGTTGCCGTATACGGAGTAAACGAACGCTCGTAGTATGATGCACTACTAGATGTACCACGGAAACTTTCAGGATTCAAATGGTTTGGTAACGAGTTGTACAAATACCCGATATTACGTGCATTTAATGAAACGTAAAGATTTTGCGCTTTAATTCGTTGGGCTAAACTTTTAGGTAAGTTATAGCCAATTGAGATATTACGTAAAGCAATGTATTTTACTTCGTTAAACCAGTTGTCGTTTACAACACCTGAACTCCATGCACTGTTAAAGTATGTCCAGATACTGGCGTGAGTTGGTTCAACATAACCTGCCTCGTAAGCCTCCTGGTAACTCATACCACCTACATTTACAGTTTCTCCGAGCGGAGTAACCACTTCCTGTCCGTCAGCAAATACACCGTCAGGAATCATACCATCATGGAAAGTCTGTCCTTCAGAATCAGGATACTGACTGGTCCAGGTCATACCGCCATGCTCTTCGTCACGATAAACCAACGATGTTTCCATCATACCATAAGCAGTACCGTATTTGTTGTTGAAAGAAGCAATGTGTCCTCCAAAACGGGCATCTAACAATACCGAAAGTGATAGGTTTTTGTAACGGAATGTGTTATCCCATGAACCTTCAAAATCAGGATTGATCTTACCAACTTCCTGAACTTCGTAACTACGGGTTAAAACCGCACTGTGCTGACCCGATCTCCAGGTTAAGATTTTGTTTCCGTTTGCATCTTCTTTTGGTTTGGTATCTGACATTAACACACCATACTCACCATCTTCGAATGCAACCGATCCAACGCGGAAGTTACCGTAATTAACATATCCTGCCAGGCTTTTGTATTCTCCTACTTCATCAACCAAATCAGAAACAACTGTTTTATTATGCCAGTAGTTAAAAGTTGATTCCCACTCAAAATCTTTGGTACGGACCGGAGTAAAACCTAAGGTTAACTCGAAACCACTGTTGGTTAAAGTACCAACATTGGTTAACATGTTACTAAGACCTGATTCAGAAGGAAGTGGTACAGTAGAAATCTGGTTTGTAATTGCTTCGTTATAGTAAGCCACATCGGCACTTAAACGATTTTCGAACAAACGAACATCAGCACCAATTTCGAACGAATTTTTACGTTCTGGTTTAATATTCGGGTCAACCAAAGTAGTTGATTTCGTGTTCAGGTAAACATTACCACTTTCAACTTCCCAGTTGCCTAATCCGTAACCTCTGTTAATATCATATGGATTAGTATCGTTACCTACCTGTGCCCACGATGCACGCAATTTACCAAATGAGAATGCACTTGGCAAAGCGAAGGTTTCGGTAAATAGCCATGAACCACTTACTGAAGGATAGAAGTAAGAATAGTTACCGGTTCCATCGGTATAAACCAACGCCGACGACCAGTCGTTACGGCCGGTGATATCGAGGAATAACTGTTCTCTCCAGCTTACGCTACCCAAGAAGTACAAAGAGTTTACTTGTTTAGTTCCGAAAACTTTGGCTTCGGTACCTAAAGTTTGTTTCGAGTTAGCCATGTAAAATTTACCAGGAACGATTAAACCACCATTCGTCCATGTACGGCTAAATGATTTTTCCTGGTCCCACAATTCACCACCAACCATGGCGTTTACATTGAAATCGCCAAATTCTTTGCTCATGTTAACAACTAACTTCCCGGTGCGGCTAACATCACGGTCGTGACGTATCTGATAACTACCACCTTCCATGGCATAACCTGTACCCAAATCTTTGTTTTCGTAGAAAGTAGTATAATCGTTCATGTTAGCCTCAGCTGTTACCGACATCCAATCGGTAAGATCGGCTGTTAAACGAACGATCGGACGGGTTACCTGTTCTTCGCGTACCTGCGAATCAAGATAGTAATTAAACCATGTGCTATTACCAGGTACATTGGCATATTCATCGCCATAATTACCGTTTGGAGTACCACCATGCGAAGCCTGCCAAACGTCACGATTTTTCCATCGTTTGGTATCGTACCAACCTGCCCAGTTAGAGAATACATAACTTGTTGCCAAATCGTTACCAGGATTGGTTACTTTAGAATTAGTAAACGATACAGAAGCATCGGCTCTTAACCATGATGCCAGGTTATACGAACCTTTGAATAATAATGAATAACGATCGAATTCGTTGGTTGGTCCGGTACCTTCGCGCTTATTATACGAGTTAGACAAGTAGAAACTACCTTTATCGCTGGCACCATTTAATGCTACTGCCGTGTTGGTGCTTAAACCTGTATCATAAGCATCAAGCATCGCATCCGGATAGCCTTCATATGTTCTGATAACCCCGTCATAATCTTCAATCGGGCGACCATCGTATTTTGGTCCCCAAAGGAAACCATCACCATTCGGGTTACCAATTTTAGTCATCACCTGCTGTCCGTTAATATCACGGGTATAAGCCTGTGTTACATCAAATTTGTAATAGTTACCGTTTTCGTCTTTTTCACCATAACCAACATATCCGGCCAAAGTACCCGGACCATATTCGAACTGCATATCAGGTATTTTATACACATGATCGATACCTACCGATTGTGTTACTTTTACACCTAATCCTTTTCTTCCACGGCCGTCTTTGTTTTTAATAACAATTGCACCGTTAATACCGCGCGAACCGTAAAGAGCAGTAGCAGCAGCACCTTTCAGCACCGATACCGATTCGTAATCATCCGGATTTAAGTTCTTCAGAATATTACCAAAGTCATTGGCGTTTCCACTCCAGTCGGCACTTGCATTTGAAATACCATTTTCAACAATAACACCGTCGATTACAAAAATTGGCTGGTTGTTGTTCGAGTTCAAAACCGATACACCACGTATCTGGATTTTGCTGTTACCGGTTAATCCACCATCGGATGCACCAATACTCAAACCTGCCGATTTACCTTGCAGTGCCAACACCGGATTCACAGTGTTTGCTGAGACAATATCTTCTCCTTTTACTTCTGTCATGGCATATCCCAGAGCTTTTACCTCTCTCTTGATACCCAAAGCAGTAACCACAACTTCGTCGATACCAACCGCATCAACAACCATGGTTACATCAATGACAGAACGATTAGTTACTTGCTCCTCAACGTCTTTCATTCCTACGAATTCAAAAACCAGAGTAGCCTCTCCCGGAACATCGATTGAGTACTCACCATCAATATTGGTGATGGTACCACGACTTGTTCCTTTCTGAATGATGGATACACCAGGAATTCCGGCGCCATCTTCATCAGTAACCGTACCGGTTACTTTTTGCTGTGCGTAAGCGCTACTGAGCAGCGCAAAGCACATTCCCAAAATCAAAAAAATCTTTCGCATAGATTTTAATTTAAGTGGTTTTTAATAGATTAATTAATAGATTACTTATACATATCGCTAAATAGCTTCTGAAACAACATGGCAGTTACGCCCTGTAATCCTGACTGTTTCCAGTCCTCTGAGATTACAATTTTTGTATTTCCTGAAATTTGTTCTAAACAATGTTGATTTATTGCTTGCTGAATGGGCGTAAGCACATATTGATTGGCTTCCGAAACGACTCCTCCCAAAACAATAATATCGGGATTTAATAACTGTATCGTTTTCGAAAGAGCCTTCCCCAGTGCAAGTCCCACTTCATTTATCAGGGCAATTGAAAATTCATCACCCAATTTGGCTGCCTGAATAATATCTTCAATTCCCAGGTCTTCCTCTCTGTTTTTAAATTTTTCGGTTAATTGCGATATTTTACCTTGTTTAATCGCTTCTTTGGCTTTTGCAATAAGCACATAGGCCGAAGTAACGGTTTCTAAACAACCTCGTTTCCCGCAGATACAAAGTTCTCCGTCGTCCACAAACTTGGTGTGCGACAATTCACCGGCAAAACCGGTTGCTCCGTTATAAAGTTTGCCATCCAGTATCATTCCCAGTCCCAGTCCCCAGTTCCAGTTGATAATCATCGCATTGTTATGGCCAATTGCTTCTCCAAAAATAAATTCGCCATATGCCTGCATGCGAGCATCGTTATTTACATATACCAAACCATGGAACTTTTTTTGCAAACGTTCCTTAACATTCTGAAAAGCTTTGTTTTTAATGGTATAATTTATTCCCTGCAGTTCGTCGACCAAACCCGGCATGGCTAATCCTATGCCTAATACGCGGCTATCGTCAATCTTATTTTTACGAATAATTTTTTGCGCGTTGCTATAAATTTTGTCAACCAACTCTTCATCATCTACCGATGTGGCAAACTCAGAAACTGGTGCTACCAGCTGGGTGTGCGAATCATAAATCCCAATTTTACCTTTAAATCGACCCAATTCGCAGGCAACAACAAAAATGGAATCGTTCTTTAATCCAAACAACATGGGTTTTCTTCCGCCTCTCGATTTGCCGGCCCCGCGTGATTCTACTAAATTAAGATTGCTTAATTCTTTTAACAGAGCAATGGCCTTTGGTAAACTTACGCCTATCCTTTTTGAAAGAGCCGTTGCGGAAAGTGTATCGTAGCGATACAAAAGATCCAGTATTCTTTTTTTACTTCGGTAATTTTTAAGTTCATTACCTGTAAGATCAATATCATGGATATCTTCAATCAGGATCATTTTAGTTAAGAATAGTTAAGTATCGTTAAATTCTTATGCAAGTTAAACACATTTTTAACGCATATGCAAATTATTTTTAATTTTTTTTAATAAGTGTTTGAATTTTTAAATATTATTGCCCTTTCCAATAACACTTTACACATATTTATTTTAGATACACTTACACTTTAACTTTTTATTATTTAAATATTCAAACCTAAAGTAAAAACATTCAAAAATGAAATTTACGTATAAGCTAAATACGACTTTGCTATCCGTTTTCATTCAAACTTAAGTTTTAATTTTACGATGGGCCTGTATACATTTAAATACTATTAGAAAACATAATTGCACACAATCTCAACATATATCATGCTCATTTTCATAGAGTAAAACACTTCAAAATATCTTCAAGTTGTTTCTGCTGACTTAAAAAGAAGTGGAAAAATCTCTTTAAACAACCGGTGGAAAAATAAAAACCAGGCTACATCAAATGAGTCTGACAATACCGCTTATAATCAAATTGGTAATACAAAAAAACCGCTGCTCCGAAGAACAGCGGTTTATTTATGCCACACTTAAATTTTTAATCTACTACATTTTAATTATTTGGACCGGCTCCGTAAGCAGGATTGTTTTCATCAAACCACAATCTTTCACTTTCTAAAACAGACGGACTATTTGTACCAGATGTAAAACCCTGTTCATCGATTGAAGCCTTTTTGTTTGCAAAATTCAAATCATCTTCAGTTGGAGTATCCACAACAAAACGGCGCGGAACAGAAACATCTTGATCTGAAAGGGTGAAGTTCTCCCATGGAAGATAAGCACTACCTTTTTTCGGAATACCTGAACGACGAACCAGTGTCCATAAATCATTCGGAGTATTCATAAAATTAATGTACTGCTGAATATACACTTTTTCCAATGCATCGATAGAAAGATCGTAAGCTGAATGGCTTAACAATTCAGCAATTTCACCATCTCTCAACTTTGTAGCTGCTGCATCTGCATCGATCTCATTTGTATAAACCGGATCGCCATTATAATATGGCATTTGTTGGTTTTCGGCCAATTTATCGGCACGTTTAACCGACAACTCCACTCCCCAGTTTAAATATTCCTGCGCACTTTTAGGAAGGTTTGCCCCTAACAATTTGAACTCGGCAAAATAAAGATTGGTTTCAGCTGCCGATCCCAAAACAACGTTATGTGGAGGCTCATTGTCTCTAAGTTCAATAACCCGTCCGCCAGGTTTTGTTGGATAAGTAAACCGATAAGATGTACGCGTCAGCTTCTCAGAATACAACGATAAGGCATCGTATGATTTATTCTCGATTTGATTGGTTGCACTCTGGTTAAAATATATATCGTTAGCTGGATCCAATGTCGCGTCAGGAGAAACAGGAGCACCATGGTAACGCACCCATGGTTCGCCATCACCTTCCCATCCTGCAAAATTTCCGCCAGTATCATACTTTACCAAAGGCTCGATATATGGTGGTAAATCTTTTCCTGCATCGATAAAAGCCTGAACAACCTCACCATTAAAATCGTTTTTATCGAAAATAAAACGTACACGAGGATCCTTGTTTTCCAACAAAAAGTCAACCAGATTTCTGCCTGCGTAACCAATCCACATTCCGTTACCTGTACCAAAATATTTTACATTTCTTCTATAAATGAAATCATCATTTAATTCATCCATATAACCAACTGATGAGTTAGCAACTTCTTCAACAATACTGAGCGCTTTTGTACGGTTTTGAGTTACCAAACGGGCTGCAATTCTAAGTTTTAAAAGATTGCAATATTTTGCCCATTTTGTGTAATCGCCGCCGTAAATAGCATCCTGACTACTCATTGAGAATTGATTATCGGCAGTTAATCCTTCAATAGCTTCATCCAGTTCAGCCAACCAGGTGGTAAACAAAGTTTCCTGGTTATCCACAACCGGTGTCAATAACGGAGGATTGGTGTAAGGAGCCAAACCCGCTTCAGTATAGGTTAACGAACCGGTATTATCGGTATTTGTTAATGCAGGTGCAATTTGAATTGGAAAAGTCATTGCGCGCAATGCCTGATATGTTTCTTTTGTTCCCTCTTCCATTTCATCGATGCGATAGCGAATATCCATGGTTTGTGGAAATAACTTTGCATAAATGTTTTGTTCGGCATCAGGTCCCATTTGGTTAAAATCGCCGGCATTTCCACCCTGCATGGTACCCACCTGAATCCAGGGATGGATGTACTGAAAGTTATTGTAAAACCAAATGGTGTAGTCGTTATCGTACATTTGCTCTATGGCTTTGGTCATAGAGAATCTCAAATCCGGCTCTGTAAGATCGGATGGATCTGAGTTAAGGTCGGAAAACCTGTCACATCCAATCGAAAAAATAAAAATCAGAGCAAATATTAATTTATATGTAGTCTTCATTTTTACTAAATTTTAAAAATTAAAAATCAATACTTACTGACATGGTATATGTTGCTGTGTATGGCGTAAAGTTCCGCTCGAAATACGAGTAGTTACTTGTTGTTCCACGGAAACTTTCCGGATTCAGGTTGTTTGGCATTGAGTTATACAAATAACCTATGTTACGGGCATTTAACGAAACATATAAGTTTTGTGCTTTAATTTTCTTTGCCAAAGTTTTAGGTAAATTGTATCCTACCGAGATATTACGAATAGCAATGTATTTAACTTCAGTGAACCAGTCGTCGTTTATAACTCCGTTGCCCCATGAATTATTAAAGTAAGTATTAAAACTTGCGTGTGTTGGCTCAACATAACCTGCTTCGTATGCTTCACGGTAAGTCAGTCCTCCAACATTTACACTTTCACCGGCAGGGGTAGTTACCATCTGTCCGTCTGAAAAAATACCTTCGGGAATCATACCATCTGTAAACACCTGTCCTTTTGTATCAGGATATTGGCTGGTCCAGGTAATACCTCCATGCTCCTCATCGCGATATTTCAGCGAAGTGCCCAGAATACCATAAGCTGTTCCGTAACGATTTGAGTAAGAAGCAATGTGACCTCCAAAACGAGCGTCCAACAATACCGAAAGTGATAGATTTTTGTATCGGAAAGAGTTATCCCATGAACCTTCAAAGTCTGGGTTTATTTTTCCTACTTCCTGCACTTCACCGCTTCTTGTATAGTGAGCACCTCTTTTGTCATCTCTCCAGGTTAGAACTTTATTGCCATTCTCATCAACCTTTGGCAGAATGTCCGACATTAAAACACCGTATTCTCCATCTTCGAATGCAACAGAACCAACACGGTAGTTTCCATAGGTTATATTACCTGCCAAAACAGTATACGCACCAACTTCATCAACTAAATCCGAAATTACCGTTTTATTTTTCCAGTAGTTAAATGTTGATTTCCACTCGAAATCTTTTGTTTGTACCGGAACAAAACCAAACGATAACTCAATACCGCTGTTGGTCATGGTACCCACATTTGTCAGCATCTTCTGTAGTCCTGATTCGGCAGGAAGATCAACAGTAGAAATTTGGTTTTTAATAGCCTCGTTATAATAAGCCACATCAAGACTTAAACGATTGTTGTACAAACGTACATCGGCACCCACTTCGAATGAATTTTTACGCTCGGGTTTAATGCTCGGATCAACCATTGTGGTTGATTTAGTATTCAGATAGATATTATTCCCTCCATCCATTTCCCAGTTTTCCGATTGATATCCCTGGTTTATGAAGTAAGGACTTGTATCGTTACCAACCTGAGCCCACGATGCACGTAATTTACCGAACGAGATAGCATCAGGCATTGCGAATGATTCGGTAAAGATCCAAGAACCACTCACCGAAGGATAGAAATACGAGAAGTTACCCGTTCCATCAGAATATACCAAGGCAGATGACCAGTCGTTACGTCCGGTAACATCAAGGAAGAGTTGGTCTTTCCAGCTTGCACTTGCCAGGAAGTACAATGAGTTGATTTGTTTGGTTCCCTGAATTTTTGCCTCTCCTAAAACCGTTCTTTTTGAGTTATCAATAAAAAACTTACCGGGAACAATTAATCCACCGTCGGTACGAGTGCGGCTATAAGATTTTTCCTGATCCCATAATTCGCCACCAAGCATACCGTTAACAGAAAAATCGCCTAATTCTTTCTTCATATTAACCACCAATTTTCCGGTACGACTCACATCAAGGTCATGACGTATTTCATAGCCACCACCTTCCTTGGCATAACCGGTACCTAAATCTTTCTTTTCGTAAAATTTAGTGTAGTGGTTCATATTACCTTCTACTGTTACCGACATCCAGTCAGTAAGATCGGCAGTTAAACGAACAATAGGACGCGTAACTTGCTCATTACGTGTTTCTGTATCTAAATTATAGTTAAACCATGTGGAGTTACCCGGAACATTTCCGTAAATATCGCCATAATTATTGTTAGGAACACCTCCGTGTGAAGCCTGGTAAACATCACTATTTTTCCATCGTTTGGTATCGTACCATCCGGCCCAGCTTCCTGTAGCATAGTTTAACGACAAAGAATTACCCGGATTGGTTACCTTTGAATTGGTAAAAGATACGGATGCATCTGCTCTTAACCATTTTGCTAAATTGTACGAACCTTTAAATAAAGTTGAATATCTTTCAAATTCATCGCTAGGTCCGGTTCCTTCTCTTTTGTTATATGAATTCGACAAGTAGAAACTACCTTTATCGTTGGCCCCATTTAATGCTAAAGAGGTATTCGAGTTAACACCTATATCATAAGCATCTACCATCGAATTCTCATATCCTTCGTAAGATCTGATAACGCCGTCAAAATCTTCAATCGGACGACCATCGTATTTTGGTCCCCAAAGGAAGCCGGCATTTGGATTACCGATTTTTGTCATCACCTGCTGCCCATTAATTTCACGGGTGTAAGCCTGCGTATAATCATACTTATAATAATTGCCATTTTCATCCTTATTACCATAGCCAATATATCCGACTAGATCACCAGGACCAAATTCGTATTGCATATCTGGCTGGGCATAAACATGATCAAACCCAATTGATTGGGTAACTTTTACTCCCAGTCCTTTACGGCCTTTACCATCTTTGTTTTTAATTATAATAGCTCCGTTAATACCGCGCGAACCGTAAAGTGCAGTAGCTGCAGCACCTTTCAGTACTGAAATCGATTCGTAATCATCGGGATTTAAGTTTTTAAGCATATTACCAAAGTCGTTGGCATTGTCGCTCCACTCGCCGGCATTAGAAACTTCATTCTCAACAATAACACCGTCGATTACAAAAATAGGCTGGTTGTTGTTGGAGTTCAAAACAGAAACACCACGAATCTGAATTTTGCTGTTACCTGCCAATCCACCATCGGATCCACCAATACTTAAACCTGCAGATTTCCCCTGAAGTGCCTGCACCGGGTTAACCGTATTTGTCGAGGCAACGTCCTCACCTTTTACTTCTGTCATGGCATAACCAAGCGCTTTGGCGTCTCTTTTAATACCAAGGGCAGTTACCACAACTTCGTCGATACCAATTGCATCAACCTTCATGGTTACATTTATTACTGAACGATTTGAAACTAGTTCCTCCTCGTTTTTCATTCCTACGAACGAATAAACCAGAGTAACATTTTCAGGAACATCAATTGTGTACTCACCATCGATATTGGTAATAGTACCATGGCTGGTTCCCTTCTGAACAATGGATGCTCCGGGAATTCCGGCGCCATCTTCATCTGTAACCGTACCGGTTACTTTTTGCTGTGCGTAAGCACTGGTAAACAGCGCAAAGCATAGGCCAAAGATTAACAAAATCTTTTGCATAGATTTGAATTTAAATGATTTTTAAAAGATTAATAATTAACTGAATTATACATCGCGAAACAGCTTTGGGAATAACTTTGCGATTACTCCTGACTGTCCGGACTATTCCCAGTTTTCTGAGATTTCGTTTCTGTATTTCTTGAAATTTGTGCTTAATACTATTGAATTGTAGAATACTGAGCAGGGAGCATATACTGGTTGGTTTTGGCCTTCTGACGCTCCAACACCTCGTAATTCTACTAAATTAAGATTGCCTATTTTTTTAAATAGAGTTATGACCTTTAGCGAGCTTACACCTATCCTTGCAGAAAGAGCCCTTACAGAAAGTGTTACATGACCACACAAAAGATCCGGAATTCCATTTTTTCTTCGGTAGTGTTCTCGTTCATTACCGACTAAAGTGATATCATTGATATTTTTTATCAGAACCATCTTAGTTAACAAGTTTTAATTTCAGGCACAATGTAAACACATTTTTAACCCAAATGCAAATTTTAATTAATTTTTTTTAATAAGTGTATATTCTTTATAATTATATTTATTTTGATTTTGTCTTTTAAGCCTATTTACCCTTAACAAGTTACAATTCCGTTTTTCTATTTTTTGATTCTTTAATTTTATTTAATACTTGATAAAGACTTATAAAATGAATCTGTTTTAATTTCACCTTACGTTTTCTTTTTATTAAAATTGCAGTAGTTTATTAAATCAAAAAAACAACACCATGAACCGAAGACTACTGAACTCTATTATCATTCTACTCTTGGGTACAGCCTTTTTTTCGTGCAATACGCCAAAAGAGGAAGTACAAAAACCCAACATCTTGTTTATAATGAGTGATGATCATGCCTATCAAGCCATTAGCGCTTATGGTTATGATTTAAACGAAACACCAAACATAGACCGATTGGCCGAGGAAGGTGCAATTTTTACACATGCCTGTGTAACCAATTCGATATGTGCACCAAGTCGTGCCGTATTGTTAACCGGAAAACACAGTTTCATAAACGGAAAAGTTGATAATGCTCAGCCATTTAACTGGGATCAGGACAATTTTCCAAAACTATTGCAGGCAAACGGCTACCAAACCGCAATGATTGGTAAAATACATCTCGACGGTCTTCCTCAGGGATTTGATTTTTCTATGGTACTTCCAGGACAGGGAGCATATTACAATCCCGATTTTCTGGTTAATGGCGAAAAAAAACGTTTTGAAGGTTATTGTACCGAAATTATTACAGAAACAATGCTGGACTGGCTAAAGAACAAACGCGATCCCAACAAACCGTTCTGTGCCTTGTACCATCAAAAAGCACCTCACCGTAACTGGAAGCCGGCACCTAAATACCTGAACCTGTATGATGGTATTACATTTGATCCTCCAGCCAATTATTTCGACGATTATGAAGGACGTGGCACTGCTGCCCACACGCAGGAAATGCAAGTGGATGGACATGCCCAGTGGGGACACGATTTTAAAATGATTACCGATCCTGATGGAAATCCGACAGGTTTTGAAAACGAACTACAACGTTTTAATGAAAAACAGAAAGCAGATTGGCTGGCGGCATACACCCCAAAAAACGAAGCCATGAAAGCAGCAAAACTGAAAGGAAAAGAACTGGCCATCTGGAAATACAATCGTTATATTAAAGACTATTTGCGTACTATAAAGTCGGTTGACGATGGAGTGGGTGAAGTTTTGGACTATCTGGAAGAAGCTGGATTGGCTGAAAACACCATTGTGGTGTACACCTCCGACCAGGGTTTTTATTTGGGCGAGCATGGCTGGTTCGACAAACGTTTTATGTATGAAGAATCATTCCGTACACCTCTGCTGGTGCGTTATCCAAAAGAAATTAACCCGGGCACCAAAATTGATAAATTGGTACAAAACCTCGACTTTGCACCCACCTTTCTCGATTATGCAGGAGTTGAAGTTCCTGCAGATATGCAAGGTGAATCGTTCCGTGATTTGGTAAGTGGAAAAACCGGTGAGTGGCGCGATGCTGTTTACTATACCTACTATGAATATCCATCGGTACACATGGTTAAACGACACTATGGAGTTGCCACCGAACGCTATAAACTGATGCACTTCTATTACGACATCGACGAATGGGAAATGTACGATCTACAAACCGATCCAAGCGAGATGAAAAACATTTACAACGATCCGGCTTATACTGATGTTCAGAAAGATTTGCACGCCAAACTTACCGAACTTCGTAACAAATACGGAGACAGCGATGAAAACGACAAAAAGTACCTGGAGGCTTATCTCGCCCATCAGGAAAAAGCCCGACAAAGAAGGGCTGAACAACAAGCAAAACAAAAATAACGAATACACATATAGTTTCGTAAAACCACTTGTTCCTTTTCCTAAAATCCGCAAGTATTGTTGAAAAAAAGCTGTAAAACTATTCAAATGAATGCTTTACAGCTTCGGTACTTTCACCTAAATTGGTGTTGCTACAAAATACCAGTTATGAAAGTAATAAATTCTAA
>JAPOHD010000067.1 GCA_026671195.1 Draconibacterium aestuarii | reverse complement strand
CAGGGAGTGAAAAACAGGCTTGCTCAATTAACGTGGTGCTTTTTTTTCATAATAACGAATTTTATAATTACTCACCCTAAAGGTACTGGAGACTGAGCACTTTAGCTACCTTTAGGTTTCGTTCAACCTACCCCCAACAACACACTGGACTATAGTAAATTACATTCCAATAAAACTAGAAAGCATATAGAGAAAATTAAATATATTAGAATTTTTTTATAAAATAGTTTGAGAAGCTGGAATTATTTCGTAACTTTTTTTTTCGAAAACAAAAAGACGAATAAACTAGAAAGTTATTTGAATTGTAACTAATTTTAAGTTGAGATTTAAATTTAACGTACATCACGACTTAATGTAGCACCAGCACAGAACAATAAATAAGGGTAATCATTTATTTTCTGTATTTTTTCCCAAAAAAGTTGTACCAGAGAAATTTGAGTATAATTATTTTGTGGAAAATATCTTTTTTGTAGTTCACAGTAGGGATACCTGTATCTTTTCTACAAACACTCACGCATTTTCCGACAATTTAATTATCAAAACAAAAGGCATTTTTAAGATTATTAATGCTTTGATTAAAAACGTTATTCAGTAATAGACTTATTAAGACCTTGTGACTAATAGCAGGGACACCTTTATCCTTTAACGAAAAAAATGTTATGTGATTCGATATTAATTAATTTGAAACTACCTGACAAAAAGTATGATTTAAAGATTCCTTTTTCAGTGACATTTACTTCAAAGAATTCTAATATTTTATAAAAGGTTTTAAGAATTAAGAACTAATTATTTTTGAACGACAGTTTTTTTAGAAGTGTTTTATTTTAACTGTATAAAATTCAGGATTGAATAACTTCCAATTCTATAGAATGATTATACCACAACTATCATTTAAAATTTAACTCAAAAAATTCATTATCTCGCCGTTTGTTGAGTTATATAATTTTCACTCTTCTTTAAAAGCTAAATTCAGTCTATGCCTAGATCAATCTTTTCCATATTAAAAACGATTTAAATGATTAAAAAGCGTTTTAACAAAACTGAAATACTGAGAATACTTCAGGAAAATAGAGATGGCAAACCCATTCAACAAATTATCGAAGAGTATGGAATAAGCCAGGCAACATTCTACAACTGGCGGGCCAAATACGAAAATAAAATTTCGAATGAGCTGTTAATTATAAATAAGCTTAAAGAAGAAAACGATCGTTTAAAACACATGTATGCAGATTTAAGTCTTGAAAATTTACTATTAAAGTCAAAACTTGAAAAACATAAATCCTCTTAGCAGCATTTTGCATCTTCTAATTACCTGAAAATCCAATAACTATTTAGATGTAACCACTATAAACGTAGAAATAATGAAGACCGAAAAACCATCTTACAAATGGTATGTAATATATACCAAAGCCAATAGGGAAAAGAAAATTATAAAAAGTCTGAATGAACAAAACCTAACCTGCTATCTCCCACTGCAAAAGACATTGCGAATATGGAGTGATCGTAAGAAATGGATAGAGGCCCCCTTGTTTAAAAGCTATGTTTTTGTAAAAGTAAGCTATAAGGAATTTTTTGATGTTCTATGTGTTCCCGGTGTTATTTGTTATGTATGTTTTGGCGGGAAAGCACAACCAATACCTGACAAGCAAATTGAGGACATAAAAGTTTTTGTAGAACAAGATAAAACCGCAATAACAATAACCAAAGAAAGTATAATTCCTGGAACTAAAGCAGAAGTATTATATGGCCCCTTAAAAGGTGTTCAGGGAGAAATCGTAAAGTTTAACGGTAAATTTAGAATTCTAATTCGTATTCCAATGATGGGTTATTGTTTACATGCTAATATTTCAAAAGATGAAATAAAAATCATTGAACCACAAAAACCAACTGACTCCTTAAAAAAGAAATCCCAGAAGGTAAGGATCGGTCACAATTCTATCGGGAATAGTAATTCTACGAATCCTTATATAAATAGCTATCTCCCTACCCACGTTTAAAAATATCTGACAACTGGTCAAATTAGTGAATTTGAGCATCACTTGTTATGGCCTTCTCGCAAAGAGCATTTTCTGCTTTTTATTATCAAAGATTTAAAAAAATTAAAAATAACGATATGAAAGTACTTATTCTTGCTGGTGGCTTAGGCTCACGTTTATCTGAAGAAACAGATATTAAACCTAAACCTATGGTAGAAATTGGCGGCAAACCAATTTTATGGCATATTATGAAAATATACTCCTATTACGGTTTTAACGAATTTATAATTCTCCTTGGCTATAAAGGATACGTTATTAAAGAATATTTTGCAAATTATTATATGCATCATTCGGACGTAATGTTTGATATGGAATCGAACGAGATGAAAATATTAAACAATCAATCGGAACCCTGGAAGGTAACCTTAATCGATACCGGAATCAACACAATGACCGGAGGCCGAATAAAAAGGGCAGCCAAATACATTAATGATGAGCGTTTTATGCTCACATACGGCGACGGAGTTTCGGATATTGATATTCATAGGTTATTGGATTATCACAACAGAAGTAATAAACTTATTACAATGACTTCGGTCCAACCCGAAGGAAGGTGGGGTTCATTGGTGCTTAATGAGAATAATGAAGTGAAAAAATTCCAGGAAAAACTTAATGGTGATGGCCAATGGATAAATGCCGGTTTTTTCGTATGCGAACCTGAAGTGATGAGCTACATTGATGGTGATTCAACAGTGTTTGAAAGAGATCCTTTAGAAAACCTTGCAAAAGACAAGCAATTAATTGCTTATAAACATCACGATTTTTGGATTCCAATGGATACAGCCCGAGATAAGAGGCATCTGGAAAAATTAATAAACAAAGGAGTTGCTCCATGGATGGTATGGAAAAAAGTGGCTATCCCAAGTTATTTTTAATAGAGCAAAGATAATAGTTAGTTAGATCTCTTCAGCTATTGGCCCAAGGGGAAATATCAAAAATCCATTTGCTTTTTAATCAACTATAATAAACTTAAGTAATGAAAATATTAATTACAGGCAACATGGGCTATGTCGGTCCGGGAGTAATAAGTCAGCTCCGAAAAACATATCCCAATTCTGAGTTAATCGGCTTCGATACCGGTTTTTTTGCCAGGCAACTAACAAATTCAACAATTTTACCAGAAAACAAACTAAATCAACAAATCTTCGGTGATGTTCGAAATTTTAATTACGATTTAATTAACGGGGTTGATACCATTGTTTATCTGGCTGCTATTTCAAACGATCCTATGGGAAATAAATTTGAAGATATCACCATGGACATTAATTATAAAGCAGCAGTAGAAATGGCCAAGGTCGGAAAAAACAAAGGGGTTCGTTCCTTCATTTTCGCTTCGAGTTGCAGTGTATATGGTGCTGCAGATAACAATGCGAAAGTTGAAACTGACACATTAAATCCACTTACTGCATATGCTCGATCAAAAATTGCAGCAGAGACAGATCTGAAAACTTTAGCGGACGACTTTTTCACCGTCACGTGTCATCGTTTTGCAACTGCCTGTGGTGCAAGTAATCGTTTACGACTCGATCTGGTTGTAAACGATTTTGTGGCAGGAGCAGTGGCATCAAAACGAATCGATATCTTAAGTGATGGTTCACCATGGAGACCCCTTATTAATGTGTTAGACATGGCAAGAGCGATTGATTGGTCTGTTGCGAGAAAACCAGAACAGGGGGGCAATTTCCTTGCAATAAATACTGGTTGTAACGAATGGAATTATCAGGTAAAAGAATTAGCAGAAGTAGTAGCAGAGGTTGTTCCAGGATGCAAAGTTTCTATTAACACAGATGCACCACCAGACAAACGTTCATACAAAGTAAGTTTTGATTTATTCAAAAAATTGGCTCCAAACCATCAGCCCGTGCATAGTTTAAAGCCAAGTATTCAGAACCTTTATGATAGTTTAAATGCAACAGGATTTAACGACCCGAACTTCCGAGAATCGTCACTCATCAGATTAAATGTTTTAAACCAATTACGTCAGGTTAATCTACTTGACAGTAATTTACGTTGGACATGGTAATACCCTCAATTGGGATAGTTCCAAAACGGAAGTATCCTATAAATTTTATTTAATGAGACAAGATATAATTGTAATCGGAGGTGGGATAGTTGGATTAGCTACCGCCATAAAGCTAGCAGAGAACAATCCCTCACTTAAAATTACTTTACTCGAAAAAGAAAATAAAATCGCTCAACATCAAACGGGTAATAACAGCGGTGTGATTCATGCCGGTGTCTATTACAAACCCGGAAGTATGAAAGCTCTTAATTGCCGGAAAGGATATCAAAAGCTTATTGATTTCTGCGAAAAAGAAAATATCAAATATGATTTCTGTGGGAAACTCATAGTTGCAACCGATAAAGATGAATTACCCAGGCTTGAAAACCTATGGATAAGAGGTATTCAAAATGGGCTGGTCGACATGAAAAAAGTTCCGGGAGACGAGATTAAAGCTTACGAACCACATGCTACCGGAATAGCAGCGATTCATGTACCCTATACAGGAATAATCGATTACAGCGATGTAAGCAAGAAGTATGCTGAAATATTTACCGAAAGGTTTGGCGGTCAAATTAAACTGAATAACAAAGTACAAAAAATCAGGATTAATAATGGGGTCGATGTTGAAACAAATCAGGACACATATTCATCTCGAATTCTTGTTAATACTGCAGGCCTGTATTGTGACAAAATTGCCGCCCTAACTCAAACCAAACTAAATGTTCGAATAATTCCTTTCCGTGGAGAATACCACGAATTAACCGAAGCTAAAAGTCATTTGGGAAACAACCTGACCTACCCTGTGCCTGATCCAAATTTCCCTTTCTTAGGTGTTCATTTTACACGAATGATTGATGGAGGTGTTGAGGCCGGACCAAATGCCGTTTGGGCATTTAAACGCGAAGGTTATAAAAAGACTTCATTCAAGTGTAGTGAATTTCGCGAATCGCTTGCTTGGCCGGGGTTTAGGAAGGTAATACGCCAGTATTGGAAAATGGGACTGGGTGAATACTATAGATCGTACAATAAAGCTGCATTGGTTAAAGCACTGCAAAAATTGGTGCCCGAGGTGCAATACAATGATATAAAATCAGGAGGTGCCGGAGTACGGGCTCAGGCATGCGATCGCACCGGGAAACTCATTGATGATTTTCTAATCTCAGAAGATAAATGTATCCTGAACGTATTAAATGCACCATCTCCTGCCGCAACCGCTTCGTTGGCAATTGGTGAAACTATTGCAACCAGAGCCATTGCAAAACTAAGCTACTAATTTCAAATAGCACAAATAATAACACACAATTTTATGAAAATGAAAACCGTATTTAACAAATGTAACTTTTGTAATTCTTCTCTGACGCATGAGGTAACCGACCTTGGCATGCAACCACTCTGCCAGGATCGAATAAAGCCTGAAGACCTAAGTAAAATGGAACCACATTTCCCTCTGAAGGTTTATATTTGTGACAAATGTTTCCTTACCCAGGTTCCGGAAAGTGCTTCCCCCGAACAAATCTATCGCGATTATGGCTACTACTCTTCTTTTTCCGATACGTGGCTCGATCATGCAAAAAAGTATGTTAACCATGCAATTAAAGAATTTGAAATAACTAAAGATAGTTTGGTTACTGAGATTGCCAGTAACGATGGTTATTTGTTACAATATTTTGTTGAGAATGATATACCTGTTCTAGGTGTTGAGCCATCTGTAGGAGTTGCACAATATGCGATAAATGAGAAAAATATTAGAACTGAAATTGAATTTTTTGGTGTTAATACAGCGAAAGAACTGCTTCGTAAATACGGTAAATCGGATTTAATTATTGGAAATAATGTATTGGCACACGTCCCCGACATTAACGACTTTGTGGAAGGTATGAAGATTTTTCTAAAAGCTGACGGAGTTATTACAATGGAATTTCCTCATCTGCTCAAACTTGTGGAAGAAAACCAGTTTGACACCATTTATCACGAGCATTTTTCCTATCTCTCGTTTTCGGTTGTTCAAAAAATATTTGCAAAACACCATCTGGAATTATTCGATGTTGACCAGCTATCAACGCACGGAGGTTCAATAAGAATTTATGCTCATCATAAGGAAGATAAAAAAAGAACTGTTCAACAAAGTGTATTTAACTTATTGGAAGAAGAGGATAAAGCAGGGATGAATGAATTGGAGTATTACGATTCGTTTAACGAGAAGGTAAAAGAAACCAAACGTAACATTTTAGAATTTCTTATTCAGGCAAAAAAGGAAGGTAAACGAATTGTTGGGTATGGAGCTCCCGGTAAAGGAAATACACTGCTTAATTATTGTGGAATTAGATCGGATTTTTTGGATTACACTGTTGACAGAAGTCCACACAAACAAGACACCTTTTTACCTGGTTCACATATTCCGGTATATCATCCGAAAATGCTAAAATCGACAAAACCAGATTATGTTTTTATTCTTCCCTGGAATCTAAAAAGTGAAATTATCAGCCACCATAAGTACATATTTGATTGGGGAGGTAAATTTGTAGTTCCTATCCCCAAACTGCACGTAATTGATCATGCTTATCCATTAAATAATCAGTATAATATCGTAAACGTATCTGATAAATATTTTTGATCATTTTTTATTCATTTTAAAGCACCCCTTATGAAAGTAGTATTATTCTGTGGAGGTCAGGGTATCCGGCTAAGAGAATATTCAGACCAGATACCAAAACCTATGGTACTGATTGGCTACCGACCAATTCTTTGGAACGTAATGAAATATTATGCCAGTTACGGTCATAAAGACTTTATTCTTTGCCTAGGATATAAAGCAGACTCTATAAAAGACTATTTTATTAATTACAACGAAACGCTTTCCAATAACTTCGTTTTCACCAAGGGCGGCAACGAAATAGAACTTCTGAATTCCGATATTGATGATTGGAAAATAACGTTTGTAGATACAGGACTAAGCTCAAATATTGGAACACGTTTAGTGAAAGTTAAAGAATACTTGAAGAATGAGGACATGTTTCTGGCCAATTACAGTGATGGATTAACGGATCTCCACCTCCCTGATATGATCGAATGGTTTAACAACCAAAAAGATAAAGTAGCTGCAATTATGGCCTATAAACCAACACAAAGTTTCCATATAGTAGAACGTAAAAATAATGGAATTGTAAAAAATATCAGTCATATCGGATCTGCCGGATTACATATAAATACAGGATATTTTATCCTTCGCAAAGAAATATTTGATTACATCGATCATGGAGAAGAATTGGTAGACGAACCATTCAATCGACTAATACAAAATGAAAAACTACTTTCATGGGAACATGAAGGATTTTGGGCCAGCATGGATACATTTAAAGATAAAAAGACTCTTGATGATATTTATGCTCATGGTGATCCTCCATGGGAAGTTTGGACTCACCTGGAAAATCAAGAGAAGAAGAAAACTAGATTAACTAAGAGATTTTCGAAATATGTTGTCGTTTAAATTTAAGAAAGACACACCTTTAAACATCTTATGTTTAGGAGCACATTGCGACGATATAGAGCTTGGAACGGGTGGAACATTACTAAAATTAATTCAGGAGAATAAAATAGGACAGGTAAACTGGATCGTTTTTTCATCCGATGAAACAAGAAGAACGGAGGCAATCTCCAGCGCAAACCAAGTTCTCGAAAATGTCACGAATAAGAAGATTACTGTAAATTCATTTAGAGATGGATTTTTAAAAGCCAAATCGACAGAAATAAAGGAATATTTTGAAAAAATAAAAAGTATAATTAAACCTGATATAATATTCACACATTACCGAAACGATCGTCATCAGGATCACCGAATCATTAGTGATTTAACCTGGAATACCTGGCGAAATCACATGATACTTGAGTATGAAATACCCAAATACGATGGTGATTTAGGCATCCCAAATTTATATGTACCGCTCGAAAAAAAAATACTTGCCAAAAGAAATAAAATAATGCTGGATAACTTTGTTTCGCAGCGGGAGAAGCACTGGTTTGATGAAGAAACCCTTAATGCCCTTCCCCGCTTGCGAGGCATTGAATCAGCAACAACTTTTGCAGAAGCTTTTTACGCCCATAAATTAATACTGTAATTAATTGACATATGAACCAAGCATTCTGCCCATGCTGTAATAGCACTAAAACAGAAGAATTCTTTAAGGTAAGTAATGCTCCTGTACAAAGTATCGTTACTATAAAATCACACGAAGAAGCAATTTCAATTCCAAGGATGGATATCACTCTTACGTTTTGTAATTCTTGTGGTTTTATATACAACAGCTCATTTGATATAAGTATTGATTATTACACAAAAGGCTATGAAGACCAACAAGGTTTTTCACCCGTATTTACGAAGTGGATTAACGATATAACCAACAAGTTCATCAATAAATACGACGTACGTAATAAGGATGTGGTAGAAATCGGATGTGGGAAAGGAGATTTCCTTAATCTGGTTTGTGAACTTGGCAACAATAGAGGCATCGGAATTGATCCTGCTTATGTTAACGGACGATCAGAGTCAAATCCAAACGTGTCATTTATTAAAGAATTTTATTCTGACAAACACGGTAGTTTACCAAACGATGTAATACTATGCCGACATACACTGGAACATATTCACGATACAAAAACTTTTATACAAACCATCAGAAAATCGATTCTCAAGAAGAATGATGTAATTCTTCTAATTGAAGTACCAAGCATTGTGAGAATTTTAAAAGTGCACGCCTTTTGGGATATTTTTAACGAACATTGTTCTTATTTTAGTCCTGGTTCACTAGGTCGCTTTTTCAGAATGTGTGGTTTTGAATTGCTTGATGTTTATTTGGAATATGACAACCAATATTTGTTTTTGGAAGCAAAACCAACTAAAAATAACTCTCTAAAGGTACACCCCATTGAAGAAAGTATACAACAACTTCGGGCTTACGTTAACAAATTTGTGTCAGGAATAAACCGGCAGCTAAGTAATTATAGAAAGCTGCTTTTAAAATTAAAAAATGAGAATAAAAAAGTCGTACTCTGGGGTGGAGGATCTAAATCTGTGGGATTTTTAACTCATTTTGATGAATTGAAAGTAATAAAACATGTTGTTGATATAAATCCACATATTCAGGGTAATTATATACCTGGTATCGGAATTCAATATGTTCATCCAACTTTTCTTAAATCATTTAAACCCGATACCATTATAATAATGAATGAGGTGTATAAAAACGAAATAAAAAAAATGTTGGTTGAGATGGATCTGGATCCTAAGCTAATATGCTTGTAAACAAGGCCATTTCTAAATATATTACCACAACAAATCACAAGAATTATCGGGGCCCCTCTTATTCCTTAAAATATTAAATATACCCATTTACAAACAAAGGATTTACACACACCTATATAGCTGATTATATGCAGATTATTAATTAAAACAGTTATTATCTCACTAAAAAAAAAGACATGAAAAAAAAATTACTTCTACTTGTTTTGAGTATTGCATTGGTACAATTTGCAAATTCTCAGGTTATCGAACTAATTGGGATTGGTGTAGAAAATGTCAATCCTTCAACTCTCTACATTTCTGATCCGGGAACAGTTGATCATGTTGTAGTAGAAGCTGCTGCGGTATTTAGAGGAACCACCCCAGTTGATGTAACTTTTTCCGATGTTAACGAAAGCTACACCGTTTCGTTTAATCTTGCAGAACAAGATTTTGCACCAACAGTTCCTAATGGTGTAACCCAAAACTGGGGATATTACACGGCAACCTTCAGCGATGTTGATGCGAGTGGAATTACACTGGAAAATTACAACCAACTCGAAAACGTAATCTCCTTTACGGCATACATTTACAGAACAGGTGGAGATCCTTACGTATATAGTATGATTGAGTACGATCACGCATTTGTGTTCCATAATAGTTCAGCTGATCCTTTAATTTACAATTTTACGCTACCGTGGAGTATGGAACCACGCGATATTAATATTAAAATACCTATTAGCGAATTAACTGAAGATGGCAGGCATGTAGTCATCTCATTGGATGCAGGAGGAACATCTACTGTTTTGGATTTTGATTCAAACAACCTTGGAGACTTATTAAACATTCAGTCTATTATGCTGGCTAATGTCGCTGGAGATTTAACTAATATAACATTGGAAATCTACTCTCCTACCGAAGCCATTGATGGAGAAAATGGAGACTCGTTTATTACAGGAGCCATTTTATTAACGACTACTGTTAATCAAGGATGTACCTATACTCAGGGTTATTGGAAGACCCATTCGGAATATGGACCTGCAAGTAAACCCGACGCTACCTGGGATGAACTGCCCAATGGCCCCGACAGTGAGTTTTATTTATCAGGAATGAGCTGGATAGATGTTTTTAACACTCCTGTTGGCGGAAATGCCTATTTTAAATTAGCCCATCAGTTTATGGCTGCCTACCTGAATACATTAAAAGGAATTTATGTTCCTGCTGAAGTAGAAAACGCTTTAACAGATGCAACCGCTATTTTTGAAGTTAATGAACCTGCTTACTATGAAAAAGTAAAAGGAAAATCAGAAGCAAGTCAGACTGAGATTAAAGAATTAACCGACCTTGCTTCAATTCTTGCCGATTACAATGAAGGTAGGATTGGTCCCGGTCATTGCGAGGATGAAGACATGTACATGGAAAAATCGGCTGCAATTTCAACAAACGAAGGGCTCATTAAATCCGGAGAATTATTAGTCTATCCAAATCCGGTTAAAGGGAAAGCTACAATTTCATTTAATCCTGAATTTACAGGTAATTTGACTATCGATTTATATAATTCAACAGGACAAAAGGTTACAAGACTATTCGACAAAACTGTACATCAGAATATTAATGAAACAATGAATTTTGAAAGTTCTCGATATAATGAAGGTTTATACTTACTTGTTATTCAAAATGAATCAAACAGACAAACCAAAAAAATTATTATTAACAGATAAAAATGGCCTGATAAACTAATCAACTAAACTGCTGGAGATTCATTTGGGTGCCGGTGTTTGATCCAATTGAAAAGATAGTCTTCAGATAAAATACAAATAAAGACACCCTTGTTTTTTATCGCTCCTCTCTGGAGCAAGGAAATGATGGTTTCCAGGTCTAATCTTTCTTCCATAAAAGCAACTTAATTTTATTGTAAAAGATTTTTCACTGGGAACCGTTGTTTCCTTTTTTAAAGCTTATTCAGATCACTGCAAATTTATTAAAAGATCAATTTAGAAAAACTTTGTACATAGCTAATATAAAAACTTGTAAAAGTATCGAATACCTATAAAATTGGTGACATAACATAAGAGTAAATCCAGATTTTTAAACAAATTTCAACCTAAATATTAAAAAAGTTTTATGCAACCTGCAAAACGTGTGGCAGTAAATACTGGTATTCTTTATGGAAGAATGACCATTACTGTTTTTATTTCTCTTTATGTTACTAGACTAATTTTGGCCGCACTGGGAGAAAATGACTTTGGCATATTCAACCTTGTAGGAGGCAGCATTGCAATGTTAACTTTTTTGAATTTAGCGATGGCGGCGGCAACACAACGCTTTATGTCTTATGCTCAGGGAGAAGAAGATCTAAAAAAGCAAAAATACATCTTTAATGTTAGTGTAATATTACATTTTATTATTGCCATTATTGTAATAATATTACTCGAAATTCTTGGTTACTTTTTATTCAATGAAATCTTAGATATTCCACCTGAAAGAATATACGCAGCAAAACTGATCTTTCAGTTTATGCTTATTAGTACCTTTTTAATCATTATTTCTGTTCCATATGATGCTGTCATCAATGCACATGAAAACATGCTTGTGGTTGCAATACTGGGAATTATTGAGTCCATTGTAAAATTAGCAATTGCAATATACATCAGTTTTATTTCAATCGACAAATTAATTATTTATGGGTTCTTAATGGTCACACTATCCATCCTTCTTTTGGTCATTCGTGGTATATATTGTCATAACAAGTACAATGAAGTTCAATTCAATTTTAGAAAATATTTTAATAAATCACTCTTTTTTCAAATGACCAGTTTTGCTGGATGGTCCTTGTTAAGTAGTTCTGCAAGTTTAATTACGATGCAAGGAATTTCAGTTCTTCTGAATTCATTTTTCGGGGTCGTAGTTAATGCTGCACAAGGTATTGCCGCCCAAGTTTCAGGCCAATTGATGGCATTTTCAAATACTATGCTTAAAGCACTTAATCCGGTTATAGTAAAAAGTGAAGGAGGGAAAAATCGTTACCAAATGTTAGAAGCATCGATGACAGGCAACAAGTTGTCTTTTTTTTTACTTGCCTTTTTTGCAATACCGGCTTTACTTGAAATGCCTTTTATACTAAAATTGTGGTTAAAAGATGTTCCTGAATATTCTATCGAATTTTGTAGATTAAGGCTAATTGCAATGTACATTGGTCAATTAACAGTTACTTTTCCTACAGCCATAAGTGCTATTGGAAATATTAAACAGTTTAGCTCGTGGAATTCAGTTATATGGGCATTATTGCTTCCTGCTAGTTACGTGCTTTTTAAATTTGGTGCTCCACCCGAATATCTTTATTTCGTATTTATTGCAGTCTATATAGCACTTTCTATTATTAGTGTTTATTTTATTAAACGTTTAGGAGGTCTTTCCATAAAAGATTTTTTAGTAAATGTTGTTTCACGCTGTATGAGTGCTTCAATATTAACTTTCATACTTGCAAGTATTCCACTATTTATTATGGATCCGGGCATTATTCGACTTCTATTAGTAACTTTTATCAATACAATCGCATTTATCTTATTCTTATTCTTAATAGGATTGAAAGAGAACGAAAAGCAATTGGTTATTTCAATATATTTTAGGGTTGTAAGAAAAATAAAAAATAGATATATCATTGCCCGGACATGATTCATGTTTTAGGCAAAAAATAATACTTCACAACTGTTAAAATATTGCTTGCGCAATCAAATAAGCTTAGATGCCTAATAATTGTCCTTCTTTTCCAACTTATTATTTTATACTCAAACAACTCAACTATGATAATTCTTCATGCTGAAGGTCAAACATGTAACAGGTTCTTCACCTATTTGAATTTTATAGCTGATAGTTTTGAAACCGGAGAAAAAATAGTCATTCTTGCTCCTGATGTATCTTTTAAAGATTATCCTCATTTAAGAAATTTAAATATTCTGAAATTTCCATTCTATTCTGATATCCTAGTCAAATTGGTAGGATACGATACGTATATCAAGTTTTTACAAAAGGTATTAGGAAACACGTATAGTCTGAGATTTTTACTATATCTATTTAAAATATTTCCATCTGTACGTTTTATAAAAGCTGCCACAGGTTCATATAAAAGTAAAAAAAGATTCATCCATGAAATTAAACTAAAACAGCTATTTACACCTCGCTTTCAAATAATGTCAGAGGTTAATTCTATTTTCGAAAGCAAAAGAACCGACTTTGATCTTATTTGTGGAGTTCATCTACGCTACGGTGATTATAGGATTTGGCTACACGGAAAATATTGTTACACTGAAGAACAATACCACGAATTAATGCTGAACATTAAGCGATTATTCCCCGGACGTTCCATCGCCTTCTTTATTTCTAGTAACGAGAAAATTGATTTGTCTTTATTTACAGATTGTAATTGTTTTATCATAACCAATTCCACTCCAACCAAGGATTTATATGGTTTGAGTATTTCAGATTACATTATCGGACCGCCATCCACTTTTTCAGGTTGGGCATCTTATTACGGAAATACACCACTAAATTTCATTGAAAATCCAAATAAGGAAATTGAATTATCATCATTTAAACACATTTCGGAAATATGGAATTAAACTTTACTCCGTCAAAATTAAAATATACCTATTGTGTAACAATATGGCATTTATAATACAATTATTTTTTTTTTATGAAAGTACTTTGGATCACCAATACACCTTTCCCCGAAGTTTATTCTGAACTAAAAATACAAGCTTCTGTTACAGTAGGCTACGTCAGTTCAGCTGCCCAATCACTTTTCTATCAAGGGAATAACATTAAACTTGCAGTTGCATCTTGCAGTTTTGTTAATAAGTTTACTCAAATCAATAAAAATGGAATCACGCATTTTATCATCCCATATAAAATCGGAGAAAATCTTAATCATCGAAAAAATGCAATTTTTTGGCAACGCATAAAAAACGAATTTCAGCCTGACATTATACACATACATGGTACCGAATACTCTCACTCATATGCATTCGTTAAAGCATGTGGTCCCGAAAATGTTTTAGTATCAATTCAAGGTTTAGTAAGTGCTATTACACGGTATTATTTTGCTGACATAAAATTATCCGAAATAATTAAATCTATTACACTAAGAGATATTGTAAGATTAGATACAATGTTTCATCATTACAGAGAAATGTCTAAGCGTAGCGCATCTGAAATATCCCTCATCAAAGAAATAGATCACATTTCGGGACGAACATCATGGGACAGAGATCACTCATTAGCTATTAATCCCAATATAAATTATCACTTTTGCAACGAATCTTTACGTCAATCATTTTATGAAAGGCAATGGTCGATAAACCGTTGCAGACGAAATAGCATATTCCTCAGTCAGGCCTATTACCCAATAAAGGGATTTCATAAATTTATTAAAGCCTTACCAATGGTTCTTAAATATTTCCCCGACACAAAAGTATATGTTGCCGGAAATAATTTTTTCACGAATAGAGGATTAAAAATCAACGGGTATGGGAAGTACATAAATACGTTAATCGGAAAATTAAAATTAACTGGCTATATTCATTTTCTCGGTTTACTTACAGAGGAAACTATGTGTCAGCAATATATTGATTCACATCTATTTATTAGTTCTTCCGCAATTGAAAATAGTCCAAATTCGGTTGGTGAAGCTCAAATTTTAGGTGTCCCATGTATCGCATCATATGCCGGAGGGACTCCTGACATGATTGAACATGGGAAAGATGGTCTGTTATATAGATTCGAAGAGATAGAAATGCTGGCATCCCATATCTGTAAAGTATTTTCAGATGATCAATTAGCTCAGGAATTATCGAAGAATGGAAGAATAAGTGCTGGGGAACGACATAATAGAGCTAAAAATGGAAAACAATTATATCAGATTTATTCCAATATAGTTGGAATTAATAATTCATTAATTGCAGAAAATACTTATCCGGTTTCAGAAAAAAAAACAGTTCCTGCAATTCTATAAAAAGTAAACTTCAACGTATTTTTCAACATAATTACAGTATTTTTCATGCCTAAATATCTGTTGTCTAGAATCATCCCATTTACCATATTCCCTATTGCGATAATCTCGATTGAACGATTCTCAAAAATTCCGCTGGGGACCACATCTATTTGGTGGATTATACAAGCATTAATCGTTTTTAGCTTTTGGATGGCTAGCTTCTTTCTATTTGAAAAGGAAAATAGGCAAGCTACTCAAATTGTGAAATGGTATATTATATGGAATATTATTAGTTTGGTACGAGGGATATTTTTTGCTAATTATTATTGGGAGTGGAAAGAACTAATAAAAAACCTATTCAATTTACTAATCCCTATTGTAATTTATGCAGCAACAAATAAAGAGAGCTTACAGTCAATATTAGCATTCTTTTTGAAATACACGCTTCCTTTTGCAATTGTTATATTTCCCATATTACCTATAGGGGCCTGGGCCTGGTATTTATTTCCTGTCACTTTATTGATGTTATTTTTACCTGCACTAAACTTCCGATGGAAAGGACTTATTCTATTTATAACGATTTTTGCTATTATCAGCGATTTAGGAACAAGGAGTTTCATCTTCAAATATGGAATGCCGTTTATACTAATTTCATTCTATTATATCAGAATCTTTCCATGGGCTAATACGGCTATTAGGACAATTCAAAAGGTTGTTATGTTTGCTCCCTGGGTTTTCTTCGTCTTAGCTATTAACGGGATATTCAATGTATTCAAAATGGACGAATATATCCACAGTGATTTTGAAACAACAACAGAATACCAGAATGGAGTACAAATGAAACAAGATCTGACATCAGACACGCGAACTCCACTTTACCAGGAAGTATTAGAATCAGCATTAGAAAATAACTACTGGCTTTTAGGGCGTACTCCAGCTAGAGGTAATGATACCAATATTTTTGTAACCGATTTAATTAAAGAGAGAAAAGAAAGAGGACGAAATGAAGCAAATATTCTTAATGTATTTACCTGGACCGGTATTATAGGAATAATTCTTTATTTTCTTGTTTTCTTTCAGGCGTCCAGTCTTGCAATAAATCATTCCAATAATATCTATATCAAATTAATTGGCCTGTTTGTTGCCTTTCGCTGGGCCTATGCTTGGGTAGAAGATCCGTATGCATTTGATTTAAATTATTTGGTAATTTGGTTAATGATTGGAGCCTGTTATTCTGCTTCCTTTAGGAAAATGAATAATTTAGAAGTGAAGTTATGGGTTAGAGCAATCTTTGAAAAAAGATATTTCAGTGCTTATCAAGCATATACACTACAAAAATTACAGCCAAAAATTACTCCAGAATTTGATCAGCGACTATGATAAATACCTATAAAATTGCAATATTGATTACTTGCCACAATCGGCGACAAAAAACATTAAATTGTCTGAAGTACTTATTTAAAGTGAGCTTATTTGAAAACTATCAGTTCGAGGTATTTCTGGTAGATGATGGATCGATCGACGGTACTAGTGACGCTGTTAGAAAAGAATTTCCTCAGGTAAAGATAATTGTTGGGAACGGAAATCTTTACTGGAATAAAGGAATGTATTTAGCCTGGACCACTGCAGCTCAACATTACGAATACGACTATTATGTTTGGTTAAATGATGATGTAATTTTATATCCTACGTCATTAAAATCACTTTTGCACACTGCTCGTGAATATCCAAAATCTATTATTTGTGGCACATTGCGATCAAAAAATGAAGAAATTCCTACTTATGGAGGAAGGGATCGAAACGGAAAAATTTTAACACCGAATAACAGTACCCGGTTGTGTTCACTTTGTAATGGAAATCTGGTTTTAATCTCAAAGCATGTGTTTTTAAAAGTTGGTTATCTCGATCCTGTATTTCCACATGCAATTGGCGATTTCGACTATTCTCTAAGAGCAAAAAAATTGGGTATTCAAACAATAGTCTCCCCTGGGTATTTAGGTATTTGCGAAAGCAATCCATCTTTACCCAAATGGTGTTACCCTAAATATGACCTTTTAACCAGACTAAAGGTTTTATATTCTCCGCTTGGTAATAGCCACCCAAAATATTATTTCATATTCGATTCACGCCATTTTGGTTTGTTGAGTGCATTAAAACATTTTTTATCGATACATTTTAGAGCTTTTTATCCCAGCTTATGGAAACAGTAAATTTTGTTTTTCAAACTGATTCTAAAATAATTACCAATACATTCCGATTCAATCCAAATTATTTGATTGAATACGATGAGAATGTTGATTCTCCTGATAAGTATTGTGCAATATACTTTAGCAGTAACGACATATATTATCCCAACAACGTTCATATGTTCAAAGTACAAATAGTTGAAAGAAACAGATTTGAGTGGTACAACACGAGAGTAAAGAGAGGCTCAAAGCATATTTTTATCAGAGACATAAAAAAACAATGGTATTTGAATGGAATAAATGAAAAGTTAAATAGTATTGAAAAAGTTGTTGAGTTTCTTAGAACCGAAACAAAAGGATATAAAACGATTGCAATTGGCAGTTCTGCAGGTGGTTTTGCTGCAGTTTTATTTGGGTCCTTACTTAATGCTGAAACGATATATTCATTTAATGGACAGTTTTTATTGAATGATTTACTAAAAAGATCAACGCAAAAAACAGATCCTATAATTTTTAGAGAAAAAGATAATCCTGCTATAAATAAATATTACAGTCTTCGACCATATGTTAACGGCTCCAAAATATTCTATTTCTTTTCAAATCGTTCTGCCTGCGATGTTAACCAATTTAAACATGTATCAGATTTGCAGGTAAATTATATTCCATTCAGAACAAGTCATCATGGAATACCATTCTTGAAATCAAGTTTAAACTATGTTATAAATTACCCAATAAATGAATTAGAAAAGCTTTCAAATAAGCTTCAAAGCCCATTGTTATTTTCACTAAAAATTGAGGGGCCTGTAAAAACCATGTTAAGCATAACAAAGCAAACTTATAAATATCTGAATAGGAAAATATTTAACTCATAAAATACTATCAACATCATTCATTTTAACGGAACGACTAACTTACTGTCAGAATGCCAATTATTTCTGCTAATATCAAAAATTACAACGTAGTAGCAATTACTGCCAAAACGTATAACCAATCACCTAACAAAAGTCTGTCATATGATTATTAATAAATTAAAAAAAAAGAGTTCATTATTTTGGAAAAGATACATGCATAATTTCATCTATCACAACTTTAGTTGCAGGCCCAAAGGTGTTCATCTAACGATAAAAGACTATTTACAGAAAAATACAGAATCAGGTAAACTTTATTACGAAGTATATCCCGAGACAATTTCAGAATTAGATATTCCGGATTCTTTATTAAAAGTATCTTCGAAATATTTAACCTATTATCCAACAATTACCGAATCAGCAAAATATATATTAAAAATAAAGAATGGTAGAATACTGGCAGATTATTTTTATACCACTGCAATTTTTGATGCAGATGATAAGATAATCGGTGATGTTTCGCTTGATCTGCATTTAAAGAATGGACAAACGTTAAAGGACAGTACAATTTTTAAACGCAAATATTATCCTAAAATTGATTACTATAAAGGAACAGTTTTTCACACCATTGCAGGAGGAGGCTCCTATGTAAACTACTTTCACTGGCTTATCGATTCTATTTCGAAAATCCATATTTTAAAAAAGTCAGGATTATTTAACGAAGTTGATTGGTTTTATGTTCCAACAACTGAATATGATTATCATATTGATTCATTAAGAGCACTTGGAATTACTGAACATCAAATTATCGATGGGAGAATACATCCTCATATTAAAGCTGATGTATTATTGGCTCCTAGTTATTCCAGAGGAAAACACAGGCATATTCCTCAATGGATTGTTGATTTTTTTGCGTGTGATTTTACTCCACGAAAAGAACCAAAATATAAAACCAGAAAGTTTTTCATAAGTAGAAAAGATGCAAACACACGCAGAATAGTCAACGAAGATGAAGTAAGTAGTTTTTTGGCGCAGTATAATGTTGAAACCGTAATTCTAAGCCGACTAACATTTCAGGAAAAAATAGATCTGTTTGCTAACGCCCAATTAATTATTTCGTTAGGAACGGCCGGATTCACAAATATACTTTTCTGTAAAGGACAAACAACGGTTCTTGAATTATCAGGCGATCAATTCGTTGATTTTAGATTCTACTATGATATTGCAATGAAAAAAAAACTTGACTATCATTATTTGATTGGAAAGAATATTAACAAATCAGACGATATCAGTTCAGGGATGTATAACGACGTAAAAATTGAAATTGGTCCACTAAAACAAATGATGGAAGATGAATTAAACCTGGTTCCCATTACTTTACAAGAAGAATATATTACCAATTAATATTCAATATAGAAATCTACTATATGTTGAATCGTTATAAATTTAAACTATAAAATTACATGTTAGCTCCGATATGTTTATTTACATACAACAGGTTAAAAGAAACCCAACAAACTATTGAAGCCTTAAAAAACAACTATCTGGCATCGGAAAGTGAATTATATGTTTTTTCTGATGGATGGAAAAACGAAATATCGAAAAACAAAGTAATTAAAATACGAGACTTTTTAAGAACAGTTAATGGATTTAAATCGATAAGAATAGAGGAGTCTTCTTATAACAAGGGCCTTGCAAACTCAATTATTTATGGAGCAACCCAAATTATAAGGAAACATGAAAAGATAATTGTTTTAGAAGACGATTTAGTTACTGCACCGAATTTTTTAAATTTTATGAACCAGGCATTAGATTTTTATGTCAACAATCCTAAAATATTTTCAATAACAGGATACTCTTTGAATTTGCCAAAATTAAAAACGTACAACAAAGACTTTTATTTAGGGTATCGAGCCTCATCGTGGGGTTGGGGAACATGGAAGAATAGATGGGATTCTGTTGACTGGGAGGTTAAAAACTACAATCATTTTAAGTACAATTTTTCGGATCAGTGCCGTTTTATGAGAGGTGGAAGCGATATGCCCTCAATGCTAAAAAATCAGATGAATGGCAGAATAGATTCATGGGCAATCAGATGGTGTTATAATCAATTTAAGCAAAACACACTAACCGTTTTTCCATCACGATCGAAACTAATAAGCATTGGTTTTACATTTGAAGCCACACACACTAAAAAGACGAATAGATTTTATACAGACCTGGATTCGAGTAACCAAACCACATTTAAATTCGACACAAACCCCGTCATTAACGAACAAATAACTAACGAGTTACGCAATAAATACTCGATTCTTAATCGTTTAAAAGACAAATTATTTATATGAACTCAGCTAAAACAAAAATCTTGTTTATTCTTCATGTTCCTCCACCCGTTCATGGCTCATCGGTTGTCGGGCAATACATTAAAAATAGTCTGATTATTAATTCGACTTTTAATTGTCGTTACATCAATCTGAGTACATCAACAAAAATGAATGATATTGGTAAAAAGAATATAAAAAAGCTTTTTACATACGCTACTGTATTGCTTCAAATATCGGTGCAAATTATAAGATTTAAGCCGCAATTGTGCTACCTCGCCATTACAACCATAGGACTTGGTTTTTATAAAGATTCTATAGCTGTTATGCTTTTAAAACTATTTAGAGTAAAACTTATATATCACCTTCACAACAAAGGAGTACGTACCAGACAAAATCATTTTATTGATAACTTATTGTACAGAATTGTATTTAAAAACACAAACGTCATTTTACTCTCAAAATATTTATACCCAGATATTCAAAAATATGTAACAGAAGACTCTGTGTATTATTGCCCAAACGGCATTCCTGAGAAACAGAAAAAGATAAAAGGGGAAATTTCAAAAAAAGAAAAGAATAAATACGTTGAAATACTGTATCTATCAAATTTAATTCAAACTAAAGGCGTATTTGTATTACTTGACGCGTGTAAAATACTTTATGATAAAGAACTTAGGTTTCGTTGCACTCTAGTTGGTGGCGAAGGAGATATTTCAAAAAAGCAGATTCAAAACAAAATTCGAACATTAAATATGAATGGTACGATACAATATGTTGGAAAAAAATATGGAGTTGAGAAACAAGCCCTTTTCGCAAAAACCGATATTTTTGCATTCCCAACCTATTATCCCAAGGAATGTTTCCCTTTGGTACTTTTGGAAGCAATGCAAAATAAATTGCCCGTCATTTCAACGTTTGAAGGAGGTATTGCAGAGATTGTAGATGAATGGAAAACAGGATTTCTAATTCCATCAAAAAACTCAGAAGCATTAGCAAAGAGATTAGAGGTTTTAATTACTAATTCTAACATTCGTAAAGAAATGGGGAAAGCTGCCTATACAAAATATATTAATAATTATACATTAAATACTTTTGAAAACAGACTGAATGAAATATTAGTCAAAACATCAACAAAATAACACTATTAAAACATCATAATACCCCTAATATCAGTTACTAAATCAACAATTATTAATGAATGATTATTATTTGACAAAAAGATAAGTTGAAACCCTAATTCATGAAAATAATACGACAACATGGATTATTAATTAACCAATTAAAGTTGTACTAAATGAAAAATAAACATATATTCTACCTTTCTTTTTTAGCTGCACTTTTTCAATTATCATGCAGCAATATTAAAAACATTGCCATGTTTCAGGAATCCCAAAATCAGCAAAGAAATTTCTATGTATCCAGAACTCCTCCCGAACACAAGATAAAACCTTATGACAACTTATACATAAGCATATTAACACTTGATACAGAGGTCAATAAACTATTCAATCCTAGTCTTGCCGGCAACGGTTTTTCGTCAGGAACACAGCAAATGTTTGGTGATCCAACTAGCAAATATATTAATGGATACAGGATATCCACAGACTCAACGATAAGTTTGCCAATACTCGGTAGTGTAAACTTAGTTGGCCTTAGCTTAGAGAAAGCTGAACAACATTTGAAACAACGTGCAGAAGAATATTTGAAAGATCCGGTAGTTCAGGTTAAAATTTTAAATTATAAGGTAAATGTAAGTGGAGAAATTCAAAAACCAGGTATATATTATAACTATGAAGGGAGTATAAATATTCTTGATGCTGTTAGTATGGCGAATGGAATTACAAACTATGCCGACCTAAAAAATGTGTTAGTGCATCGAGAAGAAGAAAATAAAATCCAAACCTATACAGTAGACTTTACCAACAGCAACCTCTATTCATCGGAGGTGTACTATTTACAGCCCAATGACCTTGTTTATATTCCACCAAGCAAATTAAAAAGAAGAAGCGAAAACAGCGATACTTACTCAAAACTACTCGGTACGTTATCGGTTATTTTAGTTGCCGTTTCAATACTTGCACTCTAAATTATTTTACAATGGAAAAAATAGAAGAAATTATTAGCTTAATAGATAATAAAGAAAAAGAGGACGCAAAAAACCTAATAGTAAAACACTTAAAAAAATGGCCTTGGTTTGTGGCTTTTTGTACTCTTGGCGTAATTGCCGGATACTTCTATACCCAAAATTCACCAAACATATACCAGGTAAAAAGTCGTATTTTAATTACTCAAGAAGAAAAGTCAATGAGCTCAGTACTATCGTTTGATAAACAAATGATGAGTATGGGAAAAAACTCAAACATAGAAAATAAAATTGGTACACTTCGTTCTTATACTTTATTTCGGAAAGCTTTGACCAATCTCAAATGGAATTATTCATGGTACTTAAAAAAACCATTGTACAAAGCGGATCTTTATAATAATGATCCTTTTGAACTGGTAATCCCCCCAAATGGCATAAATGCGAACAACATATTTGTAGAAATTGAAAATCTGAATGATACTGAATATAAGATAACAGCCAAGGGGACAACGCTTCAAAACGGTTACTCTCAAATAATTAATATCGAACGAATTGTACAATTTGGAGAACCTTTTGCTAACGAGTTTTTCAATTTCACACTAAATAATAAATATGAAACACCAAGAGAAACATACTTGCTTATATTTAACAATATTAATAAACTAACTTCTGATTATTTGACAAAAACGAACATCGAACTGGAAGAAGAATACTCGGATATTATCTCAATAGCCATAGATGGTGAGATTCCACAGAAAGAAGCTGATTTTATTAATGAGCTTAATAGTGTTTTTATTAATTTTGGAGTTCAAAATAAGAATGAAAACTCTGAAAATTCACTAGAATTTATTGATTCTCAACTTTCAAGAATAAAAAAATCATTAAGCGTTGCAGAAGAAAGGTTTAGTAGTTATCGTAAAAACAACCAGGTAATGAATCTGGGACAAGAAGCTCAATCTGTTTACTCCAAACTCGAAGAAATTGAGCAGGAACAATATTTAACCCAATTGCAAATTGATTATTACAAAAATCTACAAGAATACCTTGACGACTCAAAAAAGATTGAAGAAATGGTTAATCCATCCGTAATTGGAATAACCGATCCCAATTTGAGTACTATGTTATCGAAACTAATGGATCTCTATAGTCGGCGCGAAGTTCTTTCTTATAGCGTTCAAGATAAAAATCCAACCTTAATTCTAATAGAAAAGGAGATTAAGATATCGAGAGATGGATTGGAAGAAACCTTAAAGAACCAGTTGAAAGCGACCGAATCAAAAATGATTAGTATGCAGGAAAGATACACGTCAATACAATCGAGATTGAAAAAATTACCCGAAACTGAAAAGAAATTAATTGGAATTCAACGTGAATTCGATCTTAATAATGAATTATATACTTACATGCTGCAAAAAAAGGCAGAAGCTTCAATTTCTAAAGCTTCAATTGCATCTGAAGTACAAGTAATTGACGCAGCACTTGTTGAAGCTGCAGTACTAATCGGACCAAGTCTATTAGTGAATGTAATGGCCGGCTTTATTTCAGGTGCAGTAATTCCTTTTGTATTTATATTTCTGATAAGTTTTTTTAATAATAAAATTGAAACCAGGGAAGAGATAGAACGAAATAGCAAAATTCCGGTATTGGAAGGAATTGTTCGCCACAAATACAAAGCAAAGCTTCCTGTTATAAACCATCCACGTTCAGGAATTGCTGAGTGTTTCAGAGGCATAAAATCAAATTTAAACACAATATTGGAACAGCCTGGCTCAAAAGTTGTATCTATTAACTCTCTTATTCCGGGTGAAGGAAAATCTTTTATTTCATCTAACTTTTCAGTCATTCTTACAAAGTCGAAGAAGAAAGTATTATTAATTGGCGCCGATTTACACAAACCAACCCTTCATAAATTTCTGGGAGTGGAAGAATCGATTGGATTAAGCAACTATTTGAAAAATGAACAAAAAATTGAAGATATTCTATTTCCAACTTCCATTCCGAATTTACATTTTATTCAGGCGGGTCCTATTCCTGCTAATCCGTCAGATTTACTTGATTCTGAAAAATTCGGACAACTGGTTGGTCAGGCGCGTGAAATATATGATTACATTATTATCGACAATGCACCTCTTTTGTTGGTTCCTGACGCCATATTATCTAGCGATTTCTCCGATGTAAGTTTATTTGTTCTTCGCATTAACCACAGCCATAAAGATCAAATAAAACAAATAAATAAAATTGTAAATTTTAATCGCATAAAACGTTCTGCCATAGTAATTAATAATGCACCAGACCGGGGTTACGGCTATGGAAATAAGTATTGGAAAAAAGGATACGGAGGTTACAAACATAAAATGAGTATTGCGTAGTACATTATATTCAAAAATAACCAACACCCAAAATTTAAAATTAATGATAATTGCGGTTGATTTTGATGGAACGATTGTAAAACACAGGTATCCATCCATTGGTAAAGAAATTCCATATGCCATTAAAACCTTAAAACTATTTCAGGAAAAAGGACATCGAGTAATATTGTGGACATATCGATCGGGAAAGGAATTGGATAAGGCGGTTAATTTTTGTAAAAAAAAAGGTTTGACGTTTTACGCCATTAATAGTAACTATGAAGGTGAAGAACTTGACGTAACAATCAGTCGCAAAATATATGCTGATATTTACATTGACGATAGAAATATTTTAGGAATTCCAAAGTGGGAAACAATATACAATTTATTGATTGAGGGAAAATCGATTAAAAATAGTACAGAATCAGAGGATTAGAATTGTAATTTATATTTATAACACATATAAAATAATAGTGGAATAATTTTTCCCAAACTATTATATTTTTTAGATACCACATACAATCCCCACACAGTCCAAACAACATCCGCTTAAGCAAATACGAGATAAAAGCTTTAATATCATTTCGGGTCTGTCACTCCTATAAGGCAAAGATTATTTATCCTCGTTCAAAATAAACCTTATTTATGGGATTAAGCATATTCTATATTAAAACGATCAGTACCCATGGAAAAATATTTTAAAATTCAATTTGAATTTGACCATAAAAAGTTAGAACAAACAATTATTGAAACCTCTGAAAAAGGTAAAGGTTATTGTTGTTTTATTGATAGCAATATGTTAATTGAGGCGCACAAAAAGAGGGACAACGAAATACTTGATATCCTTAATAATTCGTTAATCAATTCATGCGATGGAAGCTATATAGCCAAGTTCGCTTCATTAATATATCATAAAAGTCTAAAATCATATAATGGCCCTCAGTTTTTCAACAAGTTTATACTACACCCGGTAAAACATTGTATTGTTGGAAATACTGATAATGTTTTTCAAAAAATAAAGAGAAAAGTTGAAAGATCACATAAAGATAGTGAACTACATTTTATTCCTTTACCCTATATGGAACCGAATCAATTTGATTATATATCTATTGCGAGACATATAAATACCATACAACCAAGATACATTTGGATTTCATTAGGCGCACCTAAACAAGAAATTTTCATGTCAAAATTACTTCCACATTTGAATTCTGGTGTAATGCTTGGAGTTGGGGCAGCTTTAAATTATTTTTCAGGAGATATAAGAGATATTCCTCACTGGATAACAAAACTTAATTTAATTTGGATTTATCGAATTTTTACCGAACCTAAAAAGCAGCTAAGTAGAGTTTGTAAAATTATAAGATACTACCCCAGGATATTTTTCCTCGAAAATAGTGAAACATAGTTTTGTAGCGAGCAGATATGAATTTGGTCCATAAAATCTGAAATACTTAGAAACACACTTCTTAATGAAATTTATTTCTTACAATATACAGCAACAAAGTAATGCTATATAACTGAAGCTAACGCAAGATTATAGTTTTATATATGAATATCAGAATATTCGCCAGATTAACTCTTCTGTACTGGATATTATCATGTAGTATTATTACAAGTGCCCAAGAACCTTCAAATTTTAGAATTAGAAACTCAACAATAATTTCAAATAATAATCAACTTCCACTGTGGTTTCATGCCAACCAACATGGTAAAGTTCAGGCAACAAATCAATATTTAAACATTTCTGAAATATTTATATCAAATTCCGCAACAGAAAGGAAGGTGAATATAATAAGCTGGAACTGGGGAGGCGAGGTCATTTATGCTTTTGGTAACGATAATTATTTACAGATTAACCAAGCCTATACAGGTATTTCATTTAATGGATGGGCTTTAAAGGGGGGATTATTTTATGATCCAGTTCTTTATGCAGGGCTATCCTCAACAAATGGGAATCTTGTTCGAAGTGGTAATGCACGCCCCCATCCTAACCTGCGTTTTTATAATAACAACTATAAACCCTTAGCCTTTATTGCAGAGTGGCTTTACTTTAAATTTGAATTTGATGAAGGTCTTTTAGAAGATGATAGATATGTAGAAAATACACATCTTCATCATAAATCGTTGTATTTATTGATAAAGTCGAAGAAAAGCTGGGATGCTGCATTCGGAATAGAGCATTACGTAATGTGGGGAGGTACTTCACAAGATCCGAAAATAGGCCGTTTCCCTATAAGTTTTGGTCAATATTTGCGCTACATTTTTAGTATTCCTGGCGGAAGCAATAATTCTCAGGAGCATGATAAAGGGAATGTCTCAGGAAACCACGTAAGTACATATCAATTGGCCTATTCAAAATATCTGGATAAATTGGATATATCCTTTTATCTGAGTCATCCATTCGAAAATCATCCGGGATTAACCTGGAAAAATTGGCCAGACAATCTAATTGGCGTACATGTCAGTGTTAAGAATAAAACAAAGCTAATCAACGATTTTGTTTATGAAGTAATAAACACCAGACATCAAAATTTAAAAAATGATTTTGTAACAAATGAAGGTGATGAAGAGTGGATGCATGACTTATACGAAGACTACTTTGTACATTTACTTTATAAATCGGGATTTACTTATCATCACAATAGTATGGGATCTCCTCTTTTTTTTCCTGTGGTTCAAAGAACAGACGAAATAAGTAACACCTGGTTTTCTCTGCAATCGAATCGTTTTTTTGCACACCATGTGGGTATTTCAGGCCATTTATCAGAAGCAATTAAATGGAAAGGATTGTTGACTTATATAGAACATCTTGGCACCATTCCTAATCCCTACGAATTCAAACATAAACAATTATCAGGTCTTTTAGACATTCAATACATAAACAATAAATTTCCAGTTCAAGTGAGCTTCTCAATAGCCTTCGACTCGGGTAATTCCGTCAACAGCAATCTGGGAGTGCAACTCTCGGTTACCAAAGAATGGTAAGCTACCGTAAACTATTCTTTAAAAGAAATACTCATTCAGATAATTATTAATAACAGATGAAAGTATTAATAACCGGAGCCTTTGGTTTTGTTGGTTCTAATCTTGCGAAATCAATAAAATCAGATTTAAATGCCCAGTTGGTTGCAGTGGATATATATCAACCTCCGAATCACTCTTACGACGAATTCATTTTTTGGGGTGAATTAAATAAAAGAAAAAACGAAGAAATTGATACAATTATACATTTGGCAGGGATAGCGCACGATATAGAAAACACGACAAACGAAGCAACTTATTTTGAGGTAAATGTGGAATTAACTAAACAAATTTTTGAATATTTCCTTCAATCCACAGCATCAAAATTTATATTTCTTAGCTCAGTGAAAGCCGTTGCCGATAAAGTAATTGGGAGTTATTTGAATGAGTCTGATACTCCTAATCCACAAACTCCTTATGGAAAATCTAAACTTGCAGCTGAAAACTACTTATTAAACCAAACATTACCTATAAATAAAAAAGTATATATTCTGCGTCCTTGTATGATTCATGGCCCCGGGAATAAAGGGAATCTAAATCTGCTTTACAAACATGTTGTTAGCGGAATACCTTGGCCTTTGGGAAAATTTGAAAACAAACGATCGTTCACAGCTATCGATAATCTTACGTTTGTTATTAATACCATACTTGAAAAAGATGTAGAGCCTGGTACTTACCAGATAGCAGATGACGAAGTTCTCTCAACCAATAAGCTTATTGAACTCATTGCAAGATCAAAAGGGAAAAAAGCTCTCATATGGCACATCAATAAAAAAATTGTATACGCGCTTGCCTTGTTAGGTAATGCTGTTCACTTACCCATCAATAGCGAAAGGCTAAAAAAATTAACCGATTCGTATGTCGTCTCTAACGAAAAAATTAAAAAAGCTTTAGGCATAAAAAAAATGCCAATGAAAGCTGAAAAAGGCATTTCAAAAACCCTTTTATCATTCTAATTATAAGAAGATGCTTTATATAATAACCTTCTTTGCTCTGATAATAATTATTCTGACGTATATCAGAATTGCCAAATATTCAAATATCTTAGACAGACCAAACAGTAGAAGCTCTCATCAATATATAACTGTTCGTGGCGGTGGAATAATCTTTCCTGTTGCCGCATTTCTATGGTTTTTTCTTTATGGATATTCAGCACCCTGGATTATTGCTGCGTTATTTTTTATAGCAACCATTAGTTTTATTGACGATTTAATACCACTAAGTTCGAGCATCAGAATACTGGTTCAACTTATAGCAACCACTGTTCTATTCTGGCAATTACAACTATTGGGTATTCCATGGTATGTTCTTACCTTAATTTATATAATCACGCTAGGATGGATCAATGCCTTTAATTTCATGGACGGAATAAACGGCCTTACAGGCATATACGGGTTGGTCGCTTTGGGCACATTCTTATGGCTCAACAAATCTATTCATTTTGTATCATCACAATTGTTAGTAGCTCTAATTTTATCCTTAATTATATTTTTATTTTTCAATTTTCGTAAACGGGCAAAAACATTTGCAGGAGATGTTGGAAGCATTAGTTTAGCCTTTTTGCTATCCTGGTTCATAATCTCATTAATACAGAAAACAGGTCAGCTGGGTTATATTTTATGTTTTGCTGTTTACGGAATCGATTCAGTTGTTACTATTCTTATGCGCTTAGCCCGACGCGAAAATATCTTTAAGGCACATCGTACTCATTTGTATCAATTTTTAAGTAACGAATACAAATGGTCACACATAAAAGTATCCTTGATTTACGGTTTTATTCAGTGTGTCATTAACATTATTGTAATTCAACTCATTGCAAACAACCATATGAACCATATTGTACTATTATTTTTTGTATCAGTTTTATCGGCAGGCTACCTGGTTCTCAGATACAAGATACAAAAGGCCATTAACTGGAAATACTCTTATTAATCGACATAGAACGAATCGACTATTATTCTCCGGTTGGTAAATAATTGAAAATCAAATTTGTTAACCTAAATATTTTAAACATGAAAACATTTAAGCGTTACTTTACCCGAAATTATCTGCCCCGGTGGGCAATCCTTTTGTTCGATATATCTATTGCGATGTTATCCTGGTTTATAGCTTTTGTGTTAAGGCTTAATTTCAATTTGTCAGGCGTCGAAGAAGTGATAACACCGTGGCATCTTACAATTGTTCTACCACTATTCGCAATTTGTTGTTGGAAAGCGAACTGTTATTCTGTCATTTTACGTCATACCACAGTTAAAGATATTAAGAATATTATATTATCGGTGCCTTGCACTGGTGCTATGCTTGCAATTATATCACTGATAGCAAGACATGTAGATGCTCCTTCTTTTATTAATATGCCCTTATCTGTAATAGTTATTTTTGTTCTTCTAGTTACAACGTTTATGGTAATATCGCGTTTGTTTGCAAAAATACTTTATCAGCACTGGATTATGCAAAAAAAAGATACCAAAAAGGTTTTGATTTTTGGTACCGGAAAACTTGGACAAACAACCCTAAACGCCTTAACCAGTGATAACCTCAATTTTAAAATAATTGGGATAATTGATGAAAATGAGTCCATGCAAAATAAATTTTTGTCGGGCTACCCAATTTACTCGGTAAAGAAAGCGATTAAAGAAATAATACCTAAAAATAATGTTTCAGAAATTATTTTTGCCACAGAGAAATCAGAATTAAAATACAAACGGAAAAGAAAAATAACAGACCAATTTTTAAAACTGCATCTGCTGGTAAAAGAAGTTCCACCTGTTGAATCCTGGATAAATGGCCAACTTCGGGAAAATGCCATTCACTTAATAAAAATTGAAGATTTGTTAGGAAGGAATTCAATTCAACTGGATTGGAATAAAATTGAAAATGGACTAAAAAATTCAGTTGTTCTGGTAACCGGAGCAGCTGGGTCAATCGGCTCCGAAATTGTTCGACAACTGATAGATTTTGGAGTTAAAAAGGTTATTCTGTTAGACAAGGCCGAATCAGATCTTTACAACCTTCAACAAGAATTAATTGCCTCAGGAACCACTGTTAATTTTGAGATCATTATAGCAGATGTGACGAATAAGAGCAGTATTCGTAATATTTTTATAAAACATTGGCCGACCATCATATTCAATGCAGCCGCCTATAAACATGTGCCTTTAATGGAAGATTTCCCTCATGAAGCACTACGTGTAAATGTAGGTGGGATTGTAAATATGGCTGAGCTGTCGTTAGAATTTGGAGTAGAAAAATTTGTAATGATATCAACCGATAAAGCCGTAAATCCAACTAATGTTATGGGCACTACAAAGCGAATTAGTGAAATTTTCGTACAATCGTTGGCTCAAGCCAATATGGGAACTACACAGTTTATAACCACGCGTTTTGGCAATGTTTTAGGCTCAAACGGTTCGGTGGTACCTTTATTTAAAAAACAGATTGAAAAGGGAGGCCCTGTTACCATTACACATAAAGATATTACCCGATATTTCATGACTATTCCCGAAGCATGCCAACTGGTGTTGGAAGCTGGTTTTATTGGGAAAGGTGGTGAAATTTTTGTTTTCGACATGGGAGAACCTATAAAGATATACGATCTTGCAAAAAAAATGATCTCACTATCTGGATATGTTCCGGGAGAAGATATTCAAATAAAAGAAATTGGATTAAGACCCGGTGAAAAACTGTACGAAGAATTACTGGGAAGAAGTGAGGTATTAACCAAAACTCATAATGATAAAATAATGATTGGGAAAACCGAGACATTCCATTTCCACGTTATACACAAAAAAGTTAAAAGATTATTAGAAAACCTCGATGAACTTGATTTTACTGAATTATATTCGAAAATGAAGGATATTGTTCCTGAATACACTTCCTCAAATTCAAAATACAAAACAGACATAAATGGCAAAAATGTATTTGAGACTAGGAAAATAAATGGAACTCAAAAGAATAGAAAAAAGGTACTACATATAAACAGGCTAAAACAAGCTCAACAAAAACATCAACTTAATTTCTTCTAATTTCTTTAGATCCGACTTCAATTTTCAAAAAAAACAAACTATTTTGAGTTGTTATAATTGCTTTAATCTAAACCTAAACAACGAAATAGACAAGGGCTATCTCTCAATGAAAAATAGCCCCCTATATGTTAATTATATGTTTTTATATCATTTGTTTTCAGGAGAATATCCATCTTCGGACATGGAATCTATTAATTGACGTAGCATATCTCGTTCATTTTCTGCATCCTGTATAAGAATTCTCAATCTTGCATTCTGATATTCTAAATCATCTTGATCTAGTTTATTCTGTGTAAAAAAACGAATTCTATCTGAATCTCCATATGCTTTACGCCAACGATACAACTGCGCACTATCGATTTTTAAATCAGACGCAACCTCATCCACATTATTCCTGAGGTAAGACAATAAAACTGCCTCAAGTTTTGATTCTTTGTTAAACATTTTATTAATCTATTTATTACCTGATAAGGTTAATTCTTAACTAACTTATGAGTTTTTATGATGTCTCCCATAATCGTTTTCACAAAATAAATTCCTGTTGGATAACTACGAACATCAAAAACCTCGAGCGAAGATTGTACCTGACGACTTTGCAATTGCTTTCCATTAATATCCATAAGAATTATTCGAGCTCTACTGTCAGGAATTTGAGAAAACCTTACATTAACATTTATTGTGGCTGGATTTGGATACATGCCTATTGTGATACCTTCATCGTCATCAGGAAGAAGCTGATCGTTAAGCTTTACAAAAACGCTTGAATGATTATTGTATAACATATCTCCACTTAATAAAGTTAAATCAAAGTCCATTAACTCATTTGCCTCAGAACTCCAAAATTTCAATGCAATATCATTGTTATTAATAAAACCATTAATCTCGTCAAGATCAGATTCTGAGGCACTTATACTAGCCACATTATTATTAAAATTCGTACTGGTTAAAGTAACTGCACCTACACAAATATCACCATCATAGGCGGCTATTTCATCACCTACTTTTAAATTGGTTTCACTCAAGCCATACAAATTTATATTCATATGATTTGATCCATTACCTTCAAAAGCAGGCTTGAAATATACCGTTTCAACATATTCACTAACTAATACTGATTTTTCATACACATCATTGATTGGCAAGACACCATCAGCATTTACCTGAACCATATATCCTTGACCGGCAACAAAGTTACCGATGCCGTTTAACCAGCCGATTGTTGATCCCCAGTACTCAATTGAATTACCTTTTTGATCCTGAACTTTTTCAAGAATTCCGGCACCAATTAATGGTTGAATGACTTGCATCGCATCAACTGATCCATTATATGGGAATGAAATCAGGTTTGAACCAGTTCTAACATTAATATTCATTGGCAGAATAACCTGAGTACCGATAATATCTAAGTTACAAGCAGTCTTTACCCGGATACGATAACCTGCTACTTGTTCCATGTCTCCAATGTTATTAATCCAAACGTTTCTAATTTTCTCATAAGTTCTTCCTATTTCATCCTGAACCTTAAAAAGAAAATCACTGTCACGTAATTCTTGCTGAATTACTTTCATGTCTGGATCATCAGGGACAACGGAAGCAGAAAAAATGTTCCATCCTTTATCCAGCTTAATGGTTTGAGTTATAATTGGATCTTCGTAGATATATCCAATTTCAACTACAGAAGTTCCTCCTGGCACGTATTTACCAGTAGTAATCCATTCTTCCAAGTCATCATGATAAATAACGTTGTTTATTACTTTTTCAACTTTTTCAGTTGAATCCCAAATCTTGAAGGTTACATTGTTACCGGTTGTAAAACCATTCGAGCTCCCGTTATCCTGCGATGCGGATATAAAAACATAGGTATTTTCGTCATCGATATTTATACTCGCAGATAAAACCATGGCACCAACACACAAGTCATTGTCAAAAACGGCTATTTCATCACCTTTACCAAGTTTAACACTATCAACAAGTGCCTCGGTAATAACAAAGGTCATATGATTCTGACCATTTTCGCCATCCCAGACCGGAATAAAGTGTCTAGGATCTTGTCCGACGTACAGGTTCGTTGTAATCGTACTATCGCATCCAAAAACAGTCGTTAAATTACGAACATATTGACCCGAAGTAGTCCAACCATTGTAATCTTCTCCTGCCTGGATTACAATATTTTCAAGTAAATCATAAACCGGGTTAACTAATAAATAGGTAGTTACAATACTGTCTCCCCCAGTACTACTCTGCAGTACCCTTTGGTATTCGCCTGCGGATGTCCAGCCATTATACGACTCACCTTCACAAATATTAATTTCTTCCGAGGTATATACAGTATCTCTATCGTTAATTATTGAATTGTAAATATCCTCAATTTCTGAACTGGTTAATCCATAATTGTATACTCTGACCTCATCAATATATCCAGTATAAAGAGCTATTGGCGATGCCTGGTCTCTTCCTGCCCCAATATATAAGTTGTACCCAATACCCGATACAATCTTTCCGTTAGCTGAAACATTTGCGAACTCCTGATTATCAATATAAATTACTTTTTCAGCTCCATTATAAGTTACTGCAACATGATGCCAATTGCCATCCCATATAATATCCACATTATCAATTGCTGTCCAGGATGCAGAAGTCGAAGTAGTTTTAAAAGCAACGGTTTTTGAGTCATGTTTTATATATAAAGCGAAAGAATCATCAACCGGACCACCGTGCATTACAAGCCCCTGGTAATCACCTGAAGAAGAGGTTGGTTTAATCCATGTACTTATTGTTACCCCATATGTAACATTTTCGCCAAAACATTGTCCTAGACCAACATAACCCGTTCCTGTCAACTGTAATCCTTGTCCTCTTACACCTTCTACTCTTAAGTCTTCATTGAAAAGCATTCCATCATTTGAACTTCTGGAATCAATAACAGTTGCCCCTGACACTTCTTCAAACCTATATTCAGAATAGATTGGTGTTAAATCTACATCATCCAGAGTAATAGTTGTTGTAGCACTTGATGATGTTGATATATTGGCACTATTATCTTTTACCCAGGCAAATAGAGTATGTGTCCCACTTTCGCTAAAAACATAGGATGTTGGAACAGACGTCGTCCAGTTACTATCATTATCTGTAGGATCTTCTGACGAAGTACTTAACATATAACCTGTTGCGTTTCCATCAGTAGTAAACGATGTGATAGGTACAGTTAACGAAGATGAAGTTGACGGTATTGCAAACGATATAATATTGGGAGGAGTGCCCCCATCCGGAGGAGTACTATCATCAACACCGGTTATATTAATTGTAATTATCGCAGAAGCAGATAATGGTTCAGTGGCATTATCAGTAACTGTAACAACCAACTGAATTGTTTTATCACTCGTTTCATATATTACTGAAGCTGCATAAATCGCTCCTGATGTTGCATCAATATAAAATAATCCTTCTTCATTCCCTCCTTCAATTTCATAGGTAAGTATCTGGCCTTCATCTGGATCACTTGCCACAACTTGTGCAATAAAATCATCAACTTGTTTATCACCTAATATTCCAAACGTTTGATTATCCATTTCCGGCTTTTGATTTTCTCCACCGTCCACGTTATTTTTCGTTATTAATATTTTGGATTTAAATGGTTCCAAAGTTATAGATCCGGACACTGTATTCCCGTCAAGATCTCGATAAATTACTGATCCTAATGATATTGTTTTAATTTGTTTTGTGTCATTATAAAATAGTTTTTCTGTTTCATCAGCACCTAGAGATGTTCCGTTAAATCTTGAATCGGTATCTTGACTAGTATTGCTTTTCCATGCGTTAAAATCAAGATTTCTTTGAAAAACATTATTCGACTCATAAGGATTGTAATATTTATTATAATTATAGTTAGCTTCTGCACCAAATTCTTGATATGCCATTTGATGAACATCTCCCAATCCTCCAGATATTACCACAGGTCTGTCGGCTCCATAAACAATATTGTTTGTAAATGAACTCTTAGCTTTTTGTTTTATCGATTTCAAACCAATACCGTTACTTAAAAGTGTATTATTGTTTACATCAATATTTCCATCTTCATGTAAAAAAATACCGCCAGCATCACAATATGCTACTGTATTATTTGCAACCTCAACATCATGTATAAAATTATCGATATAAATACCATATCCTTCTTCAAATCCATATTTGTACCCTACTCTATTTCCATGAACATTTAGTACAATATTATCTATTACTTTTGAACCTGCAGATCCCACTTCACTGTAGTCTCCAGAATAGGTGTATAAACCTCCCCCATCATCCAATACCTTGCACACTTCATTAATATAATTATATTGTATTAGATTGTTGGCACCATAAAAATAGATTCCTATGTAGGCTGAATTAGTAATTCTATTATGCGTAAAGGATACATTTTCCCCCCTGCTTCGAATACCTATTGACGTTTCCAATTTACCAATTCCAATATTATCAAGTAAAGATATTTCAGAAATGTGATTGTCCCTAAAAACAGAATTTGCAGAGTAGTTGACAATTCCATCAGCATTTGCACCGGAAATAATATTATTTGAAACTACATTATTTGAGCTCCAACCATTTATTCTAATTCCATATGCATCGGGGTTCAGAATAACGTTATTGTCAAAAGTCAAATACGAACTATTGGCTGAAAAAATTCCAATACCTTTATGATGCTTTATTTCAATATTCTGAATTGTTACATAATTTTTGTTTTCAATGTTAAATCCGTTTTCAAAAACAGCTCCTCTTACTTCATATTCTGTAGGTGAGTGTCCATTAGGAGTCCATACATAAATGGTTTGTGAATTAGCATCATAGTACCACTCTCCTGCCTGATCCAGAAACTCTAATTTGTTACACAAGAAAAATCCTTCATCCTTATCCATACTAAATATTGGTGTTGATGCCAATGTTAATGTTTGAGAACTGGATGCAGTTATATCTGATGAAGAAAAACGATAAGCTGAAGTTCTGCCAATCCATTTGGCGCCAGTGTAATTTATCCCGGCATTAAGTTCATTTGATGTGAATTGTTTTGTGCTTTGAACCGAGCTAATATTGAAATATCCACTATTCGGATATCGGGCCAATCTTGTTCTATCCTCATTTAAAAATAACTGAGTTATTTTTTTCCCAAATGTAGCCTTATAAATATTACCCGAATGTTGTATCCAGCCTGTAATTTTTTCTGAACCATAAATTTTTGGTTTTTCACCTGAACCGTAAGCTCCATAAACAATAGGGCTTCCTGTACTTCCCGAAGAAGTAACCGTAATAGATCCAGACCACTCATCCCCTCTTTTAAATAAGATCTGGTCGCCCGGACTAAAGTTAGTACCACTAACCTTGGCTAAAGTTTGCCATGGTTGATTTTCACTTGTTCCAGTATTTGCATCATTCCCGGATACACTTACATAATAAACTGTTGCATTACTGAAACTTACCAACAACACAAACAACAACGTAAAAAGATATCTGATATCTCTATTGACGTTCAATTTTCTTCCCAAACTTTTAACACTGATGTTAAAATCCCTCATACCAAAAAAATTCAAAATAAATCTTACTAGCGTCTTCATTTTAAAACAACTTAATAGGTTTGTAAATCGTCGCAAATATATGCCAAAAGCAGCACGAATGATAATACTCACTCTATCAGATCGTTAACACAAGCAAGACATCTCATCAATTATATAAATTATTAATCTTATGCTAACTTACTTTAAGGTTTATTCTGTTCTTAAATAATATTAGAATTTTCCAATTACGAATTTTCTATTAAAAAACATTTAGTTGAGTATAAATAAATATTGATCTTGTTTACAATAATTGAAGTTGCATCGTTTTAAGTTTTAAAATGTGTAAACATTTTTTTAGAAAAATTTAGAAAATCAGTTATTTTAAAATAGCAGCCATCACTCTGGCTACCAAACGATTTAACAAAAAAATATCGAATAAAAAATTGTTAAGAAACGCAATTTAGATTCATTCCACATAGTCATTTGCACTTATCTCAGCAATTTTGAAGTCAATCATTTTAGTTGCTCAGCAAAAAGATTAGCTCTAACTCAGAATTTTAAACCAAACCAACAAGAATTTTGAGTTTCATGTATTCCAAATGTTGTCATAATTCATTAAACACACCTGGCATTTCAAGTTCTACTAAAAATTTTCATTAATCAATTAATGATCATAAAATGTAGTGCGCTTCACGCCTACCATTTTACAAGTTACATCTTTGTCCATATAAATTTTATATTTTTGTATAATCACTTTAAGGCAGAAAAAATTATTGATAAAATTTTAGCTGATATTAAATTATTAAGACTTAACGACCGCAATCTTTTAAAAGGAAAATGGGAAATATAAAAAACACTTGTTTCGTTTGTAAAAAAGAAATTACACAGGAAACATCTGTATTGAATCAGGTTGTTAATATGCCGGTTTGTATGGATTGTTATGGCACCGATAATGAAAAAAGAGTTGAAAAAGAAGTTCTGGAAAGCTTAGCAGATGGTTTCGTTTGTGGGTGTATTTAATTCGCGATATATGCAAACTATCGATTTCTATCGTTAAGATAAAAAAACCGCGGTTTCCCGCGGTTATATTTGTCGTTGTTCTCTAACATGCACTAATTTAACAGATGAGTGTATCCATCATTAATTAAGTCGGGCAAGTAGCTGGCAATTAATCCCAAAGCCTTTTCATCGGTCACCTTATTGGGTGTTATTATCCGCTGGCGTGCCAGTTCTTCATCATTAATTACCGCTCTGGTAATCTTTTTAGGTACATCGCTCCAGGCCCTGCGAACTTCTTTTGTGCCAAAACCATCAGCAGTAGAAGCATAACTTACTTCAAAAAATTTCGAATGAACTACGTATTCTGTCCCTTCCAACGTTTTACGTTTTACCACTGTTACGGGCTCTTCATTCAGACTGTAACGCAAAGTCCATAGTGCTCGCACCTCTTTCCCCATATAAAGATTATCTAATTCTTCAATTTCGTACGCTTTAAATTCTGTACGGGTACCTGTTGCACTTGCTGATACTGACATTAAGAAGATTGTCACCAAAATAACTGTGAAATAATTGATTCTTTTCATGACTTTAATTTTTTAGTTTTCGTTTTAAAATTGTTTTCTGTTTTCTAAAGTATTTGTACCCTATAGACGCTCGAATTACAAACTCGTGACAGGTAGATACTCTGCTTAAAAACACAGCTCATTGGTAGAAAATAGTTGTATATATCATATTAAATCGCTTAACGCGTTATTTATAACATTAATATCGATTTAATCCATATTCACTTTTATATTTCTGTATTTTATAGACATTTACTTACATTCCATTTCACTTAAAAACACAATAATGTGTATTAATTGCAGATTTTATCGACAAAATTGCCTTAGGTACGAATAGAAGGTTATATCAGAAATCAGGATTTTAGTGTTAACTTCAGATTTAAGACATAAAAAAACCGCAATTACTTGCGGTTATATTTTTCCTACTAAGCAGTTGCTTAATTTAGCACATGCTTATAGCCATCGTTTATCAATTCGGGTAAATAGCTGGCAATTAAACCTAAAGCTTGCTTATCATCTACTTTATTGGGAGTAATAAGTGCCTGGTTAGCTAATTCTTTCTTACAAATTACAGCACAATTTATTTTTTTAGGAACATTACTCCATGTGTTCCTCACTTCTTTTGCACCAAAACCATTCACAGATGAAACATAACTAACAGCGAAATACCGGGACTGCACTACATATTCTATTCCTTCCAAAGTTTTCCTTTTTACTACTGTAACAGGAGCCTCGCTATCACTATAACTCAAGGTCCAAATAGCTTTTACGTTTTTACCGATGTGAATATCATTTACCATTATATATTCATACTCATTAAAACCATTACGTAAACTTGTTGCTTGTACAGAAATAGTTACAAAAAGTAATCCTACTAAAATAATTGTAGCATAGTTCAAATTTCTCATCATTTTTCCTTTTATTGGTTAAACATTTTGTTCTTTGTTATTCTAATATTGGCTGCAAATGACGTTATTTTTCTGATATACATCGTAGTACAAACTATGCTTTAAAACACACACACAACTCACATAACAACCTGACAATTAATATTTTTAACCACTACAGCAAGATTCAAATCTTTTCAACACATAAATAAAACAACAAGGTTTAAAACTGAAAGCAATTCCCTATTTTTGCTTTCAGTTTTATTTTCAACTAAAAACAAAAAAAATTACATTATGGACTTTTTTCAACTTGCAAAATCGCGCTTTTCGGTTCGGAAATACAAAACTACTCCAGTTGAAGATGATAAACTGTTAAAAGTTCTTGAAGCAGGGCAAGTTGCCCCGTCAGCCGTTAATTTTCAGCCCTGGCATTTTATTGTAGTAACAGAAACCGAAACGCTTGAAAAAATACATCAGACTTATCAGAGAGACTGGATTAAAAAAGCTCCTGTAATTATTGTCGCCGGTGCTGACCATTCTCAATCGTGGAAGCGAAGTTCCGATGGAAAAGACTCGGCCGACATCGATATTGCCATTGCAGTTGATCACATGACGTTAATGGCCACAGAATTAGGTCTGGGAACTTGCTGGGTTTGTAACTTTTCTGTTAAGAAATGTTCTGAGGTACTTAAATTGCCAAGCCATATTGAACCATGCGTTTTAATTCCCCTGGGATATCCAGATATTGAAAATGCCCCTAAAAAACGAAAATCTTTATCAGAATTCGTTCACCTAAATACATTTGGCAATGCTTTTAACTAAAGTATTCAGCTAAATATTTTTCCAAGCGGTTCATTCCTTCTTCAATATTTTCGATTGAATTTGCATACGAAAATCGAATAAAACCTTCTCCGTTTTCGCCAAAGTCAATACCGGGCGTCACGCCAACGTGGGCCTTTTCAAGTATATCAAACGCTAATTTATAGCTATCGTTTGATAAATGTTTTACGTTAACGAATACATAAAAAGCACCGGTTGGTTCAACTTTAATCAAAAATCCCATTTTTTTTAACCTCTGAATTAAATAAGCTCGGCGTTTGTCATATGTCATCCGCATTTGTTCCACTTCTATTCCGGCATATTTCAAAGCCTCAATACCTGCCCTTTGTGCTGTTGAACTGGCACAAATAAACAGGTTTTGTTGAAGTTTCTGCATACATCGCATATATTCTTTGGGAGCAATTACATACCCCAAACGAAGCCCGGTCATCGCATACAGTTTTGAAAAACCGCTCAACACAAAAGCATTGTCGGTAACTTCTAAAATTGAATGTGCCCTGCCTTTATAAACCAACCCATGGTAAATCTCGTCGGAAATAATAGGAATATTCAAATACGTAAGTTCCTTCATTACCTCTGGCGAAAGCAAATTCCCGGTAGGATTCATCGGGCTGTTAATCATTATTCCTTTTGTTTTTGCTGAAATCCGTTTTTGAATTTCGCTGCTGCGATACTGAAATCCATCTTCTTCAAAAACCGGAACACGCACAGGTTTGGCTTCAATAAATTTTATAAAATTTGAATAACAGGCATAACCCGGATCAGAAATAATAATTTCGTCACCCGCTTCACACAAAACCCCTAACGTTAACAAAATTGCCGGCGAACTTCCGGAAGTAACTATAATCTGATTGGGAGAAACTGAAACACCATATTCCTGCCAATATTTTTGTGCAATCTGTTCGCGTAATTCCGGATCGCCCAAACTATGAGTATAGTGTGTTCGTCCTTCATTAAACGCAGTTTGAACTGCTTTTGAAACGCAAGCCGGTACATTAAAATCAGGCTCCCCCACTTCAAGATGAACCACATCAATCCCCTTCCGCTCCATTTCAGCAGCTTTTTCTAAAACTTCCATAACAATAAATGGTGTAATATCTCTTGCCTTTTGTGTAATCATGTAAAACAGGTATTTGGTTTTGCTGCTAATTTAAACATTCGAGCAAATGCCTGCAATGCGATTACTCATTTTATTCTTCCGGTTCGATATTCGTGATATTTCTATCTGCCTCGAATAAAGGTCTTACCTTAAGTTTATTGGAAAGATATTCAGCTGCAAAATAAAAAGGCAAAGGTAAAGTCAACGGACTGTAAACGCTTTCGACCAGCGTATTATTGACTTCAAAAACTTTGGCTCCTGCACCTTGAATTGTTTTTAACAAGCGTTTTGTTCTTTTTTGTTCAGGCCCAATGTGATTTACGGCAATCACTACCGAATCTTTTGCTGTCTCCTTGAAACCATGATCGTAATGAGAGACAGACATGGACTGTACGGGTATTTTTATCACCCTGCTTAAAACCATTGCAGCGATATTGGCTGTTGCAATATTAGGACCATTCCCCAAAATATAGATGGAGCACTTTTTTCGCCATCCCATTGTACTTCTAATCAATTCACCAATTTTAATACCAATTTGTTCGAAATGCGACATGTGGCTTTTCAAAGCCGTGATAGTTTCCAAAGGATCGAATCCAAAACCCAAATACAAAACAAGCAAGGTATTAATATATGTTTTAGCTGTTATTTCTCTTTCTTCACCCGAATAAAGCAAAATTCTCTGAGTACAATTTTCATGCTTTCCCAAAGGGCTTTCTTCATTGTTTACTATGGCAATAAAAGAATCAAAATAGTCGGCGCACCACAAGGTTTCCGAGCTTTGTCCCGATTGAGATATAAGCACACCATTTTTAGGATGCTTGTATTTTATCAGATAATTATAATATTCGGCTGCCTTTTCCGACAATATATTTATTCCCAGGTAACGAAATGCTTTGGTGGCTATATTCGAAGCTCCCATTCCAATGTAGGGAACATCTTCGGGTAAAATTATACCTTTATTTTTCTGATAACACAACTCTGCCCGGTAAGGAATTTCGTAAATCTCGCTTTTCACCGCTATAAACTTTTGAATTATAGTATAAGTTACAAAAGCAGACTTTACAAATCAACTATTTCCAAAATAAATTAATTCTCGTCTAAATAAACCTTTTGGCAATCGAGAGGGCTTGCATTCGGTAAGATCCACCAAAAAGACAAAAATGGTTTAATACATGGTACAGTTGGTACAACTCATTGCGGCTTCGCCAATCAGGCTCTAATGGATGCACCTCGTTATAAGCTGAATAAAAGCGGGAAGAAAACCCACCAAACATTGTCATTATGGCAAATTCTATTTCCCTGTCTGCATAATAGGCAGCAGGATCAATTAATGCGGGGCCATCTTGTGTATTCATGTAGTTCCCCGACCATAAATCACCATGAATAAGAACTGCCTTGGATTCAGAGGGAATTAGAGAAGGAATTTTAGCAAATAATTTCTCTAAAACTAAAATTTCGGAGGAAGGGAGTGGCCTTTTTACCTGTATTAAGTCCACTAAAAATCTGAGTCGTTTATTCACAAAGAAATCAACCCAATTATCTGCCCATGAATTATTCTGAGTTGTTGCACCACAATAATTATTGTTATAAAACCCAAATTTTTCATTTCTAAACTGATGAATAATTGCTAAACCACGTCCAAGTTTCTCATCATTTTCATCATTAGCACATGCCGCCTGAAGATATTCCTGTACCATAAATCCGGGTGTGCCATCAACTGGTTTGGCACAAAAGACTTTTGGTACTTTTAATAAATCAGTTGTAGCCCTGGAAAGCTCATTTAAACTTTCTGCTTCTCGTAAAAATATATCGGAGTTGCAATTAGCATTCCATTTCAAAAAAAGTGGTCCTATACTTGTTTCCAACTTCGAGGCATGATTAATACAGCCTCCCCCTAAATGTTTTGTCGAAAATATTTTCACAGGTTCATCTAACTCTTCTGCCAGGTACCTTTCCACTATTTCTAACAAACTATTATTCATCTTCTAATACTAACACGGTTTTAGAGTGTAAACTCAAACAGATAAGTTGATATAATATTCTTTCGAAAGTAACAAAAAGTATAAAAATTATTCGTTCTCACAACGAATTTAAATTATATTAGAACAAACTTTTAAATCAGTTTTTATTATCGCAATTTTTATATAACTAAAGCGATCCCGCAATGCGAAATTGTATTTTATTATTTGTAATATTTGTACTCATTACTTCAACCAAAGCATGGGCGCAATACGAAGTAATGTTTAGCAACAATTATCCACCTTATCATTATTCAAACGAAAAAGACGAACTCGTTGGTTTTAATGTTGATATTATAAATGCAATTAAAAACTTATACAATACCCCCATAGAAGTAAATGGCGGCAGATGGAAAAAAATTAACGAAGCCCTTGAAAGTGGTAAGATACAAGCAATCGGAGGAACTCACTACTATGATAATCAAGACAACGATTACATTTACACCAGATCAACAATTAACACCTCGCATTGCTTTCTATACAATAAAAAATACTATAACAGATTTACAATTGAACTGCTACGATCAATTAAACAGCCAATTGTTGCCTTATGGGAAAATGATGTTCTTGTTCATTATGTTCTTTCCGTTAATCCATCGGCCCGATTTATATTTGTAAGCAGCTATAAGGAACTGTTGAATACCCTCGATAGAGAAGATGTAACCTGCGTTATTGCTCAAAGAATTGGCAGCATGTACTACGCTAAAAAACTTGGTAAAAGTTATGTTCGTGCGAGTGACCACCGCATTTTGGAACGTAATATGGGTTTTAAAGTTTCTAAAGATTCACCTGAGTTGGCCGAAATTCTAAATAACGGACTTGAAGTTATTCTATCAAATGGAGAATATCAGCATATTTACGATAAATGGATTAAACAATATAACCGAACTGAAAGCGACTGGCACGACTACCTGAAATATATTCTTTTAGCCGGATTTCTTGTATTAACCTCACTGTCGTTACTATTAATTATAAACAGGATTTTACAGGTAAAGGTTAAAAAGAGAACCGAAGATCTTCAGCAACAACTGGAACTGAACTCCAGAATTATGATTGAACTTGAAGAGCAAAAATTCAGGGCTGAAGAAAGTGACAAAATGAAATCGGCATTTTTGGCAAATATGAGCCACGAAATAAGAACACCGATGAATGGGATTTTAGGTTTTGCAGAACTACTTAAATTAAAAGACTACAAGCATGAAGAACAGCTGCAATTTGTAAATATAATTCTTCAGAGTGGCGAAAGAATATTGAGTACAATTAATAATATTATTGACGTATCAAAATTGGAATCGGGAGCCGAAAAAAAACAAATCAGCCAGGTAAACATTAAGAAGATAATGAATGAACTGCAAAGTTTTTTCACGCCCGAAGCAACCTCAAAAAGCTTACAACTCATTTTTAATGAAGATACAACATCTTCAACTTGTAATTTTTATACCGATGAGTACAAGCTCAATTCAATACTCACGAACCTGATAAAAAACGCACTTAAATTCACCGTAAAAGGATCAGTACAAGTTAACTACTCAATAAACAATACACATGCCGAATTTTCAGTAGTCGATACAGGAATTGGCATTGCCAAAAACAAACAGGCTGCCATTTTCAACCAGTTTGTACAGGCTGACTCGTCACATGCAAGAGGTTACGAAGGTTCAGGGCTGGGATTATCAATTTCGAAAGGATATGTTCAGCTTTTAGATGGAGACATATACCTGAAATCAGAACCGGGTAAAGGAACGACATTCAGTTTTCGTATTCCCAACAATTTAATGGAATCAAACCATACTTCCGGCAACGGTTTCGAGCCTCTAGAAATTAAACCAATTTTATCGAAGTACAAAATACTTATAGCCGAAGACGATCCGATATCATTCAACATTTTAAAACAAGTTCTAAACGATGTGGCAGAAAGTATACTTCATGCCAAAAATGGTAAAGAAGCTGTTGAGTTGATCAAAAATAATCCGGATACTGAAATTATTCTAATGGACATAAAAATGCCTGAGTTAGATGGTTTTAAAGCCACTGAATTAATAAGGGAATTTAATAAAACAGTATTTATTATTGCTCAAACCGCATATGCGCAGGATAATTACATTGAAGAAGTTCGGGTAGCTGGATGTAACGCTTATATTTCAAAACCGATTTCGCAACAAAAACTTTTTGAAATAATTTCTACCTACAAGAAACAGGAAATATTAATCGCTCAGGAATAGATAATCAGTAAAGAATTAATGCGAACATTTTACACAAGTCCGCGATTGTGGCATTAATAATATTCGCCCTAATGGAATGGGACACCTGCACTTAACACACAATCCAAAATCATCATCATCGAGTTTTGATAATGCGAAATACAATTTTTCAAGTTTGTCTTTCGCTTTTCGAAGAGCGGCTTCGGTAACACTTTTATTATTTATAGCATCCATTCTCGAAATGCGGCCGATAGCATTTTCAGGTTCAACTGGCTGGGTTAGCTCTTTGTACTCAGCTATTGACTCTTCAGTCTTGCGGATTTCTACCTCTATTTTTGCACGTATTTCAAGCTTATCCAATGCCATTCAGCGTAGCTTACGAGAAAAGAGAATCGACAAATTCAGTACGACGGAAGATTTGAAGATGTTCCAGTTTTTCTCCAATTCCAATATACTTTACCGGAATTTTAAACTGATCGGAAATACCGATTACTACTCCACCTTTTGCTGTTCCATCGAGTTTGGTCAGTGCCAAAGCAGTCACCTCGGTAGCTTTTGTAAATTGTTTGGCTTGTTCGAAGGCATTCTGCCCGGTCGATCCATCTAAAATCAACAATACTTCGTGAGGAGCATCAGGCATCAGTTTTTGCATAACTTTCTTAATTTTCGAAAGTTCATTCATTAAACCCACCTTATTGTGCAAACGACCTGCCGTGTCGATAATAACTACATCGACATTATTCGCTTTGGCCGACGCCAGTGTATCGTAAGCAACAGACGCCGGATCGGAACCCATTTTTTGTTTTACAATTGGCACATCAACACGTTCGGCCCAAACTTCCAATTGCTCTATTGCTGCCGCTCTGAATGTATCAGCGGCCCCAAGCATAACCGATTTACCTGCTTGTTTAAAGTTGTAGGCCAACTTGCCAATGGTAGTAGTTTTTCCCACTCCATTTACTCCCACAACCATAATCACATACGGACCTTCAGTTTCAGGAAGTTCAAAATCAGAAACATCAGCTGAATTATTCTCTTCCAAAAGACCAGAAATCTCTTCCTTTAGAATTTTATTCAACTCACTAACTCCCATATATTTATCCTCGGCTACGCGTTCTTCGATGCGTTGAATGATTTTCAGAGTGGTATCAACACCAACATCAGAAGTAATTAACACCTCTTCCAGGTTATCCAATACTTCATCGTCGACTTTCGACTTACCAACAACTGCCCGGCTCAGTTTTTTAAAAACACTTTCTTTTGTTTTTGAAAGTCCCTGATCCAGGTTTTCTTTCTTTTTTCTATTGAAACTTCCAAATATGGCCATAATAATACAATTTGCGAGCTCTAAAAATAATACAATAATTGATAAGGAACGGATGTTCTATTAAAAATCATCGGTTAAAAACCATCCCTTAAACGAATCCTGAATATTGGATCCTGTAACAATAAAAAATCTACCAATTAAAAGAAGTAAAGTCTCTACTTAGTGGCAGGAGTTCTTACACAAAGCAAGCATATAACACAAAAAAAGCTTTCATAGTACATGAAAGCTTTCCCTGTTATACAGATATATCTTCTTATTTTTTAAAATAAGTTTTAACGTCGTCGTTTGGCACAATTTCTTCTTTAAAAGTATATGCACCAGTTTTTTCCGATTTAGTCATCTTGATTACTTTAGCATAACCTTTACCGGCACCTTTTTGTAATGATGCTACTGCTTTCTTTGCCATGTCTAAATTTATTTAATTTCTTTATGTACTGTAACTTTCTTCAGAACAGGATTGTATTTTTTCAATTCCATTCTTTCAGTAGTATTCTTTCTATTTTTAGTAGTAATGTACCGCGAAGTACCCGGCATACCACTATCTTTATGCTCAGTGCATTCTAAGATTACCTGAACCCTATTGCCTTTTCCTTTTTTAGCCATCTCTAATACTTTTAATATTTAGTGATATAACCTTTTCCCTGCGCTTCGGTTAAAGCAGCTTTAACGCCTTTTTTGTTAATTGTGCGCATACCGGCAGCAGATACAGTTAGTTGCACCCAACGATCTTCGTCAGGCATATAAAATTTCTTTTTAAACAGGTTTACATCGAACTTTCTTTTAGTTCTTCTCTTTGAGTGAGATACATTGTTTCCCACCATTGCTTTCTTTCCTGTTATTTGACAAACTCGTGACATTTCTTTATAATTTCTTGATGTTCAAACAAACACGTTACTAAAACGGTGTGCAAAGAAAATACTTTTTTGGAAAATAATCAAGGAGATTGAGAAGTTTTTGCGAAAACAATTAACATTTAATTGTTAATTACTCGAAATCGAGGATATTTTCACTCCCAGAGGTTGCAAATGTATTCAAAAAACTACAATTCATAAAACAAATAAAGAAGAGAATTGACTATATCTTTCAACTTCTAATACTTATTGACATTAATCGATCGGATTATTGCAGAAATGTAAGAACGCGGAAAAAGCGATTACAAAACGACTGATTTCTAACTGGTTAAAAAGATCTGGATATATAAAAACAAAGAATGCTTCGGGATTCCGAAGCGTTCTTTTATAATGGCATCTGTACAATCAGATAAGCTCATTGCCTTTATTTAATTTTCGACGGATCAACCACCAGATGTTTTATCGATTTTTCAGTTTCACCGGTTCGTGACGAATACGTAATGTGCAGCAATCCATCGTCGGTTAAAATAACACATGGATACGAATAACTTCCCCCCCCCTGTTTGTTGTCATTTTCGAGGTATTCCTTCCATTTCCAGGTTTCGCCTTCATCATCCGAAAGCATTAAAACCACCTGGTAACGTCCGTCGGTAATGTCGTTGCCAACAAAAGCCCAGCGTCCATCGTTTAACACTTGCAATTCAACACTGGCCGTATTTGGAATATCGGTTTTAACCGTATAGTTCCAGCTTTCACCGTTATCGTGCGAAATACTTTTATGCACCCTAGCCGGTGCATCACCGCTATCGCGCATGTATGCCACAATATCGCCGTTTTTGCGAACTGCCAGTGCTGGCTGAATGGGGCCTCTTCCCACAATGGGTTTCGACGGTTTCCACGACTCGCCATCGTCGTCGGAAATGGCACACAACGATAAGTTATATCCATCGGAATAAAGTGGCAAAACAATGCGGCCGCTTTCAAGAATCACCGGTTTAATACGCGTCATCCAACCAATGCTTCGCAGCACCTGGTTTTTACTGTTTCCCCTGATCATGTCATCGTAAAGTGGAGCATATTCAGCCCAGCCGTGATTCAGTTCAGGCATTTCGTCGAATTTTTGATCTATCTCTTTTACAAACTCTTCACCCGGTTTTAACAGAATATTGTCTTGCCACTCCCAAACCGGTGCTCCTTTTTTATTGTAATTCATGGAGGTGCGCGTGCGTAAAATCGAACCTTCCCACCGGTTGCCCTGAACAGCGATCCATACCAGGAAGAGTTTATTTTTGTTGTTCAGAAAAAGAACCGGGTTACAGTCGGGTAAGCCTGGCGTATCGGCCATTAAAAAGGGTTCTTCCCACTGGCTTTTCCCTTTTACCAGCCGAGATCCCATAATTCGCACATCATCGGCTGTTCGTTCGCCACTTCCCTGGAACCAACATGCCAGAATATCGCCATTGGGCAAAGCAACAATACTGCTTCCGTGCGAATGTTCGTGCTGAGGAAGAAAAATCAATTCTTCCTTCAAAACTGAATTGTACTCGTTTTTTTGCTGGCCAACTGCCACTCCCGCAGCAAATAGCAGTAATACGATTAACATCATCTTCATATCTATTTATTTTTCAATTTTTCAACATCTTTTTCCGAAATCACACACCTGAATCCAACGGGATAACCACTCTGTTTCATTTTCGGATCGAGGTAATAACGATGTGCACAGCGTTGCATACTCGGATCGGCAAAATTGGATGCCCCCCTGATTACTTTATACTTTTCGCCATAAGCAGGAGAATCCACCTCATTTCCCGGATAAGGTTGGTACCAGTCGGCTGTCCACTCCCATGCGCCACCGGCCATCCAATATGCGCCATACGTGCTTTTACCTGCTCTCCAGGCAGCCGTTTCTGCAATTCCGTCAGGTTCGGCAAAACTCATATCATGAAAATTACCCCAGGGATATTTTCTTCCATCGGTCCCCCGGGCAGCTTTTTCCCATTCGGCTTCGGTAGGAAGGCGTTTGCCTGCCCATTCGCAATATTCAACAGCTTCTTCCCAACTAATATTTACCACAGGTCTATCCTCATCTTTCCATTGCTCCTTACGAACGGTTTCATCCGTTGTTTTGGTATTGTATTTATATCCTTTTTTAAAACGTGCATATTCGCGGTTGGTTACCTCAAATCGGTCGATATAAAACGCTTCAACGTAAACCTTTTGTTGTGGCCCCTCATCGCGGTCGCCAATATTGCTACCCATAACAAACTCTCCGGCAGGAACATAAACCATTCCGTCAACAACATCCGGCTTTTTTACAGCCCATTCAGGAGGATTCCCCGGCCCGATTTTCCCATCGGCAGTTAGTAATTCTAAATAGCGTGCTTTCCAGTACGCCAACACTAAAAAATGCGAAGGTTCTATCCATGTTCCCTGCACCCTTTCAGTGCTATTTCCTTTTCTAAGATGTTGATCCGACTCTCTTCGCCAGGCTCCGTGCCATTCTTCCATTTGTTTTATCGATTCTTCATCAAATCCTCCTTCTTCAGGAACATAATGATTATAGGTTAACTGAAACGTAAGATTTTTGCAGGGATATTCCTTCAGCCAGAAACGTTCGAGCGATGCCAGGTACTGATCGCGTAGCAACGGATCGGTTTCGTAACGTAGCAACATAAATATACCTTTCATAAAATGATATGTATCCCACGGCACATACGGTGGTTTGTAAGAAGCCGTCATAATGGCATCTTCAATGTAGCCGTGTTTGTTAATAAGCTCAAAATACTTTTGCTGATACCTTTCGTTTCCGGTAATATGATAAGCAACTTTTAAATGATAAAGTGCCAGCAGCGAATTCAGATTTTCATGATCCAGGGATGGACTATAATTTCCCCAAAGCGTCATTTTTCCATCTGTATCAACCAATCGCATATCATTTTCGATAATACGATCGATAACTTTTGTAATCCATTCGCGCACCCTTGGTTTGTATTTTTCATCGGCAACCAAATCATAATAATTACCCAATCCATATATCAGATTTGAATAGGTATCGGAACTTGGATCGCCCAGCCACCGGTATCCCTTCATACTTGTTGACTGATGCCACTCCATGGGAAAAAAGAACCAGTCTTCGTGGCGTTGTTTTTTGTCCGACTTATTAAAGCTTCGGGCAATACTTCCTTCCACTCCGGTTACTTTTTCCAGTATCTCAATGGCTTCGAAGGTTTCGTCGGCCCATGTTTTTACCTCCGGATCTTTTGTTACAGCATATTGAAAACTCAAAGCCGCCAGATAAGGTCCTGTCCGGTTTCCACCATCTTCCTGGTGTGCCGATGAAAGGTCTTCGTTTCCTTCGGGAGGAAGTAAAACACGTGGCATTATAATACCATACTGACGATTATACTTGTGCATATCTTCCTGCAACCAGGCAGCCTTGGCAGCCAGGTTTTTATATCCCGGGTAAGGATATTCTGTAATCGAAGGTTTTGTTTGCGCATTACAATTCGCATACAGAAATGCGATAACAGCAACAATTATTGTAAATTTTGTAAGATTTTTGTTCATACTTCAGCAATTTAATGACTCGGTTAATCATCAAAAGTACGTGATATATTTTTATAAAATTGCAACAATATTAACCCACACTACGCAGTTTTTTGACATTTTGTGGTAGGTTGTGCTAAATAAATTGCAGCTTTTAGTACGAACTTTATAAAGCCGGGCAAAACAAATGCAGGCAGCCTGATGAAAGGAGTTAGTTGAATATGTATTTTTTTGAGTGGATCATTAAAACAAAGGGATCCGATCTTTTCAAGAGATCAGATCCCTTTGTTACTGCCAGCTGAGACTAAATACTGCCACTATTCTTCCTCGTTGTCCTTTTTATTACGGCCATCGCGCTGGTTGAGGCGGGTGTTGTATTTATCGATGCGCTCGTTCAGTTCGCCAACAAATGCTTCGTAAGCTTCCGGGCCTTCCACAATAATCAGTGCATCCACCAAACGGGTAACATCGCGGTAAGCGGTGTCGAGCTGTTTGCGGGCAGTTTTCATTTTAACGGGTGTTTTGCCCGAATCGTCGGTGTAACGTTCGCCCACCAGGTTTTTTACCGCCTGGTTATTGGCTTTTAGTTCGGTAACCCACTCGGCAAGGCCAACCAGCGCCACATCGTCGGCATGTTTGGTTTCGAGCAGTTCAACCAGCTTGTCAGTACCCGCAGTTTGCTGGTCGTAGGGTTTGGTGGTAAGTCCATCGAAACTGTCGAATACAATCTTCAGGCGGCGGGCCGCTTCGCGCACTTCGGGGCGGAAATGACGCAGGGCGGCATCAACCATGTCTTCCATGCCCAGGGTTGTGGTGTCGCGCACGTGGTCGGCATCGGCAATGGGACCGGTAAACATACTTTTGCGCACCACGTCGAGCGCTTCGCTTTCGTTGGCCAAAGCCGCCTCAAAGGCCGGGTAATACTTTTGAATTTTTAAGGCCTCAACCGTAAAACGTAACACCAGTTCGTTTACCTCGGTGTGATAGTTGAAGTGTTCTTCGTTGCGAAGTGCATGCAGGTATAAACTTTTAATTTCCATAATAATTTGAATTATTGGTTAAAAAAATGGATTATCTGTACTTTTTTTCCTTCTGTTGGGAAACTTTCCCATTGTCACGGATTTAACTTTCCCATGATTGGGAAACCTTCTCTAAAGTTCATGGCATACTTTCCCATCAATGGGAAATCTTGCTGTAAATTTATTTTTAACGTTCCCAACAATGGGAAACCGTCTTTGAATATTAGCCGGGAGTCTCCCACCTCCGGGAAAACCTGCCGGGAACTTTGTTGGGACTTTCCTGTTGTTGGGAAACTTGTTTTATTCAGATTTTCAGGGTTTTTCGTTACAAACCTTTTCCAAAGTTCCGAACTTTGGAAAAGGTAAGCCTCAAAATTTTGGCGTAACCGGGTTATTGGACTGCTGGGCGTACCCCCCCAGTTATATAACATAAATATACTGATTAAAAGATTGGTTATTTTATTCGTTGATAGATGAAATTGTTATAAATCCCGGCGGCATTATGTAGCTCTAGCTCTACCTTATTATTCATGCGTATAAAATTATATCTGTATCTTGTTGCTACCAAATAACCGTCAGAACGATAGACTCCTTCATGAAGGAGCGAATCAATCCAGTATGTTTTGTAATAAAAACTACTGGTTTCATAATTATATTCACGGAGTACACTGTCTGGCAAATATTCTTTATAACCAGAAGGAGTTTCCACTTGTTCCATATTTGGATAATTACCCATTTCAATTAATTCCCATTTCCCTAGGATAATTTGGGCTGGATCAGTTTCCTGTGGTTCGTCGTTTTCACACCCTACCCCGGCAAAAAGCAGAAGCAGGGTTATTACACTTAATTTAAAAAGTTTTGGTCTCATTTTATTAAAATTTAGTAATGAGTATAAAGTACTGCGTACTTAAAAACGAGTGCTTAGCGTAAAGCATCGTAAAAAGAGCGTATTAAAAGGTCGGGTTACTGTTGCCTTAGCAACTTTGGGTTTGTATATTATGTAGCCTTGCTACAAAACAAATGGTTTGTATTTGTTGTGGATTACGAGGAGTTGTTCATGATTAGTTATATTGGTTTTGTGTTTTAGATGTTTAAAAGTAAAAAAAGGTTGCGTAACAAACGAAGTTTTGTTTATGTTTATTAGCAGGTGGGGGCTTAAAGCAAAGAACCAGATACAAAGCGTGTGCATAGTAAGATTATGGCATTGGTTATTGGAATTTGATTATTGATTATTGGATATTTCTTCATGAACAAATATTTCCATCTCCAACCTAAAACCAAGGCTTACTGAAATTTTGTGAACAACTATTTTGAGGCAAAAAAAAGGTTGTACCGGTAAACACCAATACAACCTTCTGTAAATTCTGATCCTTTCTTTATTTTTCTTTCCGTACGTAAAACGATACCCACAAAAGGTAGAATAAACAACCTGCAACCACCAGCATACTTGCCAGAGGCGAAACCATTGTACTAACAAGGCCAACTATTGGAGGGATGACTGCCCCACCCGAAACGGCCATAATCAGCAAGCCTGAAATTTCGTTGGCACGGTCGGGCATTTTTTCAAGCGAAAGCGAAAAAATAATGGGAAACAAATTCCCGGCTCCCAATCCAATTAAAAAGATAGCTACCAGTGCTGTTGTAAATCCGGGAGCTACAAAAATTCCGGCAACGCCCAGGAGCGAAATCAACACGGTCAGAAACAGAAAAACACGTGGTTTAATCCAGTTCAGCACAATGGCGCCAATTAACCTCGAAATGGTTTCCCCGGCAAAAAAGATGCTGATTCCCAACGCTGCCTTTTCCATGGTAATACCGTATTTCGAAATAAGAATTGTGGCAATATTTGTATTAATAGCCACTTCAATACCCACAATAAGAAATATCGACAGGGCCATAAAAGCCACAAAACGGTTTTTCAGCAAACCAAAACAAGAGGCAAAAGTGGCCGGTTTACGATCGGGTTTTGATTCAACAATGGGTGTTAACGAAAGCCAGACTGCCACTAAAATAGAGGCAACACCGTACACCGCAAGCACCAAACGCCAGTTGCCCATTTGCGATGCCATAAAAGCTGCAATAAGCGGCCCCGAAAAAGAAATAATAGCTTTAATAAACTGCGAGGAGCTTAAAAAACTAGCCAGTTTATCGGCCGGTGAAACATCCTGCAAAAGCGGATTTGCCGACACCTGGATGATTGTATTCCCAATACCCAGCAGTATAAACGATGCGAACATCATTCCAAACGAATAATGCAGAAAGGGTACCCCCAAACCCACGGCCTGAATAACCATTCCAAGATTTAACATGTTTCGTTTGCCGTATTTATCCTGTAAAATCCCCACCGGAACCGACAAGATAAAAAACCACACTAAAACCATCATGGGCAGAAACTGAGCGATAAAATTAGTCAACTCAAAATCCTGTTTGATATAACTGGTTGCAACACCAATAATATCAACAAATCCCATTACTACAAAGGTTAATAATACCGGAATAAGTTTATTCCATTGTGTTTTGTCTGTTGTCATACTGATAAAGTTTATTTGATTTCTTATTGGTTCATTTTATTTTGTTTTTGAAAAGGAGGCCGGCCACGAACACTCCAGTTCTTTTTTGCCATTCATGTCTCTAATCCAGGTATCGAATTTACGCTCTTCTTCGGTAAGTACAATAACGCGGCCACCCGCCAGCGGATCTTCTTCAGGATTTTTCATCACCTTGGTAACGCGACCATAAGCCAGTGCAATTCCATAATGCACACCAATATAATCGTTAATATGGTCGTGACCAACAAAAGTACCCATGACATCGCCACTTTCGAGCATGGCTGCAAACATACCTGTATTTATTTCGGGACTGCATTCGTCTTCGTTTCTAACACCAACCGGTGGATTTATTTTATTGTTCCAGGCCTGTATATATTCAGGCAAAGGAATATGAAAAAATGCCAGGGCATTCATTGGCGTTCCATTATTTAAGCAGGTAAACTCTTTACTTTTTTTGCGGTACCAATCTACCTGCTCATGTTTAAACCATCCCCAACCGTCTACCAGCGGTTTAAGCGTACTATACTCCTGAGAATCCATAAAATAGAGCAAAGCATTGTTCTCCTTCTTTTTGCCGGCAACCGTTAAAGTAAAGTTCGAATTGCCTTCTGTTTCTCCGGTATCATTATTCAGGCACCAGCGAAACTGCTGAAGTAATTCAGCCACTTCTTGTCTTGGGAAATTGGATTCCGAGTCATGATTTCCAAAAGTCACTACCCACGGAATTCCTGCTTTGGCAAACACATTTTCAAAACGCTCGTATCCTCTTTTAGGATTTTCGCCGGTAACAATATCGCCGGTTAGTACCACCAAATCAGGTTTTTCAGCTTTCATAATATCTGCCACAATATCGTAAACATTCAGATTTGTGTTTTTCGAGAGGTTCACATGTGTATCGGTAAACTGTACAATCTTAAACTCACCTTTTTTGTTAAACCTCAAATCTGCTTTGTTCTGTGCCTGTACAACAGAACTAAAAACCAACAGAAATACCAGTAGTTTTGCGAATAACTTCATCTTCTATTTTTTAATATGAATTGAATCAATGATCTTGTTATCAGCGTCTATTGCTGAATACTTCAGTTCGTTTCCTTCAATTTTCAGATACTGGTAAAACTGCCCTTCTGCTTTACGAACTGCGGCATAAGGCTCCTCGCCAATATCGCGCGACCGGCTGTTAATTCCTATTGAAATAATGTAAGCCGTTCCATTGTTATACGAATCGACCACCTCGCCTGCTTTCATAGGATTTGAGCGCATGTAGTAATGAATATGCCCGCTAAATACCATATCAACATGATATTTGTCGAACACCGGAATCCATTCTTTTTGAATATTAAAATACGGCTCTTCCCAATTGTATGGAGGAAAGTGAAAAAATGCGAATTTCCATGTGGCTTCCGTATTTTTCAGCTGATCTTCGATCCAGGCCGTTTGCAACTCGTCTTTTGCTGTTGCATCAATCATCAGGAACAAAGCATTCTTGTAGGTAAAAGAATAAGTGTGTTCTTTGTGAACATCCTTTGGTCCGTTTTTGGGGTAACTGTACATTTCGCGGAACATCCAGGCTCCAAGCCCTGCCCTGTTATCGTGATTCCCAATTACATTCATAAAAGGTCGCTGGCTAATAATAGCTGAGGAAAAACCGAACAAATCGTCCCACTGGTTACGATACAGACCGTCGCTGACCTGGTCTCCCGCAATGGAATAAAATGCTGCATCGGGATGTGCATTAAAGGCCGCATTGGCAATTTCGCCCCACTCCGGCGAATGATGTGTATCGCCAAACCAGATAAACGAAAAAGAATCGTTGTTCGCTGCAGTTGAAAAAGTTTGCTTCTCACTCCAATTGCTTTGCCCCGATATTTTATATTCGTACGTTTTGCCCGGAATTAAATTTTTGAGTTGAGCGGTAAACCGATGAATGTACCTGTCGTTCATTAACAAAAGGTCTTCCATTACAAATTTATCCGCCTCAACAGTTGATACTTCATTACTTCCACTTAGGCGGTAATTTACTGTTCCGGTTTCTACAGTAGTATTTGTACGCCACTGTATGTCTATGGTTGTGGCCGGATCGTCACTCCAGGTTAACATTACCTGGTCGGGTTTTTCAGAGGAAGGAAACGCCGTTTTTCGGAAAGCTCCCACAAAATGTGATTCGGTTCCCCGTCCGCGTACGGTGGTTAAAAGTTGTTGTCCTTTCAGTTCTTCCGGAACATCAAATAAAACCAATTCATCCCAGTCGTGATAGGTAAAAGCACCATTATCCATTACCCCCACATATTGATTTGCAGGATGTAAATTACTTAATTCGAGTTTATCGGTTTTGTTTTGCGGACCAACACAAACAAAATAGTGCAGTCCATAGTTTTCGAACCCATTTATTCCCAGACCTACTTTTCCGGCATCAAACCGTTTTTGCCAAATTTCGTATTCCGTCATTTCGTTTTGAAGCGTCATGTTGGTCCTTTTAAAACCTTCACTTGCCAACCAAAACGGAACAATCTTCTGTTTTTTACTTCGCATTACCGAAACTACTGCCGGTACATTTACATCAAACATCCAATGTCCGGTGGCTAAAACCTGGCGTTCTTCTTCGGAAAACATATTAAACGCCTGATCATAGGAAATTGCCTCCAGCTCTTCATGCGTTTTTGTTTGATAAAGCCCGGTAACCTTATCACTAATAATCTGCTTTACCGTTACCTCTGCCTGTTGTTTTTCGGAACAGGAGACGAGAGCCACTCCGGCAACAATGACCAATAAAACCTTTAAGCTATTTTTAAATTCCATTTTCTAATTTTTACTATTTATGATTTGAGAATAAGTCACTAATAAAAAACAGGTTTTTCCAGTCCTTTATAGGGCTCAGCACCAAACTGCTGTTCTGTTCTTCTTTTTACAGAAGTTAATTCCGGATCGTTGGTTTCGGGCGCTTCAAGAAAGCCGTGATAACGAGCCATCCAGTAGTCGCGAATAAATCCGGTCGGTTCCATAATTCTTCTTCCGTTTTGCCCGCCATCCAATGCAACTGCATTACGGCTTCCCCTGGTAATATTTTTTTCACGTGGAGAGATTGCTTTTAATCCTCCTTCATAAGAAGTATAACCGGGTTCCACAAATAAATCGTCGCGGTGCGAATTTCTGAAATTGTATTCTATCGGTTCCAGATGCCATTCACGCAAATGTTTTATCGATTGTTCCAAATCGCAATCATTACCGGTAATTGCACCATATGCAAAATTAAACCACGAAATATGTTCCATTCGTTTTACTTCCCAGGTACGTTCCAAACTGCGTAAATAGGTCGAACGTAATGCCGGATTCTCTTCGTATCTCAACAGCGTATAATAACTTTCAAAAGCCAGATTATCATCCCAGGGAGCCAGGTTCTCGGGTGGGAATACATTTTTCTGCCGGATAGTATTGGCTGCGTAACCCCACTTTATAAGTTGATTATAGCTATCGTCAAATTTTTTATTGTTGGTTAAATTATAGGCCGTTTGCATAAAAGTTAGCGCTTCCAGCCCATTCACTCCCCTGTCTACATAACCATACGGGCGAAGCAGATACTCCGGATCCCAGCGCCCCCAGCGGGTAGGTTTTCCGTCCATATCGTGCAAAGTGTAACCGCAATCAATTATGTAAGCGGCAATTTTTTCAAGGTGCTGTTTGGCCATTTCTTTTTCCTTTCCTTTCGCTACCAAATCATGAAAGAGCGAAACCGAATAAAAGTGAGCAGTTACCTCGTCGCTTGAAGTATCGCCTTTCCAGTACCATTTACCATCGGCTGTTTTATACCATTTGGCAGGCAGACCTCCAGAACCGTGGCGTCCCATTTCGTCTTTATCGCCGGTGGTTGACCAAATAGAGCGGGCAAAAAAGCCGTCAATAGGCGAAACCTTTTCGAGAAACAACATGGCATTAAACGATTCAACTGCCTCTTTTCGGGCCTCAGGATCGCCTGTAACCGCATATTTATAGCACATAGCCGCCAAATACGGAGCAGTGTGGCCTCCGTCGTTATCACTAATTTCGCGTACCCATTCACCATCTTTCTGATAAACGGTATGGATAAAACCAAGTCGCTTGTGCCCCCACTCTTCCAAATGACGTTCAAAAAAATCAGCTTTTTTTTGAAGTGTGAATGGTTCGAAGTTTATTACCCCCAGACCTCCTTCAGTGGCAATATAAACCACATTGTTACCAACAGCAATATCATTTACTTTATTGTCAGGAAGCCACATGTCGGCGCCAAAGTAATGCCACTCGTCTTTTAACATCCGAACTGCACCTCTTTCTGTACCAATCCATATATCCTGATCGAATCCTCTTTCAAGACAAGTCGTATTTTCTACAGGCAGCCCCTCTTCACCTTTAATAGTCTTCAAGGCTGCTCCTTGCAAAACCCCCATTCCACGATCGGTTGAAATAAACAAACGCCTGCCAAAGCTCAACATATCACGCGTATTTTTCGAAGGCAACAAGCCCCAGTCAATAAAGTCTTCGTTAACTATAAGGCCATCAAAAAGTACCAGTTTCCCGGGACGCAAAACATACAAAGTTCCGCTATATGATTCAATTTTTGAGATGGGGCCAAGGCGAACCGGATCGTCGTGTAGTTGAGTGCCATCTTCCATCAACATGGTCATATTACTTGAATAGTATCCATTTTCTGGTTTTGTTGTAACAAACCGGTCGCCTTCCAAACGATAGATTTCTTCACTTGTTGCCGCATGTAATTTGCCTGCGTGCATACACAAATCGACATATTTTTTGTCGTCAATTTTTTTCCACCTGTCATTTTGAAAGCGGAATATTCCGTTATCGGTCAGTGCCCAAATATCTCCATTCTTGTTTTTCAGTTCGGTAACTCCTGCTGGTGCAGAATTGTCTTTATTAAGCTTTCCTGACTTAAGAGCATAAATATTTCCGCTCATTAAAGCAAAACACGTTTCGTTGGTTTCAGCAACGGAAACAACTGGTTCGTTGGTCGGAATTGTTGTAGCTATCTCCTGCAAAAAAGCTTCATCTTTTTGAGGTTTCCATAGTTTTTCAGAAGTATTGTATAACCTTTGGGCAATTGCTGTATTCGATAGTATAATCAGAATAATACAGGCTTTTAAAATGAGCTTCATTTTCATATTCTTTTAAATCTTATTACTATTTAAAATTCAAGCGTAATCTCGCTATTTACAAAGAAAGTTGATCGGGCGATAAATAGCTTCCGATATTTTACTCAAAGCCTAAGGTATATTAACTATATAGAGGGAAAATTTTATTTTCGGCATAAAATTTCAGACAATTTACTTTTGATATCGAAAAAAAACCGTTTCTATTTCTAAAAACGGTTTTCCATACTGGTATCACTCAGATTTTGCTTATTCAATTACAATATTTTTCACATTGGGTAATTCCGGAAAAATGTTGTGTGGTTCGCCTTGATACCAGTAAGCCACCGAAGAAATATCGTCTTCGAGCAATTTGTATCGCCCTTCGCTTTTCCAGCCAATACTTTGAATGGTAACTTTAAAATCTTTTTTAAAACGAACCGGATCCATAATATGCCACCTGTACTGGCCAATCATATTCCTGTAGTCGGGTCTCTTTTTTCGATCTCTGAAATAGTGAAAGCCGGTATAAGGGCCGCTAAACATGGTATAATCTTCAAATCCGTCGGCACCTTTTCGCTCTTCGTACCCGTACGATCCACAGAAATAATCCTCTTCACCGGTGCCGCAAATGGTTGGAAATTCGGTGTCACCGTCGATGTAAAACTTTACTTCACCTTCGCCAAACCAGCCTTCGTTAAAAGCACCTCGCGCAATGTAAGTCCCAACATAATGTCCTGCCCCTTTCACGCCATCAAGAATAGTAAAAACCTCGCCTTTGGGAAGTGGATTTGTTCTGCGAAACTGCGCATGAAAATAGGCTGCATCTTTTGGCACATCGGTAAGCGCATAATCAATTTGATAATACAAACGTAAACCTTTCTGGTCGATGTTTTCCATGGTTATTTTACACTTTTTACGGAAAGGCATTTGCCAGTACGAATTAAATCCGCTGCGAGGATTTACGCAAATGGCATTCGATGTGATCCGTGGCTCGTAATTCCTTCCCCAGCCTGCCGCAAAAAAGTAGCCCAGCGGCACTTCAACCGAGGGAGTTTCCTCGTCATCCCAATAAATACGAAGAATGTTTCCGCGATAATCGCCCGCAGGTGTCATCCAAATATGCTGAATTACGCCCTCTCCATCTATTTCACCGAGGACAAAAGTTTCGCCCGGTTTAATGTTTATATAAGGATTTACTTTCCAGCCCTGCCCCAATTCGCGAGCCGCACGTGCTGCACTACCTTCTTCAAGTGTAGCCATGCCGCCTTTCCCTTTTTCACCCGTAAAATTTTCTGGACTAATGGAACGCGATTCGGCATTTGACAAACGATAAAGGTTACCCATATTCAGGTCCATGCCATTAAAATTACCGGTTTGCTGAGCTAATGCAGCAAAAGCAAAAATCATAAAGAATACTGTTAACTTGATTTTCATTTGTTTTAGTTTTAGTTGTTATCGAGTTTAGTATTTTACGTTTACCCAACGCGTATTTATTACATTGTCGATAATCGATTGTTCGCCTGATTTTGAAATTGTAACATTCTCCAAACTGATATTTCGTATTGGTTTTTCAGGAAGGCCAATCATGCTTACAGCGCTTCCCTCTGCCACATTACAGCTTACATTTTTCAGCGCTATATTTTCGAAAACAGAAGGACTGTTTCCACCGCTGTAACTGTGGTATTGATTGGTAAAACTGATACAGGTTTTAACCGAATCGATTTGAATACCATCTAAAACAACGTTACGGATATAGCCACCGCGGTCTTTGTTCGATTTAAACTGAAGCCCGTACTGACGGATCTTTTTAAATTCAAGATTTTCGGCATACACATTTTCTATTCCCCCCGAAAGTTCGCTTCCAAAAGAAATGCCGTGTAAACAGTTTTCAGAAATACAGTTACGGATGATAATGTTTTTACAAGGTTTGTTTACACGCCAGCCATCCTGGTCGCGCCCCGATTTTATGGCAATAAAATCGTCGCCGGTAGTAAACCGGCAATTTTCGATCAATACATTTGTATCGGAATCTAAATCTACTCCATCGTTGTTAATAAAACGGCTATCGACAGTCAATCCGCGTATAATAACATTGGAACAATAAGTGGGTTGAATAAGCCAGAATGCACCATCCACAAGCGTAAAATCTTCAAGTAAAATATTTTTACAATTCATCAAATGGATAAGTTGTGGCCGTAAAAAATGGCCTTCGGCAAACACTCTTTCTTTAACCGGCACACCATTTTTTCCCATTTCGCGCAGTTTGTTCTGGTCTTTTTTCTGTTTACCCCGCCAGGCTCTGAAACTGTTTTGGGCAGTTCCATTTCCATCGATAATTCCTTTTCCGGTAATGGCAATATTTTCAGCGTCCAGCGCATAAATAAAGGGCGAATAATTCCAGGCTTCGGTACCCTCCCAACGCACAAATACCACCGGAAGATAATCTTCAGGGTTTTGACTAAAAACCAGTCTGGCTCCTCTTTCGAGGTTCAAATTAACATTACTTTTTAAAACGATTGGACCTTTACAGAAATACTCTCCCGGTTTAAGTACAACCTTCCCGCCGCCGGATTTCGAACATTCTGAAATCTTTTTATTGATAAGCTCATTTACTTTCCCCTTCTGTAAATCGTCTTTTTTAATAACAATAACAGATTCCGGAAATTCGGGTTCCGAAATATCTTGTAAAATTTGATTGGGATCCAATTGCCGGGGCGAGAATGGTTCCTGTGATTGCAACTTTTGCGTAAACGTGATTAACAGAACGAGAAGCAGGATCAGGTTTATAGTTGTACACTTCATTTTATAGGTTTTGCGTATAAATTTACTGAAACAATAAAGGCGCACAAAATGAATTCACAATTCTGTACGCCTTTTTTCTATTCAACTGAAAAAATAATTTACTACTTCTGAACAGGTTCGCTGATTACTCCCAAATATCTACCAATCCAGTATGGAAGTAGCCAGATATCTCCTGCACTGTTTTCGGAACGGCCATCGCCCCGGCTATCCAAATCAAAACGGTTGGCATTGTGCCTTGAAATACGCAGTTCGCTAGCCGGCAAAACTTCTTTAATTGTTTGCTTCCTGAAATTAGGTTCAACAAACTCAATGTCTTTTCGGTGGCTGTTTAAAACCGTCCAGTTTACCAGGTCAAGCGGATATTTTTGCAGGTACCAAACCGCTTCTTCAAAGTCGTAATTATCGGGACCTGCCAAAGCCGTCATAATATTCCAGAGTCCTTCTTTTTCCTGTCTTTCATATTTCCAGTGGTCGATGATCGCTTCTTTGTATTTGGCCTTCAATTCATCATTAAACGCATAACGATAAAGTCCCCAATACCCGCAGTAATACATTTCATCATCCGAGTGGTTCCAGCCATCCGATAATTCCCGGCTTAGTTCGTCGGCATCTTCGGGTGCCATTCCAATCTCATTCATTGGGCGCATCAGGTTTTCAAGGTAACCGTGCTCTTCCATCAGGTAAAAAGCAGCCTCTTTGTATTTTTCTTTTTCCGTAAAATGGTAGGCTGTTTGTAACATACCAATGTAATTCGATGCGTTTATTTTACGGTCACCCACCATAATCGGGCGCGCATTTACGTATTCGGGATTCCAGCGTGCCCATTTCGTTGGATTTCCATCCCAGTCGACCATATAAAAATTGTGCTTTAAAGTGTGCGCCATTAAAGTGTCGATTAAAGCGATAGAAGTTGCTTTCAACTCGGCATCATCAATTAATTCGGCAATGGCGCCAAAAGCAAAAATATGACCAATTGCCTCATCGCTGCTGGTTGTCGATTTCCAGTCCCACTCCGGATCCTCTGCCCTTCTCCATGGCCAGTCGTGGTATTTGTAACCGCGTCTTTCAAACGATCGCGATGGAAATCCGGGGACAGGATTAATAGTATACAAACGTTCTAATGCATCTACCGACTCGCGTACATTTTGCAAGGCATCGTCTGATTTTGTTACTACATACCTGAAAACTTCACCGGCCAGATACATGGTGGTCCACAGACCATCGTTATCCGATGTTTCCAATGAACCGGTTGTTACGTCGCCATCCACCATGTTTGAAACGGTAGCATTAAATCCGTTACGAATATGGCGTTCGCGTACCTGTTTCTCGTAAAACATGGCCTTATCATACAAAGTCATTTCTTTACGGCAAATCTTGCCAAGTCCTTTATCCGTTAAAATTAAAACTGAATTTTCAGGACCTTTGGCAATATCGATTACATTATCTGAAGGAATCCAGCGTTTACCTGCATAATAACTGTAATTGTTGGTATCATTCAGTTTAAAGGCTCCCCAGGTTGATCCAAACCACAGTTCTCCATCAATATTTTCAACTGTTGTAATCTCAGTCCATGGTAATTTTTTAAAGGTTTCACCGGGTTGCTGTGTTTTTGTATCAATTTTAAAATAACCGTCGCTGGTACCAACAACCAGATCATTTTTATAAATCTCGATACAAGTGAGCGTTGACTGATTTACTACCTGATCAATTTTTTTCTTTTGCGGAGAAAATACGCTTATCGAATTTGCCCCTAAAATCCAGTACTGCTGATTAAGCGCATCGTATTTCAGATCTTTTACTTCATCAGAAGCAGTTCCTTCCCAAAGCACATCAGTATCTTTCAAAAGACAAAGCTTTTTCCCGTCTGAAATCAGGAATGTAAAATCATCGTCGGCAGCAAAAATACTTGCATCAGGAATGTTATGTCGCGTGTAAAGTTTTCCTGCCCAGGCGTTACTCAGCACGGCTTTATCATCAATATAAACCAGCTGATCTTTGTATCTGTCGAGGCTTTTTAAGCCTTTATCAGAAGTTGGACGATATTGTACATCTTTTACAAGTTCTCCGGGAAATAACATTTCGCCGGCCCGTGGACGCAATAAACCCTGATTTGTTAAAACCTGAATGTAGCCATTCCTGTCGGAGGCCACCGTTTTTAGTTTTACCCGCGAATTGTCGAAGTTGTATTTAATACTGTATTCCTGTGTAAACGGTTTATCAGTAATAAATGCCTGCTTTTTTGTTTTCTGGCCCAAGGCTACCATTCCCATCGACAGAGCAAGCATCAGAACCATTGTTTTTAATCTAATTCTCATTTTAGTTGATTTTCACGTTATACTATTCTAATCGTTTCAGATTGTAATTTTAATTCTGAACAGGTTCACTTATTACCCCCAGGTATCTTCCCAACCAATAAGGCAATAACCAGATGTCTCCGGCGCTGTACTCCGAGTTGCCGTTACTCCCCATTTTGTCGAGTCTGAAAGTATTGCCGTTATGGCGTTGAATTGGCATTTCATCAGGAGGAAGAACCTCAGCGGTTGTTTGATTTCTGAAATTTGGATCCAGCAGTTCAATATCCTTTCTGTGGCTGTTTTTTATATCCCAGGTAATCAAATCCATCGGGTATTTCTGTAAATACCAAGCTGCATTTTCCAGATCAAAATTGTTGGTTACCAATGCTGTAATCAAATTCCAAAGACCGTCTTTTTCTGGGCGCTCTGCCTCCCAGTGATCTAAAATTGCCTCTTTATACATTGCTTTCAACTCATCGTTAAATGCATAACGATACAATCCCCAGTACCCTAGAAAGTACATCTCGTCATCCGAATGATTCCATCCCTCCGACAACATTCTACTCCAGTCATCAGCATTTTCAGGCGCCTTACCAATTTCGCTCATCGGACGCATCAGGTTTTCCAGATACCCCTGTTCAGTCATCAGTTCAAATGCCTTTTCTTTGTAAATCTCTTTTTTTGTGAAATGATACGCCGTTTGCAACATCGCCACAATATTCGACGAGTTGAGTTTCCTGTCGCCAACGTTTATAGGGAAAGCATTTACGTATTCCGGATTCCATCGGCCCCAGGTTGTTGGTTTTCCGTTATAATCTACCAAATACCAGTCGTTATCCACAATATGCTGCATCAACTGGTCGATAATTTTAACGGCCCTGGTTCTGTAGGGTTCAACATCGATCAGCTCCGCAAAAGCTCCCATTACAAAAATATGCCCGATCGCTTCATCGCTACTGGTTGTTGCTTTCCAGTCCCATTCCGGATCTTCGGCATGTTGCCAGCGATCAGGATCTGCCAGCTCTTCAATATATCCTCTCCGCTCGAATGACCGAGAAGGAAATCCTTCCACCGGATTTATCGAATAAAGTCTTTCCATGGCGTCAAGCGATTCGATACAGTTTTGCAGGGCTTCTTCTGATTTGGTAACCGAATAACGATAGATCTCAGCGCCAAGGTACATCGAAGTCCACAGTCCGTCGTTATCAGAATCTCTCAAATAACCTGTTGATAAATTTCCATGTTCTACTCCGTTCAGTGAGGCATTAAATCCATTACGGATATGCCGTTCGCGCACCTGAGTATCGAAATACGCTGCTTTATCGGCCAGGGTTATCTGTTTGAAACATATTTGCCCCAGACCTTTATTCGTTGTTATCAACACTGAATGATCTGGTCCTTCAGTAATATCCCGCACCTCATTTCCGGGTAACCAGCGTTCTCCATAATAGTAATTGTATTTTCCATCGGCGCAAAGCATAAATGCGCCCTGTGTTGAACCAAACCAAACAAAACCATCCACTTCTTCCACAACAGTAATGGCCGTAACCGGTAGTTTGCGATTTATCTCCCCAATTTGCTTTTTCGATATATTGTTTATTTCGATATAACCATTGTTTGTGCCGAGTATGGTTTTTGTACCAAAAGCAACAACATCGAAGCTTGTGAAATCAGTGCCTTCAAAAACCTTCTCCAATTTTTTTGATGATGGAGAAAAAGTGGTTAATGATTTTGAACTTAATATCCAAAACAGATCATTGTCTTCTGTGTATCGGATTTTGATAATTTCTTCTGCATTTTTTCCTTTCCACACCTCTTTGGAATTTATAAAATACTTCAGATTTTTCCCATCCGAAACCAGAAAGTCGAAATCATTGCCGCCTTCAAAAATTCTGGCATTTTTCATTCCGTGACGTACCAACAATTTTCCTGCCCAGGCATTGCTAAAAACGGCCTCTTCATCTAAATAAACGAACTGATTTTTATACGACTTTGATGCAACAATATTTTTGTGCGAAATGGTTCGATACGATTTATCAGCCACAATGGTTCCCGGGTATAGAAACTGCCCGTTGAAAGTCTTTTTCAAACCTGCAGAAGACAGTAGCTGAATATTCCCGTTTCTATCAGAACCGGCACTGAGCAACTGTTCTGATTCATTTTGATTATAAAATTTGATGCTATAATCTTGCCAATAAGGTATGTCTTCAAATACCGGATTATTGCGGTTTTGAGCAAATAATACCCCGGAGGTAAGCATAAAAATGCTGATTGCAATTAGTGTTTTGATTTTTCTATTCATCATTTCTGTCTTTCTAATTTTCCTATTTGTTAATTGTTGTAAACTATTCCTTTACTATTTTCAGACTAGTTATTTTAGAGCTGCATTTATCTTGTCGATATCAAGGTCGAGTACGAATATTTGCCTAAACAGCTTTTCATTATCCATCTCATTTTCGGTAGGAACTGCAATGTTGTATGCTACACGGTTCCCATCTCCAGAAACTACCATTTGCATTCTTTTTTGTTCGTCATTTGTTAGCATTACAGACTTCCCAAAATCTTTTCCGGGGCGAGTACATGAAGCTGCAATGTTTCCTTCAACCAACGAGAAAATCCATTCTCCTGAAGGATGCCAGCGGATTGCACCGGCATTTGATTTGAAATGGCTTACTACTTTGGGCTGCATTCCCGTGTTTTCCGACAAATCGCTACCCAATGCATGAATTAGTGTCACCTGATCAATCCCCTTTTCATCCTTCGATAAACAGGCAATCCACTTACCGTCGTTTGATCCGCGAACGATTCCTGAAATGTTCCCGCTATGTGTCAGTCTTCTTATTTTTACTCCTTCGGGCGGTTCAGGGAAAGTAGTTGCATCTCCCGAAAATGCCGTAGTAATTTCAACATCATCCGGAATATCTGCCACAAACAAATCTTCCTGGTAGTCTGTTCCGTTTTCTGCGCGCACGTTTCCAATAAATGCACGCATTCTTCCTTCAGAATCTACCCACGAGTCAGCATAAGCTTTTTCAATCTCGCCCGGTTTTGATTCTCCAATTCTTGCCGGTTTTAAAAGAACGGCAAAAAAGTGTGTGTATCCATCGGGAGCGGTTTTGGTTGTTTCCATATAACCGATAGTGCGGTCGTAATCCGGGCACAATAAATCGTTGTAGGTAAAACCTATTCGTTTTCCGTTGCGCGAATATTCGTGACGGTGTGTACCTCCCCGCTGCGCTCCGTGAATCGTTTCCCGGTTGGTGGCAACGTCGTGCATATCCACTTTTATTGTCCTACCTTTTCCGTCGGCACTTACTTCAACGCCTGTTCGGTTGGGTATTCCGTAATAACCGCGTTCTTCCACTTCACTGAGAAGGGGTCCGTGAATAAAAATCACCTTATCTTCTTTGGGGTGATACGAAACGGCTCCAATTCCGGGAGCTGCCTGTTCGCCGGTAATCGATTCGGGTTGATACAATACAGTTTCCTTGCCTGAAGCTATTTCAATTTTCTCGATGGTTTTACTGTTCCCGATATCAGTATTAAAAACAGTTCCCCGGGTATCGTAACATAGAAAGCGGTTGTCAGACGAAAAATTATCATTGTTATCCAGCACATGGTTTTTCGCTGAAAAAGATATTTGCGATTCATTCATTTTTACAGTCTTCATATTCGAGTCGGGGACCGACTTCTTACATTGTGAAAATGAAAATGCAGTAATGATCAACACCAGCATTTGTTTTACTATTAATCCTTTGCTCATAGTTTATCTCTGCTTATTCTTTAATTCTGAAAATGCGGTTTGCTGTCCAGGTTTGTCCAAACATATCGGTTGTTTTAACCGACAAATTATAGGTTCCCGGTTTTAAATCCTGCGATAAATATCCTTCCCACATGTGCGTTGAAACACTGGGATAATCCATTTTGAAACCAAGAATATCTTCCAGCGCCGCGCCTTCAATTTCTTTTTCAAGATAAGGGTTTAGCAAATGTACCTTCAAACTTTGCGGATCGATCTGATCCTTCTTCCCGAGTTTTATCCATTTGTCTGTCCCTGAAACTGTCATTTCAACAACCGAACGTTCTGATCCGGCAAATACATTTACCAGCACTTTGGTAGTGTCCAAACTATTTGCTTCTATCTCATCGGGCATGTAAATATTCATCTGGTAGTTTTCGGGGCGGCGTGCCGCTTTAAATCGCACACTGTATTTATTCCCAGCGAAAGTTACTATTGAATAGCCGTTTGGCGCGCCATCGTTCATGGTAGCGTGCGGAATTCCCAGCTCGTCGTTTACTCCACACCACCAGCTTCCACAAACGGTTGCATTTATTAAATGATGGTGAGGAGTTTCCCCTTTCCAACCCATTTCTTCATCGATAAAAAGATTAACTTGCTCGTGCACATGTCCCGAAATCGAAAACGAATGTTTACGGTTTTGCAGAAGTTCGTACATCTTGTCACGGTTATCGCATGCCACAAGTGGTGCATGCATCATTAAAACCACCAGCTTTTCTTGAGGAACCCGGTCGAGGTAGTTTTTTACAAATTCCAGTTGCTGATCGGAAAAATGCGGTTTATATTTTCCATTCTTATTAAAATAAATATCGTTTAAATGAATAAATGCAACCTGCCCGTATTCGAAAGCATAAGTTGAAGGGCCAAACAGGCGTTCAAAAGTATTGTCGCGTTCTTCGTTTGTTTTGGCATCCCGGTCGTTATCGTGATTGCCAATAATGTTGTACCAGGGTATTCCAATCCGTGCAATTCCTGCACTTATATCATCCATCATTTCAGGTTCGTCGGCAACAATATCGCCAAGTGAAATACCAAATCGGGCATCGGTACCAATCAGCTCTTCCACTGCATCGTGAAAAATAAAGTTCATTTCACGTTTTCCACGCGCCTGCGGATCGCCAAATACGACTACCGAAAATTTGTTTTCATCTTCGGTTTTGTACAAAGGGAAATCAATACTACCGGTTGTTTTGTTCTCCGATGTAAGATAAAAATAATGCTGCGGTATTTGATTTTTATTAACGGGCACCTGGTAACCCGATGGTTTAATTACATAAAAGTATTCCGACTGATGATTGCTAACCAAATTCCACTCTCCTTTGTCATTGGTTCGAACAACTTCTTTGCCATTGGTTACTAAAACTCCTTCCAGACCAGATTCGTTTTTGTCCATTACTCCGTTTTTATTCAAATCGAGAAAAACAGTTCCCCGGTACGTGGCTTTATCTGCTGCCTTTGTTAGAAATGAGAGCAGCAGGAAGGTACAAAATAGATAATTTCTGGTTTTCATGTTATATTATTGTTTATTCAAAAAAGGTGTTCGTGCCTGCCTGTCGGCTATAAATACTTTGCATGAAGCTTAAATATTCTGGCTTTGTATATCCCATTGCTCATGCAGCTAACGTAATTTTCAAATAACACACGTTAAAAAGTTATCGTGTATACAACCTTTCCGGAACATCAGGTATTTTATCAACAAGTTTGTTGGTTTTGCCTTTTCGTTTTATCAGATCAAACTCATCGTAGAGTTCGCCTGTGGCCATATATGTTTTAAAATTTAACGTTTTATCAGTAATTGAGATCACCTGAAAGAATTGTGTATTTCCGGCTTTTCGTGTCATCCATCCTTTATCATCAGCACTATATTGTTTTGTACCACTCACCGATACTACGTAAACAGGGCCAGAAATTTCGCCTTCTTCAGTCATCGATTTAATGTTTTTCATTCCTCTTCCGTAGGCATGGTCGTGCCCGGTTAACACCATATCTACTTTGTACTTTTCTACCAGGGGTTGAAACTTGTTACGTAACTCAGCATTATCTCTGTTGGCTTTGGTTGAATAAAATGGAAAGTGAAGTGTTATAATTGTCCATTTTTTCTTGTTTTCTTTTAGGACTTTTTCGAGCCAAATAACAGTTCTTCCAACTGCTTCCGTTGGTTCATCAAGGTTATCGGCATTAATATCAACAGAAATTATTCGAAGGTTTTGATAGTCGACATAATAAGCAGTTTCTTCGAGTATCTGCATATCAGGACCATTTTCAGGAAGAGTAAATTGATTTCTCCAGTGGTTGTCCAATTCCAAACCATCGTAATCGTGGTTACCCGGTGTCATTATACTTGGGATAGATGCGTGAATAAATCCGCCGGCATAAAACCATTCCTGCCAGTCTTTTTCATTGTTTGCACGGTTAATCAAGTCTCCCGCATAAACCATAAACCCGGTATTGGGAGCAGTAACAAAGGCTTTTCGGATAACCCTTGACCATTGCGATTTCATTCCGTTTTGTATATCACCAAAATAGATAAACGAAAACGGTTCATTCTCATAACCGGCTGTTTTGTACTCCAGCCATTCCGACCAGGTTTCTTCTGATCCTACACGGTACAGATACGTTGTATTGGGATATAAACCATCAATTATTACAGAATGGCAGGTAAACACTAGCGAATCATTGTCGCCATCGAAATAAATTACGGTATTGCTTTTGGCCTCTTTTGCCTGCGCCTGTAGCGCAATTAAAGGAGAAGCTGTTGATTCGAGCCACTGCACAGACTGTTTTGTGTTCTCTTTTGTTCGCCAGGTTACAGCCACACTTTCTGAAGGATTTTCGGTGAGGTTTAATATAAGATGTTCCGGGGTACTACTACTCTGCAATTCCTGCGCACATAATATACTTGAAAAGAATAAAAGTAGTACAACAAGCGTGTAACCATTAACGTTCTTCATATATTTAATTTTACCGAATAATATCAATCTATCTGTTAGCTCCCGGATTCGTACCGTAACATTGTTATTTTAAAAATTGCCACTGGTTATTTACAACTTTCATTCCTCTAAAAAATGAAAAGAAATAGGCAGAACGAACTGCCTATTTCACTAAAAACTAACTACTAACTAGTATCAAAACTATTTAGAAAAAAACACCTAACTTTTTAGTACGGTTTGTTGGTTCCTTTTAATAACCAGAATTTCGACCAGGCACTGTCTTTGCCATCTGTTGCGGTAAATGAAGTTTCCTCTAAATCATTAACTGCTGACGAATAATTATCATTATTCCTGGCTATCTCATCAGTAGGATACTGGTTTCTAAGTGGCATTGCGTTACGTAATCCTTTTGGACCAACGGTTAACACCGGGTAACCCGTTCTTCTCCAATCACACCACGATTCGTGAGCAACTGTCCAGTTTGCAATCCATTTCTGTGTCATAAGCTGCTCCAAAGAACCATCGTATGCAACACCTGGTTCTGCCAAATAAGCAGAAAGTTCATCGCTAACTTCCCATGTATCAAACGAAGCTTTAATAGCTTCTTCGTACCAGGTTTGCTGCGAACCAACAGACCAGCCTTTTTGCGCAGCTTCGGCAAGTATAAAACATACTTCGGCATAAGAAATTAATCTTGCCTTAAGCATATCGCCTTCTGCATCTTTATATTTATCATCCAGAGCCGAATTGTGAACATTTGGACCTCCCTGAATTTGATTCGGATTCAGGTTCCAGCCGGAACCGTCTCCTGTACTTGATGCAATTGGCATACCCACATAATCCATTGTGTCAACAAGTGTTTTACCTGCTTCAATATCGGCAACCCACGTATTTTTATTATATACCACATAACCATCTGCAGCCAATGAATCTGGATGTAAGTACCTGATTCCGTCGACAATCACGTCTGCTTCGCCAAACGCATCCGAAATTTTGATAGGTACTTTAACTTTATTAAACCAAACCGGAAGACGTGGATCGTTGTAATCAACAAGAACATCTCTGAAACCAGCACAAAATTGGATTCTGTCGAAACCACTCTCTGATGCATCATAGGTTGTATTAGCAGGCCACGAATCATCGTTTGAAGAACCAATAAAACTCATTGTTGCATCATCAGCACTTGATTCAAAAATTGGATACTGTGAGTTACCCACAATTTCCTCAATGCCGGCTTTGGCATAGTCAGGTAATTTTGCCGAAACCCGCATATAATATCTCAGCATCAACGAGTTCGCCATTTTCCTCCAATGCAAAGGAGATCCACCATAAATCAGATCAGCACCCGTATCAATACCTTCATAAGAACCTGCTGATTTAGATAATAAAGTATTCGCTTCTTTCAATTCTTCAATAATCCCTTTGTAAATTGTTTCCTGCGAATCATAAGCAGGGAAAAGGTCTTCCTGTTCTCCTTCAATTGCATTTAATGCAGCGGTATACGGAGCAGCTCCCCATCTGTCGGTAATGTATCCAAAATTGAAAGCGCGCATTACCTTTGCAATTCCTTGCTGAAACTCAAGTCCTTCTTCAACCGAACGATCGTACAAATGTTTCGCATTTCTCAGATTATTATACTGAGTACTCCAGCTTGATGCACCATCCCAGTCATATTTGTTAAGTGATCCGCTCCAGCCACTAAGTTGTACATAATTCATAGCACCTGCGGTACCTCCATTATAACTTTCGTTAAGGTAAAATTGTGCTGTTGATGATATAATTGTAGGAACTATTAGGTTTGGATTCACCACTGCCGGATCGACTCCGTTGGGATTCACATTTAGTTCTGTCAGATGATCTTCGCACGAGGCAAAACCAACAACGAGCAGAACCAAAAGTAATTTGTATGTTGTTTTTATTAATTTCATAATATATTTTTTACAGGTTTAGAAACTTACATTTAATTTAATACCCACTGGAATTGTCCATGGTCTTACATTATATCTCTCAATTCCCTGTTTGAATTGAATTCCACTACCTTGATTACTGGATTCAGCCTGGAACGCAGTTTCAGGATCGATACCAATGCCTGCTTTGGTCCAAAGCAGAATATTACGACTGTAAAGCGAAACAGAAGCATTTTGGATTCCGATAGATTGGAGTGGTGGCAACTTGTAAGAAACTGATATTTCGCGAAGCTTAATAAAGTCGGCATCGAACATCGCGTTCCGTGTATACCCCCAGCCATAGAAATCCTGGTAACGAATAGTTGGTGTTCCTGCACCTCCCAGATTTTCCTGTGTCATTACAAAATGTCCGTTATCATCGTAGTAACCCTGAACACCCGGCATAAATACACCATCGTTAAGTGTAATGCCATCTTCTGTATGTTCTAAACCGCCGTATTCAGCACTTGGTCCACCCACTACAACAAAGAACTCACCATCAGGAGATAAGTATTGATCGGCATGATCTTTAAGATATTGTGCCATTTCTGCACCGCTCATGTCGTTTAATTTAAGCGTGCGGTCGATCCAGCGTTGAGTGTGTAAATCTGATTCTCCATAACGGAAAGTTTGAGACACAAATTGTCCTCCAACTCTCCAATCCAGGGCTGCGCTGATGGTCCAGTTTTTATAAGTCAATGCAGTTTGCATTCCCATTGTAAAATCGGGATTAAAGTTGCCAATTACAGCTGTGTTGTCGCCAGGTTCCATATAATTTTCCCAATTGTCAGAATCGTCCCAACCTTCATCATCAATTATCGGCCAGCCGTGATAAGGAGATGTAGGATCATCAACACGAACCAAAATATCATCCACTATCTGACCAATTTCGTCGCCAACTCTTGTAACGGCACCACCCTTTGCATCAGTCCACAGGGTAATGTAATCAAATCCTTCGGCCAGTTCTTTTACTGTTGTTCTGTTTTTCGAGAAAACAAAATTCACATCCCAAGTTAGATCGCTGGTCTGAATTGGTGTTCCACCAAATGCAAGTTCAATACCTTTACTGGCAATTAAACCGGCATTAATTTGTTTTGATGAGTAACCTGAAGAAACCGGAAGACCAATATTCAAAATTTGGTTTTCGTTTTCTGAACTATAGTAAGTTCCTTCAAACCTGATACGGTTTTCGTATAATGCAAGATCGGCACCAATTTCCCAAGATGTTTGAATCTCAGGTTTTAAATTTGGTAATAACAGTGTTCCTGAAGTAGACAACATGATTTGATTTCCCCAAGATCCGTTGTCATTCATATTCGCCATTAGTTTATATGGATCGGTATCGTTACCTACCATTGCCCAACCTCCACGAATTTTGGCAAGAGAAACATTTGGTCCCATATCAAAGGCATTGTTTAATAACAAGCTCAACGATGCAGATGGATAGAAATAAGATCTGTTCTCTACTGGCAAAGTACTTGACCAATCGTTACGTGCGGTTAAATCAAGATAAGCAACATCTTTGTAACCAAACGATGCCAAAGCATATAAACTGTAGATTGCTTTTTCGCTCATTCCCGACGAGTAATTCAAATTATCAGGTGCGATGTTACCCAGGTTATAAACACCAGGTACAACCAAACCCGAACCTCTGTCTTTAGTCGCTGCCATATTATTTTCGGCAAACTGGTACATATAGTTACCACCCGCTGAAGCATTTATACTCCAGTCATTGACTGTTTTGTTGTAACCTAATAAAAAGTCAGCATTTTGTTCCAGTCTGTATAAATTTTGTAACCCGTAAACCCCATTTGCATCGCCCGTATAACTTGGAGCAATTTTGGTTTCACGTTTCTCATGAAACTGATCGTGAGTGTAACGAACCATTAAAGACCATTCTTTGGTAATATCATAATCAATGCGAGCATTGCCATAGAATCTGTCCCTTTGGAAACTATTATTTACTTCGTTGGCAAGAAAATATGGGTTGTTAATTGCATCTCCTTTATCGTAGGTTCCATCAGGATTTACCTCCAGGTTATATGGAGCTCTCTGTTCAATACCTTCTTTTCCTGGTTCCCAGTAATCTTTCAGGTCGTTAATATCGATATGTGAGTTAAGATCGTATAATGCCTGAAGTGGGTTCGTTCCCCTGTTTCCTGTTGAAGGACGGTTATCGGCTCCATTCGACACAAAATTAATACTTGAACCAACAGATAGTTTATCTGTCAATCGCAACGTAGAATTCATACCGATCGAGTTTTTATGTAAATCGCTGTTAGGAATAATTCCTTTGTTTTCCATATTACTATACGATAGCCTGTAATCCACTTTTTCGGTCGAATTATTCAGTGAAACGGTGTTGGTTGTAGTAATACCGGTTTCAAAAAAATCTTTATAATTATCAGGATGTGAGATTAAAGGAGTGGCAGTAAGTGCGCCGTTTTCATCAAAATAAGGCCATTGATATGCCATCATTCCTTTGTCAAGCTCAGGTCCCACCCAATAAGAATCGGCTACGGGAACTGAATAATAGTCCAAACCATTATTGGGACGATCAGTTTGAGTAAACGGACGTTGGCCGTTGGCAAACAATGTATGTTTCTCCAAAAATTTATAAGGACTTTCGATAACTGTATTCGAACTAATATTAACTCCTAACCCCTTACTTTTCTTGCCTGATTTGGTTGTAATCAGCACAACTCCGTTACCGGCACGTGAGCCATAAAGTGCAGCTGCACTTGGTCCTTTTAGAACCGACATACTTTCAATATCATCAGGATTTAAATCCGATATTGCATTACCATAATCCGGTTTGTTGTCTCTACCAATTGAAGTTACGTTATTTAGCGTATTGTTCATTGGAACACCATCAACAACAAACAAAGGCTGGTTGTCACTGGTTAACGATGAAGCTCCCCGGATTACCATACTTACCGACGATCCTGGTCCACCGGTAGAACTAATGGCCACACCTGCAACTTTACCGGAAAGTGCGTTCAATACGTTTTCCTGAGCAACTTTTTGTAAGCTTTCACCATCAACTTCGCCAACAGAATAGCCAAGTGATTTCTTTTCACGCGAAATCCCCAATGCAGTCACAACTACTTCATCAACTCCAATTGAGGATGAAGCCAAAGTAACGTTGATTGTTGATCTTCCATCGATAGGAATCTCCTGCTTTGTCATTCCAACGAACGAAAAGACAAGAATTCCATCTGCGGGCACTCCACTAAGGGTGTAATTTCCATCCAAATCGGTAACAACTCCAAAAGTTGTCCCTTTAATTAAAATTGAAACTCCGGGAAGGAGTTCTCCTTCTTCACTCTGTACTGTACCACTTACGGTTGTTTGTGCAAAAGTAGCTGCACTAAACAAAGTAAATAATGCAAACAAGAGTGTTTGTAACATTCTTTTTTTCATAAAGATTAATTTAAATTAAACTAATTAAGGTTATTTCGTTATTTGGTCCCATGCATTCATTATGGGATTTGAAATCAGTTATAGTTTCAGTTATCTAATTTATAATACAACATATCTTCACATACTTTTTCTATTTTATAGTATTTAACGTCAATTTGATTAATATTTAATTACTAGGCTTAAAGTTTATAGCGGTTATTATTATAATTATCTCCTTATCTGTATTTGTGTTAAAACCGATTATGTGCTCCACTCATTTCTCCATGAATATTTGTTAATAACAAGGCGAATAAAAAAATTAGAATAACTACTACAGCCAGGTAATAGGGCCAGCCATTCAGAAGGGTTACACTAAATCGCCCACCGTAATTAAAGGGTGATATACTTTTTCTTAGTACCGGAAGAATTACAACCAGGTTTACAACATACAACCAATGATTCAGATGCACTACTCCTGCAAAAAGACCTGACACAATGAAACTTACAACAACGTACAACACAAGGTATAAAAGAAAAACAAGCCATGCTCTATTTTTATCGAGTATGAACGAGCTTTTAGCTGCCATGTACCAAATTATTACTATTACAGCAACAATGGTGCATAGTGACACCATACTACTCCAAAGTGCAATAATTTCGCTGGAAGCTATTGTGCTTAATCGGTTTAGCAACGTATTAAACAGTAATGACTCTTTAAATACAATTAACGGAATTAAAGCAACTACAATCAACAATGAAGTTTTGTGTTTCCAAGCTTCCAATGGCTCATTCGACGTATCAGGCCAAGTTGAGGTAAATACACCATACGCCAGTGATGATCCTCCAAAGAAGCCAATACTGTATTCCATCACATTCCACATATTAAATTGAATCTCCAGAACATTTCCGAGTACCTGCAAAAAATTTCCAAAGGCAAAACCAAAGCCGGCTCCCAAAGTTGTGTAAATAGCCAGTCGTAAGGATGAATTAAATTTATTGCGAGCCATATACCAAATCATAGCTAATCCTGCTCCAAGACAAAAAGCCCAGGCTTCAGAACGTGGAGGAGTCATTTTAATCCCAAGTTGCATAATCAGAAAACCGTAAGAAAGTAATCCGCCGGCTACCATTTCAGCAATCAGGCTTCCCCAGTTTACACGCCTTTTTGCTGACGATTCAAGTGAAAGACCCGTTAATCCACCACCCAGCATACCGTATAATCCGCCAATTACAAATAACATTAACAGACCATAAAAGGCATTGGGTAAACTTTCACTTCTTCCGTACCCAACAACCACACCATAGCTAATCATACCACCAACACCCCATCCGATAGCAGATGCAAGTGCCGTAACAAATAATTTCTGCAGCCAATCTTTCCGGTTTGAAACAATGATCAGTCCGAAAGCGCCAATAGCCCCTGCCCAGGCAGCTCCCTGTTCGTGCCCAAACTGGCCACGCACTGCCCATGCAGTTCCCATTGTCATGCCTAATATAACTATGCTTATCCAGAAATTTTTCATTACTCTTAATTGTACTTTATAAAATATTGAATGATCAGTATATCTGATTAACGTCAATCCTAAAAACCTAAAATTTGTTAAAACGTATTCTACTCTACAAACTATTATATTGTTAATATTATACATCTTCATTCTTTAGCGCTTAAAACATATTTTAACATTTTAAGCTCTTTGTAAAATTATGAGAAGCATAAAACAGATACTTCGTTAATTTTGCACAATACCTAACATATTTTACCCCCATTGCATTACAATACCTTTACTTAACATTAAATTAAATCAATATTACATACACACTATTTGTAACTAATTGAACATCAGACAAAACACAGAACGATATGCTAAATCCTTTTAGCATATTGCAATTTGATTTTTTTTTAAAACAATATTCATAGATTATTTTTTTGGTTATTACATTATGCCAACAAGGTATTATGTTTATTGCACTAGAGTAATTTATATGCCGATGTTAAACAAGAGAAATTAATCAAGTTCAGTTAACACCTTTTTACTGTTCAGTTGAGCCAAAATCAAATTAATTGACCTGCTACAATTCTTATTGTTGCTATAACGATTCTTATTAAAAAAAGTTGGCTTTTCTGTATATTTCAATATTCTAATTGTTCTTTACTTATTATTCACCAGCCAGATATTCCTTTTAAAAAAAAGGCCGTCCAAATAAATTGGACAGCCTCTCAAAAAACTTTTTAGAAAAAATACCTAATTAATCAATAGGGTTTATTGGTGCCCTGTAATAACCAGAATTTCGACCAGGCACTGTCCTTACCATCAGTTGCTGTAAATGAAGTTTCCACTAAACCTTCTCTTGCCACTGCATAATTTGCATTATTTCTGGCAATTTCATCTGCAGGGTACTTCTTTCTTAGTGGCATAGCATCGCGCAATCCTTTTGGCCCAACGGTTAACACCGGATAACCTGTTCTCTTCCAATCGCACCATGATTCATGGGCAGCTGTCCAGTTTGCTATCCATTTTTGTGTCATTATCTGTTCCTGAGTTCCATCATATGCAACACCTTCACCTACAATATATGTATCATAATCAGCACTAACTCCCCATACCTCGAAAGAAGCTCTAATTCCTTCTTCGTACCAGGTTTGCTGTGAACCAACGTTCCATCCTTTTTGAGCTGCTTCTGCCAGGATAAAACAAACCTCGGAATATGATATTAACCTTGCTCTAAGCATATCTCCGCTTGCCGCTTTATATTTATCATCAAGAGCTGAATTATGCACATTGGGACCTCCCTGAACCTTATCCGGATTTAAGTTCCAACCAGATCCGTCACCAGTACTTGAAGCAATTGGCATACCTGCATAATTCATCGTATCAATTAAGGTTTTTTCAGCGTTAATGTCATCAACCCATGTGTCTCTGTTGTAAACAACATAGTTTAATGCTTCCAATGAATCAACATGTACATATCTTATTCCATCAACAATTACATCTGCTTCATCATATTTATCCGAAAGTTTAATTGGTACTTTTACTTCATTAAACCAAACTGCAATACGTGGATCATTGTAATCAACCAAAACATCCCTAAATCCTGCACATAGCTGAATCCTGGTGTATTCATCCTGTGAAACATCGTATGTTGTATTTGACGGCCACGAGTCATCAGTGGAAGAACCTATAAAACTCATTGTTGCATCATCATCGCTTGAAGTAAAAATCGGATACTGATTTGGATTTGAAATAATTTCTTCGATACCTTCTTTTGCATAATCAGGTAATTTCTCAGAAACTCTCATATAGTATCGTAGCATTAGTGAATTAGCCATTTTTCTCCATTTTTCAGGATCTCCTCCATAAATAAAATCGGCATTACCATCCATACCCACGTATTCGCCTGTTGTTTTCGACAGCAAGGTGTTTGCTGTTTTTAATTCCTCAATAATTCCTCTGTAAATTTCTTCCTGAGAATCAAACGCCGGGAAAAGATCTTCTTGTCCGCCTTCCTGAGAATTAACAGCAGCACTATATGGTGCATCACCCCAGCTGTCGGTGATATATCCGAAGTTAAATACGCGTATTACTGTTGCCACCGCTTGATGAAATTCCATATCTTCATCGCCAGCACGGTTGTATAAATGTTTTGCATTTCTCAGTATCCCATATTGTTTATCCCATGCTTCAGTACCGTTCCAGGTATACTTATTTAATGAGTTTCCCCATCCGCTAAGTTGTACATATTGCATCACTCCGGCAGTACTGCTGTTAAAGCTTTCTTTCAGATATTCTGTTCCCGTTTGTGAAATAATCTTAGGTAGCATAAGGTTCGGATTAACATCTTCCGGGTTTACTCCGTTAGGATTCTCATTCAACTCTGTCAGGTAATCGTTGCACGATGCGAACGAAACAACTAACAGAACAAACAGCAATTTGTATGTTGCTTTTAATAATTTCATAATTTATAATTTACCGAATTAAAAAGTTACATTTAATTTAATCCCCACTGGAATGGTCCATGGATTTACATTATATCTCTCAATTCCCTGTTTGAACTGGCTGCCGCCACCCTGACTACTTGTTTCGGCCTGGAAAGCAGTTTCCGGATCGATACCAATACCTGCTTTTGTCCACAGCAGAATATTACGACTGTACAGTGAAACAGACGCATTTTGTATTCCTAAAGATTTAAATTGGGGCAACTGATATGAGACTGAGATTTCACGCAATTTAATATAGTCAGCATCAAACATTGCACAACGGGTGTATCCCCAACCATAATAATCCTGATAACGAATCATTGCTGTTCCTTCGTCGCCAAGATTTTCCTGAGTCATTACAAATTTGCCGTTATCATCGTAATAACCTTGAACTCCCGGCATAAATACACCATCGTTTAATGTAATACCATCTTCGGTATGAGGCAGGCCTCCGTAACCGATACTTGGTCCTCCAACAAGAACAAAAAACTCTCCATCAGGAGACAAATATTTGTCGGCATTATCTTTAAGGTATTCTGCTCTCTCCGCTCCCGACATATCGTTCAATTTCAGGGTTTTGTCTAACCAGCGTTGACTGTGTAGGTCTGATTCACCGTAACGCATAGTTTGAGAAATAAATTGTCCACCGATTCTCCAGTCAAAACTTGCACTAACTTTCCACTTTTTATACGATAACGCGGTTTGCATCCCCAACATAAAATCGGGATTAAAATTAGCAATAACAGCTTTATCATTACCCGAGTCCATATAATTTTCCCAGTTGTCAGAACTTTCCCAGCCTTCATTGTCGATAATTGGCCAGCCATGATAAGGAGATGTCGGATCATCAACCCGTACCATAATATCATCAACTATTTGACCGATTTCGTCTCCGACACGTGTTACTGCGCCACCTTTTGCATCTGTCCAAAGTTTAATGTAGTCGAATCCATCTGCCAATTCTTTTACTGTTGTTCTGTTTTTTGTATAAACAAAGTTTACATCCCAAGACAGGTTGCTGGTTTGGATGGGTGTTCCGCCAATAGAAAGTTCAATTCCTTTACTTGCTATTAATCCTGCATTAATTTGTTTTGAAGTGTTCCCCGAAGATGGAGGAAGTCCTATACTTAAAATCTGGTTTTTGTTTTCTGAATTATAATAAGTTCCTTCAAAACGCGCCCGGTTTTCAAAAAAAGCAAGGTCGGCACCAATTTCCCACGAAGTTTGAATTTCAGGTTTTAAATCAGATAATAATAATGTTGATGACGTGGAAAGCAATGGATAATTTCCCCAGTTACCATCGTTATCCATTACTGGCATAAGTTTGTAAGGATCGGTATCGTTACCAACCATTGCCCATCCTCCACGTAATTTGGCCATCGACACATTAGGTCCTAAATCAAACATATTGTCCAGCAAAAGACTTAACGAAGCTGATGGATAAAAATAAGAACGGTTTTCTACAGGAAGCGTACTCGACCAGTCGTTACGCGCTGTTACATCAAGATAAACCACATTTTTGTATCCTAATGATGCTAAACCATAAACACTGAAAATAGCTTTTTCACTTTTTGCCGATGAATAATCTAAGTTATCAGGGGCAATATTATCAAGAGAATAAACTCCGGGGATCACCAAACCAGAACCACCATTTTTAGTTGCAGCCTTGTTATTTTCGGCATTTTGGTACATAAAATTACCACCACCAGAAGCGTTCAAACTCCAGCTTTCAAGGTTCTTTTTATACGAAATTAAAAAGTCGGCATTTTGTTCCAATCTGTACAAATTTTGTATACCGTAAACGCCATTTGCATCGCCAGTATAACTTGGAGCTATTTTGGTTTCACGTTTCTCATTAAACTGATCGTGCGTATAACGAGCCATTACCGACCATTCTTTATTTAGCTCATAATCCATACGAGCGTTACCGTAAATCCTGTCTCTCTGAAAACCGTTATTTACTTCGTTGGCAATAAAATATGGATTATTGATAATATTTCCCTTTTCGTAAGTCCCGTCTGGATTTACTCGAAGATTGTACGGAGCATTTTGTTGCAAGCCCTCTTGCCCGGGTACCCAATAGTTTTTAAGGTCATTGATATCGATGTGCGAGTTGATATCATACAAAGCCTGAAGTGGGTTTGTTCCACGGTTACCTGTAGAGGGACGGTTGTCTGCTCCATTAGAAACGAAATTCAAACTTGAACTGACCGATAATTTATCTGTTAATCGCAACGTCGAATTCATACCAATCGAGTTTTTATTCAAATCACTGTTTGGAATAATCCCTTTGTTCTGCATATTACTGTATGAAATTCTGTAATCCACTTTTTCGTTCGAATTAGTTATAGAAAGTGAATTATTGGAAGTAATACCTGTTTCGAAAAAATCCCTGGCATTATCAGGATGCGATTCTAAAGGCCTTGCAGTAAGTACACCATTTTCGTTAAAATAAGGCCACTGATAAGCCATCATTCCCTGATCAAGCTGTGGTCCAACCCAATACGAATCACCTGCAGGTACCAGATAGTAATCCAGTCCGTTATTCGGACGATTGTCCTGCGTAAAGGGACGCTGACCATTTGCAAACAAGTTATGATTATCCAAAAACTTGTATGGTGTTTCAATAACCGTATTCGAAGTAAAGTTAATACCTAATCCTTTTCCTTTCTTACCTGATTTGGTAGTGATTAAAACAACACCATTACCAGCACGAGATCCATACAAAGCTGCTGCACTTGGTCCTTTTAATACCGACATACTTTCAATGTCATCCGGATTTAAATCAGAAATAGCATTACCGTAATCCGGTTTGTTGTCCTTTCCTATTGAACCTACATTGTTCAATGTATTATTCATCGGAATTCCGTCGACAACAAACAAAGGCTGGTTATCGCTGGTTAACGATGAAGCACCACGAATTACCATACTTACAGAAGATCCGGCACCACCGGTTGAACTAATGGCCACACCAGGAACTTTACCCGCCAGGGCATTCAATACGTTTTCCTGAGCAACAGTTTGAACACTTTCACCGTCTACTTCGGCAACGGCATATCCCAACGATTTTTTTTCACGAGAAATACCTAATGCTGTAACAACCACTTCGTCAACACCAATCATTGACGATACCAATGTAACATTGATTGTAGATCGTCCATTAACTACAACCTCTTGTGTTGTCATTCCAACAAAGGAAAAGATAAGAGTTGCATCGTTGGGAACTCCAACAAGATTGTAATTTCCATCAAAATTGGTTACAACACCAGTAGTTGTACCCTTAATCAAAATAGATACTCCAGGAAGGAGTTCTCCATCATCACTCTGTACTGTACCGATTACATTTGTTTGGGCATAGGTCGTAGCACAAAACATTGAAAACAATACAAACAGCAATGTCTGTAACATTCTTCTTTTCATAAAGATTATTTTAAATTTAAACTAACTATGGATTTTTATAATTTAGTTACCATCCGGAAAATGATGGGTTTGAATAATTTTTTGGCCGTATTTATTTTGGCTATTTCAATTTAGAAATTGACTCTACATTTTAATTTTTTTTGATTCCTGCTGTAGTTTATATAGCATAAAATTTATACAATAAATTGTATCGGTTTATATCAGAATAAGCCCCAATTCCCTATCGCTCCTATTCAAACACCCACATTTCTTATTCTGGCTACGATCCTGCAGTCTACACCATTCCGTACGCGGTGGGACATAGCTATACTATCAAGAAATTTTCGAGTACTTGTTTATGAGTAAAAGGAAATATAGAATGAACAGATGCTTACTTTCTGGCAAATTCGTTGGCCAACAAATTTATTTCTTTATCTGTTATTTCATTAGACGTAATAACCATCCGATATTTAAAAGTTGTTGATTCTCCTTTTTTCAAAGTTAAATTGAGTTCTTCTTTTCCGTCAGAAAATACTTTATGTCCCAAAGTATTGGAAGAAAACAATCCATAACCACGAGCATGCCAGTAAGTTGGGTAACCAACATTCGACGGATTATCGATTATTATCAATGAAATATTTTCACCATTAATTTTGCCCGAAAGTTTCATCCATCGCGAACGTGTGGCCCAAACATCTTCGCCTTCAATTCCTTCGGCACTGCGGTAGTTACCTGTAATATTCGAATTGTCCATCTTATTTACTTTGGTTACTACTCCGTGTGAATCGACAAGTTCGGTGGGCTTTTCCGAAGGAAGTTCCAGTTCTCTGGCTACACGTATCGCAAACACTCCTTCTTTATTATCGGTAAATTTTACTTCTTCGACAACTGACTTTAGCGTCGTTGTACGGTCAATAATCCGTACCTCTGGCGATACAGCAATAAATTCAAAACGTGTTTTTTCTTCCAAAAGCGTCTGCTTGTCTACCGACTTCCAATCAGAAGTGGTAACCAGCACACCGTTTCCATTTCCGCTTTCTGCTTTATCAACTGATCGATGATAAATGGTTCCGTATTGGTGTCTCTTGGATTCGGGTATGGCCTCAGAATTATTCCAGAAATCAAGACCGTTTACATCGCCATAATTTAACCATGCTCCTACGTGATGGGGATGATCAACGCGATCTCCTGCTTTATCGGCCAGTGGAAAGCTTCGCGTTACCATATTGCCTGCCGACGACATGATAGGCCAGAGCGTAGGTTTCATAATGGTTTCAGGGAAAATGTAGGAAGTTAACAAACTGCCATCAATCAATACATCTACTTTTTTAGATCCATTATTCACATTAATCTCAACTTGTTGCTTATCGTCTCCGCATCCGCTAAACATTAACAATCCGCAAAAGGCAAAAGCAAAAAAAATAATTGTCCTGGTATACATTGTTTATTAGTTGTTGGTTTTCAAAATATTGTTTTCGTTTTCCAGGCTTTAGTTATTAGTTAGTTAAAAAAAAGAAGGGTTTGGCAAAACCTCCCCCTTTCATGCTTTTTATACAATTTTGGGAACTACGTACGAATTCCTGTAATTACGTGTTAACATTAAATCGGCTTCAGGATCATTTACAAAGCGTTCCGAATCAGGATTAAAGGTCAATACTTTTCCTGTGCGGTAGGCAATGTTACCTAAATGAGCCAGTGCCGACGATAAATGAGCCGTTTCAACAGGCCCGTTTAACAGGGTTTTGTCGTGGGCACGAACCGCTGCAATAAAATTGGCAAAGTGACCATCCGTGCCACCTGCACCTCGGTCAATACCCGAAGCCTGCATTGCACCGTCGCTACCCGATTTCCCGGGCTCACGGTCTTTTCCCAGGTAGGTTTTATATTCGCTGTAACCGTCAACAACCAAAATACCTTTATCGCCATAAAAAATATTACCTACCGTTACTCCTTCTTCGGTATTGGTATGCCACGGACGTACTTCAAATTGAATAATCTTGTTTTCTTCAGGATAATGATAAACCGATGTCAGTACTTCAGGCACTTCTTTACAATCGTCCCACAGAAACTTACCTCCCATCGAGGTAATTTTGGTTGGTAAACCAACATCCAGTCCCCACATACAAAGATCGGTTTCATGAATTCCCTGGTTACCCACGTCACCATTTCCATAATCCCAGTGCCAGTGCCAGTTATAGTGTACAAGGTTTTCGGTAAACGGACGTTTAGGTGCCGGGCCGGTCCACAAGTCATAATTTATTCCTTCCGGTACCGGTGAAAATCCTTTATTACCAATGTCGCCACGTTCGCGGAACACCAGACCGCGGGCCATATAAACTCTGCCAATATAACCATCGCGCATCAGCTGGATGGCTTCCTGTACCGCCGGTGAACTTCGCAGCTGCACACCGTGCTGTACAATACGGTCGTATTTCTCTGCTGCTTCAACCATTTTACGGCCTTCCCAGATATTGTGAGAACCCGGTTTTTCAACATAGGCATCTTTACCGGCCTGGCACGCCCAGATTACGGATAGCGAGTGCCAGTGATTGGGTGTGGCAATACTTACCACATCAATATCCTTATTATCCATCACGTTGCGTAAATCCTGCTCTACAATTACTGTCTTGCCGTACTTTTCTTTAAATTCACCAGCTCTTTTATTGGCAATATTTAAATCAGGATCGCATAAAATAGCAACCTGAACATTCTTCTGATTCATTAAACCTGAAATATGGCTTTTCCCCCGACCATTTACACCAAGTACTGCCGCATTAATCCTGTCGTTTGCGCCAAATACATTCGATGAAATTACCGTGGGCGCAATTATGGCTCCGGCTCCGGTCACAGTACTTTTCTTTAAAAATTCTCTTCGTGATGATTTCATTTTATTTATTAGTTTACGTTAAACCAAAACCTTAAAATGTGTAAAAACCTGCTAAATCGTATCAGATAGCTTATTGCTAACACAAAAATTTACGACTTATTCTCTTTCTACCTTTTTTTAACATTTCAAGTACGTTGTAAAATTATGTGAAGAGTTACATTGATACTTCGTTAATTTTGGAAAATACCTAACAAATATTGCCCCTTCTACAAAGAAATACACCGATGTAGTTCCTTTTAGAATCAATATAGTATACAAATGGCCGATAACTACCTCATCATCAAGCAGTAGATGCATTGCCCGCTAAATCCTTTTAGCTGATCACTACGAAAGTGTATTTTTAGTAGTAAATAATAATTTGGTTTAATACAAGACTGAATAAATGAGCTGCAGGCCTCGTTTATTCAATCATGGCTGATAAAAAAAAGATTCGCCCCAAGTCAACACAACTACAGGATATTCTGACTGTTTGAGCATATTATAATTCAATTCAAGATACTCATCATCGCCCCAATAAGGAAGACGATCCCAAACAGTATGTCCCAATTCCAGTTCATGGCCCGGCAAAACTACTTTTGGATTAAATTCTTTAACAATGCGCAATATATCCATAGTCCAGGCAGCCGGCATTAGTATATCCACGTTGTAATTTGTTCCAACTTTATCAATCCATTGGTAATCCAGCATAAAATCACCTTCATTAATCTGATCGCCCAAATGAGCCACGGTAATTCCATCGGGTGTTGTAACTAACGCAACATTATTATCGATGGAACGCATTTGATGTCCCGGAAAAATAACAAGGTCAAGCTCCAAATCGGCCAGTTTTAGTTTCTGGCTTTTGTTAACCATTCGTTCCAAATGGGTAATTTTATCATAAAGCGGATCATCTTTCCACATTTGTTCAGGTGCCACAACAGGCTTATTTTGAACTATAAATTGGGCAGCAACACTTTTTTCTGCATGGTCCTCGTGTCTATGGCTGATAAATAATACATCGCAATGACCTACCAACTTGCCTATTTCTTCCGGACTAAGTGCAAAATCTTCAGAGCTGGAGGTAATTCCACTCACCAAGTCAAAAGCAAGGGTAACCGATTTGGTTCTTACAATAAATCCCATATCGTATATTTTCCAGACCTTGGCACCGTATTCCACTTTTGTGCTCTCCAAATCATTAATTACCTGCCCAATTCGTTGATGAAAAAACTGCTGAACCGGTTTTCTTTGTGCGGCAAAATGTTCGTGAAAAACCGCATCGAGCAATAGTTTTGCCCAGGCTCTCTCGCGGGCTTCCTGCTTTATTGGTGCCGGCGGATATGTATTTAATATAGACAGTACAGAATCAAGAAATACAGCAGCTTGTCGGTCGATATAATCATTATCTTTTTGACTTAATTGCGGATCGGGTGCTCCCCCACCCTCAAATTTATCGTAACGTTGAGCGAACAAATCAACATAAAACAGCAAAAGCAGTGCTGTCACTCCAAGAACTATTTGATTACTTTTATTTCTCATCTGACTTTTATTTTCTGGTATTCTTTTCAATTTAGCGTAAATCACACCGGTTTTTCGTTCGCAGCAAGTTTACCCCCTGAAGAGAAAAACGTATCATTAACCTCATCTGACAATAGTGTATTTCCCTGCAGTATAATTTTCCGTTTTTATAAATAATTTATGCTTTTCGGGATTGAAAAAATATTTATCCGGACTACGAAGGACTGTACCATCCATTTCCACTTTTGATGGCGCTTCATTCATATTAACGGTTAAAATGTGCGGCTTACGAATGCTATTAAGATGAATTTGTATGGATTGTTCGTCTTCCTGAACATTAATGGTTGTACTCCCGCTCTTATCCGGATGATGGACCGTAAATTCACTCGTTCCGTTGGGATAAATTAACAGCGTTAAATACCCTTCGGAATTTTGGTCTCCAATCCCTGTATAGTTACGTTTTATATCCATTGGAACAATTGCACCTTCGCGAAGATAAACCGGATACTCTTCCAGCGTAAACTCTTTGTTAAACTTTACAGGGCCTTTTACAACTTCTTTGTCATCAAAAAAATAGCGCCATTCTCCTTCAGGCAGTGTAACCTCATTCTTCAATTCATCTTTATAAATTGGAGCCACTAAAAAGTTTTCACCAAACAAATAATGGTATTTTCCTTTTACCGGTCTTTGTAATACATTGCCACCATTGTGCGCTTTAACTACGTATGTATATATGTATGGAATAAGCTCGGTATGTAACCACGAAAAACGGCGGATTATCTCGAATTCCTGTTCTGATCGATTCCACAACATCCGGTCGCCATGACCTCCGTTTAAAAACAAACCACAGAAGGCAGAAAACTGCGCCCAGCGAATATATAAACGAGGTGGAATCACTCTTCCCGAAAAACCGGCCACATCGGAACCAATAATATTATAACCCAATTTTGCACTTTTCAGAACATTATCCATGGCCATTTCAATTCCCTCTATTCCATCCATTGCAATATCAACCGTATCCGAACCGTCACCTTCTGATTTCCAGGAATGACGCTGGTCGCCCACCCAGGTAACCGGAGCTGCATCAACCGGAGCAAATCCTTCGGGATGATATCCCCGGTCAACGGATCGTGAAAGTGTAATAAATTCAGAATTTTGAGTAAGTCCATGCAAATATTCATCGCGGTAATAATGGTCCATATACTTTCGCGTGGTCATCATCCCGGTGTGCGAAGACTGATAAAAAAAGGGCACTTTCCACTTCCTGTTAAAAAATAAGGTAGCAGTACCATCCAGTTTCCAGCCATCAATTCCGTAATCGAACAAATTTTGCTGCAAACCACGCCACCATTTTATGGTTTCCGGATTGGAATAATCAATAAATCCCCCTTTCCCTTTCCACCATTTTATTTGTCTTCCATTTGCTGCCAGATATCCACTCTCTTCCGCATGATTAAAAAAGTCCAGCGAATCTTTGAAACGTGTGTCTTTATCATAACTGTCAACCATCGATGTCATCCAAAGTACTACGCGATACCCTTTTTCTTTTAACGAACCAAACCACTTCTGCGGATCAGGATAAAGTAAGCTATCCACATTAAAATCGTTATAACGCGTACTCCACGGACTATCAATCATAATTGTTCTTACGGGAATATCATGTTTTGCGTATCCGGCCAGTAAAGTATCAACATATTCAGCGGTATTATAATCATCTTCCCAAAGCCAACATTCCAATGCCCAGGCAGGTGTGAGTGGTGGATTTCCGTGGCGTTGCTTATTAAAAAACACACCCCATAAAGGATAGAGAACTCCCAAATAAGCAATCAGCATTATGAATAAGAAAATTGCCAGAATTCGATTTCTTCTTTTTGATGATTTTCTAATTCGTTTCATCATTTAACCTGATAAAATTTAAAATCCTAAGATTCAAGTTGGTACCACTTTCACAAAATGTCGTCTTGTAAAGAATTAAGCAATCTCAATTACACGTATTTCATTCTAAAATAAAAACTGATTCAAAAATTATTACAAGATATACCGTTCAAAGTTTAATATTTATTTAGTTCATTCCTAATGCTTTTTTAACCCATATTGTATTAATTTCTTCCCTGATGTAAGCCGGTTAAAATTTAATGCAATACAAACAAATTTCCATATGTTTTTGCCTGAATACATTTTTAACTTTAAAAAATTAAAAAATATTGACCAAATATTTCGAAATAATCATTAATTTATCATTACTAAAAACAAACAAAACAGAAAGATAGCACGTAATATAATATTTTTTACTATGCACATATTTACGAATTGCAAGTACCATTGCGGATAATATCCTCCTTCCTCACAGAAAAACAAGAAGTAAATTTTTAACCTAATCTATCATATTATGAAAAAACTAATTTTGTTTACTGTTATCATTTTCGGAATATTTCTATTCCTTTCGTGCGATGACGAAACGTCAAGACCAACGTTTCCAATTTCCGCAGAAATTTTTTACAGTCTAGACGGGCAACAGGTAGCTTTTACAGCATTAACTCACAGTGCAGTATCATGGATGTGGGATTTTGGAGATGGAAATACCAGCACTGAAAAGGATCCGGTTTATGTTTATGAAGAAGGTGGTTACTATATAGCCACATTAACTGCAACCGACGAAGTCGGCAATTCGGCAACCGCCGAGGTAAATTTAGCCATTGCTCTCACACCTTATGCCTTGCTTACCGGAGATCATACTAAACCCGGCTACGATGGCAAAACCTGGAAGATGGCACAGGCACATTCGGTAAACGACAAGCTGGTGAATTCGGATGCAGAGCTATCATTATTCGATGACGGGATTGAATACCTGCCAACCGGAGCTTTTGATTTGTATTTAGGACTAAAAGAGGCCTATAACGACGAATTTACTTTTTACTACGATGGAAGTTTTAAACATAACACTACAGATGGTTCTTCGTTTGGTGGAATTGTTTATGCTATGGTAATGCAACAACTCGGACTAACAAACATTACCAAAACAGGCGGTGCTGCCGTATTCGGACAAGATGCCTTTGCATTAACGACTTATACTCCGGAAGAAAACGCAACATTCGTTTTTACTGAAAATGAAAACTTCTCGGTTCCTACTATTCCCAACTTTGCAACAGGGCTTGATAATGGAATTCCGATTGTCACCTACCCAAACGTGATGACCATTGATTTTCCAAATTCTACTGAGTTTATTGCTGCCCGTGATTTTTTCCCAAAGGTAATGGTAGAAGAAATTACAGATAATTCCATGCGATTGGTCGTATTTCTAACAATGAGTCCTGATGCAATTGTAAATATGGATCCGCTTATTGTACTAAGCACGACTGCATTAATTCTGACTTTCGAAGTAGTTAATTAAACCATTCAAATAAACGAATATGAATAAGAGAAATTCAATCCATATACTTACGAAGGTGTTCTTCTCCTTCGTTTTAACTGCATTTTTACTTTCAGTTGCTGTTGCTTCGAATGCAGGAGACAAAACAACGCAACAACAAACCATAACGGTAACCGGAGTAGTTACTTCGGCAGTTGACGGGAGCCCGCTTCCCGGCCTAAGTATAATTCAATTTGAAACCAACAATGGTACAGTTACCGATTCCAATGGAAAATACAGCATAAAGGTTCCAGGAAATGCACTACTTGTTTTTTCATTTATAGGATTTAAATACCAGGAAATTGAAGTGAACGGAAGAACTGTTATTGATGTAACCATGGAAGAAAGTATGGAAGCACTGGAAGAAGTTGTGGTTACGGCACTTGGAATTAAACGTGAAGAAAAATCGCTGGGTTTTTCGGTAGGCAAAGTTTCGGGCGAAGAACTTACCCGTGTTGTTCAGGAAAATGTGCTTAATTCAATGGCAGGGAAAGTAGCCGGCGTAACAATTAGTTCTACCGGAGGTACCGGTTCTACTGTTAACATGGTAATCAGGGGAGCTACTTCGATGAGTACCGACAACCAGCCTTTGTTCGTCGTTGATGGAGTACCGATGAGCAATACTGCAAACAATGTTGGAGGTTTTGGTAAAGACAACCGGGTTGATTACGGTAACGCCATTGCCGATCTTGATCCGGAAACGATTGAGAATGTATCCATTCTGAAAGGACCAAGTGCCGCCGCGTTATATGGTACCCGCGCTGGAAACGGGGTTGTACTTATCACAACAAAAAAAGCAAAGGACAACCAAAAAATGAAAGTTACTGTTTCTTCCAATACAGTGTTCGATCTTCCTTCACGCTTTTTAAATGTACAAGACAAGTTTTCAACCGGATTTTTCTCTTTCAGACCGGAAAATGTAGGTGGCGGAATTTTACCTGAAATAAGTGCGGGCGACGGTACCGGATCAGGTCCGGAAACCGACGAAGGTTATTGGGCTGTGCAGTGGCAATCACCAATTGATGCTAACGGAGTTCGCGTGCCAATTGAGGTGGTTTCGTACGCCGACAACATTAAAAACTTTATAAACGATTATGCGGTTACAACTACAAACAGCGCCTCCATTTCAGGCAGCGGCTCGAACATTAATTATCGTTTAGGAGTAAGCAATATGACGCACGATGGATTGGTTCCAAATTCAGATTTAAATAAAAACAGTGTTTCTTTATCCGCCAATTCAAAAGTTCGCTCCAATTTTAGCGTAAGTACCGATATTAATTTCACCAACAGTTGGGCCGACAACAGACCCGCATCGAACCGCGGAACAAACCCAATGCAATGGGCTTATAATCATCCTTTAAATATCGACATCAGAGATTTGAGCGATTACCGGACTGGTGACGAAGTACTAAGGGTTTCGAGCAACCACGAAAATCCATATTACCTGGCATACGATGTAAACAATAGTTTTAACAGAAACCGAATTTACGGAAATATTGTTGCCAACTGGGAAATAACACCGCACGTTACTTTAATGGGACGCTTTTCGCTGAATAAAACAGATGAAATTCAGGAATCAAAAATAGCTCCGGGTTACACCGATGAACCAAACAACGGAGCTTATGGTATAAAAAACGGTAATAATTTTGAAAGGAATACCGACTTTCTGGCAACCTACACCAATACATTTGGTGATTTTGAGGTAACAGCAAGTGGCGGTGGCAACATCCTCTATTCACAAAGATCAGTTATCAGCAACTCTTCAAAATCGGGTTCCGGCCTTATCGTTCCCAACGTGTATACAGTTCAGAATATTGCAGCAAGTGCCCTGAACTTTAGCAACTACAGGTATGAAAAAGAAATAAACAGTTTGTATGCCATGGCAAACCTTTCGTGGAAAGAGATTGCATATTTAGACGTAACTGCTCGTAACGACTGGTCGAGTACGCTGCCGGCAGCAAACCGTTCTTATTTTTATCCTTCAGCATCGTTAAGTTTAATGATCAACGAAATTGTTGATTTAGGTCCAAAAGTTAACATGTTTAAAATAAGAGGCGGATGGGCAAAAGTTGGTAACGATACCGATCCTTACAGTTTGTTTGCAACCTACCAGGATGCCGGGCAGTGGGGCGATGCCATCCGTTTAGCCAAACAAAGTGAAATTCTCAGCCCTAATTTACTACCTGAAGAAGCGACTTCGTACGAGATCGGAACCGAAATCAGGTTATTCGATAACCGCCTGCGTTTCGACGGAACCTATTACAAAGTTGACAACAGGAACCAAATACTGGGAGTTCCGCTGGCTGCGTCAACAGGTTTTAGCGGCACACAAGTAAATGCCGGATTGCTACAAAGTAAAGGGTTTGAATTTTTGGTTGGAATAACACCGGTACAAACACGCAACTGGAAATGGGACGTAAACGTTAACTTCACTAAAAATGAGACACGCATTCTGGAACTTGCCGAAGGAATTGATTTTGTTGAGTTCTGGGATGAAGCAAGGGTGAAAAACGTTGGATATGTAAAAGATGATACACACGATGGTTTGGTTGGCAACCTGTATTCACGAAAAGTAAAACGGGTTGAAGACGAATTGTCTCCGTATTATAACTATCCTATTTTGGGCAGCGGCCTGGACGCCGAATGGGTAGCCGAAGAAGAATATTCAAAAGTTGGTAATTACAATCCCGACTTTATTATGGGGTTGCAGACTTCATTAAATTATAAAAACTTTACGCTGAACATGACTTTTGACTGGCGTTGCGGAGGTCAGTATGTCTCGCAAACTTCGCGCTACTTATCAGAAAGTGTAATAACACAAACCTGGTTAGACAACCTGGTAGATCCGGGAGATTTGGGAGGTGGAGCAAGCCAGGAATTGCGCGATTGGGTTGTAGCCAATGCTGATGAACTGATTTACGCCGATCGTTTATACCCGGTTGGAGGACCAACTCCTGACTACAACGGTTTCCCTGAAGGTTTTAGCGGAGTAACAGTATACGACGGAACTTTTGCTCCGGGTGTTATGGGATATTACGACGAGAATGGAAAATTTATTTTAGAACAGGAGAACCTGGGAAATGAAGGCACTTTATTTCTACCCTACGTAGTGAGTTATCCCTGGGATATTGGAGAGGCCAACCTGTTCGATGCTGATTATATTAAACTACGCGAAATATCGTTAAGTTACAGGTTACCCAACCAATACACGCAAAAAATTGGAATGGAGGACGTAAACTTCTCGATCTACAGTCGTAACATTATGCTTTGGACAAAAGATGCAAAACTGGGAATCGATCCGGAAAGAGCTTTCCAGGCCGAAGGTTCAGGTAAATTTAAACAGGGCGTTGAAAGGTACAACGCCGATCCGTGGGTTGTTCCGATTGGATTCAAACTAAGTTTTACTTTCTAACCAAAAAATTACGATCATGAATAAAATAAAAAATAGCTTTATAATCGTGTTAACTTTTGCTTTGGCATTTGTTATATCATGTAAAGACCTGGATGATTTAAACGTCAATCCCAACGGGGTTGATCCGAATAATGCCGATTTGAATTTATTAATGCCCACCATCATCACCAAAGTTGGCGAAACCGTTGTGAGTTTAGGTTTTGGCGATATTGCCGGGGTAATGCAACATACTCAGTTCGATGGATGGTCGAGTGGCCATAACGATTACGACTGGGACAATCAGGATAAAAGCTGGTCAGCTTATTACTCTATTCTAAGAAATGCTGATGAGTACCACAAAAAGGCCATTGAAGGTGATTACGAATTTCATCAGGGTGTTTCACTTATTTTCAGAGCCTACACCTTTGGATTAATAACCGATCTTTGGGGAGATGCTCCTTACTCAGAAGCATTGAAAGCAGAAGAAGGGACAGAATATTTCGCTCCTAAATTTGATGATCAAAAAGATATTTACCTGGGAATACTGGAAGATTTAGAAACTGCAAATACTTTATTATCCAAGAGTTCCGACGACTATAAAAATGTAAACAATACACAAGATGTGTTATATGCCGGAGATGTTACAAAATGGAGAAAACTGGCCAATTCGCTGGCACTCCGTTATTACATGCGCTTATCCGAAAAAGAACCTTCGATTGCGCAGGCAGGAATTAATAAAATCACATCCGATCCTTCAACTTATCCGCTGATAATTTTGGCTGAAGACGATGCAAGTGTCAGCTATATTGGTTCTTCAAAAGATGATGATTGGCCAAGTAATACGGTTTTCGACACCAGCACAAGTGGCACATACATGCGAAACAAATTATGCTCTACCTTGGTTGATGCATTACAGGCATTAAACGATCCAAGACTGGGAGTCTGGGCCAATAAAATTGAGATTCCTCTTGTACTTGTTAGCGGTGAAGGAATAGACCGGATTGTTGATGGGAAAAGAGAGATTTCGCAGGACATTGTTGACGATTACGAAGCTGCCTGGGGAGTTGGAATTGATTACGATTCGGAATATGTGGGTATTCCTCCTTCTGTTTTTGCTGCATCGCAGTATAACTTAAATCCTTATCTCGAGCAAGGAGTTTACAATCCTCACTGCTCTCACTTAAACGACAGGTATAAGGAAACCAGTGGTCCGCTGTTGCTCATGCGTCTTATGTCGGCTGCCGAAGTTAACTTTATTCTTTCCGAAGCTGCGCTTTATGGCTGGATCTCCGGAAATGCCGAAGATTATTACGCAGAGGGAATTAAACAATCACTTACTTCCTGGGATGTTGAAGGCGAATTTGAGGACTACATCGGCAATGCAACGTTCGAAGGACTGGAAAGTATCATCACCCAAAAATGGATTGCCAGCTGGACCGCTGCAGCAGAATCGTGGTTTGATTACCGGAGAACCGGATTACCGGATTTACAAACCGGCGAATCAGCAAAAAGAGAAGCTTTACCTTTACGTTTTTATTACCATTACGATGATGAGATTGCAAAGAATACGGCAAATGCCGAGGCAGCCATCGCAAAATTAGAACCAACCCAATACAAAGGCAGCGATGTTAGTAACAACAGCGCCTGGTCGAAAATGTGGTTGCTACAGGGGACAAATAAACCCTACTAATGCAGTTTTATCCCATTATTTATATAAGCAGACAACATTCGCTGTTGTCTGCTTATTATTGCAACTAAGTTCTAATTTAAAAAATCTTCGAAATGAAAAAGTTGATAATACTCTTTATTGCGCTTGTATGTTCTGCAAATTTTGTTTTGGCAGAAAAAAATAAACCTGTAACTCCTGATAATGCACTCCAATCGTATTTGAACAATGGAGATAAATCCTTTAAATGGGAAATTCAGGACAAGATGGATGCTGAAGGAACAACCTTGTATCGTGTTATTTTTACCTCACAAACATGGCGTACTATTGCTTGGAAACATGAACTCACTATTATTGTACCTGATGAGCTGAAATATAAAGATGCACTGCTTTTTATTACCGGCGGAAGTGTAAAAAACGGCGAACCCAACATTCACAACTGGGATAAAAAAGATATTTTGATGTTTAGCCAGATTGCAACAACGAACAAAGCCATAACCGCCATTTTGTGGCAAACACCCAACCAGCCACTTTATGACGACAGAACAGAAGATGAACTGATTTCTTTTACACTTCACAACTATCAAAACGACCACGACTTTACCTGGCCGCTTTTATTTCCAATGACAAAAAGCGCCATACGCGCTATGGATGCTGTGCAACAATTCGCAAAAAAAGAAATCGCATATAAAGTAAACGAGTTTGTAGTTTCTGGTGCATCAAAACGAGGTTGGACTACCTGGCTGACCGGGGCAAATGATAAACGTGTAAAAGCTATCGGACCAATGGTAATCGACGTACTGAATATGCCTGTTAATGTAGATTATCACAAAGTTGCCTGGGGCGATTACAGCATTCAGATTGAAGATTACGTAAACCTTGGAATTGCTCAACAGGTTAATTCGCCCGAAGGTAAAGATCTGGTTACTATGATAGATCCGTATTCGTATAGAAAAACCCTTACCATGCCCAAAATGTTGTTTATTGGCACAAACGATGAATATTGGCCTGTGGATGCTATTAAAAATTACATCGACAGCATTCCTGGTAAAAACTATGTTTGTTACACGCCCAATGCAGGGCATGATTTAGGCGATAAAAAAACAGCACTAACAACTTTAAGTGCATTTTTTGGAACTGCCATTAACGGGGAAAATTATCCGGAATTCGATTATGCCATTTCTGAATCAAATGGGAAAATCAAGCTGAATATAAATGCCACCTCAGGAAATTTGAAGGATGTAATTTTATGGAGCACAGACTCGGCAGATCGCGATTTCAGAGATGAAGAATGGACGGAAGATAGCGTTAGTAAGACAGATAAAAAACAATTCAATATCGAAATTGATTTCCCCGACAATGGTTTCAAAGCATTTTATGTGGATCTGAAATACAAAGCACCTTTCGGCGACGACTATACAAAAAGCACGCGGATGTTTGTGGCCGACAAAAACCAACTATTATTAAACCGGGGCCAGTAACGTAAACCAAGTATCCTGATATTCCTTCTATATTAAGGAATAAGAATAAGAACACGATGAGAAGAGTACGAAAAATTGGTATTTCAATTTCAATTCTGATGACAGTGGTTGTGGTTATTGGTTTTTGGGCAACCACACCGGTTGACAGAACGCCTTATTTTAAGAGTGATTATTACAAAAACGGATGTGACCAGATGGAGAAACTGGCACAAAAATATACCGAAGAAAATGATTCTTTAATGGCGGGCTTTGCCAAAGTGAGTATTACACCAAAATTGAACAGCACTGAAAACAATAACACAACCGGAGAATTTACCAACCTTCCATTATCAGGTTTTAGTTCTCGTAAAGGAGCTTCGGCCACCGGAATCCACGACAGTATTTTTGTAAAGGCTGCAGCATTAAAAATCAATGAAAAGCTAATTGTTTTTATTGGTGCCGATCTGCTGATTATTCCTCCCAACATTACTGATTCAATAATGGTTAAACTGGGAGAAAAGGGCTACAAACGCGAACAACTTTTTTTCTCAGCATCGCATACGCACTCAAGTCTCGGAGCCTGGGGACAAGGTTGGGTTGGTGAACAATTTGCCGGTGAATACAATGCGAAACTGGTTGAATGGTTAACCTTACAATTTGCCGTTGTCGTACAAAAAGCCGTTGCCGACCTTAAACCGGCAGAGATTGGAACCGGCGATTTTAATGCGAAAGATTATACGCGCAACCGATTGATTGGCGAATTGGGTACCAAAAACGATGATTTCAGTTTTATTTACCTGAAACAAACCAACGGCAAAAAAGCGGTAATTGGTTCTTTTTCGGCGCACTCCACAACCATGGGCGATAAAAACATGGAGATCAGTGGCGATTATCCGGGTTATTGGCAACGAAAAATGGAAAAAACAACAGTAGATTATGCCCTGTTTTTTGCAGGTTCGGTGGGCAGCCAAACCCATCGCGGAGAAGGAGAAGGCTTTGAAAAACCAAAATTTATTGGTGAAGCACTGGCTGACAGTTTAAATACCTATCTTCAAAAAACAGAACTCTCTCCTACTGTTTCACTGTCGAGTGTTTCCCTTAAATTACAATTGCCCGACTACAATATTCGGTTAACAACAAAAACAAACCTGTCAACTTTTCTTTGTCAGAAAATAAATCCTGTACCCGACAATGCATACCTGCAAGTAGCCAAACTTGGCAATATGATTTGGATAACAACTCCTTCTGATTTTAGCGGCGAGTATGCACTTCAAATAAAAAATAATCTGGCCGCAAAAGGTTTTAAAGCCAATATTTCCAGTTTTAACGGAAGTTATCTTGGATACATTATTCCGGGCAAATATTTTTATCTCGACAAATATGAACCTAAAACGATGGGCTGGTTTGGCCCAAACATGGGAGATTATACCATGGACTTAATTCATCAGTTAACAAAAATTGTAGTTGAATAATGGCGCTTACTAAAACGACACGAACATTTCTGAAAGTTCTCAAATACCTTCTCTATTCCATTTTAGTTGTGGTACTTTTACTTTTAGTTGTTGCGCTTGCAGTTCCTGTTTGGCGCAACCTGGTTACCTATCCAAAATTGGAAAAAGAAATTGCAGAGTTTCAGAAACTGCGAAAGAAAACGCATAAAACCACACAACTAAATACCTATCGCGGCGTAATGCATGTCCATAGTTTTTGGTCGCACGACAGTGAAGGAAAATTATCTGATCTCATCCCGGCAGCGAAAAAGAATGGTATCGATTTTATCTTTTTAACCGATCACCCACACGGGAACATCGATTCTTTTCCACGCGGATACAATGATTTTTACGATGATGTATTAATTCTGCCCGGAAGCGAAAAACAAGGATTTGCAGCCTGGCCATTGCAAGATTCGGTTGTAATTGATTGGAGTATTGACAAGGACAGCGTTTTGAAAAATATTGTTAAAAACGGCGGAATTGTATTTTATGCACACACCGAAGAACCACACAACTGGGATAATCCGTGGTACCATGGTATGGAAATTTACAACTTTCATACCGATACAAAAGACGAGAAACTGGCGCCGAACATTTTAAATTTTATTGTAAATGGGAAAAAGTATCGCATTTGGGCTTTACGCCAAATGTTTGATACACAAACCCCGATCCTTGCGTTGTGGGATTCGTTGAATACACAGCGTAAAATAGTTGGATATTCAGCAGTCGATACGCACGAAAATCAAAATTTCAGAGCAAGATATTTAAACGACGGACGTGTTGAATGGATCGGGCCAAATGCCAATCCCATAGATACGGTTCAGGTGAATTTCCGAAACAAATGGCTTTTTCATGAGCAGGATAGCAGCGGTTGGATTTTCAAATTTATGATAGACACTTACATGGAAGGGTTCGATTATATTACCAACTATGTTTTTGCCGAATCGTTGACCGTTGAATCGCTTGCACATCATATAAAACAAGGGCATTTATATACTGCCTTTAAAAGCCTGGGAGATGCCAGTGGCTTTAATTATTTTGCAAAAAACCAAAATGGAAATACAAAAGCAATTCCTGGTGATTCGCTGGCTATTAATGAACTTAATTCGCTACATGCAGTTTCTCCTTTACCAGGACAATTCAGGCTTATTCTCGACGGTGAGACAATAAACATCTCGGATATTGACAAATACGAGTATACCTTTACAAACCTGAATGACAAAGGGGCCTATCGAATTGAAGTTCAGATTAATTTAAACGGGAAATATGTTCCCTGGATTTATTCAAATCCAATTTATATTTATTAATCTTTTGAAACCAACAGAAAATGAAATCGAAACTCACATTTTTCATCGTAATTCTTTTCCTTTCAACACAAATAAATGCACAAACCTTTAAAGCCGCTGCTGCCATCCGCGACATTACACCCGACCACTTAATTCCGATTTCGGGAGGAATGGGAACACCAACAATTCCAGAAGGAATCCAGGGGAAACTTTCGGTTCGTGCTATGGTTTTCGAAAAAGGCGATACAAAGGTAGCCATTGTGGGTGTCGACAATATTGGCTGGCCTGCCTATTTGGGCGATCTCTCACGTAAAAAGATAAAGGGTGTAAAACCTGAGAATATATTAATTGGCGTTACACATACACACAGCGCACCCGATGCATACGGATTCCCGGATGAAAGCGGCCAACCGGCGGCCGATCTTGAATACCTTACATGGTGCGCCAACCAAATAGCAGAAGCAGTAAACGAAGCGGTTAAAAATCTACAACCGGCGGCTTTAAAAATTGCGGTTGATGAAGCCAAAGGTAAAATCGCCTATAATTATTATGCTCCGCGTTTGTACGATCCGCGAATGGGTGTCATTCAGGCCATTGCAACTACCGGTAATAACAAAGGAAAAACCATTGGAACGCTGGTGAATTATGCTACACACCCCGAAATTCTGGGAACAAAAAGAAAATTGATTAGTCCTGATTTGTGCGGGCCGCTTTACGACCGGATTGAAGCACAAACAGGAGGTGTGGCCCTATTTATAAACAGTGCGCAAGGTGGCATGGTTACAGCTGACAATCGCAGAGAAAAAGGGAAAGAAGCCAATGACTGGGATGAATGTATCCGTATTGGAAACTTAATGGCGGACGAAGCGTTGCGAATTGTTAAATCGGCATCACTTCAGCAAGATCCGGAACTTTATTGTGCCTCAAAAACCATCACATTTCCGCTTGAGAACGAAGCGATGCGTTTTGTGTTTGAACATTCGTCGGTGGCAGAAATGACCGATTACAAGGTAGAAGATTACAGCAAAGTATCGACCCGGCTTAACTTATTAAACATCGGAACGGCACAGGTTTTAACAATTCCGGGTGAAGCATTGCCCAATATCGGCTATTACTTAAAACGTCATATGAAAACCGAACAGCCTTTTCTTTTTGGGTTAACAAACGATGCCTTTGGATACATTATCTCAAAAGAAGATTTTCAAAGTTTCGAAAGATACAACTATATATCACGAACAACTATGGGAGAAATGACCGGCGAGATTTTAGGACAGGAGTCATTAAAATTTATTGAAGAAAATCCGCCTGCAAAAAAATAAAAGTGTAAAATCAGTGGCTAAAGAATCGCATATACAAAATTAAAGTCTATGTTTCAATACCTGTTAACTATACTCATGATCCCGCTTCTTATCCATTTTGGCAACTGGGATCAGGAAGAAGATTTATTTGTAAAATTATTCAATAAAATTCCGGAGCAACCAAAAGAAATTTCCTTTACCAACCTTTTTGAAATAAATAATAATGGCGGTCACCTGCAGGGAATTCAACTTATAAAAAAAGGGGAAGATATTTTTGTTGTTGCCACAGGAAGTTCAGATGTTTATTCCTACTATGTAGTTACAAAACTGGGGGAAAAAAACGAAGTAATCTCAGTAAATCAACTGATGCAGAAACCTTATAAACATGCTGGCGGTTTTCAAATATTTGAGGATTACATGGCCATTGGTATTGAAGACAATTCAGCCAAAGATAAATCAAAGGTCTGCATTTTTTCCATTTCAGATCCGCAAAATCCTTCAGTTATTCCCATCGCACAAATTGAGCGCAACGGACAACCTTTAAGAAGTACGGCAGGGTGCGTTGGAATTACCCGTCATCGGGATAAATATATTGTTGCTGTTGGCGACTGGGATACAAAGCATATCGATTTTTATATATGTGAAAATGAAAAAATTGAAAAGGGTAATTTTAAGAAGGTGTATACAATGGAAACTGCGAAATTGTCGAAACAAGGATGGATTGATAAAAGCTGGACTACCTATCAAAACATTAACCTGTTCAGTACAAACACACATCTTTACATGATAGGAACGGGACAAAACAGCAAGCAACAAAATTGTGCCGATTTGTATCAATTGAATTGGGATCTGCCTGAATCCGTGCAGATGAAAAAAGTAGCTTCAAAAACATTCTCTACTACTCAAAAAAATAATTTCAAGGCAGGAGCCGGTTTCTATTTCGATAACCACACATTAAAAGGTATTTCTTGTGGTTACAATGTTGAAGAAACTTCATTCTTTAATATTTATACCAATTAGCCGGTTATCGCGGCAAAATTTCATCAAAGGTATTTTTCAAAAAAAGCATCCATTTTTTCCTGCATATATTTATTGGGGCGTTCCGCCATATCCATGGCATGTGGCCAAAGGGGCAGTTTATAATATTCATTAGTAACTCCCAGCCTGTCAAGCCGTGCTTTTAATGTATCCGACTGGCTTGGAGGCAACAAAGTATCAGATGTGCCCTGAAAAATAAGCGTAACTGGCAGATTTTTACTCAAATATTTTGCGGGAGAAGCTTCCCAATACAATTCCGGTTTTTTGTCAAATGAATGTCCAATAAAATCATTCACCATATATTGTGTTTGTGCATAAGGTGTGGTTAAATCAACCGGGCCATAAATATCTACCACTGCTTTAACCTTGCGATCTGTTACTTTTCCTGTTCGCGGATGCTCCCAACCATATCCGGCCATCATTGCCAAATGCGCACCTGCCGAACCTCCAATCAATGCAATTCGGGAAGTATCATATCCATATAAATCTCCATTTTCAAATATCCAGTCAACAGCATCAACTATATCTTCCACTGCGGCCGGATAAATGGTATCGCGTTTTAATCGGTACGATACAGTGGCTGTAACATATCCCTTTTCAGCATAATCGAGCAAGTACACCAGGTAATCCGATCGTTTGCCGCTACGCCATCCTCCGCCATGAATAAAAACAAGTAACGGGGCCTTTTCATTCAACTCTTTAGTTTTGTAAAAATCCAGCTGCAACGATTTCCCATTTACATTTTTGTACTCAATATTTTTAAATTCCTGAATATTCTCAGGTACTTCCGGCTCCAGATTTACCAGTTTTTCAAGGCCTACTACAATAGCCAGGTAGTCAAGTGTTTCAAAGTGATATCCAATGGGCGCTTTTTCGGGAAATAGAAATCCAAGTGCCCGTGGTGTCAACATCAGCAAAATAAACACAGTCAGAACAAGCAGAAATCCTTTTAAAATCCTTTTGGCCAATTTGTTTTTCATAAGCGGTAGTAGTTAATGCCTTTTTAGTCGAATCTGTTTTACTCAGCCAGTTCCGTTAACATTTCCTTTATATTTTCATGAAGGATAGAGGCAGTTTCCGGTCCCAGCGAATTTTCTTCTCCATAAGGAGAGTTGTCCCTGCCATACGTGTACGGGGCTTTTACATCCCACTGGCTTTTGGGAAGTATATAACCAATTTCATCGTTAGCCAACCCAAGTATAAATTTATATTTGCCGGGCATCATTTCCCGAATAGGTGGTACTTCCAGCGGTTGAAGATTAAAATCATTTCCTTCGGGCGCTTCAATTCCACCGTTTACAAGTTCGGGATAAATTTCTCCGGGGATAGTTACAAATGAAATATCGCCTATTTTAAAAACTGCCAGTTCCGATCGCATTTTCATCCAGCCCGAAGTTCCCCGATCTAAAACACCAAGTGCTGTTGCCAGCTTAAACAAAGTATTTTTTATCGGCATTTTTAGCGTTCGCACAACCAGTGAAATATTTGCTGAATCGACTACCGCCAAAGGTTCTGTCATTGCATCGAGTGCGAGCATCGACAATATTTTACCCTGTGCCTCTGCTTTTTCGTAGGAAGGTTCTTTATACTCAATCCCGGTTAACGGATCGGTTACTGCCAAACTTGGATGTGTACACATCAATCCTCCAACGGCGCCATTCATATAAACACAAACACCTCCTATTCCCTGTTTTACCACACTGTCGCCTAAAAACACTCCCTTCTCTACTCCTTCGCGCACATAATGCGGAAAATCGGATGAGATAAGCAAATTTCTGCTCCACAAGGTTTCAGGATGATCGCCCCAGGCCACTACACTACCCAAAATTTCACCATTTTCTTTATCGATGGCTTTAATCATTCGCATGCCCGAATCGAAAACTTCAGGTTTCCGGGTATCTTTTACCAAAGGAATTGCACCTGTCAGATTTTGCGAGATTTCGAGTTTGGCAGGTTTTAATTTTTGTGAAGCTTCTACAACGGACTTGACAATCTGGCCTTTTACAAACGTCATGTAATCTTTATTCACCCCGCATTTAAAAGGCGATTCACCCCAGAGTCCAAGCAAATCTGCCGCCTCATGTGTATGAGTAGATGCAACAATTGTGTAGGTAACACCAGTTTCTTTCGGAATCATTTTTCGAAGATCAACAATATCATCGTTCATAAAACCGATGGCATCTAAAATAACAATGGCCAGTCGGGTTTTTCCGTCATCGATTATCATTGTTCGTGCCCAGGTATCATCGTGAATACCATTGGCAGGTTTACCGTTGCTGAATCCTGCAATCCACACGGGATCAAAAACACCATTTCCGTTTCCATCAGTAAATGTGTCGCCGTCTTTGGGATTATATTCTGCATCATTGTTTTTTTCTTCCCATGTATCAGAAACTTCCGGTGTAATTGTAACGGCCGCAAACCCGGCTTTTAATGCAGATGGCGAATCCGTTAGAATCTTCAAATCGGCAGAGTAACCGGGATGACGGTCTTTCAAATTCCCGTACATCCAAAAAATTAATCCAAGTATAACTAACATTAATACAATGCCGACTGTCTTTAATATCTTTTTCATAGTTTTAAAATTATTCTCTTTAATCATTAGTCAAAGACCACACATCCAGGCATTTTCTCTTTTTATTGAACAGTTCTGCATTCTCAACAGGCGATTCTTCAACCATTCCATAAATTTCGTCATTCTCCGCAACTATTACTACCTTAATCTTGTTCAAAGTTCCTTAAATATTATCAGAAAAATGTCGATTACAATCTCTTTCACAGCAGCTTCTATGAATATAATCGACTCAAATAATCATCTGTTTTGTATAATATTTATGAAGCCCGTAATTATTAAATACCTTAACTTTAACCTTTAGTAAATCTTTGAAAACCTAAATTTAAACTAAAATATCATGAAAGAGAATCGCAGGAATTTTTTAAAACTATCAGGACTTGCAGGAATAAGTTTGATGAGCCGAAATGTTTTTGGATCAAACAATCATGAGACAAATGGATTTATGCCGGCCACCAAAAAATACAAACAGCAATTTAACATGTGTGGCTATGCTGCGCCTAAACTTGAAACAGTACGAATTGGCTTTATCGGACTTGGAAACCGTGGGCCTGGAGCTGTTGAGCGAATGAGTCACATTGAAGGCGTTGAAATAAAAGCACTTTGCGATATCAGACCTGAAAGAGTTGAGTTGGTAAAGGAAAAATTGAAAGACAGCCCCCATAATCCTGTTGTCTATACGGAAAATGAAGATGCCTGGCAAAAGCTGTGCGAACGCGATGATCTTGATCTCATTTACATTACCACTCCCTGGCATTTGCATACTCCAATGGCAGTTTATGCCATGAATCATGGGAAACACGCCTGCTCGGAAGTACCTGCAGCAACAACACTTGAAGAATGTTGGCAACTGGTTGAAGCATCGGAAAGAAATAAAAAGCACTGTATGATGCTGGAAAACTGTTGCTACGACTTTTTTGAATTATTGACGCTGAATATGGCCAGACAGGGATTCTTCGGACAGATTATTCACGGCGAAGGTGCTTATCTTCATGATATTCTGGAGGGAAATTTCAGCAAAACCAAATACTGGAACATGTGGCGCTTAAAGCAAAACTACCGAAAGGGCAACTTATACCCAACGCATGGCCTTGGCCCTGTTTGCCAGCTTATGAATACAAATCGTGGAGATAAAATGGAGTATTTGGTTTCTGTCTCCGGCGATGATTTCTCAATGAGCAAAATGGCAAAACAACTGGCTGCCAAAGACACCTTTTACGAGGAATTTGCCGGTCATACTTACCGCGGAAATATGAATACCACAACAATAAAAACCAATAAAGGCCGAACAATTATGCTACAGCACGATGTCAGTTCTACACGTCCTTATTCCCGTATTCATAGGGTTTGCGGAACAAAAGCTATGGCACTAAAATATCCCGTTCCACCACGAATATCAAATGGTCATGAATGGATTTCGGAAGAAGAATTTAGAATTCTTGAAAAGCAGTACGAACCTAAAATAGTTGCCAAAGTTGGCGAAATGGCTAAGAAGGTTGGCGGACATGGCGGCATGGATTTCTTAATGGACTGGCGAACCATAGATTGCCTGCGTAACGGACTGCCGCTTGAACAAGATGTTTACGATGCCGCACTTTGGAGTTCCATCGCTCCGCTTAGCGAAATATCAGTTGCAAATCGTGGCCAGTCTGTCGATGTACCTGACTTCACCTGTGGCGCCTGGAAAACCAACATACCGGTTGATGTATCAATGAGTCAGGGCGGCACAACCAAAGTTATTTAAAATGGCACCTATGAGAAATATTCCCAAAAAACATTTAATTGCGTTTAGCCTCCTACTTTTTATAACAGGAAATGGCTTTGCCCAAATGCTCAATTTTTCAAATTCAAAAATTATCTGTTTTGATAAAAAAGATCGGCTCGTTCAGAAATCAGTTTCTGTTTTAAAGGAAGAAATTGAAAAAAAAAGTTCCATTGAATTACCGGTAAGTAATAAATGGAACAAATCGAATTTGCCTGTAATCGCAATAGGTATAGAAGGTCAGCTCTCCGGATTTCCGGAATCTGTCCAAGAAATGATTGCTGATATGCCTGCTACAAAAAACGAAGGTTATAAAATTGCAGTAGATAAGCAGTCTAATTCAGTAGTTATTGCCGGACACGATTCCCGTGGAGTTTTGTATGGTGTGGGAAAATTATTGCGAAAAATGGAGCTCCGTTCCGGCGAAATTCTAGTACCTGAGGATTTAAATATTTCGTCGTCTCCGGCCTACCCTATTCGTGGCCACCAACTGGGATATCGTCCCAAAACAAATGCTTACGATGCATGGACACCGGAACAGTTTGATACTTACATTCGTGATCTTGCCATATTTGGTGCAAACAGTATTGAAATTATGCCTCCACATACCGACGACGATTTTACAAGTGAACACATGAAGTTTCCGGCAATTAAAATGATAGCTGAACAGGCAAAGATTTGCGATTCATACGGAATGGATGTATGGATGTGGTATCCAAATATGGGTTCAGACTATACGCATCCTGATTCGATAAAAAAGGAACTGAACGAGCGTCACGAAGTTTTTGCAGCAGTTAAGCGTTTAGATCATCTTTTTGTTCCGGGCGGCGACCCCGGCGATCTTGAGCCGGATATACTGTTCAGCTGGCTTGAACAGGAAGCAAAAGTCCTGCATCAATATCATCCCAATGCAAAAATATGGGTTTCTCCGCAGGTATTCCGACCAACTCAAGAGTGGTTTGATGCATTCTACGGCCATGTAAACAACAAATACGATTGGTTTGGAGGCGTGGTTTTTGGTCCCTGGATAAAAACTCCAATTGCTGAAATTCGCAAAATTATTGGCCCGGATATTCCCATTCGTCGCTATCCGGATATAACACACAGCCTGAGTTGCCAGTATCCGATACCTGGCTGGGATCTGGCTTATGCAATCACCCTCGGGCGCGAGTGTATCAATCCTCGTCCCACCGATGAAAAAATGATTCACAACGCTTTCGATCAATTAGCACAGGGAAGTATAAGTTATTCTGAGGGAAGTAACGATGATGTAAACAAAATGGTTTGGAGCGATCAGGATTGGGATCCCGAAACACCGGTTATAGAAACTTTACGCGACTATGCCCGCTATCTTATCAGTCCTGATTACACAGAAGAAGTGGCACAGGGAATTATGACTCTGGAAAAAAATATACAGGGATCGCTGTTAACCAACACTGCTGTATTGAATACGCTCTATCAATGGCAGGAAATGGAAAAATCAGCACCGGAAGATTTAAAAAGAAATCCACGCTTTCAAATGGGATTGCTACGTGCCTGTTTTGACGCTTACCAATATCGTCGTTTGATTTACGAAACAGAGCTGGAAAACAAAGCCCTTGAGATTCTCTCGTCGGCAGAATATATGGGTTCCAATAATGCATTAAATCAAGCTACTACTACCTTAATAAAGGCCAAAACAGCACCCGTTTATCCCGAATTAAAATACCGGTGTTACGATCTGGCAGATTCGCTTTTTAATAGTATAGGCGCACAATTAACCATAGAAAAGCACGGAGCGATGAGTGGACGTGGCAATTTTATCGACAACATCGATCTCCCGTTAAATAATGTTATGTGGTTGCTTGATCAATTTTCAGTCATCGAAAAAATCTCGTCAGAAAAAAATCGTTTGCTGGCTATCGAAGAAATACTTGAACGAACCAATCCCGGGCCGGGTGGTTTTTACGACAACTTTGGGACTCCGGCCAGCTGGTCGAGGATAAAATCGGACGTTAACTGGCTGGAAGATCCGGGCAACCTGAAATCGCCCAGAGAGAGCTTTGGAGTTGGCTTACGAGGTGAAGAATGGGTGCACGAGGTAAATGCCAAAGGTTTTGAAGGTAAATCTTCTCCGATAGCGTGGATGAACCAGGTTACCACCCTTTACGACCAGCCTTTGGAAATTGTTTATGAAAATCTTGATCCCAAAAGCTCGTACACCATTCGGGTTGCTTACACCGGGCGTTTTAGGTCGAGAATGAAACTGATGGCCGATGAAATTCTTGTGCATGATTTTCTGCAAACCGGAATCCAGCCGATTTATGAATTTCAGGTTCCGCAGAAAGCAATTTCTGACGGAGAAGTAATTTTTAGATGGACCTGTGGCGAAGGTGAACGCGGATCGCAGGTTTCGGAGATATGGCTTATAAAAAAATAAACGACATGAAGGAAACAAGTATCATTCTTCTGCTTCTGCTATTATTGGTTGAAACAGGCATTACAAGAGCTCAATCATTTAAAAACCAAACATTAAAGCCGGAGCAGTGGTTGAAAGACTGGTTGCTGGTTGGCCCGATACAACTGGAAAAGAGAAATGAAACTTCGGGGCAGTGGAGGCATATTTCCGGATTCGAAACCGATTATCTTGCCTCTGTTGGCGGAGAAGCCAATCCGAATTTGAACGAGGGAAAAACCATCCGATTCAAGGGAGGCAAAGCTACTTGTGTTCCATTTCAATCGACTGATTCTACTGTAAACCTCGACATGGCTCTATCGAAGGAATCGCTGGTTCTTGCATATGGTTATACCGAAATCGACTCTCCGGAAGAGCAGATGATGATTCTTGGTCTAGGCTCCAACGATGGATGCCGGGTATGGTTGAATGGCGAACAAATACTGGATGTTGCCACCGAACGTGGACTTTCTGCCGATGACGACCTTATTCCGGTTTCTCTGAAGAAAGGAAAAAATAAGCTGCTTATCAAGGTGGAAGAACGGGGCGGTTCATGGGGATTTTGCGCCCGATTCCTACCCTTTTCCCTCCACAAATTGAAAGCTGCCGGAAAATTGTTTTATGCAACCCCAAAAAACGACGGCACTTTTCAGCTCAAATCGGGATTATCGGAAAATAGATTGAGTCTGATTATTAATGACTGCGAATATGAACTTTTTACAGATTCGGGAGAACAAATCACAAAAGAAATCCGCCAGGGTGAATTTATCGCACCAATTCAGCTTCCATCAAATACATACAAGGGCTATGTTCTGAAAATGAAAATCGTACTGAGAACCGGCGATGAATTTTCTCAGACCATTCCTTTTTATGCAGGGAAACGGATAACATACCCGCTCTTTTCCAATGGCAAGTCGAACTACCGAATTTTGGTTGCAAATGATGCTTCGGAATCTGAAAAATGGGCAGCCAGAGAATTACAGCACTGGATTCAGGAAGTTGGCGATGTGGAACTTCCGGTTGAAACGGTGAATCCGACTTATTCAGGCCCAAAAATACTGGTCGGTTATAATGAACTAACCGCGCAAAAAACAAGTGCTAAAAAACCGGAAGCCAGCGATGAAACCTGCCGCTATTTCAACGACGGAGCAGATATCGTTATATATGGCGGAAGCAAACGCGGAACCATGTACGGCGTGATGTCGTTTCTTGAAAATGAATTGGGTTGCCGTTGGTACACACCTTCAGTTTCAATGGTACCCCAAAAAACCGAATATGCTTTCGAACGGCTTTTGCACACTGAAAAACCAGGCGTAAGGGTTCGTAACGATTTTTATTTCGAAGCGTTCAACCCGGTTTGGGCAGCGCGGAACAAAATGAATGGAACACTGAGCTTCGATAAAATTAATCCGCAACCGGGTGGTACCGAGAATTACCGGGCCGTGCATACTTTCTACCCATTGATGTCGCCATCTGAATTTTACGATAACCATCCTGAATATTACAGTCTGATTGACGGGAAACGCATTTATGACCACGCCCAGCTTTGCCTTACCAATCCTGATGTTTTGAAAATTGTGACCGAACGGACCATTAAAACGATTCGCGAAAATCCAGACTACCTTATTTATTCTGTTTCGCAAAACGACTGGAGAAATCCCTGCCAGTGCGATAAATGTCAGGCCATTGCCAGAGAAGAAGGAAGTGAATCGGGGCCGGTCATCTGGTTTGTAAACCAAGTAGCTGAGGCCGTTGAAAAAGAATTCCCGGATAAATACATCGGAACGCTCGCTTACCAGTACACCCGGACTCCACCCAAAAATATCAGTCCCCGCAAAAATGTGGTTATACGGCTTTGCAGTATTGAGTGCTGTTTTTCACACGATTTCGAGACCTGCCCCGAAAACCGGTCTTTTATAAACGACCTGAAAGGTTGGGCAGCTATTTCGCCACAACTGTATATCTGGGACTACGTGGTAAATTTCAGCCACTACATTATGCCCTACCCCAACTTTGGTGTTTTGCAGACGAATATTCAGACCCTGCGCAATAACAAAGCCATCGGGATAATGGAACAGGCAGCCTACCAGAGTCGGGGCGGCGAATTTGCCGAACTACGGGCCTATCTGATTTCAAAGTTATTATGGAATCCGGAATGCAATGTTGAGAAAGTGATCGACGATTTTATGTTCGGATATTACGGCAGGTCAGGCCAGTATGTGCGCGAATATTTCGATATGCTGCAAAACCGGGTAACACCCGAAACGCACATCCATCTGGGCCTGTCGCCCGATGATGTATTGTTTTCAGGCAGTTTTGTTGAAGATGCAGAGGAAATATTCCGGAAAGCAGAAAAGGTGGCCGACAATCCCGAAATCCTGAAACGTGTTGAAATGGTACAACTTCCGATTCTTTATCTGAAATGCCGGCAAAGCCCGGAAATGGCAGTGTATGATGGCACCTATGCCAAATTCACCCGAATTGTGGAACGCGAAGGAATTACACATTATGCAGAATCAGGTAAAAAACACAGGGATGAGTTTCATCAGGCTTTGGAAAATATAGAATGACACCAACTACACTGATGAGAAATACCCGGCAAAATTGCCGGGTATTTTTTACGTTCAAACACAATGTATTGGTACGCGTAACATTATTTATTTAATATACTTGCCAGTTCCTCATAACCTTCATATCCTCTTACTTTGGACAGATATACATCTGCCACTGAATCTCCCAATGCTTTAATTCTCTCCCAATCGCAAATTGCACCTAATGTATTTCCTGTTTCATACCTTGCCATGCCTCTTAAAAGTAGAAGGTTAACATCGTTAGGTACGTATTGGGCAGCTTTATTATAATACTTCAAAGACTTCTTAGGATTGTTCCGTGTAAGGAACAGTTTTCCCCCTTTACTGAAGTATTTTGTTCCCAATTCATTAAAATCAGGAGGAAATCGCATCCCGTCAATTTTAAAAGCTACAGAAACTTCACTTTCCATAGTAACGGGTTGATCATTGTTATGGCCTGGCATCCACATACCGTTTGTGGTTTGCAGAACACGAATTACTTCCTCATCCATATTTGGAGAAACGCTGTTGATAATAATAAAATCAGACAATTTTCCGGTTGGAGATACAGTAAACTGCACTACCTCAGTCCCCTGTATGAAAAGCTTTCTTTCTTTTTCCGGATACGAAATATTTCGTACCAGATAATCATCAATTGATTCAATTTTCTCTTCTTTCAGCGTTTGAACGACATAAATTTCCCCGGCAAATCTGGGAGGTGTAACTTTAACCTCCTCCACATTGGATTGAACGGGCATTTGGTTGTCTTGCCCAAAAGTTAAGAGAGCAGCAACCATGCACAAAATTAATACTACAATTGTTTTCATAACATTTTAATTTTAAGGATTTAACATTACAAACTCTATTTTTTTACCTCCTTTCTGTATATGCAATTTCGGGCAAAACAGCAGGGAACACATATTAATTTTGCGGCTAAACCTTTTTATATTTTTGAGAATCATTTAAGAAATGAAACGCCGGTTTCGTTTTTTTAACAGGGATTTCAATTTTGTGTTAAGTTGAGAAATAAATAAGTAGTTAGGTGTAATAACAGGTGGACTTAATATCAGAAAGCAACTTTAGCAAGAGAAACTATATAATAGGATTTATTGATATTTCGACAAGCCCATACTATCCAGTAAAGCCTGAAACCGGGGTTCATTTCGAAGAGGATCAAAATCCAGGTCTCCATTTATAGTCGGAAGATTAGGAATTTCCCATTCATAGGCTTTTTCGAGCCAGTCCAAAGCTTTCTCTTTATCCCCTGTTTCAACACAGTATCGTGCTAGCCCCCGCCAGCTTCCTTTTAAATCAAATGAGATATTGTGTTCATAAAGACTTCTTTCCACTCCTTTTATTCCCTTATTTTTATAAATTAATGGCAAGGAGTACGAAAAAACACTGTCAGCCGGAGTAAATGTTAATAATAATCCTTTTTGCAATGCCTCAACTGCTTTTTGTTCCTCTCCCATTCCTCTGAAGAAATGCCATAATACCCAGTAAATGCTATAATTTAAAGGATACAGTTCAATATATCTGTTATACTCTTCCATAGCTTTTTCGAAATTGCCCTCCATTTTATACACAGAAGCTTTAAATGATATCAGATATGGAGAAATTGGGTTTAATTCTGCAGCTCTGAGCTTATGGATTTTATACGCTTCTCTATTCCGAAAAATATACATTAAGTCTCCATATTGTCCTTGTACTATCGCGTTGTTCGGATTCAGATTCAAAGCAGTTTCCAGCTCCTTCCGGGCCTCTTCCCATTTCCATTCACACCTGTATATAGAACCAAGTATAGCATGAGCTTCCGCCAGGTTGGAATCCAAGATCAAGGCATGAAGCACGTTTTCTTTTGCTTTTTCAAACCCCTCGGGTCTCGGGTAACATTGTCTCCTTGTTAAAGTTAAATAAACTTCTGCCAGTCCTGCATAAGCTTCAGCATAGTTGGGGTCTTCTGTGATGGCATTTTTAAATGGATTTATATATTTTAATGTATCATCATCCCTGACGACTCTTTTATTTATTAAATAACGCCCCATCGAATACCACATATAGGCCTCTTGACTAACGGTAGGAACTTTTTCTATCCGTTTCTTTTCATTTTGGGGAATAATGGTTTGGAGTTCGGATGCCACCTGTTTGGCGATATCGCTCTGAACCTGGAAGATATCTGTAAGTTTTTTATTATACTTATCGGACCAGATAAGTTGGTTATTTCTTTTAAGATCTACAAGCTTTGCAATAATTACAACTTTATTTTCCAATTGCTGCACGCTCCCCCAAAGAATAAATCTTACGCCCAAACTGTTTGCCATTTTTCTAAAATCCTTTGAGTTTTCGCCAAATGCTTTTACCGGGCTGTTGATTACCTTTATTTCCTGTATTTGAATCAGGTTATTCAGGATATTTTCTGTTACACCGTCGGCAAAATACTGATTTTCTTCCTCTCCGCTCAGGTTTTCAAAGGGAAGTACGGCAATCGATTTATCTTCGGGTTTTAACATGTCTCCGGGAAGAATGCTGAAACTTTCAAACGACAGGTTGTTGAAAATAAGATAAACGACAAATAATATCAGAATCCCGCCTACAGTGAAAAAGATAATTTTTCGTTTCGATATCTTTCGGGATAACTTTTGAGAAGAATCTTCAAAGTCAGGAGAAGTCACCTCATTGTTTTCTTCTGAATCTATTACCTGCCTGTTTTTTGCTTCACCGGGGGCAAATCCAAAATGGTTATGAAAACAGGTATTAAAATAAGCAGGGCTGCCAAAACCGACTTTATAGGCCACTTCGGCAGCGGTCAAATCCTCTTTTTGTAACAGTTCAAGCGCTTTTTGCAACCTTATTTCGCGAATAAACCGACTGAGCGATTTTTCTGAAAATGTATGAAACCTGCGCCGAAGTATAGAACTACTCACGCCGGCTTCCCTTGCCAGTTCCTCCACACCAAAATCCTCCTTTTCCAAATGAGAGAGGATAATCTCTTTAAGTCTGGATAAAAATTGTTGTTCCGGCAGATTAGTCAAATTCATGGCTCTCGGGTTAAACTGCTTGGATGTATACGAAAAAAGAGCTGTTTGGCTTCAAAAAAATGTTTTTCAAGCATAAAGACCCGTTCCGTAAGAAATTATGCATATACGGAACGGGTCTTTAACAATCAGGAACAAATATCTCTCACTTCACCCGGTGAGCAATATTCAACAGTTGAAAACACATCAGAAAAGACTATCTTGTTTTAAAATCATCGATATAAAATTTTGTTAACGGAACTTTCTCATCAGCTCCGGGGAGCGGAGGTTCAATTACTTCATTTGGTGTTTTCCGGTTTGGAATATCCCGGTATTCTCCGGTACGAAACGAAATCCTTTCAACCGACAAAACAGCTTCTGCCAATTCTGCATCTTTCAAAACAGGTTCTCCGTTAATAAATAGGCTGTAGTTACCGTATAATCTGGCATTAACTTCAATTTTTAGATTATGCCAACCTCCGGTTTTGTATTCCATTAACTGAACTTCTTCACTTCCTGTAACAGCCTTTATTTGGCCGTCTTTATCGAAACGGATACGAACAGCGCGGTTCCCGTAACGATCGGTTACATCAATTTCAAGTTTTCCCTCATCTGATTTTTCGGCATAGACATCCACGCTAATTTCTGCTTTCTCAGTCTCTTCAAATACCCGGATGGCACGTGCATAATCATACGGATCTTCATCTTTTAAACACATGCTTTTATTTGTTGCCGATGGAAATTCAACCACTTCAACAGGCGACCATTTGGGGGCATAAATATTCCAATTAGTAACAGCTCCGCCGGTTTCCAGATTATTGAAATTATCGTCTACATTTCCTTCAACTGCATATTTAACAGGAAGTGGAATCCGGCTCACCCACATATCTTCCTTGTTCATACTGTAGGTTACCCACATATCATCTCCCGGAGGATTTCCATTGCCGTCAACAATACCGCGAACATAGCATGGGCCAAAATCTTTCCAGCGCCCCGAAAATCGTCGAGGAGGCACTTCTCCCTGGATCAACAACATATTGTCGTACATGATCCCGTCGTCACTCGAAGTTACAATCAAAGGATAACGATATTCGTCAATTTCAATGGGATTGTAACAGATTGCATAACGATTGTCTTCTGTGGCCTGTCCCCACATCTTTCCGCCAGCCATAATCAGTGTTGGCGATTTCACAGGCTTACTGAAATGAACACCGTCGTCTGACAAGGCGCACAAGGAACGTTTCCATAGTCCCACTGTTTTTCCGTCTTTTCTCTGATAGTAACTAAATGCACTACCTGCTTCTTTGATAGAATAGAAACCATCCAATCCTCGATCTTCGTCCCACCACTGCATGGTTTTTAATTTGTCGTTTAACAAAGCGTTACAGGCATCAATAAATCCCTTATCGTCCGAGCGGGTGTAAAAAGGATAACTTGTGTTGCTTTCGTTCCACGAAGTGTGGCTGCTGTACCTGATAAAATAAATTGGTCCCAAAGATCCGTCATTGTAGATTTCGCGAACCACGCGGCCGATTCCTCCTTCCTGAAAAGGATCTTCAGCATGCCCGTAAAATGCCAGCGTTAACAGCCTGTCATTAGGTGCCACATAAAATCCCATTCGCTGATGCATCATATAACCAGAGTAACCTTCAGGTATGGAAACGCCCTCGGGTGCCTGATACGGAGGAAATACTACTTGTGGTTTTTCCCAGTTCCTTCCATCAACCGATGTGGTAATTAAGGTTTGTCCGGGCGCAATATGCTCATCTTCCGGATTACTCAGGTACTGTTGGTAAAACTTCCCGTTCCAGTAACAAAGATTGGAGGCATGATTATACGTCCATCCACTTCCTTCAGCAAGTTCAGGATGCGTTCTGTTTACCCGAAGTGTTTGACGGCTTTCCGTTCCTATAGCATAACGCAGGCGGCCTTCGTGCACATTCGGATCGATCGTAACGCCACCAACATATCTAACCGGCTCACTTTCACTTCCGGTTTGTGAAAAGGCCATTATTTGAACAGTCAGGACAAATACCAGTATTGCAAATGCTTTTTTGAAAATCATTATTCGAATTATTCGGTTAAAAATAGTTTACACGCGAACTTTTCATGAGCTTAAAATATTACCCACTGTCGCTTTTCTATTCATCATTGTTTTTATCAAAATTTTCGCGGGCATATTCTGTATTATCCAATGGCGGACCTTGTTCGATTTTTCGCCAATCAATGGTTTTATGGTATTTTTTCATGGAAAGTTCGGCATCGTAAATTCGATCATCGTGGCGTTCTAACGTGTACGGCGTAAAATCCGGTTCATCGGTAAAGAAATCTTGCAACAACGATCCGGTTTGATCAAAATGGTTTACATACGGAATATTAAGAATATTATAGATTGTTTTAAGTATCGCCCCAAAGTTGGCGTGTGTATGCGATACATAGCCCTTTTTAACATATGGCCCAGCCATCATCAGAATTGACCGGTGTGCATCGATATGGTCAACTCCCCCCTGAGGATCATCTTCGGTGATAATCACCAGCATATCTTTCCAGTATTTTGTTCGTGAAAGAAAATGCAAGACACGACCAACTGCAAGGTCGTTATCAACCATGTACGACTGGCGATATGGATATCCTTGTTCAGCATTCGGACTTGCTCCGTGATCATTTGGAATCATCATGGTAATAAATGGCGGCATCTCATCGTTGGTGTTAATCCACTTTTCGGTAAATTCCTTTTCAAACTGATCCATTCTGTATTGATCGGGAATATTCATGTTGTAGCCGGCATAATTATGACTGGTTTTTGAGAACAGCGCTTTTTGCATCGGAATCATCAATCCATGCGCTGCCCCGGTATTTGTATCGTACCATTCTTCTCTTTCGTGGCCGCTTTCATTTGCCTGTCCAAAATTGTAAAAGTCGATATTTTGCCTTTCAAGTGCTTCCCACAAGCCACCGATCTCAGCATAATCTTCCGGATCAACACTTCCGATCGTTTGAGGAAATCGCCGACCTTCCGCTGTTGAAAAATACATTTCTGTTTTACTGGTGCTGGCATTCGATTCCACCCACTCGTTTGGAATAACTCCAACCAGCCAATGATGGCCATGAACAGATGCATCGCTGTCGCAATAATAATTATCGGAAAACGCAAATTGTTTCGCAGCCTTTATATGATTGGGAGAAATTCTCTGGTTAGGAAAATGCTTTTGCATTGAATCAGGCAAAGTATAGGTGTTATTAATTCCATACCGGGCCAAAGTACTGTCTCCTACTCCACCTTTTAATTGTCCAAAAACTTCGTCGTAAGTACGGTTTTCTTTTGTGATGTAAACTACATGTTTTATGGGGCTTTCACGCAAGCCGGGCAATGGCGGCAACGGATTTTTTCTATCGTCGGTAATTGTTGTTTCAATAAAAGTATTGTTTATCGATTGCCGTGTATATTCTGCCAATTCTTTATCAGTAGGTACCTTTACTTTTTGAAAGCTGCCCAACTGAATTTGACTTACCGATGTACCCTGTACCGGAGGAACAAAGTCAACTCCGCCATTTGGTCCTGCACCAAAACCTCTGCATGTAATTATATAAATGTGTTTTTCATCCTTCGACAATTCCACTCTTGTGGGGCCCCAGCACGATGGAATAATCCCTTTCGTTGTGCGTGTTGGAATATCGATTACCGCCACTGCATTAAACCCAAGCAGCGCCACATACATTGTTTTTTCATCTTTTGTCATTGTTATTCCAAACGGCAATAATCCCCTGACCTTATCAATTCGCTTATCAACCTGAATGGGAATGCGGCCAACCATTTTCTGGGTGGTATGATCGATAATTGCAATATTGTCGTTTGTGGCATTGGTAACATATGCAAACTGTTTACCCACTGCAATGGAATTTGGGCTTGCACCTCCCACTACCTCGGCATCTTCCACTGTTTCGCCAACAAGATAACCGGTTTTGAATTTATTGATTACTTTGTTTTGTTCCAGGTCAACTGTAAAAACACTCATGGCATCGGGATGATTCGGACTTCCCAAACCCGGTATTATCTTTCCTTCAACCACGGTACCGTGAATTGACTCATGCGTATTTTCGCCGTAGGGATGATGAGAGATTCTGAGATCATCGAAGTTCTCGGGAGTTGCGCCTTTAACTGTTGGATAAGAGTAAACGCCAACATTTGCTACCAGAGCCTGTTTTTTATCGGGGCTCATAGAAATTCCAAAAGGCTGTCGTCCAACTTTTACGGAAGCAGTTATTTTTTTTGTGGCCAAATTTAAACGTACCATACGGAAATTTGCCCGGTCCAAAACAAGCAATTCATTATTATCGGCATTGTACCTCAGATCAGAAGTAAAACTATCTTCATAATCGATACCGTTTACTTGTCCGTTTAGCGATATTGAATCTATCTTTTTTAGTTTTTCAATGTCGTAAATTACAACGTCTCCCTTGTCACCGCCACTTAAATACACCTGTTTCGAATCGGTTGAAAAAGCCACACCTAAAAACGACCCTTCTGTAAGTGGCGATGGTATCTTTTTGTCGTAGCTGGGTATTCGCTGGGCTTCCAACGAAATTAAGTCGATAATTGTAATAACACCATTGTGTAGTGTTACTGCTTTTCTGCCATCCGGAGAAACAGCCATTCCATACGGATCGTTGGTAATCTGAATCACATCGCCGGCCGGTGTTAAATGACGCCCGCTGGGAAGAACAGTAACTCCGTTCATATCAATTTTACAATATTGATCTTTCCCGGGCACCTGAAGCACCTTAACTGTTCTCACCGATTTACCGCAACTGATCAATAAAACGGTAAAAACCAAAACTATTAGAGATTTAAAATTCATTTGCAGATTCTATTTTAGTGTAAAATTCAGGGAGTTTTATTTTTTACTCAAATCCCTGTAATATAGTTCTTTTGCTTCTATCTTCATTCCCGGATTATGACACTGTATAGCAAAATAACCTTTCTTGTATTCATCGTCGTTATAGGTCATTACCGATTGGTCGTTTATCCAGAATTCGATGTGGCTGCCTACCATTTTTATCCGGTAATCAAACCATACTCCGTCTTTGGTCGGATTCGAAGATGCTTTTCCTGTTGGTGTTCCCGGTTTCCACAGCCATCCGGTATGTGCATCCTGACTATTGCAAATCTGGGCTTCATACCCTCGTGGGTATCCATCCGGATTATCGGCAGGTGGATTTGCACGAAAATAGAGTCCACTATTCGCATCTCTTCCCGTGCTTGTTATCCTGAATTTTCCTTTTACTTCCAAATCGGTTAATTCGGGAGCAGCATAAATATGCCCGTTTTCACCTTCACCAATTAATACACCATCTTTTACTGTCCAGACAGCTTTTCCCCGAACAGTCCATCCATCAAGTTTTTTACCATTGAATAAGGATTGCCATTTGGGTTCGTTGTTACAGGCGCCCAAGAGCAGGCTTACAATTAATGCTGATACTAAAAAGATTGATTTTCTCATGATACACTTTTTTAGATTTATTTGGTCTTTAAATAGTTAATCAAAGCTTCCGGATCGTCGGTCTGAATCCCATCAGTTCCCCACTTTATGATCTTTTCCCATTCTGCAGGCGTCCCCTGTTTTTCGTCAACAATTACTTTAACATTGTAGCTGTGCGCTGTTTTCACAAAACTTTCCTTTAGTTGTCCCATGTCGCTTGCCATAACCCTGGGATGTATTTGTTCTACCACATTTTGTATATTCTTCTCCGGGCCAGGATCAGGCATTGGGAAACATTCAGGGCACATCTTTTTAAGTTGCTTTATAACATCCATGTGCGATGCCGGAATATACCAGATAATGTCGCTTTCCATTTCATATTTTCGAATAATCTCAAGTAGTTCCGGAACAAGCGGTTCTTTCAAATCCAGATAAATACCTATTTCCCCTTTACACAAATCAAGAATTTCTTCAAAAGTAGGAATACGTGTCCCCTTCCACTCCGTACCAAGTTTCTCGCCAATACACATTTCTTTCAACTCCGCCAGCGTATAATCACTTACCTTACCCGTTTTTCCTGTTACATAAACATCTATTGCTGAATTGTGCACGCTTACAATTTTTCCATCTTTGGTTTTTCGGGCATCAATTTCAACAAAGTCGCAACCTAAATCGATTGCTTTTCGAAACGCCGGAAGTGAATTTTCGGGGATGCCGATGTGGGCACCACGGTGAGCTACCACGTATATTCCCCCATTATTAGCTTTTGGGAGATTTCCTTCATTATTATTCACTCCGGAAGCTGAATCAACAACTTTGGTACTTTTAAATTCGGCCACAACCTTTTGTGCAAATAATGCTTCCTGACAATGAAGTAAAAGAACTGTGACTATTAGATTTATATAAACGAGTTTCATTGCAAATTATTAGTTGGTTTATTTTATATGACACAAAGCCCGGGCAGGTATTTCCTGTTCTTCAATTCCAGGGCCCTTCCAGCTTACAATATTGAATTTCCGCGCCCCCAACTGGAAATATTTCTGATCAATTTTATATTTTCCCTTTTTCAATGCTATGGTTTTATAACCACCATGCAAAAATTCTTTACCATCTAAGTACAGGGTACACTTATCATTAACCTTTATTGAAAAGGTATAAACTCCATCTCTGGGAACATCGAGGTACCCTGAATAAATATAGCCAATATAGTCTTCTCTTTTTCGCTGATCGATGGTAAAGTTTGGCAAAATACCTTTTTCTATGGGTTCCAGCTTGTCCAGATCATTCTCATCCATTACATGTGCATGGTAGTATTTATATTTTAGGCCCTTTTCAAATTTACCGGTACCCTCGTAGTTTTTATAAGGTTCAAACTCCAACTTTTCAACCTTAAGCGATACAGGTACACTTGCAGCAAGTTCATCGCTAAATGAAGCAAAACGTACTACAGTGGTAGTATTAAGAATTATTGGCTCAGTGTAAAGCGGAGAGTTTTTAGTTGGCCGGCTTCCATCGGTGGTATAGTGTATCTTTGCTCCCGGATCGTCACACATTAATACAACCTTTGCCGAATGAAGGAAATATTCATCAGATGTTACAGCATACGGCAAAACCGTTGTTTTTTCAAACTTCATTGAAGCAGGGCGATCTCCGAAAGCTGCTCCCCATGTTTTATTGGGATTTGGCCCCATCTCGAAAACCAGTTCAGCCCCGTTTAAAATAGCATCGTGTGAAAACCAGGATTTAGTGTAGTTTGCTCCATTTAACGAAACAGACTGAACATATCTGTTTTCAGAAGAAACATTTTTTGCGTGAACGGAAAACTGCTTTCCGTTTTCAAGATGAATGGTAACTTTATCAAAAATGGGGCTTCCAATAATATATTCAGGAGTTCCGGGGCATACCTGATAAAATCCCATGGCACTTAAAATATACCAGGCCGACATTTGCCCACAGTCTTCATTTCCACTTAATCCATCCGGTTGGTCATCGTACATGGTTTCCAGAATCTCCTGTACTATCGCCTGCGTTTTCCAGGGAGCACCGGCATAATTGTACAAATAAGCCATGTGGTGGCTGGGTTCGTTTCCGTGCGCATACTGCCCGATTAAACCTGTGGCATCGATAGCTGTTTCGTCGTGTACCGATTGTTTTGAAAAAAGCGTATCCATCCAGCTGATAAATTTAGTGTCACCTCCTATCAAATCAATCAGGCCATTCACGTCATGCGGAGCAAACAAACTATACTGATAGGAGTTGCCCTCGACAAAATGCTCGCTTCCTTCTGTCGGATCAAACGGTGAGATCCATGAGCGATCAGAATGTTTTGGTCGCATAAAACCAATTTCGGCATCGAACATATTTTTATAAAACTGAGCACGTTTACTATAATCCTGAAAATCTTCCTTTTTATTCAGCCATTTAGCCATTTGGGCAACCGACCAATCGTTATAAGCATATTCCATCACCATGGAAACAGATCCGCTTACTTTATCTGCCGGAATAAATCCCAAATCTTTATAGTAGCTAATGTTCGCCATTCTTTTCTTCATGGCTTCAAAAGCCAGTTGTTCATCATAATCTCGAATGCCCTTTGCATAACCGTCAAGAATTACGGAGTGAGTATGATAGCCAATCATAACACCTGTGTAGTTTCCTGCCAGCTCCCATTGCGGCAGTTTTTCTCCAATTTTATACATTTCCAAAAATGTCCTGATCCAATCTGTGTATCTGGCCGGATCAATAATGCTGTAAAGTGGCATGTTTGCGCGAAAAGTATCCCACAACGAAAAAACCGTGTAATTTGTAAAACCTTCTGCTTTGTGAATCTGATGATCGACGCCCCGATACCGACGATCAACATCCATAAAAATATTGGGTGCAATGGCTGTGTGATACAATCCGGTATAAAAAATCCTTTTTTGTTTTTCAGTCCCTCCTTCTACCTCAATTTTCGAAAGAAACGAGTTCCACTCATCTTTTGCATCATCCACAACTTTATCAAAATTCCATGCAGAATTTTCTTCTTCCAGGTTTCTTTTGGCACCTTCTATATCTACAGCTGATATCCCAACCTTTACCAGAACCTTCTCATTTGATTTTGTTTTGAACTTTACAAAAGCCCTAATATGCTCTCCTTCTGCCTTGTGTATCCCATCTACCAAAGTATCGTTTATTGCAATCCCATACGATTCAAATGGTTTCGTAAATTTTGCATAGAAATAAACAAACTGCTCTTTTGCCCAACGACGCGACTTACGAAGTCCCTGAATCTCGGTATCACTGATAAACTCAATGTTCGATTCCAAAACATGGTCGCGATTTTTTAAATCGATTATAATATTTGATTGTTCAGACTCGGGGAATGTGTAACGATGAAAACCAGATCGGGTTGTTGCAGTCAATTCAGCTTTCACGTTGTAATCGTCAAGAAGAACGCTGTAATAGCCTGGAGAAGCATTTTCGTTTGTATGACTAAAAGTGGATCGATAACCTGTTTTTGAGTCCTTCTCGTCGCCCGGTACCAGTTGAACTTTACCAACTGTTGGCATAAAAAGTACATCGCAGTATTCCGGAGCACCGGTTCCGCTTAAATGCGTCTGACTAAATCCCATTATCGTGTTATCTGAATAATGGTATCCCGAAGATCCATCCCAGTCTTCCCAGCGGGTATCGGGGCTTACCTGAACCATCCCGAAAGGAACTGTAGCTCCGGGGAATGTATGCCCGTGTCCGCCAGTACCGATAAATGGATTGACGTGTTTTGTGTAATCTTCCCGGATTCCAGGTGTAGAAGACGATGTAAGAATAACCAGAAGAAGTAGAAGAAGTTGTAAAAACTTTAGATTATGAATGTTTCGCCTCATTTGTTAGTTGGATTTAGCATTTCTAAAATATAGTTCTCTATTTTTTAGCCTCTAAATAAATTGCTGCCAGTTGTTTTTGCCAGATGTCACCCTTTGTTTCACAATCTGCCATAATTTTTTCAAATCCCTTGTACATAGAAAGTGCTGCCTGTTCATAGAAATTATTTATTCCTTCAATGCGTTCTTTTGTTAAAGGCCTGTAATATCCTTCCCCCACTGTAATATTCGGTCGGACACGGCAATCGTTAATCGATTTTATCGCTTCGTTTAAAAAGGAAATTTCAAAAGATGCCGGATATTGATTTGGTATTTTATTCCGGACACTCAAAAGAATTTCGTATGGTTTTTTGAGTGACTGAGGCAATTCCGCTAATGAATTTACTCCTGGTCTTTCATCCGGAACTAATTTGGGAATTTGCGGATATTCTGAAGTTGTTTCTTCCACCATCCATCCCCCTTCTGTTCTAATCTCAATTTTTGATTCCTGAGGAAGCGCATTAAAATTCAATACGATTTCATTGGTTGATTTAAGTTGCATTCTTATACCATTAAGCGAAACAGATTTTATTTTGGGGCCATCGTTTATACACGACAAATAAATCTTTTTCGTACCAAAACGGATAGGTTGATTCTGGGTGTATTGTGTAATTGAGCCCGGTATTCGCGGACGAAGAATCAATTGGTCTGCTTTATACTCATAATCGAATAAGCCGCGGATGGTTGCCGCCGGAATTGCGAAATTATCGACCATCACAGCAACGCCGCCAACGCGAAATTTCCCGGAATCGGACCAGGGATTATTGGTGTTTTCTCCTTGCTGCGACCAGGGTGCATCCATCCTGAAATCCTTTGCCCACTTCATGGCCCGTGTTGTCGAGCGGCGAATATCATCAAACTTACCAAGCCGGTAATACATCAGAATAGCACGTCCTTCAACTGTTCCCCAAACACCTCCGTTCACCCAATCGCCAAATTTCCAAAATCCTTGTAAACCTTTGCCGGAAGTACGTCCCCAACCACCATAAGTATCGTCCAGCCCCGGAGCATTGGTGAGCAGAAAATTAAATGGACGAATTTCTGGGAAATCTGCTATTTGTCGGTATATGTTTTCAGCAGTTTGCTGATCGGCAACACGCAATGCCACCGCATCGGCATTGGCAACCCCCTCCAGGTAGCCAAACTGTTTTTGCCCCAAAACGCCATGTTTAATTCCATCTGGTTCCACTGATTTTACAAAATATCCCTTGTCTGTCATCAGTAGTGGTAAAGATTCACGAGTGAGTTTTTGACGCTTTTCAAAAAGCTTTTGTTTTTCCCGGTCACCGTTCATTTTGTACAATTCCACCATTCGGTCGAGTGCAGCCAGGTAGGTAATTGATACACCTGCCAAATATCCTTTACCAAAAGTTCCATCCGGTAATTTTACCCCGCCGTAACTTGGTGCTAAAAGATTGCATGCCGGCCCTACTAAAAAAAGGTTATTTTTAGAATCACGTGCACGTTCAATAAAATTACAGGCCCGTTCCATTTTAGGAAGGTAATATGTCAGTGCATTTTTATCGCGGTTCACAAGTAAAATTTCCGATTGCATTACCAGGCATGCTGCTGTGGCCTCGTAAAACCAATCGTGCATCTTTACATCGCCATCGCCTTGTTTATAAATAATCTTTCCCGGTGCGGCAGTATCTCCCAATCCTCCGTCAGGAGCCACCAGCTCAGATAATTTATTTGGGCTTCCATCGCCCCACAGTCCTTTTCGGATACCATCTCCCTGATTATCCCAAAAAAGATCCCACGAATTCTGAAGTATTGTAATCCAGGGATCTTCCAAAAACGGAGTTGCGCTATAGGAAAATCCATAACTGTTCTGAATCCACCAGGCTCCCCAGCCGGCACCCTCCGCAAAAGTATTCCAGTCGGCTTTATATATCATGGTCAGGTTAGGAACAATCGGGTTTGCATGAAAAAAGGCAAACGACTCATCAATCAAACGCAAAAAATCGCTGTCACCGGTTCCGGAACAATATTTCCCGGCGTAATTGCCATTTACAGGTTTATCCTGGGCTTGTGCAGTAAGAATTAACAACACCCCTAACAGCAGAGTCATTTTTTTCATCCTTAGTTCCTTTTATCCAGTTTCAAAATGGAAATGGCATTATCGTGAAGTATCATTTGTGCAACTTTCAAAGCTTCCGCTTCACTAAAATAACCATCTCTTACCTTCTTAATTAACACATTGGCCACTACCTGCCTTGCAAATAACAAATGCCCGTAAACGCCTTCTACATTATGAAAATCGCCGCCAAATGCCATTATTTTATTCGCGGGAACAGTCTCAAGCCACTCATTCAGATAGCGTTCGCTGTAAGAGGGAGAAATAATGTACAACCAACACAAGTCGATGGATACATTTCTGAAATTTTTAGCCAGGCTTGCCAGTTCGCTCCCAAATGGATATCCGCCGTGAAAAAGAATAAAGTTTACATTTCGGAACTTCAAAAACAGATTGGCCAGATGCGTTGGATTGGAATTCTCGATAAAATTACCATCGCCTGCCTGTAGCCCCGTATGGATCTGAACAGGAATGGCAGCTTCGTCGGCAAGTTCCACTACACGGTGAGTGAGATAATCCTGAAGCGCTTTCACTTCTTCAAATGGGAGCGCTTCCTTACTTTTCGAAGCCACTATTTTGTTAAATATTTCTTCAGCCTCTTCCTTTTTTACCTCATCAAAAAATAAAATACGACTATAAGCCACCCCTATTTTTACAGCCACAATCCCCTCTTGCAAGGCATTTATAAATTCATTATTTAATGAAGTCAATAAGTTGTCAAAAGTATTCATCTGAGCCCCCGCACGCTTCGCAATGTTTTCAATTTTATGCTTCGAGTTGATATTGATGTAGTCGAATCGTTTTATATAGCGAAGCATATCCTGATCTCCAAAACTGCGGTCGTTACCATCGATTACCGCATAATCAATTTTGCATTTTTCCTTCAAAACCTCATTAAACCAGTCACTTTCGTATGCCTTCCTAATGTTTGCAGATAAATCTTCAACGGTATTAACATCAATGTTTTTCACCCCAAACAACTTGTCGGCAGTAAGCTGAACGGCACGGTTGTATCCGGTATTAAAAGAACCCTCCCAATAGGGTTTTATGGCCTGCCATTTTTCCATTACCGACATTGAATTTGTAAGTGTTTCCGCAAAGTCGGACTTTGATATTCCTGCTGATTTAATATCGTCATCGGCATAATGATGCAACAATAATGTAAAATCTAACATACCGCTTTTTTTGAGTCCCTCGGGATTGGCAAGGTGCTCATGCGTATCAACAACATGCATATTATTTATATAGGCCCTGATACGTTGATCAAAACCTTCTTGAGGCAAATCTTTTACCTGAACCTGAGCAAATAAATTTTGCACTAAAAATATTGCCATTATAAAAGATACTGTTTTTTTCATGTTCTGCCGGTTTATTAAATTTGGCTATTAAGTTCATATTTTTTACTCCTAATCGCTAGCAAAAAGGAACGGCCATGTTATATCCCCATATTCAAAGTAAAGCTAAAATCATTCGAATTGCTTCGTCTATTTTAGAAAGTTTCTATGGTATTTTATCTTAACTGATTACTTTCTATTTTTCCAGCTAACTCTGGCTGTTGCATACTCACTAATTAAAAAAATAAAGCTATTTTTATAAGCAATAAATAATATCAACTAAATTAATAAACCAATTTTATGCTACGTAAAATCTTAATGACAGCATTTGTGATTATTTTAACACTAATCACGAACTATGCAAAAGCAATCGATTCAGTTAATCCATTTCTCGGACGATGGGCCCTGTATCTTCCCGGTGGAGCCGGATGGCTCGAAGTGAAACAAATGGATTCGTATATTGATGCCGACTTGCTCTGGTATGGAGGAAGTGTGACTCCCTGTGCCAATGCCTACATGGATGGTAATTCGCTGGTTGTTACCCGCCAGCGAGAGTATATTTTGACCAAAGACAACCAGGAAAATCCGACTCGTGTTCATAAAGCAACGGAACTGTATCGCTTTGATTTGTATGGTGATCAAATGGTTGGTGAACTGATTTCTCCTCAAAAAGACGGAAGCACGAATGTAACCCGCTTCACAGGTAAAAAGATTCCGCCGGTACTTGCAGCTCCCGATCTTTCAAAAGTAGAATACGGCAAAGCCATCAATCTACTAAACGGCAAAGATCTGAGTGGATGGAAAATTATAGGCGAAAACAAAGTGAATGGCTGGACCATTTCAAACGGTGTGCTGACCAACAACCCTATTCAAAAAGAGGGACAACCACACATTTCATACGGAAACTTGCGTACTGTTGACACTTTTGAAGATTTCAACCTGAAACTGCAGGTGAACATACCGGCAGGCAGCAACAGTGGTATTTATCTACGTGGTATTTATGAAGTACAGGTGCTTGACAGCTATGGCAAGCCGCTTGACAGCCACAATATGGGAGCGCTTTACAGCAGGATCACTCCTTCCGTATCGGCAGAAAAACCGGCCGGATCATGGCAGGATGTCGACATCACTCTGTGCGACAGGCACCTTACCGTGATTTTAAATGGAACCAGGATCATCGATAACCAGCCAATACTCGGCTGCACCGGTGGAGCATTAACAGCCGACGAATTTATTGCCGGCCCGATCTATCTGCAAGGTGATCACGGAACAGTAAGCTACCGCAATATCAAAATTAGTCCAATTATTAAATAATAAGCCGATACTTATTTTTAAAATGCCTGTTTACCAAATGAGTAACAGGCATTTTTTTTACAATAAACATCCTGTTTGTCAGTAAAACAGATCATCTGTATCACCCAACAGATCCCTCTCCTTCGTTCTGGATCAGTTTGACTAAATCATTTCAGTTCGTTTCGCTTCCGAAATAATAGTCTCACTCATCTAAAGATTAAGCTGTAAACAGTTTCTCTTTATTTATTGGTTGAATATGTTCAACAATCCACTCTCTCATCTTTTTGCCTTCGTCGCTTTGCTGCGGATACGACATAAAATCCAGTGAAACACCAAGCTTCTTTTCAATTAAATAGGCCATAACCGGCCATATTATTCCGATATCGCCGATTACCGGGATACTTTTTTCGAGGCGGGCAAACCCCGACATTTCCATGCGGAACGGTATATTCATCAGCTTTGTTTTTGGCATTCCTTTATTAATGGCTTCCTGTACAATACTTGATTCATTTTCAAAATCGTGTGCTTTCTTCAGGTTAGGATCAAGGTCAATTCTTAGCATTGCCCCTTGCATAGGAAAGTTCAACGGCTTTTTGCTTAAACTCCTTGTCGTACTTTTTTCGGTTCTGGTTCATAATTCTAAGTTAATGCTTTTATAGCTTAACTTATCGTCCAGTCAAATGTAGCACTTCCATAGGGTGTATGCTGCGTTTAACACCCGGTTGTTTTCTAAAATATTCTGTAAGTCCGCCAACACAGGATTGGGTATTTTCAACGTTAAAAACAGGATTCTCAGCAGTTACTGTTTCGTAAGTCAAAGTGGGAATAAGCAAGGTTCCTTCTTCGCCAATGGTTTGCAGTAAAGCCTCTGTTACCATTTGAGCTTTATCGGGATAATCGCCCAAAGCTTTCAACGACGAATGTACTATAATTGAATCTCCTTTATTTATTCCAAGTGCCAGTAGGCTGTCTTGTATGGTTTAAATTAGTTCAGTATTCATTTCTGAATGATATTTTTAAGTTAAACAAATATCAGGTTTTGTACCTGAAATCAAAATTTTCATGCAATATGCGAATGTTTTTCTTTTTCATCACTTTTTACTCCCACTTCGTAGTGAGCTTTTTTTGATAAAATATAAAGTATCAAAAAGCTATTACAAACAAAAAACCTACTTTTAAACTATTAAAGTGGTTGAAATGATTTCTTCGTTTGTAAATAACTTTGTTACCGTAGTAATGTTTGGCGCCTTACTGTTACTGGCTTTTGTAAAACTGGCCAATCCTTTACGAATTAACCGAAAAGGTAATTTCTTTTTTGGTCTGCTTTTGGTAATGTGGGCTTCGTTTTGGTTGGAAGAAATCAGTGCCTTATCTGGAATAAATATGGAAGAAGGCTCTTTTTCCTTCATTTTGCGAGGATTGCAGATCTTTACTCCTCTACTACTCTTTTTAAGTATCAAATTCTACTCCAATCCCAACTATAAATTCCAACAAAAAGATGTTAAACATCTGCTCATTCCTATCGTTTTTATTACACTGATAACCGTCCGCTGGTTTTCGGAGGCTCAAAATACAGTCTGGGGATCGGTTACAACAATTATAATGCTTTTTCAAGCTTTATTTTACGTGATTCTTTCTTTTCTTAAAATACGTCAGCACCGTAAAAAACTCGTACGCTTTGCTTCAAGTATCCGGGGGAAAGATCTGAACTGGCTTGAATATATTTTAATACTGCTCCTTTCGATCAGCTTAATTGCAATGGTGTTCAGCATTCTACAACAAGAAAACCCGGGACTGATAATGAACAGTGCAAATCTCGTGGTGGTAATTATGGTTGCCTATTATTCCATTCGTCAAAAAGAAATATATAATATACAAGAACCACAAAAAACACAGTTGAATTTCCTGGAAGAAGAGGAAGATGACAAATCTTCGAAACGGAAACTGTTGGAAGATAATGAACTTGAAGAGCTTAAAGAACAACTGACTTCCCTGATGACAAAAGAAGCTCCTTATCTCGACTCTGAATTGAATCTTGTCAAATTATCAGAACAGATGGATCTTACTCCACACCAGCTTTCATACACCATCAATACCGGATTCGATCAAAACTTTTTTCAGTTTGTAAACCAGTATCGGGTTGAAAAAGCCAAAGAACTACTGCTCGACAAATCGCATAATTACACCATTCTGGCTATTGCTTTTGAATCGGGTTTTAACTCAAAAACATCGTTCAATACCACTTTTAAAAAGATGACCGGTCAAACGCCCACCGAATTTAAAAAACGTCAGACTTTACAACGTATTTGATGTTGTTATTTTAACCGTTCGAAAATCTAATCCCGCACGTTCAGATTCATAAAAACAGGTTCGGATTCATAAATCGGAACATGTAAATTTGTTGTTGGATTTAGTTTTGCCGCCGAAAACAAAAAAACGATAAAAAGATTCAGTTATGAAGAAACAAATTTTACTGCTGATCATCGGAATATGTATGGGCGGCAGCTTATTGGGACAGGAATTAACCCAAACAATTAAAGGACGTGTAATCGACGCCGATACACATCAGCCGCTTCCAACTGTAACGGTAGTGTTGCTTAACAGCAACCCGCTTATTGGAACCATTACTGATTTTGAAGGTAACTACAAGCTGGAGAATGTTCCTCTTGGTCGCCAAAATGTTCAGTTCAGCTTTATTGGTTACGACCCGGCAGTTTACAATGAATTGGAAATTCGTTCGGGCAGGGAGTTTGTTTTAAATGCCAGTCTGAAAGAAAGCTTTCAGCAGCTCGATGAAATTACGATACGGCCTGAGTTCAGAAAAGACAAGGCGCAAAACGATATGGCGGCTTTATCGGCACGCTCCTTTAGTGTGGAAGAAGCTGCACGATATGCAGGTGGGTGGAATGACCCGGCCCGCCTGGCAAGTTCTTTTGCCGGCGTTAGCATGTCGGAGGGTGTGAATGACAATGCCATTGTAATTCGCGGAAATGCACCTAAGGGAATTTTATGGCGACTGGAAGATGTGGAAATCCCGGCGCCCAACCATTTAAACGGGGTTAATAACGGCGGTGGCATTGAAACCGTGTTTAGTGTGAACATGCTCGATAACTCTGATTTTTATACCGGGGCTTTCCCTGCAGAATATGGGAATGCCATGTCGGGGGTGTTCGACATGAAGTTTCGGAACGGCAGCAACAATCGTCTTCAGTCTACTTTTCAGGTGGGATCCCAGGGAATTGATCTAAGTGCTGAAGGACCATTTAAACAGGGAGGCGATGCTACTTTCCTATTTAATTATCGCTACTCAACAATGGGATTGATCGGGAATTTTCTGGATGCCAATTTTGGAATGCCAACCTACCAGGACCTTAGTTACAAATTGCATTTACCTACAAAAAAGACCGGCGAATTTTCAGTCTGGGGAATCGCAGGTCTCAGTAGTGTAGCATTCGATCCGGATGACGACAGGAACAGCTGGACCAACACTTTTGATAATAACCAGTACTCCACCGGTTCCGATATTACGGCAACAGGAATTTCGCACCACTTAAATACCGGCTCAAAAACCTATCTGAAATCATCAGTGGCCATGAGCTACGATAAATTCACCATGGAGAATGATCAATGGCAACGTGACGGTAGTATTGTCCCGCTGGCCGATCATAACGAAGACAATACTCGTTTGTTACTGAGCACATACATCAACCATAAGTTCGGAACCCGGCATACAAACCGTACAGGAATACATTACACCAATACACATTATGGTATTCTGGTAAACGGGAATCCCGATCCCACTGCAGGTTCCGATTTAATACGAATAGCTGATCAGAGTGGCAACATCGGACAAGCACAGTTTTTTACTCAAAGTAAATGGCGACTGTATTCAACACTCGATTTGATTGGTGGAATAACTACCTCACATTTCAATATGAACAATGAAATGATTATTGAACCGCGTATAAGCACGGTCTGGCGTTTGGTACCGAAGCATTCCGTTAGCGTATCCTATGGAAAACACAGTCGCCCAGAACCCCTGCGTTTTTACGAAGCTCAGAACAGCTCTGGGGAATTGTTGAATCCGGATTTGAAAGTAACCAAAGCCAATCATTTTGTGTTAGGCTACGATTATCGCATTAACGAGAATCTTAAACTAAAGGTGGAAGGCTATTACCAACATTTGTATGATGTTCCTGTAATTGAAGGCAGCTCTTACTCGCTGCTGAATTACCAGTGGGACAACTATTTTGAAGATGCCCTGGTAAACGACGGAACCGGCTCGAATATTGGTGTGGACATAACGCTCGAACGATATATGAAAAACGGTTTCTATTATATGCTGACCGCCTCTATTTTCGACTCGAAATACATAGGTGGCGACGGCATTAAACGCAACACTTCGTTTAACCGCAATTATGTAACCAACTTTCTGGGTGGGAAAGAATGGGAAGTAGGCCTCAACAATTCCTTTTCTGTCAATGGTAAAATATCATTTATGGGAGGAAACCGGTTTACCCCGGCCGATCAGGAAGCATCGCGCCAGAATGAAATGGTTGTGCTGGATGAAAGCCGCGCTTTTGAATGGCATGAAAGTCCAAAGTTATTTGTCGACCTGGCAGTGAGCTATAAAATCAACAAAGCCAAAACAGCTCACGTACTTTCGCTTCAGGCAAAAAACCTGTTGATGCAAAAGGAAATGTTTGGCTGGGCCTACGACTTTGAAAAACAAAAAGTAGTGGAACATGGATTAGCTATGGTTTACCCCTACTTTACATACCGTATTGAATTTTAATTGTAGAAAATATACGAACCGGCTTGTATATCTAAATATCGGAATGCTGTTTTTTCGGATTGCTTGTTGCTGAATTTAATCTGTAAGCGGTATTCCTGATTTCGTTGATAGTTCCAATAATGATGTAGTATTCAAATTCATAAATACAATTTTTATACAAGGTTTCTTTTTTAACCGGAGCAATGTAAGATGTTGAGCCGTCCTTGTATTCTTTTCCAGGATCCCCCGACATACCCTCTAAAAAACGGGTACATAGCGGATTGTAAACTCCCATTCCCCTGTTATTTTCATCAACAAAAGCCATCCAGTTTTCGGAAACATTCTCATAAATTCCCCAGAAACCACTGGAAAGGTTCACCACCTCCAGATTCGATAAGTATCACTGGCAAAGGGTTTAGAGCCTGTATATGTATAAAGATTTGACAATGCAGAAATAGGATAAACTGCCGGAAGCTCCTGATCGCGGCTGATGCTATCGCCATAAATTCGATCGGTGCGGTGACAGGATAAACGGTTTCGTACTTTTAATACAGAGCCATCCAGTGTAGTCCATTGTTCCATTTCTGCTTCAGCCGGATGGTTGTTCATATCCCATTGCATTGGAATACACTTTATGTACATGGTATTTTCTGTCTTTTTAAAATCAAGAATCTCAGCACGGTTACGAAATGCATCTCCCACCTGTATAGGATTCCATGTCCATGGCGACCATCTTGGCGCCTGTCCTTCTTCCCTGCGGTCCAATGACTTGCCCGCATAATACGATTGCTGAATGTACCGTCCTTCATCAGCAATATTCACCAGGTTACGTTCCGAACCGGAGTATGAAAGCCAGCAAATAGCCCCGCCACGCGTCAGGTCGAGTTTTAAAGTTAGCCGCCCATTATCGATTACAGGTATCTTCGCTTCTGCCGGTTCCCCCCTTTTATTGGTTTGAGCAAGGCTTGTAAATGCGATTGTTGCTACAACAGGCAGGATAAGAATTAGTGATAGTAGGTTCTTCATAAAACTAATTACAAACAGGTTAGTACTTAGTGCTGAACAACTATTTCGGCATCTATAAACAGCAATTGATAAAGAGTCTCGTTTCTCTTTTCAACTTCTCCAGGCCAAAGATCAAAACCTGCAACCACCGATTCAGACAATGACTTTGTAATCGATTGATAAGATAAATAAAGTCCGGGTTGCCCGAGCAGAAAATCCTTGTTTTGGAATGCAGTACTTACAAACGACAATGAAAATAGGATTGTAAACGTTATTAAAATTGGTTTAATCATAAGTTTAAAGTTATAAGATTGCATTTACGAATTCAGATTTCTAAAAATATGCAACATCAATCTTCCATCACCCATTTTTCACTAAAGGCAACATGTTTTATCGATTTACTTTTGTCGTTTAAATGGTACGAATACGTTACATGAATATTTCCATCACTGGCCTGAATAACAGCCGGATAGGAAAAACTTCCTCCCTCAATTTTTTCCAGATTACGTTTCCATTTCCAGGTTTGTCCTTCATCATCTGATAAAGCTACAGCCAGACTGTGGCGATCATCTTCCAAATCATTATAAACCAACAACCAGTTACCACTCTTCAGGTTGATAATCTCAATGCTGGCTCCCGGGTTTGGGATATCCGATTTTTTGGCAAAAGTCCACGAATAACCATCATCGTCAGAATGGCTAAGCATAATTCTTCCCGGTGCATCTCCGTCATCGCGCAAATAAGCATCAATTGAACCATCGTTACGTACTACCAGGCTCGGTTGATTTAAGCCCCGCCCAATTATCGGAAGGCCGGTACTCCACGTTTCCCCATCATCTTCAGAACTGGCAATTAAGCCAAAATTGAATCCATCAGAATAGAGAGGCAGTAGTATTTTACCATTATTAAGAATTGTCGGGATACATCTGGTCATCCAACCTGTTTCTCTTTTTTTCGGATCTTTGGCAGCCTCAATCAGCAAATACTCATACGGATAGGCATATTCTGCCCAAGCCAGATTATCTTCGGTGTTAGCCCGGAACTGTTCCTCAACACGCCCGGCAAATTCTTCTCCCGGTTTCATTAAAATAATATCCTGCCACTCCCAATCTGGAGCTCCGTCTCCATAATAATCGGTCGTGGTACGTACTTTTAAAATCGAATTTTCCCAACGGTTAGCCTGAACTACTATCCACATTAGAAACAACTTACCTTTGCTGTTCATAAACATCATTGGATTACAGTCGGGATATCCCTGTGTATCAGCCATTAAAAAAGGTTTGCTCCACTTTTTCTCACCTTTTTTTAATCTGGTACCATTTACAACAACATCGTTAGCCGTACGTTCGCCACTCCCCTGAAACCAGCAAGTTAACAAATCGCCATTGGGAAGTTCTACAATACTACTCGAATGCACATGCTGCCTTTGCAACGGAAAAAGCAGTTCATTTTGTAGTTGGTTTTGTGCGATACTAGTTCCGCTGATTAAGAGAACAATTAAAAGGCTGATAATATATTTCATAAGTTGAGATTTAAGTATATAAGTTTCTACTTCATTATCGTTTTTCAAACTGATTGAAATTTGTAATCACATCGTTTGCTAAACTAAAATCATGGTTCCTGTTAAATTCATGTTGAAAAGCAACCACATCGCATCCGGCTTCTGACGCGGCAGTCAGGCCCGATTCTGAGTCTTCAAAGATTAATACTTCTGAAGCGGGCAATGCTAATTTTTCCAGTGCCAATAGATAGGCTTCCGGATGTGGCTTATGTTGCATTACATTTTCTTCTGTAACTACAATATCAAAGAGCTCAATTAGTTCTAACTGCGTTAGAACTTGCTCCACCATCCAAAAATAAGCCGAGCTCACGACTCCGGTTTTCTTTCCATTCTTTTTAAGCGTTAATAACAAGTCAACCACATTAGGATTTGTTTCTAATTCACTTAAAAGCAACTCTTTATATACAGGTCTGAACGCCGAACTAAACTCTTTGATCCCGGGATCTATTTCTGCGTTTCTGAAAAAATGGGTACAAACCTGCTCCCAGCTTTGTCCCATCACATCTTTATATACATCAACACTTACCTTTCCTCCAAAAAGCAAGCAGGTTTTCGCCAGAGCCTGCCCTTTTAGTTTTTCGGATGCAACCAGTGTTCCATCCATATCGAAAAGATAAGCTGTATAGTGTTTTACCTTTCTCATGTTATTCATTTCTATACTTAAATTCAAGCCGATTGAATACATAAATGGCTATAGCCAGAAAAAGCGAGTAAAAGACACTAATTTTAGCTGGCCAGATTGATAAGACGCCTATACAACCAATTAAGGTTAACAAATCAACGATTCGGAGTGCTGATTTTGGATTTATAAGGTCCCATCGGGTTTCTGTATAACCAGATTTTACCCCCTTCCATATTTTGAATATAACAACACCAGTAATGAAAAGAGCAATCGGTACAAATACAAAAATACGCTCCACTGGCCACGAGTATTGACTTACCTCATTGAGTTCATATAAATTAAATACGATTCCAAATCTTTCTGATCCTCCATGAAAAAGGAGGAAAATGAGAAGAAATATGCTGTATATTAGTGATGTGTTTTTCAGCTTGTCGTAGATAGATTCCGGTTTGGAAAAACTAAATCCTGTAAAACAAATGGCCAGAAAATAAAAAAGGTTTAATGCAATTCCTGTCCAGAAAAAATATTCAAATCCAATAAAATACAACAATACTGAACCGGAGAAAGCTAAAAAAAGAGTTGTCATCCGGTTATTAATTCCAATTGGTTTGGTATTTACTTTGTTTTCCAACTTCTCTGATTTATTCTTTTTAGATTGAATATGTATTGCCCAATAAAGTACAATTGCATAAAGTACACCGAGATTAAAGCCCGAATTTAATTCCCACACTTTCCACCAATCAATGTATCCCGGAGCAATATCATAGCCTAAGGTCCACATTGCACTTTGCATAAATCCTATTCCAAAACCACCTCCTAGTATCAAGCCACTAATAAGTGTGGTTTTATCGCGTTGCCAGGCAGCCACAAACATGGCCAGAATCCACCAAACCACTATTGCAAAGTTTTGTGTATTGGTATATAGCGTCCGGCTTAGATGTTCCCCCAAATCAGTATATATACCCATTTTAATGTTCGGGAATAAGATACCGCAATTGGTTTTCAATAAGATTTCTCCCAGCCAGTCGATTGCAGGCGATGAAAAAAGTAATACAAGCAAAACAGCGAATGTAATACTACGCACCAACCATACCTGCACAGAAACACTTTTGCCCAAAGCCCAGCCAAGAACAATCCCTCCCGGAGCAGCCCATCCAATTCCACAGATGGTAAACCAAAAATAGCCTAACCATGGTTTTATGGCTATAACTTCATCTCCGACATTAAAATTTCCGCGTATCCATCCCGTATATTGGCCGTATCCCAATTCACCTCCAAGAGCTATTCCCAGTCCCAGCCAAAACACAATTCCCCTGGCATCAATACCTTTACGAAGAGCAATATAATACCACAATATTCCCCAGGTCAGACCGGGAATTACAGTACCGTCAACACCCCCCCAACCTGCAGTACCACGAATAGCCCAGGTTATTGCGCCAATGCTTCCAAACAAAAGAGAGATTAATAACCACTCGGAATTAATAAATAAGTGTTTACTGCCTGAATAATTCGCATATGTTTTCGTGAAGCCTTTCATACTATAATGTTACATTCTATAAAAGGGAAATAAACATGGCTGTCATTTATTACTTTTCATGAAACAACACAGAAGGCGGAACCTCCTGTTTCCGAATCCCGGGTCCTTCCCACGACACAATCAATCCATTTCTTCCACCTTCCTGAAAATATTTCACAGAAATTGGATGTAAAGCGGCTTTTAGCGAAACAGGTTTTCCAATCTCCACTATCGGATGTAATCCGTCGTTGTTCAACAACAAATAATCATCAATGTACAAACGTCCTCCATCGTTACAGGCCAGGTAAAACGTGTATTCCCCGTCTTTAGGAATTTTAATATATCCTTCGTAATCGAATGAAAAGAACTGCTCCTTTTCCCTTGGTTCAATTGAAAAAGCGGGTACAATGCCTTTTTTAAACGGAGGTACAGAAAGAAAATCGTTAACAACCCGATAAATCCCGTGCGTGTATTTGTATGTAAGACCAGGTTTTACGTCTTTCATGTAAACCTCTTTTATTTGGCCTCGCTTTTTAAATTCAACAACAGCAGGTAAACTTTCCCGCTCTCCCCAAAAGGCCTTCATTTTTAGTGTTGCTGAATTTGTTAGAGTAAAAGCTTTATAATAAAGTCGGGAGCTTTTATCGGGTTCCGATCCATCTAAGGTATAGTAAACTTTTGCCCCCTCGGTATCACAGGTAAGTTGAACCTTTGTTTCATCGCTAAATACTTTTTCGGTATCAAAAACATAAGGAGTTGCTACAATGGGGTCGATATCCATTACCTGAGGGTGTGGACTATTCACAGCCCATTTTTTATTGGGTTCAGAGCCCATTTCAAAAACCAATTTACCACCCTTTACCAGCTCTGAATGTTTAAACCAGAATTTATCCAATGGTTTCCCGTTGAGTTTTACAGACTGAATGTACCTGTTTTTTGATGACGTATTTTTCGCCTCGATAATAAACTGCTTGCCTGAATAATAATCCTGATCGAGTTGAATAGTAATTTTTTCAAAAAGCGGCCCCGACAATTCGTAAACAGGATCAACGGCGGCTCCTCCATCCATTTGAAAAAGTCCCATTGCGCTAAGCACATAGAATGCTCCCATTTGTCCCTGATCTTCATCGCCATGATAACCGTTAACCGGATCAATTCCAAAATAATTGTCTAATACCTCGCGTACCCAGTATTGGGTTAGCCAGGGTTTTCCGGAGTAGTTGAACAACCAGGGAGCTTCCATATTGGGTTGGTTGCCAATATTTACAAAGTCGGCAGTAAAGTATGGACGCGAATTTTCAAAACCGTACTCCAACCTGTTGTTAAATTCGTCAAGCCCCATTAATTCAATTAGCCCTTTTAAATCGTGCGGTGCAAACCAGCTAAATTGCCAGGCATTTGCCTCTACATAATCTTTCGATCCAAAACCAAAACTATGGCCTGACTCTCCTGCTCCTTTTGTTTCAGCGAAATCTTCGAGCCAGGGACCACCCGAATATTTTGGTCTTACATAACCAGTTGATTTGTCAAAAACATTGCGATAATACTGCGAACGCTGCATAAAATATTCGTAATCTTCTGTTTTTCCCAGCGCCTTTGCCATTTGCGCAACACACCAGTCGTCGTAGGCATATTCCAATGTATTTGAAACCGGCCCCTCATTGGCCGGAACATAGCCGTTTTTCAGGTAGGTATCCAGATTTCTGTTACCTGCATATCCGCCGCATTCGTGCGGGCGACCATTATTCATCTGAATCTCTTTTATAGCCTTGTAGGCCTTCTCAGCGTCGAACCCCCGAATGCCTTTTTGCCAGGCCGTAACAATAAACGGAACCTGGTGGGCAGCAACCATTATACTTGAATATTCAAGTCCTCCTGGAGCATCGGGTAACCAACCACCACGATCGTACAATTCGAGTAAAGAGTTTACCCAGTCTTCATACATTTTGGGAGTGACCAAACTCCACAACGGATTCAGATTCCAGAATGAGCCCCAAAAAGCATCGCAGCCGTACACCGGAAAATCCGCCACCTGCTGCACATTCTCGCACATATCGACATATTTTCCGTTTACATCGCTAAAAATGGTACGCGAACAATAGGTACGATACAGGTTTGTATAAAATTTGATTTTATCTGCTTTGGTACCACCTTCAACTTTAATTTTCCCAAGGAGATTGTTCCACACGTCTTTTGCGTTTTGGTGCGCTGCTTCGAAACTCCAGTCAAACTGATCCATTTCCGTTTCCAGATTCAATCTTGCCTGATCGGTACTTACATACGAAATGGCAGTTTTTAGAAGAACGGTTTGGTCTTCACGTAAATCAAATTTCAGGAATGCTCCCAAATCATCAATTTCGTCAACTTTTATTTTATCTGTTTCTTCCAGAATTTTTGTTCCTTCCCAGCCCCCCATCGAAATAAATGGACGGTTAAAGCGTGCTACAAAATACAGCGTATATTCGTTCCATTCGCCTGCCTCGCGTTGCACATAACCTTCCACTTCGGTATCGCTTACTTTGGTTATTTCTGCTTCCAGAATTGTAGGTGGTTCTTCCTCGGTTCCCTGCAAATCGATCAACACCTGTCCACTCTCTGTTTTCGGGAAAGTATAACGTTGAAATCCTCCCCTTGTAGTTGCTGTCAGCTCAGCCTTTATTCCATAATCTTCGAGAATAGCAGAATAATATCCTGCGGAAGCTTCGGTAAATTCATTGTTAATTCTGGAACGATAACCCGAATCAGGATCAGCAGCAGTTCCGGGAGCTATCTTAATTTCGCCGGTTGTTGGCATAGTTACAAAGCTTCCCATCATCCACGAATGCACATGCCCAAAACCCGTAATACTGTTAATATTATATTCGTAACCTGCACCCAGTTTATAGGCACCTTCATCGGTATTATCTGAGCTAAGTTTTACCATTCCAAAGGGCAAACAAGGCCCGGGGAAAAGCATCCACCGCGAGCTGTGTGTTCCAATTAACGGATCAACATACCGGGTATAGTCAACAGGATCATCTTTCACCGCACATGCAGTAAACGCAAGGATCAGTAAGGATAAATAAAGTTTGTATTTCAAATGGTTTAGTTTCATAGGAAGTTCATCAAGGTGATTATTGATCGGTATTAAAACAAATTCTATTCAGTTCTTATTTTCTAAAAGATTTCAACTCTTCTATCATAAAGTTAGGATAAAGTACGTCGTTTACCTTTTCAACAATTAGATCTGAAGTCAACATAAATGAATCGCTTAACCTGATATCTTTTGATGATGCTCCTATCCGAACCTCGTATTCGCCTTTATCGGCAACCCACGCGCTTATTCCACTTCTAAAGGAGGCTAAGGAACGTTTATCAAGAGTAAAAGTAATCTGTTGACTTTCTCCCGGTTGCAGCAATTTAGTTTTAGTAAAACCCTTTAATTCCTGAACCGGTTTGTCTATTTCAGATGCAGGTGCCGACAAATAAAGCTGAACAACCTCTTTCCCTGCAACTTTACCGGTATTTTTAACATTTAACGAAAATGTCATTTTACCCGAAAAATCAGTGCTACTCAACTGAAGTCCAACATATTCAAACGTAGTATAGGAAAGTCCGAAACCAAATTCGTAGGCAGTTGGAACATCGAATGAATCATAATAACGGTAACCAACATAAATCCCTTCGGTATAAAAAGAATTTACAGGATTTTCTGCAGGTTCGCCCGGGAATGTTTCTGCCGAAGGCACATCTTCATATTTTAAGGGAAACGAATCAGGAAGTTTTCCTGATGGATTTACTTTTCCTTTCAAAATATCGGCAACGGCATGGCCACCCTCCTGACCCGGCTGCCAGGCTAAAAGAATCGCATCGGGGTAATCGTTCCAACTTACTGTTTCCCAAACACCTCCAACATTAAGAACCACAATCACTTTTTTTCCTGCCGAATGATAAACCTTACATACATCTTTTACAAGATTAAGCTCAATTTCACTAATTGGCAGATACCCATTTTCATAGTTCTCTCCTCCACTTCTGCCAAGCGTAATTACGGCCACATCTGATTTTGCTTCATATTTGGCTATATCTGTTTGTGGTACAGCCTGTTCCCTACTAAAGGCTACTAACCTCTTTTTAAAATGCGGAGGAGCCTGATTCCCAGTTATTCCGTTGTCGGCGCGCATTTTAGGATTATTAAAATAATCAGGAACCAGGTTTTCCCGCTTGGTTTTTTCAATAAAATCAGTATATGATTTTTCCATCCCAGGCACGAGACTGAATCCGGCAGCTTTTAAACCATCATATACAGAAACTGCATATTTATTGCTTCGTACTCCACCACTTCCGGTTCCGGCTTCAATCAGGTAATAACCAATTTTTCCAAAAAGAGCTACTGTTGTCTCATCAGTAAGAGGCAAGGTATTGTTCTCATTTTTAAGAAGTACCATTCCTTCTCCGGCAGCCTCGCGAGCTATTTTTGCATGTGCATCCAAATCAGGTTTCATGGAAGCTACATACCCCTTAAATCCAGGCGACTGAGCTTTAAGTTCCATATTATAAACCAAATTTTTGTCCAGGGTAGTTTCATCCAAGGTTTTATCTTTAAGTGCCGCTGTTAGTTCTTTTACTTCATCCATATTTCCTCCCATGAGCATATTATTTCCAGCCCTTACTTTTGCAACAGCACTTCCATATCCGTCAAAGTCGGTCATAAATAAGCCTTTATAGCCCCAATCCTTACGTACAATATCTTGTAATAACTCGGGATTTTCGGCGGTATAAAAACCGTTAACCCGGTTATAAGCAGTCATAATCGCAGCCGGGCTAGCTTCCCTTACTGCTATTTCAAATCCACGCAAATAAATTTCGCGTAACGCGCGTTGACTGATTACTGCATTATAATTTCTTCTGTTTGATTCCTGATTATTTCCCACAAAATGTTTTAGCGTCGATCCAACTCCATTTGATTGTATTCCGCGCACCATTGATGCTGCCAGTTTACCGGAGAGTAAAGGATCTTCTGAATAGTATTCAAAATTTCTTCCGCATTTTGGATTACGATGCAAGTTGAGGGCAGGCATCAAAATAAGATCATAATTGTATTCCAGAAGCTCATTTCCCAGGGCATCGCCAACTTCTTCTATTAATTCAGTATTCCAGCTAGCAGCCAAACAGGTTGAAGTTGGAAAAGCTGTTGTATACGTATATTCTTTTGCTCCTTCAGGATGTGGGTCACGGTTAATTCCTGATGGCCCGTCGGTAAGCGCCGTCCGCCTCACCGAAAGTCGTGGAATTACCATATTTGCCTGTTGATTGGCAATAATAACTCCGGTTCCCTGCTCCACTTCACCTTTGTATTTGGGAAGAAATTTTCCATCGCCAACTGTCATCCCGATTTTTTCGTCAGAAGTCATTGCTGAAATTACAGCTTCCACATTATCCTTTCCCAGTACTGGTGTGGATTTCGAAGTTTTGGGTTCGCTGCATGAAAGTAAAATCAGCTGTACAGCGATAAGAATTAGTGTGCCTTTTAAAAGCCTTGTTTTATTCATCATTATTTTTTTATTCTTTAAACCTTTTCTTAATCACTACTGAAAGCAATACTGCAGAAACAGCGAAGAAGATATCAACTATAAACCGTCCGCAAATAACCTGGTAAAATGAAAGACCTTCAATATTCATTTTTTCAGGATGAAGTGAGAGGCGGGCAAAAGAAACCGCGACACACGACCAAATCAGCAACAGGAACATATTTTTTATGGTATTTTCCTTACGGTTAAAATATACGACCAGTAAGGCAACAATTGCAGTAAGTACTACTACAATTAGAAAGTAACTGGTAAAAGGTGAGACTTTATCCGTATCGGGGTAAAAGTCGCGGATAAGATCGATTGCAGCGTGGCTAAAAGTAAGTGTAATGCCCAGCTGCCAGGCCAATTTCGGAAAACAGATAAGCGCAAGTACAAACAGGAATCCGTAAAAGGCATAATTTACAACGATGCGCGAAATATTTCGTAGCAAAGCAAGAACAAAGCCATCGGTATTATTTGCCCCATCAACAAATGGTTCGAATAAATTTGGAATCATCCAATAGGTAATTATTCCTGCAGCAAAAATTAGAGCCAGCTCTTTATAAACCGATTTAAACGGTTTCTCGGGAACAATCCAGTCACTATTTCCAATTTGCTTTAATTCGGTTCTGTTTTGCCATGCAGCATATCCCAACGAAGCCCCCAATAAGAAACCAAAACTAAATTCCATGGCTTTCCACCAATTGGTAAAAATAACATCGGGGAAATGGCTCCCCATTACCAGCCAAAAACCGCCCAAACCAAATCCAAGGCCGCCTCCCAGTAATCCCCAAAGGGCAAACCGAAATACTATCTTAAAATCGTTGGTGTTGATTGTGTATTTCAAATAGGTTAACAAAAATACAGCGCCAAATAACAGGCCGGCCCATGATTCGGCCCGCGGTTTTTCGGGATAAGAGAAATAGAGAATCATAGGATCGTTAATCAAATTAAATCCGATCAGTATTCCGGCAAAAAGCATCAGAAATGCTACAATCAATTTCTTTGTTGAAATTCTCTTAAAAATTAAACCAAGCGCAAATACAGCACCGCCCAGAAATCCCCAAACAGCTCCTTTTGTAGTTGTTCCGGCAGTTCCCCACCACACAGTATCCGGATTTTTCAAAAATCCCAGAGTTTGTCCATAGGTCATTTCACCCCCCAGGCCAATTCCTGCTATTCCCAAAACGAGTAATACTGAAACTGCTTTAACCGGCAGTTTCAATAGCATTCCAATACTAAGTGCTACCATTGCTCCCGGAATCATTGCGCCAAACGGTCCTCCTCCAATGTGTCCACGTAATCCCCATCCCAGCATCATTGACACTGCCGGAAATAGAATAAACATCCACCGGGTATAATTATCTTGTTCCTTCATTTCAAAAACATATTATGAATAAACAAACGGCCCCGAAATGATTCGGGGCCGTCTTCATCAAGCCAGGCAAGATGAATCAAATTTTTATTTAACTACTAAAACCCAAATCCAATTTTTACAATACTGTTAAAGATTAACAACCTCTCCTGTTTCAGAGGATTTATAAGCTGCATCAACAATATCTAAAATAATCTGTCCTTCTACCAATCCCGGAACAGGCTGTTTCCTTGTTCTGATACAATCTACAAAATGTTCCATCTGGCGTGTATACATTGGCTGTTCACAATGCTCTTCGCGTACGGGCAATTTTGGTTGAATGGTAGTGGGCACATCACCTATTTTCTTTTTAATAAAAGTTGGAAATACGCTGGCATACCCTTTTGTTCCAAACAATCCGGTACCTGCTTCGGCGCCATCCATGTGAGGCTGCCACCAACCGCTTTCTATAATTGACTCGGTTCCGTTGTCCCACGAGATCATTACAATACCTGAATCATCCACGTCGTAATCGCCATAATATGTACCAATTTTCGCATATACTTTTTTAGGCATTGGATCGCCTAAAATAAAACGAACCGTATCAATGGCATGAACCCCCATGTCGGCCAAAGCTCCGCCACCGGCCAATTCCTTTTGAGAAAACCACCCGGCAGGCCCCCAGTTTTCATGGATTCCGTAACCTTTTGTTTTTTTTATTTCACCAAGCTCGCCCGCATCAACCACTTTTTTAATGTAAGTTGCATCGGTATCAAAACGCCACATGTGGCCTACCATTACCAGCTGCTTGTATTTTTCAGAAGCGGCTGCCACCGTTTTGCCTTCTTCAGCATCCATAGCCATTGGTTTCTCCAAAAAAACGTCTTTCCCATTTTCAATAAAATTTATGGCATACGGAGCATGAAATTTATTTGGTGTTCCAATTACTGCTGCATCAATATCATCGCGACCGTAAAGTTTGGCAACGTCATCAGTTGCTTCTTTAATTCCGTATTTATTGGCAAAATTCTGTGCTTCTTCAACTGTTTTAGCAACCACCGCAACAACTTCCACTCCTTCAATAGATTGAAGACCACGTGTATGATAATCTGCAATGTAACCTGCACCGATCATTGCTATTCTTACATTTTTCATATTTGTTGTACTTTTAGAATTTAGGTGATAGTTAAGAGATTAACATCAGGCTAAACACCAGTAGTTCAACCTCTTTACTACAAACACTTTTCCGAATATTTACATTAACTCTTCGGCGTGGTTATAAATCTTTTCAATAGCAGTGGCAATCATATCCATATCGGCTTTTGTTCCCATCAGTACTTTGTGATGAATACAAACCGATTCCTCGAAATAAACTTTATCGCAAACAGGCAGTTCAAATCGTTTTGGATCAATTTCAGTCCAATATTTTTCGCTTAACTTATGTTTCGATGGTTTGGTATGCGGTGCATACAGCGAACATTTATTTAAAGGCTCGTAACTTCCTACAGCGGGAATACCAATTTCGGCAGTAAGTGCTTCTCTGAATTTTTCGATCGGAAGTCCCTTAAACTCATCTTTATTGTAACGGAAAGCGAAATTGAAATAAGCTTCTTTTGTTTCACGCTTGTCGCGTTTTAACGGAGAGACACCAGGTAAATCAACCAACAATGAGTTCAGATACATTCCATTTGCGTCTCTGTTCTCATTTTGCTCCGGCAATCTTTTTAATGCTTCAATCAGAATAGCAGCCTGAAATTCAGTCATCCTGAAATTTCCTCCCTGGTAAAAATTCCCCTGATCTGAATACAATCCGGCACCTTTATCCACCTCATCACTCAATCCTTCCGGGCGACGACCACAGTTTCTCAAAGCATCCATTTTTTCAGCCAGTTCGAAATTATTGGTGGTAACTACTCCACCTTCACCTGCAGTAAGGTGTTTTGACAGCTGGAAACTAAAACTTCCAACATCACCAATGCTGCCTGCTTTTTTGCCATCCCACTCACCGCCATGTTTGTGTGCGCAATCTTCAATCACAAAAAGATTGTGCTTTTTTGCAATGCGCATAATTTCATCCATATCCGCAAAACCTCCGTATAAATGAACCGGAACTATTGCCTTTGTTCTTGGAGTTATTGCCGCCTCAACGGCTTTTGGATCGATACACCAGGTATCTTCGCAAACATCAACTAAAATTGGAGTTGCATTTGCATCGAGAACAGTGGCTGCAGTTGCCTGCCAGGTAAGACCGGGCAAAATAACTTCATCGCCAACTCCTATCCCGCAGGCTTCGAGAGCCATTTGCAATGTAACTGTTCCGTTAGCTGCAGAAATGGCATATTTAACACCGGTAAATTCAGCAAATTTTTTATTGAATTCTGTTTCTTTTGGTCCGTTGTACGACCAAACTCCGCTGTTTAATACTTCCAACAGAGCTTTCTCCTCTTTTTCATCCCACACCGGCCATTGTGGCCAGGGATTACTTTTGGCGTCGCGAAGCGCCGTACCGCCAAGTAATGCCAGTTTGTTCATATTTTTAATTTTTGATTAGTTTTATTGGTTTGATTCAAAATATATTTCAAGAACCATTAGTCACGCGTGAAAATGGTTTTGTTTTTTATTAATGGTTTTGCCCAGAAACTGATGCTTAGAATATAGCCGAGTGTAATAAACACGAACATCATTCCTGCCCGAAGACCGATTGCATCGCCAAGTACTCCAACAATTAGAGGAACAATTGCACCACCGATAATACCTGAACATAAAATCCCGGAGAATGCACCATGATTGTCTTTTAGAGAGTTAAGTGCCAGAGAGAAAATTACAGACCACATAACGGATGCAAAAAATCCTACTCCTATAAAACCATAAAAAGCAATCATTCCGTTTCCGGTTGTTAGAGCGATAGCCAATGAAACCATTGCGGCAACGGAGAATATTCGCAGTACAATTTTGCTGTCTAACAGTTTTAAAAGGCCAAGACCAAGGAAACATCCGATGGTTAATAATCCCCAAAACCATGAAATTGCTTTTGCTCCTTCCACTTCAGGATTCATGCCGTGATAATCGGCGAGAAATTTAGAGATCCAGCTTGCCACTCCCTGTTCAGTTCCTACGTACGCAAATATTCCGAAGAAAAACAGGATTACATATTTGTTTTTCAGAAGCTCTTTGATTGTACCCAAACTACCTACTTTTTCATCCTCTTTCAGCTCAACCTTTGGTAGTTTTGACAACATAACGATAATGATCATCACCAAAGCCACAAAAACAAAAATCCAGTAAATGGAAACCCATTTCAGATTTTCAGGAACCAGACTATCTAAAGTCGCCAACAATGCGTTTGATGTATTTCCGGCAGAAAGATTGGTTACCAGGTAAGAATAGAGCAGCGGGCTTAAAAAAGATGCACCACCAAAAAACAACTGCGCCAGCACCGATGTAAAAGCGAAGTGTTCTTCACCTCCCGATACCCTTAGCAACGGATTTATGGCCACCTGTAAAATTGCCATTCCCAATCCGATTAAGAACAGAGAAATTAAATAAACCGGGAAACTGGAAAAAACAGAAAACAACAGAGCGCCCAAAGTTGCCAGTACGAAAGCTCCAAGAATTACTTTTTTCTCCTTGTATTTTTCGGTTAAAATACCTGCCGGGATAGACATTACACCGTAAGCAATAAAAAATGAAAAGTTAAGTAATCCGGCCATTCCCTTACTCACGCTAAAACCTTTAATTACTTCAGGAATTAACGGACCAATTATATTGGTGAGGAATGAAATTACAAAGAATATAAATAGAATAAGTACTACTATAAGATAGTTTTTTTTCATGATTTGTGATTAGGAATTAATAGTTTTGAAAATTAGCGAAGCAGCACCAAGGCAGCCTGCATTATTACCCAATGTTGCAGCAACAACATCGGTATTTGTTGAGCAATCAGACATGGCATAACCCAAAGCCGATTTTTTTATCATATCGATATAAAACTGTCCTGCCTCAGAAATTCCACCACCAATCACCACTTTTTGCGGTGCAAATGTATTGATGAAACCGGCAATTCCATGACCAAGATAATCGCAATGTTCCTGCATACATTCTACAGCAGCATCCTCGCTTGCTTTGTATTTTTCTACAATATAATGACCGGTTATCGTTTCAACATCCTGACCGGTTTTATCGGCATATTGTTGAATCAAGGCTGAAGTTGAAGCATAGGCTTCCAGACAACCTCGCCCGCCACAATTACAATCAATACCTTTATGATCGATGGTAACGTGCCCCATTTCTGTTCCCCGGTTTTTGAAACCACCGTAAAGTTCGCCGTTGGCAACAATAGCACCGCCAATACCTGTACCAACCGTAATAAATATTACATCGGAGCAGCCTTTTGCAGCCCCGTAGGTCGCCTCCCCCAATCCCATTACATTGGCATCATTATCGGCTAAAACAGGCAGGTTAAATTTATCTCCAAATATTTTAGCCAAATCTATGTTCTCCCAGCGATCAAGGTTATCAGCACCACCGTGGACAATACCATCGCATACAATACCGGGCGATCCGATTCCAATGCCTGAAACTTCAAGCGACTCTTCAGCTGCTTTGTCCATCACTTTTTGAATGGATACCTCAATGGCTTCCAATGTATCTTCTCTGGTGGCTTTACCGCCAACCGGTAGTTTTCCGTCAATTAACAGTTTTCCGGTTTCTGAAACCAATGCGTATTTTACAAAAGTTCCCCCCAAATCTATTCCTGCTGCGTATTTCATTATACTTATTGTTTAATTAATTTACAGTTGCCTTTTTTACATTCCATCCACGCACGGTAACAAGTGGTTTTTCCCCGTTAAAATCAGACAAGAAAAACTTAGCTTCAAAAGTACGTTCCTCTCCAGGAGGCAAAGTCATGTAATTATCATCCCAGTAAATTGGTAGAATAGGCTCTTCCGTTTTTGGATCGATCACATCCATAAAATTGAAGAATGCTATAGCTTTAGATGGATTTTTTACTTTTAAGGTTATAATTCCAAAATCGCTGTTGGCAGCATATTTATAATCGTAATCCAATTTTACTTCAGGTAATTTATCAAGTGCTGTGTAATCAGCAAACGAACTGGTTGGAGTATAAAAAGGCCACGACAATTTTTTAGCTGCTTCGTAGTCCAAAACATCCTTTTTTGTTGAAAGCCAGTAAACACTATTATCCACTTCCTGATTATTCTCATTATAAATCCTTAAATCGAGGAAATAAACAGAAGTGAGGTTTTTAATTTTCGGAAGCTTATAGATGAATTTAGAAATATTGGATGGAATATTACCTTCCCACTTATCCGAAAATATTTCTTTTGAATGAATATCAAATATTCTGATTTTTACAGTCAGATTTTTAGCTTCGTTCAAATCCTCGTTGGCCAAATAAATATCATCGAAACCATATCGATAGATTGCATGCAATGGTGTGCAGGCTTTTTTCACTCCATAAAACGAACCGTTAGGCTGCAAATAAGTGTCGTACAATTGCCAAATCAATTTTGGCCATGCCGAATTCAGCTGCCATTGTACCAATCCTGTACTTTTTGGTTTATGTGCCACAAATGCTTCAAACTGAGGCCGCATTATTTCGTAATTATTTACCTGCGCCTTATACGAAAACTCTTCTACATCCAACGACTTACCATACCTTTTGTTGATTGCATTAATATCTCTGTCAAGCGAGGTAAATTCATTACGGCCGGTATGATATTCCCAGTACGTTTTGTCAATTGGCCAAAGTGCCTCTTCAGGCATCATTTTTTTCAATGAAGCCAGCGGAGCAATACTGGCCCCCGGACATGTTTCGGTATTAAATCCCCAGGCTCCACCCAACATTGTATCGGTAAACCAATAGTTTGGCGGTGTCCAGGCATATGGTCCCATCATCTTCATTCCGGTTGGTCCGCTAATATCGCTTACCAACGGAACCTCTGCCACAATGTTATTGTCTTCGGTTCCGGCACCTCCTGCAGAAGTCGAGTAAGGACGCGAAGGATCGTACTTTTCAAATAACTCTACATATTTCATTTCCAAGTCGGGATGTGGCAATTTATCGCTACCTAACATCCAGATATAAATACTTGGGTGGTTTCGTAACCACAACATCTGGTCTTTCCACGAATCGGCAAGTAACTGAATATCCTCGGGAGTTACAGCACCGCCATATTTCTCGTGGCATACTTTGTTCAGGTATTCTTCCCACTCCCAAATACAGTTCCAGCCAATCATAACCAAAATACCGTATTCATCACAAAGGTCATACAAACCCTCATCTTTACCCCAAAATCCTTCCGCACGAATACTGTTTAATCCCATATGGCGGATATATCGCATCTGTGCTTCAACCGATTTTCTTGTGTCTCTCAGAAAAATATCGTCGGCCCATCCGCCTCCTTTTGGCATTACAAACTTTCCATTAATTTCAAAAGCACGGTCTTTGTGTTCATTCAGGTAGCTTCTTATTTCGCGAATACCATATCTTTTTTCAACATGATCCAACACTTGGTTATCTGCTACAAATTCGGTTTTCAGATTGTACAACTTGGCTTTACCCATTCCATTGGGCCACCAAAGCTCTACATTTTCAACGGATAACTGGTTAAACTCATCGGGAGTAAAACGGTATGAAAGTGTGCCGTTTGGGCTTACTGTAACTTTTTTCTCAACTGAGCCAACTTCATAATCAACACGCAATGTACCTTTAACGGGTTTATTGGTGCTGTTTACAATTTCAGCCTGAATAAACAGATCAGCTGCACTTTTGCTTACTGTATCTACTTTAGAATAAACAAATGGACTACGAATTTTAATTCCGTCATTAATTTCAAGAAAAACTTCCCTAAAAATCCCCATACTTCGATCGGTTGGAAGTGGATTCCAGTCACAAAACCCAAGAAAATATTCTCCATTTGCATACTGTGTAATTTTCAAGGCAATTGTATTCTCGCCCTCCTGAATAAAAGAGTTTATATTGAATGTAAACATCCGGTAAGTTCCTGAAAACACTTCGTCTCCAACCACTTTTTTCCCGTTAATCCACAAATCGGCACGGGCGCTTACTCCGTTAAAACGCAGGGATACAATTTTATTCAGATCTGCCCGGGTTAAGCTAAATGTTGTTCGGTACCACCATGGTTTTTGAAACTGCCCTGGGTCCATTTTTTTCATGTTTATCCCAAATGTTGGATCCTCAATCACCCCATAATCGGTAAGTGCTCCCATTACAGTTCCGGGAACAACAGCCTCATACCATAATTTTGTATCAAAACCAGACTGTGAAATAGCAGCTCCGTCCTCTTTCAGTTTCTCACTTGATTGCATTTTCCACCCGTAGTCCAAACTTCTGACTTTTGACGTTAATTGTTTTTCCGAGGTTGTACACCCTGAAACAATAAACAAAGAAATCAGAAGAATTAGTGTATTTTTGCTAAATCGATTTAACATTTTCATAATTGTATATACAGATATGTTTAAATTAAATTTTAAAATGAACCATGATACTCGCAAATTAACAGCAATCAGAATTCAAAAACTTCGGCTATTTTATTCACCTTGCAATATATTTTAACTTCACAGTTATAATTTAATATATAATTTCGCCCAAAAGGTTAATATTCATATAAATCAATAAACTATCATGTATTCTAAAGTTACAAAAAGAAAATTTCTTTTACTCTCGTTTTTAGTGCTTTTCGTGATAATTTCTATTCAAACTTCGACAGCGCAAAATTCAGACAAACAATCCACCGATTATGTAAATCCATTTTTAGGAACCGATTTTTTCGGGCATACTTTCCCGGGTGCATCATTACCATATGCAATGGTGCATTTAAGTCCCGACGTTGGTACCGAAGGCTGGACGTATTGCGCCGGATATATTTATTCGTCAAGTTCCATTATTGGATTTAGCCATACGCATTGGAGCGGCGTTGGTATGGTTAATGGCGGAGAAGTTCTGCTAATGCCAACGGTGAGCACCGAACTTCAGATCGTTCCCGGAACAAGAGAAAATCCGGACGCGGGCTATCGGTCTAGGTACAGTCACGATGAAGAAAGTGCATCTCCCGGGTATTATTCTGTTGTATTAAAAGATTACAACATAAAGGCAGAATTAACTTCCACAAAACGTGCAGGATTTCATCGCTATACTTTTCCCAAATCAGAAAGTTCGAAAATTATCCTCGATCTGGGGCACCAAATCGGCACCATGTTTTCGGAAGAAAATTCGGAACTAAAGATAGTTGGCAATAATCGTATTGAAGGAACCAAATGTGCAGGTCTTGGAAAAGTATACTTTGTTGCCGAGTTTAGCAAACCGTTTCAATATTACGGAACATTTGATGCTTCGTATGTAACGCCCGAATCAAATGGTAGTATTTTTCCATATAAAAATGCGGAGGCAGGAAATAAAATAGGCTCCTTTGTTACTTATGTTACTGAAGAGAATGAAGAAATACTTGTGAAAGTGGGAATCTCATATACCAGCATTGAAGGTGCAAGAAAGAACCTAAATGAGGAAATATCGCACTGGGATTTTGATAAAACAAGACAGGAAGCCAATGACATATGGAACCGCGAATTATCAAGAATTCAAATAGACGGTGCAACCGATGACCAAAAGGAGATTTTCTATACCGCAATGTATCACTCGTTTTTAGCCCAGTACATTTCGCAGGATGTTGATGGCAAATACCTGGGTTCCGACGGGAAAATCCACACAGCTAAAGACTTTGATTTTTACGGATCCTTCTCGTGTTGGGATACCTACCGTACTCAACATCCGCTGCTTACATTAACAGCACCGGATCATGTAAATAATTTTATTAAGTCAATTGCCGCCAAAGCAGATCATTACCAGTGGTTACCGGCTCAACATTTCCTGAATGTATTTGGTGAGTCGATGGTTGGAGATCATCTGATTCCGGTAATTGTGGATGCTTATATGAAAGGCTACCGTGATTTTGATGTAAAAGGATTATACAATGCAATACGCAAAAAAGCACTTGAAAATCCTGCACCGCCAGTTCCTGAATATGCCGGGCGATCGGGATTGGATTATTACAAAGAGTTAGGTTACACTCCGGTTGACAAGGTTACTGAATCTGTTCCAAATACGCTTGAACTGGCATACGACGACTGGTGTATCGCCCAACTTGCAAAAGAACTGGGGAAAAAAGATGACTATGTACTATTTATGAAAAGGGCGTCGAATTACACAAACCTCTGGGATGCAGAAACGCAGTTCATGCGCCCGAAAAATGCTGACGGTACCTGGCTGGAGGCACTAAACGGACGCGAACAGGAGATTGTAAAAGTTGGCGACCACTCCTATTATAAATATTTCGATCCGCTGTTGGTTGGCCGACGTCCAAACCGGCATTACACCGAATCTAACGCATGGCAGTACATTTGGTCGGTGCAACACGATATACAAGGTTTAATAAACCTGTTTGGTGGAAACCGTGCATTTACCCAAAAACTGGATACTTTTTTCGAAATGAGTCCTTTGATTACGCCACCAAAATATGTAGGTGTTGTGGGTACCATTGGTCAATATGTTCATGGAAACCAGCCTTCGCATCATGTTGCTTACTTATATAATTATGCCGGCCAACCTTGGAAAACCCAGGAACGTGTTCGCCAGGTGTGTGAAGAACTCTACCGAACCGGACCGGGTGGTTTATGCGGTAACGAAGATATGGGATCACTTTCATCGTGGTATGCACTAAGTTCTATGGGGTTTTATCCGGTAACCCCGGGATTGAATGTGTACGCAATCGGAAGCCCAATGTTTGGAACAGCAAGCATTGAAGTTGGAAAGAATAAGACTTTTACAATAACAGCTGAAAATACTTCAAAAGAAAACAAATACATCCAATCTGCAACCTTAAACGGGCAGGCATTTAACCGTACGTGGATCGATCACAAGGAAATTACCAACGGAGGTGAGCTAAAATTCCAGATGGGACCTAAACCAAATAAAAAATGGGGAACGGGCAAAAATGCTGTTCCTCCATCCATGTCAAACTAAAATAAAAACCGTATCAAAAAACTTAAGCCTGTAAATAGTGTATTTACGGGCTTTTTTTGTTTCAGAACAAAATATGCAAATCGAATCATCTGGAGTTCAATCAAATGAGGGACGTGTTCTAATCTTAACCAATATCTACCTCAAGGCATAGTATCAATCCCGTATATTTCCCGAATGTTAAATTCCATTTAACCCTAATTTTAACTGCTTGAATTTTCCGGAGTAACTTAACCTCACACCTACTTTACTCATACACAAAACACTACAAGACACACAAAAAATAACGTTGCTGAATATCTATAGATTTTAACTATAATACATCAATGTTTTATATATGTATATATGTGCATATTTATGTTCTTTGACATATATTTGCCACCGGAAAAATGAAAACAATTCTAAATATGAAAAGAAATCAATTTGTAAAAGTACTTATTTTTAGCCTCATCTGGCCGGTATTTATTACTGCTCAAACACGCCAGCTTAGTTTGGAAGAGGCTTTAAGACTTGCAGATGAGAACAATCTTAGTGCGAAAAGTGCCGAGGCCAGAATGGAAGCTGCCAAAGCATCGTACCGAATGACCAACTCGGTGTTTCTGCCAGGCATTGAATTAAGTCATACCGGAGTAACAACTAACGATCCCCTCTCCGCTTTTGGGTTTAAATTAAAGCAGGAAATAGTAACACAGGCAGATTTTAACCCAGATTTGCTGAATGATCCGGGAAGTTCTGAGAATTTTAATACCAAAATTGCATTGCAGCAGCCACTTCTTAACCTTGATGGAATTTACGCCCGTAAAGCTGCCAAAAACCAGGTTGAAGCGATGTCGCTGCAAACCAATCGGGTAAAACAAAACATTCAGTTCCAGGTAAAAAAAGCCTATTATATGCTTGAGTTGGCCGAATCGTCGGTTAACGTTTTAAAACAATCGGTAGCTGTTGCAGAAGAAGCTTTGCGCCTGACGAAAAACAACGAAGAGCAAGGATTTGCAAAATATGCCGATGTACTGGAAGCTTCGGTTCGTTTGGATGAACGTAAGAATCAATTGCTGGAAGCCCAAAATCAACGGCAAACCGCCAACGATTACATAGGTCATTTACTTGGGTTAAGTTCCGGAGAAATAGTTGTCACCACTGATTCCTTAATTGAGGCACCAATTAAAGTATACATCGATAATAATTCGGTTAACCTCGAAAGCCGCTCCGATCTACTGGCTTATCAGAAACAAATTGAGGCCGGCGAAAACATGCTAAAATCAAATAAAATGAAATTTGTTCCACGCGTAAATGCATTTGGAGCTGTGGAATGGAACGATAAAAACTTTTTGGGTACTTCGGCCAATAATTATATGGTAGGTGCATCGTTAAGCTGGAGTTTATTCAGCGGTTATAAAAACGTTGGTGCCGTTCAGCTTGCCAATGCAAAGTTGGACGAAGCACGAATTAATTATGACGATTATTTGTCGCAAAGCCAGATTCAGATCAACCAGGCCAAACGAACCCTGGAATTAAATTACAGCCGAATCCAATCGAGTCAGCTTGCAAAAGATCAGGCAAAAGAATCGCTTCGTATTCGCACTGATCGTTTTAAACAAGGTATGGAAAAAACAGCCGACTTGTTGATTAGCGAAGCCCTCGCCTCTCAAAAAGAATTACAACACATACAATCTATTTACAACTACAAGCAATCGGTTTTTGAACTGGAATTGCTACTGGAAAAAGATATTAACGAATAAAGATCAAATACCATGAAATCAAAAGTACTTAAAACAAAAATTATTGCGTTTGCACTGCTTGCTACAATGGCGATGTCTTGTGGCAAGACAGAAAACAAACAAATAAATACCGATCCGGCAAAAATTGTTGCTAACGTAGCAGAAGCTAAACTGATCGATTATCCGGTGGTTCACAGTTTCAGCGGGAAACTGGAAGCCGACAAACAAAGCAATTTAAGCACTCGTATTATGGGGCAGATTAGCCGTATTTACGTAAAACCCGGTCAAAAAGTGAACAAAGACCAACTGCTAATTCAGATCAGAAACCAGGATATTCTGGCAAAAAAAGCACAGGTGGAAGCCAGCAAAGTTGAAGCTACCACTGCTTTTGAAAGTGCCGAAAAAGACCTGAAACGTTTTGAAGCACTTTATGCATCAAAAAGTGCAACGGACAAAGAGATGGATGACATTCGTACACATTATCAGATGGCAAAAGCACGTTTGGAAGCTGTAGAGCAAATGGAAAGAGAAGTTGAAGAAAACATTCGCTATGCATCTATTCGTGCTCCTTACAACGGCGTAATAACCAGTAAATTTGTTCAGGAAGGCGACATGGCAAATCCGGGAATGCCTTTATTGAGCATGGAAAGCTCTTCGCAATGGAAAGTTATTGCCCGCATTCCGGAAGCTGATATCGCCAACATAAATCTAAATGACAAAGTTAAACTTCAGTTTAAAGCCGCTGAGGCAGAACTGGATGGACAGATCATTGAAATTAATCCCTCAGCAACCAACACTGGTAATCAATACGAAGCAAAAATCCTGGTTTCTGTTCCCGAAGATTGTTCGGCAAAATTATACAGCGGAATGTATGCAACTATATTGTTCGAATACGGGACACAAAAACTGATTCTTGTACCACAAAAAGCATTGATCCATCATGGCCAGCTGGTTGGAATTTATGCGGTTAGCCAATCAGGCAAAGCATTATTACGCTGGGTTAAAACAGGAAAAACCTATGGCGATAATATCGAAATCATTTCAGGATTAACCGATGGTGAAGAATATGTTCTGTCATCTGAAGGGAAACTGGTTGATGGCGTTTTAATTGCTAAAAATTAACAGTTGAAAAACTGTACTATTAATTACGATAGTATGATTCGTAGGATGGTATTTAAACTATCAATGAACAAACTATCACAAGGATTAAAGATATGAAGACAGGATTTGCTGGCGGAATAGCCAAACAATTTATAAACTCGAAATTAACGCCGCTGTTAATGATTGCATTTATTGCAATTGGTATTTACAGCTCGTACCTGACTCCGCGCGAAGAAGAACCGCAAATTGATGTTCCGATTGCGGATATATTCTTCCGATACCCGGGAGCCAGTCCAAAGGAAATTGAATCGCGTGTTATGCAACCGCTCGAAAAAGTTGTTGCGAACATTCCCGGTGTTGAGTATGTATATTCAACGTCGATGCCAAGTGAGGCCATGCTGATTGTGCAATTTTATGTAGGTGAAGACATTGAACGTTCGCTGGTAAAAATGTACAACGAAATAATGAAACACATGGACCAAATGCCACACGGCACAAGTTTACCTCTGGTAAAAACGCGTTCTATCGATGATGTTCCGGTACTTGGTCTCACTTTTTGGAGCGAAAACTACAACGACTACGATTTAAAAAGAATTGCACAGGAAGTAAATAACGAGATCGAGCAAATAGTCGACGTATCGGAAACCAAAATTATAGGCGGACGTTCGCGTCAGATTCGGGTGGTTCTCGACAACGAACAAATGGCCGGGTACAATGTTGATGCGCTTAGCATCGCTCAACAAATCCAGCTGGCCAACGAGCAGTTCAACACCGGTGCTTTTAATAAGAACGATACGGAATATTTAGTTGAAACAGGAGCATTTCTGCAAACAGCAGCGGATGTAGAAAACCTTGTGGTTGGCATTCATAACGGAAGCCCGGTTTATTTAAAACAGGTAGCTCAGATTCTGGATGGCCCCGAAGAGCCGGTTCAATACGTAAGTTTTGGCTTTGGTGCGATAAACAAGGAAAAGGCTGATTACAAAGGAGAATATCCTGCGGTAACCATTTCAATAGCCAAACGCCGTGGTGCTGATGCAATGAAAGTTTCAGATGATATTCTGAAAAAAATAGAACATCTGGAAAAGGATTTAATCCCTTCTGACGTTCATGTGGATGTAACCAGAAATTACGGTGAAACCGCATCGCACAAAGTTTCTGAACTGCTGATGCACCTTGCCGGAGCAATTATTGCCGTAACTTTTGTGGTAATGCTGGCCATGGGCTGGCGCGGTGGTTTGGTTGTGTTTTTATCCGTTCCGATCACATTCGCTTTAACCATGTTCAGTTACTATTTCCTTGATTATACATTAAACCGGATTACTTTATTCGCCCTGGTATTTGTAACAGGGATTGTGGTTGACGACTCGATCATTATCGCTGAAAATATGCACCGGCATTTTAAAATGAAGAAGCTACCGTTTATACAGGCTGCGCTTCGTTCGATCGATGAAGTGGGTAACCCGACAATTCTGGCAACATTTACAGTAATTGCCGCGGTTTTGCCAATGGTTTTTGTATCCGGATTAATGGGACCTTACATGAGTCCGATGCCCATTGGTGCATCCATTGCCATGATCTTCTCATTGCTTGTGGCACTTACAATTACCCCCTACCTGGCATTCCGGTTACTACGCATAGTTGAAAAAGATGACAAGGTAAAAAAGGCGTTTAAACTTGAAAATTCACCTATTTACAAGGCGTATTTTAAAACAATGAATCCAATGTTGGAATCGCCATGGAAACGCTGGACTTTTATCGGAACAATTACGGTTTTGCTGCTGGCATCAATGACACTTGTTTATTTTAAATATGTAACGGTAAAAATGCTTCCGTTTGATAATAAAAACGAATTCCAGGTAATTATCGATATGCCCGAAGGCACAACGTTGGAGCGTACCGCAGCGGTTACAAAAGAACTTGCAGCCTATATAGCACAGCAGGAAAATGTAATCAATTACCAGTCGTATGTGGGAACTGCATCGCCAATGAATTTTAATGGATTGGTTCGCCATTACGACCTGCGTCGTGGATCGAATGTAGCCGATGTGCAGGTGAATTTGACTGACAAAACAGATCGAAAAACACAAAGTCATGACATTGCCAAAGCCATGCGCCCCGGGTTACAGGAAATGGCCCAAAAATACAATGCCAATGTAAAAGTGGTCGAGGTACCACCAGGGCCACCGGTACTTTCAACGCTGGTTGCCGAAATCTACGGTCCGGATTACGATACGCAGATTGAAATCGCACGTCAAACGAAAGAGTTGTTTGCTTCAACTGCAGATGTTGTCGATATCGACTGGCAGGTGGAAGACGACCAGACCGAATACAAATTCAATGTAATGAAAGAAAAAGCGGCTCTGCTCGGCGTTTCAACACAGCAGGTTGTTCACAGTGTTCAAGTGGCTTTGGGCGGACAGGAAGTTACCCAACTTTATGCCGAAAAGGAACACGATCAGGTGGGTATTTCATTACGTTTCCCGGAAGATGCACGTTCGAGTCTCGAAGACTTGAAAAAGATCAGTATTCTGAGTATGACCGGCAATAAAGTTGCCCTGGGCGATTTAATTGAGATCAACGAAACGATTCAGGATAAAAGTATTTACCGCAAAAATCAAAAACGTGTGGTTTATGTAACGGCTGATATAGCAGGAGAACTGGAAAGTCCGGTTTATGGTATTCTCAATATGTCTGAAAACCTGGATCAAATCAAACTTCCGGAAGGTTATTTCTTAAACGAGGAATTTACACAACAGCCATTTGTACAAGATAATTACAGCTTAAAATGGGACGGTGAGTGGCAAATTACCTACGAAGTTTTCCGCGATTTGGGAACGGCTTTCGCAGTTGTTTTGCTGGTAATTTACATGCTGATTATCGGTTGGTTCCAGAACTTTACCGTACCGTTTGTAATGATGATTGCGATTCCGCTTTCGCTGGTCGGAATTTTGGTTGGACACTGGTTAATGGGTGCCTTCTTCACAGCAACTTCAATGATCGGATTAATTGCGCTGGCGGGAATTATGGTCCGGAATTCCATACTGCTCATCGACTTTATAAACCTCCGGCTCAAAGATGGTGTCCCCTTAAAAGAAGCGGTTATTGAAGCCGGAGCAGTACGAACCACTCCTATTCTTCTTACAGCAGGAACGGTAGTAATTGGAGCTGTAGTAATACTTTTCGATCCAATTTTCCAGGGGCTTGCAATTTCACTAATGGGCGGTACAATTGCCTCAACATTTTTAACTTTGATTATTGTACCCTTGATATATTACATGACAGAAAAGAAAAATTATCCGGAAAAAGAAATCCTAAAACCGGAACCTAAAATAATTGAAACTAACAAAAATAAGGAGGAAGAAAAATGATGAAATCTGTGATAATTCAGAGCGCTGAAGCGTATCACCACGAACTAAAGCAAATCTTTAATGAAATTCATATCAACTCGTACAGCGAAATGCCGGTTGACGGATTTATGGAGAGTGCAGATGGAAATTCAGACATCTCAAACTGGTTTGCATCTTCTAAAAATCCATACCGTTACTTTGTTTCTTTTACCTTTTTAGAAGAAGAAAAAGCAGATGAGTTGTTGGAAAGAATCAAAGATTTTAATACAAAAATAGAAGGAATCAGTCCAATTAGCGCTTTCATTTCTGCAGTAGAGAAATACGTTTAAGCAACTTAATTGAGATAAGTTTCAAAAGAAAAAATTATGAAAGAAAGAATTATACGTGCGGTGGCCGGCACCATGGTTTTAGCAAGCATATTGCTGGCCGTTTATGTAAATATTTACTGGTTGGGTTTAACGGCATTTGTCGGATTGAATCTTTTTCAATCGTCGATAACAAAGTTTTGCCCACTCGAATATTTTTTAGAAAAAGCAGGAATAGAATAATACGCATAAAACAAATTCAATTCAGGCCGTCTTTTTACAGGACGGCCTTTTTATTTTCTCAAATTTAGTATATACCAGGCATTTATGTTATTTTTGAATATATCGAAATTTTAATAAACATCAATTATGAACAACATTGAAAACGATACAACAAGAAAATTTGCGGAAGGAATGTGGAAACTTATCATGGCGCGAGGTGTTGTTTTATTTTTTGTCGGTCTTATTCTCCTCCTTTTTCCAACTGCCACATTAACCACACTAATATTTATAATGGGTGTATATTGGTTAATCGAAGGAATAGCTACGATGTATAATACCATTCAACGACGCAACTTATACAACTACTGGTGGTGGGGATTTGTTACCGGAGGTCTTGGAATTCTTGCCGGAGTGATTGTTCTGGCCAAACCATTTTCAACTACGGTACTTACTACTTCATTTCTGATTATTTTCCTCGGAGTTATCGCTTTGTTGAATGGTATTTCAGGAATAGTTACTGCAATTCGTCTTAACAAGCTTCAGCAAGGCGGACGTTCAGGAATGTGGCGCGGTATCTTTTCGCTCATCCTTGGAATTCTGTTAATTTCTTCACCTTTTTCTTCGGCACTGGTATTTATAAAAATTATAGGTTCGTTCTCGTTATTTGCCGGATTAATTACAATTGCACTAGCATTAAGAGTAAAGAAGAGAGCAAAAGAATTCGAAGAACAAAACACGTTCTAAGCCCTGATATAGGAACAAACAAATACCTCCCTAAATTCAACTATCACCCTAAATTATTAATAAAGAATGCAACATTAGCAATCATTTGTTCATTTCAATACTTGCATTTTTCAACTATTTGTTCTACTTTTGTATTGAACATTAGTTAATATTAATATGAAGATCATTATCACTTCTACGGGAGATAATTTAAATGCAAAGTTTGATCTGCGATTTGGTCGTGCAGGCTGGTTTTGTGTTTACGACAAAGAAACCAAAACCACAGATTTTATTAAAAACAACTTTAAAGATTTAAATGGAGGTGCCGGAACAAAATCGTCGGAAATGGTAGCAGAGCTGGGAGCCAAGCAAGTAGTGTCCGGCCATTTTGGACCAAAAGCCAAAGATCTGTTGGAACGGCTGAAAATTCAGATGATTGCTCTGGATGAAGAAGAACTTGAAGTTGAAGAGATTATAAACAAACTACAAAACAATTAACATCATGCCAGGATTAGACAAAACCGGACCATTGGGAGAAGGTTCCCAAACCGGCAGAAAACAAGGAAATTGCAGTGATAACAATACTGCAAATTCAGACAGACCATTAGGATTAGGTCGAAGAATGGGACGAGGATTTAGAAACAGAAGAAACCCGGAATTGGAATCAGGTTCAGGTCTCAGAGGAGGAAAAGGTAGAGGCCGAGGCTTGGGAAGAAGTCAACGACGAGGACAAAACGCTTAAGATTTAATTGATTGATAAAAACGAATATGGACAAAAAAATTGCAATCCCGATAGACGAAAACGGGATTTTAGACGGGCACTTCGGACACTGTAAATATTTTGTACTGTTGGATATCGAAGATGGAAATATCGTTGCTGAAGAAAAAGTAGTTCCTCCACCACATGAACCGGGAGTTATTCCCAAGTGGTTGGCAGAAAAAGGAGCCACTGATGTTTTAGCAGGTGGAATGGGACACAAAGCCATTCAGATTTTTAACTACAACGATGTAAATGTTTTTGTAGGAGCTCCAAAACTTCCGGCAAATGAACTGGCCACAGGCTTTCTCGAAAAATCCATTGAATTTACAGCGAACTACTGTGATCACTAGAAAAAAATACATTTTTCTAATTTTCTGATAAAAACTTTGGTGTATCGGTTTCAGAAAATTACTACTAAATCGGCAACTCCCCGAAGTACGTTTGAACTTCGGGGAGTTCTGTTAACATATAACTTTATTCGGAAGGTTTTTGAAACCTTTTACAATTCCGAATTATTAACGACTTGGATGAATAAAATGCAAATTGCCATTGCGAGCGGAAAAGGAGGAACCGGGAAAACAACAGTTTCGGTTAATCTCTACTATTTTCTTTCAAAAGAATTCGACAATCAGGTGCAATTGATCGATTGTGATGTGGAAGAACCAAACGACTTGCTCTTTTTCCCTGAAGCACAGAAAACAGACAACAAATCGGTGTATTCTTTAGTTCCTAAAATTGATACCAATAAATGTACGTTTTGTAAAAAATGTGCCGACTGGTGCGAATTTAACGCCATTACAATTGTTAAAAACCTGAAGTTTTCCGAAGTAAATACCGATTTGTGTCATTCGTGCGGAGTTTGTTCTGTAGCCTGCAATTTTAATGCTATTACGGAACACAAAAAGCCACTTGGAATTATTTCAAAATCGGAAATAAAATTTGGGATGGGGATTGTTGAAGGACGTTTGGAAATTGGTTCGGCCATGCAAACTTCGCTGATTAAAAAAGTAAAAAAAAACGCTTCCAACACATCGCAGATTACGCTTTTTGATGCGCCTCCGGGCACCAGTTGTCCGGTGGTTGAAACCGTGGCCGATGCTAACTATGTAATTTTGGTAACCGAACCGACCCCATTTGGAGTGAACGACCTGAAAATTACAGTTGAATTGCTTTTTGACTTAAACATCCCGTTCGGGGTTATTGTGAACAAAGCCGGCCTGGGCAACGATGAAATTTACCGTTTTCTGGAAGAAAAAAATATTGAACTACTCGGTAAAATTCCGTTTTCAAAATCGTACGCAGGAAATTATTCAAAAGGTGAACTATTAAAAAACATTCCTGCTGAAATGCAGGAGTTCTACATGGAAATAGTGAAAAGCTTAAAAACAAAAATAACCTCAAAATGAAGGAAATTACCATTTTAAGCGGAAAAGGAGGAGCCGGAAAAACAATAGTAACTGCAGCACTGGCATCGGTGGCGCCAAATGCTCTCTTCTGCGACAACGACGTGGATGCAGCCGACCTGCATTTGATCTTTCAACCCGATGTATTGGAAACACATACTTTCGACAGCGGAAAAGTAGCGACGATAAATGCCGATCTCTGCACAAATTGTGGTTTATGCGAAGACTCGTGCCGTTTTACTGCCATTCACAAAAACAAAAATAACTCCCCTGAAGTTAATCCGTTTCAATGTGAAGGCTGTCGCTTGTGCGAGCGTATTTGCCCTGCAAATGCCATTACTACAACACAAAATCTGAACAACGAATGGTTTATTTCAAGTACCCGTTTCGGGACTTTGGTGCATGCAAAAATGGGGCCGGGTGAAGAAAATTCGGGGAAACTGGTAACAAAAATACGAGAACGTGCGAAGGAAATAGCGAGTGAAATAAGAGCTGATTTTATAATCAATGATGGGCCTCCCGGAATTGGATGCACCGCCATATCTTCCATTACCGGAACCGATGCAGTGTTACTGGTGATTGAACCAACCGTATCGGGGCTGCACGATGCCAAACGCGTGATAAAATTGATCAACTCTTTTGAAGTCCCTGTATTTGCTGCCATCAACAAATTCGATATAAATCCTGCATTTACAACAACAGTTGAAGATTTTTTGAGAGAAAATAAAATTCCGTTAGTGGGTAAAATTCCGTTTACAGAATTGATGGTTGAGTCGATGATTGAACAAAAAACCGTGGTTGAATATGCTCCTGAGAATACTATTAGCAAAACATTTTTTGAAATTTGGGCGGCGATAAGTTAAATTCGTGGTTATAAAATGAACGTTACAGTTTTAACCGATAACCTGGCCGGAGGAAAATTTCTGGCAGAACATGGTCTCTCCTATTTACTTGAAATCGATGGAGAACAAATTTTATTCGATACCGGACATTCAGATGTTTTCCTTAGAAATGCTGAAAAACTGGGAATCTACATTCATAATGCAATTAAAACAGTGGTTTTAAGCCACGGCCACTGGGATCATGGCAATGGATTACAACACCTGGAAAATAAAACGTTACTAACTCATCCCGGCGCTTTTTTAGAGCGATTCAGAAAAATCGACCACTCTCCTGTTGGCCTTTCGTTTTCGAAAAACCTGTTGTTGCAGAAATTCGATATTCATGAAACCAAAACCTCCTATCAAATTACAGAGAACTTGTATTATTTGGGCGAAATTCCACGTTTGAATAATTTTGAGAGCCAAACCACGTCTTTTGAACTGGCCGATGGAACAGATGATTTTATTCTTGATGATTCGGCTTTGGTGGCGATACAAAATAACGAACTGATAATTGTAACCGGATGCTCGCACTCGGGAATCTGTAATATATGTGAAAATGCAAAAGCAGTTACCGGAATTTCAAAAATAAAGGCTGTAATTGGTGGTTTTCATTTAAAGTTTGGAAACCGGCAAACCACACAAACGATTGTGTATTTTAAAGAAAACAAAGTAGAAACCTTATTACCCTCACACTGTACAGATTTACCGGCCTTGGCACTTTTTTACGAACATTTCAAAATTCAACAAGTTAAAACCGGGATGGTCTTCGAGTTTTAAGTTTGGTTTTAATAAAACATCGTTTTTCAAATAGTAGTTAATCAGTAAGCTTGCTGAAAAACAATTTCACTTAATCCGGCTACCTTTTTGTTTTCTTCATCAATATAAATCCGGACGGTTAGACGAGTATCAGCAACTTTTACCACCCGCTCTGAAGTCCATTTTTGCACACCGGCCTCGAGTGAATACGTTTCTGCAGAAACACCCTCAAATTCGACTTTTTGCCACGATGGCAGATACAAATCACCAACTTTTGCCCGAATCCGATAAACACCATTTTTAACGTTTAATATGTAATCATAGTAGTTATTCGGATTCACACATTTGGCTGCCGAACCTGAGAACAATACCTTTTTTAGCCTTGCATTACCGTCATTACCCTTTTCCGCACGTTCAACTTTATCTGCTGTGTTCCAACGTTGCAAATCCCAACCTTTGCCTGCATATATTTCATAAGCAGAAGTATTTTTCTGATTTTGGTTGATGTTGTTGGATCTTCCAAATTGAATTCTCCCACGCGTAAATGATTTTGTGGTACTGAAAGCATGCTGAAAATAGAGTTCGTATAGCTGAGGAAAAAAATTCAGTGAATTGTGAAAACGATTTTGATAGGTTGGCACTGAATCTGATTTTATAACCAGTAATTGTAAATGGCTCCAATCTTCGTCACCCCAAACAGTGCCCAATAATTCACCACTCATTAATTTTTGGCCCTTTTTAACTTCAATAGTTTTAGTATACAGATGATTATAAAGATAATAAATAGCCGGATTAGAATCGCTTTGTAACAACACACACGCTTCTTTTTCCATTCTATCTATGTTTTTATCCTCAACCCAAACTACAGTGCTATTTTCCATGGCCACTATCCAATGTTTTTCAATCCCCCGGGCATCATTTAAATCCAGGCCAATTCCTTCGTATGATCGAAAATACTTTTCTCTTTCTTTCTCCTCCTTTCCCCAATACGAGAACATATAACTGTCTTCTTCCACACTCCATAAAAATCCATCGTTAAAACTAATTGGAAATCGATATTGATGTGGATCAAGCATTTTAAATTTCGAATCAGAAACACATATCAAAACATCTTTTAAAAGCAAACCGTGAACATCTGTATCGTCAGTAATATTTTTCACATTCCTATTATCAGCAACAAACAAGCGAACATTATTTATACTAACCGGAAGACTTCGTCGGCTCACTTTTAACCAAATCGTATCGTTCCCTACTTCTATTTTGTTAAAATGATTATTTAATTCGAGCAATTTTATAACGGTTGAATTTAAAATAATACTGTCACCAACATTCAAATTATAATACGACGAGTTTCCCCATAGAATGTCGGGCTCAGAGTTATTTTGTCCGTTTCCGAACAAAAATCCCAATTGCAGTAATACTATAAAAATAAGTGACTTCAATATTTTACTTTAAATTCCTCGTTATTTAATTCAAATTCAATATCACTTTCATTTTCATCCAAAATTTGCTGAAACTCCTTTTTAAATTTTTGTTCCTTTTCTGTCAGATCGCTTAAAGGATATTTTTCAAGAACATCTTCTTTTGTATTGTAAAACCGGCCATCTTGATACAATTTGTATTCTCCATTCATTACCCAACGGTTATGATACTTCCCGAAATTTCCCCAACGCGGTGCATAATGAATGAATACATTATCTTGTATCTCGCTCAAGTCATTGGTTATCAATGGTAAAAAACTGTTTCCATCGCTTCCAAATTTATCAGGTGCAACTCCGGCCGCATCACACAATGTTGGTAACACATCGGCAAATGAAATAATCGACTCCTCTACCCTTTTCTCCTTCATCTTTTTGGGCCAGCTTAAAATGAATGGTACGTGATTTCCATGATTAATAGTTTCACCTTTTGCCCCTTTTACCATACCATTTTCGGTAGATGACAGCACCGAACGATGTGTACCATTGTCGGCAGTGAAAATAAACAGCGTATTTTTCCATATACCTTTTTCTTTCAATTTTGCCACAATTTCCCCAATAATTTTATCGGTGTACGCCATCATATCTGCAAAATAGGCAGTATCATTCTCGTATCGTCTTTCCGGCTCGGCCCATTGAGGCGAATCCGGTGTTGGTACAAACGGATCGTGCACCAATACCATTGGATAATAAACAAAAAAAGGCTGGTCAACTTTACGTTCAATAAAATTCATTACATAATCGGCAAAAACACGAGGGCCGTATAAACCGGAGTGACGCGGCAAGTCTTCACCATTTTGTGTTATCAATGCATCGGCATAGCGTTCTGAATCTTTGGTTCGGTTATGATGCAACTGCCACAAACAATACTCATCGAAACCAAAATGATGGGGTCGATTAACATCCTGATTATTCGGATTATCTCTGTTCAAACCATTTAATTGCCATTTACCTGCAACACAGGTAGCATAGCCCGCATTTTGCAACAAATTACCAAACGTTTTTTGATTTGGATTCAGATAACCAAAATCTTCGTAGTTTCTGAAATTGTACTTACCGGTCATAATTTTTACCCTCGAAGGCGTGCAAAGCGGTTGCGAATAACAATTCTCAAACCGGATTCCATCTGCTGCCAATCGATCAAGATTTGGGGTTTTATATTCAGTACTTCCATTGGCCCCCAAACATTCGTAGCCCATGTCATCGGCCATTATCAAAACAATATTGGGCGGGATTTCAGGTGTTTTGCAGCCAAGCAAACCCAACAATAGCAGCAGTGTCGGAATTCTCAAATAGTCTTTCATATGGTGTTGTATAAACGTTTTCTTACCACTTAATATACTTTATCACCGATGGAAATATATACACTAAAACTGTAAAACCTATTATCGGCTTTAACAGCCTGCACAAATATTTCAACAAATATTATCTACGAAATTTTTCTGAGATATATTTCAGCCCATCGTACAAACCTGTTCGCCAGTAACTCCATTCGTGTCCTCCGTTGCGTACACGATACTCATGTGGAATTCCAAGATCGCGCATTTTTACATGCAAAGCAGAATTTCCTTTGTACAGAAAATCATCGTCGCCGCAATCGATGTACCAACGAATCGATTTCAGCTTCTCCATCTCAACATTATCCAGCAAATGCAACGGACTATTCTTTTTCCAGTGTTCGCTTACACCATTTGCCGGTTTTGCCCCATAAATATTTTTAAAATAGTGATCGTATCTGTCGTTAGCTGTAACTTCTTCATCCGTAAACGTTCCTGCACTCATAGCCACACAAGTAGAAAATAAGTTGGGATTGTGCATGGCTAATAACAACGAGCCATTTCCTCCCATCGATAATCCGGCAATTGCCCTGAATTCTTTTTTGGAACGGATTCGGTATTCCTTTTCAATAAACGGAATAAACTCTGTAATAAACATGTCTTCCCAGGGATCGCTGCCGTCGGAAGCGTTAACATACCACGATACTTTCCCATCGGGCATTACAATTATACACGACGAAAAATCGCCAATGGCAATACCTTCATCAGCAATTGAGTTAGCTTCACCAAACTGAATCCAGCCGGTTTCATCGTCGGAATATCCGTGCAGCAAATACAATACCGGGTAGCTGCGCTCCGACTCATCGTAACCGGGTGGTAAATAAATAGAATATTTTACCGGATAATCTACCAGGCTACTTTTGAATTCGAGCGATTCAAAAACTTTCCCGGTTTGCGCAAAAGCCGAAATTGCGCATACTGTAACCAAAAATAAAAGAAAAATATTTTTCATGATTTAGGTTAAAAATTAAGTTGAATTACAAAGCTATCAATATTATGAATAGGTAAGTTATGTAAAACGTATAAATTTGAGGAATAAAGAAGCTAATCAGTAAATAAGCATTAGATTTGTTACTAAACAAAAAAAATGGAAATAATAAGTTTTGGAGAATATATCGATGGGCACAGTTTTAAAGTATTAGACGAAAGAAGAATGCGCGCCAGTGCTGGCATCATGCTGTTATTGGGTGCAATAGCATCGATTAACGGATTTATTTTAAAAAACTATTTTGTTGTTCCCTGGTTTGCAGGTTTTCTGTTACTAAATTTTATAATCGGAATTTTTATTAATCCCAAATTTGCACCTACCGTTTTTGTGGCCTGGTTATTTGTTCGGAAACAATCATTGCTGCCAATTGGTGCCGTTCAAAAAAAGTTTGCATGGAGTCTTGGCTTGGCACTTTCTGCTACCATTTTTGTTTTATCGTTGTATTTACAAAACGACGTTTCCTACTTCGAGCCGGTATGTATGCTTTGTATTGTTTGTTTAATACTTCTGTATCTGGAGACTGCTTTTGGAATTTGTGTGGGATGTAAACTGTATTTGCTGACCTTAAAACTCCGAATTCTTCCTCAGCCCAAAGAACGTCCAAATTGTATGGGCGATTCATGCGGAATGTAATTTTTGTTCCCTGCAATGATCAAATTTCAATAACAAGTTATTGCAGTCGTCAAAAGATTGAACATTTCTTTTTTGGGTACTAATTATTCAAATTAAAAATTCCTCTTCTGTTAAAAGACTATAATCTTGATTAGCCTTCTTCATTAAACACCCAAAATCGTTGATTAACCGATTATCTTGTAATTTTTCAATAGAATCTGTTTAACAATGCCTGAATTTTGTAAATTTGGTTCCGTTCAGAAGAAATTAACCTTGTCATGAGAATAGCTGTACTTTTTATCAGTTTTTCATTAATAGCCACCATCCAGCTAAATGCACAATCGGTGGGTCTTGTACTTAGCGGTGGCGGGGCCAAAGGTATGGCCCACATTGCCGTAATAAGAGAACTGGAAAAAAATAATATTCCCATCGACTATATTGCCGGAACTTCAATTGGAGCAATTGTTGGCGGGCTATACGCAGCCGGATATACTCCCGACGAAATGGAACAACTTTTTAAATCGGATGACTTCTATTTTTGGTCGACAGGAAAAATACAGCGTGAATACCAGTATTATTTTAAACGTCCGGAACCAACTCCGGTCTGGATACAACTCCGGGTAGCAAAAAAAGAAGAAAAATTAAAAGTACTTCCTCCAACAAATATTATCCCTGCCGGGCAAATGGATTTTGCTTTTATGGAGCTTACTGCGGCAACTAATGCTGCATGTAATTATAACTTCGATAATTTGATGATCCCGTTTTTTTGTGTTGCTGCCGATGTAAACAAAAGTCAACCGGTAATTTTACGAGATGGCGATTTAGGAAATGCTATTCGGGCCTCAATGACTGTTCCCTTGTATTTTAAAGCTATTGAAATAGACGGGAACCTGCTTTTTGATGGAGGCTTGTTAAATAATTTTCCAACCCGGGAAATGAAAGAAATATTTAAACCCGACATTATTATTGGTCATAAAGTGGCAAATGATTCTAAAGAAGCAGAAGCCGACGATGTAATGACACAAATTACAAATATGGTTATGCGCCCAACCGATTTTGAAATTGATCCAAAAGATGGAATTCTGCTTGAAACCATATTAAAACAAATGAGTTTGCTTGATTTTCAGAAAATTGATGAAGTGATAGAAAGAGGTGAACAAACAGCTAAAGCTTCGATGGATAAAATCAAATCACTGATCAGCAGAAGAGTAAGTGAAGAAGAACGTCAGGAAAAAAGGAACAAATTCAATGTAAAAAAACCACAACTTTTTTTTCAAAACATTCAGGTAGAAGGCGTTAGCGACCCAATGCAGCGAAAATTCATAATCCAGAGTATAAAACACAACTACGATGTTGTTTCGTTATCGACCTTAAAAACGGAGTATTTCAAATTAATCGCCGACCAACATCTAAAATCAATTCAGCCCCTTACCAGATATAATTCCGAGTCGGGATATTTTGATTTGCACTTAAAAGTAGATCCTGAAAAAAGAGTGGATGTGAGCATTGGAGGAAATATTTCTACAAAACCAATCAATCAGGGTTTTGCCAGTTTTAACTACAGAACATACAACAGCCGCGCCTACACATTAAATTCGAACCTGTATTTCGGGCGCTTTTACAGCTCATTCAAATTTGGAGGAAGGATTGACTACCCAACCTTACTTCCCTTTTATATATCGGGCAATGTTACCTTAAATCGCTGGGATTATTTTTCGTCAAGTACCGAACTGTTTTTCGAAGATGTAAGACCACCGTATATTATACAGGATGAAACTAACTTCAGGTTTGAAGCAGGTTTTCCGCTGGGATTACACAGTAAATTTTATGGTGGGATTTCGTACTCGGGAGCTACCGACGAATACTACCAAACTGATATTTTTAACAAAGAAGATACGCCGGACAGAACTACATTTAATACATTTGTTAGCCAGGCCGGAATTGAAAATAGCTCACTCAACTATAAACAGTATGCCACAGAAGGTGCTCATCGGTATTTGAATGCAAAGTATGTAATTGGAACTGAAAAACATCAACCCGGATCAACAGCCGAGGTGCGCGGAATTGCAGAAGAAAACCACCACTTTTTTCAGATTCAGGCACATTCATTACGTTATTTTGGAATAACAAACAAAATTACGCTTGGAACCCACATGGAAGGTGTTCTAAGCAATAAAGATCTATTTCGAAACTACAAGTCGGGTATGTTATCTGCACCCGGATTTACCCCTACTCCTCACAGCAAATCGCTATTTATAAGCCACTTTCATGCCAGCAACTATATTGCTGGTGGTTTAAATGTCATCTATAATTTTAGTCCTGACATGCATTTGCGTGTAGAAGGATACGGTTTTGTTCCGATCAACGAAATAATTGAAAATGAAGATTTATCAGCATCAAGAACAACCGATTTTTTTTACAATTATTATTTACAGGGAATGGCTTCGTTGGTATATCAAACCGGAATCGGCCCGGTAAGTTTATCGCTTAATTATTACGATAAAGAGAATACCAATTTTTACCTTACACTGAATTTTGGGTACATTCTGTTTAATCGGCGTGGTTTGTAATAACAAGTGCCTGGTTTAAATTATTGAAGAATGAATTTTTCGACTAACACGGATTGACATGAATAAAATTGCCCGTTTATTTTCGAATATGATGTGGCATATTGGCATCTAAAAGAAATGAAATTTCAACTACCCCTAAAAAATTATTTTTATACCTCCACGGAGTTTGCAGGATCAACTTTTTTACCCCGTTCTTTTCTGTTGTATACATATTCTCAACAGGGTTTTCCAACATTTCTTTCAGTTTGGTTTTAGAGGGTTCAGGATGACAATCAATCAGGTTGGTTCCGAGCAATTTATCGCCGCCATACTTTGCAAACTGATCAATCGAAACCTGGTTCATATAAACGATTATTCCTTCGCGATTGCAAACGGTAATGGCACCGTTAAACTCATCGGCCCAGTTCACATCAATACCTTCTAATTCCATTCTCCCAAACAGTCTAATTCATTAATATACTGACACCTTAATTAAATGCCTGAATATGCTTACTTCTAAAAATAAGCATGCCAATTTTTAAGGTCGTTCTATTTTTTGCGGTAACATTTTACCCAGTCAATTTCAAAATTAACGGGTGTTTGCGATCCCGAAAGCTTTTCAATTACCAGACTTGATGCAGTGGATTGCAGAGGTTTACTCAAATCATTATTACTCTGCTGCCAAACTTCTGTTTCATTTATCTTCCAGATAAACGTACCTCCAACTTTTTCTACACTAAAAATGTATTTCCCTTTTTTCAGGTTTGAAATCTCAAGACCTGAATTTTCAATTTTTCCACTTCCGTTTACCTTCGATATACCCACATTATTTTTAGTTCCCATTTCAACCAGGTTAATACGCGGAGACGCCTCTTCGCCTGCTAAATAGAACGCACTTGCCACCTCCTTTTTGGGATTAAAATTAATTTTCGCTTCTATAATGCCATCTTCCAGTGCAAAATCAGAATTTGTTGTAATTAAACCTGATGTGTAATCAAACTCAGTAGGAACAAAACCGGCTGGCATTTGCCAGGTTTTACCGGTAGTTCTTTCACTTTTAACCTGAATAACAAGACCATTCCCGGTTTTTAGATTTTCACCCATCGTAAAAATATTCAGGTCGCCTGGCATTGCATAATTTTCGCCCAACAATTTTTCTGACACCGGATTACAGGTTTTCCATTTTTTAGTGTCTAATTCTTTGGCTGTAAAATCATCTTCAAAAACAACTTCCCATTTTTTAAAGAAATCAAAATCATTCGAATCTTTGTATTTGAAATACCTCACAAATTCGGGTTTTGCTTTTTCCTGATCGTATTGTTGCAGTTTTTTAAATTCCTCTGTTTTTTCCCAGCGTTTTTTGTCTTCCAACCAAGCCTTTTTCTTTTTAAACTCATCTGACTGAATGCTTTTTTCCAACTCAAAATACCGTTTTAAATCAAACGAATCTTTTACATCAAGGTAATTTTTATACAACGACGATTTTTCATATTTCAAAACAAACTTCACATTGGCATCGGCAGCCAGCTTTTTAAATTCATTTAGTTTTTTGAAAGCTTCACTTTTTTCAAACTTCTTTTTGTCTTTTAGATACGTTTCCCGCTTTTTAAACTCATCGGTGCTTACATATTTTTTTAACTCATTGTAACGTTTTAAATCGTGGCTACCTACAGTTTCGTGATACAATTTTAATTTTTTCGATTTCTCAAACCGGAAATATGCTTTTATCTCACTATCCCTTTTCAGGGCTTTAAATTCATTCTTTGTTTCCTTGTTGTGCTCCGGAACATTTTTAAGCTGATTATATTTTTTAAACTTTTCGGTTTCCTCCAGCGCTTTGTGTTTTTTCAATTTATCCGAACCTTCCAACTCGTTGTATGCCCTAATGGCCGCCGATTTATCGAAACGGCGAAAGTCCAGCCAATGTTTTTCCTCAACTGATCCTTTAAACACCTGGCTTTTAATTTCTTTCTTTTCCTTTTCAAACTGCCCCTCTTTCACAAAGTCCAGTAGCAAATAATAGTCGTTCATTCTTTGCGACTCTTTCTCTTGTTCAAATTTTTTCAAATCGGAAGAACCGTTAACCTTGAAATACTTTTTAATACGTCCCGATTTTTTTAGTCTTTCAAATTCTTTAAGCTGGTTATCTTCCTCGCTACCTTTAAATTGCAAGCTCTGCACTTCCCTCTTCTTACTTTTAAAGTCATCAGAGTTTATCCACTTATCCAGTTCCAGAAATGCTTTGAGTTCTTCAGAAGCTTCCGTTTTCAGAAATTCCTCATAATCGTCGGCTAATGCTTTCCTTTGTTTTTCGATGGTACTTACAGGTTTTATTTTTCCTGTTAGTTGAAGTGAGAAAATTTTAAATGACATCGGTCTATTATTAGATTTGTTTAATTATCAAAAATATAAATTTCAGCCATTATTCCTTGCTTTAAGTGAAGAATCATTTTGGCTAATTGAAATTACAACTTCTAATTAACATATTTATTGTTCTTAACAAAGAATCATATTTTACAAAATTTTCAAGGCTTAGCTGTTTATATGTTTTCCTTACCATTATTGGGTTTTCACGTAATTTTAAATAGTTTTGGCTGGTACGTAAAGCAATATCATGATCAAACATTCGGAACTAATATTGAATAGTGATGGATCTATCTTCCATTTACATCTGAGACCTGAAAATATTTCAGACCATATAATTCTTGTTGGCGATCCTGCACGCGTTGATACTATTTCTAATTTTTTCGATACAATAGAATATTCCACCCAAAACCGTGAATTTAAAACAGTTACAGGCGTGTATAACAATCAAAAGATTAGTGTAATTTCTACTGGAATTGGTACCGATAACATTGATATTGTGCTAAATGAATTGGATGCGCTGGTAAACATTGATCTCGAAAAAAGAGAAAAAAAGAACGGACACAAAACGCTGAATATTGTAAGAATTGGTACCTCGGGCGGGTTGCAAACCGATTTGCCGGTTAATTCATATGTGGTTTCTGAAAAATCGATTGGATTTGATGGATTGTTAAATTTTTATGCCAATCGCGAGAAATTCTGCGACATGGAGTTTGAGCAAGCTTTTAAGAAATATACCAGCTGGAGTTCATCGCTGGCATCGCCATACACGGTTGACGCTTCCGATAAACTGCTGAAAAAATTCAAATCCGATGACTTTAAAATAGGGGTAACCATCTCGGCTCCCGGCTTTTATGCTCCACAAGGTCGGGAATTGCGTTTGCCGCTTGCTTTCCCCGATTTAAACAAACAAATTGAATCTTTTAAATTTAACAACTTACGAATCACTAATTTTGAAATGGAAAGTTCGGCCATATATGGTTTGTCGAAAATGCTGGGACACCATGCATTAACGGTATGTTTAATAATTGCCAACCGTGTTACGCTTAAGGCCAACGAAAATTACAGGAGCGAAATGAACAAACTGATTATAAAAGTACTCGATAAATTAACCAATCAATAGTGTTATGAAAAAAAGTAAATTGAATGCGCTTATTGAATTGCTGGACGATCCGGACATTTTGGTGTTTGGAATGGTTGAAAAAGAATTACTAAAAGAAACGCATGAAATTATTCCGGAACTTGAAAAAAAATGGGAATCGAGTTTCGATGAAAATTGCCAGGAACGTATCGAGAATATTATTCAAAACCTTCAGTTCAAAAAAACACGTGATAAATTACAAAATTGGTTAAGTACAAGTCCGGAAGATCAGAATCTTATCGACGGATTTTGTATTGTCGATCATTTTCAATACCCCGATTTAAATCCTTTAAACCTTCAGCTAAAAGTTGAAACCCTGCGAAAATCCATTTGGCTGGAATTAAACAATTCGCTTACCTTGCTCGAAAAAACAACCATACTTAATCATTTTCTGTTTAATATGAATGGGTATTCCGTTAATCTCAGCAATGCACATTCGCCACAAAACTGCTTTTTAAACCAGGTACTCGACACAAAAAAGGGGAACTCTATTTCTATGAGTATTTTTTATACCATTTTAGCCCGCCAACTTGAATTACCTGCCCAATTAATTGATTTCCCAAAGAATCCGCTTGTAGCCATGGTGGATTCTGATCTGGCACAAAAAGTACATGGTTCTTCGCACCACTCAGATGTTTTGTTTTATATCAATCCTTCAAACAAAGGATCCATTACCAGCCGAAAAGAAATTGAATACCACTTGAAGAGAAACGAATACTTGCCTTTTAATGAATACACCGAACCAAAACCAGATTCACTATTTATAAAAAGATTGCTGGAATCTTTGCAGGAATCGTACCTGTCGGTTGGATTTACAGAAAAAGAGGAAAGAATTAAAGAACTGCTGCGCCTTTTCAATGAATAAACTTTAATTTTTGTATACGTTTTATCCAGGGCGAGAATCCCAAAAATTTCAATAAATAACATTCGTTGCTCTTTTATTTTTCCCTAAAGCTCCTTATTTAAAAGAGTAACAATTCAAACAAACTTATTTATAGCAATACAAGAAACTAGCTGAGAAATTTCTGCACTTTTGATTTTTTTGATCATCTTCTCACATTTACAGGCACAAAAAAACCTCCGTCCCGAAGAACGAAGGTTTATATTTCAGTTTCTACTTTACTTTACTTTGCATAGCTTACTGCACGTGTTTCACGAATTACAGTAATTTTTATCTGCCCCGGATAAGTCATTTCATCCTGAATACGTTTTGAAATGTCGTATGATAGTTGTTCGGTTTCCTGATCACTCATTTTGTCCGATCCAACAATTACACGTAATTCGCGTCCGGCCTGAATGGCATAAGTTTTCATAACTCCGGGATACGACAATGCCAAATCTTCAAGGTCTTTCAATCGTTTAATGTACGATTCCACAACCTCGCGACGTGCGCCCGGACGTGCACCTGAAATTGCATCGCAAACCTGCACGATAGGTGCTATCAGCGATTGCATTTCCACTTCATCGTGGTGAGCACCAATGGCGTTGCAAATATCCGGTTTCTCTTTGTATTTCTCGGCCAATTTCATCCCCAAAACAGCGTGTGGTAATTCGGGCTCATCATCAGGCACTTTACCAATATCATGTAACAATCCGGCACGTTTTGCTTTTTTCGGATTTAATCCCAGTTCCGATGCCATGGTAGCGCATAAATTAGCAACTTCGCGCGAGTGCTGCAACAGGTTCTGTCCATACGAAGAACGATATTTCATTTTACCTACCAAACGAATTAACTCAGGATGTAATCCATGAATTCCAAGGTCGATAGTTGTACGTTTACCTGTTTCGATAATTTCTTCCTCAACTTGCTTTTTAACTTTCCCAACAACTTCTTCAATACGTGCCGGGTGAATTCTACCGTCGGTTACCAATTGGTGCAATGCCAATCGTGCAATTTCGCGGCGAACCGGATCAAAAGCAGAAAGCACAATTGCTTCAGGAGTATCGTCAACCACGATTTCTACACCGGTTGCAGCTTCCAATGCACGTATGTTACGGCCTTCGCGACCAATAATACGTCCTTTAATTTCGTCACTCTCGATGTGGAAAATAGTTACTGAATTTTCGATGGCTGTTTCTGTTGCCACTCGTTGAATCGATTTCACCACAACTTTTTTAGCCTCTTTATTGGCCGTTTGTTTGGCTTCCTCCATTATCTCGTTAATGTATGCTACAGCATCGGTTTTAGCCTCTTCTTGTAAAGACTCAACCAACTGAGCTTTCGCATCTTCAGCCGAAAGACCCGAAATTTGTTCCAGTTTTTCCAGATGCTGTCTGTGCAATTTATCCAACTCTTCACTTTTATGCTCAACACGTTGCAGTTGCGAGTTCAGGTTTTCACGAATAACCTCTACTTCGTGTCGTTCATTTTCAAATTCTTTGGTTTTACGGTTGATTTCATCGCGCCTTTGGTTCAACGAATTTTCACGTTGCTTGTGCCTGTTTTCCACCTGTGCCAGGCTGAAGTTCTTTTCGTTAATGTACTTTTCGTGTTCCGATTTTAACTGCAAAAATTTCTCTTTTGCCTGCAAAATCTTATCCTTTTTTATCACTTCGGCCTGAGCTTTCCCCTCGCCGATTATACGATTCTTTTTCGCCTTCAAGGCCCTGTCCCAGACAAAGTACGCAACGGCACCTCCCACAACAAAGCCTGCGGCTAATCCTATTATTAATTCCATATATTCAATTTATAATTACTAAAAAACCCGTAATAAACCCATTCCACTTCTCGAACAGGCCTAATACGGGCTTTGATAAATATTTTTGTTTCTATTTCTGTTCCTTTTCAATCAAAAAATCAGAAATATCATCGTTTAAATCTTTTATATCATCAATGAATTGAGAATAATCATGGCGTTCTTGCTCTTTTGTAAAATTCAGTGCAACCTGAAAAGCCGTCATTGCCATAATATCTTGTTGGTCATTGCCTTGAAACATTTTCCTGAATTCAGTAATAGTTTCATTCACAATCTTTGCAGCTTTCCTGTATCTCTCTTCATCAACCCGATTAATGTTTAAAGGATAAGCCCTTCCATCAATCTTAATATGTATTCTAAAATCTTTATCTTTCACTCATTACTTATTTAGTAATGCGATACATTTATCAATCTCCCGTACTAAAAAATCTATTTTCTGTTTAGCTTCCTTTCTTTCATCATTACCCGATAAAAGTTGAGTTGCTATTTTCAGTTTCTCATTTTTGCGACTTAATTCCGACTTTTCCTTCTCTAATAATTTGATTTCGTGTTTCAAACTTAAAATCTTTTCGTCGAGCAACTTTTTTTGGTTCTCAAGTACATTAAATCCTTTGAACAATCGCTGCGTATTCGTTTTTAAATTATTCAGAAGCAAGTGGTCTTCTTCAGTCATAATAGCTGCATTTCAAGGACAAAGTTAACTTTTTTTCGCTATTGTAAAAGCAAAACCAATGGATTGCCCAAAATTATGCTAACACCCACATGTTAATGGATTTTGATTGAAGTTATTGGAGTTTACAAAAACTACTAATCCGCTCCGGAAGATACCGTGAATTATTATTAAATGTTTTAAGGAATGACAACTAAGATGCAACAAATGCCCGTTAAAAATTTAAATTTGCTGGCCTATCAATATTTATCATGAAAACGATATCTCTTATTCTATTTCTACTGATTTCAATTGGCTGCTTTGGGCAAGAAAATTATTTCACGGATCCTGTAAAGATTCCTCTATTATTGAGTGGCAGTTTTGCTGAATTAAGAAGCAATCATTTTCACTCGGGAATTGATATTAAAACCCAAGGCACTGTCGGGATTCCTGTGTATGCAGTTGCCAATGGATATATTTCGCGAATTGCGGTGTCGCCAACAGGGTACGGAAATGCTTTGTATATAAACCATACAAACGGTACCACAACGGTATATGGACATTTGCTGCACTTTAGCCCCGCCATTGATAAATATGTAAAAGACAAACAGTATGAACAAAAATCTTTTCGTGTTGATTTGCAGATTCCGCAGTATTTGTTTCCGGTGAAACAAAACGACGAAATTGCCAAAAGTGGGAATAGCGGGAGTTCCGGCGGTCCTCATTTGCATTTCGAGATTAGAGACACAAAAACAGAGGAACCTTTAAACCCTTTGAAGTACAACTTTCCCGTTAAAGATAGTATCGCCCCAAAAATTTTCTCTTTGCTGGTTGTCCCTCTTTCCGATGATTCGCATGTAAACTTCAGTACCATTCAGCAAAGTTATCCGGTTGTTTTTTATGACGGAAAATACCATTTAAAAAATAACCCGGTCATCCCGGCTTGGGGAAAAATTGGTGTAGCCGTTCAAACCAACGATTATTTTAACGGAACTTATAACAAATGCGGAATTAATTTATTGCGAATGACCCTTGACGATGAAACGCAGTTTATGTTCCGGTTAAACCGCTTTTCATTCGACAACTCCAGATACATTAACAGCCATATTGTTTACGATGAATATGTGACATCGAAACGCCGCTTTCAGAAAACCTGGCTGGAACCCGGCAACAAGCTTCCAATATACAACCACAATGGCTCTCGGGGAATTATATCGCCCGAACCAGATAAAACGCAACAGGTTGAAATAGAACTGCAAGACACCTACGGAAATACGTCGGTTATAGCTTTTTCAATGAAAGGGAGTTTTAAAAACGTACAAATAAACAGCAACGAATCGCAAAGATTGTTTAAATACAATAAAGAAAACCAGTTTAATACTGACGATATTGAAATGCTTATTCCTAAGAATGCTTTGTATAAAGATTTCAATTTCTTTTATTCTAAAAAAAACGCACCTGCAGAATTTTACAGCGAGTACCATATCGTTCACAACAATACGGTCCCGCTACATAAAAATATAGACCTTCGGGTAAAAGCAAAAAATCTTCCCAGGGAGTTAGAACCGAAAGCAATACTGGCCAACATTGACACAACAACGGGGGAATTTTATGCCGCAGGCGGTAAATTTAAAAATGGATGGGTGGAAACCAAAACAAGCAATTTTGGTACATACGCTGTGGTTGTTGATACCATTGCCCCGACTATTATTCCGTTAAGTATAAAAGCCAATGCCTTAACCGAAACGAATCGTATTCGGTTTAAAATTCAAGATGATTTGGCCGGTATTGAAACAATTGAAGGAATACTTGATGGGAAATGGGCACTGTTTGAATATGATCCCAAGAATAACAGAATTACGCATTATTTCGATAAAACACGTTTTGAATTTAACAGACAGCATCACTTAAAATTAACGGTTACCGACTACCGGGGGAACAGTGCCGTTTACGAAGTGAACTTTTGGAAATAGAATGTTTGGATGCAGAAAAATCAATTCTTAATGAATAAAAACAGAATGCATAGCGGTACAATCAAAGCCATTGGAGTAATGTCGGGCACATCTTTGGACGGGCTTGATATTGCTGCCGTTGAGTTTCAACTTCAGGATAAAAAATGGAGCTTCAAACTCTGTGAGGCCAAAACAATTTCGTATTCAAAAGATTGGGAAGAGCAACTCAAGTTCTCTCCTTCGCTGCATGGAGAGGAGTTAACTGCGTTGCATTCAAAATATGGCAGCTTCATTGGCGAACAAGTGAAACATTTTATTGAAAGCACAAACTTCGCTCCCTCGATCATTGCGTCACACGGCCACACGGTTTTTCATCAACCGGAAAAAGGTTATACGCTTCAAATTGGAAATGGAGCGGCAATTGCGGCAAAAACCAACGTACTTACCGTTTCCGATTTCAGAACCGGCGATGTAGCATTAGGCGGTCAGGGAGCACCGCTTGTTCCCATTGGCGACCAGCTTCTTTTTTCAGAATACAGTTACTGCCTGAACCTGGGAGGTTTTGCCAATATTTCTTTTGGGAAAGATGGAACACGACAGGCTTTTGATAATTGTCCGGTAAATTTTGTTTTAAACCACTTTGCAGAAAAAAAGGGGCTGCCATACGATAAAAACGGAGATTTGGGTCGCCATGGAAACATCAACACCGAACTTCTTGATCGACTAAATAAAATACCATTTTATCAACTCACTCCGCCAAAATCGTTGGGAAGAGAATGGGTTGAAACGGAGTTCTTTCCTGTTTTAAATCAATTCAACATTTCGGATGCTGACAAAATGCGAACAGTATACGAACACGTGGCTATTCAAATAACAAATTCCATATCGGGCAAAGGAAAAATGTTGATAACGGGCGGTGGTGCTTTTAATTCTTTTCTGATTGAAAGGATTAAAGCCTTAACAACAACCGAATTGATTATACCTTCGAAAGAGATTATTGATTTTAAAGAAGCCATTATTTTTGCATTTCTTGGAGTACTGCGTATTAACAATATCAACAATTGTCTGGCCTCGGTAACCGGGGCGAAGAAAGACAGCTGTGGCGGGGTTGTTTATTTACCCTAACTGGGAGACAAACCCGGTCTCTATTTCTGCAACAACTGAAACATATTAAACAAGTACCACGGAATACAGCCAAAACCAAACTAAAATCATTCTTCAACTATTTGTTTCCTCTTAACTTGCCGGAAACTAATAGCTAATAGTATGAAATCAGATCCGGCCAAAAGAATATATGACATTCAGCAGTTTGGTGAATTTGGTGGTGTAAATCCATCCATTACTGACTCATCGACCTACACTTTTTTAGAAGGCGAAACCATGGAAGAGACTTTTCTGGGGCATATGGAAGGTTGCTTTTTGTATTCGCGACACTGGAACCCAAGTAACAAGTACCTGGCTGATGCTTTGGCGGCCATGGAAAAAACAGAATCAGCCTGGATCACTTCTTCGGGGATGGCAGCCATCACCTGTTCGCTGCTGCAACTTTGTAATTCGGGCGATCATATTGTTACCAGCGTAACAACCTATGGCGGAACCTATGCTTTTTTGAAAAACTGGTTACCAAAATACAACATCGAAGTTACGTTTGTTGATATCACCCGTCTTGAAGAGGTGAAAAACGCCATGCGCCCCAATACAAAAGTTATATATACAGAAACCGTTACCAATCCCCTACTTCAGGTCTCCGATATCCCGGAACTGGCAAGAATAGCACATGCAGGCAATGCGAAACTGATGGTTGACAACACATTTACACCCATGATTTTTTCGCCGGCAGAACTGGGCGCCGATTTTGTAGTGTACAGTATGACCAAGTTTATAAATGGTAAAAACGATTGTGTGGCAGGCGCCATTTGCGGATCGAACGAATTTATTGCACAGCTTTCAAATGTAAACGACGGAACAGCCATGTTGCTTGGACCGGTGCTCGATCCGCTTCGATCGTCGAGTATTTTAAAAAACCTGCATACCCTGCATCTTCGCATGAAACAACACAGCTCGAATGCCATGTATATTGCCCAAAAGCTGGAGGAACTGGAGTTGTCGGTAAAATACCCGGGCTTAAAAAAACATCCGCAACACGAACTGCACACGCAACTGATGAATCAACAATTTGGCTATGGAGGGATGTTGGCTATTGACTTTGAAACAGAGAAAAATGCCAATACCATTATGAATAAGATGCAACAGGCCGGCGTGGGTTACCTGGCGGTTTCGCTGGGGTATTTCCGTACATTGTTTAGCTGTTCCGGCCATAGCACTTCTTCCGAAATTCCGATTGAAGTTCAAAAAGAAATGGGTTTGTCAGATGGCTTGGTACGTTTTTCGGTGGGACTGGATAATGATATTGAGGAGACGTTTGAAAAAATAAAGAGTTGTTTGTAACAACCCAATCAGTAAGGGTAATCTTAACACAAACCTGACAAGAAATCAGTTCTGTAAGTAAAAAAATTAAAAGTACATTTTATACTTACCCTGCTTTTGGTTGAGCCTCCACTATTTTTAGAGTTCTGGCAGAACTTTGTGAGGGCTTTACCAAAAGTAAAACCGCATCACATTGTAAATACAAGCCTTTGTACCGTAAGAATTGCTCTTTCGATTACAAAACAAGAAACTGAATTTTCAAAATCGATGTTTTGAACGCAAAACAAACTTCTGGAAAATAAAAATCCTTGTTTCGGACGCAAAACAAGCTTTTGGAAAATAAAAATTGTTGTTTTGCGCACAAAACAAGGATTTGAATTATCAGGATTGGTCTTTCCGCCTCAAAACAAAAAAAAGAATTATCAAAACCGGTGTTTTCAATTCAAAACAACGAATTGAGCTGTACAAATACCCATTTAAAGTACAAAACAAATACTCTATTCCTCACAATTGTCATTTTACACCCACAACAAACAATTGAATCATTGCATTTTATGTTTTACAACCTAGACACAAAATTTTATTATGAAAACTATTGCCCTAGTGAACAAAAGACAGTATTTTTAATACAATTAAAAAACCACAACTATTAATCACCATGCTTACAAAAATTTTATTCTCCTATTTTTCGTTACCGGGATTAACCGCTTTAGCCCAGAGAATCACCGATCTCTTAAGTTCCGCATTTCCTGAAAATCCTATGATTTCGCCGCTGTTGGCCCAACTTAAACCCCAGCTAGAAACAGCAGTGCAAGCAATTGGCAGCACACAAAAACAGCCTTTAACCGAAAAAGTAAAAGAAGCCGATCGGAAACGAGACAATAGTTTCAGATCGTTACGCGACCATGTTAAATCCGGGTTACAACGCGAAAACGAGGCATATCGTACAGCGTGCGAGGTTTTATGGACTGAATTTGATAAAAACGGATTGCAAATCTTTAGCCTGCCCCGCGAAAAAGAAACAGCGGCCCTGATGAGTTTGTTAAACGATTTAAGAAAACCAAAAAACCTGGAATACCTGCAAACCGTAAATGCCACCGAATGGGTAAATGAAATCGACAGAGACAACCAACTCTATGTTTCCACAACACAGGAAAGAAGTGCTGTACGATCGGGCGATACGACCGTTGCCGACGCGCAGGCTTTTAAAAACCTGAAAGATTCGCTTGAATTATTGGAGAATTTATTAAATGTATTATACGCCATGAATACTCCTGCCGAAATTGGCGGCGTTGCCGATGAAATCTCACAATACATACGGGAAGCCAATACGGCTGCCAGAATTCAGAAATGGAACAAACCAGTTGACAACAAAGAAGAAACACTTTAGTTTTTTTTCATAAATTTTGAATGGGTAGTTTGTCGAGCGATGGACTACCTGTTTTTTTAGAGCAATTTACAAATAAACCACTGTGCATTGGAAATACACAGGTTTAAGCCTCGAATCAAATTCGAAAAAAAATGAGCATGGGCGGAAGACAGAAGTCGGAAGATCGAAGAAAAACGTTCAATGATATATTTCGAAACTTCTGTCTCCTGTCTTCGGACTTCGATCAAAAAACAAGTTTATAGAAACTAAAGTAGCTGCAATAAATTACATGGTATTAAACCAGTAATTAGAAAATAAAATATGGAATAAGATTTATGGCTTCTTAAACCCGCCAACAAAAAGCTTTTTACAGATCTTTACTGAATAAAAATTATTCGGTATCAGGAAGTTTTAGACGGATAAATATCATGTGTAACCTGAACGATTTATATATCTTTGTTGCTTTCTTAAAATAAAATAAACTAAATAATGAAGAAGATTTTTTGGGTGGGAATGTTGATTGTTTCATTCCTTATTTTAAACCAGCAAATTTCCAATGCATGTACTAATTTTTTGGTAACAAAAGGGGCTACAATTGACGGATCAACGATGATAACATATGCTGCCGACTCGCACACACTTTATGGCGAATTGTATTTTCAGCCGGCAGCCGACCACCCCGAAGGCACCATGCGTAAAATTTATGAGTGGGACACAGGCACTTACCTGGGAGAAATTCCACAACCGGCACACACCTACAGTGTGGTTGGAAATATGAATGAATTTCAACTGGCCATTGGGGAAACTACTTTTGGTGGAAGAAGTGAACTGGCAAGTCAGAGTGGTGCAATTATGGATTATGGAAGTTTGATTTATGTAACCTTACAACGTGCCAAAACAGCCCGCGAAGCCATACAGGTGATGACCGATTTAGTAACTGAATTTGGGTACTACAGCTCGGGCGAATCGTTTTCTATAGCCGATCCTGAAGAAGTATGGATTTTGGAACTTATTGGAAAAGGTGAAGGAGAAAAAGGTGCTGTTTGGGTAGCTCAGCGAATTCCCGATGGATTTATCAGTGGACATGCCAACCAGGCTCGTATTACCACTTTCCCTCTGAACGATTCAAAAAACTGTGTTTATTCGAAAGATGTAATCTCATTTGCCCGCGAAAAAGGCTGGTATACCGGAACCAACAGAGATTTTAGTTTCTCCGATGTGTACGCTCCTGTTGATTTTGGAGGAGCACGTTTTTGCGATGCCCGTGTTTGGGCCGGGTTTAACAAAGTTTCCAATGGAATGGAGAATTATACAGAATATGTTAAAGGAAATATTGAACACGATGGTGAGAATAATTTCCCTTCAAACCGAATTCCTTTATGGATAAAACCCGACAAACAGTTATCGGTACAGGATGTAATGGGAATGATGCGTGACCACTTTGAAGGGACTGAATTGGACATGACTCAGGATATTGGCGCAGGCCCTTACCAATTACCTTACCGATGGAGAGGATTAACTTGGGAAGTTGATTCGGTTGAATATTGTAACGAACGTGCTATTTCGACACAGCAAACCGGATTTTCGTTTGTGGCGCAGTCTCGCAGTTGGTTACCCGATCCCATTGGTGGAATTCTATGGTTTGGCGTAGATGATGCTTACAGCACTTGTTATGCACCCATGTATTGCGGAATAACCGAAATTCCGGAATGTTTTAAGGTTGGAAACGGCGACTTGTTAACCTACAGCGGAACATCAGCATTCTGGGCATTCAGTGCGGTTGCCAACTTTGCGTACTTGCGTTACAGCGACATGATTCAGGATATCCAGATCATTCAAAAGGAACTGGAAGATAAATTTGTTGCTTATGTACCGATGATTGATAAGGCAGCCGAAGAATTATACAATAATAAAAGTAAAAAACAAGCCCGTAAATTTATTACGCAGTACTCGGTTAATGAGGCCAACAACATGACCAAACGCTGGCAAAAACTCGGACAGTACCTGCTGGTAAAATACACCGATGGCAATATAAAACGTGAAAAAGACGGTGAATTTGTGCGTACCGAAACAGGAATGCCCGCATCGCCCATTTTTGCAGGCTACCCCGAATGGTGGTACGAAATCATTGTAAAAGCCACTGGTGAGCATTTTAAAGTAAGCGGTAATAGCCACTAGATTATTGATAAAAAATCACTATTGTACGGTTAACAAGGAACAGATTCCTCGCTTCGCTCGGAATGACAGGCTATAGAACGGTAGAGGTTTCTGAGCATAAAGCAATGAAGCGAAAGAATCTTTTGCATAATTCGTTTTATAGTCGGACATTACTCATAAAAACTAAACAACTATGGATTGGAAATCCATAGGTTCAAAAGACAAGCAAAATGAAATTTTTCTATTTTACTCAAATATCCAATTCCCCTTTTCAGTATTGGGTTTCTCCCGGTGATGTTCAAGATATT
>JAPOHD010000066.1 GCA_026671195.1 Draconibacterium aestuarii | reverse complement strand
CAGGGAGTGAAAAACAGGCTTGCTCAATTAACGTGGTGCTTTTTTTTCATAATAACGAATTTTATAATTACTCACCCTAAAGGTACTGGAGACTGAGCACTTTAGCTACCTTTAGGTTTCGTTCAACTTTAGCTATTAATAAAACATACTCAAATGAACAAATCAAACTGGAACAGAAGAGCGGTGTTAAAATCATTGGGATTGGCGGCTGTTGGTGCTCCACTGGCTGGCAAATCGATGGCATCAGAATCGCAAGGACGTCTGATTTCTTTTTCACACAAGAATGATAAGAAATTGGATAAACCGGTAAAAGTAATTGTAATTGGTGCCGGAAGCCGAGGTTGGGGAGCCTACAGTTCATATGGATTAAAGTTCCCCGATGAATTACAGGTTGTGGGTGTTGCCGAACCGATTCCTTATCGTCGCGAACGTATTTCCAAAGCCTTTAATATTCCGGAAGAAAACCAGTTTGTTACCTGGGAGCATGTTTTTGAAGTTGCGAAATTTGCCGATGCCTTGTTCATTACCACTCCTGACGATCTGCACTACGGACCTGCCATGGCCGGATTAGAAGCAGGATATGATTTGCTACTCGAAAAGGTTATTGCCCAAAGTTGGGAACAATGCAACGATATTTTAAAACTGGCAGAAAAGAAGAACTCAATTGTTGCAGTTTGCCATGTTTTGCGTTACACCCCTTATTTTCGAAAAATGAAAGAAATACTTGACAATAAGGAAATAGGTGATATTGTAAGCGTACAGCATTTAGAACCGGTTGAACGTATTCATATGTCGCATTCTTTTGTTCGTGGAAACTGGGGAAATGCAGAAAAATCAAATCCAATGATTCTGTCCAAATCGTGCCACGATACTGACATTTTGCGTTGGCTGATTGGAAAACCTTCACAAAAAGTGTCTTCTTTCGGTTCATTAACATTATTCAGAAAAGAAATGGCGCCAGAAGGTTCTACTGATCGATGTACAAACAATTGTAAAATTGAACACGAATGCCCGTATTCTGCCATAAAATTATACAAGGAGCAACGCGGATGGCTGCAACATCTGAATCTGGAAGAAGTGAACGACAACACCATAATGCGCGAACTACGTAATGGACCATACGGACGCTGTGTGTACCATTGCGACAATGATGTGGTAGATCATCAGGTATCAATTTTTGAGTTTGAAGATGGAATTACAGCCTCGTTTTCGATGGAAGCATTAACGCATTACGGTGGGCGAAGAACACGTGTTTTTGGAACAAAAGGCGATATAATTGGCGATGAACATACTTTAACGGTTACCAATGAAGAAACCGGCAAACAAGAAATATGGGATGCCGACAAGGCGCAAAAGTTTGCCTCAGGGCATGGTGGTGGCGACCACGGTTTGGTTTACGATTTTGTACGCGCCGTTGCTTATCAGAATGCCGGTATTCTAACCTCAACCATTCAGGCATCAATGGAAAGCCATCTGATGGGATTTATGGCAGAAAAGTCAAGGTTACAAGGTGGACAAGTTGAATCAATTGACATGTAGCTGGTTTTCAATTTTACTATTTATCAAATTCGTACAGGTAATATTCATAAATTTCTGATGGTTTGAATACCTTTACGGCCATGTTAAGGGAAATCACATTTTCAGAATATCTGGCTCTTTCGGAGGAAGTTCCGTTGATCGATGTTCGCTCGCCGGGCGAATATCAGAAGGGGCATATTCCGGGAGCTACAAATATTCCTCTTTTTACCAACGACGAACGTGCGCAGGTAGGCACGGTTTACAAACAAAAATCGAAAGAACAGGCCATTGAACTAGGATACAAACTTGTAACTCCAAAATTCGAATGGTTCATTTCCGAATCGCAAAAAGTGGCTCCGTCAGGCACTGTTGCAGTGCATTGCTGGCGTGGTGGGATGCGCTCGAAATCATTTGCCCAACATTTATCCGAATACGGATTTAACGAGGTGTATGTGATCTCCGGAGGTTACAAAGCATTCCGAAATCACGCGCATCAATCGTTTCAAACCAATGCAGAAATGTGTATTTTGGGTGGTTATACCGGGAGTGCAAAAACTTACATTCTGCGAGAATTAAAAGAAATGGGCCAACAGGTGATCGATCTGGAAGGGTTGGCAAATCACAAAGGTTCGGCTTTTGGCGGAATTGGTAACGGCGGGCAACCCACTATCGAACAGTTTGAAAACAACTTGTTTTGGGAATGGAAAGATTTGAATTACGGTAAAACGATCTGGATTGAAGACGAAAGCCACCGCATTGGCCTTGTAAATATTCCCATGAACTTTTTTGAAAACATGCGAAGTCAACCCGTAATTTTCCTCGATATTAAGCGGGAAGAACGTGCCCGGCATCTGGTAAACGATTATGCCCGGGCAGATAAAGCTGCACTGGCCGATTCTATTAACCGAATCGCCAAACGCCTTGGAGGCCTAGATACAAAACTGGCACTTGCACACCTCGAAGCAAACGAGTTTTTTGAGGTGGCTATGATAACATTAAAATACTACGACAAATATTATTTGCGTGGTCTGCAAAACAGAGACCACGATCATATTTACCCCCTGGAATTAACCACCATCAACTTCAAACAAAATGCAAAACAGATTTTAAAACACTATGCAACAATTGGAAAAACAAAACATAAAACTTACGCAGTATAGCCATGGTGCCGGCTGCGGATGTAAAATATCGCCCAAAGTACTAAGTACTATTTTAGAATCGAAAATTGAGATGCCTGCCCTACCCAATTTATTGGTAGGAAACGATAGTCGTGATGATGCCGCAGTGCTCGACATGGGAAACGGAACAGCAATAATCAGTACCACCGACTTTTTTATGCCCATTGTTGACGATCCGTTTACTTTTGGAAAGATTGCCGCAACAAATGCAATCAGCGACGTTTTTGCAATGGGCGGAAAACCCATTCTGGCCATTGCCATTTTGGGCTGGCCTGTAAATGTGCTTCCGCCTGAAATTGCCCGCGAGGTTGTGGAAGGCGGACGCCAAATCTGTAAAGAAGTGGGAATTAGTTTGGCCGGCGGACACAGCATCGACAGTCCGGAACCAATTTTTGGGCTGGCCGTTACCGGGCAGGTCGACCTTACAAATATCAAACAAAACGACACTGCCACTGAAGGTTGCGAGCTTTTACTGACAAAACCTCTGGGAGTGGGTATTTTAACCACCGCACAAAAAAAAGGTGTACTACTGCCCGAACATCAGCACATTGCACCGGAACTAATGTGTCGCTTAAATACACCCGGCTTTGAACTGGCCCGGATTCACGGCGTAAAAGCCATGACCGATGTTACAGGTTTTGGCCTGCTTGGCCACCTCACTGAGATGTGTGAGGGAAGCAATTTATCGGCTCACATTGATTACCAAAAAATTCCGCAATTACCAATACTACAGGAATATTTAGAGCAAAACTGTATACCGGGCGGAACAATTCGAAACTGGGAAAGTTATGGCAACAATATCTATTTAAAACATGATTCGTATAAAAATATACTTTGCGATCCGCAAACAAGTGGAGGTTTACTTTTAGCCGTAGAACCTGGTTCTGTTAATGATGTCCAGAATTGCTTGAAAGAATTTTCGATTGAAACCATACCTTTTGGGCGTCTTGTAAAAAACGAAAAACATTTAATTACAGTGGAGTAAATTAGCACAATGACAAAAGGAAACAACATAAAAGAATCGCAACCCAATAATCCATTACACGGAAAAACACTGGAAGCCATTTTGGTTTACCTGGTGAGTTATTACGGCTGGGAAGAATTGAGCGAACTGATCCATATAAATTCGTTTCGAAGTAATCCGAGCATTAAATCGAGTTTAAAGTTTTTACGCCGTACTCCATGGGCCCGCGAAAAGGTGGAAAAACTTTATATCGATACCCTAAAATAATCGTTTCAAAGTAGTAATAAAGACAAAATTAAGGACTAATCAGCAAAAATCAGCTACAAAATAAGGGCCGGTAAGTAATACCAGCCCTCTTCTTCTCTTAATTATCCAGCATCGGACTTAAAACTATCTTTAAAAGTAAATCGTCAGCCACCTCATAATTGCGCAGGATATAAAAATTATCGCCAGGCAACATAATGCTGATATTATGAATACGTGTGTACGAGTGTTTGTTTAACACTTCCCATGTATTGAAAACTGCTTGTGCCGACCTTCGCGCGTCCACAAATTCAGTAAGAATCAAACTGATTTTTTCGCCTTTGAGCCTGACCTTAATCTGGTTGTTAAAAAATTGTTGAGAATATAATGTAATTACCGATTCCCCATTTTCTGTTAGTTTCATATAATCAACGATTCGTAAATCTTCAGCCGCATCGCGATTCCCAAAAGAAATCTTACCCGAATATTCGTTAGTATGGATTTCGCGGTTTTCTATAATTGTTTGCATGATCTCAAGTTTAAAAGTGAAACATATTCCTTACATAATTCCTCCTCAATGGCGCAACTATAAATTTGTTCTGATTTTGTTCAGACTTCATATAGAATGCACTTTGAGCGGAACAGTTTATATCGTCAGGGAATTTGCGGAGGAGGGAGATCAAGAATTAAATGGGTTAAATGATTTTGATAAAAACAATGAACAAACTGATAATCAGTTGTGATTTCTCGGAATACCGGTTTAAATGATTTTGCTATTTCAATATAAACCAGGACAGAATCATTTGTTTCATTTGAATCCTGGTCAACATAAACAGTCTCTTGAAAAATGGGATGATTATACCCCGGCTTATTAGCAAAAAATACGCTTTTAACCTTTGTATCTGCATTTGAAACAGATTGTTCATTGCTTCTGGCAACCGAAACAAAAAGCGAGGCAAATAATAGGATTAAAAGAATTCTCATGCTTAAACAATATCAATAGTAAAAATAAGAATTCGAGATTTCTCACATCCCAAACATGAGTTAAATTGCGTTAATTAACTCTATAATTAACAAAGCACTTTTAAAACCAGTTTGTTTAGCGAACGATTACATTCCCTTCACCCTTTCCAGATTTTTCATGTAAACAATTAGGTTTGGATCTAATGCAGCAGCACCTAAAGTGCAGGCTTTCTCGTAATTTTTTCTGGCCAGTTCAACCTGCTTATTGTTTTCGTAGGCTTCGCCCAGGCTGTCGTACACATTTGCCGACTTCGGGTAACGCTTTACATTCTCTTTAAAGATAAGTATGGCACCGTTTATATCGCCTCCTTGTAGTTTTGTATATCCTAAGGTATTTATAACATTTTCAGGTGTGTGTATGCTTATGCCATATTTTTCGGAAAGCTTACTAAAATGTTCGTCAATTTCTGGTATGTCTCTGGATATTAAATCGCGCGGTACAATCCAATCGGAAAAAATAAAACGAAGTCCGTTAAACAAGGTCAAATAAGGAGTGGTTCCATGATTTTCGTTCTCCATTTTAACATACTTAAATTGAATATTGTCAGCTGATTGCTGTTCCATAAGTTGCGTGTACTGCTTTAGAGGTTCAAAATAATTTGGCTCATCGCCCACAGTCATGTACAAATATTTTTTGCCTGTATTATTCAAATTCAGTTTTTCCCTGGTTTGGGTTACCATATAATTATCGGCATACTGCAAATAGGGACTAACAGCAATGAAACCATCAAAAAGGTCAGGCTTTTCGACTAACGAATAGGCAATAAAAGTTCCACCAAAAGAATGCCCCAACAGAACTGAGAAATCAGAAATACGGTAATGTTTTTTCATATAAACAGAAAGCTCTTCTGACAGAAATTCGAGGAATTTATCGGCACCACCAGAAGTTGGTATTTTTTCGCTGTAAACTGGCGAAAAATCACGGTTACGATCGACATTATGTATGGAAACAATAACAAGATTTGGAATTATTACTCTTCCAGATAAATAACTGGCAGCTGATATGGCATGTTGAAAATGAGTTCGGCCATCGAGTAAATAAAGCACCGGATACTTGTCTGTTGAAACGACATAATTGTTTGGAAGAAAAACAGAAATCACCCTTTCTTCATTTAAAACTTTCGATTGCAGAGTAAACTCCACAGCCGTAACAAGTTCAGTTTTAGTTTGTGCAATAAGGTTACCAGCAAATAACAGGAAGATTGAAATCACCAAAAAAGTTGATCTTTTTAATTGGATGAAAATTTGATTAGCCATAATAATTTGGTTTAAATTTAAACTGAATGGAATTCAATAGATTAAATTCCGGTTTTTCAACCAATAAGTTCCAAAAAATTTGCGTAACCTTTTACAGAAAGTATACGAATATTATGAATTAATCTACGAATGCATAAATCTTGTATGTATCTGTTTTTGCAGATTTAAGTACATAACAATCTTCGCCAAAGAAAAACTTTTTATTCTGTAATACTGTAGACTTGAATATTTAGAGGAATAATATGACGAATAAGTAATTAATTGAAGATTAAAACCAGTCTCTTTTTCTGAAAATAAGTATTCCGATTATGGATAAAAAGAGTGACGAAACAATAATAACGGGGAATGCCCACGGAGCCTCTTCCCAATAATTAATAACATTCATTCCGTACATACTGGCTATTAAAGTTGGAATCATCAGGATGATGGAGATAGAAGCCAGCTGTTTCATTACCACGTTCAGATTATTCGAAATTACCGAAGCAAAAGCATCCATCATCCCACTTTGAATGTCAGAATAAATCATTGATATTTCCAAAGCCTGCTTATTTTCAATGATAGCATCTTCCAATAAATCTTCGTTTATTTCACTTATGGTATTTTTTTTGGCATTCCCTAACTTTGCCAAAACCATTTCGTTAGCTTTTAACGAGGTAATAAAATAAACCAGACACTTTTCCATTTTCAACAGCTTATTCAGTTCCTTGTTTCGAATCGATTTTTCAAGATCCTGCTCAATTAATGCCGTTTGCTGATTAATGTGTTTCAAAAATTTCAAAAAGGTTTGCGACGACTTCAGTGATAAACGAAATAGAAAGTTAAGGACATCAGAAACCGGTTGTTTTTTTTCCCTGTAAAGTGTAGGATACTCAAACGATAATACTTCGTTTTTGGTTGAACAAAGTGTAAGTGTAAACTGTGTGGTAATAAAAATACCAAGAGGAACTGTTTGATAAGGCACTCCATTGGTAGAGTTGGCAACCGGAATCCTAAAAATTATCAGGGTCCAATCGTCGTCGTATTCTACACGTGGTCGCTCATCAACATCTAAAATATCACCAATTATATCTTCCGGTATATTATAAACAGATGTTAATTGATTTATCTCTTGTGGAGTTGGTTCGAGTACATTAATCCAGCATCCTTTTTCTGGCTCAGACATGCTTACGTGACCAGCCAGACTTTTGAAAATTTTGATCATATTGTCTCCTTTCTGTTCGTCCTTTTAGGAGACATGAGAATAGGCCCCTTAAAGGATAGTTATTAATTTCTTCGTATGATACGGCCCTTCGTCCATTTTAATTTTTAATTTTTTTCCGCTGCAAAAGTAATGCTTTAATTTAATTATGGCTAGAATGAGGAAACAATCGGAAAAACAATATTTGCACTTTAAACATGCCAGCTATTAAAAAAATTCAGTTGTAGAGAAACATAGCGGCCATTAAGACGCTCCAATGCGTCTTCAACTTTTTCTGTTTTTTTAACAATTTCAGTTTTAATCCTTCTCTGAAATTTCTAATCAGTTCAGAAATTTTGATTGAATTTGAAGAATGATAAAGTTTCAATGATATTGTTATTTGGTTATTTAAATCAGTTGCATGCTATTCCCAAAACCTACTTCCTCATGAACGCTGGCTTCAAGCATATCATTAATTGATTCATTTTTTTTAGGATTTACGGTACTTATGCATATCGCTTAACGATTTCAAGCAATGTAGCTTTAACAATTGGTTTGGTAATATATTCTGTGCACCCTGCTGTTAGGGCTTTTTCTCTATCTCCTTCAAGAGCATAAGCAGTTTGTGCAATAATCGGAATTACCTTATTAAAACTCCGAATTAACTTCGTTGCCATAATTCCATCCATTTTTGGCATTTTTAAATCCACCAGTACCAAATCAAACGCTGAATTTTGTTTTAAGGTATCAACCAACTCCTGGCCATTATTAACCCGGGTTAAATTACAATTCTCATCCGAAAGAATTTTATGCAGTAATATAAAACTTACATCATCATCTTCTGCTACAATAATTCTAATCAGGTTTGCACGTTCAGTATTGAACTCTGTGCTGCCAGTATTCGACTTTAATCTTGGATAAATTGCGGGGTTGTAAGCAATTGTGGCATAAAATGTACTTCCCTTCCCTTCGTTCGATTCTACCCAAACTTCTCCGCCCAACATGTTGGCATACGATTTTGTTATGGTCAATCCCAGTCCCGAACCTTGATGCACTCTTCTATCCTCGATATCGGCTTGCACAAAGCGGTCGAAAATGGCTATCTGCCGATTCGCAGGAATACCTATTCCTTCGTCTTTAACACTAAATCGAATGTGACTCGTTGTCTTTTTGCAGGCAATTGTTATTGATCCTTTACTTGAATATTTAATTGCATTTTTAATCAGGTTAATAAGTATCGAATTTAGTTTTATTTCATCGGTATATACTGCATGTTCATTCATTAGTGAATCTTTTTCAACAAATAGTTTTAATCCCTTTCTCTCCGCTTCGGGTTTAAAAAAGTTGTATTGAAAGTCCAATAAATCCCACACATTTACTTCAGCTAAGCTAACAGTAACCTGGCCTGTTTCAATTTTTGATACTTCAATGATATCGTTTACGGTTTGCAACATGCGGTCGCCGCTCTTTTTAATTATATTGATGTAACTCTGCAGCTGTTCTCCGGTCAGTCCCGGTTCCTGTAAAAGACTTGTAAAACCGAGTATTCCATTCATCGGAGTTCTGATTTCGTGACTCATATTCGCCAGAAAAGCCGATTTCAACCGATCCGATTCTTCTGCTTTTTCTTTCGCATCAATAAGCTCATATTCCGCCCTTTTTATATCAGAAATGTCTCTAAACTCTACAACACGAACTGTTTTTCCTTCATACGGAATCATTCGCCCTTCTATTCGCAGAGGATACTCTTCCCCGTTTTTTCGTAATCCAATAGCTTCATAAGGTTTTTTATATTCTGCCAATATCCTATTAAAAACCATTTTACGCGAGCGTTTTGCGATAAGTAACAACCCATCCATTCCAATTAGCTCTTTGCGCTTTAATCCGGTTAATTTTGATAAACCCCGATTACAATCGATTATCTTTCCCCTGTCGTGAATGGCAATTCCCCCAAATGAAGCATCGTGTAAAGCTTTGAATCTTTTTTGGTTATGTTCGGCTGTTAACTTCGCTTTTATTAATTCTGCGTTTTGCTTTTTTAAACTCTCTTCTGCATTTTTCAACTCGGTTGTATCTCTGAAAATGGCAACAATTTCACCTGTTTGCAGTTTGTAAATATAATTCTCGCGCCAGCCTTCCCGAATGCTGTCTTTATAGTAAAACGAAGGTATAAATTTGTCTTTACCCGTTGCATGAACCTTCCGGAGTACCTCAAAAAGAGGCATAATGAATTTATCAGAAAAGCTATTCAAAATAGTATGTCCGATCAGTTCTTTTTTGGAGGAATTTAGAATAGCAAGAGCCGTATTGTTAACATCGATAAATTTAAAATCATTCCCATTATCAACCGCTTCGTAGATTGCTATTCCGATAGGTAAATGTTCAATTAATTTTCGAAAACGAATTTCATTTTCTTTGAGTTGTTTTTCTGCTTTTTTACTTTCCGTAATATCGATGTGCGTGCCAACCACCCTTACTGCTTTTCCTTCTGCATTAAAATGAGCAATTGCCCGGGACAAAATATCAACCCAATGGCCGTTTTTGTGCTTCATTTTAAATTCCAATTCGAATTTATCCAATTCTCCTGCAATATGTCGGGTTAGCATTTCATACGATTTTTTAACACCATCTGGATCTGTTAATTTTTCCCATACCGAAAAATTGTTTGGTAGTTCATCGGGTTTATAACCAAGTATTTCTTTCCACCTGTCGGAGAAATAAATTTCGTTGGTTACTAGGTTCCAATCGTATGGTCCATCCAGTGTTACCTGCATGGCCAGTTCAAAACGTTCGGTGCTTTCTTCAGCTTTTGCTTTTGCATCCAGCAATTCCAGCTCTTTTAGTTTCTGATCAGAAATGTTTTGTATTGTCCCGATCATTTTAATCGCATTTCCTGATTCATCAAACTCCAGTTTTCCCCTACCGTGAACCCAGAGCACTTCACCCGTATCTATTTTTTGAATTCGATATTGCTTGTCGAATGCTTGTTTTCGTTCTATAACTTTGTTAATGAAATAATCATACATTATCGGCCGGTCATCGGGATAAACAATTTGCAACCAGGTTTCGACATTCCTTATATAGTTATCATCGATGCCAAATATGGCATCCATGTTTTCTGAACTTGCCCAATACCCGGTTTGAATATCCAAACTATAAGATCCGATATCGGCTAACTTTTGAGCCTGCTGCAGAAGATATTCATTCTCTTTCAGCCGGTTTTCTATTTTCTTTTGTTCGGTAATATCTACCGTAAATCCAAAAACCTGTTTATTTTGATCTGAATCATTCACCCTGATCGTACTTTCAAACCAGGCTACCTGAGAATTCCCTTTTTTTACCTGGTACGAAAATGTAAAAACGTTGCCGGGATTTGCCAAAGCCCGTGTAATAGTTTCATTAACCCGTAACTGATCGTCTGAGAGAAGATAGGAATAGAATTTCTCTATACTGTTATTTATGGTTCCACGGGGTAATTCCAGAATATCATCAGCAATTTCTGAAATATACACATTAACAAGCTCTCCTGCAGGAGTAATTTCGGCTTTCCAAATAACATTTGGCAAGTTCTCCGCAATTAATCGAATTTCCTTGTTTAAGTTTGATTCCTGCTCATTATTAGAGTTATTGACAAAGGTTTGTTTTGTGTTCATAAGCATTTTTCCTCGCAGAATTGAAAGGGTATATGGTTTGAAATTACTAATATTATTTGTCAAATAAAAGTTGCGGGTTTGTATTACTATTGCTCAAAGATTATTTTTTATGGATGATAATTAGGTTGCCAAAACAGTTTATTTGAATATCAATCCTCCACTCAAAAACAAGAACAGCAATTTATGGTCGTTTGCCCCAAAATCTTCCCTGCCTGCAAATAATGTTAATAAAACTGTTATAAATCATAACAAAATCTTCGTCCGTTAACGTTAACGGTTATTTTTATTTGTTAGCTTTGTCACCAAAATTCTAAATAATACAAAATCTATGATTCTAGGCTTATTAAAGGAATACGGGACTGAAACCCGTGTAGCTTTGCTACCGGAAACGGTTAAAGCCTTTACCGACCTAAAGGTTCAGGTATTGGTGGAACAGGGGGCCGGAGAAACTGCTTATGCAGCAGATTCTGATTATGAAGCGGTTGGAGCTTCAATAGTTTCGCGAAGCGATGTATTTGCAAAGGCAGAAGTTCTATTGCAAATTCAGCCCCCGGCTGAAGGAGATATACAGAAAATTAAAGATTCGCAGGTTTGGATTAGTGCGTTCAATCCACTGTGGGATACCAAACTTGTAAAAACATTCCTCGACAAGGGAACCACAACATTTAGTCTCGATCTGATACCACGTACTTCACGTGCACAAGCCATGGATATTTTATCATCGATGGCAACAGTATCGGGGTATATGGCAGTGTTGGAAGCAGCTTCAAAACTACCTACTTTTTTCCCAATGTTTATGACAGCCGCAGGAACCATTCGTCCGGCAAACGTATTAATCTTAGGAGCAGGTGTTGCCGGGTTGCAGGCCATTGCAACTTCGCGTAAGCTGGGTGCCCAGGTACAGGTATTCGATGTGCGATCGGCTGTAAAAGAAGAAGTAATGAGTTTGGGTGGAAAATTTGTTGAAGTAGAAGGTGCCACCGAAGACAAAGCTGCCGGAGGTTATGCCGTTGAGCAAACCGAAGAATTCAAGAAAAAACAGCAACAGGCAATAAACGACGTGGCTGCAAAATCGAACGTGGTAATTTGTACGGCTCAGATACCGGGACGAGAAGCACCACTTTTAATTCCAAAAGAAGCCGTGGAAGGCATGAAACCTGGTTCGGTTATTATCGACCTGGCTGCATCGACAGGTGGAAACTGCGAACTGACAAAAGATAACGAAACTGTGGTGCATAAAGGGGTTACTATTATTGGTCAATCGAATTACCCGGCACAAAAGCCAATGGATGCCAGCCGTATGTTCGGTAAAAATGTACTTAACTTCATGAAGTTAATAATTGCCGAAGAAGGAGCCCTGAACCTTAATTTTGAAGACGATATTGTAAAAGGAACCTGTATTACTCATGCAAAAGAAATTTACAATGAACGAGTTAAGTCAGTAATCGAAACAAAATAATATCAAAAAAATATGGAAAACGTATTAAGTTTTTTGACCGCGAATAAAGATGCAATATTTATTATTGTTTTATCTGTTTTTCTTGGCTTTGAGGTTATTTCAAATGTTCCGTCGGTATTACATACTCCTCTGATGTCGGGAGCCAATGCGATAAGCGGGGTTATTATTATCGGAGGTATTATCCTTGTTGGTCATGCTTCAACAACATTCGAGTGGATACTTGGTTCTCTTGCCCTTTTTATGGCCACACTTAATGTGGCGGGAGGTTTTGTTGTTACAGACCGCATGCTCGAAATGTTTAAAAAGAAGAAAAAATAACCATGAATACTATGATTTTATTAAATACAATAATGCCGGGACAAGTAGTTCTGGAATATAGCTATCTTCTTTCGGCAATCATGTTTGTAATAGGACTAAAATTACAAAGCCATCCCGAAACAGCTCGCAAAGGAAACTTTTGGGCAGCATCGGGCATGATTTTGCCTATGATAACCACCCTCCTCCTTAATAAAGACGTGGCAGGTGAAGGTATTTCGCTGACAAATGCAGCAGTAGTAATACTGATAATTGCAGCAGGTAGTGTAGTTGGAGCCATTATGGCAAGAAAAGTTAAAATGACTGCCATGCCACAAATGGTATCGTTTTTTAATGCTACAGGTGGTGCAGCTTCGGCAACCGTTGCTTTAATCGAATTCAACAAAGATCCGAATAATGCAGTACTGGTTACATTACTGGGATTGGTTGTAGGAAGCATTGCCTTTAGTGGAAGTATGATTGCCTATGGCAAACTTGACGGTAAAGTAGGAGATATTTTCGCCAAATTTATGACGTATTTGAATCTTTTTTTCATGATTGTTATTGTGGCACTTATCCTGCTGGTTTTATTTGGTGGATTCGATGTAGCTACAAGTAAATACATTGTTTATGGACTGCTGGTGCTAAGTTTGGTTTATGGAGTAAGTTTTGTAATGCCAATTGGCGGTGCCGACATGCCGGTAGTTATATCGCTACTGAACTCACTTACAGGTATTGCAGCTGCTATGGCCGGATTTATATATCAGAACGAAGCCATGATACTTGGTGGTATTCTGGTAGGTGCAGCCGGTACCATTCTAACCATACAAATGTGTCGCGCAATGAACCGTTCGCTTATAAACGTTATTGTAGGTGCTTTTGGTGGTGGCGGTGCTTCAGCTGTTGATGTTCAGGGAAGTATTAAAGAAATTAGCTTAAGCGATGCAGCTGTATTGATGAGTTACTCTCAAAAAATTGTCATAATTCCGGGGTACGGATTGGCAGTGGCTCAGGCACAGCATATTGCTCACGAATTAGATTCTTTACTGGAAGGTAAAGGTGTTGAAGTAAAATATGCGATTCACCCGGTTGCTGGACGTATGCCAGGTCACATGAATGTATTATTGGCCGAAGCCGATGTACCCTACGAAAAACTGGTTGAAATGGATGACATTAATCCTGATATGTCAAACGTTGATGTAGCCATAGTAGTTGGTGCCAACGATGTGGTTAATCCGGCTGCATACGACGATCCGGGTTCACCAATTTACGGTATGCCAATTATTGACGCACATTTAGCCAAAAACATCATCATCATGAAACGTGGTATGGGTAAAGGTTATGCAGGAATCGAAAACTTCCTGTTCTTTAACGACAAAACCCGCATGTTATTTGGCGATGCCAAAAGCTCTATTTCGAAATTGGTTAGCGAAATTAAGAGTATGTAAAAATTAGGTACAGTATTCTGACTATAAAAATGCCATCCGTTTTGGGTGGCATTTTTGGTTACAGCCACTCTTTAACATCAACAAATTATTAAGCCCCGATCTTATTCTCTAATAATTATTTACCACCACTTTAGAAATCCTATTTTCGCGCGCTGATTATCAACTTAATTACAAAAAAAATGAGTACTCAAAAATTGGGAAATCCGGCGGTGGTAGGACTAGCTGGGTTCGGGTTAACTACTTTACTTTTACAAATTCACAACATTGGTTTGTTGGGTATTGGCCCCGTATTGGCAATGGGATTAATTTTTGGCGGGCTTGCACAGTTCATTGCCGGTTTTATGGAACAAAAGTTAGGTAACAACTTTGGCTTTAGCGCCTTTACCGCTTACGGCTCATTTTGGATTGGACTGGCAATTATCTGGTTGTTAAATCATTTCGGAATTTATGCTGCTTCACACCACGATGTGGGCTGGTATTTAACTGCATGGGCACTTTATACGTTTATAATGATGATTGCATCATTTTACGTTTCAAAAGCAATGACCATTACTTTCGTGCTATTGGAAATCGGATTTATTTTACTGATTATCGGGCACTTTGGTTTTCCAAAAATGAATGTTGTTGCAGGTTATGAACTTATTTTTTGTGCACTGGCAGCCTGGTACATGATGGCAGCAATTATCATCAACGATTTGGCAGGAAAAACGGTTTTGCCTGTAGGTAAAGCGTGGGCAAAAAAAGCAAATTAATACTTCATATAAAATACTCTAAAAGGCTGTTTCGAATTTATATCGAAACGGTCTTTTTTTTGCTCCTTCCCCAGTTACTTTTCTTTATTACTAATACACAAACAGATACTTCAAATAACCTTACTAAAAATCAGCCATAAACTGTTGAATTTCTGCCAAATGAATCTTATATTGCGTTTGCAAACCATATGAAGGACGTATTATGTTTGAAAACTCTAACCTAACTTGCCATGCAACGGCTACCCGCTACACCAATGGCGAATTAAAGTACCAGTCGAATATCATTTTAAAAAATAAACAACTCGTTAATTTTGTTGAATCCATTTCACAAATGGTTATTATTCTTAACAAATACCGGCAGGTTGTATATGCCAATAAAAATTATCTGAATTTTTGCAAAAGTATTGATCATGATCCGGTCCTTGGAAAACGACCAGGCGAAATATTTAATTGTAGAAATGCATTTAAGTCAATCAATGGATGCGGAACATCAATCAATTGCAAATCGTGTGGTGCCGTTAATGCAATATTGGAATCGCAAAAAGGCAAAAAATCAACAAAAGATTGCCAGATTTTAACAACCGATAACAATGCAGTCGATCTGAAAATTACAGCTACTCCCTTGAATCTGGAGGGAGAAAAGCTTACCATTTTTTCGGTATTAGACCTTAGAAGTGAAAAACGGAGAATATCATTGGAAAGAGTTTTCATTCACGATATCTTAAATAGTGCTGGTGCTATTTCGGGACTTTCTGCTATTTTAAAGGAAATAAATGACCCAAACGACATAGCTGAAATTGCGAGTACAATAGAACTTGCTGCTAGTAATTTGATTGAGGAAATTAAGGCACAGCGAGAATTTAGTGCAGCAGAACGTGGCGATTTACAGGCAAATATTTCTGAAGTGGAATCCTTGTCGGTACTCAAAGAATTACAAAAGTTATATAACAATCATGAACTGAATTTAGATAAAACGATATGGATAAATCCTAACGCAGAAAATCTTTCTGTAAATACCGACCGGATTCTTATTAAACGAATTCTGGGCAACATGATTAAAAATGCAATTGAAGCCAATCAACCAGATGATGAGATTACTCTAAATTGCTTCAAAAAAGACAATTCGGTGTGTTTCTCGATACAAAATAAAAGTGTTATACCCGATGTAGTACAACGAGAATTATTTAAGCGTTTTTATTCAACCAAAGGAGCCGGACGTGGACTTGGAACCTACAGTATGAAACTTTTGGGTGAAAATTACTTAGGCGGGAAAGTTTGGTTTTCAAGTAATCAGGAAGAAGGTACCACATTTTATTTCGAACTTTAAATTGTATTTATTCATCATTTTTTTGCCCTTTTTCGCTTCTTGCCTATCTTTAGTCATTTTCAAATAAATGATAAAAGAACGCATTTTTAAACAACTTATTTCCATTCTCAACGAACGTATTGAATTGGCACGTTTGGCTATAGATTCGGCCAAAGAATCGCGCGATAACGAAACGAAAAGCAGTGTTGGCGACAAATACGAAACCGGCCGAACATTAATGCAAATGGAAGTCGAAAAAAACAGGGTACATCTACATAAAAACGAATACCTTAAGGCCGAGCTTCAAAATATAGACTTTCAGAAAAAAAATGAAAAAGTTGAATTCGGAAGCCTCGTAATTACTTCACAAAACAACTATTTTATTTCAACGGCCATCGGGAAGATTGTGGTGGATGATACCGTCTATTTCTGTATTTCCCTGGCATCGCCCATTGGCAAACAATTACACAACAAAACCATTGGAGATAACTTTGTTTTTCAAGGGTCAAAAATTACTATTACTGATATTTTGTAGCAACTATGGCAAAAAAAAGACTTGAAAACGAGCTGCCGGAAGCGACACAGAAATGGGGATGGAAATATCATCATATGGGAATTCCTACCACCGTTAAAATGCCCGGCGAGAAATATTTGCCGCAGTTTAAATTCCATCACTCAGGCTTTCCGGAAAGCCCTTTTGGCGTTGAATGGATGCGTTTTGAAAACGATAGTCCCATTCATCCTCTGATACAAAAAACTCCGCATCTGGCTTTCGAAGTGGATGATTTGGATTTCGAACTGGCCAATCGCAATTTTAAGATCATTACCAAACCGAATCCTCCGATGAAAGGCGTGCGCGTTGCAATGATTGAACACAATGGAGCCCCAATTGAATTAATTGAATTTAAGAAATGAGCAACAAATACATTACCGATCAAAGTTTTCAGAACATTGATTTTTCGGAACGTGGCAATGAAAAAACGGATTACGAAAACTGTACTTTTTCTGCCTGTATTTTTTCGAATACCAATTTAGGCGAGTTTTGTTTTGAAGATTGTGAGTTTGAAAACTGCGATTTCAGCAATACAAAAATCTTAAATACTGCATTTAAAAATGTGCAGTTTAAAGCCTGTAAACTAATTGGCTTACAATTCGATGAATGCAATCCTTTCCTTTTGGAACTTAAATTTAACCATTGTATTCTAAATTATTCGTCGTTTTACCAGCGAAAACTAAAAGCGACAAAGTTTAACAAATGTACTTTACACGAAGTTGATTTTACCGAGGCAGATTTGAACAAAGCCAATTTTACGGAATGTGATTTTTCCGGAGCAATGTTTGGAAGAACCAACCTGCGGCAGGCTAACTTCAAAAGTTCGTATAATTTCTCAATCGATCCGGAGCAAAACCAGATTGCTGGTGCAAAATTCTCGCTCGATGGCCTGCCTGGGCTGCTGCAGAAATACAAAATTGTAGTTGACTAAGGAATCTGTTAAGCTCGGTAGGTGTTGAACCTATTCACTTAAAATCAACTACATAACATATTTTCAGCGATGTTTGGAATTATTAACACGCAAATTTTGGCATTACATTTGTCTTTATCGAGCTTTGCAAAATAAAATTCAAAAAGAAAGAAGCTATGAAGAATATATGGTTATTAGGGTTGATTTTTCTTGGAATATCATGCTCCTCGGTAAAAAACAGTCACAATTATACATACCTTGTAAACAGTTACACAGTGAATTGCACCGGAGTTGGACCAATGGATTGTATGCTTATTAAAAAAGGCGATAAAGCAGTAGAAGGTGAATGGGAAAATTTCTATTCAAAAATTGAAGGATTTGAGTATGAACCCGGATATATTTACAAACTTCAGGTACGCGAAGAAAAACTAGAAAATGTACCAGCTGACGCTTCATCCATAAAATACACGCTTGTAAAAGTTCTGGAAAAGAAAGTAGATACAAAATTGTTGTTAAACGGAACATGGGATATAGCCAAAATAAATGGTTCGGCAATAGAAGCGGGTACCGGGGGTATTCCACAACTACAGATCGACACAAAAGAAATGTCAGTTTCGGGAAGTGATGGTTGCAACCGACTTAAAGGTAGTATTAAAAAGATTGAGAACGACGCAATTGAATTTACTCCAATGGCCGGAACACAAATGATGTGCCCTAATATGACCAATGCCGACAAATTCAATAAAACCTTTGCAGGAGTGAAAAAGTTTGAAGTGGAAAACAACACCTTAACATTCTTCAATGAAGCGGGGAATGCTGTACTGGAATTCTTCAAAGGTTCGGAGCCCAAACAACTGATCAATGATATTTGGGTGGCCGAATTTATACGCGGCGAGTCGCTTCCCGGAGACCTTCCTCGCATTGAAATTCACTCTGCGGATATGAGAATTTTAGGAACCGATGGATGTAACAACTTTAAAGGACAACTTACGAAGCTTACCAATACAGAATTGGAAGTTGGACTTTTGGCCGGAACACGTATGATGTGTCCCGATATGACCAATGCGGATAAATTCAACAGCGCAATAAACAACGTAAAAACGTATAAAATTGCGAATTTGCGCTTATCGTTATTTGATAGTGAAGGACGTCAATTAATGTTATTAAAGAAAATTGATTAAGTTTTAAATAGTTCATAAAAGCATAAGGGGTTAGTGATTCGCTAAACCCTTTTGTTTTCTTCCAAACATTTTTCCGGCCTTTTTAGTTTCTTTGCAAAATGGATTTACTGCTATTGTTTGATTATATCGGGACTTTTGTTTTTGCCATTAGTGGAACGTTAACAGCCGCTGAAAAACGGCTAGATATTTTTGGAGCTACAATGATTGGATTTGTTACCGCAATTGGAGGTGGTACTTTACGAGACATGATGTTGGGCGACCTGCCGGTAGCCTGGATGCGTACGAACAATTATTTTTGGGTAATTATCGCCGGAGTAGTAGTAACTATCATTTTCAAAAAAATTGTAATAAAACTCAAACACACCATATTCTTATTCGATACAATTGGGATAGCCACATTTACACTTTTAGGATTAAAGAAAGCACTTTTGTTTCAAATCGATCCCGCAATGGCCATATTAATGGGACTCTCTTCAGCAGTAGTGGGTGGAGTTATTCGCGATACACTGTGTAACGAATTGCCACTTATATTTCATCGCGAAATTTATGCAACAGCTTGTATTGCTGGTGCACTAATATATCTATTTCTACGACACTTTGCCGTACCCGAGATATTTTGTGAACTGGCCACTGTAATTACTATTATTATCATTCGGATTGTGGTGGTAAAATACAACATCGCCCTCCCCCGACTGATCATAAAAGAATAACGTAAAATAAACTTATTTTCCTAAAATTAATCGAAATCCCTCCTCTGAAGGACTGATTATTTGGCATTGTGAGAATTTTCTTCGTATATTCCCGTAGAAATCAAATTCAAATATTGATTTCGTGATTGAAAAAAGATAAAATTTAAGGGTAGAGCAACTTCTGTATTTATGATTGGTTTTGTGTTTAGGGGTTTGTAAATTATCAGTCATCTTCAAAAAGCGTCCATATTGTTCTACCCTTTCTTCTTTGATAAAAATCAAGATTCCTTTCTGAATTATTTCATTACTCAAACTGGAATATCATTTCGAGCACATTCAGAGTTTAAGACATCAAAAAAGCCTTCCAAGAATATCTTAGAAGGCTCAATATATTGATCTGTATTCGTTCTACAATTCTTTAAAGAAATCGTTTCCTTTGTCGTCAACAATGATAAATGCAGGGAAATTTTCAACCTTAATCTTACGTACGGCTTCCATTCCCAAATCTTCGAAATCGACCACTTCAACAGATTTAATACTGTTTTTAGCCAAAATCGCTGCCGGTCCACCAATCGATCCAAGGTAGAAACCACCATGTTTTTTACAAGCGTCAGTAACTGCCTGCGAACGGTTTCCTTTGGCCACCATAATCATTGAACCACCCAAACTCTGAAACTCGTCAACATAAGGATCCATACGGCCTGCAGTGGTTGGTCCAAAACTACCAGAAGCCATTCCTTTCGGTGTTTTTGCAGGTCCCGCATAATAAACCGGGTGATTTTTAAAGTAATCAGGCATTGGTTTACCTTCGTCAATCATTTGTTTAATCTGAGCGTGAGCAATGTCGCGTGCAACAATTAAAGTTCCGTTCAAATTCAAACGGGTTTTGGTTGGATATTTGGTTAATTCGGCCAAAACTTTGTCCATTCCCTGATCCAAATCAATGTCAACTGCAGGACTCATTGCAGGAGCTTTAGATGGCAGGAAACGAGCAGGATTTTTCTCCAGTTGCTCAAGGAAAATACCATCTTGGTTGATTTTTGCTTTAATATTTCTGTCGGCACTACAACTAACACCCAAACCTACCGGACATGAGGCTGCGTGGCGTGGCAAACGAATAACACGAACATCGTGTACAAAATATTTACCTCCAAACTGGGCACCTACTCCACTTTCATAACAAATTTTTGTCACTTTTTCTTCCCACTCAAGATCGCGAAAAGCCTGACCACCTTCGTTTCCTTCGGTTGGTAAATTATCGAAATAACCTGCCGATGCTTTTTTAACTGCTGCAAGAGTTGCTTCGGCCGAAGTTCCGCCAATTACCAAAGCAAGGTGGTAAGGAGGACAAGCCGAAGTTCCCAAGTCCATAATTTTGTCTTTCACAAATTTGCTTAGGTTCTCCTCGGTTAAAAGTGATTTTGTTTGCTGGTATAAATATGTTTTATTTCCTGAGCCACCACCTTTTGTCATAAACAAGAACTCGTAGCTGTTTCCTTGTTCTGCGTAAATATCGATTTGTGCCGGAAGGTTCGTACCCGTATTTTTTTCTTTAGTCATGGTAAACGGAACCACCTGCGAATAACGTAAATTACGTTCGGCATACGTATTAAAAATACCTCTCGACAGATGTTCAGCATCGTTAGCACCAGTGTACACATTCTCGCCTTTTTTACCCATCACAATTGCTGTTCCGGTATCCTGACAAGTCGGAAGCTCTCCTTCTGCCGACACTGCCTGGTTCATCAGCATCGTATGTGCAACAAATCGGTCGTTATCGGTTGCTTCCGGATCTTCAAGAATTTTGGCCAATTTCTCTAAATGCGAAGCCCGAAGGTAAAACGAAACATCAGAAAATGCTTCTTTAGCTAGCACTTCCAATCCTTTCGGATCTACCTTTAATATTGATCGTCCGTCAACTTCAATGGTCGACACAAATTCTTTTGTAATTAAACGATATTCGGTATCGTCTTTTAAAATTGGAAATGGTTTTTGGTATTTAAAATCTGCCATTTTTATAAAGGTTAAATTAAAATCTTTTCAAAGATAAGACTATTCGTTGGTTTGAGTTTGATTTTATATGCAATAAGGGAAAAATTAAAAATGAGGAGTTATACAAATTCCATTGTTAATAAATTATTAATCAAATACCTAAAGCATACTGGTATATATAAGGAAAAGCTACTATATTCGCTGCCGCATAACATTAAGATGAAGACAGTACATATAGCGGCAGTGTTTGCAGTTGTGCATTTACTCTGCCAATGGGTCTATGGGTTTGGGCTCAACAATAAATCTGATCTTTGTTATCCCTTCGTCTCCTATTCATTCAGTCAGTCCATTGAAACGCTAACAGCGGTTAATGATACAATCATTATAGCTTTTGGATGCGAAAATCATATTGTTTCCGGAAATGTAATGATCAATGATATTTTTTATCCGGAATCAGTATGGGTAAGCAATATGCAAAGTCCTGAAGCAGGAAAACTTTCGTACGACGCATTTGGCAACTTCAATTACTCTCCCGAATCAGACTTTCGAGGAGAGGTTTCCATTATATACAGATTAAGTGCCATCGAAAACGATGATTACTATTCAGAAGGGCTGATTACAATTTATGTTGAAAATGATTTTGATTGCGATGAAATTCCAGACATCGATGATTTAGACGATGACAACGATGGAATCCTTGACTTTCATGAAGGTGATTTAACCGTTGACACCGATGGTGATGGAATACCTAATTGCCAGGACATTGATTCGGATAATGACGGCATTACCGACTTTATCGAATGGCAAAAAGAGAACTCACTTATTTCGTTGCTTATATGCGACAAAAACGGTGACGGCTGGGATGACGCATTCGACTCGCAGACAGGAGGAACCTACTACGAACAGACCGATACCGATATGGATGGAATTCCTGACTACCTGGATATGGATTCGGACGATGATGGGATAAGTGATTTTGTGGAAGCATTTGACATTCAGAACAATCAAAATCCTACAATAAAACTATCAAATTTGGATTTTGACCAGGATGGTCTGGATAATCGTTGTGACACCATTGTTCGAACAACTTCCAGACTTAATTCAATTGGAAGCAAAAGCCCTTTACCTGATCATAACAAAAATGGAATCAGAGATTGGCGCGATCCGATTAATAACAATATTGAAGGTGAAGCTCAAAACGCACTTGGGCTCGATTCTGAACTTTTTGTGTTTCCAAACCCGGTGATTAATAATTGTACCGTTATATTACCTGCCAATACAGACCACAATGGTACACCTTATTCATTAAAGATATTTAATACGAAAGGTGAGATGGTACACTTTGAGTTAGTTTATAACAACAAAAACAATTTGCCGTTGGGAAAACTCCAAAATGGATTGTATATAATACGTGTCAAAATTGGAAATACAGTTTTATCCACCAAATTAATCAAGTCCGATTGAGTTTGATATTCTCCTTATGGAAAGATGGCTCGTCGCTTTTACAGGCGATAACAGACACTTTATATCATACACTCTCCACCTTCAAAATAATCAGAAATACACTATTTTGAATTTATTTCAACGAGGGTGGTTTAAAGTAATCATTCAAATTCAATATTTCGTACAATATTTTGGTTTGTATTACAAACTTGTTTAATTTTATAAACAAAAATCATGAATACCAATACTTCCTATGAAGAAGCGTTTGATGATCATCAAATTCTTCAAACATTAAAAACCGCAGTTGCTACTTCAAAAAGAACTTTGATGGATGATGGTCTTCTGCTAATCTGCTGGGGATTGGTATTTTCCATTGGTTTCTTTTGGAAATATCTTGTATCAGTGGTTCTAATTTCAAGCCGGATCAGAGATTTTATGAGCATCTTGAATGTTGCAGCAGGAATTGCTATTGTAGCTTTTACAGTTTATTTTATCTTTTTCAGGAACAAAAAAGTTCGCACTTAAACTGCTTTTTCAACCCGATTTGTTTGGATTGGCGTAATTTTGGCACACAACCTAAATGTAATCGTCACGAAAAATAGCCTCGCGGAAATCAACTTCGAAATCCTTCATCCTCTGCAAATAGTCTTAATTGGATTCGCTTTATTCGTTACCGGAGGGATTTACCGATATCATATTTTAAGCGTATGCGGAGTTCTTATGTGGGTTGCCGCTGCCATTGGAACCAACTTCGATCTTCACACACAATATTTGGTTCGGGCAATTGCCGATTTCGTATGTTTTGTTATTCCCGGAATACTTATGTATGCTGAAATAAAAAAAGTCAGGCATGTTTAAAAATCTCGATCCTTTACTTCACTCACAGGTACGCTTGGCAATTATGACCATTTTACTGAATCTAAAATCGGCTGAATTTTCATTCTTGCTCGCAAATATTGAAACTACAAAAGGAAACCTCAGTTTTCAGATAGCCAAATTAAAAAAGGCACACTACATTCATATAAAAAAATCATTTCGGAATAATTATCCTTTAACTATTCTTCAAATTACTGAAACAGGAATAATCGCTTATGAAAGATACATGGAAACAATTAGCGATTATTTTAATAAATCTCAGCAAAAACTATTGAATTAAAACCAGTTAATATATCCAATCAAAATTTATTGCAATATCCTAAAATATATTTATCAATATAAAGTTCTAAATTCAACCAGATTATTAGATTTGTGCTAATGAAAATAAACTTTACCCTACTAATACTATTTCTAATTACCCACAACATTCTTTGGGGGCAAAGCAACAATGCAACCCTAAAAGGGGTTTTGGAAGATTCGAAAGGCATTCCGCTGGATATGGTTACCGTTGTTTTAAAAGAATTTCCAACTCTTGGAACTACAACAAATGCAAAAGGCGAATTTTTACTGAGAATACCTGCAAACAAACAACTGACCGTTATTTTTTCATCTATCGGTTATGTAACATTTTCCGATTCAGTTTATGCAAAAACCTCCGAAACCATTATCAAAAGAATTACAATGCCTGCCCAAAACCTTGAGCTTGCCGAAATTGTAGTCAGGGAGCAGCGAAGAAATGGATCAAGTATTGTAAGCCTTGATCCTAAGATTGTAAACTCGATGACAAGTGCATCGGGAAGTATTGAAGCCAGTTTGAAAACTCTTCCTGGAGTATCGTCCAATAACGAATTGAGTTCGCAATACACAGTGCGTGGTGGTAACTTCGATGAAAATCTGGTTTATGTAAACGATGTAGAAATCTACAGGCCATTTCTGGTTCGCTCAGGGCAACAGGAAGGCCTGAGTTTTATAAACAGCGATATGGTTTCTACCATCGACTTTTCGGCAGGTGGATTTAACGCAAAATACGGTGATAAAATGTCATCGGTTTTAGATATTAAATACCGCAAACCCAGTGATTTTAAGGGATCGGCAGCAGTAAGTATTATGGGTGCATCGGCGCACTTCGAAGATGTTGCATTAAAGGGTAAACTTACACATATATCTGGAGTACGGTACAAAACAAACAGTTACCTGTTAGGAAGTTTAGACGAGGAAGGCGAATATGATCCTCGTTTTCTCGATTTTCAAACCTACATAACCTACCAGTTTTCAGAAAAATTTGACATCTCATTTTTGGGTAATGTGGCCCAGAACCAATACAATTTTATACCACAAACACGCGAAACCTCATTTGGAACGTGGCAAAATCCGTTAAACACCAAGATTTATTTCAATGGACAGGAAGTAGATGAATTCCAAACCTACCTTGGGGCAATTACTGCCAATTATCATCCCAACATCAATGTAAACCTAAAATTTATTGCATCGGCCTACCATGCCAATGAAAAAGAAACTTACGATATTGAGGGACAATATTATTTAAACCAGCTGGAACGAAATATGGCTTCAGACGAGTTTGGCGACAGCTCACTCAATCTGGGTGTGGGAACGTTTTTATACCACGCCCGAAACCATTTAAACGCAACGGTTTACAGCTTTACTCATAAGGGAACATTCAATTCCGAAAACCATTTGATTAACTGGGGAGTAAAATTTCAGCACGAAGAAATTGAAGACAAAATTAACGAATGGATTTATCGAGACTCAACAGGCTATTCCATTCCGTATTCCGACACCGAGGTATTGCTCTATTTTAGCTTAAATGCCCGAAACAAAATCAGCTCCAACCGGATTTCCGGGTACGTGCAAGACAGTTGGAGCGTTCCGGTGAATAGCGGTGATTTGTATCTAACTGGTGGTATTCGTTTTAACTATTGGGATTTTAATAATGAACTACTGATAAGTCCACGGGCAACACTAAGTTACTTCCCTGACTGGGAAAAGAAAATGTCTTTCCGTTTATCGGCCGGAATGTATAATCAGTCGCCATTTTTTAAGGAAATAAAAAACAGCGACGGATCGATTAATGAGGACTCAAAAGCACAAAAGTCGTTTCAGGTGGTTGGTGGTACCGATTTAATTTTCACTGCCTGGGACCGACCTTTCCGGTTTACAAGTGAAGCCTACTACAAACACATGAGCCACTTGATTCCATATCAGGTCGACAATGTTCGTATCCGGTATTTGGGCGAACAGGAAGCAACAGGTTATGCTACCGGATTAGATATGAAAATTAATGGTGAATTTGTAAGTGGATTACAATCATGGGCAAGTTTATCCTTCCTTCAAACCAAAGAAGATATTAAAAACGACGGACACGGTTTTATTCCACGTCCTACCGATCAGTGGATGAATTTCAGTTTGTTTTTCCAGGATTATATACCGGGAAATCCTACATACAGAATGCAGCTTTCGGGATATTATGGAACAAGGCTGCCCACAGGGCCTCCGAATGGAGAACGTTATCAGGATGTATTTCGAATGCCATCTTACCGTCGAATTGACCTGGGATTTTCAAAAGTTTTTATAAGTGCCGCCAATCCATCTAAATCACCAGCATTTAAACACATCACTGACCTGTGGTTAAGTCTTGAAGCTTTTAACCTGCTCGACATAAACAACACCATTTCTTATTTCTGGGTATCAAGTATTTATGGAGATCAATATGCTGTTCCGAACTACCTTACAGGGCGTAGGTTTAATTTAAAATTAACGCTTAAGTTTTAAGAAAAAAGGTTGATTGAGGTTTCTAAATTCTGAATCTGGAGAATGAATTGTATTTTGATTCATTACTCAGAAATCCGTAACTTTTATACTCCAACATTTATTAATAAGCATTTACTATGAATCTGACAATATACCAGGTTGATGCCTTTGCAAACAAAGTATTTGAGTGTAATCCTGCTGCCGTAGTTCCTATACAGACATGGCTTCCCGACAAAACTTTGCAGAATATTGCCCTCGAAAATAACCTTTCGGAAACCGCCTTTTTTGTACCTGCAAATAAAGGATATCACATCCGCTGGTTTACACCGGGTTCCGAAGTAGATTTATGTGGACACGCGACTTTAGCCACTGCTCATGTCTTGTTTCAACATTTGAATTATTCTGAAAAAGAGATCCATTTTGAATCTAGAAGTGGACTCCTGATGGTTAAAAAAGAAGGTGATTTACTGATACTTAATTTTCCGTCATCTGTTGTGGAAGCAAAATACATTCCAACAAATCTGAAAACAGCATTTACAATCCATCCAATAAAATGTTATAAAGGCAAATCTGATTTAATGTTAATCTTCAAAAGCGAAAAAGACATTATTGACCTACAGCCTGATTTTTTAAAAATTATTGAATCGAATGCACGCGGAGTTATTTGTACAGCCCGATCGGAAGAATATGATTTTGTATCGCGCTTTTTTGCACCGGCAGTTGGTATTAACGAAGACCCCGTTACAGGCTCGGCCCACACCATGCTAATTCCATACTGGGCAGAGCAACTGAATAAAACTGAGTTAACAGCCAAACAAGTTTCGAAACGAGGTGGCGTTTTATATTGCAAACACCTTCTGGATCGTGTTGAGATTGGAGGAAAAGCAGTTACCTATCTTATTGGTGAGATAAATATTTAATTCGTTCTAAATTTTAGTATGATTTTCAAGATGAATTAATCAACCTCCTCTCCTTCTATCTCCATATTACGAATCATACATTTCCCGAGTTCGCTGGCAGTACCACGTACGCGTATGGCAATTTTCCCTGTATTCAGTGGTTCTTCATCCTCAACATCGATCAAAATCACTCCATCAATTTTCAACCACAACCGATTGCCTTTCTTCCCACATTCAACTTGGTGTCGCCAACCTGAATGCATAACATCTTTTTCTGCCAAACCTATTTGATTATTTTTTCCGGATTCTATCGGATATTTTCGCAAAAATGGAGTTGAGTTATGTGCCATTACACGAAATCCAAACATGTAATCCTCTACTTCGCTTGCCCAAAATCCAAAACTATCGCTGTTTCCCGTTATAGTTAATTCGCTGCTATCTCCAATATCCGAAGCATTTAAAATAGCGACCAGTACAGTAGCCGGATTTAAGGTCATTACTTCGTATCGCAAAACAACATCTTTATATTTTCGCGACGACAAAAGCATAAATCCTTTACTACCCTCTACTTCTTCCATAAAAAACTGGCCATGAGTCACATATCCGTTTCCACGTCCAACAGTCTGCCATCTTTCAATTTCTTCTAATGAATACTCCTTAGTTTGAGCAAATAACTGCGCAGAGATCAACAACAAACAAACAATCGCTATTTCTTTCATAATCTATTACTTAGGTTTACTATTTAGGTCAATTACGCATCGTTACATTCTATTTACCGTTTTGTTTAATCAATTTCCGACAAATAAGAATTACAAAATAAAAAACATATCGATATTTTTTTTGGCAAATTCAAGATGTACTCATTAAAAGTAGAAAAAAAATAGCTTAACTTCGGCGAAAATATTTTTTATGAACGACCCATTCGGCGAAGCCATACAAACATATCTAAGTAAAGGGAAAGCACCTGACATACAGATCAATTCGAACTACACTGAAAATGAGACCATTCCGGTTTCATATCTGTTTAGGAATGAGAAACAAATGCCTGAACTTGAAAAACTCGCATTAAAAAAGTGTAAAGGAAAAATTCTTGATGTTGGCGCCGCTGCGGGTTGTCATTCCATAGTTCTTCAGAAAAAAGGATTTAGCGTTACTGCTCTCGAAAAATCGGAACTTGCAGTTGAAGCTATGAAACAGCACGGTATTGTAAAAACTGTGAATGCGGATATTTTTGATTATAACGATGGTACATACAATACTATATTGTTGCTGATGAACGGTGCCGGAATTGGAGGTACAATGGATGGATTAAGAAAGTTACTGCAACACCTAAAAACACTCCTTCCCGATGATGGACAAATTTTAATCGACTCGTCGGACATAAAATACTTGTTTGAGGAAGAAGATGGTTCGTTGTGGGTTGATTTAGCCAACAACAAATACTACGGTGAAATGGAATACGAAGTAACTTTTAAGAAGTCTTCAACGAAGTTTAAATGGTTGTTCATCGATTTTGAAAACCTCACAAAAATTGCTTCGTTAGCCGGATTAAAATGCCATCTTGTAGCCAAAGGCGATCATTACGATTATTTAGCCCAATTGAAGATATAATTATAGTAGCTATTTACCTGACTAAAAAAGGAATCCTCACGTTCCTCTATACGTTTGTCCAAGGCATACAAAAATTCAAAATCAAGCAAACAAGCAGCAATTGACTTTTCTTTTGCAGACATATTTTTGTCGTTTGCAGATTAGTTACAGCCATTCACAGATATTATTTCGTCATTTACCGTGATTTACATAATTTGGAGTAGAATTTAAGAAATACAAAAACGAAAACGCCAAATGAAAACAATTATCTTAATCTCCTCCATTTTTTATATTCTTGGATTAAAAATCAGCAATAAAATTGATTTAATTAAAAAAGTTACTCCGGTTGACAAAATTACAATTCATACAGCTAAACCTGAAAAAGCAGAAAAAACAATTGATTTTAAAACCGCTCAAGAAGAGGAACCTGAAAAAAAAGATTTAACTAAAGAAGATAGCGATATTGAATGATAGGCAATTTGTTTTTTATGAACTGAAAAACATTAAAAACAGACACTAAAGAGGAAATCAAAATTTATGGTTTCCTTTTTTGTTTTTGTATATTCGGCAAAAAGATTAATACCATTAGAATAAGAGAAAATGAATTGCATAATTACAACAAACGATATTCGGATAGATAGCTGGAACCAGTTGGTTGAAGAGGTTTATCACGACTCATGGAAATCAAACCTGGAACGTTTTAGAAGTGACTTTGCTTTTCGCGGTTTATCAGACTGCAGGTATCAACTCGAGAATAGTTTTTTGCGCAATTGTGGGCCACGCCCCGAGCTTGAATACCATATCTTAAGAAACTTTAGAAAATATGCGCGAACCACTGATTTCTCACAAACGAATACCCAACTTCGATCTTTGGTATTGGCGCAACATCATGGGCTTGCAACTCGTCTTCTCGACTGGACTTATTCACCTTTTGTAGCAATGCACTTTGCTACTTCAAATACCGAAAAATATGATATTGACGGAGTTATTTGGAAAGTAGATTTTGTAAAAGTTAACCAACTTATTCCTGAGCCTTTGCAACAGCTGCTAACGCGCGAAAAATGTAATGCATTTACGGTTGAAATGCTCGAATCGGAATTTCCAACATTACAAAAACTCGACGAAACCATTGGCGAAGGATATGCCCTATTTTTTGAACCGCCTTCACTCGACGACCGGATAGTGAACCAATTCGCACTTTTTTCGGTAATGACGAATGCTACTTCCATTTTAGACAACTGGCTTGTGAAGCACCCAGAAGTTTACAGAAGGATAATAATTCCGGCCGAATTAAAATGGGAAATCAGGGATAAACTAGACCAGGCAAATATTACGGAACGTGTACTCTTCCCCGGACTTGATGGTCTGGCCAGCTGGCTTAAAAGACATTACAGGCCAAAAGAAGATTAGAGGCGAAAATCGGAGCCGAATTAAATGAAGACCCTTTGTATACGGGCTAACCTTAACCATCTTACAAAAGGGAACTATTTATATGTATACATAATATTCTTCATTTAAAAAGAATTCGCTAATTTCATAGAGAATATCTTAAAACATCTACTCATGTCGAAATTAAGTATGGATCGCCGAAAATTTGTAGGAGCTCTAGGACTGGGAACTGCTCATATTTTATTTGCAAACCCCTTGTATTCATGCTCTCCCCTAGTTTCAGGTAACGATCCTTTTCAAAAAGTGAAGCTTGGAAATTCGGGCATTGAAACAACGTTAATTGGGATGGGAACCGGTGTTCATGCCACAAATCGCACCTCATACCTCACAAAACAAGACAAACAAAAAAGCATTGATTTATTACAACACGCCTACGATTCAGGGATTCGGTATTTCGATTTGGCAGATACCTATGGAACTCACCCATTAATGGCTGAGGCAATGAAAAATATGAACAGGGATGAATTAACGCTCACCACGAAAATATGGACACGTAATGGTGGAATTCCGGAACCAGAACGCCCTGATGCGGACATAGTTGTCGATCGTTTTCGAAAAGAACTAAGTACCGATTACATAGACCTTGTGCAAATTCATTGTATGGAAGATGCCAATTGGACAGAAACGCTGAAGCCGCAAATGGATATTTTGGAAAACCTTAAAGCCAAAGGAGTTATAAAAGCACACGGAGTTTCGGTACACTCGTATGAGGCCATGAAAGCAGCCGTGAAGAGTGACTGGGTTGATGTTTTACATGCACGCATAAATCCTTACGGAATTGCAATGGATAAACCCGAGCCACAAGAAGTTGTTGAAATAATTCAGCAATTACACGATGCGGGGAAAGGAGTTATTGGCATGAAACTGGTTGGTAATGGAAAACTACGCGACGACAGTGAAAAAATTGATAATTCATTGCGCTTTGTGCTTGGACTGGGGTGTGTAGATATGATGATTATTGGTTTTGAAGAAAAGCAACAAATTGACAATTATGTTGGCCGAGTAAAAAATGCTTTAGGAGAAATTTCTGCAGGATAAACTTTATTTGTAATACACAAAGAGATGTAACTTTCGATAATTACATCCCTTTCTTATACTTCATATTTTCTATAGATCAATTGTCCGCTTTTCATTATTGCTTAGCAAACAAGCTTCCAAAATCAGTAATACATCAACTGCTTCTTCTGGTTTTACGAGTAATTCAGCGCCGTTGCGAATGCATTCGTAAACATTATTATAAAATATATTGTAATCACCTGGAAGCGTTTCAATAAGCTCTTCAACATCCTCACCATCTTCTTCGTAAAACATTGTGCCCCAGTTTTCCATTGGTTCGGTACCCCAGTTTTCTTCATCCGGAAGATGACCAGCCTTTAACAGTTCTTCCTGAGGATCCATTCCTGATTTATAAAAAGTTCCGTATTCGCCATGAATGATGTACCGCGGTCCCGGTTCTTTTACCAGGTACGAGCATTTCATCAGAGCTGCAAATCCATTGTATTCCAGTCGAATATCGTAATAATCATTTACTACTCCTGCATTTCTTACTATACGAAGATGTGCAGTAACAGCCTTAGGCATTCCAAATAAAACATAAGCCTGATCAATCATATGCGATCCAAGATTATATAAAACACCGGAAAATTCATCACCTTCCTCTTTCCAGGTATCAGGAGCAATAAAGGTTCTATATCTATCAAAATGCGATTCAAACTCAATTAAACGTCCAAATTTGGCCTCATTGATCACTTTTTGTACAGTCCTGAAATCGTTGTCCCATCGCCGGTTCTGAAAAACTGTGAACACAATCCCTTTTTCTTTTGCCAACTGTACCAATTCAGTAGCTTGGTTACTTTTGTGTGCAAGCGGTTTTTCAACAACAACGTGCTTTCCTGCACTGATGGCTTGTTTTGCCATTTCAAAATGAAACTCATCGGGCGTATTTACTATCACCAACTCAATTTCTGCATTATTTAATATCTGTTCATACGACCTAACAATTTGCGCATCAGGAAAAATTTTCTTCGATATAGTTTTGCTTCTCTCCCACACCGAAACGACTTTAAAACCATTGTTTATTTTTAACAAAGGACCATGAAATACCTGTCCTGACATGCCAAACGAAGCGATTGCTGTTTTTATTGGAGAAATCATAATTCTAAATTTTTCGAGAAATAAAACTAATTATTTTCAGCGTAAAACAATAAAGTTGCTGCAAAACATCTTCAATAACAGCTATTCTATAACACATTAGCTTCAATTAAAGAATATTTGATTGTAACTTCGAATAACTGAAACAAACTGGTCGCTAAAAAAACTAAAACATGGAAAAGTTTATCAACAGTTATTTAAATCATTTTAAATGCATTAACCTCGAGACCGGCGATTTCCCGGGTCCCTTTATTACAATTTCACGCCAGGCAGGCTGTTCGGCGCAAAGATTAGCCATAAAGCTTTCAAAAATTCTAACCGGTTATAGCTACATGTCGGAAACCAAAACCGATGTGGTATGGAAATGGGTAGATAAAGACGTATTTTCTGAAGCTGTGCAAGATATGGTTGACGAGATTAAAGCAGGAAATTATGACGATGCGGAGGAGGCTGTCAGCTTTTTAAAGGAAGTTGCCTGGGCATTTGCCCACGAAACCATATATGATATTTCGGACGAACGATTAATAACAACATTAAAGGGGATTATTTGCCGCTTAGCAAACCAGGGACGAACTATTATTGTAGGACGTTCGGCCGGTGTGATCCTCAAAGACGTCCCCAACAAGCTAAATATCAGACTAGAAGCACCTGCTGAATGGAGAATCAACCGGATAATGCAAATTAAAGATCTAAGCCAGGCAGAAGCCGCGGAATACATACATACCGCCGATGCCAAACGCGATTCGTTTATTGAAAAAATTATTGGAAGAAAAGCGGAAAACAACGACTTTGATGTAATCTTCAATTATGCATCGTTGGAGGACGACCAAATTGTAGATGCGGTAATTAATATCCTTCGGAATAAAAAAATAATTTCCGATCATGCCGAATATTAAGTCTTTTTGTTTTGCAATTCTGTATTAAAACGCTTTTTTTGTCCTGAAATTAATCTCCTGAGAATCAGGAGAAACAAAAACTTTAATCTCACCTTACAAAAACCTTCTTTCGGGAAGGTTTTTTTTTATATTTTTTTCAAAAATTAATCAAAAAACCACATATTTTTGGTGATAATCTAACAAATAAGACTTTTATTTGTATAAAGAATTTAATTCGTTCTTCACTTTACTAAATCATCGTGATTTTCTGTTTTAATTTCTGAAACGTTCATTTTATTCATTTAAAGTACTCAAAGACAGGTGGTTCAATAAATTCCACCACTAATTTTTTATTTATACATTTATATTTTTCTATTTTTTATGAATTTATTTGTTGCAAAGTTAAGTTCATCAACAACTGGTGATGACTTACAAGAACTATTCTCTGCTCACGGAGAAGTAGCATCTGCAAAAGTTATTTTTGACAGAGAAACAGGAAACTCGAAAGGTTTTGGTTTTGTTGAAATGCCAAACGAAGAAGAAGCAAAAGCGGCCATTGCAGCGTTAAATGACACTGAAGTTGACGGTAAAGCCATTGTAGTAAAAGAAGCTAATCCTCCATCAGAACGTCCACGTGGCGGAGGCGGACACAGCCGTGGTGGCGGTGGTGGTTTTAACCGTGGTGGCGGCGGTGGAGGCTACAACCGCGGCGGCAGTGGTGGTGGTTATAACCGCGGCGGTGGTGATCGTCGTGGTGGTGGCGACCGCAGAGGCGGTGGCGGTTACGACAACGACCGCGGTGGAAACCGTTGGTAGGATGGTTTAAAAGTTATAAAAAAAAGGTGCTTAATCGATTAGGCACCTTCTTTTATTCCCTATAATTTCTTTAACCAGGCTTCTGCATCAACGAGTTCTGTTATTTCCGGAGTTTTTATGGCATAATTAAATCCCGGCTGAATACAAAACGAACCATACTCTCCCTTGGTATTTAAAGCAATATAACCAATTTGATGATTTTGGTAATTTGGTATTTTTTTAGCAATTCGTTTTACAGCTTCTTCGCATGCCTTTCCTGGAGTCATCCCCTGACACATAAGTTCAACTACTAAAAACGAACCTACTGTTTTCATCACCAGTTCGCCGGAGCCGGTTGCGGTAGCTCCTCCCACTTCGCCATCGACAAAAAGTCCGGCGCCAATTATTGGTGAGTCACCTACCCTGCCCGGCATTTTATATCCCATTCCGCTAGTTGTACAAGCACCTGAAACCCGGCCATCTTTATCAATAGCCAGCATTCCAATTGTATCGTGATTGTCTTCGGTTACATTTTCAATATTTATTTTTACGCTGAATTCTTCATACTCCTTTTTCCACTTTTTCCATTCCTCCTTGCGCTTTTTGGTCAACAATTTTTCCTTTTTAAAACCATTGTCAAGAGCGAACTCCAAAGCACCTTTTCCACTCAACATTACATGGGGTGTTTTTTCCATTACCAAACGTGCCACCGAAATGGGGTGAACAATATGCTGAAGATAGGTTACACTTCCGGCGCGCCCTTTTTCATCCATAATACATGCGTCGAGTGTAACCTTTCCACTTGCATCAGGAATACCTCCTTTACCAACTGTAATTACATTTTCATCGGCTTCAGGTACTCGTACACCGGCTTCAACCGCATCTAACGAATGGCCACCCTTTGCCAATATTTCCCAGGCAGCTTCGTTGGCAGGCATTCCATGATTCCAGGTTGAAATTACCAGCGGTAAATTATTGTTGTTTTGAAAAACCGAATTTGAGAATACTTTTGGTGCCAAACCTGCTCCGGCAATTGCCAAAGAGCTTTTGGCTATAAATGAACGTCGTGTTATCATGACGAATATACTTTTTAAATTTTTTCGGAAAGTAAATAAAATAAACGCCAATTCACAAGAAACAAATCTCAAATATTTTTCATATTAGCAATATTACAAGACCTACAAATTTGTTTTTGATTTTTGGGGTTACAACAATAAATAGCAAATATTATTCGTGCGAAAAATATTCCAGCGTTTTACGGTAATTCGAAAAAACCACTGCCCGCGAAATAAAACCTAAATATTTGCCATCATCAATAACAGCAAGATTATATCTGTTTGAAGTTTCAAACTTTTTGGCCACTGTTTCCATTGAATCGGCTGAAGAAATATAAAACTCGGGCATAAACATCAAATCTTTCACCATAACCTTGTCGTACAGATCGGGTTCAAAAATGAGGTTTTTTATTTTCGATAGTTTTAGCATTCCCTTTAAATACCCTTCACTATCCACAATCGGAAATAAGTTTCTATTCGACCGTGAAACAGCTTTTACCAAATCTCTCAAACTTGCATCAGGCGAAAGAATCTCAAAATCATTCTCAATCAATTTCTTAAGTTCCATGGAACGAAGAACCGCTTTATCTTTATGATGTGTTATTAACTCGCCTGTTTGTGCCAGTCGTTTGGTATAAATTGAGTGTGGCTCGAACACCATAATCGTAAGATATGCCACTGTTGAAGTTATCAATAATGGAATAAACATACCGTAACCTCCGGTTATCTCAGCAGTAAGGAAAATACCTGTGAGCGGAGCGTGCATCACGGCTGCCATCATTCCTGCCATTCCTGCAAGAGCAAAATTATTTTCAGGCACTCCTAAACCGAATAAAGTATTTAAAAGATTTACAAGAAAGTATCCTGAAATGGCACCTGTAAAAAGCGTTGGAGCAAAAATACCTCCGTTTCCACCGGCTCCGGTAGTTGCGGCTGTTGCTGCCACTTTAAGCAATAATATCCCCCCTAAAACCATTAAAATCACATACGGATTGTCTTTCCATGGAACAAACAAAGAATTATTTAACAGTTCAGCTCCATCGTTATTAAATACTTCGCTGATACTTTCGTAACCTTCGCCCCAAAGTGGCGGGAAAAGATAAATCAAAACACCCAGTGCAAAAGCTCCAATACAAGCACGCCAAAACCAGTTTTTTACAGCGGTTAACCGTTTTTCCAGATACATAGAAACCCTTGTAAAATACAGGCCCATTAGCCCGGTAAAAATTCCTACCAAAATATAAATCCAGATAGTTTTAATATCGAATGGAACAACCTCAGTAAATCTTAACAGAACTGCATCGCCCATAAAAAAGTACGATAAAACGGTTGCAGTAACTGCCGATATCAAAAGCGGAATCAAAAAAGCCATGGTCAAATCGAGCATCAACACTTCGAGTGTAAATACAATTCCTGCCATAGGAGCATTAAAAATACCGGCAATTGCCCCGGCCGCTCCGCACCCCACCATGAGGGTTATATATTTATACCGAAGTTTAAAAATACGTGCAAGGTTCGATCCGATTGACGCACCTGTTAATACAATGGGAGCCTCGGCTCCTACCGAACCTCCAAAACCAATGGTTAACGAACTGGCCACCATCGATGAATAATTATTGTGAGGTTTTATTTTACTTCCCTTTCGCGATATAGAGTAAAGAATTTTCGAAACGCCGTGACCAATATTGTCGCGGATAACATACTTTACGAAGAGAACCGTGAGTAATATTCCTACAAACGGATAAAGTAGATACAGATAAGTAAATCGATCAAAATCAATCACCTGCGTTAGTTCCTCTGCAACAAAATGAATGAGGTTTTTAAGTATTAAAGCAGCCAAGCCACTAAAAATCCCTACTACCAAGCTCAGCAAATACAAAAAATTCTTTTCCTGAATATTTGCAATTCGCCAGGCCACTAACCTGTTAAGCAGGTCCTTTGGACCTTTAATAAAAAACCGTTTAAACATGTGAAAAATCAATTATTTTTTTTCGATATCTGGTAAAAGCCTTCGCCCGCGATACAAATCCAATGTATTTCCCATCCTCAATTACCGCCAGATTATATCTACCCGATGTTTCGAATTTATTGGCAACAACTTCCATATTATCATTCGGATCAATATGGTATTCAGGCATATACATCAACTCACTTATTTTTACTTTATCGTATAAATCATGATCAAATATCATCTTCCTAACATCATCCATTTTTACCATTCCCACCAAAAAACCTTCTGTATTCACAACCGGAAAAAGATTTCTGTGGTTGCGTGAGATTGCAACAGTTAAGTCGCGTAAAGTTGCATCTGGCGAAAGTACTTCAAAGTCGGTTTCGATTAATTCTTTCACCTCCATCATTCGCAAAACATTCGCATCCTTATCATGAGTTAGTAACTCTTTTCGGCGTGCCAATTGAATATGATACACTGAATTAGGCGTAAAAGCCCTTACAATTAAAAAGGCAAAAGTGGCGGTAAACATCAAAGGCACAAATAGCTGATAACCACCTGAAATATCTGCAATTAAAAAAATACCGGTAAGTGGGGCATGTAAAACTCCGGCAATTAAACCAGCCATACCGATTAACGCAAAATTATGCGTACTAATCTGTCGAATACCCATCCAATTTATAATCTGAGCAAAAAGCATTCCGGTGTTGACTCCCATAAAAAGGGTTGGGGCAAATATACCACCAACACCGCCGGCGCCAAAAGTAAGCGAGGTAGCCACAATTTTAAGAAGGATAACCGCAGCAAGAAGAAACATTGCCATCCACATTTCCTCCTGATAGGAGTAAAAAATGCTGTTGTCGAACAAATACTGAAGATCACCCGCCAAACATTCATTAATTGATTCATAACCTTCGCCATATAGCGGTGGAAAAATAAAAATGAGTATTCCCAACCCGATTCCGCCAACTACCAGTCGAATTTTATTGTTCTTTAATTTATCAAACTGATCACTGAAAAACATGTACATTTTGGTAAAATATACCGATACAAATCCGGCAACTATTCCCAATAAAATATAATACGGTAAATCTGCCAGATCGAAAGTTTCAATCACTTCGAAAGGATATAAAACATCCTGTCCCAAAAATAAATACGAAGTAACTACCGCCGTTGCCGAAGCTAATAATAATGGCACCAACGAAAATACAGTCAAGTCTATCATTATTACTTCAACTGCAAAAACGATGGCGGCAATGGGTGCTTTAAAAATAGCTGCCATGGCCCCTGCACACGCACAGGCCAGCATCAAAATGGTATTTTTGTAATTTAAACGAAAAGCACTTGCCAGCCGCGATCCCCATGCAGTTCCGGTAGCTACTGTTGGTCCTTCCAAACCAACCGAGCCTCCAAATCCCACCGTCAGCGAACTGGTAATTATCGACGAATATAAATTATGAGGACGAATCCTTCCTTTTCGTTTTGAGATACTGTGAAGCACGTTTGGGATTCCATGTCGAACCTCGGAACGAACAACGTATTTTACAACCAAAATTGCCACCAAAATTCCCACAACCGGTAAAGCAAAATAAAGATAATTTACCACCTCGTTTGAGGCAACCAAAGAATGCACCAATCGTTGCGTAAGCCAAACCGTATTTTTTATAATTACGGCTGCAACACCGGCAAGAATTCCAACAACAATACTTAATATTGTTATAAATCCACGTTCGCTTAAATGTTTTAAGCGCCAACGGTGTAACCGTACTACTATATGAAGATTGCTGTGGCTCATTTCAAAACGTAAAAGTAACAAATAGCGAGTTCACTTAACAACTATTAAGAACTAAATAGGGAAAGTTTTTGTTTAACTAACAAACCGGAAGCAGTGCTCACAATGTATAATATTTAATTATTTAAAACTTGAAAATTAAAATTAGTGGAATAAACGGATATTTGGGAAAATTAATCTCGAAGAAACTAATGGAACAACACCATGAGGTTTCCGGGATTGATAGAGAGCTCTTGTATGACCCTGTTGAAAATCTCAAAAATGAAATTAACGGATGCGATGTGATTATTAACCTTGCCGGTGCTTCAATTCTTAAACGTTGGACTTCAAAAAACAGACAACTTATTTACAACAGTCGGGTAAAAACAACAACAAATTTGGTAACAGCAATAAATATGTTAAAACCCGAACAACAACCCAAACAAATAATTACAGCGTCTGCCATTGGAATTTATAAACCGGGAATTGTACACGATGAGAACAGTACCTATTTTAGCACGGATTTTATAGGGAAGGTAGTAGCAGACTGGGAAGATACACTGAACCAACTTCCTCCTTCCGTACATCAAACTGTTTTTAGATTAGGAATGGTATTAGGGAAAGATGCCAAAACTATTACTAATTTACTTTTACCGTTCAATCTGCGTTTGGGAGGAAAAATTGGATCGGGTAACCAGGCTTTTCCTTTTATTCATGAAACAGATGTGGTAAATGCTTTTCTTTGGGCTGTTGAAACAAATCGCGAAAGTCAAACTTTTAACCTGGTCGCCCCACAAAATATCTCAAACAAAGATTTTACACGAACTTTTGCAAACAAATTAAACCGCCCTGCATTTATTGCAATTCCGGCATTTGTAATTAAACTGATTTTAGGGAAGGCTTCAATGCTACTTTTGGAAAGCCCAATAGTTAACCCAACAGTTTTATTGGATTCTGATTTTGAATTTCAATATCCAACTATAGATTCAACATTAACCGAAATATTGACATAAAAAAACCCCGTCCGTAGACGAGGTTTTTATTTATCTCTGTACTAAGTAGTTATTAGTCAACTTGAGGACCAGCAGCAACCAATGCTTTACCTTTTTCGTTATCAGTGTATTTAACGAAGTTTTTAACAAAACGGCTACCTAAATCCTGAGCTTTCTCATTCCACTCCGCTACATCAGCATAAGTATCACGAGGATCAAGAATACCAGTGTCAACACCTTTCAATTCAGTAGGAATTTCAAGGTTGAATACCGGAAGGTTTTTAGTTGGTGCACTTTCGATAGAACCATCAAGGATTGCATTGATGATACCACGAGTGTCCTGAATTGAAATACGTTTTCCAGTTCCGTTCCAACCAGTGTTTACCAAGTATGCTTCAGCTCCATGCTCTTCCATTTTTTTCACTAACTCTTGACCGTATTTAGTTGGGTGAAGAGTTAAGAAAGCAGCACCAAAACAAGCTGAGAAAGTAGGCTGTGGAGCAGTTACACCACGCTCAGTTCCAGCTAATTTTGCAGTAAATCCTGAAAGGAAGTGATATTGAGTTTGTTCCGGGGTTAATTTAGAAACCGGAGGCAGTACGCCAAAAGCATCAGCCGAAAGGAAGATAACTTTTTTAGCGTGACCAGCTTTTGAAGGAACAGCAATGTTTTCAATGTGATTGATTGGGTAAGAAACACGAGTGTTTTGTGTTACTGAACCATCAGTAAAATCAATTTTACCATCAGCATCAACAGTTACGTTTTCTAATAAAGCGTTACGTTTAATTGCACCAAAAATTTCTGGCTCTGCATCTTTATCAAGATTAATAGTTTTTGCGTAACAACCACCTTCGAAGTTGAATACACCGTCTTCGTCCCAACCGTGCTCATCGTCACCAATTAACTGGCGGGTAGAGTCAGTTGAAAGTGTAGTTTTACCTGTACCAGAAAGACCGAAGAAGATAGCTACATCACCTTCTTTTCCAACGTTTGCCGAACAGTGCATTGAAGCCATACCTTTAAGTGGCAAGTAGTAGTTCATCATTGCGAACATACCTTTTTTCATCTCACCGCCGTACCAGCTACCACCGATAACCTGCATTTTCTCAGTCATGTTGAATACAGTGTAAACTTCTGAGTTTAAGCCGTGCTCTTTGTATTTTTTATTTGAACTTTTTGATCCGTTCATTACAACGAAATCTGGCTCACCATATACTTCAAGTTCTTCTGCAGAAGGACGAAGGAACATATTGGTTACAAAGTGCGCTTGCCATGCTACTTCCATAATAAAACGAACTTTCAAACGTGAATCTTCGTTTGCACCACAAAAAGTATCAACTACGAACAGTCTTTTCCCAGAAAGCTGATCAGTAGTAGTTTTTTTAAGATCTGCCCAAACTTCCGGAGTAATTGGTTTATTATCGTTTGGAGATCCTGGTGAATTCCACCACATAGTATCTTTTGTTACATCGTCCATTACGATGTACTTATCCTTAGGAGAACGACCTGTAAATTCACCGGTCATTACATTAACAGCGTCAAGTTCTGTTAACTGACCTTTTTCAAATCCTTCCAAAGCAGGATTCATTTCTTCTTCGAATAGTTGCTCGTACGATGGGTTATGTACGATTTCCTGCACGTCAACAATTCCGTACTTCGATAAATCTAAATTTTTCATAACTACCTAATAATTAACTTAATAATACAATTTTTCTTCTACGTAAATCGGTTGACAAAAATAACTTTTTTTTCCAATCGCCAATGTTCACTTTAGGCATTTAGCTCCTTTTAGACACCGATTAAACATTCTCTTAACAATAGAAATTATTCCCCATTTAAGTAGTTTAAAGTCACTCTTAAAAACTAAAAGAGCGTTACAATTTTAATATAACGCTCCTATTAATCGAATAAGATTAGTTTAATTACGATCTTGGATGAAATTGATGAATCGTATTCCGCAGGTAATCCCTGTCGAGATGTGTATAAATTTCGGTTGTAAGAATCGATTCATGACCAAGCATTTCCTGAACAGCACGTAAATCAGCTCCACCGTTTATTAAATGCGTTGCAAATGAATGCCGGAAAGTATGCGGACTAATTTTTTTACCAAGATCTACCTTTTCTGCAAGATTTTTAATAATTGTAAAAATCATAACCCGGCTTAATTTTCTACCACGACGATTTAAGAATAGTACATTTTCGCTGTCTTTATTAACACGCAAAGTTTTGCGGTATTTATTTAAATATTTGTTTATTTCTTCAACCGCCCTGCCGCTTACTGGCACTAAACGCTCCTTATCGGCTTTTCCTTCAACCTTAATAAAACCCTGCTCGAAGAACAAATTTGTGATTTTAAGGTTGACTAATTCTGAAACCCGAAGTCCACAACTATAAAGTGTTTCCAGCATAGCCTTATTACGCTGTCCCTCTGCTTTTGTTAAATCAATCGCTTCTATGAGCGTGTCAATTTCTTCCATCGAAAGAATATCCGGAAGTTTTCGTCCAATTCTTGGAGATTCCAGCAACGCCGTTGGATCGCTTGTTATATCTCCTTCGATTAACAGATACTTGTAAAACGATTTAATTCCTGAAATTGTCCTTGCCTGGGTCCTTGGACTAACTCCCCTTTCATTTAACCATTCTACAAAACTTTTTAAATGATCAAGTTTTACTTTATCAGGAGCAATCCCTTTAAACTTTTTTTCGAAAAATACGACAAGTTTATTTATGTCGTTTACATAGGCTGCAATTGAATTTTGCGATAACGACTTTTCCAGTCTTAAATAATTTTCGTAACCCTTTTTACTATCCTCCCATTTCATAATCTACTAATTAAAGTTAATTTTATAGTTTGTTGTTATCTAGTGTTTGTCATAATTTCAGTAGTATTAACTAACTTTATCAAAACTAATTACGTTTTCTTTTTATATAAAGTTACTATAAAAATAATTAAAATTGCAATAAATGAACATATTGATTATCAATGGACCTAATTTAAACTTATTAGGTGTACGAGAAAAATCCATTTACGGATCGGAAAATTTCGAAAGTTATTTTGCTAGCTTACAGGAATCTTTTCCTGACATTGAATTTACATATTATCAGTCAAATATTGAAGGAGAAATCATTAACAAATTACACAAGTATGGCTTTGATTATGATGGCATTATAATTAATGCAGGAGCATACACGCATACTTCTGTAGCTATTCGCGATGCAATTGCCGGAATTAATACACCGGTAATTGAGGTACACATTTCGAATACACTAACTCGTGAGGATTTCAGACATAAGTCAATAATCGGCCCCGTTTGTAAAGGTTGCATTATGGGATTTGGATTACAATCGTATAGGTTGGCAATACAAAGTTTCGTAAATTGAACAGAATTTACAAAAATAGTATCTTAAATTTAAACTCAGTTTAAAAATATTTTAACTATTTAATCGGCATTTATTATACATTTGCGCCCTTAAAAATTTAAAGGAATGAGACAGACCAAAATTGTAGCAACAATATCAGACGACCGATGTGAGATAGATTTCATCAAATCGTTGTACGAGGCAGGGATGAATGTAGCCCGAATTAATACTGCACATATTTCAACCGAATCAGGGAAAATAGTGGTCGACAATATTCGGGCAGTATCGGACAAAATTGCCATCCTAATTGACACCAAAGGGCCTGAAATAAGAACTTGCAGCATTCAGGATGAAATTTCGGTTGCTGAAGGAGAAAAAGTTACCTTCTCGCATTCACCTCAAAATACCGGGTTTAAAAATGTTTGCGTAAACTATGAAGGGTTTGTTAACGATTTAAATACTGGAAACAAAATTCTTATTGACGATGGAGACATTGCTTTTACGGTTGAAGAAAAACGCAAGGATTTTCTTGTTTGTAAGGTAGAAAATAAAGGTACTGTCAAAAAGAAAAAAAGTATTAATGTTCCGGGTGTAGAAATCAAATTACCATCTCTTTCTGAACGGGACATTGAATTTATTGATTTTGCCATTAAAAATGAGCTTGACTTCATTGCACATTCATTTGTTCGCAACAAAGCCGATGTAAAGGAAGTGCAAAAAATTCTTGATGCACACAATAGTCCAATCAAGATTATTGCAAAAATTGAGAATGTGGAAGGCGTTGAAAAGATAGACGAAATTTTGGAACACGCATATGGCATTATGGTTGCCCGTGGCGATTTGGGAATTGAGTTGCCGGAAGAAAAAATTCCTGCGATACAACGAAACCTGGTGGGAAAAGCCATGCTACACCAAAAACCAGTAATTATTGCCACTCAAATGTTGCACACTATGATTGAACATCCGCGTCCAACGCGTGCCGAGGTGAGCGATGTAGCAAGTGCAATTTATATTGGTACAGATGCAATTATGCTTAGTGGCGAAACTGCCTATGGCAAATACCCTGTTGAAGCAGTAAAAGTTATGGCCAACATTGCGCGCGAGGTAGAACCAAATCGCGATAAACGAGAATTAACAATACCCAGAAAAACAGATATACCCGCATATTTGGCTCAATCGGCAATTCGTGCTGCACGCGAGTTAAAACCCGATGCAATTGTTACATCAACCACTACTGGAAAAACAGGTCGCTACCTGGCTGCGCACCGCTCATTTTTTCCTGTGTTCATAAAATGTCACTCGCACCGTGTGGTTCGCGAAATGGCTCTTTCATTTGGTGTTCATCCATCGTATTTGGAAGCTAAAAAGAATAAAATAAAAATTCAAAAAGCAGCTATTCAGGAACTGGTTCATGAAGGTATTATCGACATGGATGATTTGGTGATTTATATAGGAGGAAGATTTGGAGAAGATGCAGGTGCATCCTTTCTTGAGATTTCTACTGCCGACAAGTTGTTTCAGAAATCGCATGAATAACAATTCTATTTCTGATGAAATCAATGATAAAAAAAATCCTCGTCGATAACGGCGAGGATTTTTTTGTAAAAGATGCCCATCTTTTCAAAACAGGGCAATTTTTACTTTTATTGTTTTTTAAAACTATTTACCTAAAATCAATTACCTCTACATCGGCATATTTCGAAACATCGAAAATAAAATCAGAATCAGAGAGATCTTTGTCTGACTCTATCCTTTTAACAAGGATGCCATATAAATTCCCATCGGTTCCATATAACGTGGCCTCATGAATCATCATGGTTGCCTTATCAATAGAAACTTCAATTTTCGAAACTTCATATGCGTCAGAGTCTGGAAAGAGGTTAATTCGATAAACTGTTTTTGTACCTTCCTTTTTCTCATCAACAAACTCCGATCTAAATCCTTTTTCGTAAATCGTGAAAAGCGACGAAGGATCCATCAACTCACTACTTTCATCATCAATGCTTGAAATGGTAACCTGGTTGCCTTCCTTCATATAATTCCAAAGTGTAGTCCCATCAGAAAAAACCTCAATACCAACGCCTGGAAGTGCTACACAATACTTCTGTCCCTTTAATTTTATCGAGCCTTCATTCTGCTCATCGATTTCCATTTCTTTATTTTCCATGGAAAACACAAAATCGGCTGAAATACTTTTATAGGTTTTTGTTTTGGCACTTACTTCGTCTAAAATTTTATTTGCTTTTGTGTCTTGTGCCCATAGCGCATTGCAAACAAACAGTGCCGCTATTATTACTACTATCCTTCTCATTTTTTCGTTTTAGTTTACAAACTATTCAATAACTGTTCCAAAGTATATTCATCCTGAATTAATACCTGCCGTGCTTTACTTCCTTCGCTGGGTCCAACAATTCCGGCTGCCTCCAACTGATCCATTAATCGTCCGGCACGGTTGTATCCAATCGAAAATTTACGCTGAATCATTGAAGTTGATCCCATTTGATTTAATACAACAATCCGGGCAGCATCATCAAATAACTCATCTCTGTTTCTTAAATCAACATCACCCGGACCAATTTCGTCTTCGCCAACATATTCAGGCAATAAGAATGCAGTTGGGTAACCACGTTGTTCCGATATATATTTAATTATATTTTCCACTTCAGGTGTATCAACAAAAGCACACTGCACCCTTGTAATATCACTTCCGGAAGCAATTAACATATCACCACGTCCTATTAACTGGTTGGCTCCCGGGGTATCTAAAATGGTACGCGAGTCGATCATCGAAGCAACTTTAAACGCAATACGTGCCGGAAAATTAGCCTTAATTACACCAGTAATAATATTTGTTGATGGTCTTTGAGTTGCAATAACCATATGAATTCCAACCGCACGGGCCAGCTGGGCGATCCTTGCAATTGGTAATTCAATTTCCTTTCCTGCGGTCATAATCAAATCTGCAAACTCGTCGATTATTACAACTATATAAGGCATATATTTATGTCCTTTTTCAGGATTCAGCCTTCTGCTTATAAATTTCTTGTTGTATTCTTTAATGTTCCGTGCCTGAGCTATCTTCAACAGATCATAACGCGCATCCATCTCTATATTTACAGAGTTCAGCGTATTCTTTACTTTCTGAATATCAGTAATTACAGGTTCTTCGGCATCGGGTAATTTCGCCAGATAATGTTTTTCCAGAACAGAATAGATATTCAGTTCAACCTTTTTAGGATCGATGAATACAAACTTCAACTGAGCAGGGTGCTTTTTGTAAAGCAACGAGGTAATTATTGCATTAATACCCACAGACTTACCTTGCCCTGTGGCACCGGCAACAAGAATGTGAGGCATTTTGGCAAGGTCGAACAAAAAGGTTTCGTTCGAAATAGTTTTTCCTAAAGCTACCGGCAATTCAGCCGTAGTTTCCTGGAATTTTTTCGAACGCACGATCGAATGCATCGAAACAGTTTCGGGGTGCTGATTTGGCACCTCGATACCAATGGTACCACGGCCCGGAATTGGAGCGATAATACGAATACCTAAGGCAGCAAGACTTAAAGCAATATCGTCTTCCAGATTTTTAATTTTTGAAATACGCACACCGGGTGCCGGTACAATCTCGTATAAAGTTATGGTTGGACCAATTGTAGCCCTAATTTTGGTAATTTCAATTTTATAATGTCGAAGGGTTTCAACAATCTTGTTTTTATTGGCAACCAGCTCATCATTTTTCACCTCCGCATTTCCAAACTTATGGTCTTCAAGCAAATCAAGTGTCGGAAATTTAAAATCCGACAGATCAAGGGTTGGATCATAATCTTCCAGCTCAACAGGTTTATCCCCGTCTGCATTCTCCTCTTCAATTTTCTTTTCAACAACCAGTTTCAGATCCTCCTCTTCGATCTCCGCCGGGGCATCTTCCTGCTCCGGGTCCGAAACTTCCACTTCTAAATTGGAAGCTGACGGAGAAATAATATCATCATCTTCGTCGGGTTCAAAAATGGCCCTAACAACATCATCGTCATCAATTACTTTTGAAATGACATCATCACCGGCTTGTACCTCACTTGCAGAATCAGTTATTACATCCTCCATTTCAGAAGTCTCTTCCTCATCGGCGCCTGTTTTAGGCTTCTGTTTAATACTGTTTTTAATAAGTGAATAAACTTTATCAAAACGGACAACTACAATGCTTAATCCCGAAATAAAAAGTAAAAACACGAGTCCTACAATGCCAATCAGAGAACGCAACCAACTACTTAAAATAAAACCATAATGTCCTCCCCAGTAAATGAACGATCCCGATTCACTTTTATTAAAAAAAAGCCCAAAGGCAACCGACACCCAAATAATTGTAAGAATACTGTAACCCAAACTTTTCCGATAACTGGAAATAAAAATTCCCAGAACTTTAAAACCGGTTATTGCAATAATATAAATAAAGATAAACGAAGCGATTCCAAATCCGCGGTTTATAATTACTTCTGAAAGATAGGCTCCCAGTTTCATCCCCGCATTTTTGGCATTTAAATCGGAGTTAAATAAAAACTGAGACCAGCTTGAGTCCATTAAACTTTGATCGGCTGCACCATAAAACAAAAACGACACAAAAGAGATCAGCAAATACGCCGAAATCAATAGCAGCATTACTCCAAAAATGAAATGAGCTTTCTCATTTTTAAAGATTGAATTCCGCTTTTTTGTTGGCTTCTTTTTTGTTTTTACTGGCTTCTTTTTTTGTCTAAATGCCATCAGGATTTTTTTAAATTGACCGCAAATTTAACTAAAAAAAGTCAGGTTATCATTGTAAGTTTACCTCATAAAACAAAATCATATTAAGAACAAAGTGTTAACAAAACAGGTAGAAAACATTTTAAATTGAAAGATTTAACAACACCTGTTTTCCGAATTAAAAATCCGCAGTTAAAATACTGTTTTATAATATCTTTAGTTAACTAAAAAGCAGTACATTAACATTTCTTTTTAATGCTTGATTTTATATGTTTGTTAGCGTACAAAGATTAAAGTAACAAAGGATGGAAAAGAAATTGGCTGTGATTGCACTGGGCGGTAATGCCATTCTCAGGGAAAACGAAAAAGGCACCATTGTTCAGCAAGAAAAGAATGTTACCGAAACCCTTGAAAACCTGGTTCACTTAATTAAACAAGGTTACGAAATTGTAATCACACATGGCAATGGGCCGCAAGTTGGAAATATATTAATGCAAAACGATGCCGGAGAACAGATGTATAACATTGCCCCGATGCCATTAAATATTTGTGTGGCCGATTCGCAGGGTGGAATTGGCTTTATGATTGAACGTATGATGCGAAACGTTTTAAATAAACATGGCATAATAAAGAATGTTATTGCGATGGTTACGCTGGTTGAAATCAGTAAAGACGATCCGGCATTTCAAAATCCATCGAAACGTATTGGTAAAGTTTACAATCAGGAAGAAGCCGAAAAACTAAGTAAAGAAAAGGGGTGGATTTTTAAAACCTCGTCAAAAACAAAAGATGGCTTTCGCAGGGTAGTTCCCTCGCCCACTCCGGTAAGTATTGTAAATGGTGAGATTATTGAACAACTCACAGCAAATGGTAATATTGTAATTGCAGCCGGTGGTGGTGGTATACCCGTTTATTACGATGAGAATAAAGATGTAAGAACCTTGGACGCTGTTATAGATAAAGACATGGCCTCCAGCTTACTTGCTTCAAATATTAAAGCTGACGAATTGTATATTCTTACCGATGTTGCGTTTATTTATAAAGATTTCGGATTGGAAACCCAGGAAAAACTCGAATTTCTGGATTATGCTGATACCATGAAATACCTCGAAAACGGAACCTTTTCTGAAGGTACCATGGAACCGAAAATAAAGGCATGCCTGAATTTTATTGAAAATGGTGGCAGCAAAAGTATTATTACTGAAGCGACAAAACTGGAAGACAAAAGTTACGGCTCGAAAATTACCATGTACTATGAATAGGAAAGCAACGACAATCAGGATACAGCATTAAATTGTGCTTTTGCAGCTATTCAATGGCAATGTTTTCAAACTGCAAATAAATCAATAAATAAATACGAACAACATGGCATTAAATTTAAAAAACAGAAACTTTCTAAAACTTCTCGATTTCACCCCCAAAGAGATTCACTTTTTACTGGAGTTATCAGAATCACTGAAAAAAGCAAAATATGCCGGAATTGAGCAACCACAACTCTCCGGAAAAAATATTGCTCTTATTTTTGAAAAAGCATCAACACGCACACGCTGTGCATTCGAAGTCGCGGCCTACGATCAGGGTGCAAAAGTCACTTATCTTGGACCTTCCGGATCGCAAATAGGGCAAAAGGAATCGATGAAAGACACTGCCCGTGTTTTGGGTCGCATGTACGATGGAATTGAGTACCGCGGTTTTGGACAGAATATTGTTGAAGAACTTGGAAAATATGCCGGTGTTCCGGTTTGGAATGGTTTAACCACCGAGTTTCATCCCACTCAAATTCTGGCCGATTTTTTAACTATGAAAGAACACTCTGACAAACCGCTTTCGGAAATTAAATTCTGTTATTTAGGCGATGCACGTAATAATATGGGAAACTCGCTTATGGTAGGTGCTGCCAAGCTGGGTATGGATTTTCGTGCTGCTGCTCCGGCTGAATGTCAGCCAGGCTGCGAACTCCAGAAACAATGTAAAGAAATAGCAAAACAAACAGGAGGAAAGACAACAATTACAAGCGATGTTATTGAAGCCGTTAAAGATTGCGACTTTTTATATACCGATGTTTGGGTGTCGATGGGCGAACCGGATGAAGTTTGGGCAGAACGAATTAAACAACTGTTACCCTATCAGGTAAATAAAAAAACAATGGAATTAACAGGGAATCCGGATGTAAAATTCCTGCATTGTTTGCCGGCTTTTCACAACCGCGAAACAAAAGTTGGCGAAGAAATTTTTAAAAAATTTGGTATTGAAGCCATGGAAGTTACCGAAGAAGTTTTCGAAAGCGAAGCCTCCATTGTTTTTGATGAAGCTGAAAATCGAATGCATACCATTAAAGCTGTTATGGTAGCCACACTCTCGTAGTTAAACAATTTTATTCGTTTACATTCTACAAATAAGCTGACAAAAAATAAGGGAAAGCGCTTTCGATCTAAAGAGAAGTGCTTTTTCTTATGCTAATCAAATTTGAATACCTCCGGCACAATACTTCCAATATGGCTACTAAACCACAATAAAACACAGCTACTTGTCTATATTGCTCATAAGAAACAGGTTACCAACCAATAAAAACCAACTTCTTAATGGTGTTTATTTTAAAATAATATATAATCAAATTTCTATTTTTAGAGGCTATAGCTCAGTAGTTAAATAAAATTCTCGTTATTTGTATTTTTGAGACAGCAACAAAAATTAGAGGATAATTAAATGAAAGTAGGCGTAGAAAAGAGATTTGTGAGTTTTGTTGTAATGGTAGTTTTGTTGTTACTAAAAGCGGTGTCAGTTAATGCCATTTCATCAGAAATCAGTTTTGACATTTTTTCTCAGGGAAACGGGTTACCAAATAATCAGATTCAATGTATTTATCAGGATTCAAAAGGATGGATGTGGATTGGCACCAGTCAGGGGTTAAGTCGTTTTGACGGTTACAGTTTTGTAAATTTCCTTCCAAATCCAGACGACAGTGCAAGTTTAAACGGAAATCTGGTTCGTGTTATAAAAGAAGATAGACATGGCAATTTACTGGTAGGAACAGAAAACGGTGCGCTTAATGTTTTCGATAGGAGAAAAGAACGGTTTTATCATCCTTTTAACAATCTGCCGGAATATAAAAATAGCGGCATTTCGGTAAACGACATTGAAGAGGATGAAAACGGATTAATCTGGATGGGATCGGATTTTAATATCCTGATTCTTGACACAGTGGGGAATATTACTTCTCTCGATCCCGTTTTTGCTGATCCAAAAATTAAATTTGAAGGGAATTATGTGCGTGATATACAATTCGACCGGACGGGAAAACTATGGATAGGAACCAATACAGGTGTTTACATTTACAATCCGAAGAAGAATACAATGGAAATATTCTCTCTTCCATTTCAAAAAAATCAGAATAGAGAGATTTGGGAACTCTACCTGGACGAAGAGGGGTTAATGTGGATAGGAACCTACGCAGCAGGTCTGTTTTTGGTAAACATGGATGACTATTCAATAAAAAAACTAGATTTAATACCTGAGGAAAAACGCACTGAAACAGTAAGAACCGTTTCGAAAGGATATTTTGGAGAATACTGGATTGGTACCCGCGGCGGTTTTTACAAATACTCAAAAACCAAAGGTATAACCGGATATTTCAGACACAACGAAAAAGAACCACGCAGTTTATCGAATAATTCGGTGCTCTCTATTTTTCACGATGCGCGTGGTGAAACATGGATTGGAACAAGAGGAGGATTGAATTTACTGGCCAAAAGGAAACAGGTTTTTCACAATTACAGCGCCCTGCCCGGCGAAAACAACTATTTAAACAGCAGTATTGTTTATGCATTTTGGATTGATGAGCAAGACAATATTTGGATAGGAACCGAAGATGGAGGAATAAATATTTATAATCCGCGTACAGGTACCTACAAATACATGATGCACGACGAAAAGAACAAAAATTCCATTTCGAAGAACTGCATAAAAGCGTTTCTCGACGATGGCAAAGGCAATTTGTGGGTGGGGTCCTTTTTAGGCGGAATTGACATAATTAACCTGAAAACAAAACAAATTAAACATTTTCAGCACAACGCCGACGATCCCAACAGTTTATCGGACAACCGCGTTTGGGACATCGCAATGGATAATGACGGCGAGATATGGGTAGGAAGTGCTTCAGGTATCGATAAATTCGATTCAGAAACAAATTCGTTTATACATCAAACCAAAATAAATGAATCGATTGGAATTTCGTGGCTCGAATTTGATTCTCAAAACAACCTTTGGGCTGGAAGTATGGATGAAGTGTTAGTGTACAATAAAAATAAACAAACAACAAAACGTTTTCCTGAACATACACGAGCCATGTTTGAAGACTCGCATAACCGAATATGGATTGCCACCAACGACAAAGGAATTGCCATTTATTCACCATTTACCGGGCCAATAACCTACTATAACGAAAACGACGGGCTTGCCAACAACCAGGCACTTTGCATTTTGGAAGACGATGATAATTATTTATGGATTAGTACAACCAATGGATTGTCGAAATTAGATGTAGAAAATAATTATTTTCAAAACTTCACAAACAAAGATGGTTTAAGCAACAATCAGTTTTGTTATGGTGCAGCTTATAAAACAAAATCGGGCAACTTGCTTTTTGGATCAATATCAGGTTTTAATATCTTCAATCCCACTGAAATTATTTCTGTTGACAATGACGTTCCTCTTGTTTTTACTGATTTTAAAATCCTGTACAAATCGGTTGAAATTGGCAACGATAAAAAATCGGTACTTCAAAAAAGCATTTCTGAAACCGACAAACTGGTCTTAAACTACGATCAAAATATTTTTACGCTTGAATTTGCTGCTTTAAACTATGTAAACAGCAATAAAAACATGTACACTTACCGTTTGGAAGGATTTAACGAAGAATGGAACGATCCGAGCAACAACCGCTCTGCTACGTATACCAATTTAAATCCGGGCGATTATGTTTTACATGTTAAAAGAGTAATTCCCGGAAATCCTGAAGGTGGGAAAGAATTACAGTTACACATTACGGTACTTCCTCCTTTCTGGAAAACAAAATGGTTCATGACTTTATTAATTCTGTTTATTATTGGATTAATTTACACCTTGGTACATTTTTTTATTAATCGGGAAAAAATTAAAAACCAATTAGTAGTTGAACGTTTGAATGCACGCAAACTGCACGAATTGGATATGTTAAAATTGAAGTTTTTCACCAATATTTCGCACGAAATCAGAACTCCACTAACTTTAATATTGGGGCCTTTAAATAAATTGATAAAAAATGAAGTTAGTCCGGCAGAGATAAAAGAAAACCTGCAATTAATGCACCGTAACGCCAACAACCTCGATCGTTTAATTAATCAATTGCTGGATTTTAGAAAACTTCAAACCGGTAATTTAAAACTTAATTTAACCGAAGCCGATATTGTACGATTTATTGAAACACTGGTACACTCGTTTAACGACTTTGCGGAAGAAAAGCAGGTTAGCCTGAAATTCACAACGCTTAAAAAGAAATTAACAGCAGTTTTCGATCACGATAAAATTGAAAAGATCATCAACAATTTGCTTTCAAACGCCTTTAAATTCACTTCTCCCGGAGGTTCTGTCTCAGTAACTTTATCGCTTGTTTTTAACTCGGATGATGATTTTCACACAACAAATAAAGACAATCAGTTTATTGAAATCACGGTTAAAGATACAGGAAGAGGAATTCCTCCTCAAAACTTAAAAAAAATATTTAACCGCTTCTTTCAATCGGATGAAGAAGACGGAAATTCAGGTGCAGGAATTGGTTTAGCCCTTGTAAAAGAGTTGGTAAAGCTGCACAAAGGAGAGATATTTGTGAGCAGTAAAACAGGAATGGGAACAAAATTTACCATTCGTATTCCTTATATGGCTACTTTACAAGACAAACCAATAGAAACCGATAATTTCGCAAAAGAAATTGAAGCTGATTACATCAATATTGAGCAACAATTCGAGGATAGTCAAGAGATTCCTGGTGAAAAAATTATGTTGGTTGTTGATGACAATCCTGATGTACGACAGTTTATTTCAAGTCATTTTAATTCGAGCTATAAAATTATAGAAGCGAAAAATGGACAGGAAGGTTGGGATCTTGCACTGAAAGCAATTCCGGATATTATTATTAGCGACATTTTAATGCCTGTTTCAAATGGATACGAGTTGTGTAAACGAATTAAAAACGACGAGAGAACTTCTCACATTCCGGTATTGCTACTTACTGCAATGCACTCAAAAGAGAATGAAATAAAAGGACTGACAACCGGAGCCGACGATTATATTACCAAACCTTTTGATTTATCTGTGCTACAGGTTAAAGTTGAAAATGTGCTCTCAATACGCGAATCGTTAAAACAAAAATACACCGGCACAGTAATTCTTGAACCCAAGAATATTATAATTACATCACACGACGAAAAATTCCTGCAACGAGCCATCGAAATTGTTGAAGAAAATATTTCTGACAGTGAACTGGATATTGAAAATTTCTCGGCCAAAGTTGGTGTTAGCAGAATGCAACTCTACAGAAAACTACATGCATTAACCGACATGACCGTTAAGGAATTTATCCGACATATTCGTTTAAAGCGTGCTTCTCAGCTTTTATCGCAAAATAAAATGAATATTTCAGAGGTAGCATACGAGGTTGGCTTTAAAGATTTATCACATTTCAGAAAGTGTTTTAAACGCGAATTTGGCATGAGTGCAAGCGAATATATCTCGGAAGAAAAGAAAGAAAAATAGGTTTTTGCAATTTAACCCCCAACACAACCACCTCACTGGATTACAACACCTTACAGTAACAAATTTATTGTTTCCTCTCTGAGCACTAGCACATTTGCCCGCTTTTTGGGAAATATTCCCCGCTATCGGGAATTCTGACTCTACCATTTGGGAAGAATTAAAAGTAAAGGAATCCAATATTATGTAATTTTCATTCAGATTTTTTAAACCAAAAAACGAATGAAGTAAAACAACAATATTTTCACTTGTAGTGAAGAGGTTGTCTTTGTTTTCTTTTTAAACAAATTTAATTCTAACATAAATCAATAATGTTTTCTTAATTAAATCTAAAAGTATGGTAAACAAAAAAAGAAAAAATCAAAAACTACGACTGCGAAATGCACTTCGATTCGTAGTTGTTTTGGTTTTGGCTCAGTTTATTTTTGCCTTTACTTCGTATTCACAGACAGTGAAAGGTAAAGTAATCGACCAAAAATCCGGAGAAGAACTTCCCGGAGTTAACGTTATTATTAAAGGAACCACAAAAGGTACAATTACCCAGATTGACGGTTCTTATCAAATCGACGTTTCGGGTACCGATGCAGTTCTGTCGTATTCTTTTATTGGATATACTCCTCAAGAGATTCCAGTAAATGGAAGAACAGAAATTAATGTTCAACTCGAAAGTGCTTCGATTGGCTTAGATGAAGTAGTTGCCGTTGGATATGGTACTGCGCGTCGTCGCGATTTAACGGGTTCGATGGCTACTATGTCGAGCGAGACTTTGAAAAAAATTCCGGTTGCCAACGCAGCAGAAGCAATCAAAGGTCGTTTGGCCGGGGTAAACATCATTACAACTGATGGTTCGCCCGATGCAGAGGTAGTTATCCGTGTTCGTGGGGGTGGTTCTGTTACACAAGACAATTCACCACTTTATGTGGTTGATGGTTTTATTGTTAGCAGTATCCGCGACGTCCCTCCTACTGACATTTCCAGCATTAACGTTTTAAAAGATGCTGCAGCTACGGCTATTTATGGTGCGCAAGCTGCAAACGGAGTAATACTGATTACAACCAAAAGCCCTACTGAAGGAAAAACAAAGGTAAGTTACAATGGTTTTGTTCAAATAAAAACATTGCCACAAGAACGTAAATACGATGTTCTTGATCCTTATGAATTTGTAATGATGCAGTATGAATATGCCATTTTACGTTCAGAATCGGATTTAAAAAACTTTGAAAAATACTACGGTAAATACGATGATCTTGAGTTGTATAATTACAAAAGACCAAATGACTGGCAGGAAGAACTTTTTGGCGATCCTACTGTTTCGCAAATGCATAACATTAGTGTTAGCGGAGGTACTGCAAAAACAAAAATTAGTCTGAGTTTATCAAGTAATAACGACGAAGGCATCATGGTTGGGAATGGTTACAAACGAAATGCCATTAACTTTAAATTAAACCACGAAATTGCAAAATCGTTGATACTGGAAACCTCGGCAAGAATTACCGATACTCAGGTTGACGGAGCCGGAACATCGGGAAGTTCGCAATTACGCGTTAAAAACATTATTACTGCCCGTCCGGTAAATGGTATTGCCGACGAGTTGGATATTGACTTAAACAGCATCAACAGCGACGACGATTATCAGTCATTTTTGTTGAGTATGATTAATCCGTTGGAGCTGGCTGAACAAGACTGGAGACAACGTAATACAAAAAACTACGTATTACAGGGGGGATTGACATGGAATCCGATGAAAAGTCTGACCTTAAAAACGACAATTTCAAATAGCCAGACCTTCGACGAACGTTTAAGGTATTACGGTCCGTTAACAAGTACCGCACAACAAGAAGGTAGCAGTTTACCTCTGGGTACCATTAATAATTACGACAACCACTCCTTACGTTGGTTAAATACAGCTCAGTATATATTCGAAGATCTTGGCGAACACAATCTGGATATTTTATTGGGACATGAAACTTACTCAAACGGAGGAAAATCGAGTGCGGTTAGATCAATCAAATTCAGAGAGTCGATGCAACCCGATGAAATGTTTGCAAATATGGCGCTAGGTGAGTTAAACTCTTATGGGACATCAGAATCTACGGAACAAAACAGGTTGTCTTTCTTTGGAAGAGCAAATTATCAGTTCAGAGAAAAATATTTGGTAACAGCCACTGTACGTTCTGATATGTCGAGCAAATTCTCGAAAGAAAACAGGGTGGGTATTTTCCCTGCAGTTGCTTTAGGTTGGAAAATAAACGAAGAAGCATTTATGAGTAGTGCCGATAAAATTGACGAATTAAAACTTCGTGTTAGTTACGGTACAACTGGTAACGACCGTATTTCGTCGAATGCCACCAAGTTTCTATTCGACGCAAGCACTACAAGAGGTCCGGGTATGGGCACCAACACCGAAAATGCATATTATTCACCGGAAGGATCAACTTTATATAATCCGGATCTGGTTTGGGAGACTACTATCAACCGAAACTTAGGATTGGACTTTACGATGTTTACTGGTAGAATTAGCGGTAACATTGATTTGTATAAAAACACTACCAAAGACCTGCTATTGGCTTCAGCAATTTCTCCAATTTCAGGATTTAGTACACAGTGGAACAACATTGGTAGCACTTCAAATAAAGGTTTCGAGTTGAACCTGAATGCAACATTGGTTTCAGCTACTGATTTTACGTTGAGAACTAATTTCAACTTCGGTATAAATAAAGCAAATATTGATGAACTCGATGGTACCGACGAACGATTCTTCCAGTCGAACTGGGCAAGTACCGACTTAAAAGACCGTGATGATTACTATCTTGCTGTAGGACAAACCGTCGGTCTAATTTACGGATATGTAAACGATGGAATGTATACAACCAGCGATTTTACGGCTTACGATGAAGTGTCCGAAACCTATACATTAAAAGATGGTGTTCCAAATGCTAAAAATACACTTGGCGTTAGCGATATTCGCCCGGGCTACATGAAACTAAAAGATTTGAACAACGACGGCGAAATCAATAGTCTTGACCGTAAAGTTATTGGAAGTGCACTTCCTGATGCCATTGGAGGTTTTAGTTTCGATGCAACCTATAAAAATTTCGATGCGTCTGTTCTTTTCAACTGGTCAATTGGCAACGATGTATATAACTCTGGTAAAATTGATTACAACCAACTTTACAGAACCCGTTATGGAAATATGTTGAGTTCAATGAGTTCAGACAAACGTTTTACTTACATTGATGTTGACGGAACAATAACCGGAACTGCAGGCGGTGTAATTACCGATTTAAATCAGTTAGCTGAATTAAACAAAGACAAAACAATTTGGAGTGGTAATACTTCGTTTGGGCAAGCCACAGCCGTAGTTAGCGACTGGGCAATTGAAGACGGTTCCTTCCTGCGTCTAAGTACTTTAACTGTTGGATACACATTACCTTTAAGCTTAACTTCGAAAGTAGGTATTTCTGATTTTCGTGTATATGCAACTGGATATAATCTGTGGTTATTTACCAACTATTCGGGATACGATCCGGAAGTAAGTACTTCAAGAAGCAGCAGCTACGGCGCGTTAACTCCGGGTCTCGATTATTCGTCGTACCCACGTAGCCGTTCCTTCACTTTTGGTGTTAATGTAACTTTCTAACTTAAAACGACTACAAAATGAAAAAAATGAAATTTAAATATATCCTATATACTTTGGCAGTCTTTTTAAGCACAAGCGCCTGCCAGGATTTTTTGGATCCGGAGTCTCTTTCGACTTTCGATTCAGAATACATCTTTTCGAATGCTGATGATGCACGAAAAGCAGTTAATGCAATGTATGTACATTACAGTCACGATGGATTCCGTTCGCGACTTTCGAATAACATGACCGGAAATACCGACATTGAACATGCCGGTGGATCGAGCGATGGAGCCCGTTACCAGATTTGGAGACTGGATGCGCAGGAAAACAATGGTGACCTTGCTTATGTTTGGAACATCGGTTACCAGGCTATCAGAGATGCCAATATTGCCATTGAAGGAATTAGCGCAAGTGAAGCTTTAAATTCGAATGACGTAGCTTTATCAAACGAAATGTATCATTTATTAGGTGAAGCTTATACTATGCGCGCCTATTGGTACAGCATGCTTATTTTCTATTTTGGCGACGTTCCTTTTTCAACCCAGGCACCTGCTGTTGACGTTGAATTCAATCTGCCAAAAGAAGACAGAAATGTAATCTTAAGTACCGTTATTCAAGACCTGATTGACATTGAAGAAAAAATGAAGTGGGCCGACGATACTCGTTACGGAATTGAACAAATTAACCGCGAATATACTCTGGGTATGATTGCCCGTTTAGCTCTTCAGCGTGGAGGTTACTATTTAACTCCCGAATTAAGCATGGCACGCGAAAGCGATTACCTCGATTATTACAAAATTGCCCGCGATTATTCTAACAAATTAATGACACTCAAAGACCGTGACCTGCCGGAAGATTTCAGACAGATTTTTATGAATCAATGTAAATTTATTTCGCCTGTAAACGAGGATATTCTATTTGAAGTGCCTTTTGCCATTGGACGTGGAGATGTAGCATGGAATATTGGTATTCGCGTTGATGGCGGAAACCACGAATACGGTTCGGGAAGTAACTACATGGCTATGCCTCCAACTTATTTGTACTCATTCGACGCAGAAGACAAACGTTTACCGGTAACTTGTGGCTTATACACAATTAACTCTGATTTTATTCAGGAACTGGTTAGTTCGGGTAGTATGAATATTTCGCAAGGAAAATGGAGTCGCCATTTTCTGGATACACCTCCGGGAAGAACAACCGCGAAAGGTACCGGAATTAACTGGCCAATGTTACGATACTCCGATGTAATACTAATGTTTGCCGAAGCCGAAAACGAAATTAACGGGCCTACTGCAGAAGCACAAGCGGCTTTAAAACGTGTTCGCCAGCGTGCTTTCGACGAAGCAGTTTGGAATACAAAAGTTGACCAGTATGTAAGCACTGCATCGGCAAATAAAGAATCGTTTTTTGATGCTATAGTTGACGAACGTGCCTGGGAATTTGGTGGAGAAATGATTCGTAAATATGAATTGATTCGCTGGAACCTTTACTCTGAAAAAATAAACGAAACCGTTGAAGGATGTAAACAAATGGCTGACGAGGCACTTGCCGGTACAGGTACTCTACCCGATTATCTTTATACAAAACTCGACGAAACCGGAAATTTAGTAATTCTGAATCTACACGAAAAATTAATTGCTCCTCCTGATGATTCATGGGAGCGAGAATCGTGGTTAATAAGCATGTCTAGTGAAACAACCACTGATGGTTACGCAGAATGGATGACCAGAGACTGGGACAACTACGTTAATCCTGGGAACATTGGTGTACCCGAAGGAGTAATTCGTTACATTTTCCCAATTCCAACAATTGGTATCGACAATAGTAAAGGCTTACTGAAAAACGATGGATACAATTTTGGTTATTAATCAAACTTTAAAACGGTAAAACTTTATATCATGAATATAAAATACAACAAAATAAAACTCTTGTCTATCGCGCTTATAACAGGATTTATAGCATTTATTTCCTGTAATGAAGACGAAGGCAATTATCCGAGAACACGTCTGTTTCAACCGGTACTGAACGAAGATCTTGAAGCGGTTGGCAATACCATTATTGTTCATCTGGGAAAAATGAAGGAAGCCGAAACCTACACCATTGAAGTGAGTCGCGATTCTTTCACAACTACTGAATACAGTTTTCAAACAGATACCAATTATGTTATCATTGATGAGAGCAAAATTGGCGAAGAATTGCTGTGGTTTACCATTTATCAGGTTCAAGCAACGGCACATGCCGACGATGCTGAATACAATAGCTTGCCCTCGTTACTGGGAAGTATTCGTACCGAGAAATATCCTTCGAATATGGGAGCACCAACCTATTTCGACATTTTGGATACCCAGGCAAAAGTTTTCTGGACCGAAGCAGGAGCAACAATTACGCATGTAAAAGTATTTGCAGGCGACGACGACCGTTTGACCACCCCACTTCAGGAATACGAGTTAACAGCTGAAGAAATAGAGGCAACCTTGAAAATTATTAGTGGTTTAGAACCAAGCACTTCGTACCAGGTTGCCATTTATAGTGGCGACCAGTTGCGCGGCTGGGAACAATATCAAACGCGTGAGGCCTTTGTTTCAGGTGACAATGTACTTAATTTATCAGGGATCGATTCAACTGTAAACCTTGCAGATGTACTTCCTGATGTTGCTGATGGAACCATAGTTGTTTTAGAAGGTGGTAAAACCTACAAAGCAGGTGGTTATGCATTTGATAAATCCATTTCGTTTGTTGCCGGCTACAGCTTTGTACAGGCTTTGCCAGTAATTGATATGTCGAGCAATTTTAACCTCGTTGCCGATGCCAATGTGGGTTATGTTACATTTAAAGACATAAAACTTACAACACCAGACGGAGGCGAAGGTTTTGGAGGACGATATGTGTTTAACATCGACCAGACTTCTACTCTTGGCGAATTAAGCTTTGAATCGTGTGTAATACGCACACTACGTGGAATTGTGCGAATGAAAGGTGGAGAGGGAGTTTTGGATAAATACATTATCAACGATTGCCGTGTAGATAGTATTAATGGTTATGGTGTAATATCAGTGGATAAAAACACCTGGATGTGTAATGATATTCTGCTTCAGAATTCAACCTTCTCAAAATGTCAGTATTTCCTTGTAAGTCGAAATAATTCAAATTCGGTTACAATTGATGGCTGTACCATTAGTGAAGCTCCTGAAAAAGGAAGACAAATGTTCCGTTGGAGAGAAAGCGGACAAAGTGATGTTGCAAATGGTATTACTATTACCAATACAATTTGGGGTCATGGCTGGAATATGGCAGGTGAAGCAGATTACCTGGTAGATGGTTACGATGGTATGGAAAATACCAACTGGAATGTTGTAAATTCTTACACTACAGGCGACTTTGGTTATGCCGAAGGAAAAGAACAAATTCCGGGATTACCATCGGCTCCTTATACAGGAACAGCAGCCGAATTATGGACTGATCCTTACAATGCGGTATTCGATTTTCTTGACACGGGATTCCCGGGCAAAAGCAGCTCTGGTGACCCTCGTTGGAGAATAGGTTTATAATATTTCCGATTAATATGGTTTAGTATTAGTTAGGTTAGTTTTAGTTAGTTATACAACTCCGGGATGCTGATTTTGGCATCCTGGAGTTTATTCAATGTTTCTCAATGAAATATTTGGTTTTAGTACTTATCTATTTTGCACTCCTTACATCATCTACACAGCAAGTTGCATTTCCGGGAGCCGAAGGTGGCGGTAAATTTGCCTCCGGAGGACGTGGAGGTAAAATTATTTTTGTCGATAATTTAAACGACAAAGGAAATGGCAGCTTTCGTAAAGCAATTGAAGCAGAAGGACCGCGTACTATTATCTTCAGAATTTCAGGAACCATTGAACTTCAAAAAGCAATTCACATTAAAAACGGCGACTTAACCATTGCCGGCCAAACTGCACCCGGAGATGGCATTTGTTTAAAAAATTATGGATTAAGGGTGGATGCCGACAATGTAATTATCAGGTTCATTAGAGTAAGGCCCGGTGATGAAATGAACAAAGAAATGGATGCAATATCCGTTAACCATCACAAAAATATTATTATCGATCATTGTAGTTTTAGCTGGTCGGTTGATGAAACCGCCTCGTTTTATGAAAACGAAGACTTTACTCTGCAATGGTGTATCATAAGCGAAAGCTTGTACAAATCGGCTCACCACAAAGGGGAACACGGTTTTGGTGGAATTTGGGGTGGTTTAAACGCCAGTTTCCATCACAATCTTTTATCCGATCATACCAGCCGCAATCCTCGTTTACAAGGTTCGCGTTATACCAACAATCCCGAAACCGAAAAAACCGACTTCAGAAATAACTTAATATACAACTGGGGGTACAATACAATTTACGGTGGCGAAGAAGGCTTCTACAACATAGTAAACAACTATTTTAAAGCCGGCCCGGCAACAAAAAAAGACAAACAAAACAGAATTCTGGAACTTACGCAAAGTTTCTACAGTTCGGCTCACAATACAGATACACTTCGCGCAGGTAAATTTTACATTTCAGGAAATACAGTTGAAGGATTTCCTGAAATATCAGAAAACAACTGGAACGGTGGTGTTCAGTTAAAAGGAATAAACGAAGCAATTATTTCCAAATCGAAGCTGAACACTCCGGTGGAACACACTGCAATAATAACTTCCGATGCAAAAACGGCCGGCAAAAATATTTTAAAATATGCAGGTGCAAGCCTCTCACGCGATGCGGTTGACAAACGCATTGTAAAAGAAGCAAAAACACAAAATGAAACATTTGGTCATTCATTTGAAGGAGGAGGAAATGGAATAATTGATTCGCAAACGGATGTTGGCGGATGGCCAAACTTAAAATCTACAACTCCCCCACTTGATTCAGACAGCGACGGGATGCCCGACAAATGGGAAAAAAGAATGAATTTAAACCCGAATCAGGCAAACAACAACGATTATACTTTAAATAACAGTTATACCAACCTTGAAATGTTTATTAATTCATTGGTAAACAAAAAGATTAAAAAATGAACCTAAAAATTACAAAATCAGTTTTACTGCTACTGGCAACTGTACTTTATTCGTCAGTACTTTATGCTCAAAATGAAATTTCAAAAGTGTGGGTAGCCGATAACGGAGATGGCTCCTACAAAAATCCGATCATACACGCCGATTATTCCGATCCTGACGTGGTTCGTGCCGGCGACGATTTTTATATGACCTCATCTTCATTCAATTGTGTTCCGGGTCTTCCAATCCTCCATTCAAAAGATTTGGTAAACTGGCAACTTATCGGATATGCTCTTGAAAAACAACCGCCATTTGATGTTTTTAATACACCTCAACATGGCAACGGAGTTTGGGCACCATGTATCCGATATCGCAACAATGAATTTTACATCTATTATCCTGATCCTGATTTTGGTATTTACCTTACAAAAGCTATAAATCCTGCAGGCCCATGGTCTGAGCCGATTTTAGTAAAAGGCGGAAAAGGTTTAATCGATCCCTCTCCCCTTTGGGACGAAGATGGCAAAGTATATTTAACTTTTGCCTTTGCAGGAAGCCGGGCGCGTGTTAAAAGTATTTTGATGGTTCAGGAACTAAACAGCGAAGGAACTGCACCTATTGGCAACGAAGTAATGGTTTTCGATGGACACAAAGCACATCCTACCGTTGAAGGACCAAAATTCTACAAACGAAATGGATTCTATTACATATTTGCTCCTGCCGGAGGTGTTTCAACCGGCTGGCAACTGGTACTGCGTTCAAAAAATATTTACGGGCCATACGAAGAAAAAATTGTAATGGATCAAGGTTCTACAGCCATAAACGGTCCTCATCAGGGAGCCTGGATAGATACTGAAAGTGGTGAAGATTGGTTTATTCATTTTCAGGACAAAGAAGCCTACGGACGAATTGTACATTTACAACCCATGAAGTGGGTAAACGACTGGCCTGTAATTGGAGTTGATGAAGACGGAGATGGAGTTGGAGAACCCGTACTTACTTATAAAAAACCAAATGTTGGTTCCACCTATCCCGTTGTTACCCCACCAGAAAGTGATGAGTTTAACGGTGCTACCTTAAACAAACAATGGCAGTGGCATGCCAATCCGCATATTTCGTATGGCTTCCCATCGGGCAACCTCGGATTCTTCAGGTTAAACTGTATTGTTCGCCCTGAAGGAAGTAAAGGTTTATGGGAAGTTCCAAACCTGCTTTTACAAAAGTTTCCGGCCGAAGAATTTACGGCTACCACCAAACTAAGCTTTACTCCTCGCACTGAAAACGAAGAAACCGGTTTTGTGGTTATGGGCGAAGACTACCAGTACATTTCGCTAAAAAAGATGGAAGATAAAACGCTGCTAAGAGTGGTTCGCTCTAAAAATGCCCGAACAGGCGGTGTTGAGGAAGAATTATTCTCTGAAACATTTGAAGGAACAGATATCTATTTCAAAGTAAAAGTTGAGAAAGGTGCGCTTTGCAGTTTCAGTTTTAGTTCGAACGGTAAAAAATTTAAAGAAGCTGGCGAAAAACTGGAAGCAAAACCAGGACGCTGGATCGGTGCTAAATTTGGCTATTTCGCACTGCGAGAAGGAATTACAAATGACTCGGGAACAGTAGATATTGACTGGATTAGAATTGATTAAAAATGGTAAAAATAAAATACATACTCATTGTCATACTTTCGCTCACATTTTTGGCTGGTAATGTTTCGGCTGAAAAACAACCGGAAACAAAACAAAAAACCATTAAAATGTGGTTAATAGGCGACTCAACTGTTGCCGATTACTCAAAAGAGGACAATTACAAATCGGAAAAATACCCGATTACCGGGTGGGGACAAGTATTTCAGCCATTTGTATCTGGCAATAATTTACCGGCACTCAAAGACTTTTTAAAAGCCGATAGTGTAATTATTGACGATCGTGCAAAAGGAGGAAGAAGTACCCGCACCTTTTTCCAGGAAGGAAGATGGAGACAAGTGTACGAGGAAATGCAGCCCGGCGATTTTGTGTTAATGCAATTTGGACATAACGATGCTTCGGTGCAAAAAACCGAACGTTATGTAAACGAAGAAGGCTACAAAGAGTTTCTGCGTTTGTTTATTTCGCAAACCCGACAAAAAAATGGAACACCAATACTGGTAACACCTGTCGCGCGCAATTATCCGTGGGAAAATGATACTCTGAAAAACATACACGGCAATTATCCGCAATGTATGTTTGAAATTGCCGAAGAAACTCAAACCTTACTCATAGATTTAAATAAACGATCGATGGATTTCTTCACGGCCAAAGGACGTGAGTATGTAAAAACCAATTATTTTATGAACCTGCCGGCCGGAAAATATGAAGCATATCCCGAAGGGCAAAACGACAATACCCACTTTCAACCTGAAGGTGCAAAAGCAGTTGCAAAGCTGATGTTCGAAGGACTAAAAGACTTGACATTTCAAACACAGAAAGAAGAATGAGAATAGTAGTATTAATAGCCATTTTTTTGATGTCGGCAATTGTATTTCCTGCAAATGCCTACGATTTTGTGGTAGCCAAAGATGGAAGTGGCGATTTCAAAACCGTTCAGGAAGCCATAAATTCAGTTCCCGATTTCAGAAAAAATAAAACTACCATTCTGATAAAAAACGGAATTTACAAAGAAAAACTGGTCCTTGCAGCCAGTAAAACAAACGTATCGTTTATTGGCGAGGACCTTCATAAAACAATACTTACCTACGACGATTTTGCTTCAAAAAAGAACCGTTTTGGTGAAGAAGTTGGGACAACCGGTTCCACATCGTTCTTTATTTTTGGAGATGGATTTACTGCCGAGAATATCACATTCAAAAACTCAGCCGGGCCAGTTGGGCAGGCCGTAGCTGTTCGTATCGATGGCGACAAAGTTGCTTTTAAAAACTGCCGTTTCCTGGGGTTTCAGGACACGCTTTATCCACACGGCGACAGAAGTCATCAGTATTATAATAATTGCTACATAGAGGGTACTGTTGATTTTATTTTTGGATGGTCAACCGCAGTGTTCGACCACTGTACAATCTTTTGTAAAGATCACGGTTATGTTACAGCTCCCTCAACAACGGAAGAAACTCCTTATGGTTTTGTCTTTTTAAACTGTACCATAACAGGATCGGCATCCAAAGCCTCCTTTTATCTGGGACGCCCCTGGCGACCTTATGGAAAATCAGTTTTTATCAATTGTAAACTCGATGAACTAATTAAACCCGAAGCCTGGCACAACTGGAACGATCCGAACAAAGAAAAAATAGCATTTTTTGCTGAATACAACAATACAGGAGCAGGTGCGAAAACTGAACAACGTGTGAGTTGGTCGCACCAGCTGACAAAAGAACAAGCTGAAAAGTATACTCCGGAAAACATTCTTGGTGAATGGGTAAAAAGTACAAACTTATTTAAATCTGAAAATCAATAACATAACATAAAATGAATACAAAAACGATTACACAACTTCTGGCAATTATTACTTTTTTCTGTACCGGCTGTGGCCAGCAGACGGAACAAACTATGTCTGGTACTTCGATTAGTTTCACAAACATTGAATTTGAAATGCCGGCAATACCGGAACCAATGATTCCCGATTATGTGGTAAACCTTACCGATTTTGGTGCAGTTAGCGGTGGCCAGGTGCTAAATACAAAAGCTTTTGCCGATGCCATTGATGCGGTGTCAGAAAAAGGCGGTGGTAAAATTATAATTCCGGCAGGAATTTGGTTAACCGGCCCAATTATCCTTAAAAGCAATTTAGAGCTGTATACCGAAGCGGGTGCGTTGGTGCTGTTTTCGCGAAACAAAGATCTGTATCCTTTGGTTTCTACAAGTTTTGAAGGACTGGAAACATGGCGTTGTATCTCCCCGATTTACGGTACAAACCTTGAAAATGTCGCTTTTACCGGCAACGGTGTGTGGGATGGTTCGGGCGATGCATGGCGCGCTGTAAAACGCAGTAAACTTACCGATTCGCAATGGAAAAAATTTGTTGAATCGGGCGGTATGGTTAGCGACGACAAAAGGATTTGGTACCCCTCGGAACAATTTAAACTGGGTTACGAAGGTAGCGGCGATCAGAATGTTCGCGATGATTTAAAAACAAAAGAAGATTTTGAAGCCGTACGTGATTATTTACGTCCGGTGATGGTTAGTATTCAAAACAGTAAAAATGTACTATTCGACGGACCAGCATTTCAAAATTCGCCGGCCTGGTGTCTGCATCCTTTAATGGTTGAAAATTTGATTGTACGAAATGTTACCGTGCGCAATCCGTGGTATTCGCAAAATGGCGACGGAATTGACGTGGAATCGTGCAAGAATGTGCTGGTTGAAAACTCAAATTTCGATGTGGGTGACGACGCAATCTGTATTAAATCGGGGAAAGACGAAGATGGAAGAAAACGTGGAATTCCCTGCGAAAACCTGGTAATAAGAAACAACATTGTTTACCACGGACACGGAGGAGTTACAGTGGGTTCTGAAATGTCGGGTGGTGTTAAAAATATGCACGTTTCGAACTGTACATTTATGGGAACCGATGTTGGGCTTCGTTTTAAAAGTAACCGCGGACGTGGAGGTGTTGTCGAAAACATTTTTATTTCAAATGTTTGGATGACGGATATACCGACCAATGCCATTTCGTTCAACCTTTATTACGGCGGTCAATCCATTTCAGAAATGCTGGCTTCAGGTGGGGCTACTAAAAATTCAGAAAAAGTTCCTGTTTCTGAAAAAACACCGCAATTCAAAAACATTTCAATTAGCGATGTTACCGTAAAAGGGGCAAATCAGGCCGTATTTTTACAAGGCTTACCCGAAATGAACCTTGAAAATGTTGAGCTCAAAAATTTAAATCTTCAGGCAAAAAACGGTTTTTCAATTATTGATGCCAATGGAGTCAAAATCAGCAATATCAATTTAATTACAAAAAACGACAACGCGTTTGAAATGATTAATTGCAAAAACGTTGAGATTAAAGAAATAGAGGGGAATATAAATTCGGAAACAGCTGTAACAATAACCGGATCAGAATCTGAAAATATTTCTTTGATCTCGTCCCCCGAGGTTGATTTCTCAAAAAGTACTAAAGTTGACAATTTAGTTCCTTCTGGTGCTGTAAAATTTTAAACCTCTGATGATGAAAAAATTGATTACAGTCTCACTTCTATTGTTGACTGTTTTGGGTGCATGTAAAACCGAAAAAAAATCGTTCTCAATCTATGCGGTTGGCGATTCAACAATGGCAAATAAAAAAGCAGAAGTTTATCCCGAAACAGGATGGTGTATGGTACTAGATGAATTTTTTGATGAATCAGTAACTGTTAGAAACCATGCAGTAAACGGTCGCAGCTCTAAAAGTTTTATCGACCAGGGAAAATGGCAAACGGTACTGGACAGCTTGCAACCCGGCGACTATGTATTTATCCAGTTCGGACACAACGATCAAAAAATAAAATCTCCCGACCGGTACACCGAACCATTTGGGGAGTATACAAAAAACCTTGAAAAATACGTACTGGAAACACGCGAAAAAGGAGCCACACCAATCTTGTTTACATCAATAATACGAAGGCATTTTGGTGAGGATGGAAAACTGGTTGACACGCACGGCGATTATCCGGTTGCAACCAAACAGGTAGCCGAAAAGCTAAATGTACCATTAATCGATTTGCAACAAATTACCGAAAAATGGGTAAATGAATTGGGCGATGAAGCATCAAAAAAAATGTGGTTATGGACCGAACCTACCGAAAAATTCCCTGAAGGAAGACAGGACGATACTCATTTACGCGTTGAAGGAGCTAAAGAAATTGCCCGGCTTGCCATGGAAAATGCAAAAGAGCAAAACCTTCCATTTGCCATAAGGCTGAACTAAACGATTAAAAACGAATCATAAAATGAAACAAATCTTACTTATACTTACACTTATCATATTCTCCGGAATTTCGGGGCAAATGTTTGCCAACGAAAACCCGGTTAACGCTGATATAGTTGTCGCCACCGACGGTTCAGGAGATTTTACTACCGTTCAGGCCGCAATTGATGCAGCGCCGTCGAACAGTGAATACCGAACAGTAATTTACATTAAACGTGGATTGTACAATACGGAGAAATTAATTGTTCCGGGTGATAAAATCAATTTAACTCTTATAGGCGAAAGTCGCGAAGAAACAATTTTAAGTTATCACATTTACGATTGCAGCACGGGGAAATGTCCTGCTGAAGATGCTGCTCTCTGGACAGGAGACAACATTCGGACTTCAGCAACTTTAACAATTATGGCCGATGGTTTTCGTGTTGAAAACATGACCATTCAGAATACGGCCGGCCCGGTTGGACAGGCGCAAGCCATTACCGTTCGTGCAGACAAATGTGTATTCATCAATGTTGATTTTTACGGATACCAGGATACCATGTATTTCTGGAGCAACAAAAAACGCAGCTATTTTGAAGGTTGTTTAATAGTTGGGCGCACCGATTATATTTATGGATCGGGAACTGTATTTTTTCAGGCCTGCGAAATCAGAAGCTGGGGAGGCGCATACATTACAGCACCTTCAACATACGAAGATCAACCCTACGGTTTTGTTTTTAACGAATGTGACATTACCTATGCCTATAACAGCCCGCGTGGTGGTGATGATGGCGAGATGATCCGGATGGGTCGTCCCTGGCACGAATATCCTAAAGTGGCGTGGCTAAACTGCAACATTACAGAAATGATGAATCCGCTGGGTTGGGGCGATACATGGAACATGGAATATGCAGCTACCAGCGACAAACTTCATTTGTACGAATACAACAATACCGGAGGCGGCGCCGACATGAGTGGACGCGCTGACTGGGCAGGGATTAAAGCACTAACCAACGAAGAGGCGTTGGAATACACCGTTCAAAAAGTTATGGGAGGTACTGACGGTTGGGATCCTACCGCTGAAGCACCACTTGTAAATACCTACAAATGGACAGGCAATGGCACAACTACCGGGTGGTTGGAATCGAATAACTGGAATCCGGTTGGAGTTCCTGCAAAAGGAGAATCGGCAGAAGTTGACAGTGCTTATACGATTTCGGCAAGCGATACTTTTGCAGCAGATTTAATGCTAAAAAACGGTGCCATTCTAAGTATCGAATCCAATAGTGTGGCTCCTTACATTTCTGTTGCATCGGCGCAAATTCAAGCCATTTCCGATGTTAGTTTGTCGGGCAAAATTGCAACAAAAGATTCGATTACATTTTCCGGTGAATCAATGTTCACACTAAATTCTTCGCTTTCGGGAGTGCACATGTTAACAAAAACAGGTTCAGGAAACCTCATTTTAAATGCAGACAACACAAATTTCTCAGGAGATATTCATATTGAAAACGGTTCTTTGAAAGCAGCAACTTCATCATCGCTGGGAAAAAGCTCAATAACAGTAAACAGTGGAGCTACGTTAACCATTGGTCATGCAAATGCTTTTTATGCCAAATCGCAGTTAAAAGTAACAACAGGTGCAAATCTTGTTTTAAATGCCGATGTTACCACAAGCGAATTTTTTATAGATGGAGTGTTGCAAGCGGTTGGAGAATATTCTGCCATTACAAATCCGGCTCTTATTAGCGGAACCGGCAAAATAATCATCGGACGGCCCGAAACATTCATTTTTCATCGTGGATCGAACGGGAATTGGGACGTAGCTGAAAATTACACCCCTGCCCTGCTTCCTGAAGCCGGTGAAACAGTTATTGTTGAAGAAGAAATGGAAACCACATCTACCGTATTTGCAGCAGACCTTATTATCCAAAACACAGGGAACCTGCGTATGCGAGGTGCGCATAAAAGTACCGGTACCGTTTATATGAAAGAAGGAACCAACTTTAAATACAATACAGGCGGAACAGGAATGTCGCTGGAAGCACCGATTGTACTTGAAGGCAATGTAATGATGATTATGGAAAGTGGCAATGCTGACGGAAGTACGTTGGGACTTTTGGGCCCGATTACCGGAGCGAATACCATAACAGCCCTGAATAATGGAAAAGGAACTCCAAACAAAGGAACATTACTACTGAATGGTGATAATTCGGCATTCACAGGTACCTGGGATGCAACTCAAAATTCTACCAAATATCCTAGCTCAAGCGATTATATTACGTATATCGAAGGGAACAGTGAGAATGCTTTTGGAAAAGGAACAATATCCGTTGGTTTAGCCAACAGAGTTATTTTTAGCCATTCGAAAGCTGCCGGAGATACGTTACGATTGAATTTAAGTGATAATGCAAAAGCGGTCCTGAATACAAGTCTGCAGGTTAATAAGTATATGCTGAACGGAACAGCCGTTGCCAATGGAGAATACACTGCAACTACCAATCCGGAGCTATACGAAGGACATGGAAAAATTGTTGTAGGCGGATCAGATTCAGTTCCTGAAACAGATGAGTTGCCCGCTTTCCCCGGTGCCGAAGGACATGGAAAATACACAACCGGAGGACGTGGCGGACGTGTATTGTATGTAACAAACCTGGAAGACAACAACAGTGAAGGCTCTTTACGCTGGGCCATTAATCAAAGCGGTGCGCGAATGATTCTTTTTAAAGTATCCGGTACCATCCAGTTAAAATCGAAATTAAACATCTCAAACGGCGATGTTACCATTGCCGGACAAACAGCACCTGGCGATGGAATTACGCTTCGCGATTACGGTGTACATGTTGATGCCGATAATGTTATCATACGCTTTATGCGTTTTAGAATGGGAGATGCAGCCGAACAGGAAGATGATGCACTTGGCGGCCGTTTTCACAAAAATATAATTATTGACCACTGCTCAATGAGCTGGAGTACCGATGAATGTGTATCGTTTTATGTAAACGAAAACTTTACTTTACAGTGGAACATCGTTTCTGAAAGTTTGCGTAATTCTGTTCATGCCAAGGGCAATCACGGCTACGGTGGAATTTGGGGAGGAAAAAATGCTTCCTTCCATCACAACCTGTTGGCACATCACGACAGCCGGAATCCGCGCCTTGGCGAGTCGGCAGATACGGACTATGCTTTAACCGACCTGGTTGATTTGCGAAACAATGTAATTTACAACTGGCAGGGGAACAGCTGTTATGGCGGCGAAGCCATGAATGTGAATATTGTGAATTGTTATTATAAAGCAGGACCTGCAACTTCAAAAATAGAACGAATAGCTTCCATTAACCGAAATCATAAAGAAGGAACACCAATTTACAATGTGTGGGGTAAATATTTTATCGATGGGAATGTTACAACAGAATCAGACAGAGCAACCAACGACAACTGGACCTACGGAGTATTTAATCAATTTCACAGCAGCGAAGGAACCATTACACAGGAAGACAAAGACGCCATAAAAATTGAAACGCCTCATAATCCGGGAGAAGTTACCACCCACACTGCACAACAAGCTTACGAAAAGATAATTGAATACTGTGGTGCAAGCTTAATATACGATTCGGTTGATACACGGATACTGCACGATGTCAGTACCGGAACAGCTACTTATATGGACGGTGGAAACGGAAGTGTTAACGGGATAGTTGATACACAGGGAGCCGTTGGTGGATGGCCGGTGCTGAATTCGTTAAATGCACCAACTGACAGTGACGACGACGGAATGCCTGACGAATGGGAAACCGTAAATGGATTAAATCCCTACGATGATGGCGATGCGCAATTAAAATCGGTTGACGGTATGTATCCAAACATTGAAGTATACATTAACAGTTTGGTTTTCGATATTATAGAAGCTCAGAATGAAGGTGGTATTCCAACCTCTGTAAATGAAATAAAATGGACTACACCTGAAACAGAGAGCATTAAAATGTATTTCAATTCGTCTGAAAACAAACTAATTGTAAATCACTCTGAAGAAATTACGAATATCTGCATTTACAGTATTACCGGCCAGATGTTAGTCAATGAGGATGTATATCAGCACGAAGTCAAATTAAATTCATCATTTTTAAAAAATGGAATTTACATTGTCACCGTTCGCGATACACAAAACAAAATATTCTCGAAAAAACTGGCCAAATTTTAGAGCGAACATCTTTTAAAATGAGAAAAATAAAATAGAGCTGTCTGTAATTGCGCTATTCGTTGTTCTAAAAACTTCAACCAATAGGAACAAATTTTTAATTCGTCCTTTTAAAAAAATGAAGTTAAAATTGGAACCGTAGTATACAACCAGAACAAAGATTTTTCATAAAAAGTAATTTAAGAATGAGTAAATTAGGCTTATATATTCTGTTTGTGTTTTCAGCCGTTATGGCTGAAGCACAGACGGATGTTATGTACAACATAATTGTTGCTCAAGATGGAAGTGGTGATTTTACAAGTATCCAAAAGGCAATAGATGCAACAAAAGCATTTCCTCCAAAACCAATTACTATTTTCATAAAAAATGGTATCTACAAAGAAAAGGTTTGCATCCCATCCTGGAACAATACTCTATCGATAATCGGCGAAGATGTGGACAAAACAATTATCTCGTGGGATGATTATTTCGATAAAATTAACCGGGGCCGTAACAGTACCTTTTTTACCTACACACTAAAAATTGATGCTGATGATGTTAAGCTTGAAAATCTGACGGTGGAAAACACTGCCGGCCTTGTTGGACAAGCAGTAGCGATTCATGTGGAAGGCAACCGATGTAGTTTTAACAACTGTAAGTTCCTGGGGAACCAGGACACTGCGTATTTAACGGGTGAAAACAGCAAGCAATTATTTACCAATTGTACAATTAGCGGAACTACCGATTTTATTTTTGGTTCGGCAACTGTTGTATTTGATTCATGCACAATTATCAGCAAAAGTGATTCATACATTACAGCTGCAAGTACCCCCAAAACAAAAGATTATGGTTTTGTTTTCATAAACTGCAAACTAATCGCCGAAGAAAACGTATCGAGAGTTTACCTGGGACGCCCCTGGAGGCCTTATGCAAAAACGGTATTTTTAAATTGTGTTCAAGGTAAACACATTCATCCTGAAGGATGGAAAGAATGGAGCAACAAAGAGGATAAGTCAACAACTTATTACGCCGAATATAAAAATTCAGGTTCGGGAGCTTCAACAAATGAACGGATTATATGGTCGCACCAGTTATCGGATTCGGAAGCGAAAAAATATACTAAAAAAAACATATTCGGCAATTGGATAATTAATAAAAAAGAAGGAGCAAAATAGTGGTTAAAATTTTGGCAGGTAATCTTATGTTATTACTTTTTGTAGTAACCGGATTTGCACAAGTAGAAAGTGTACCCGCATTTCCGGGTGCTGAGGGAAGTGGGAAATTTGTTACCGGTGGTCGTGGCGGACAGGTGATGTATGTGACCAATCTCGAAGACAATACAAGTAAAGGAAGTTTGCGATACGCTATCAACCAATCGGGACCACGAATAATTGTATTCAAGGTTTCGGGTACTATTAAGTTGAAAAGCAGGTTAAATATTTCCAATTCGAATGTTACCATTGCCGGACAAACTGCTCCGGGCGATGGAATTACAATCCGCGATTACCCCGTAGTTGTGAATACCGACAATGTTATTCTTCGTTATTTACGTTTCAGAATGGGCGACGAAACCAACCAGGAAGACGATGCGCTGGGCGGAAGAAGACACACAGATATTATCATTGATCATTGTTCCATGAGTTGGTCGACCGATGAATGTGCCAGTTTCTACGACAACGAGAAGTTTACATTGCAATGGAGTATTTTATCCGAAAGTCTGCGTAATTCGGTACATGAAAAAGGTAAACACGGTTACGGCGGCATTTGGGGAGGCAGAGGCGTTTCTTTTCACCACAATTTACTGGCACATCACGACAGCCGGAATCCACGGTTTTGCGGAAGCCGATATTCAAATAAACCCGATGAAGAACTGATTGACTACCGAAATAATGTAATATACAATTGGGGCGCCAACAGTGCTTATGCTGCCGAAGGTGGTCGTTATAACATGGTAAACAATTATTATAAATTTGGTCCGGCCACATCGAAAAAAAACCGGATTATTGAACCTTATGCCGATAATGGTGGCAACAGTCAACCTGCAGGAACTTACGGTACTTTTTACATTACGGGCAATTATATCAGTAATAGCCAATCGGTTACCAACGACAATTGGCTCGGAGTTGATATGCATTCCACTTTTTCGAATTATGCCCCGGGAACAACTAAAGACGACCTGAAATCGGAAACAGAATTCCCTTATTCTCCGGTAACCACACATAGGGCCGAAATGGCTTACGAAAAAGTGATCCAATTCTGTGGTGCAAGTTTAGCACATGATTCGGTAGACATCCGTGTACTCCATGAAGCGGCTACCGGAACTGTTACTTATACCGATGGTGGAAACGGAAGTACAAATGGCTTGGTTGATACACAAGATGCAGTTGGTGGCTGGCCGGTTTTGGCTACTGCCAATGCACCTGCCGACACCGACGAAGATGGTATGCCCGATGAGTGGGAAATTACAAACAATCTAAACCCTGAAAGTGCTAATGATGCCCAGTTAAAATCGGTGGACGGAGTTTATCCGAACATTGAAGTGTATTTGTACAGCCTGGTTGATGACATAACTACAGCTCAAAACGAAGATGCTATTTATACCGCAGTAAATAAAATTCCTGTAAATAAAACCGAGTTAAAAGCGTATTGGAACAATTCTTCAAAAGAGTTAATAATCAATCATACCAATAACATCATCCAACTTTTTGTTTATTCCATTACAGGGGCTTTGGTTTATCAAAAACAGCTGAATTCCTCATCAGTAAGAATGCCGATCGTAAATCTCCGACAGGGAATACATATTGTTAAAATTGTTGACGAAAAGAATCAGGTATACTCTGAGAAAATCATGAATATGTAACACCTAAAAAAAACGTGTGAAACTACTTCAACATCTACTCATACTGGCTAGTTTATTCCTTGCTTTTTCGTCGAAAGCAACCATTTACGAAGCAGAAAAAGCTGCTTTGTATAAGGCTGTAACCGAAGCTAAAAACATTGGTTATTCCGGTGATTCGTATATTAATTTCGATAACGAATCTGGTGGTTTTGCCAATTTAAAAGTTGGAATGGCTGCGGCCGGGCAACAAAAAATAACCATCCGCTTTGCCAATGGAAATTCCTCTCCCCGACCAATGAAGATTGAGTTGAATGATGTTGTAATAACCGAATCGCTTGATTTTGAAACCACCGGAAACTGGACAAGCTGGGATACCCTTTCAATAAATTCCTCATTTAATGCAGGAGTTAATTATTTAAAATGTACTTCTGTTGGAAGCGAAGGTGGCCCAAATATCGATTTATTTGATATTACGGGAGAACAGGCACAAACTTTTTCCTTGAATTTATCAATAGATGGAAACGGGCAAATCCTTCAACTTCCTGATAACGATTTACTTTTTGAAGGAGAAGAAATAAGTTTAATAGCCAAAGCCGATTTTAACAGCATTTTTAAAAACTGGACGGGTGATTGTACCTCAGAATCGGACACCTTAAATTTTATCTTAAACGAGAATAAAACACTGGTAGCCCATTTCCTTGAAATTGAATTAAATCTTCCGGAACCCGAGTTCTCGATCATTGGCTATGCCACTGTTAGCAGCGAAGGTGTTGAAACAACAACCGGAGGTAAAAATGGCAAGGTAACGGTCATTGAAAGCCTTGCTCAGCTTATTGCTTGGGGAGCCAGACGCGAAGACAACTACACGGCAGAAACAGTTATCATCAAAGGGAAAATTGAAGCTGAAACCTCTACAGTTATTACCATAAAAAGAGGAAAAGACATTTCATTTTTAGGTGACTCACAATCATCTTCGGGTTTTGCCGAACTACAAAATATATCGCTGAATATACGCGATTACTCTAACGTAATTGTCAGGAATTTAAAAATCCATGAAGTGTTTTATCCCAACGACGATCTAACCATCGACGAATGTCATCATGTGTGGATCGATCATTGCGAATTTCATCGTAAAGTGGGGCCGGAAATTGGCTACGACACCTACGACGGTTTGCTCGATATAAACGATATAAAAAAAGGTTCGCACAATGTAACCGTTTCTTGGTGCTACTTTCACGACCTCATGAAAACTGTGTTGGTGGGACATAGTGATAACAACGGCGAACAGGATCAAAATCTGCAAGTTACTTTTCATCACAATTGGTTTGCAAATACCGATGGCAGAAACCCTAGTTTACGTTTTGGACAAATGCACTACTTCAACAATTACCTCGAAAATATTACTGATTATGGTTTTGCCGTTCGGAACGGAGCACATGCAAAATTTGAAAATTGCTATTTCGAAAGTGTAAATCTGCCCATTACTACCGATAAATTCAAAGGTCATGGTTTTGCCTGCGTTTCGGGCTGTATTTACTCAGGTTCGTGCACCGAAACCGACAATGAGATTTCGAATCCTACGGATTGTGATTTTTGGAACGACCAGCTTCCCTACGATTTTTTACTTGAAAATACCAATACCGTAAATTTATCGGTTAAAGCTTATTCAGGGGTTGGCAAAATAGAAATCGTTACATCTGCGCCCAAATATTTTCTTCAGGAGGAGGACTTTAATGTGGTAAATATTTCGCTCAACCAAAACAGAAATGGTTTTAACTTTACTTTATTTTCAAATAAAACTCAACAGTTACAGTTTGCCCTTTACTCGATTGATGGTAAGCTGATTGCCCGCTCAGAAGTATTGCTTGAAGTTGGACAACAAGAGGTGCAACTTGAAACACAGAATAGAATTAATGGAATTTATCTTGTAAAAATTGCAGGTTCGAACACGGTATATTCCGGAAAAACAGCCTTTTACTGAAACATGTACAACAACAAATGAAAAAGCAGGGTTTAAGAGTTTTTTTCATCAGTTAAGCGTAATACACCCAAAAAATTGCATTTTTGTTTTTCAGGACTACAACTTAATTTATGACACTTGATAATAACAGTTTAAATGATTTCTTGTTCTCCCGCTTTAAAAACGGTGACGAACTGGCATTTGAACACATATTCAAGTCAAAATTCAATCAGATCATCGGATTTTGTGATCAATTTATTTCAGATCACGATGATGCCAAAAACATTACTCAGGAAGCATTTATAAATTTATGGCTGAATCGTAATAAAATTGAAAAACCCAGCGGGATAAATTCATTTTTATACACTTTCGCAAAATCAAACTGCCTTAATTTTATTCGTCATCAAGCAGTTGAGGAAAAATATACGGACCACGCTTTACACGAAAAAGAACAGCTATTAAATGCAGAAGTGCTGGAATCATTCGATTTTAACTCCCTCGAATTTATTGAATTGGAAGAATTGATACAGAAGTCAATCAGCAATCTTCCTGAAAAATGCCGGGAGGTTTTTATTAAAAAACGTTTTGAAGGGAAAATGAACAAAGAAATTGCCGAAGATCTGGGCATCAATATAAAATCGGTGGAAGCTAACATGACTCGTGCAATTAAAGCTTTAAAAAAGAATCTTTCGGAGTACTTGCCTGCAATTTTGGTGCAACTAATTGTTCAGTATTTGAACTGATGTTGATTCAGAATTTTGAGTGAGATCAAAAAAAAATACGCTATAAATTATTTTTTCAAAAAAAATATCATCCCGATATGGGGTTCGAATAAATCAACGTGTACTTAATTACAGAGAGCAATAAAATGGATCAAACTTACATGTACAGATATCTGGCTCAGGAAGCCTCAGAAGCTGAGATTAAAGCGCTTTTCGAATGGATAGACGAATCTGCTGAAAATCGAAAAACATTTATTCGCTACAAGCAGGCATGGGCTTTAACTTCATCATCGCAAGATGATTCGGAGGTGCTGTGGAAAAGCTTAAATAAAAAAGATTCATTTTCGAAAAAAACAAGAATATTAACCCTATCCGTTCAAAAATATGCTGCGGTTGCAATCGTAATTTTTGCACTCGGGCTATTTGTTGAATATCTCATTCAAAAAGAATCTTCAGACTCAGTTTATTTTTCACAAACCGAAATTGAAGTTCCTCCCGGCCAGATGTCGAAAGTAACTTTGCCAGACGGAACTGCTGTACATCTCAACTCGGGAAGTAAGTTATTTTACAATGCAGACTTTAGCTCCGGCAAACGTTTGGTTAAACTGGAAGGTGAAGCCTTTTTCGATGTATATTCCGATAAAAAACATCCTTTTATAGTTCATACCCCAGGCGATATTTCGCTAAAGGTTTATGGAACTTCCTTTAATATTCAGGCTTACCCTAAAGAAGGGGAAATAAATACAACCCTCGTTGAAGGTAGTTTGGGCGTATTCGATCAGGCAGGAAATGAACTAAGCCTTCTGATTCCCGGCCAGAATGCACAATATATTAAAAGCGAAAATAAAATTGTACTTAGCGATGTGAATACCGGGCTTTTTACATCCTGGAAAGAAGGATTGGTAACTTTCAGAGATGAAAGCCTTCAGAATATTGCACTTAAAATTGAACGGTGGTACAATGTGGAAATAATTTTTGAAAACACTGAACTTAAAGAAGATCTATATAACGGAACAATATTAAAAAACAAACCTATTGACCAAATACTGGAAGTATTTAAGCTGACTAGTTCGCTCGAATACAGAATTGAGTATCGCACCGATCAGCCGACATTAATATACTGGAAATAAACTAATTAACTAGATTGCAAACTTTAACTAAAACAAAATGGAAAAAACTACAATCACCTAAAAAAAAGCAGACCGAAAATACTGACAATATCTCCGGTCTGTTACGCTGGATGGATCTCTAAACCTCCATCCGAACGGCGATAAACATAAGCCTGCTGACAACAGGCTATTTATTCATCAATCAAAACATTTCAAATTTATGAAAAAAACAGGTTGTGTCCCACTATGGGCACCAATTAAAAAACTTTTGCGGATTATGAAAATAACTGCGTTTTTGGTAATGTTCTTATGCATACATGTTTATGCAAGCTCGTACGGGCAAACTCAAAAAATTTCTCTCGAAATGAAATCTTCATTTGGAGAAGTTATCGAACAGTTGGAAAAAGTTACAGATTACCGTTTTATAATAAAATCTAATGAAACAATATTAGATAAAGAGGTAAATGTAAAATTCAATGAGCAGAGTATTGAAAACATTCTGTCTAATTTACTTGAAGGAAGCGATTATTCGTACAAAGTAATTGACAGATACATTGCTATTACTCCAATCAGCGAAGCACAGGAAAATAGAAATGGAGTTCAGCAAAACCCAATTAAAGGAAAAGTAATCGATAGCGAAGGTTTTCCACTTCCGGGAGTAACCGTTATTATAAAAGGAACAACTCAGGGTACTGTAACAACAGGTGATGGTAGTTATGCTTTAAACAACACTCCTGAAGATGCCGTATTGATTTTCTCTTTTGTAGGAATGAAACCACAGGAAATTGCTGTTGCAGGTAAAACCGAAATTAATATTACTCTTGAACCTGATGCAATTGGTATTGAAGAAGTAATAGCAGTTGGTTACGGTACACAAAAGAAAGCATCGGTTACCGGTGCAATTGCACACTACAGCGCAGACCAGTTAAACGAACGTCCTGTTCAACGCCTCGATCAGGCTTTAGTAGGTCAAATGGCTGGTGTTCGCGTAAAACAAACCAGTGGAATGCCCGGTAAAGGGATGAGTATCCAAATTCGTGGAACAGGATCGATTACAGCAAACAATGAGCCATTGTATGTTATCGATGGATTTCCGCTGGAAATGTCAACACAAAATTCATCGGGAGGTTTCTCATCTGGTAATCCTTTAGATAACATCAATCCCAACGACATTGAATCAATCCAGGTTTTAAAAGATGCGGCAGCAGCTGCAATCTATGGTTCGAGAGCTTCAAACGGTGTTGTACTCATTCAAACTAAAAAAGGAAAAACAGGGAAACCAACCATCAACTTTAACATGTACAGCGGATGGAATGAACCCAACCGTAAAATGGATGTATTAAATACTGATGAGTGGATCGACCGTGCCATCGAATATATGGATGTTAATTATATATCAAAAGATCCGGGAGACCAGAACCGATCGGCTTCAGATGATTATGCAACACGCATTGCCAACATTGGCAGTTTCGACCGCAACCAAATTCCTGATGCGGATTGGTATAAAAGTGACCTGGGAAAATATGAATCGGTTGACTGGCAAGATGAAGTTTTCAGAAAAGGTATTGTGCAAAACTACCAGCTTTCGGCCAATGGTGGAAACGATGGAATTAAATATTTTGTATCGGGTGATTACCTTAATCAGCAAGCCTATTTTAACAATGTTGATTACGAGCGTTTCTCGATGCGTACAAATATTGAAGTAACACCAAACGAAAAAATTACCGCAGGAATCAACATAGCACCTTCATATTCAATTGGCCAGGATCCGGGAGTAGAAGGGAAAGACCGTATTTTACACGTTGCTGTTGGAATGCCTCCAATAACTGAAGAAGAAGTTAGCTTAAATATTAACGTTGGCGAGAACGGACAGTTAACTTATGGAAACTCGCGTAACAGTCCGGTTGCCGTTTTAGAAAATACAATTGGAGAAACCAAAATTTTCAGAACACTGGCAACCATCTTTGGTGAGTATGAAATTATTGATGGGTTAAAATTTAAATCATCAGCAAACATTGATCATACCGATCAGAAATACAAATATTACAGACCAGCATTTGTTAATGGGAAAACGCCTTCAGCACGTGTTGCCAGCGGCAGTTATAGTGGTTTTACCCGTCAAACGTTTGTAAACGAAAATACACTTGCGTACAATAGAGTTTATAATGAAACCCACAATGTTTCGGCAGTAGCAGGTTTCTCTTATAATTTCAATAAACTGGAAAATTTTAGAATTGGAACAACAGGTGGTTTTGGTACCGATTATATCACCACTTTAAATGATGCCAATGACATTAAAGCGACTGCAACCGATACATACGAATCTCAAAGTGTGTTGCTGTCTTATTTCGGAAGGGTAAACTACAGTTACATGGAGCGTTATTTGTTAACTGCCAGTATCCGTCGCGATGGTTCTTCACGTTTTGGAAACGATACTAAATGGGGGATTTTCCCGGCAGCGTCGTTCGGATGGCGTGTTTCTGAAGAAAGCTTTTTAGCTGATGTTGACTGGTTAAGCAACTTAAAAGCGCGCTTTAGTTGGGGTAAAGCAGGAAACAACAGTATTGGCGATTATACTCATATCGCTTTGCTACAGGCAGCTGATTATTCATTTAACGGTTCAAAGGTGGTTGGTCAGGCATCAAAAAATTATCCAAACGGAGATTTAGGATGGGAAGAATCGGAAACCTTAAACTATGGACTGGATTTTGGAATATACAGCAATCGTGTTTATGGTTCTATTGAATACTATACAAAAACAAATACCAACCTTTTACTAAGTATTCCGGTACCTGCAGCAACAGGTTTTACCACAGCTCTTACAAACATTGGAGAAGTATTTAATCACGGTTGGGAATTTGAATTAAATAGCAGAAACTTTTCCGGAGCATTTGAGTGGACAACCAGTTTCAACTTAGGGTTTAACGCCAACGAAGTACGTCAGTTAGGACCGAATAATACACCAATTTTAGGTGGAGCATACGATATTCAACACAACATTCTTACCGTAGGTGAACCCATGTACAGCATTAATGTAGTAAAACAGGATGGAATTTTAACTCAGGCTGACATTGATGCCGGAGCGGCATTGTATGGGAACCAGGTGGAAGGAGATCCAAAATATGTTGATTACAATGGTGATGGAGTTATTTCTCCGGATGACCGTCAGATTTTGGGACATCCAAATCCAGACTACGTTTGGGGTATAACCAATAACTTCCGTTATAAAGGTTTCGATCTGAATATTTTAGTTCAGGGACAACACGGAGGAACACTCTACTCAACTTTTGGAAGGGCTATGGACAGAACCGGTATGGGATGGTTAGACCAGGCAATCGGACTTTGGGCCGATCGTTGGAGATCTCCGGAAGATCCGGGTGATGGATTGAAAGGAAAAGTGAATTCAAGTTTTGGTCGAATTAAGAACACAGACTGGATGTACTCTAATGATTATTGGAGAGTAAGAAATATTACCCTTGGTTACGATTTGGGACAACACATCAAAAGCAACGTAGTTAGCGGAGTACGCATTTATGTCACTGCTGAAAACTGGTTTGGTAACGACAATTACTACGGTGGGTTCAATCCTGAAGCTGTAAATACCAGTGGTGATGACTACGGTGGTGCCCCATTGGCAAAATCAATGATTTTTGGAGCAAACATTACTTTTTAACGATTAAATCTGAATAGCAATGAAAAAAAATATAATTATCCTTTTAGCATTCTTCATAGTAGGTTTAACCGCCTGTGAAGACGAATTAAATCAGGTGCCAATTTCAGCCATCAGTTCAGACGGATTTTTCACCAGTGAAAAAGGTTTTGAGCAGGCAATCAATGGCGTTTATAAGTCATTAAGTTCATATCCTGAACGACAATTCCATTTATCTGATGTTCGTTCCGATAATATTTACGGAGTTGGATCAATGGGGGTTCGTGCCCACGAACCGGTAAATAATTTTGCCCTTACCCTTGCCACAAACGAATACATGAAAGAAGCATGGAATACAAACTTCACAGGCATTATGCGTGCCAATACTGTGTTAGACAACATTTCAGAAGATTTGGTTCCTGATGCCACAAAACGTAATCAATTTGAAGGTGAAGCCAAATTTTTAAGGGCTCTGTTCTATTTCGATTTGCTTAAGTATTTTGGACCTGTACCGGTTATCGATCATCTGGTTACGCCAACTGAAGCATTAGAAATAGGAAGAAATCCGGTATCGGAAGTATACGATCTGATTATTTCAGATTTACAGGATGCAGCTTCATTATTGCCTACATCGTACACCGGCGATAATATTGGCCGTGCAACTTCATACACAGCTAAAGGTATTCTTGCCAGGGTTTATTTAACCCGCTCTGGTCCTGTTCTTCATACTGATGGACCTTGTTTGGAAACAAATGATTATACCCAGGCTCTAAGTTTGTTAAACGAGGTAATTGGCGGACCTTTTGATATGCTCGATGATTATGCAGCCACATTCGATCTGCTCAATGAAAACAACTCTGATATTGTTTTTGATATCCAGTATCAAAAAGGTGGCCTTGGTGTGGGTTGTGCATATCCCGGAGAGTTGGCAGGTTCTGCATATTGGCGTTCTGTTGGTTATCCATATGCCATCGGTCTTGAAACCAAAGATGTATCATTTGATCTTATCAACTCATACGATACCATAAACGATGCCCGCTTTGCATTTAATGTTCAAATGGGTTATGTGGACGAAAGTAATGGTCAGTATGTAGAAGATCCGGTTACCATAAAATTCTCACGTCCCGATCCGGCAACCTGGGGTGCCGACCGTTTTGATTTCGGTATCAATTTTCCAATTCTCCGATTCACCGATGTTCTGTTAATGAAAGCAGAATGTATCCTGCAAGGTGCTCCAGGCTCTCAGGCCGATGTTGATAAAATTATTAACGATGTTAGAGCTCGTGTTGGAATCGAACCTCTTTCTAATGCAACATTAGACGATCTTTTGGAAGAACGACGTAAAGAATTTCTGGGAGAAGGTTTACGCTGGCACGATTTGGTACGCACAGGAAAAGTACTTGACGTAATGAATGCCTGGATTCCGGTTGAAGACGTAGCTGATCAGATGCGCAAATCAATCAATGCAGATCATATAATTTATCCAATCCCTCAAGAGCAAATGGATGTTAAAGAGGGATTATATTCTCAAAATAAGGGTTACGAGTAACAGATGTAAATCTGACTTTTTATTGTAGAATAGTTTAGTTATTTTAGCAGAGAGGACAAGACAAGTGAAGGGAATTACCGGCTGTTTTGTCCTCTCCTATTTAACCAACATTTTAAAAGAAAATCAGAATTAATACAAATTCAATTTCGTAATAGCCTTTTTCTTCATTCAAACAATAGTAAAATTTAATCGTATGAATCTCAAAAAGTTTAAAATTAGCCTGTTATCCGCGCTTGTTTTATGGTCTGTTTTATCGTGTTCAACAAGCACAAACCAGACCTCAAAAATTAACCGTTTCGAAGTAGTTACCCGTCACAATATCGAAAATACATCATTCGATACACTTGCATCGTTAACTGTTGGAAACGGAAAATTTGCTTTAACAGTTGATGCAACCGGCCTTCAAACTTTTCCTGAGATCTACGAAAATGGAATTCCATTGGGAACAATGAGCGAATGGGGATGGCACAGCTATCCAAACACAGAAAATTTTGAACTAAAAGATACCTACAAATATTACGATGTTGAAGGTCGTAAAATTCCTTATGCCGTGCAGTGGAAAGAGGCAGGCAGACAAAAAGATGCGGCCAATTATTTCAGAGAAAATCCACACCGTTTGCACCTTGGAAGCATAGGGCTTGAACTTTTAAACCAGGATAAGTCGACGGTGGAAGCCACACAGATCACCAACATCAATCAGAAGCTTAATTTATGGGAAGGACTGATCACAAGTAGTTTCGATGTGGAAAACGAGAATATCCGTGTAACAACGCTTTCGCATCCCGAAAAAGATTTTATTGCCGCAAACATTAATTTCGACCGTTTTAAAAAAGGGCTTCTCGGAATTAAGCTCCGTTTCCCCTATCCAACTGCCTTGTGGGGCGGCGATGGCTGCGACTGGGGCAACCAAAGCCTGCATCATTCAGCCATTATTGCAAAAACAAACAACAGTGCTATTTTTGAACATTCCATTGATACAACAAAATATTTTGTGCAGGTAAACTGGACCGGAAATGCTGATTTGCTTACAAAAGAGGACCATTATTTTGTACTTCAACCTGCAACTAAAACAACTGAAATTTCAGTATTTGTAGCATTTAGCCCTAAAAACGATTTTTCAGAAACCACGGATTTCGAAAACACAAAAGACTACAGCACTCAAAAATGGGAGGAATTCTGGCAATCGGGCGGAGCAGTCGATTTTTCAGCCACTGCCGATCCGCGTGCTGCTGAAATCGAACGTCGTGTAGTATTGTCGCAATACCTCACCCGCGTTCAGTGTGCAGGAAATTTTCCGCCACAGGAAACCGGTTTAACCTACAACAGCTGGTACGGCAAACCACATCTGGAAATGCACTGGTGGCACGGTGTACATTTTGCCTATTGGAACCGAACCGAACTTTTGGAGAAGAGTTTGGGCTATTACAATGCCATTTTCGACAAAGCTAAAACAAAGGCATCAATTCAGGGCTACGAAGGAGTGCGCTGGCCTAAAATGACCGATTCGTCAGGAAACGACAGCCCATCGGGAGTGGGTGAATTTTTAATCTGGCAGCAACCGCATATTATTTATTTTGCCGAACAGTGTTATCAAAACAATCCGAGCGCGGAAACACTTGAAAAATATGCAAAACTGGTTTTGGCAACCGCCGAATTTATGGCCGATTTTACACGTTACGAAGAAAAAAACAAACGATACATTTTAGGTCCGCCACTAATTCCTGCACAGGAAAGTCTGATTCGGGAGATTACAACTAATCCGCCTTTTGAAGTCGCTTACTGGCACTGGGCGTTGTCTGTTGCACAAAAGTGGCATGAAAGAATGGGCAAACCAATTAATCCCGATTGGCAGGAAATAATAGACGGATTGCCTCCTTTTGCGCAGAAAAACGGATTGTATCTGGCTGCTGAAAGTGCACCCGATTCGTATGAAAATGAAGAATATTATTCCGATCATCCAATGGTTTTAGGAGCCTTTGGGATTTTACCTGCTACGGTAAAAATGGATACCGCAGTGATGAGTAACACATTCGATTACATAGAGAAAACCTGGAACTGGACGCGTACCTGGGGTTGGGACTATCCGATGGCCGCTATGAGTGCAACCCGTTTGGGAAAACCGGAAAAAGCGGTAGATCTTTTATTAAAAGGCGTACAAAAAAATACCTATCTGAAAAACGGACACAATTACCAGGATCAACGTCTGCGATTGTATCTTCCAGGAAATGGAGGCGTATTGACAGCAGTAGCAATGATGTGCGCCGGTTATGAAGGCAACACAAAACAAAATCCCGGTTTTCCGGAAGACTGGGATGTAAAATGGGAAAATTTGAAACCAGTTTTTTAAGCTCAGTTGCTCAATACAATAATGTATAATATCGGAACCATGAATAAGTCGAGAAGAAACTTTATTAGAAAAACAGGCATTGCCGGAGTGGCAGCCTTTACTGCACCCGGTTTACTATCTGCCGTTAACACAAGCAGATCGGTGCTTCAGAAAGAGGGTAAAAGTGGCCTGACTATACTTTTTCAAGGTGACTCTATAACAGATGGAAATCGTACCAGAAATGACGATTGGAACCATGTAATGGGACACGGTTACCAGTTTATTATTTCAAGTAAATATTGGTTTGACTATCCGGAAAAGAAGTTTATGTTTTACAATCGCGGCATTAGTGGGAACCGGGTAAGAGATCTGGAAACCCGATGGCAAAAAGACACGCTCGATTTAAAACCTGATGTAATTAGCATTTTAGTTGGAATAAACGATGTTGCAGCAACTATTTGGGACAGGGAACCGGAATCCATCGAAAAATTTGAAGAGCATTATCGTAACATCTTAAACCAAACAAAAAAGGCTTTACCAAATACAAAGATAATTTTATGTGAACCCTTTTGTTTGCCGGTTGGAAGAGTCGCCGACAAACTGGAAACATATCAGCATGAAATACAAAAGCGACAAACTGTTATTCGTAAATTAGCCAAAGAATTCGATACAGTTTATGTTGAATTACAGAAACCGTTTACAGAAGCTTGTGAAAAAGCACCGGCCAACTATTGGATTTGGGATGGTATTCATCCCATGCCTGCTGGCCATGAGCTAATTGCACGCGAATGGAACAAAAAAGTAGCCGGATTATTAATCGACAAGTAGCAGATCTCCCGGCTTATATTATTAGGATCAACCAACTTAACATTCGTTTTATAAACGAAAAAAACTTTATTCAATGACACCAAAATCTTATCTAAAAATCATTTTTACAGCTTTGGTAATCGGCCTTATTGGTAGTTCATGCCAAAAGCCACAGCAAGTTACATGGCCCGAAAAAACCAATGAAACAAAACCCTGGACCCGTTGGTGGTGGCATGGCAGTGCTGTAAATGCCGGCGACTTAACCGCCAACATGGAGGAACTGGAAGCAGCCGGATTTGGTGGCGTTGAAATTACTCCGATTTACGATGTAAAAGGATACGAAGATCAATCACTCAGTTTCCAGTCATCGGAATGGATGGCCATGTTTGAACATACTTTAAAAGAAGGACAACGACTTGGTTTGGGCATTGATTTGGCAAATGCTTCGGGCTGGCCATTTGGCGGTCCCTGGATTGGTGCTGAACACGCCTGTAAAAATGTACAGTTTAAAAGTTACAGTTTAAAAGGTGGCGAAAAATTAAATGAGAAAGTACAATTTATTCAGCCGGCAGCCGTGCGTGCTGTTGGACACCGGGTTGATATATCGGAAGTAAAATTCCCCATCAGCAGCAACACCAATCTGCAGGAACTGGCTCTCGATCAGGTACAATTTGAAAAGCCGCTGCCCCTGCAAACCCTAATGGCATTTAATAAAAACGGTGAAGTGCTTGAATTAACAGATAAAGTGGATTCGGATGGGACGCTTAACTGGGAAGCTCCGGAAGGAGATTGGAATTTATATGCAGTTTTTCAGGGCTGGCACGGTAAAATGGTGGAACGCGCCGGCACCGGTGGCGAAGGAAACGTAATTGACCATTTCTCGGAAGAAGCAGCCAAACTCTTTTTAGCTGACTTTGATAAAAATGCAAAAGACATTGATTTAACCGGTTTACGTGCCTTTTTTAACGACTCATACGAAGTGGACGATGCCCGGGGAGACTCCAACTGGACACCACTTTTTTTCGACGAATTTAAGAATAGAAGAGGCTACGACCTGAAACAATATTTACCTGCCTTATTTGGCAACGACACAGAAGAAAACAACAAACGTGTGTTGTGCGATTACCGCGAAACAATTTCAGATTTGTTACTCGACCGGTTTACAAAAGTGTGGGCCGGCTGGGCCGAATCGCATCAGGCCATAATTCGTAATCAGGCACACGGATCGCCTGCCAATATTTTGGATTTATACGAAGCCAGTCACATTCCAGAAACAGAAGGAACCGACCCGATGCGTATAAAAATGGCCACTTCAGCCGGACATGTTTCGGGCAAACCTTTAATTGCCTGCGAAGCAGCAACCTGGCTCGACGAACATTTTCTTGCCAATCTTTCGGCGGTAAAACAAAACCTCGATAATTACCTTGCCAACGGTGTGAACCACATTGTGTACCACGGAACACCTTATTCTCCTAAAGCTGAAGAATACCCGGGCTGGATGTTTTATGCAGCAGTGCATTTTGCACCAAGCAATTCGTGGTGGAACGACTTAAAGGAAGTTAACCGCTACGTTACCAACTGCCAGTCGTTTATGCAAAATTCGACACCAAACAACGATATCCTGCTGTATTTCCCGATTTACGATGCATGGACTGAAAGAGACCGTACTATTTTGCCTCACTTTGGCGGACATACGGAAGAGTTAACAAGTCAGTTAAGTAATCATCTCATAAAATCAGGATACACTTTTGATTACATTTCGGACAAACAAATTGGCAAACTCACCTGCCAAAACCAATCGATCTTTTCAGGAAATGTAAAATATAAAACCATCCTGATTCCGGCGACCGATTATATTCCCTTGGAAACCATGCAAAAACTGATGGCTTTGGCAGAAGGCGGTGCAACCATCATTTTTGAAAAGGAACTACCAAACGATGTATCCGGATTGTCCGATCTGGCAGCACGGCAAAAAGAATTCCAAACCCTGGTTAAAAGTTTAAATTTTCAGACAACAGGCGAAGTTTCTTCTGCGTCGCACGGTTCCGGAAAGATTGTAAAAAGTGCAAACGTTCCTGAACTATTAAACTCCGAAAATATTTATGCCGAAAGTATGGCAGATGCGGGACTTTGGTTTAACCGCGTTATCCGCCCCGAAGGAACCTGTTATTTTATAAGCAACTGGTCGGGTAAAACCATTGATCAGTGGTTAACGATTCAATCGTCGGGAAAAGAAGCTGTTCTATTTGATCCGATGACTGAAGAGATGGGAAAAGCCACTGTTAAAAAAACGAGTGGAATCCAGAGCGAAGTTTATCTTCAGCTAAAACCCGGTGAAACACGAATTCTGCAATGGTATTCTTCAGCAGTTGAAGCAACTGACTTTCCACTGTGGCAAACTTCAAATACATCAACAGATCTGAAAAATGAATGGGAAATAAGCTTTACCAAAGGCGTTCCTTCCCTACCCGAGTCGTATAAAACGTCAGAATTAAAGTCATGGACAGAAGAATCTGATGAATTACAAAAGTTCTCTGGAACTGCCAGTTACAAAACCACTTTTAAAAAGCCGGCAGAAGATGCTTCCACATATGTGTTGAACCTTGGAAAGGTACACGAATCGGCAGTTGTTATCCTAAACGGCGAAAAACTGGGAACACTGGTTGGCCCCGATTTTCAAATAAACATTCCAGGAGCTCTTCTAACAGAAAACAACGAATTGGAGATTCAGGTAACCAACCTGATGGCAAACAGCATGATCGATTTGGAAAAACGAGGTGTACAATACAAAAAATTCTACAACATCAATTTTGCAGCTCATGAGAGAACAAATGTGGGGCTCGATGGCACGTTTACTGCCATGCATTGGAATCCTCTGGAATCAGGGCTTTTGGGACCGGTTAACCTGACTGCACTAACAAAATTGAGTGTTGAATTAATAAAAACGAAATAAATCCATTCTTTTCATGAAACGTTTACTCTTTCCATTATTAATAGCCGGTTTGTTTTTTTCAGCATGCAATTCAGAGCATAAAAGTGAACTTGTTCAACACCTTGAAACTATTTTTTACGATGCATCTTTTGCGCAAATTCCGGAGCAGGAGTTTAATGTTGCCGATTACGGTGCGGTTGCCGATGGTAAAACACTAACAACAGAAGCCATTCAAAAAACAATTGATGCGGCTGCAGAAGCCGGAGGTGGAAAAGTAATTTTTCCGGCAGGTACGTATTTGTCGGGAGCGCTTTTTGTAAAGTCGAATGTTAACCTGCACATCGGTGAAGGTGTTATCATTCTGGCGGTTCAAAACAATGATTACTATCCCAGGTTACCCACCCGGATTGCCGGAATAGAAATGAAATGGCCGGCGGCCCTTATAAATGTATACGAACAAAAAAACGTTCGAATTACCGGTAAAGGTGTAATTGATGGCAACGGCAAATACTGGTGGGACAAATTCTGGGGCGATCCAAAATACAGCGGTGGAATGTACGGCGAATACAACGACAAAGGCATTCGCTGGGCCGTTGACTACGACTGCGAGCGGGTTCGGCCGGTTGTGATTTGGGAATCGGAAGATGTGCTTTTAAAGGATTTTACTGTAAAACGTGCCGGATTTTGGACCGTTTCGCTGACTTACAGCACACGTGTGCATGTAGATGGATTGGTGGTTCAAAATAACATTGGTGGACACGGACCAAGCTCCGACGGAGTTGACACCGATTCGTCGAAAGATATTTTGGTTGAAAATTGCGACATCGACTGCAACGACGACAACCTCTGTATAAAAGCAGGCAAAGATGCTGATGGGTTACGTGTAAATCGCCCGGCCGAAAATATTGTTTACCGGAATTGTATTACCCGCTCCGGTCATGGACTGATTACTTTGGGCAGCGAAACTTCAGGTGGAATGAAAAACATTGAAGTGTATGGTTTGGAAGCCATTGGAACAAGCACCGGAATCCGGTTTAAGTCGGCAAAAGTGCGTGGTGGTTTAATTGAGAATATTTGGTTTCACGACATAAAAATGAAAGACGTGGCAAATCCCTTTCATTTTGAATTGAACTGGTACCCTGAATACAGTTACTGCAACATTCCGGAAAGTATTCCTGAAGAGGAAATTAAGGATCGCTGGCGGGTGTTAAGTCAGCGTGTAACTCCGGAAGAAAAAGGCATACCTGAGTTTCGCGATATAAAAATCAGCAATGTTAGGGTTGAAAATGCTGAACAGGCATTTTATGCCAATGCTTATCCTGAAAAACACATTCATAATATAAGTTTCGAAAATGTGACCGTTGAAGCAAAAGAAAGCGGCAAATTAACGTATGCCAGCGACTGGACAATGACCAATGTTCAACTCACTTCGGCGAGTGGCAAAGCCGTTGAATTGATAGAATGCAACAACATTCAACAACCTGAGATTCATTCTCCTGCCGTAATTGAACAGCCCGAGGAAAAAGCCTTGCCTTCATTGGACGAACAAATCAGAGTACTATCAGCGAATAAAGATCTTGTTATAATTCCTATAAATCCAACCGCCAAACAAGCCATTGCACAGGGAGATACCACTCTTTTTTCGGAGGAAATGGAGATTCAGATTCTGCAAATGAAAGAGGCATTTATTTCGTACCTGGAACCAATGGGCGACGGAGGTAATTTTATGCCCGTTGAAATTAGGTTTACACCGGCTGACGGAATTTTGGAGGTAAAAGCACAACGGCAACACGATTTTTCTTTTATCGTACACAGTGAAATACAACCTGAAAGTATTACCGGTGCAGATCAATGGCACTATGATAGTGAGAAAAAACAAATTCTGATTGAAAAAGCAGGCACTAACTTTTCGCTTGTAATCAACTAAAAAACAACCAAGAACATCTATTCGAACAGTCAAATAAGCTAAAATAATCTTCACATGAAGTACATAAAAAATTCAACGGCAATTTTGTTGGTCCTTCTTTTTGGGCTGACAACCTGGGCAAGCCCCGAAAAAAAGGAAGTAAAATATTTGTCGGGGACCGACAATGAAAATACAGTTACCTGGGATTTTTTCTGTACTTCGGGTCGTAAAAGTGGCGTTTGGACAAACATCGAAGTTCCGTCGCACTGGGAACAACAAGGATTTGGCGAATACGGTTACGGACGGGATTACCGTACTTACGGTAAAAAATTCAAATTTGCCGACGAAACCGGAATTTACAAACACCAATTTTCTGTTCCTGAAAACTGGGATAAAAAAGAAGTATTTATTGTCTTTGAAGGTTCAATGACCGACACCGAAGTTAAAATAAACGGAGAGTTGGCAGGCCCAATCCATCAGGGATCATTTTACCGTTTTCGTTACAACATTACCGATAAACTAAATAAAGGGAAAGAAAATGAACTGGAAGTGACCGTACACAAACGTTCGGGAAACCAATCGGTTAACCGCGCTGAACGTTACGCTGACTACTGGATTTTTGGAGGCATTTTCCGTCCGGTTTACCTCGAAGCCGTTCCTGCATCTTTTATCGACAGAGTGGCTGTAAACGCTCTGGCAAACGGATCGTTTTCGATGGATGTATTTCCGGTAAATGTGCAAAAAAATCAGACCGTTGTTTCTGAAATTAAAGATGCCCGCGGTACGATTGTAAAAACAGTTGAAACAAAACTTTCAGCAGGTGATTCTCTGGTAACCTTAACGTGTGTGATAGAAAAGCCACTCACCTGGACTGCTGAAACACCAAATCTATATTCAGTAAAAGTAAGTTTAAGAGAAAAAGCTGATGCAGTTTATCAATTGACAGAAAAATTTGGTTTCCGTACAATCGAAATCAGAGAAGGTGACGGTATTTATGTAAACGGTACAAAAATTAAAATGAAAGGTGTAAATCGTCATGTTTTTTGGCCGGAAACCGGACGTTGCGTAAATTCCCGGATCGACCTTGACGATGTGCTTCTAATTAAAGATATGAACATGAATGCGGTGCGTTGTGCGCACTACCCTCCCGATAAATCATTTCTGAATTATTGCGATTCGCTGGGGTTGTATGTTTTGGATGAACTGGCCGGGTGGCAAAATGCTTACGATACCGGGTCGGGCAGCAAACTGGTAAAAGAAATGGTTATCCGCGATGTGAATCACCCGTCAATAATTTTCTGGAGCAACGGAAACGAAGGAGGAACCAACAAAGAACTGGATGATGATTATTTGATCTACGATCCTTCCAAACGCCCGGTAATACATGCCCACCACAAACCGGGTAACGATTACAACGGCATCGATTGCAACCACTACGAAAATTATTTCAGCTCGAAAAAGATTCTGGATGCCGGATTAATTTACATGCCAACTGAGTTTTTACATGCTCAGGATGACGGTGGTGGTGCTGCCGGACTAGCCGATTTTTGGGAGTTGTTCTGGAACTCGGAACGTTCGGCAGGTGGTTTTTCCTGGGTACTGGCCGATGAAGGGTTGGTGCGCACCGATCTGGCCGGAGTAATTGATGCCAACCGTGTAAACGCCCCCGATGGAATTGTTGGGCCGCACCGCGAAAAAGAAGGTAGTTTTTACGCCATGCGCGAAATTTACAGTCCCGTTAAAATAAGCATGGATAAACTTCCCGATAATTTTAATGGAGTTATTCCGCTTGAAAACAGATATCATTTTACCAATTTAAAAGACCTTCGTTTTGAATGGAAACTTGTAAATTTTAGTACACCTTATCAACGTGGTGCCAGTCATCAAATCATGAAATCGGGAGTTGCATTATCTCCTGATGTTGCACCTGTTCAGAAAGGTGAACTGAAACTTGACTTACCTGCTGGTTTCAATCAGTACGATGCACTTTATTTGCAGGCTTTCGATCAATTTGATAACGAAATTTATTGCTGGAGCTGGAAAACGGTTGGCAACACAAACCAGGTAATGAAACTGGTTGAGAAAACCTTAACTGAGAATGAAAAAGAGAGGTTAATTAAATTAAAGGCTCAGGGAATTGAAGAAGATAACATTCTTCCGATTGCCCGGCAGGCAGGCGATAGCAAGCTGAATGCAAAAGTTGAGCATACTGAAAACGACAGTTTGCTTACACTAAAAGCCTCGGGTATTTCTGTCACTTTTAACACCAACAACGGAACCATTCAATCCCTGAGAAACGACTTCAGTTTGCCTCTTCCCTTTTCCAACGGACCGGTTCTTGTTTCCGGCAATGCTGAACTGATTAATGTTTCGCACCATGAAATTGAAGATGCATACGTGGTAAGTATGAAGTATGCCGGCGATTTGAAAGAAGTAACCTGGACCATGTACAACAGTGGATGGCTGCAAATGGATTACGAATACCAGGTGGAAGGCGAACAGTATTTTACAGGCATTAGCTTCGATTTTCCGGAGTCGGATGTTATTGGTGCAAAATGGATGGGAGAAGGCCCGTCGCATGTATGGAAAAACCGCTTACAAGGTGGCCGCTTGGATGTGTTTGAACGACTTTATAACAATATTTTACCGGGTGATAATTCCTGGGAATATCCACAATTTAAAGGCTATTTTGCCGATGTTTCATGGATGGAATTTAATACGGTAGATGGTAAATTTACTGTGGTCGCAAACGAAGAAGATTTGTTTGTTCGTTTATTTGACTTTTATGGAATTTCGGGACCAAAGAATTATCCTGCCCTCCCCTCTGGAAATATTTCATTTCTTGACGGTATTCCACCAGTGGGAACAAAACTGGCAATGGGAATTAGTAACGACACCTGGAATCTGGGGCCTGCCGGTAATTTAAACAAGATGGAAAAACCTGTGAAACGTACGCTCTATTTCTACTTTGGCTTGCTGCAATAATTAATTTGAAATGATAAGAACGCGCACATACCGTATTTTAAAATCGTTTATTTATGTTGCATTTTTAATCGCAATGGTTCTGCATTTTTCAGCTTGCAGTACTGAAAAAGGGAATGAACCTACTGAGAAATTGTGGCACGGACAAACCCGCGAAATGCGGTATCAACCTGACGGGAATGGCTTTGTAATTACAAATGGAACCTTACGTTTTAATCGTGCCTTGTACGGTTCGCATTCAGCTTTTCGTGTAGAAGCCGGCGACCTGCCCGAATTTGCCTTGTACATGCCTCGCATTGGAGGCACACTGCGATTGGGATTAATACAAGCCGATTCATCTTGCTGGTTAATTGATGCAGAAAAAATAACCGCACGTTACGAAGCCGGCACCATGACTTACCAGATTCAAGACCCGCTTTTAAACAACGGGGAAATTAGTCTGCAACTGCTTGCTCTGCCCGATGCCGATGGAATGATCTTAAAAATAAACAGCAAAAATCTTCCTGACAATTTGGAATTGTTCTGGGCCTTTGGAGGCGCTTCCGATAAACGTCTTTCGCGCGATGGTGATTTGGGAGCCGATCCGGAATCCAGTTTTTATCTGAAACCAGAAAATTGTACAGACAATGAATATTTCATCGATAATAATTCGTTTCGACTGTATTATGGTTCGGGAAGAAGTTTAAGCGATAATGAGGTATATGAGAACAATTACATACCTTCAAAAGAAGAAATCGAATCGACAAGATTAACAACACGAAAACGAATTTTTGGTTTCTTTCCAGCAGAGACTAAGCTAAAGATTGTGGATGCTTCCAATCAGACAAATCCATTACAATTATTATCTTCTGAAAAAGAGAATTCACCGGTGATTGCTGCACGGCATAAGCTTCATTCTGCTAACGAAAACTATATTTTGTTGATCAATCCTGATTCCAAACAAGATATAGATTACGATAAAATACCCGAACTGTTTAAGCAAGCCGACGTTGCAAGAAAAGATTTGGCAAGTCGTTTTAGAATTAATACGCCCGACAAATACATTAATGCAGTTGGAGCCAGTCTTTCCACAGCAGCTGATGCTGTTTGGGATGGCCAGTCGTTTATGCACGGGGCGATTGCCTGGCGCATGCCTTTAAATGGCTGGAGGGGTGCTTATGCTGCCGACTGGCTGGGTTGGCACGACCGCGCAAAAACTCATTTTCGTGGATATTTTGATGCTCAGTACACCGAGCCGGCATCCGGTCCTTCTGTTCCTGATCCAAAAACAAACCTTGCGCGGCAAAAAGAAGTAGTTGGTACTGCCTTGTTTACCAACGGTTATATTAGCCGCAATCCCGGAAAAATAAACAAACCGCATCATTACGACATGAACCTTGTGTTTATAGCACAGCTTTTATCGCATTTTAACTGGACCGGCGACCTTGCTTTTTTAAAAGAAAGCTGGCCTGTTCTGGAACGTCATCTGGCCTGGGAAAAACGAAATTTTGATGCCAACGATGATGGTTTGTACGATGCCTACTGTTGCATTTGGGCAAGCGATGCCCTGCAGTACTCCGGTGGTGGAGTAACTCACTCTTCGGCATACAATTACAGGGCAAATAAAATGGCTGCCGAACTGGCTACGCTGATTGGCAAAGATCCTGCGCCTTATCTGGCAGAAGCTGAAAAAATTAAAACTGCCGTAAACCAGCAGCTTTGGTTGCCCGAAAAAGGCTGGTTTGCTGAATACAAAGATTTACTCGGAAATCAGTTGGTACACCCGTCAGCAGCTTTATGGACTGTTTATCACAGTATTGACGAAGGATTGGCAGATCCTTTTCAGGCTTATCAGGCTACACAATATGTAGATCATCAAATTCCGCATATTCCGGTGGAAGCAGCAGGACTTGCAAGCGGCGAATATTATACTTTGTCCACAACCAACTGGATGCCCTACACCTGGTCGATCAACAATGTAGCATTTGCCGAAGTACTTCATACGGCGCTGGCTTACTGGCAAAGCGGACGAAACGAAGAAGCATTTAAACTCACCAAAAGCGTTTTCCTCGATTACATGTTTATGGGTAGTAGTCCGGGTAATTTTGGTCAATTGTCATATTACGATGCATTTCGCGATGAATTGTACCGCGATTTTTCCGATCCGGTTGGAACCGCATCCAGAGCTTTTGTGGAAGGATTATTTGGTATTTCTCCCAATCTGCTCAACAACAAAATAAGTATTACACCGGGTTGGCCATCAGAATGGGAATTTGCCCAACTGGAAACGCCTGATATAAACTTTCAGTTTGAACAAAAAGGAAATACTGACCGCTACCTGATTGAAACTAAGTTTGGTAAAGAATTAACACTGGAACTGGCTCTGAAAGCAAAAAGTACCAATATTAAATCGGTAAAAATTAACGATAAAGCAAGTGAGTGGACCTGGAATAAAAACGCCATAGGAACACCCGAGTTGCAATTGATTTCATTGCCGGGAACCCAATTCACAGTAGAAATTGAATGGGATGATAACACATTCCAACCAACACAAATTCAGGAAGTTTATGCTTTGGATGAAACTATTTCCATCGATTTTAACAAATCAGAAATAATCGGGATTTACGATCCACAGCAGGTTTTGGGCAATATAAAACAGATTAACACCCAGATAAACGCCATTTTACAAGGTGAAGTAGGTTGGCGAACTTTTTTTGTTCAGCTAAAAAATGAGGAAGCCATCTGGTGGCAGCCGTTTTCGTTTGAACTGCGTAAGCCTGTCTGTTTTATTGCATCGAAAAACCAGCCTGAAAATGAGCTTATTTTTGCTATTCAGAATAACTCAGTCGCTGATTTTAAAGGCAAAGTAGCCTTGGGAAATTTTTCTCAGAAACTTACCATTCCTTCAAAAAGCACTTCAAAAAACATTACTGTTTTAACCGATAATCTGGTTCCGGGAAGTAACATCATTCATATAACAACAGCCGAAAAGCAATTTTCAGACAAGCTTATAAACTGGAAAGTACAAACGAAAACAGAAGATACTTTTGAAAAAGTTGACCTTTCGGAACATTTTAATGGAAACATAAACCGCATTTTCGACAGACAATATTTTAGTCCGCGTTCGCCTTATCCGACACTAAGTATACCAACACAGGGAATTGGTGACTGGTGTTCGTATCGCGAGCACGAAGAAATAGATGACTCGGGATTAAGAAAACTTGCAGCACAAAACGGGCAGATTTTAGCGCCACAAGGAGTACCCTTAAAAATACCTGCAAACAGCGAAACAAACATTGTTTTTACTTCGCAGTGGGATAATTATCCGGTTAAAAGAGTATTGCCGTTGGCGGGAAAAGCCTCGCACCTGTATCTTTTAATGGCCGGCTCTATGCATCACATGCAAATTAACATGACCAACGGATTGGTGCGGGTTAATTATACTAATGGCACTTTTGATGACCTGTTATTAAAAAGCCCTGACAACTGGTGGCCCATCGAACAGGATTATTACGAAGATGGATTTGCTTTTCAATTGACGGCACCACAACCACCACGCTTGTATTTAAAAACCGGCAAATGGCACCTCGATAGTTACAATGTACTGGCAAAAAACAAAACCAATAAAATAGAAGGAGGTGCAGCTACCCTACTCGATCTTGTTTTAAATCCGGAAAAGGAACTGAAAAGTCTTACACTGGAAACAAACACCAACGATGTGGTTATCGGACTTATGGCAGCCACTTTAAAAAGATCAGCGAATTAAGATGAAAAGACGAAGTTTCATACAAAAATCGATGATCACCGGAAGTGCGCTATTTATTTCCGGATGGAAGGGCTGGGCTTCTTTTCAGAATGAAAAATACGATGCTAAAGACATTTCTGATTTTTCGAAACGTTTAAAACCGCTGGGAAGAATACTCGAATTGGAAGGATATTATGTGTGGGGATGTAGTCCGATTGTTGCACCCGATGGGAAAGTACATGTTTTTTTCTCGCGCTGGAGTTCCTCAAAAGGTATGGGTGGCTGGATAAACTCTTCTGAAATAGCACATGCCATTGCCGACCAGCCGGAAGGTCCGTATTCCAAAATAGAAACCATTCTTGCACCGCGTGGCGAAAGTTATTTCGACGGAACCACCTGCCACAATCCGCATATTCAGTACATCGACGGAAAATATTTTCTGTTTTACATTGGCAACTCAAACCGAAAAACAAATACAAAACGTATTGCAGTTGCTACTTCCGAATCCTTGAACGGCCCCTGGAAACGACCGGATCAACCCTTATTGGAAGTGGGCGAAAAAGGTGTCTGGGACGATCATTGCACCTCAAATCCTTCGTTTATAAAACATCCGAACGGACAATATTGGTTGTATTATAAAGCCTGGAACGACGAAGAATACATGAATCCGGTAAATCCGAAAATAAGAGGAAACCGGAAATACGGCCTGGCGATTGCTGAAAAACCGGAAGGCCCTTACCTGCGCTATTCCGAAAATCCCATCATCGATTACTCGTCTTTTGGAAATAATCGCCAGCTGGAAGATGGGAATGTATTTATCGAGAACGGTAAATTCTATATGCTGGCCCGCGATATGGGACGTTTCGACCACGAAGTTGGAATCATTCTGGAATCAGACGATGGCATTCACTGGTCGGAACCAAAGATCAGTTATTTTGGAGTTTCGCGTTACATCGATCAAGCACCAAAACCCAAGCATTTGAGTAAATACGGGCGTTTTGAACGGCCACAAATTCTAATGCAAAACGGAAAACCTACTCATTTATTTGTTACAACACAGGGAGGAAAATACGAATCATCGTCGCCCTTTGTATTTAAAATTGACTAAAATTTTTGAATTATGATACGCATCCTGAGTTTACTTGTATTTATCGGTTTCCTGTTTGCCTGCACACCGGCTGCCAAAGAAACTGCTACCCGAAAACCTACGATATTTATTATTGGCGATTCAACTGTAAAAAATAGCAGAGGCGACGGTTCCGGAGGTTTATGGGGCTGGGGCGATCCTCTTGTTCAGTATTTTGATACCTCCAGAATTAACATCGAAAACCATGCACTGGGAGGAACAAGTAGCAGAACCTACAGAAGCAAAGGGTTGTGGGATGCGGTGTTGAGAAAACTTCAACCCGGAGATTATTTGCTTATCCAGTTCGGACACAACGACAATGGCCCCATTAACGATGACTTTAGAGCACGGGGTACAATTAAAGGATTTAGCGACGCCACCGAAGAAATAGACAACATGCTTACCGGCGTTCACGAAGTAGTGCATACCTATGGCTGGTATATCCGGCAATACATTGCTGAAGCCAAAAGTAAAGGAGTTACACCGGTTGTAATGTCACCCATTCCGCGCAACGATTGGGAAAATGGCAAAGTACCACGGAATGATACAACCTATGGATACTGGGCAAAGGAAGTAGCTACTCTGGAAGAAGTTCAGTTTATTAATCTGAATGAAAAAATGGCTGCAGCCATGGAAGAAATGGGTGAAGATTCGGTTACCGGAAACTACTTTTTTAAACGCGACCACACACACACTTCCGCAAAGGGTGCCATTCTTTCTGCGTCTTTAATTGTTGAAGGTTTACAGGAAGCTGACGAGAGTAACTTAAAAGACTACCTGCTTGAGAATCCTGTGATTCAGTTTCCGGTAAAGAAAAAGCTTTTGATCATTGGCGATTCAACGGTGGCCAACGGAAACGACAGCATTGTGGGTTGGGGACGCGAACTTTCAGCATTTATAGACACCACGAGAATCACTGTAATTAACAGGGCGCGTGGCGGAAGAAGCAGTCGCACATTTCTATACGAAGGTTTGTGGCAAAAAGCCTTAGACGAACTCAGTCCGAATGATTTTCTTCTGATCCAGTTTGGACACAATGACGGTGGGAACATCGACAAAGCAAAATTTCGTGGTTCGCTTAATGGTACTGGCGACGACACACAGGAAATCACCCGTCCCGACAGCACCATTGAAGTGGTACACTCCTACGGATGGTACATGAAAAAATACATTGCTGAAGCAAAAGCCAAAGATGTAGAAGTAATTGTATTGAGCCAAATACCCAGAAATGAATGGCCAGACGGAAAAGTGGAACGTGTTGCAGATAGTTACGGAGGCTGGGCTAAGGAAGCAGCTGAAATGGAAGGTGCCTTATTTTTGGATTTAAATGAAGCCGTTGCCGTGAAATACGAATTAATGGGCCCTAAAAAAGTAAAGGCATTTTTTCCGGGTGATCATACACATACCAACGCAGAAGGAGCTGAATTTAACGCACAAACACTCGCCGAACTAATCGAAAACTGCCAGGATTGTACCCTTCGTTACTATGTGAACCTATCTGCAAACAACTAACAACGATAAATGAATCAAACCAACTAAGAATATAAAACAATAAACCAATGAAAACGTATCTGTTACTTTTTGTCTTTCTATGTACCGTAACATTTGCTTACGGACAGGATCCCCGCGAACGATTGTACAATTATCCGGTATTAAAACCCAATCATGCGCCAAAACCCAAAGTGGAAGGTTGGGCGCAAATGCGTATTACTGAAAATTTAAACCGTGGTCTGGTCGCGTTAAATTTGCCCGATGGTATTTATTTAAGCTGGCGATTGCTGGAAAGTGATCCTGAAAATGTAACTTTTAATGTATATGAAGAAAAAACAGACAGTAAACCGCAAAAAATCAATACCGATCCAATTTCTGCTACCACTGATTTTTTTATAAAAGAAGCCGCTTCAGCAGGCACCTATTTTATAAAAGCGGTAGCAAACGGAAAAGAGTTGAGTACTTCTGAAAAAGTCAGCGCCGGAAGCAAAAGTAAATTGCCCTATAAATCCATTCCTTTTCAGGGAGAATACAGTCCCGACCGGGTTGCTGTTGGCGATTTGAATGGCGATGGCGAATACGATTTTGTAATTAAACAACCGGGAGGACGTGTTGATCCGGGAGTGTGGCGCAAAAGTCCGGATACTTTTAAACTGGAGGCCTATTTAAGCGACGGGACTTTTTTGTGGCGTAAAGACCTGGGCTGGAACATTGAACTGGGCATCTGGTATTCGCCATTTATTGTGTACGATTTTAATGGCGACGGAAAAGCTGAAGTGGCTGTAAAAACAGCTCCTGTCGATGCTGACTACCGCGATGAAGACGGCCGTGTATTTTCCGGTCCGGAATATTGTTCGGTATTGGATGGAATGACCGGTACTGAAATTGACCGGGTGGACTGGCCGGAACGAAACGGTCGTTTTGGACGTTACAACCGGACCAACCGCAATCAGTTGGGAATGGCCTACCTCGATGGTAAAACTCCATCGCTGCTTGTGGCACGCGGAACGTATCGTTTGATGATGGTAGACGCGTATCAGTTAAATGGAAATAAACTGGAAAAACTTTGGCGCTGGGATGGCGACGAGGAGAACCCGGTAATTCGCTCGCAGGGCGCACACAACCTGCATACCGTGGATGTGGACAACGATGGCCGCGATGAAATTGTACTTGGATCGGCAGTTGTTGACGACGACGGCACACTACTCTTTTCTGCCGGTGTTGGTCATCCCGACAAATGTTTTGTAAGCGACATCGACCCAAATCGGCCGGGAATGGAGATCTTTTTTGCCAACGAAGTATGGCACGACAGCGCCGGTGTTTCGATGGTTGATGCAGCTACCGGCCAGCAAATCTGGAATATAAACCATTACACACGACATGTTGGTGACGGTATGGTAGCCGATATTTTACCTGAGGTACCCGGACTGGAATGTTTTGCCACCGAAGACTCAAAAGCCGGTTTACGTGATAAATACATGCTTTCGTCAAACGGTGAATACCTCGCGCGAAATATGGGCGTACCTCAATGCAGAAACTGGATTTTCTGGGATGCTGATAAACTCAGGGAATCCATCGAAATAGATGCACGGAGTAAAAACATGTCGCGTTACGAGGCCCGTGATTTTTCCATACTGAAATATCCTGCCGACACCATTCAAAACGGCATTGAAGGTTCGATAATGATGATGGCTGATTTGTACGGCGATTGGCGCGAAGAACTGGTAACTGTTCTTCCCGGCGAGTTGCGTATTTATTCAACTCCGCTAAAGGCCAAAGACCGCCGGATTTGTTTAATGCAGGATCATTTGTATCGGTCGGATGTGGTACACCGCTCAATGGGCTATTTTCAATCTCCTTTAACCAGTTATTACCTGGGTGAATAAAAACAATTTCAAAATTAAAATAATATGAAAACTAAATTTATTGTATTGATTGGTTTCCTGATTCTTGGGAATCCGTTTTTAATGAAAGCACAACAACTTCCGTCAAAAAATGAAGTGATGGAATCGATGGTGCTAGCCAACTCTTACTTTATGAAAAAATGGCCGGATACCGGTAAAACAATTTTTACCAATATTGAACGGCCAAGTAATATCTGGACACGTGCGGTGTATTACGAAGGATTAATGGCACTTTATGCAATAAGTCCTGAAAAAGAGTACTATGATTACGCTGTTTCTTGGGGAGATGCCCACAAATGGAACTTACGCCGTGGCATTGAAACAAGAAATGCAGATAACCAGTGTTGTGGTCAAACCTACCTCGATTTGTATGAAATAGAGTCGAATCCGGAGCGTATGGAAAATATTAAGGCATCCATCGACCTGATGATGGAAACCGATAAAACAGACGATTGGGACTGGATTGACGCTCTGCAAATGGCGATGCCTGTTTTTGCAAAACTATCGGTTATAACAGGCAACAAGGAATACTCAGAACGCATGTATGAAATGTATATGGACTCGAAAGTAAAACAGGGATTTTACAACACAAAAGATCATTTGTGGTGGCGCGACAAAGATTTTCTTCCTCCTTACCAGGAGCCCAATGGTGAAGATTGTTACTGGTCGAGAGGTAATGGCTGGGTAGTTGCTGCCCTGGTTCGTGTTCTTGAAATTCTTCCGGCCGACGATCCACACCGCAAAGAATATTTAAAAACCTACAAAGAAATGATGAAAGCCTTGTTCCCCATTCAACGTTCTGACGGTTTCTGGAATGCAAGTTTACATGATCCGAACAACTATGGAGGCAAAGAAACTACAGGCACCGCTTTGTTTGTATATGGAATGGCCTGGGGCGTGAACAATGGTTTATTGAGTGCTAAAAAATACATGCCAGCCCTAACCAAAGGCTGGAATGCAATGGCAAATGAATCGGTTCATCCAAACGGATTTTTAGGTTATGTGCAAGGAACGGGCAAAGAGCCAAAAGATGGCCAGCCTGTAACTTACGATAGCAAACCTGATTTTGAAGATTACGGTTTGGGCTGTTTTTTACTGGCCGGAACCGAGGTATATAAACTTTGTAAGTAAACTGAATTGAGATGAATGATGGCTTTATGATCATATATACTTCTGAGCCATCATTCATCTCAATTAAAATTTTAAATTAGGCGTATCAAAACATTCCTGAAAAACAAATTTAAGGTACTATCATCCATATGATTAAATCAATGCAACTACTTTCAATTAGTTTCTGTCTCTGCATTTTTTCTATCCAGGGTTTGTTCGCTCAAAACAATCCGGTCTGGGATGATGCATCCAACAGCAACTGGGATCGTTCATTCACAAAAGTTGAAATCAAATCTTCGATAGATGGAAAAAATCAGGATGCGTATTTTTATGCCTCAAAAAGCAAAACACCTAAACCACTAATCATCAGCCTGCATACCTGGAGCGGCGATTATACTCAAAAAGATCATTTAACAAAGGAAATACTTGCACGCGACTGGAATTACATACACCCCGATTTCCGTGGTCCAAACAAAACTCCCGAATCAACCGGAAGTACGCTGGTTATTTCAGATATTGAAGATGCCATTCAGTTTGCATTACAAAATACAAATACCAATCCTGAAGAAGTTCATATCATTGGTGTTTCCGGTGGAGGTTTTGCCACATTGTCCGCATTTATGAATATTCAGTATCCTGTAAAATCTTTTTCAGCCTGGGCTCCTATTTCTGATTTGGAAGCCTGGTATTGGGAATCGGTGGGACGTAAACAGAAATATGCAGATGATATTATTCGTGCAACTTCAACCGACAGCATTTTTAACCGTGAAGAAGCAACAAAAAGGTCGCCCTTAAAACAGGAATTTCAGCAGGAACTTCGTAAAAATGCAAAGTTGTTTATTTACGAAGGAATTCATGATGGTTATACAGGTTCAGTGCCCATAACCCACTCCATAAATATGTACAACCGTTTGGTTGGAGAATTAAAATTTGGGAGTTCTAATCTTAACCAAATTATGCCCAGTGCAAGTTCTGACTCCAGTCTGGTTTCTGAAAAAGAAATCATCGATCTGCTATCCAAACGTTTAAATCCGTCATACAACAAACGAAACAAACTATTTGACCGAAACATTTATCTTTCCCGAAAATTTGAGAATATTCAACTTACCATTTTTGAAGGAGGACACGAGCAATTGCCACAGGCACTGGGTTTGATTCCGGTTGACCAAACGACTTCACTGAAATATAATATTTTTACTTTGGGAGATTCAAATGGCGATAACAAAGACGGATGGGTAGACCAGTTAAAGAATATGATGCCCGAATCTCACATCGTTAATATTTCGAAAGGTGGCAGAACCATTGGCTTTGATAATTTGGAAAGAAAAGAACTAAATGAGTTAGCCAATATTGATGCTTTTATGGATCAGGCACAAGAAAAAATGGGAACTAAAAAATACGATTATATAATTGTTTGTTTGGGCACCAACGACACGAAAAAAGTTTTTGCAGAAAGGCAAAATGAAGTGCTTACCAACTTTGAAGAACTGCTGACCAAAATTAAAAATCATCGCTTATACAAAAAATCCAAACCTCGTTTAATATATGTTACTCCCCCTCCTATTCGAACCTATAATATTCTCGCCAAGTATGAGGGAGGAAACGAACGCCTGGCACGATTAATTCCGCAACTTTCAGACATTGCACAAGAACATGATTTCCGGGTTGTAAATGGTTACAATCCCCTGTTGGGAATACTCGATTATTATGCTGCGGACGGAATTCATATGGCCGGTCCGGGACAGGAAATAGTTGCATCAAAAATTATTGAAACCATTCTTTCAGGAGAATAGCACACTTTTCAAAAAAAGAAATTCAGTTGAATACGCTATTCAAAAAAGCGCTTACCAGGGGCCAGGTTTCATCGAACCAGGGTTGAAATAACCAGAACGGATGTGGCGTACTTTCGATGGTATGAATCTCGGAATAAATCCCGTTTTGTGTTAACACCTCCAAAAACTTATCTCGCCCTGCATGAAACCTTGGTAACGTACTGTTAATGTAAAGCGTTGGCGGTGTATTCTCACTCACATAGGTTAACGGAGAAGCTTCAATCCAAATATCAGAGTTCTGTTTAAATGTGTACCCCAACCAGCGTGCCCCGGCCGAAGGTTTATCCGGATTATCGTCTTTGGCGCTTTCATTGGGATTGGTAAAATCAACAATCCCATCGATATTTACAAGCGCCTGTACTTTATCTGAAACTTGCCCTTTAATTTTATGCGATTGAAATTTGTTAATTTGCCCTGTTACTGCTAATAACGAAGCCAGCGTTGCACCTGACGAACAACCTAAAACCGCAATTTTTGTAGTGTCAATATTGTATTTTGGGGCATTAATTTTCACCCACTTTACAAAGGTTTTTAAATCTGTTATAGCTGCTGGATATTTTGCTTCAGGCGACAAACGGTGTTCAACCGATGCTGCAAAAAATCCATTCTCGGCCAGTTTTTGTGCCATGGGTACCAAATGCGATTTATTGCCTGAAGCCCAACCTCCGCCATGAATAAGAATTACAGCCGGACTTTTGTTTTCATTATTCCGTGGAAAAAACAGGTCTGCGTGCAAATTGCGTTTACCTACTGAATAATAAACAACATCACGTTCTTCATTTATAGTCTCAATTTCAAATTCGGTAACAGCAACCGCATCTGGAAAATCCTTTTCTATTTTCTGCCCGGCACTCCTTATATTAAAACTGGTATCACGAGCAAAAGTAACCTCACAATTTTGCCCAAAAACAAAAACAGGAAGCACCATCAGCACAAATACAACTATTTTTATCTTCATTTCAGAAACTGAACTTATTTAGATAATAGTTTTTTAAATTCATCCATTGTATTCACTTCAGGCTCACGACCACAAGCTGAAGAAATCCAGGCTTTTAACTGCTTGCCTGGTTTACTGATTAACAGAAACTGTTTACCATCGTCTTCTGTCTGCATAAAATCTGCCGGATTATAGATTATCGCAGCTCCAAGTTCAACGAGTTCGGCTGCCACATCTTCAGGATGAAGCCCCCAGGTAGCAATAAGTCCATCGGTTTTATAAATTTCCTGACCTCTGTGATAATTTACTCCGGTTACAAACTGCACGGGCTGATCAGTTAATGCAAAAGCCTCAACTTTGGCATTTCTTTGGCCCGAATAAACAGTAACACGTACCAACACATCAACTTTTCTTCCCATATAAGGCACGCCTTCTGATAACATTTCCATGTACGAGCAATTTAATTCTTTTACAACGCGCGCAGTTCGGTTTGAAACAGGATTCAGCTTGACAACTTTTTTGCCATCCCAAAGACGGACACCACCTAAACCAACTGTTTGTCCCACTTTGTAGTAATCAGCTCCCCAGCCTTCTTTTTGTTCTTCTGCTGTCGGGTACCATTCTTTTTCTTTCAATTCAAGCTGTGGTCTTGCTTTTGAATAAACATCGATGGCTGCTTTATCACTAAAATAAATACGTAAAGCCATCCATTCGTTCTCTATGGCAGGACCGTGATGCCCAATTGTACTGTATAAATCACCCGATTCTGCACTTATTTCAGCTTGCTGCAAACTGTCGGAACGCATAAATAAACTTATATCTGTTTTATTCTGTGCCTGTGTTTGTATTATCAGGATGATAGCAAATAGTAATAATGTTATTCGTTTCATTTCATTAAAAGATTTAGTATTCAATTATTTATTTAATTCAATGGCAGCCAAAATAAACGGCGCAACTCCTTTTGGATCGTTATCTACCTGTTTTTCACTCACATAATAATTATAATCCGCTTCACGATACGGATTTCCTCCTAAACCACATGCTCCGCAAGTATTTGTTAATACCGGCAAACCATCATCTCCTGTTTTTACCATGTTTTCAACCATGCTGTCAAAAGCATGATCAGCAATTTCAAGGAATTTTTTATCAATGTAATCTTTTTTTGCTCCTTTGGCAAAAGCATAAATAAACATGGCTGTACCTGAAGCTTCCAGATAATTTCTTTCGTCTCCTCCATGATCCAACACCTGATACCACAAACCTGTTTCGATATCGCTTACGTTTAACAAGGCCTCCGATAAATCATTTAAAATTGTGATTAATGCAGGTCTGTCCGAATGATTTTCGGGTAAATAATCCAGCACATCAACCAGTGCCATCAAATACCAACCAGTTGCCCTGCTCCAGAAATGTTTCGACTGTCCGGTTTCGGGGTTACACCAGCGTTGTTGCTTGCTTTCGTCCCAGGCATGATATATTAAACCTGTATTTTCATCTAATGTTCTTTTATAAACTTCCTGCAACTGAAAAGTTACCTCATCGAACCAAACCGGCTTGTTAAAATCATTCGCGTACCTTGCCAAAAAAGGAGAAGCCATATAAAGTCCGTCGAGCCACATCTGATACGGATACATTTTTTTATGCCAGAAACCGCCGGCATTGGTGCGTGGCTGACCTTCCATATGAGTGATCAGTGTTTCAATGGCTGTTTTATATTTTTCGTCACCGGTTCGTCCATATAATTCCAGCATATTTAAACCGGGACGAACACGGTCGATATTATAATTGCTTAATTTATGTCCTTCAATACTGCCGTCTTCCTGAACAAAATAATCAATGTAATCCTTCATGCATTTGGAGTACTTTGAATCAATATCACCGAGTTTATCAATGGCCGATGCTAAAAAAGCATAATCGTATTCGTATTTGGGTTTATCGCGTAAATAGTAAATTAAACTATCGGAACGTTGCATGGTTGCATCGGCGAATTTTATAGCCCAGGAAACGGTATTCTCTGCATCTTCCTTTTTTTTCTGAGGTGCAGAACAGTTCATTAGTAGTATCAGGCTGAGTAATAAAAAAGATAATTTCACAGTTGTAATTTTTAGTTATTAAGTAGGGCAAAAATAAGAAATACGCACTTCTGAGACGGGGACAATTATACCAGTTTGCGGGACTTTTTTACGCTACAGTTGAGAAAATTCTTACTTCGCTTATTTTTTATTGAAAACTTACAATATGCAGTTTGGATACATGAGTAATATTACTGCTTTCAGAGCACATTTAAAACCGAAAACCCCTCCGACTTTTCCGGTATTTTTTAATGTATTCCGAAGGCAGTTCTTTGTAAAATTCTTTAAAGTATTTCGAGAAATAACGCGGACTGTTAAATCCAACTTTGTAGGCAATTTCAGAAACAGACATTTGGCTGTCTTTCATATAATCGGCTGCACGTTTTAAACGAATGATACGTATAAATTCAACCGGTGGTGTCTTTGTTAACGACAATAGTTTTTTATACAAACTTACCCGACTCATCGCCAGTTCCTGCGCCATATCTTCAACGGAGAATCCCGCATTCGCCATATTTTCTTCTACAATTTCGAGTGCCTTTTTGATAAATTCTTCGTCAAGCGATTTTACTTTGATCTTTTCCGGGTTAATACCCAGCATCGACTGATACCTGTGTTGCAATTTCTCACGTGTACTGATAATGTTCCCGATTCGTGTTTCCAGAATCCTGAAATCGAAAGGTTTTGAGATATAATCGTCGGCACCCGAACTAAATCCCTCAAGTGTGTCTTCAGTTTCAACTTTTGCAGTAAGTAAAATCACCGGCACATGCGAAGTCCGGGCATCATTCTTTATTTTGCTGCAGAGCTCCACCCCATTCATTTGTGGCATCATCACATCGCTAACCACCAAATCGGGCATGTGTTTTAAAACCTGCTCCCAACCTGCTTTTCCATGTGGAGCTTCCAAAATATTGTAACGGCCATTTAAATGATTTTTCAGGTAATTTCGGAAATCGTGATTGTCTTCCACCAACAAAATCGTTTTCTTCTCACTGTCGTAAGCTGCATCTGTAGTTTCGGTTGTAATTGAAATTACAAACTCCGATTTTTTAACCGGCTCCTGCAGTTTGTTCACCTCTATTTCTTTTTCAGAAAAGAGCTGCACCGGAAGATTTACAGCAAACGAGCTACCATTACCATCAGTACTTTCAACGCGAATCGAACCGCCCAAAATTTCAACATACTCTTTCACCATAGAAAGTCCTATTCCACTCCCCTGCTGTACAAAATCTCCAGGCAAATCATCCTGGAAAAAGCGGTCGAATATTTTGTTCTGTTTTTCCGGCGAAATTCCAATTCCCGAATCTTTTACCGTAGCAATAAAAGTTCCCGTTTTCTTTTCTTCTTCTGAAGCAAACTGATTCTTACGAAGTTCCAAAGCTAAACTGATTTCGCCATTTTCGGGTGTAAACTTATAGGCATTCGACAATAAATTAGACAGAATTTTTTCGACTTTATCGTGATCAAAATATGTGTATAAATGCGCTTCTCCGGCCTTAAATTTGTAATCGATCTGTTTGTTTTCTGCCATATCGCTAAAAGATTCACCGATATGTTTGCTAAACGAAACCAGTTCGCCCCACTTTGGTTTTGCCTTAATCGCTTGCACTTCCAGTTTCCTGAAATCAAGCAATTGATTTACCATGGAAAGCAAACGGCTGGCATTTCGGTGAATAAGCTCCAGCTGAGTTTTTTGTTGTGAATCTGTTTTCAACGAAAGAAGCTTTTCGATGGGCGTTAAAATCAAGGTTAGCGGCGTTCTGAACTCGTGGCTGATATTCATAAAAAAACGCGTTTTTAGTGCATCCAACTCCTGCATACGAACCGCCTCCAGATGTTCGTGTTGCGCCTCCAGTTTTAATCGCTGTCTTTCCAACATCATTTTACGGGCAATGTAAAAGATCGAAATAATTAACAGGAAATACAGAAAATAAGCCACTTTGGTTTTCCAATACGGCGGAAGGATTTTAATTTTCAAAGGCTGCTGCATTTCTTTCCAGTTTTTACCATCGTCGGAAACACGAATTCGTAACTGATAATCACCTGCATTCAAGTTGGTAAAAGTAATATCATTTGAAGCGTCAACTTTTAACCACTCCGTATTAAATCCATCCAACAGGTATTCAAAACTGTTCTTCTCGGGGTGAAAGAAATTCAGTGCAGCAAATTCAAATGAAAATACATTCTCGTTGTGATAAAGCGTAATTTCATTCTGCGCCAATACCGATTTTTCAAGAATAATTCGTTTCCGGAATGGTTCACCCACTTTTACATTCCGGTTAAAAACCTTAAAATTGGTAAGAACCACTTTGTTCTCAGGAAAGTTGTCATCAAGATTCTCGGGAATAAATAAATTGAAACCGTTTGCCCCCCCAAAAACAACCTCGCCCGAGCGCATTCGATAAGCTGCTTTCTCGTTAAATTCTTTTCCCTGAAGCCCGTCAAGTTTGTTGTAACTCACAACATCAAACTGCAACTCACTCAACTTCAGTTGTTCAGAATAATTTAATATACTTATGCGCGAAATCCCGATTGTTGTCGAAATCCATAAATTCCCATGTTGGTCTTCAATAATGGTTTTAATGTTCGAATCGGGCAATCCTTCTTTTTCCGTTAAATTCCGAAATACATTTTCAGTTTTGCTGTAAATGTTCAATCCTTCGTTGGTAGCAATCCATATCAATCCATGACTGTCTTCATGAAGGTCGATCGCATTTTTATTGCTCAGTTTCCCTGGAACTCCGGGGCTGGGAGCAAAATGTTTAAATTGTTTTGTGGTAAGATTTAAAACATCGAGACCGTCGCTGGTACCAATCCACAAATTACTCTCAGAATCTTCAACTATGGAGGTTATAAAATTCGATCCCACCGAATTCATTTCGTAAGCACGATAATGAAAAAATCGCTCCCGTTCGTGATCGTACAAATTTAAACCGCCATTTAATGTTCCTACCCAGAAATTCTTTTTCGAGTCTTCCATGATTTCCCAAACACGGTCGTCGGCCAGTGTTGTTGAATCGCCGGGTTTGTGCCGGTGATGATAAAACTTCTGCCCATCAAAACGATCCAAACCACCAAAGTAGGTGCCTATCCACAACTGCTTATAAGCATCGATATACAACGACACAATAATATTTGAGGCCAGACTTTCAGTATTATCCGGGTTGTGCAGATACGTTTTGAACGTGTTTTTTGCACGATCGAAATAAATCAGTCCTCCACCATTTGTACCAATCCACAGATTTCCCCTGTCGTCTTCAGCAAAACAGTTCACATCATTGAACGGAAGACTGTTTGGGTTGGCCGGTTGATGTGCATAATGATCAAAACGAATCAGGTTTTTGTGATAATAACTCACTCCTTTTTTGAAGGTACCGGCCCAAATAATGCCCTGCCGGTCTTTATACAAACAGGTTACACTGTTCTGAGAAATGCAGTAATCATTCATTCGGTCGCTTTGCACATACAAAATCGATTGAGTCTTTTTGTCAAAAATATTAATTCCGCCATGGTCTGTAGCAATCCAAATTTCCCCCTCATCGTCCTCTGTAACAGAAGATACCAGCACACTATTCAGTTTTAAAGGAGTCGATAATTCTGTATAATGAATCACTTCATTCGATCCCGACCGCAGGAAATACAAACCATTCGGCTGTCCGGGCGAATAGATCCAGATATCATCATCCTTGTCGATAAACAAATTAAAGTTGTTGGTTTCGTTTTTATAATCAGAATCTAACTGACAAGAATATTCGATTTCGTACGAACCGGGATTGATTTTTACAAGTTCTCCGGCATTTGAAACCGCCCACACTTTATGATTGGAATCTTCTTTCAGATCTTTTAAATACGAATTTACGGCACTTGCATTTGATGGAATATACTGAATGGAATCGACACTCAAATCGCCTGTAGCATATTTATAAAGCTTCTGATTTTGGTTTAGAAACCACAGATTTCCAGCATGGTCTGTAAAAAGGGATCGCAGTCCAAACAAAGGAATGGAAGTATTTTTATAATAAGAATCGGCGCTGGTAAAGGATTCCTTTTCCGAATTAAAAATAGCAAATTCACTTAACGACCGAATCCAGATATTCTGATCCGGGTCTTCAAATAAAAAGTCGATGCTGTTAAATGGCATGGATGAATTCTCATCCGGTTGGTATTTGTAGATTTTAAACTTTGTACCGTCGAAGCGGTTTAAACCTCGCGATGTTCCAAACCACATAAAACCGTTGCTGTCTTTTAGTATGGCGTGTACCTCGTTGTTCGAAAGACCATCGTTTACATCGATGTGCATAAATTTGTACTGGCTTTCGGGTGTTGCAGCGGCAAATGAATGAATTAGGAATGTAAAATAAATAAACAGACTTGCAAAAACAGGTTTTATATTATTCCCCTTAAGGCCTTGACTCATAAACAATTCTAAAATAAATACCAATATGTCAGAATTTTATTAGTTAGCAAAAATAGAAATAAAAAAGCAGGATTTTGAAATAAATTCAAAATCACTGCTTTACCTTTTTCAATTAACTAAACTTGCTTCGTACAATATTTTGGTTTTACTTCAAATGGTGGTTTCAAAGAAACCCTTCAGTCTGAATCTTCAAATGCTATTCGACTTTTATCTTCAGCTCTTTAGCAATTTTATTTGAGGCGTTTCCAAGGTAAATCTTGTAGTCGCCTTTTTCAATGTTCCAATCCGAAATTGTTTCATCGTAAAAAGCCAGTTTACTCAAAGGAATTTCAATTTCTACTTTCTGACTTTCACCTGCATTCAGGTATATTTTGTCGAAACCTTTCAGTTCTTTCACAGCTCTGTCAACTTTTGATTTTGGTTTGCCCACATACACCTGAATTACCTCTGCACCTTTTGTGTCGCCTGTATTTTCGACTATGCACGATATTTTCACAGTTTCTTCAGCAGTGTATACTTTTTTATTTGCCCCTGCATTTTTAATATCAAAACTGGTGTACGACAGTCCGTAACCAAAGGCAAACAACGGTTTAATTGTTTTGGTGTCGTGCCAACGATATCCTACAAGTATATCTTCTTTGTAGTATTGATTGATACTGTCGCCGGGGTATGATAATTCACCAAAATAATGAGCGGCATTGTCATTCAGTTTTACCGGGTACGAATAGGGTAATTTACCCGAAGGATTTACGTCGCCCGAAAGAATGTCGGCCAATGCATTTCCGGCCTCGCTTCCGTTGTACCACGACTGAATTAAACCTTTTATTTTATTTAACCATGGCATATCAACCGCATTTCCACTTACCAGTACCACACCTAAATTGCTGTTTATTTCCAACAATTTGTCGATCAACTCGTTCTGACCGAAAGGCAAATTAAAATACTGACGATCGCCGCCTTCGCAGTCCTGGTAGTGGTTTTTGTTTAAACCACAAATAAACAATACGATATCAGCTTTTTTAGCCGTTTCAACGGCAGCAGTCATCAACGAGTCAGCATCCAAATCAGAAGGAATTTCGCGACCATACGCCGACGGTCCCGAAGCGTATCCCATTGAATGCAGAATGTTTGCATTGGTAAAGCGTTTTTGAATGCCTTCCAATAGTGAAATCTCATATTTTGCTTTCAACTCCGAAGAACCGCCACCAATTGTCATCGATCGGGTTGCATTCTCACCAATTACTGCAATGGTTACAGCCGATTCCGCATCAAATGGGAAAAAGTCGTTCTCGTTTTTCAACAGAACAATTCCGTCGGCAGCAACTTTACGAGCTACATTGGTATGCTCAACGTTGTTCATTCTACCCAGCGGACGCTCTGTATTCATGTTTGTGCGAAACATCAACCGAAGAATACGACGTACTTTATCGTCAACAACCGCTTCCTCAATTTCGCCGCTTTTTAACATCTCAAGAAACGGATTTGCCAGGAAATATTGGTCGTAAGCCAAATCAATTGAAGCGGTTAACCCGTTTGTCCAGGTTCCCATTTCAATATCCAAACCGTTGTGTGCCGCCTCTTTTGTATCGTGCGCACTTCCCCAGTCGGTGATCAGCACACCGTCGAATCCCCACTTGCCTTTTAAAATTTCATTTACCAGAATTTCGTGGTGGCTGGTGTGCTGTCCTCTGAACTGGTTGTAAGCCCCCATAACCGACCAAACTTCAGCTTCTTCAACCGCAGCTTTAAAAGCCGGCAAATAAATTTCGTACAAAGCTCTGTCGCTAACATTTACATTGATATGTCCGCGCCATTCTTCCTGGTTGTTCAGGGCAAAATGTTTTACACAGGCTGCCACTCCGTTTTCCTGTACACCTTTAATATAAGGCACCACCATTGTTGAAGCCAGGAACGGATCTTCACCCATGTATTCAAAATTTCGTCCGTTAAGCGGAGTACGGTAAATATTTACTCCCGGTCCAAGAAGAATGTCTTTTTTACGGTAACGTGCTTCCTCTCCAAGGGCAATACCGTATTCGTGCGATAATTCATGATTAAAACTTGCAGCAAGTGCAGTAAGCGCCGGGAAAGCTGTGATATAATCGTTGGTCCAATCGGCATAACCCCAGTTGTCCCAATTAATTTCTCCTCGAACTCCGTGTGGTCCATCCGACATCCAAATCTCAGGAATTCCCAAACGCGAAACACCGGGCGAACTAAATTTCGATTGTGCATGGCACATCGACACTTTTTCTTCGAGTGTAAGCTGAGAGATAATTTCGTCGATCTTTTTTTCCATATCAACAACACGCTGAGCATGGGTAGCATTGATAAAAAACAAGGTAAGAATTACCCCGGCAATTAATTTTCTGTTCATCTGATTAAAGTCCTATGTATTAACAAACTAACAACCTGCCCGACTTTTTATGGCCGGGCAGGATTATGTTGTGTTATAAACTAATTTTTAATTCTTCTCCGATGTATTTTACCACCTTTAAATCTTTTGTATTTTTATCGATCGAAACAGGACTTGTTTTCGAAATGAATACCACTCTGAAAGCCTGCTCTTTGGCCATTCCATCGTATGCACCTTCGCGCTTGCCGATAGTAAGTTCGCCGGCTGCTTCGTTCCAGCTTAATTTGATAGTAGAGAATTCACCTTGCTCGTAATCGTAGTTGGTTCCTTCATCTTCGTAGATTTTAAATGAACCATCTTTCCCGGTGTACACGAACAGATCAACAGGCTCATCTGTCTCCTGACCGGTGTATTCAATTACAGGTCCAACAGGAAGAATTGATCCTTCACGAACAAATAAAGGCATTCTTTCGTAAGGAGCTTCCACATTCAGTTTCTGACCACCTGAAATGTATTTACCGGTATACAGATCGTACCAACCTTCGTTATTCGGGAAATATACATCGCGGTTACGCTCTTTGTAGTTGTATATCGGACAAACCATCATTGATGAACCAAACATATATTGGTCGCCAATGTTTAACACTCGTTTGTCGGTGGAGAAATCCATTGCCAAACCTCGCATCATGGTGTAATCTTCATGGTAAATTGCACCGGTTAAACTGTAAATGTAAGGCATTAAACGATAGCGCAATTTGTTGTAATACAACATCGATTTGTAAGCAGGATGATTCTCAGGAGCAATGTTGTAAATTTCGCGGAAAGGATACTGACCATGAACCCTGAACAATGGAACAAAAGCTCCAAACTGATACCAGCGAGTGTTCAACTCACGCCATTCTTCTTCTTCAGCACTCCCCTTTCTTGCATTTTCAAATTTCTTTTGGACACTGAAACCACCGATATCCATAGTCCAGTATGGCAATCCAGACATAGAGAAGTTGATTCCGGCAGAAATCTGTGCTTCCATATCTTCCCAACAAGTTCCCGTATCGCCACTCCAGGTTGTTGTTCCGTATCGTTGCATTCCTGCAAAACCCGAACGAGTTAAAATAAATACCCTGTCGGTTGGATTTTTCGCACGCTGTCCTTCGTAAATACCTTTGGCATTCATTAAAGCAAAAGCGTTGAAATATTTTGTTGAAGAACCTAGCGCTGTTGGATTCATCAACTGTTTGCGGTATTCAACACTTGCATTTGATAAAATATCCGGCTCAGTTGCATCCAACCACCAGGCATCGAAACCTTTTGAATACAATTTTTCGTCGATCTGTTTCCAGAAAAGCTCGCGCGCTCCTTCGTTGTAGGCATCGTAGAACGAACCGATGTAACCCGGATAAATCCAGTCGCGAATGCTATCTTTAATAGCTTGCTGGTACATCCAGCCTTTTTCGTTGAACTCGTTATAGTGGTCGGTTCCCATATAAAATTTAGGCCAAACCGAAATCAAAATGCGTGCGTTGTTATCATGAACGTAATCCACCATTCTTTTGGCATCCGGGAAACGCTCTTCATCAAAATCGTGGCTTCCCCAGTCGTCAACTTTCCAGTACGACCAGTCTTGTACAATGTTATCGATCGGAATGTGTCTTTTTCTGAACTCAGCCAGAGTGCTTTCCAGTTCTTCCTGCGTTTTATAACGCTCGCGACTTTGCCAGAATCCCATTGCCCATTTAGGCATTACCTGAGCTTTACCGGTAACGGTACGGTAACGACTGATTACATCGTCCATTGAGTTACCTTTCATAAATACATACTCAATTTGGTCGCCCATTTCAGAGAAGAAAGAGATTCTGTTTTGATCTTCTTCAGAACGTGGAGAAAGAACTTTCAAACCGATGTATGAAACACCGCCATCAGGAATCCACTCCAGTTTAACCGAGTATTTTTTCCCTTTCTTCATATCAATCGGGAACTTGGCCACCGATGGATTCCAGGCAGTACGCCATTTGTCAACCATCAATTCTCCGTCGATCCATATTTTTGTATAACCGGCATAGTATAACAAGAAGTGGAACATGCCATCTTCGTTTGCTTCAATATCACCTTCCCAGTTAATTTGGGCATGATCGAAACTAAAATCTGCAAGGAAATTCTCGATGGTTTCCAGATTTTCGTAATCGATTGTCGATTCTTTGCGAACTACAAAAACATGATTCTTTTTTGTATCATCGATGTAAGTAGCGGTTAAACCACCTTCGTTTCCCTCTTTATCATACAATTTCAATTGGTCGATCTGTCCATATGGACGTGGGTCGCCATAACGCGAAAACGAATAATTGTCCCAAAGGATTCCGTAATTTTTGTTCGATACAATAAATGGTACCGAAACTTTGGTGTTGTATTGAAACAACTCTTCGTTTTTTCCTTTGTAGTTGATTTCGTTTGCCTGGTGCTGCCCCAAACCGTAAATAGCCTCATCTTCAGATGATTCAAAAACCTGCTGAAGCGTGTAACCTTTTTCGCCATCCACTTCCATTGGAATAATTGTTTTACCACCGTTTGTTTTTTCTTCCAGAATGGTTTTGCCGTTTTCATCAGCAAATTCAACTTCTCCGGTAACTTTCGAAACGATAACCAGTGTTTTTGAAGTAGAAATTACCAATTGGTCCTCTTTCTCTTCAACGTTAAATTTTACAGGTTTTACATCGGGCAATACTGTTAAACTCTCGGCTGGGCTGAATGCTTGTGTGGCACTTGCCGAAACCTTAATAATTTCGTCACCAAGCGGAGTGATTCGAACTACCTGAGCCGAATTTTCCGAAGGATCCGACGGGTAAATCACAATGCCTTCCGGGTAGCTTTCCCATTGTTTGTTTGAGCACGACATGCCCATAATTGCCATCAAAAAAACAGCAATTACTTTCAATTTTAGTTTTCCTTGATTCATCATATTTAAATATTGATATCTATTAAAATGTGTTCTATTTTCGATTGAAAAAAACCGGATCAAGTTTTATAAACAAACCCTCGAACAGCTCATTTATTTGCTTATTTAATTTTCCGTAAGAAATGATATGAAGAACAAACCTGACCTGTAATAACAGTATCTGTGTTGGTTTCGATTCGACATTAACAGCCAGAGATGATGAACTGTAATTTTGTTTCATCCTTAAAGTTTAAATCCGATAATAATATCAAGTTTTATTGCCCTCTTTTTCTGAAATTCTGCTGACTGAAATTTAGTGCCAGCTATTCAAAAAAAGATTATGCTAAAAATACTCAGCATCAATGATTCAAACGTGGGGTGAATGTTTTACAAAGCTGTCTGTACGGTTAACTGCACCTACCGAAATGTTTATTTACTATGTGCAATTTGTTAATACACAATACACTCATGTGTAAACACACCACACAATACACTATAATTATGCACTTTACCAATAAGCGATTGCAATAAGGGAATAGGATTTAGAAGAGCACAAAATGTAATTTGAAAGAGAAAATGACTGCCGATCTACAAGAAATTGGTATCTAAAAAGTGTTGAAATTTTTCTTTGTATTGTTCGCTCACGGGGATATAAACTTTACCGAATACAATACGGCTGCGTTCGATGGTATCGATTTTTTCGAGGTTGACAATAAAGGAACGATGCACACGCATAAACTTCGATTCGGGCAGTTTTGCTTCCATCGATTTTAAGGAATTCAACGATAAAATCGGTTTTGCCTCATTTTGAAGATATACTTTTACATAGTCTTTTAACCCTTCGATATAATTGATTTCGTTAAAGTTGATACGCCTGATTTTGTATTCCGACTTTAAAAATAAAAACTCATTATTGGCTTCAACAATCTCCTTTTGTTCGGCTTTTTCGAGATTGTATAATTTTTCGACTCGTTTGGTAGCTTTTAAGAACTCTTCGTAGCTAAAGGGTTTCAAAAGGTAATCAACGGCTTCGAGTTTAAATCCTTCCAGTGCATATTTTTCGTAAGCTGTAGTAAAAACAATCTTCGGACGATTTTCGAGTATCCTGGTAAATTCAATTCCGGTAAGATCAGGCATTTGAATATCCAGGAAAATAAGATCAACCGGATTTTCATTTAAAAAATCCATCGCATCCAATGGATTATCAAACAATTCGACCAATTCAAGAAAAGACGTTTTTTCCACATAGCTGCTTACCAGTTGCAATGCCAGAGGTTCGTCGTCGATGGTTATTGTTCGTATCATTTTGTTTATACTTCAATTTCCAGTAAAATCCTGAAATCCGTATCCGATTTTGTAATTTCCAATTTATGTTTCGCCGCGTAAAGCAATTTCAATCGTTTTTTTACATTCTCCAAACCAATACCCGAATGATTTTCATCGTGACTTTTTTCGGTTCGCTGTCCCTGGCTGTTAATACACTCAAATCTAATACGATCTTTCTCAACTTTCATGAAGATATGTATAAATGATTTTTCGCGATAGCTGATGCCGTGTTTAAATGCATTTTCAACAAAGGGAACAAAAAGCAGCGGTGGTATTTCAAGATTACTATCCGTTTCAGGTAAATCAACCAGCAATTCAACTTTTGATGAGAGACGAAGTTTCATCAGGTCGATGTAGTTTTTCATAAAAACAATCTCGTTGTCGAGATGGGTTTTCCCATGTTCTGATTCGTACAAAAGGTATCGCATTAGTTTCGACAATTTTAGAACTGCCTCCTGTGCATCGTTGGTATTGATTTCAATAAGCGAGTAAATATTGTTTAGAGTATTAAAGAAAAAGTGTGGGCTAACCTGGTTTTTAAGAAAAGCAAGCTCAGAATTTAATTTTTCTTTTTCGAGTTCCTTTTGTCGTTTTTCGCTTTTTGAGTGCTGTTCGATAACCTTTAATCCGATTGAAAATCCCGTTATAATAGCCGATATAAGTATAAAGTAGTAAATATGAATCAATCTGAACGGTGGCCGTTGTACCACTTCATCCTCCATTAACTTTTCAAGAACCTTGGCAATTTGTTTATCACGCTCCTGATCATGCATCAGATCACTAAGAAAAGAAATAATAAAGTAGGCAATAAAGATTACAATAGTGGCAAATACAAAATAGGGTAATTTGTTTTTTCTAAAAAAGAATTTTGGAACAAGCCAGATATAATTCACATAAAAAATGATTCCATAAATAGCTGCATTAATGTAAAAGCGCCAGTCGATAAAATTATTATTCCCCCAATAGCGGTTGATAATCAACTGAGGTAAAATGATTAGTACTAACCATGCCAGCAGGTGTAACACAACATGTAGCATTTTCCTATTTGTGAATGATTCTTTCATTGAAATCAACGATTTGTAAAACGAGAGTTGCATTTATGTTAAAATCAAAGTTAATCGAAAAATCAAAAATCGCTCTTTTAAAATGTGATTTTTGATTTTTCGATAATTCTATTCATGCCGGAGTGCATCGATCGGATTCAATCCCGATGCTTTTCGGGCAGGATACCAGCCAAAGAAAATGCCGATAAAACTACACACCAAAAAGGAAAGTGCGATGGCCTGTGTCATAACCACAAACGGCATATTCAGGAAGTATGTTGCGATGTACGATATTGCTACACCAAACAATATTCCGATTATCCCTCCCAAAATACTCAACAGAACTGCTTCGAACAGGAATTGCATCAGAATATCGATGCCGCGACCGCCGACTGACATGCGCAGCCCGATTTCTTTTGTTCTTTCGGTAACCGAAACAAACATGATATTCATAATTCCGATACCGCCTACCAGTAGAGAGATTCCTGCGATGGATCCTAACAACAGTGACAACATATCGCTTACCGATGAAACCATTTGAACCATCTCAGCCTGCAAACGTACATCAAAATCGTCGTCGGCACCTTCCTTTAATTGATGCTGGCGACGCAAGATTGTTTCAACTTCTTCGATAGCTGCATCCGATTGTTCTTCGCTCACAGCAGAAGCATAAATAGATTGTATATGAGAAATAGCAAGCATCCTTCTCTGAACGGAAGTATAAGGTGCAATAATCAAATCATCCTGATCCATTCCCATTCCGTTCTGTCCTTTTTCTTTTAAAACGCCGATCACTTTTAAAGGGATACCTGCAAATCGAATGGTCTGTCCGATCGGATCTTTCCCGTCAGAAAAAATGTTTTCGATCACTGTTTGACCAACTACACAAACTTTTGCCAGCGATTTAATTTCTTTCTCTGTAAACACTCTGCCATCTTCAATTTCGTATTTTCGAATATCAAGGTAGGCTGCATTTGCACCATACACCGAAGTGGGCCAGTTGTTGTTTCCGTTTACAGCCTGTCCGCTTGTACTAACCTGTGGAGAAATATCTGTAATATATTTTGCTTCTTTTTTAATGGCTTCCACATCTTTAAGTGTCAGCGACTTTGCATCTGAATTCCCCATCATCACACCGCCACGTCGCTGCTGCCCCGGCATTACCATAATCATGTTGGTTCCCATGTCGGCCATTTCTTCGCGAATACTTTTTTTGGAAGCTTGCCCGATGGAAAGCATGGCAATTACCGAACCGACACCGATGATAATACCCAACATGGTGAGAAAGGCTCTGAATTTATTCCTTTTCAGTGCGGTGGTTGCTATTTTAGTAAGATTTTTGTAATTCATCATTCAATACTTTTACGATTCATATTCATCTTCGGGAGATAAGGCTTCAATTAGCTCTGAAGCATTAAAGCGGTCGGTAACGGATAATTCTTTCTGGATTCTGCCATCCCTGAAAACGATGTTCCGTTTCATAAAGCGTGCAATATCCGATTCGTGCGTTACAAATACAATGGTTTTTCCGTTGTCGTTCAATCTCTGGAATAATTCCATTATTTCGTATGACGTGCGTGTATCGAGGTTTCCGGTTGCCTCATCAGCCAGGATCACTACCGGGTCGTTTACCAGTGAGCGTGCAATTGCCACACGTTGTTGCTGACCACCAGACAACTGGTTTGGCATGTGATCCATTCGGTCGGCCAATCCAACCTGTTCCAACGCATGAATGGCACGTTCTTTTCTTTCCTTTGCCCCGACTTTGGAATTATAAAACAGTGGTAACTCCACATTTTCCAAAGCCGTTGTTCGTGGTAACAAATTGTACGACTGGAAGATAAATCCGAGTTTATTGTTTCTCAGTCCTGCCAGCTGATTTTTATTCAGCTTTGCCATATTAACGCCATCCAGAAGATATTCTCCGTTTGTTGGCAGGTCGAGACATCCGAGGATGTTCAGCATGGTCGACTTACCCGAACCACTGGCTCCCATGATGGCAGCAAAATCTCCCTGTTTGATTTCCAGGTCAACGCCGCGTAATGCATGTACAGTCATTTCACCCACATGATAAATCTTACGGAGCGCTGATACTTTTATAATTGCTTTTCCCATTTTTAGTATTCTAAGTTATTTCTGAACCTGTTTCTGAATTTTGTTCCCGATTATCTTCCTGGAGGGCCTGGCATGAACGGATTTCCACCTGAACGAGCTTCCTTTTTGTCGTCAATCTTTTGTTCCATGCTTAGAACAACTTCCTGACCCGCTTTTATTCCATTCAATATTTCAGCATTAATGTCGTCGTCCAAACCAATTTTAATCGGAACCGGATGGATATTCGTTCCTTCTTTTACCCAAACCATTTGTGGAGCATCGGTACCGTTTTCACCCGGCTGAGGCATTGAACTGCCGCCTATTTAAGGTGGATTCTGACCTTTCGGCATTTCAGGTTTTACCTGTTGTTTCATGTAACTCATCATAAGTTTCTGATCAGGAGTGAAACGAAGCGCTTTACTCGGAACAACCAGAATATCAGTTTTTTCTAGTACGTATACTTCAATGGTGGCTGTCATACCGGGCATTAGTTTGTAGTCCGGATTGGGCGCATCAACAATAATGGTATAAGTTACCACATTGTTGGTTACAGTTGGTTCCCAGCGTAATTGTGTCACTTTTCCTTCAAAAATGGTTTCAGGATACGCATCCACGGTAAATTCAACGCGTTGCCCTTCTTTTATATGGCCAATGTCAGCTTCGTCGATATTGGCTTCCACCTGCATTTGAGTCAGGTCGTTGGCGATACTGAAAAGCGTAGGCGTATTAAAACTTGCAGCCACAGTCTGGCCTTCTTCCACTTCCTTATTCAAAACAACTCCGTCGATAGGCGAATAGATCAAAGCATAATCCAGGTCGATCTGATTTTTCTTGTGCTGAGCCAGTGCACTTTTATAATTGGCTTTGGCAACGGCAATATCATAAATCAGTTGATCGTAGTCGGTTTGAGAGATCAAACCTTTGTTTTGAAGTGGCAGCATTCTATCGTAGGTTGCCTGTTGGTAATCGAGTTGTGCCTTTGCATTGTCGAGCGATGCCTGACTTTGTTCCATTTGGGCTGCCAGGTTAGTGGTGTCGATTTTAGCCAAAAGCTGACCTTTTTTTACCGGAGTATTGTAATCCACAAAAAGTTTGTCAATAATTCCTGAAACCTGTGTCCCCACATCAACAGTGGTAATGGCTTCGATTGTACCTGTTGCTTCAACAACATTGCTTATGGTTCCTTCACCTGCTTTAGCGGTTTGGATATCTATCTGACTTACGTCAACCTTGCTCGGTTTTAATATCAGAGCTGCCGATACAATGGCAATAAGCACTAAAGCGATAATAATAATTGTTTTCTTTTTCATATGATTAAAATTGTTTGTTTTTAAAAGTATCATATGTAATTCGCATGACTCTGATCTTCTTTCATTGGTGTCTATCAATCTACATGCTCATTTCATGATATGAAGTTTTATTTTGTTTCGTTACAGAGTGATTGGATTTCCTTGATAAAAGTCGAGTATTTTATAGCTGAAAATGAGGTTGAACTTCGACTGTAACAGGTCACTTTCTGAGGTGATCAGGTTGGTCTTTTCAAAAAGAAAATCAACCGAGTTAATCAAACCATTATTAAATTTTTCTTCGGCTAATGCGTAAGATTCCACATACGAGTCATAACTTTCCAGACTGGCTTCGTATTCAATCTGTGCCGAAATCACATCAACGCAAGCTTGTTCAATATCTTTTCGTAATTCGTTTTTTGTATTTAATTCGTTGAGTTCGGCACTCTGGTACCCGATTTTGGCTTGGGCCACACTCGATTTTACCTGTTTATTTTGAAAAATAGGAATGGATACCGAAAGACCAATAGTGGGTGTTACCTGGTCGCCCATTTCTCCCATGCTGCTTGAAAAACCGGAAGAGAGCCCGGCATTGGCAGACACAGTAGGAAAGTAGCTCCCACGTGATATTTTTTCATTTAATGCTGCACTTTCTTTCTGATATTCCGTACTTTTTATTTGTGGTCGTATCCCCAGTGCAACAGCGTAAACCTCGGCTGCTATTGGTGTCAGGTTTTGGTTGATATCCTGATCAAGTACAGGACGATCGATAGCAAAATTTTCATCTACCGGAAGTTCCATCAGCTGCATTAAACTGATCTTTGAAATGGCATACTGGCTTTGTGCATTTGCCAGGGTTAGCTTTTCAGTTGCCAGTTGCGATTTTACCTGCAGATAATCCGATTTTGAAATTATCCCGGCTTGCAATCGTGCATCAGCTAGCGCCAACTGGTCGGTAGTCGCATCCACCTGGTTTTGTGCATTTTTTACATTCTCCTCGTACGCAACAACCTGCAAAAAAGCATTCAGAATACTGATCGTGATCGATTCTTTGATGGTCTCTGAATCATATAATCCGGCCTGAAGATCGAGTTCGGCTTGTTTGATAAGGTTTTTCAGGCGCAAACCATTATAAATGGTAACGTTTGAATTTATCGACATGCTTCTGTTGTTCGATCCTTCAAAGCTGCTTGCCCCGGTTGAAGCATCTTCCAATTTCGACCAGGTCCAGTTTTGTCGGGCCGAAGCACTAACAGATGGAAGCAACTGTGCCTGAGCCTGTTCCTTGTTCACCTCGTTCGACGCATTGGTTAAAATGCTCTGCCGAACCTGAATATTCTGTGTTAGTGCATATTCAACACAGTCGTTTAATCTCCATATTTTTGCCGTTTCGGCTTGCTGAGTTTTGCCAAAAAACGGAATCGTTAAAATGATCAAAAGAAGAATAGTTTTTGTTTCCATAACTTTATAATAAATTGATGCATCAAACCTATTGTAGTTATGGCAGTTATAAAATTGAAATAGAAGAACTGAGAACTTTTATCGACGTTTGAGCTGTTTTTATCGCTCTGATTTTTGTAGAAATTATCACATACAGAAAAACTACCAAATTGGAATGCTTTTGGCTAAATAAAATCTAGTGGCAATTTATTACAGACCGAAGAATCTGTTACACTGCAGTCAGATAAAACCATAAAACAAAAAAGCCTGTTCATTGATGTAATCTCCGAACAGGCCTTGCGTTATGTTAATCAACTAAACCTTGCCATATTTTGTAGGCATCCAAATTATTTTGTCCACCAGATACGATTTATTCTCAACCTTTACAATTGAAAAGTATGAACATACTTCAACTGGAACATTCGATTTAAAAAATCAACATTCTCCATGTTGTCGTCAAAATATCCCGATGTGGGCCTGATTTCATTATAAACTATATACAAGTCATTGCCTTCTTTGGGATTGTACCTCAGGCGAAAATTGGATACCATAAAATCGCTGATATTATTTAACTGAATAAATGAACTCAAGGATAATTTAGTATTAAACATGTAAAGGAATTTCAAACGGGTCACATGCGCATTCATAATCTGGTCGCGATCGGGAAACTCCACATGACTGTAGTTGTAATACCCTGATAACTGCACACTGCCCGATAAGTTTAAAATTGGCGTAGCCGACACAGTTATACTGGTTCCATCGTAAAATTCGCCACCCGAGAACATCATTTGGGCCGATAAAAGTTTTGAAACAGGCGACATTACATTTAAACGGCCCGAATAATATTTATAGGTATCTATAGGTACTGTAACATTTTTATCTAAATCGAAGCCTTCGTCAACACCTGCAATATTGTAGTTTAGATCTACTTTATAAAACCACCCTTTTTTGGTAAAAATACTCACTCCAGGTCCATACATTCCGGTTTCAAGTTCATTATCGCTAACACGGTACGAACGATAGGCGGAAAAGTCGACATTGTAACTGAATAACTTTGACTCGTCTCCAGGGAGCCAACCATACCGAAATGTCACACGCGGCCCTTGAGTTGCATAACGAGACATAAAGCCAACCCTGGGATCAAAACTTTCTCCGGCATATTTATACGATAGATCATAAGCAAATCCTTCTTCACTTCTTCTTTCCCACGATACACTGAAAAACGCATTGTCAGCCGAACTATTGAAATTGTTCCCCAATGAATCGGTGGTTTGGGCAACATTAACTTTTACATAATCGTCGTCAAAAATTCGAAATATTCCATCCACTCCATAAGAATAATAATTGATGTTATCCGGACTAATTCTGGAGGTCATAATAGCTCCCACATACGAATTGGCGTTAATTACCTGTCGTCGAAAACGTAATACCCCAAAATTTTCGGAAGGAGTTATATCATTCTTTTGTGTTTGCATATCCATAAATCCCATGTCCCATTTTCCAATCCTGCCCGTTAAACGAGCTCCACCGTAAATAGGCATCGTATTTCCATCTTCATCAATACCAATTCTTCGACTGTAGAACAGCTTACTTGGACCGCCCAACCCAAAATCGAAAATGCTGGATCGTTCTTGAAAAAACATACGTTTTTCGGGAAAAAACAAGGCATATCGGGTTAAGTTCACCATTTCATCGTCGGCCTCTACTTGCGCAAAATCAGTATTTAATGTCAGGTCCATTGTTAGATTACTGGTCAAACTATATTTAACATCAAGTCCTCCAGTCAATTTTTTATCATTGTTATACTTAAACGCGGTTTCTTCTTCATTTAATTCGTTGTTCTTTTCAAAACCAGTGGACACATATGGCGATACATAAACGGGTTGTGAGTTTTTAACTCCTCGCAGTTCAATGGTTTGAGCCAGTGAGGGTTTGATGGGTGCCAGTATACCAAACCTGGGATCGGTTGCAGGATAAGAATCTATTTCATTGCAATGGCTAACAGTTCGATTTATTAATAATCCCATTTGTACTTTCCCGTCTACTTCCTGAAAGCGCAGACTTGAAAAAGGTATTCGCATTTCCACAGTCCATCCTTTTTGGGTTCGGGCTGTTTTAACATCCCAAAAGGTATTCCAGCTGTAGTTTTGTGATGTTGCGCCCATCAATCCGGGCATCATCTGTGCATCATTCGAAACAGCATAATCAATCCTTTGGCCGGCAGGCATGGTAAAAAAGGCAAGTGCATTTTCGTTATCATCGTAAGTATCAAGCAATATTCCAAACGAATCGGGGTTTTTGGATTTTTCATCGCGCTTTTTACTGGTTGCAATTATGTTGTTCGGATCTCTGTAATCCAGGAAAGCGGCCACATATAAGTAATTCTCATCATATGTCATATATACTGTGCTGCTTTCCTGTGGACTGGCACTGAAGTTTGGTGAGTGCATCACCAAATTAAAGGTTTGAGCCGACTGCCAGAAAAATTCATCCGGTACACCGTCAAAATTCAGTTCACCACTATTACTGTTTATTACGATAACTTCTGCCGTTTTTGCAGAACCGTGAAATTCAAAAATAAGCAGGCAAATTATTAGAATTTTTAGAATTTTCATCTTCAAGTTGAAACGAGTTAGGTTAGTGATTCTTTATTTTGACTAAAACCGACTGACAAGCAATCTGGAGGCCAATTTAAATGGTTATTAGTCGGTTATAGATTATTGATTTAATCGTTTGTGATAAAAACATACATTAAGAATTAGCCGTTACCAGTTAATTCTTAATGTATAAATTGAATTTAGCTACTTATACTTCTTCACTCTTGCATCGTTTATAATCCCGCTCCAGTTTAGTCCAAAGGCAAAATCGTAAATATTTCCAACTTCATCCTTGTGGCACTCCATATCGCGCGGAACATCTTCAAGCTGTTCCTCTACAGTTTTCATATTAGCCGGCATTTGGAAAGGCAACAAACCTGATGGTTCTGCTTTTCCACAAATTACGTCAAGTATGGCCTGAGCCTGAACTCCAAAACTAACCATTATGGCATCAGCCTCTTTTTCAAACTCGGCAAATACCATTGGTTTAGACACATTAACCACAATAATTACGGGTTTATCACCCATTACTTTTTTGGTTTCCAAAACCAGATCAAGATCCGTAGAATTACTGGCTGTAGTTGTTTTGTTTTTATACGAACGGTTGTTAAAATCTTCCAATGGATCGCCACCGGCGATACTTACTTTGCGTGCATCAACAGCTTTATACTTTTTGTATTGTAAGCTAATAGGCACGTATCCAGTTCCTCCGGTTTTAACATCTTCAGGACTATAACCACTGCCTCCGTCAGGGCTTTCAATGTATACCAGTGCATAGTCTGCTTCATTTGGATTATCAGTAACTTTTGCATATTTTTTTACTATATCAAGATTCACAGGATAATCCCACTTTGGTTCAGAGCCACCAAATCCAAACATGCCGGTAGTTGCCGGGAAATATCTTTTCGGAACATAAACCGTTTCATCTTCTTTTACAGGAAGTGTATTATCCATATTTTTCAACATAACAACTGATTTCAGCTGAGCTTCGTAACCAGCGGCCATAAAGTCAGGATTTCCAACTATATTTTCTGTTTCTGTTACATTGAGGTATGGATTTTCAAAGAGTCCGGCACGAAAAATATTTTTTAATAGTCGCACGGCTGATTGCTCAAAACGCTTTCGCATAAACTCCTCTCCAAATTCTTCAACCCCCATATTATAGGCTTCTATCACCGGCCCTTTATCATTATTCCCGCCAAACTGATCTACACCTGCCATGATAATCTTGTAATGTCTTTCGGCAACACTCAGGTGTTCGGCACCCCACGAAGTGGTTCCGAAAGAGTTAATGGCCGGATTATCTTTTGTAATTCCCCAGTCGGTACATACTACTCCTTCGTACCCGTATTTACCACGTAATAAATCCTTAATCAAATATGTACTGTAGCTATTACCCACATTTTCGTTATACACTTTATCCAGTTTATCAGAGATAGTATAATAAGGCATTACCGCTGAAGCACAGCCTGTTGCGCCATCAAGTTTAAAAGCGCCCTCTGTAAATGGGATAAGATGATCTGCCAAATTATCTCCGGGATATACCGCATATTTTCCATAAGCAAAATGTGCATCGCGTCCACCTTCTTCGGGACCGCCACCTGGCCAGTGTTTAACCATGGTATTTACACTATTGTATCCCCAACCACCCGAAATTTCTGCAGCATCTTGCGAGCTTTGAAAACCATCAACATAAGCGCGTACCATATCTTTGTCTAACTGAGGATCTTCGCCAAAAGTTCCGCTAAAACGCGCCCAGCGGGGTTCAGTTGCCAAATCAATTTGAGGAGACAATGCCGTGGCTATTCCTAAAGCACGGTACTCTTTCGATGCAATGTCACCAAAGCTTTTTACTTCTTCAGGTCTGAATGTAGCTGCCAAACCCAACGATGTTGGCCACATTGAGATATTGCCACCAGCGCCTGCATTAAACTCGGCATCAGCTGCTGTTCGGTGGCGAGGATCGGAACTTGTATTCCCGGGAATTCCCAAACCAATTCCTTCAACAAAAGCCTGCATGTTGTTGTTCCACTGCGCTGCAACTGCCGGAGATTCAACCGAGGTGATTAAAACATGTCGCAGATTGTCTTCGCGTAAAAATTTCATTTGCTGATCGGTTAGATTACTGGCAGGAGCACCGCTTTCATCAAACGATTTACCATCGTAGGTTCCGCCGCCAAAAGGTCCTCTTCCTTTTGAAGGAATAGCTTGATGAGCACTGTAAAGCATCAATCCGGCAATTTGCTCTACCGACATTTGCAATGCAAGATCTTTGGCTCGTTCATCAACCGATAAACGCCAGTCTTCATATTTATCCAAGGCTCCGTTTCTGTTCAAATCTTTAAAAACAAAACCTTTATCTTCCAGTAATGTAACTCCGGATGAAGGAGAATAGCCCAAAATATGGCCACCATTATTGGTTACAATATTGTACCCTCTTTTTTCTTCTATTGTCCACTTTTTCCCACAACTGCTAATTAGTATAATAAGTACCAGGACTGTTGCCCCCAGTGCAGCTTTGTTTAAGATTTGTGTTTTTCTCATGTTGATATAGTTTGATTTTTGAATAATTCAGTTTTTCGAATAAAAATTATCGAGAAAGTTTAATAAATCGATATTTGGCAGATCGGATCCTTTCACTTCTGTATTAAATCTCATTGCCTTGAGATTATCGGGAGTACATGATTCCCACTGAGGTAAACCATCACCATTGGGATCGCCGTTTCGGGCAAAATTCACCCAAAAATCGGACATTGTAGCGGCCAGTTTATAATCTTCGTTTGTCCAAGGACGAGGACTCATATCCAGGTTATTGTAAGCATAGGGCACTTCTCCTGTATGAAAAGCACCGTGGTCATTCATTCCACCAGCATAGGGTACATCTCTTTCAAAACGATATATGTACACCCTCGAAGAAGCTGTTTTGTTTTGTAGTTCCATCCATTTATACGATTGAATTCCAAAAGTTTGAAGAGCTCCTAAATCATTCTGGATGGCAAAGGCCTCTGCATCTGTTTCAAACGAAAACTTTTCCAGAAACTCTTCTGCTTTATCGCCAAACATTTTTTGTACCCGCTGTTTAAACTCATTGGCAGGAACCGGAGGTCCTCCAAATCCTTCGTCTTCGTTCCAACCTAAAATTACGGGTACATCGTTTTGTTTTCCAGATGCAAAAATTTCGCCCACTGATTGGGGTAAAAAGAAGCCATCAACTATTGGCTTACCCGGACCACGACCATTTAAAATCTCTTCGGCCGATTTGGCTCTAAGTTCGGCAATGGAAGATGCCCCCACCGATTCGGCAAATTTTACACCGGCTTCCTCCGCGGCTTTTAAATCGCCGCCACGGGCAAGCTGGTTGGTGCTTAGAACAGCACCTCCGCTTTCGGCAATAGCACGATGAAACAATCCTATTGTTAGGGGTGAAGCCACTAAATAGTTTATACTGAAAGCGCCTGCCGACTGCCCGGCAATAGTTACATTGTTCGGATCGCCGCCAAAAACCTGTATATTTTTCTGCACCCATTTTAAAGCCTCCACCTGGTCTAACAAACCATAATTTCCGGAAGCCTGGTTGGGAGATTCTGAAGTTAGTTCAGGATGAGCAAGAAAGCCCATTGTTCCAACCCGATAGTTTATGGTTAGGAAAACCAGGCCTTTTTTTGCCATTTCCGTTCCATCATAAATAGGCACTGCTCCCGAACCGCTCGAAAATCCGCCACCATAGATATAAACAAACACCGGACGTTTTTCTTCTGACGACTTTGCTCCTGTCCAAACATTCAGATACAAACAGTCTTCACTTAGTGGTTCTTTGGGAGCAATAAACTCTTGCGTCCACATCATAAAAGGAACAGGTGTATTTTGAATCGGACTTGCAGAAAATGTTGTGCATTTTTTTACACCTTCCCATGATTCAGCAGGTTGTGGCACTTTCCAGCGCAAATCGCCAACCGGAGGGGCAGCAAAAGGAATTCCTTTGAAAACTGTAATTCCGGAATCTTCGCTATATGTTCCACTCACCAGGCCATTATCTGTTGGAACAGATTCTCGAATAGCAACCGATTTTTCAGTTTTACAGGATATAAACAAAAGCTTGGTGGCAATTATTAGAATAAAAATAAGGTTTGACTTTTTCATGAATAGTTTAGCTAAGTTTAAATAATCAGCAGATAGTTTGATTAATGTTCTGCGCCTGAAAGCAGGTTTATATTTCGAAAAATCTTCCTCCCGTCCCATCCAGGATCAGGGAGGAAGTTTCAACATCCTGTTCCTATTTTGTTAGCTTATTAATCTCTACTTCAGGAGCCAGAGCTTTACTTACAGTTCCGGCAACAATACCTTTTTCCACAGTAAAAGAGTCTTTACTTTTAATGTCAGTTGAAGAAGCACCAACTTTCATTGTATAATCACCTGCTTCTACTAACCAGTCTGAATTCGCTTCATTAAACGATGCCAGGTCCATAGCATCAATATCAAATGTCAATGTTTCACTTTTACCAGGAGCAAGCAAAGCTGTTTTTCCAAAAGCTGTTAATTCTGCTTCAGGTTTTTCCAGTTTCCCATCAGGAGCACTGACATAAACCTGAACTACTTCTCGACCAGCTACTTTACCGGTATTTTTTACGGTTACTGAAACACTGATTTTTCCATCAAATTTATCAGAATTCAGTTTTAAATTGCTAAATTCAAAATCGGTGTACGATAATCCATAGCCAAATTCGTAGGCCACCGGAACATCAAATGTATTGTAATAACGATATCCAACATAAATGTCTTCCTCATAAACTACTTCCCATGGCACACGGCGCATAAACGAAAAACCAGAAAGGTCATCGGCATCATCTTCTTCTCCTTTAATTGAGTAGCCGGGGAAAGTTTTTGCAGAAGGGGCATCGCAGTATGATTTTGGGAAAGTAATGGCTAGTTTACCTGAAGGATTTACTTTTCCCGTTAAAACATCAACAATTGAATTGCCGGCTTCTTGTCCGGGTTGCCAGGCGCATAGAACTGCATCTGGAACAGAGCTCCAACTTGCTGTTTCAACAACACCGCCAATATTCAGAATAACAATCGCCATTTTTCCTTTTTTATTAAAAGCTTCGGTAACCGTAGTGATCATTTCTTTTTCTACATCAGTGAGGTAAAAATCACCTTTTTCAGCTTTTCTGTCACCACCTTCACCTGAATTTCGTCCTATGGTGATTAAGGCCACATCATTCTTTTCAGCCATTATTTCAGCCAATTCTTTTGAAACGGCCATTTCTTCAACAGGCACTTTTCCACCCATAAAAGCAACTAAAGGATTATCTGATTTGTTACCTTTTTCTTTTTCTGCTTTGATGTGTTCCTCGTAAATACCGGCGAGTTCACTGTCAGGAGTAAGCCCGTTATTCTTTAATCCATCGAACATTGAAATGGTATATGCTTCGTTTACATCACCGCTGCCGGTTCCTCCCGATACAATATCCAACGAAGTTGCACCAAATGTGGCAACCTTCTTCACCTTAGTTGAAAGAGGAAGTGCGTTATTTTTATTTTCCAATAAAACCATTCCGTCGGTTGCAGCCTGGCGTGTAACCTGTGCATGCAATTTCAAATTGGGTTTACTCGAAAAGTTATAAGCTTTGTAACGTGGTGATTCAATCATAATATTCAGAATTCTTTCCACATTTTTATCCAGGATGCTTTCATCCAGTTTTCCTGATTTTACTGAGGCAATCAGCTCTTCAATTTGTTGTGGAGAACCTGGTTGAATCATATCGTTACCAGCTATCATTTGAATGGCAACATCGCTACCACCACCCCAGTCAGTCATAACATATCCATCAAATCCCCAGTCGTTGCGCAATATTTTAGTAAGCAAATCATGACTTTCTGAAGTATAGGTTCCATTTAATTTATTGTATGACGACATTACTGTCCAGGGTTTAGCCTCTTTAACAGCAATCTCAAATCCTTTTAAGTAAATCTCTCGTAAAGCACGCTCGCTTACAATTGTATTTACCGACATACGATTGGTTTCCTGGTTATTGACAGCAAAGTGTTTGATTGAAGTACCAACTCCATTCGATTGAATTCCCTTTACCATTGCAGCAGCCATTTTACCTGTTACCAAGGGGTCTTCAGAGTAATATTCAAAATTTCGACCGCACAAAGGATCGCGTTGTATATTCATACCCGGAGCTAATAAAACCTCAGCCCCATATTCCAACACTTCGTTACCCATGGTCTGCCCAACTTTTTCAACCAATTCGGTATCCCAGCTCGATGCCAGAACAGTAGCAATTGGGAAAGCTGTACAATAATAAGTTTGTTCATCGCCTTCACGTATTGGCGTAATACGCAACCCTGCAGGACCATCGGCCAAAGCCTGGCTCGTAATTTCTAATTCAGGAAATTCGGCAGTTACCCCGGCTGTTCCGGGAAGATACATACGAATTTTATCGACCATACGATTGTAGGCATTATCTTCTCGCGGCCCTCCCCCAAACATGGGCGGCATTTTTTCTTTTATCGAATCGGGCATTGGAAAATACATTCCTGTACCAATTACAAGTTGCACCTTCTGCTCGAGTGTCATCGATTTTACAATGTCTTTTGTTTTTTTTTCTGTTGGGGTGATTCCCCACGATAAGTTTGCAAACAGTAGTAAAATAACAATCAACCACTGTGCTTGACTTCGTTTTTTAGTTCTCATTTTAAAAGATTAGTTAATAATTAAATGTTTATCCTAACTGTACTATTTACAGTATAACAATACCTGGTCTGAATCTTGTGTTACAACCCAAACATACTTTGTGTCATTTACACACAATAATAAATAATTTATTCTACAAAGCAAAAAAACCGTAAAAATCATTTACTTTGTATGACTAAAAAAATAACATTGGCAAAAACATCTTTCGAGACAAAAGAGTTTCTTGATCACATATCACTTGACTGTGTGATATTCGGATTTCATGATAACGAACTTAAAGTTTTAACACTTCAACTAAAAAGGACTTTAGAAAATGCGCTACCTGGTGGATTCTTAAAAAAGGAAGAAACGCTTGAAGAAGCAGCTAAACGAGTGTTAAAGGAAAGAACAGGTTTGGACCAGATCTTTCTGAAACAATTTAAGGTTTTCAGTGATCCGTTACGTTCGAAAAACAATCCACAAAAACCGGATTATATTGATGATGACCTACCATATGATCTGGACTTTTTTGCCAAACGATTTATAACAATCGGATATTATGCCTTGGTAGACTTTACAAAAGTTAATGCCACTCCCGATGTTTTTTCGCAGAAATGTGAGTGGAAAAACATTACCGAATCTTCCAACTATATTCTTGACCATTACGAAATCATTAGAGACGCTCTTGAAGTTCTGCGTTTACAGCTCCGGCATCAACCCATTGGATATAATCTGTTACCAGACAAGTTTACCATGCCGGAACTACAAAAACTGTATGAAACGATATTGGGAAGAGAACTTGATCGACGGAATTTTCAGCGCAAAATACTATCTTATAAAATCCTGAATAAACTGGGGGAACGGAAAAAAGGAGGAGCTCATAAATCACCGTTTTTATACGAATTTAACCTTGAAAAATATCAAAAGGCATTAAATGAAGGCTTAAGCGGAACCTGGTAGTAACTGCCCACTCCTTATTTGTCAGAAGCGTTTAACACCTTGCGATGGTTCATAATTCCTAATCTTTAAAAAAATCAAAGTTGGTTTTTACCAATAAACAGCATTTCACAATGCTGATTTTATAAATTTGTTGAGACTATTTAACCAAAAAGAATCAATTTGTGAGAAGTACGGAAAAAGAGTATTGGTATTTGGTGTGGGATAAATTTAAGAATGGTGATTCAGAAGCATTCAAAACAATTTATAATGAGTTTACCGACGCACTTTTTGCCTATGGTTCAAAAATTACTTCCAACAGGGATTTGCTAAAAGATTCCATTCAAGACTTATTTATAGATGTTTATACGTATGGTTCCAAACTCCGCCAACCTGAACTTTTAGAATTTTATCTGTTTAAAACATTAAAGAGAATCATTATTAAGAAACTAAAAGAAGATCAGCGATTCTCAGCAATGAATGAAGATTTTGAAAGATTTGATTTGAAATTTACAATTGAAGACGAAGTATTTGGAAAAGATTCAGAAAAAAAACTCAAGCTACTTCAAAAAGAAATATCCCAGCTGGCACCTGCGAGCCGCGAACTCTTATTCTTAAAATTCAACAGTGGGTTAAGTTACGAAGCAATTGCAAAAATCGTAGGAATTAAACCTGATTCAGCAAAAAAGCAGATCTATCGTATTGTACAACGATTACGAAAAGACATGGACTCTAAAAATCTTGAATTATTCATGATGTGTTTTACAGCATAAAAAAATAATCTCTAATTGTTGTCCACTTTTTCAAAGTCCCCTCCTCTTATTCACAAATCGGATAACAAAACTTATGAATTTATATTATCATTTAATAGAGAATCCGCTTTTCTTCAAATGGATATATCATCCAACCGAGGAAATTAATTTATACTGGGAAAAGTTCATGGAACTCAATCCTGAAGATGCAGAACTGATTCTTGACTTTAAATCGAAATTTGAAAAACACTTACAATATAAAACTGACGGCCTTTCGGAATTGGAAAAAAAGATTCTTGCCCGCGAGATTCTTCAACGTATTGAACTAGAAAATAAAAAAAAGAACCGCTTCAGGCTGATTCGACTAGGCATGCGTTATGCAGCTGTGGCAATCATTTTTCTTATAATTGGCACAGGTATTTCATATTTGTTAATGGTAAAAAAACAAGCCAACGACTTTGTTCAAAACCTGCCAGTAGCACCGTCTTTTAATATACAGGAGCCAACACTAATTATCGAAAATCAGCCGGAGATTGCATTAAAACAGGGCGAATCGGAACTGGAATATTCAGCACAGGGAAAGATTAAAATCGACAACGATTTGGTTATTGAAAACGACAACGAGAATTCTTCGAAATTAAACACCCTGGTTATTCCTTACGGCAACCGCTCTACCATAACCCTGGCAGATGGAACTAAAGTTTGGCTGAATGCAGGGAGTCGGTTGATTTATCCGTCCAGATTTGTCGATAAAAAAAGAGAAATATTCCTGGTTGGTGAAGCTTTCTTTCAGGTTGAAAAGGATAAAAACAGACCATTTATAGTTAAAACCCCTGATATTGAAGTAAAAGTGCTGGGAACAAAGTTCAACTTATCGGCTTATCCGGAAGACAATATTGTGCAAACAGTTTTAACCGAAGGAAGTGTTGAAATCAAATATGCACATCCGGGAATTTTCGACCGCAGTATTCAGCTAAAACCCGGGCAGTTGGCCTCGGTAAACAAACAAAAACAATCCACCAATATTTACAACGTGGATGTGAATTATTATACCAGTTGGACCGAAGGATTTTTCAGCTTTTCGAATACCGATTTGAGCCGGGTTGTAAAACGTTTAGAGCGTTATTTCAATATTCGTTTTATATATGACGATCCGCTAAACGGTTCCATAAAAATTTCCGGGAAACTTGATGTAAGCAAAAATAAAGAAGAAGTTTTTGAATACATGACCAAATTAACTGAATTAAACTTTTCTAAAATCAATGAAAGAACCTATATAATAAAATAAAAACCGGAGGATGCTGCCACATTCCCCGGTTTACTTAATACCAATAAATTATCAGTATTAACTTTAATCGTTACAAACTTATGAAAAAAAATTTGTTACGCGATTCCCTTGACCCGGGATTCGTTAAGAAAACTATGAGAATTATGCGTTTAACTGCTATCCTAATTTTTGGAATCATCTTCACAGTAAGTGCGAAAAGTTATTCGCAATCTACTCGTTTAGATTTGCAATTCAAAGGTTGCACCATCATCGATGTTTTTGAATATGTAGAAGAAAACAGCGAATTCATTTTCCTATACAAAAACCAGGATCTGGATGTAAACAAAACATTTAATCTTGACCTGAAAAATGTTACGATCGATCAGATTCTTGATGAAGTGCTAAACAGTCAGAATGTAACTTACGACGTTTACGACCGACAGGTTGTAATACGTAAATCAAAAGAGACCGACAGTGTTAAGCAACTACAGGAAAAAACAATTACCGGTGCTGTTACCGACAATAGCGGGCTTCCTCTGCCGGGAGTTACAGTTGTTGTTGCCGGTACAACTGTTGGAACAGTAACCGACTTCGATGGTAAGTTTACGCTTGTAATTCCTGACAATGCTGAGAATTTACAAGTATCGTTTGTGGGAATGAAAACTCAGGTTATAGCAATTAACGGGCAAACAAATTTTGTTGTTTCTTTAGAAGAAGATTCTATTGGACTTGAAGAAGTTGTTGCTGTTGGGTACGGTACACAAACAAAACGGAATGTCACCGGATCTATTCAAACGGTATCATCAGAAGATTTGAAAGACCTTCCGGTAGCACAAATAACACAAGCGTTACAAGGAAAAGTATCGGGTGTACAAATTAACCAAACAACAGGTGTACCCGGTGAAGCACTGAACATCAGAGTTCGTGGTCAGGGATCCATTTCTGCCGGGAGCGATCCATTGTATGTGGTTGACGGATTCCCAATTTCAGGAAAACTAACTGACCTCAATCCTGAAGAAATTGAGTCGATTACTATTTTGAAAGATGCGGCTTCAACATCGCTTTATGGTTCAAGGGCAGCCAATGGTGTTATTCTTGTTCAAACGAAGCAAGCAAAAACCGGACAAACTAAAATAGATTTCACAGCTTACTACGGCGTACAAACTCTATCGGAACGTGGCAGACCGGACATGATGAATGGAACCGAATTTGCTCAGTTTAAAAAGGAATCATACGAAGACGCCGGACTTGATGTGCCGGAAGCTTTTCAAAATCCATCGCAATACGGAGAAGGTACTGATTGGTACGATATCATGTTTCGGGCTGCACCGGTTCAGAATTATACATTATCGTTAAGCAGTGGTACCGAAAAACTTAAAGCGTCAGTAGTTGCAGGATACTTCAATCAGGATGGTATTTTAATCAATTCAGGATACGATCGTGCTTCTGTTCGCTTAAATACCGAATTTAAAGTAAATGAAATGCTTAAGTTTGGTTTTAATGTTGCACCATCTTTAAGTTCAAACAAAACTCCATCGAAAGATGCCATTTTCTGGCAAGGTGGTTTATTATATAATTCGTTGCTGGCCTGGCCAATTTTAGATTATCAGAATGAAGACGGTTCATTACCGTTGACTGCATGGGCACCTGGTTTGGGAGGTTTTCCGACACCAAACTACTACCGAGCAGCAAAGGAAATTCAAAATGAAACCGACAGGGCAAAAGTGCTATCCAATGCTTTTGTTCAAATTGAACCAGTCAGTGGACTGGTAATCAAATCGAGTTTGAATTTTCAGTACGAGAGTAATAAAAACAAATATTTCAACCCTTCCACTGCTTCAAGTGGTTTTGCTACGGCACCTCCTATCACGTCGTTTGCCGATTACGCCAATAACTGGATACAGTCGTGGTTAATGGAAAATACGGTTACGTATACAAAGTCAATCAACGATCATAATTTTGATGTACTTACAGGCTACACAACTCAAAAATTCTCAAGTAACTTAATGAGTGTTTCTGTTAAAAACTTTGCCGACGACCGTATTAGTGATATTGATGCAGCAACTATTATAAATGAAGATGGTACCGATGGCGACGTTCAGGAATGGTCATTAATTTCCTACTTATCGCGATTTAATTACAACTACAAGAATAAATACATGTTGTCGCTTGCCATTAGACGTGATGGTTCTTCACGTTTTGGAGAAAATAACCGATGGGGTAACTTTCCGTCCTTGTCTGGAGGATGGATTTTATCGGAAGAAGATTTCTTCCCTGGTAATGGATTATTCTCCTTGGTTAAAATACGTGGTAGCTGGGGTGTAACGGGTAATAATAATATAGGCAACTACACACATTATGCATTGGTCGATTTAGGAGAAAATGCTGTTTTTAACGGTTCTGTTGAGTCGGGATCGGCCGTGACCAATTTGAGTAACGCCGAATTAGGATGGGAAAGAACGAAACAAATTGACCTGGGTATTGATGTGGCCATTCTAAACAACCGGATTGATTTAGCTTACGATTTCTACAGTAAAAAAACAACCGACCTGCTTTATGACTTTTCAATCGCTCCATCGTCAGGGTTCAGTACATTTACAGGAAACTCGGGTGAGTTGAAATTCTGGGGACATGAAATCTCTGTTCAATCACGGAATACTGTGGGTGAATTTAAATGGACAACCAACTTCAATATTTCGTTTACCGACAACGAAGTTATTTCTCTTGCTGACAATGTTGAAGCATTGTATAGTCCCAGTCCATTCCCTGGCAACCACATTACCAAAATTGGAGAACGGATTGGTTTATTCTGGGGACTGGTGCACGATGGAGTTTACGACAACCAGGAAGAATACAACAACTCGGCAAAAGCCAGTGCTTCGGCTGTAGGAACGGTAAAGTTTAAAGATGTAAATGATGATGGTGAGATCTTAAATACAAACACAGGTGGCGACAGAACGGTTATTGGCGATCCAACTCCCGATTTCCTGTTCGGAATGACCAACACCTTTTCGTACAAAAACTTCGACCTTGCAGTAACGATGTCGGGTTCTTATGGAAATGACATTGCCAACCAATTCGAAACGGGTGCGACCAATCTTGATGGTCCTTTTAACGTATTAAAAGAAGTAGCAAACAGATGGCGTTCTGAAGAAAATCCTGGTGACGGTTTGTATGGAACAACCAAGTACAATACCTATATGGAACGCGATTGGTTCAACAGCCGTTTTATAGAAGATGGCAGTTATTTAACTATTAAAAATGTTACGCTTGGATACACTTTTGATGTTAAGAATATTACATTCCTTAAAAACCTAAGGGTTTATGCCAGTGCACAACAATTATACACTTTTACCAAATATTCAGGCAACAATCCTGAAGTAAGCACTTCACTTGACGGTTCTGCAGTTTCTGTACTTAATTTAGGTGACGATTATGCAGCCTACCCTGTACCAACAACATGGACATTTGGTGTTAACGTTGGATTTTAAGAATGAATAAATTGAACCATAAAAAAAAGAATATTATGAAATCAAAATATATAATAATAGGACTATTACTTGTCTTTTTCGCTTCGTGTAAAGACGATTTTTTGGATCTCTCATCAAATGAATCCTTAACCACTGCTACCTATTTTCAAACAGAAGATGATTTTACAGCAGCCGTAAATGGTATTTACACACCGGTAAGACAATGGATGGGACCTTTAGGCGATGTAGGAACATCACCTTCAATTATGATTGGAGACATGCACTCTGATTTGGCTCGTTACTATTTTAATCCAAATTACAGGGCAGGATCAGACGTGGAAAATATAGCTGATTTTGTTCCTGAAGTCGATCGGTTTTCATCGTATTGGACTGAATTTTACACATGGATTTCAAGATGTAATTCAGTAATTGGCTACATTGATGATGCCAGTTTTGATGCGGATACCAAAAGTAATTTAAAAGGCCAGGCACTTTTCTTCAGAGCTTATAGTTACTGGTGGTTACATCGTTTGTACGGTCAGGCAGTGTTGCACCTCGAGCCGGTTTCAACATTGGCAGAAACCAGCAAAGAACTTTCGGATGAAGCAGCAGTAAAAGCTCAAATTATTGCTGATGCCGGCGAAGCAGCCAATTTATTACTTGGCAAAGCTGCTCAACAAGCCGGCAGAGTTACCAAGGGAGCAGCATATATGTTACTCGCCGATGTTTACATGTGGTATGGCGAATGGGCAAATGCAGAAAGTGCGTTAAAAAATGTTACAGGGTATTCTTTGCTAACTAACTATGCCGACATTTTTAATCCGGCAAATAAAAACAATGCAGAGTCTATTTTCGAAATTCAGTATTCTTCTGCTTCTGCTGACTATTCAAGTTCTTTTGTTTACAACATGTTTCCTTTTCCCTCAACTGCTGAACAAGTTGCGGTATGGACAGGTGTAAGTAATCCTGAAGGTTTGACCGAAGGCGAAATGATGGCTGTTCCTACTCCGGAATTTCTTGCTGCTTACGAGGATGGCGACGCGCGATATGCTGCAACTGTTCAAACCGTGCAAAATGCCGATGGAGTTGAAACGCCAATGTGTTCAAAATATTTACATCCTCATTCAACTTTTAAACAGTCTGACGACGACTATTTTATCTACAGATATGCTGAAACATTATTATTTATGGCTGAAGCAATTAACGAGCAAGGTAATCGTATTGATGAAGCAAAAGGGTATTTAAACCAGATTCGCAACAGGGCGGGTTTGGAAAATACAACAGCATCGTCTCAATCAGAATTAAGAGAGGCCATTTTAAAAGAAAGAATGATTGAGTTGGCATTTGAAGGTAACAGATGGTGGGACCTTGTGCGCACAGGGAGTGTACAAGAAGTAATTTCTTCCTATGGTGCAAAAGTTAAAGCAAATCCGTTAGACTATTATTTCGTAGGATCGCAAGCACCAGTTCCAACAGCATTTACTGATTTCTCGACAGTATTTAACTTGCCTGATGATGAAAAATTGTACAATCCTTACGTAGATTAACAGGATATTAGAAAAAGGGAATTGAATTCCCTTTTTCTTTATTAAGTTTTAAGTCCAGATTCCTTATTTTGATCTATAAATACACAACCACATTTTTTAAAGTAATTTCCTGAGAAACTCATTCTAAACAAAACTAAAAAGCCAAAATGAACCATTTCTTATCCATAACCAAAATTCTGAAAGTAAATAGTACACAGCTTTTTATTATTTTAATAAGTCTAGCCACTTTCACGAATTGTTCAAAGAAAGAACAATTCATTAAAAATCTCACAGTAGAATATACGTCAACGCCACTGGGTATTGATGTGAAAATCCCACGTTTTGGATGGCAAATGCAAGCCCCTGAAAATAAACGGGGATATTTTCAAACTGCTTACCAGGTTGAAGTAAAAGATGTTGCAGGAACAGAATTCTGGGATTCGGGTAAAATTAATGAAGCAACCGCCCTCGCTATTAAATATGAAGGCACTCCTCTTCAACCTTCAACGCGGTATAACTGGATAGTTACCGTTTGGGATCAAAACAATGAATCGCACCAAACTTCATCGTGGTTCGAAACCGGTTTAATGAATACCAGCCAGTCGGCCTGGAATGGTGCGCAATGGATTGGAGGTTCCGATGATGATCTGGTTTTCTATTCGCACTACCAGCTCATATACAGAATGAAGTATACTGTCACAATCTCAGAAGGAAGTAATAAAGCTGGATTTGTATATGGCGCAAACGACATGCGTTTAATGAACAAATACAAGAACATTTACCAGATTGAAAATAAACGCAACGAAGGTTATTTTAAAGTTGAGCTGGATATTTCAGATGTAGATAATTCAAACGGTCTCGCTAAACTTAATGTGTATCGCGCGGGCTATGCTCCCACCGACAAAATAGATGTTCCCTTAAAAACTTTTAACATTAAATCTTCGGTAATTAATTCGGAGAATAAAAATACAAAACACAACATTGAAATTCACAGTGCATTCGGAAATGCAACGATCTTACTCGATGGTGAAGGTGAATTTTTTATAAAAGAAAAAAAGGATGAATCGCAAGGTTTTATGCCAGCTTTTATGCGCCGGCCTCCCGGAGCGGCAGTCAATCTAAATCCGATGGGTTCGGGTGGTAATTATATTCCATTCGGAATGGTTTGCGATTTTGGATTTGCAGTAGAATCCGGTCAGAAAGCACTTTTTTCTGATGTAGAAATCTTTAACGACAGAATGCCCAACAATACCTTATTTAAAGAGGAATTAACAGGCAACTATAACGGAATTTTCAAAGACCAGTTGAAAGTTGAAAATGGGGCTTATATAATTGATGGTGGGGAAAATGGAACTTTTGTTGTTGCCAACCCAAGCCGTAACTCTACACCAATGCTCCGAACCGAATTTGATACGAGTAAAAAGATTAAATCGGCCCGGTTATATACAACGGCCCGTGGAATTTATGAAGTTTTTATTAATGGGGAAAAGGTTGGAAACGATCATTACAATCCGGGACAAACCCAATACAACAAGTCTCATTTTTATCAAACTTACGATGTAACTTCAATGCTTGTTAAAGGTAAAAATGCCATGGGTACCATGATGGCTGAAGGCTGGTGGAGCGGTTTGTTAAGTTTTGGATCAATCTGGAATCATTTTGGCGACCGACAATCCTTTCTTGCTCAGCTCAAAATTACATACAACGACGGATCTAAAGAAACGATAATTACCAACGATACAAACTGGAAATATTCCAATAATGGTCCGGTTTTATACAGTAGTCTCGATCTTGGTGAAATTTATGATGCTACCAAAGAAGCTGAATCTGAAGGTTGGACAACAGCCGGATTTGACGATTCAGAATGGAAACAAACTACAGTTGTTCCGCTCGAAGGAACTTCTTTTTTAGGCGAGGAACGAGAATTCACAGGAGCCGTTACACAATTTAACTATGATGATTTTAAATTGATCGGACAGATAGGAAACAATGCAGGCGAATTTAAAACGCTTACAGCTCAGAGTATGGAAGAAGTTCGTTCCGGTGTTTTTATATACAACATGGGGCAAAACTTTGTTGGCGTACCAAAAATACACCTTACAAACGGAACTGCAGGCGATACAATGGTACTGCGCTTTGCTGAAATTCTATACCCCGATTTGGAAGAGTCGGGAGATAATGTAGGAATGTTAATGCTTGAGAATTACCGTGCTGCACTCTGCCAGGACATTTACATTATGAAAGACGGCGCCCAGATTTTCCAACCCAAATTTACTTCACGCGGATACCAGTACATTGAAATAACAGGTATTGAAAATCCACTTCCATTGGAAGCCGTTCAGGGAGTAGCCATTAGTTCTGTTCTCGATATTACTTCCGATTACAAAACATCAAACCAGCAGGTAAACCAATTGTGGTCGAACCTTGTTTGGTCGAATGTCGATAATTTCCTAACCATTCCTACCGACTGTCCGCAACGTAACGAACGCATGGGTTGGTCGGGCGATATTTCCGTTTTTTCAAGAACAGCAACCTATGTCTCCAATTCCAATCAATTTTTAAGAAGACACATGTTTGCCATGCGCGATGTTCAAAAAGCAAGTGGAAAATTTACCGACGTGGCTCCAATTGGCGGAGGTTTTGGTGGCGTGCTTTGGGGAAGTGCAGGTTTAACAGTTCCCTGGGAAACTTATTTGCAATACAACGACATTGCCCTGCTTGAAGAACATTACGATGCAATGGTAGATTACATTGATTACCTGGAAACTACAATTAATCCTGAAACCGGAATTACCAGTGATGGGCAGTTGGGAGACTGGCTCGGGCCTCAAAACAATATGCTGGGAACACCATTTCTAACCACAGCATATCACGTTTTCGATTTGAATATTATTAAAAACATTGCTGAATTATTGGGAAAAACAGAAGATGCCAAACGATTTGAAAAAATGTATCGCCAACGAAAAGATTTCTTCAATAAAACGTTTGTAAACGAAGAAGATAAAACCATGGGCTTAATTGGCGGAGGAGGATTTGGCGCTCCCCGTGGGCAAAAAGCAGAGTTTAAACTGGCCGATACACAAACATCATATGCAGTTGGTTTGGCTTTAGATGCATTTAACGACTCTGTAATACCACAAATGGCGAAAAACCTGGCTACCACAATTGAAAGGAAAAACGTGGACGACAATGGAGTTATTCGACCTGAATATTCTTTAATGACTGGTTTTATTGGCACCGCATGGGTAAGTAAAGCGCTCTCTGATAATGGCTACAATGAACAGGCGTATAAACTGCTGCAGAATTCTCAATATCCATCGTGGTTGTACTCTATAGAACAGGGAGCAACGTCAATTTGGGAACGTTTGAATGGATACACCGTTGAAAACGGATTTGGTGGAAATAACAGTATGAATTCCTTCAACCACTACTCTTTTGGTGCTGTTGGTCAGTGGATGCTCGCCTACTCTCTGGGTATTCAACGTGATGAACCGGGATTTCAAAAATTTATTCTTCAACCCACTCCTGATCCAACCGGAGAAATGACTTCGGCTGAAGGACATTATGACTCAATGTACGGTCGTATAAAAAGTAAATGGGAAGTTAAGGACGGACAACTGATTTACGAAGCAACTGTTCCTGCAAATACAACGGCCACTTTGTTCTTACCTGCTAAATCAGATAATGCGATACTGGATGCAGACGGATGTTCAATGGTCAGCTTTGATAACGGGAAGGCAATTTTTAAGTTAAAATCCGGTAGTTACAAATTTATAAGTGCAATACAATAGGTTTAGTTGATATGTAAAAAGAATACGTAACGTATCATGGGGTGGTTTGATGGCCACCCCATTTAAAATGTTTCGTTCAGCAATGATTGATCCAAATCACTGCCGGACAAAACACAGCAACTTTCCTAATAATAAAACTGTTAAGACTCACAACATAAATATAATCTTCAAAAAACAGTCGTTTAATGTCATTATCGGTGTTGTGTAAAATTCATTAAATGGTGCAAAACGGTGCTGTTATCGCTTGGTATATTATGGAAAAAACCATTCCGTATTTCAATTTCCGATGCAATTAAACCCGGCAAAAATGAACTGGCCATTCAGGTTACCAATTTGTGGGTAAATCGTTTGATTGGCGATGCTCAACCCAGTACAACCGAGAAAATAACTTATACAACAATGCCATTTTACAGAGCCAATTCGCCACTTCTAACTTCCGGTTTGTTAGGACCTGTTCAAATTGTAAAAACAAATTAGTGGAATCGTATTTTTTCTTACTTTTGGACTTATGGTATTTAATACAATATCATAAGTCCAATTTTTATATAAAACTTAAACCATGAGAATTTTAATCTTTCTTTTACTAGCCGGTTTTACACTACCGGCGCTTGCTCAAAATACCATAGGAATTAAACGCGACAATCCTTTTGCTGCCAATCCTCTTCCGGAAGAACAGGTGACCTACAACAATCCAATCATTCCGGGTTTTCATTCCGACCCCAGTATTTGCAAAGTTGGCAACGATTACTATTTAATTACCAGCACATTTGAATATTTTCCGGGTGTTCCTGTATTTCATAGTAAAGACCTGGTTAACTGGGAACAAATTGGTTATTGCCTGGATAGAAAAGAGCAGATCCCAAATGGCATAAATATTTTTGCAGCCACCATTCGTTACAACAATGGCACATTCTACATGATTACAACCAATATTATTGGCGGAGGAAATTTTTATATAACTGCTACCAATCCGGCCGGTACATGGTCTGATCCGATTTGGTTAAAAAATCTGCCTGGAATCGATCCTGATCTCTTTTTTGATGAAGACGGAAAAACATACGTTATTTCTTCGCCATTTATTTTATCCGAAATTAATCCGGAGACAGGAGAAATGTCGGAAGGCAAAAAGGTTTGGTATGGTACCGGTGGAAGATATTCTGAAGGACCGCATATTTATAAAAAAGACGGTTTCTATTACCTGATGGCAGCCGAAGGAGGAACCGAAGAAGCGCATTCGGAAACTATTGCGCGCAGCAATAACATTTGGGGACCGTATACCGATAATCCGGCCAATCCTATTCTGGTGCACGCCAATGCTGCCGGACAGGGAAATCCTATTCAGGGTGTTGGGCATGCTGATATTATTCAGGCACACGACAATTCCTGGTGGATTGTATTTCACGGATACAGAAATATATCAGATAAAACGCACCATATTCTTGGCCGCGAAACCTGTTTAGCTCCTGTTTCCTGGCCTAAAAATGGCTGGCCGGTTGTAAACGGAAACGGAACAGCCACAGAGAACATGACCTGCCCAACCCTTCCGTTAAAACCTGTTGAAAACAAAACTGTAAAATTGGATTTCGACACAGACAAACTTCCAATTGAATGGAACTATATAAAGTTTCCGAATTATAACAACTATTCGCTTACCGAACGAAAAGGCTACCTTCGATTAAAAGGAGCTGCTGAAACCATGAGCACAAATACTACTTCCACTTTTGTTGGAAAACGGTTGAGCGATTTCTATTTTACAGCTACAACTGAATTGGATTTTAATCCTGAAAATGAAAACGAGGAAGCCGGAGTGATTTTACTGAATAACGGATCGCATTTCGACATAATGATCAGCAAAAAAGATGGAAAAAGAGTGTTACAGGTAAAATTGCAGTTTGGAAGAACGGTTTATAAATCGGAAGCAATTGAGCTTAAATCAGGTCCTGTAAATTTAAGAATCAGAGGAGAAAAATCAACCTTTACATTTTCTTACGCTCAGGGGAATGAAAATTACACCGATATTGAAACTGCCGATGCTAAATTTCTGGCAACGGAAACAGTAGGCTTTTTTACCGGCGTTTATGTGGGCCTTTACGCAAGCGGAAACGGTAAAGCATCAGCAGCCAATGCCGATTACAATTGGTTCGAGTACAAAAAAGACAAATAGTACCAAAACCCAGCTTAAAGGATGAAGTACAATAAATCAGTAAAAACAATTTAAAACCAATAATCAACTCTTCAACCTGTTTTATTAGCAATTCAATATGAACAGTAATGAATGATTAAAGCCTTATATTATCTTTGGTGTTATGAGGATTAACATTGAAAAAAAATACCGTGTTATTTCAGCACTCCTGTCACTTGCAATTAGCATGACCATACATTTTTCGCTGATTGCCACGGTATTTTTCGACAATGGCTTTAGTCATCATGTCGAAGAGTTTTCGCCGGCTTTTGTAGTTTTTGAATTGTCTGTCACCTTTTTGATTTCGTACACCATTTTTTTACTCAATTATTTTCTTCTTGTGCCCTTCAAACCACATGTAAAACTACACCTGAAGAAAATTGCAATGGCACTTTCTATTACATTTGCTGTAACTCTTATTCTGGTTTTCTTCTTTTTGCTTTTAAAAGGGCTTTTTAGTTTTACAGTTGATAATTTCCGCCATAAAGAAGAATTGTTGTCGCGGAATATTTTTGCCATGCTTCTGGTGCTTATCAGTGTATTTTTTATTCACTTAATCTATCAGAAACAAACCATCGAACTGGAAAATGAAATGTTAAAACGCGAGAGTTTACAAAGCAGGTACGAATCGCTGAAAAACCAGGTGAGTCCACATTTTCTGTTTAACTCGTTAACCGCTTTAAAAACCTTGCTGCAAGAATCGCCAAAACTGGCCGATCAGTATGTGAATCATCTTGCACAAGTGCTACGATACACCTTACAAAGTAACAAATGGAAAACTGTTTGCCTCGAAGAAGAATTGGAATTTGTGCTTTCTTATATTTTCCTGTTAAAAATGCGCTATGAAACCAACTTGTCGGTACAAACCGAAATTAGCAACAACTCCCTGCAATTTTCAATTCCGCCTCTAACACTTCAAACATTGATTGAAAATGCGGTAAAACACAACGAAATCAGTAAGGATTTTCCATTGCAAATTGTCATAAAATCGATCAACGAACAAACGATTCAGGTTAAAAATAAAATACGCGAAAAACTCACTCCTGAAGATGGAACCGGCATTGGACTAACTAACCTGAACAAATTATATCATCTGCTGGGGGATTACGAAATTCAAATAACCAAAGATGATTTGGAATTTGCAGTAGACGTGCCACTTATTAAAACCTGAAACAATGAAAGTACTGATCATTGAAGATGAAAAACCTGCGGCCAGACAACTGTTGAGCGTTTTAAACGAGATTGGTAATTTTGATGTAATCGAGATTCTGGAAAGCATCAAAGCTACTGTATATTGGCTCGAAAACAATCCTCAACCGGAACTGATCTTTATGGATATTCATATTGCCGACGGTTCTGCCTTTCAAATTTTCAAACACGTAAACATAAGTTGCCCCATTATTTTTACAACAGCTTACGATGATTATGCCATTGCTGCTTTTAAAGTAAACAGTATCGATTATCTTTTAAAACCCATATCAAAAGAGGCCGTCGAAAAAGCCATGTTAAAACTAAAAAATCTGGCGGGCACTGCAAATGCCGATTCCGACTTACAACAACTCCTTCTTTCATTAACAGAAAAAAAAGCTTACAAAACGCATTTCCTTATTCCGATTAAAGGGAATAAAATGGTTCCGCTACTGGTTACTGATATTGCTTATTTCTATATCGACAGTGGAAACGTTTTTGCATGGACTTTTGAAAACCAAACATACACTCTCGAATCTACTCTTGATGAATTAATGAATAAACTGAATCCATCTGACTTTTACCGGGCAAACCGTCAGTTTATAATTTCAAAAAAGGCAGTAAAAGATGTCGATTTTTGGTTTAATAATCGTTTGTCGGTAAATCTCAAAGTCCCCGTTTCTGAACGTATTCTCATTAGTCGTACACGCGTAAGCGAATTTAAAGAATGGTTTGATTAAACTCACTCATTCGTCGATTCTTTGTACTATTTCATTTTAATGTGACATAGTAACATTTCACTCCTGAATTTTGATGTTTCATTTTAATTTTCGATCTCCCTCTCGTTTCTCTGGTCTAAGTAATAACGGTACAAAATCAAAATAGTATATGATGGAAAAAATGAAAGAAAAAACGAATGACGGACAGAGAAAAAACAAGATGATAAGATCAGTGCGCTCATGGCATCGCGATATTGGATTTTTAATGATTGGATTAACACTTATTTATGCACTGAGTGGAATAGTTTTGATTTTTAGAGATACTGATTTTTTAAAACAAGAGAAACAGGTTACCAGAAGTATTGAACCCGGAAAACAGGAGTCGGAACTGGGAGCCATACTTCGAATGAGAGATTTTAAGGTAACCAAAACCGACGGTGACCTGCTATATTTCGAAAATGGATTTTACAATCAGAGAACAGGCGAGTTGGAATACATTTCAAAAGACCTACCTGTTTTCTTACAGAAAATTACCGGACTTCACAAAGCAATCAGTGGCAACAAATCGCATTGGATAAATCTTATTTATGGTATTCTGTTACTGTTTATGGCCCTGTCGGCACCTTTTATGTTTAAATCCAGAACAAAAATGTTACGTCGGGGAATTTATATCTCTACCGCAGGATTTGTTTTTGTACTCATTTATTTACTACTGTAACTATGGAATAAAAATGCACCAAAAACTACCAAAAATCAATACAATTCATCTTACCTAAATTGTTTCAAGTATGAAAAAAATCAATTTTCTACTGTTTTGCTTCATCCTGTTAACGATTAACAGCATGGCCCAGAATGAAATTCAGATAAAACCATTAAATGCAACATTGGAATTTGATGGCAAAGTATCAGAACCTGCATGGAAACTATGTCAGCAATTTCCGATGACGATGCACTTTCCGGTTTACAATAGCGCACCCTCTGAAAAAAGTGAAGTATACATCACCTTTGATGATAACTACCTCTGGGTTGGCGCCATTCTGTATTACGAGAATGTTTCAAACATGGTATCCTCCAGTAAAAAGCGCGACGAAGAATCGGAAAACTCCGATGCTTTTGGAATTTTACTCGATTCGTACAACGACAACGAAAATGCGCTTGGATTTTTCACCATGCCTTCCGGGCTAAAAATTGATTATGCCGTATCGAATGACGGTCAGGGAGGTGGTCCCGGTCCCGGCCCCGGAGGAAGCAAAAACTATACATGGAACTCGTACTGGGATGTTAAAACAGTTACTACTGAAGATGCCTGGCACGTTGAAATGCGCATTCCGTTTTCGAGCCTGCGTTTTCAAAGTGTGAACGAGATTACCCGAATGGGTTTAATTATAAATCGTAACGTGAGTCACAACAACGAAATAGATACCTACCCTGCCATTGATACCAAATATGGCCGCGACGCAAATACAAGGCCTTCACTCAGCCAAACCATAGTTTTTGAGAAAATCCAGCCACGTAATCCGGTGTATATTTCGCCTTATGTTTTAGGTGGAACTACCAGAAGTTACGAACTGAATGAAGCCGGCGACAATTACGTTAAAAACGATGATCCGGAGTTTACCGGCGGACTGGATGTAAAATACAACCTGAATAATAACCTGACTCTTGACTTTACCGTCAATACCGATTTTGCACAGGTAGAAGCTGACGACGAACAGGTTAACTTAACCCGATATTCACTGTTCTTTCCTGAAAAAAGACTCTTTTTCCAGGAACGCAATGGAATTTTCGCCTACGAATTAGGTGGCCCCCAGGAACTGTTTTACAGCCGGAATATTGGAATTGCACAGGGAGAACCTGTAACCATTTACGGCGGTGCCCGCCTGGTTGGCCGGCTTGGCAAATGGGATGTTGGTTTTTTGGATATGAATACTGCCGAATTTAACGGCACACCTGCCGAAAATTTTGGCGTTGCCCGACTTCGAAAACAAGTAATTAACGAGAGTTCATACATCGGTGCCATACTTACTTCCCGCATCGATTTTGACGGGAACTACAATGTTGCTTACGGATTGGATGGTATATTCAAAATAAATGAACTCGATTACCTGAACGTAAAACTTGCGCAATCGCAGGACAAATCAATTGATGCCGAGTTGCTTTCGCTCGATCCTACATTTTTCTCCATTGAGTTGCAACGAAGGGCTGAAGAAGGTCTTTTGTATGAAGGGAAATATGCCTACTGGGGAAAAAACTTCGATCCAAAATCAGGATTTATTTTTCTGAATAACATTCACGAGCTAAGAGGCTCGCTGGGTTACGGATGGTTCCCGGGTGAAAAGTCATCGATTTTTAATTATTCGCTGGAAGCAGATTTTGAATTGACAAAACGAATGGAAGATGGAAAAATAGAAAGAATGGAGATTGCTCCTCAATTCAAAATGGATTTAAAAAGTGGCTATGGAGTGTTTCTTTCCTATGGCTATATTCAGGAAGGCGTACTGCATGATTTTCATTTGCCCGACGATATTATTATAGAAGCCGGAGATTATTCCTTCTGGGGTTTTAGATCGCACTTTAATACGCCCCGAACCAAAAAAGTAGTCGCAAGTTTTGGTGTCGACGGTGGTGGTTTTTACGACGGGAAACAATTCTCAGCCAATTTCGAGCCTGAATTTAATGTGTCAGCCAGTCTGCAATTGTCAGCATTTTATCAGTTAGACAAAGTAAAATTCTCAAACACCAACCAACAATTCACCAATAACCTGGCGCGTTTAAAAGCCACGTATATGTTGAATACCAAACTTTCAATGTCGGCTTTGCTACAATACAACGAGTTGGAAAATATATTAATTATCAATTACCGTTTGCGTTTTAATCCGCGCGATGGAAACGATTTTTATTTGGTACTAAACGATCTGAAATTTGTTGACAAAACAGATCTTACACCTGAGCCACCAAGTTATCTGAACCGTACAATAGTTCTTAAATATACCCACACGTTCAGATTGTAAGATACAGTTATAAGAACACAACTTATATCATATAAATTAATTGACTATTTTGAACATGAAAGATTTAAAATTCGCAAAATTATTCACGATAATCCTTTTTGTATTACTACTGATATTTAATGATACAAGTGCTCAACCTATTCCTGTTGAATTAATGTTGGGAAACAATTTTGGTTCAGTAAACATCACTATTAACAAAAGATTTTCTCCAGAGTCACGATTTGGAATATTCCTGCTTAATTCGGTTGAATTCGATTATAACGAGGATTATAAAAACAGCCTGATATTAAGAAATATGTTTTCTGTTGAAACCGTTAAAAACCTGGAAATTGTTGGAGGACTTATTTATACAAATGGCGGACTGGATCCACAAACGGGTTTGCTTTATACTTTGTCAAAAAAGAAAGTCTTTTTTCTTTTTAACCCCAACATCAACATTGAAAGTGATCCGGCTTACGATATTATGACCATTTTTGAATTCAAGCCCAAAATCAATGACAGGTTCAATCTCTATACACATTTCAAATTTTTAAATGTTTTTACTGCCGACAGTAATTTTAAAAGTTACCAATGGATGCGTTTAGGCCTTGAATCCAGAGGATTATCATTTGGACTTGCTTTTAATTTAGATGAACACGGACCAAATCCTTCAGTAGAAACAAACTTCGGACTATTTGTACAAAAGACGATCTTTTAACCATTCCATATAAATAAAAAAAGATGAATAAATTTAAGTTTATCCAGAACATACTACTGGCTGTAGTAATGCTGCTTCTAATGGATCCACGGTCGTTTTACGGGCTGGGATTTCACGAATGGGCAGGTTTAATCATAGGTGCATTTTTTATACTACACACCTTGCTCAACTGGAGTTGGATAAAAAAGGTAACTCTTGTTTTTTTTAGCCATGCACCGGGCAGAGCAAGAATTAACTATTTCCTCGACCTATTACTGCTTGCAGGAATGGTTTTGATGATTTTAAGCGGAATTGCCATTGCTAAAACCATTGATTTTTCGTGGTTAAACCTCGGAGGTTCAAGAGGATTTTGGCGTGCCATGCATACCAGCTCTTCTCTTATCTCGCTGGCTTTATTTGGAATTCACCTTGGTTTGCATTGGAAATGGGTTTTAAAACGTTTAAAAATTAAATTGTAGACAATGGCAAAAAAAATAACAATTGGTATTCTCTCGCTGGGCATAATAATTACAGGAATTATGGCCATGAATCGTTTGCGCTTCATAGAACGGAGTATGTGGATCTTTAAATTCAACAACGAACAGACATTTAACAGAGGTTTTGACCGTCATGGCGGGAATTTTGAACGTGAAAGAAATGAAAGATCGAGAGAATATGAAAGGCCTGATTTTCGGAATATACATGACAGTGTTAGACAAAGAATTTTTGCTGAACGTGAATTTAGATCCGCTCCGGACAGTTTACGGGAAGGAAGAACAAGACCGCTCCCGGGAGATCGTGATTCATTCCGGAAAGATGGATTTAAAAGAGGTAGTCACGGCCGGGGAGGTAACACTGTGCATTTAAATACGGTTGGCTGGTTTTTGGCAGTGTTTGCTTTGTTTACACTTGTTACCCTGTATATCGATAAATTCATTACTTATCGCAGACGAAACAAAACAGTCCTTCAGGAATGAATATCATTTAATAAAGCGTAAAAATAAATTTTAATAAAAGAGCCCCGCCTATAACGACGAGGCTTTTTTACTTCCATTATTTTGTTTCTCTGCTATTTAGCAACACAATATATTTTTTCTACTCCTTTAAAAATATACGCATTTGAAGTAGGAACAACAGACGCCCAAAATTTATCGTCAATTGCATTTTCGCCCAATACCTCAAATTCAACTCCCGTTTTAAGTACTCGTGTTACACCTTTTTCGTCCATAAAGTAAAGTTTGTTGTTATAGATCCACGGTGATGCCCATACTGCCCCAACTTTATTTATTTTTTCACTGTAAAGAATTTCTCCGCTTTTGGCATCAACACAACACACACCTCCTCCTCGGCTCGCAACAACATAAATAAGTCCGTTATATAACACCGGCGAAGGATTTGAAATTCCGGTTTCAGGATTTGCCCAGACTACACCTTCGCTGATGGTTTCTCCTTCAACGGGCGTGATATCACCGGTTGCACCAGCTTTCACAGTAAAAAAAGTAGTCGTTTCACGCGGTCCGCCTGCATTTCCTAAATAAATATGTTCCGTATCATAAACCGGTGAAGGAATGGCATAATTTCCGCCTGCATTTAATTGCCATATAAGTTGGCCTGACTCCGGATTGTACGAACGAACTGTTTTGCCCATCACCACAAGCTCGGTTCCTGTTGTGTTTTTCCAAATAACCGGTGTTCCGTAATTTGTTTTTTCATCGCGGGTAATCCGCCATTTTTCGTTGCCGCTTTGTGTTTCAAGTGCAACCAAAAAAGAACTTTCTTCGTTGTCGACAACAACATACAAAAGTCCATTGTGCAGAACCGGCGATGATCCGGTACCCCAGCCATTTACTGTTTCATAAGCGCCAAGATCCTTCTCCCAAACCAGGTTTCCGTCTAAATCGAAACAATATACCCCCACCATTCCGTAGTAAACATAAATGTATTTTCCGTCACTTACAGGAGTTTCGCAGGCGTAAGTACTTCCGGCATGTTTTTTTATCCTCGGATTACCTTCAAACGCTGTTTTTTTCCAGAGTTCTTTACCCGATTGAGCATCTACACAGGTAATTTGCCAGCGGTAAACATCTTCCAAATAACTTTTGTCTTCTGCCGGAGGAGGTGGCGACGGTGTTTCATTGTTGTTTACACCTTCGGTACGAGGAGGATTAGCTGCAACAGGTTCCTCAGCCTTTTCAGGTCGTTCTGCCTTTTTTACAAGCAACGCAGATGAAATAAAAATTTTGTCGCCTAGCACAATGGGTGACGACCAGCTTTCTCCATCCATATCAATCGCCCATCTGATGTTTAAACTATCATTCCATTCTTCAGGCAGATCTTTTGCTGTAATTACCATGTTGGAATCGGCGCCTAGAAATTGCAGCCACTCATTGTGCGTACACGCCGACACAATAAATACAATAAAAAAAGAGCGACTACATTTTTGGGGACAATGAACATCTACTTCATAACTATTTGACTTTCAGTTGCTTTTGGTAGTTTCTGTATAAATATAAGAATTTTTGAGATACGAATAGACAAGACCTATCCATTAACTTCATTTTAACAGACAAATAGGTACCTTAAAAGAAGTAGTAAACAAAAGCCCGATTATGAATTGATAATCAAGCTTTAATCAAGATCTAATATTAAATTATATTTCTTTTCATCTTATGAATAAAAAAATGCCTGATTAAAGCATTTCCCTTCCCGCTTTGTCCGGATCGTTTTTCACTTCGCAAACATCGTTAAGAATCATTGTTTCACCCCTTTCAGCAGAAAATGCAGGCCATTGTGGCAACGATGCACAATTTGGATCGCCTGTTTTCATGAACGAAAGCAATGAATCAGACATTTTCTCAGAGAGTTTCCGGGGACGTGCGCCACCACCTGTGTGTGTTAACATTAAATCGGTGTTATTGAACCAAAAACAAATATCTAGACAGTGGAATGCCCGCATCCGATTGTTAAACATTGGCGGTTCCCACCCAAACCAGGCGACATAAACAGGTGCTTTTTGATATAGTTTTGCAGTAGCAGTAGAAACAACTCCTGCGCGGTTACTCGCAACCAGTGTCATAACTTCAATGGGTTTGGCATCCGGAAAAGCTTTGGCGAAAGCGTCGTAAACTGCAGGTGCTTTGTCTCCCAAACCACCTCTGAACCCGGCTCTTTCCTTTAACATTTCCTTTGCTTCATCTGCTGTAATTTTTTCCATCTCCGGCATTGTTCTGGCCATTCCCCATTCGTGGAATGTACTGCAAATAAGCATCGGAACATCTGACGAGACACCACTGGCATCAGTATAGAAAGTTCCTTTTGGAATATTAATTCCATCAGCTACAGGAGCAAAACCCATACGCATTAATCCACTTTCGCCTTCTTGTTCGCGCATTCTTTGGCTGGCTTTGTTTGCAATTAAAATGTATTCCTTCCAGGGCAAATCCTGCAGTTTATCAACTTCTGAAGGTTTTAAACCAGCTTCTTTTAAAACGTACCCGCCCAACTTTTGAGAATACGATTGGTCCATTCCCTGCGTTGTAGAGCCACTCAATGGAACTGCTTTGTGCACCAAACCTTTTGCTGCGGGCATGGCAGCTACAGTACAAACTTTGGCTCCTCCACCCGACTGCCCCATTATGGTAACATTACCCGGATCACCTCCGAAATTGGCAATGTTCTCTTTAACCCATTCCAATGCTGCTACCATGTCAAGCGCTCCCACATTTCCTGAGTCTTTGTATTTTTCGCCACCAACACCTGAAAGGTCAGAAAAACCTATTGGCCCCAAACGGTGATTGATTGAAACAAATACTATATCTCCTTTCCTACTAAGGCTTTCTCCGTCGTATCCATCCTGTTCGATGCCGTTTCCATTGGTGTAACCACCACCGTGCAACCATACGATAACCGGTCGTTTATTGGTATCAATGGCCGGGGTCCACACATTCAACTTCAAACAATCTTCGCTCACATCGTCGTAATTCCAATGGTCAACAAACGATGAGTAAGCATTTGCATAACGGTTGTCCATGATCTGCGGAGCTGTATTTCCCCACCATACTGCAGGGCGAATGTCATCCCACGGTTCCGGCTTCTGAGGTGGCATAAAACGGTTTTTACCACCTGTATCGGCACCATAAGGAATTCCACGAAACTGCGTAATTCCGCGAAGGATAAATCCTTTTACTTTGCCATAAACGGTTTCTGCAATGGCAATATCGTCACCTATAAACAGGATCTGATCCTCCTCTTCTTCCGAGCTGTTTGAAGTTTCGGGAGTTGCACAAGCGGCTAAAGGGAGAGTTGTTGCCAATCCAAATCCGGCTGCTCCGGCTCCCATGGTTTGAAAAAAGTTTCTTCTGTTGGTTTTCATACGTTTTTGGTTTTTATTGATTCTTAAAATTGTCTTGTTTTATTCTTTAGGTTTTATAAAGTTCGGGATATTTTATTTAAAAATCTTTTGCGCAAAACTGTGTAAATCATTTCTCCAGACCATCCAACTGTGACCACCGGGCATTTCACTAAATTCATATTTAATGTTGTTCTTGTCAAATACCTTCAGCATTTCCTTGCCATTGTTGTAGGCAATGTCTTCGGGGCCGGCCTGGGTAAATAATAACAATTTGGCGGTTTTATTTAAAGTTGGAGCAATTTCTGCCAGGCGTTTATCTCCGGTTTCATACATTTCTTTGTTATTGGCAAACCATCCCGAGCTCATCACATTTATATAGGCAAACATATTGGGTTGTGCCATAAAAGTTTCAAGAACTTCGAGTCCTCCCATTGAAAGGCCTGCCAACGCACGTTGATCAGTATCGGCATAAACATTAAAATTCGACTCAACATAAGGAATAATGTCGTTTACCAAATCTTCAACAAACAGATTTACATCAATACCTCCATCGGGCATTACTACAATCATATCCTTACATTTTCCTTCTGCAAGTAGATTGTCCATAATGGTTCCTGCCCGGCCAACACCTGGCCATGCCAATTCGCTGTCGCCGCCACCATGTATTAAATATAATACTGGAAGTTTGTTGTTTTTTGCATTGTATCCGGGAGGCGTCCACACCTGCATGTTACGCATGGTTTTGGTTGAAGTTGAAAAATATTTAATGGCCGCAACTGCTCCGTGTGGAATAGCCTTACGTAAGGCAAAAAACTCATCTTCACCATCAGGGGTTACATCAATTAAAGCCGAAGTTTTATAGGCATCGGGAGCTTTTGGATCGTAAACTTTAACACCATCAACCATAACATGATATCGATAAGTACCGGCAGCTGCTTTTGGAATTACCATTGTCCAAACACCATTTTCAGCTTTTACACTTTCAACTTTTTTTCCCCAGGGAACAATATCTCCTCCCAGATTTACACTTTCAGCTTCAGGAGCATAAATACTAAAAACAACATCGCCGTTGGCAAGTACACGCGTTGATTTTAAGGTGTCATTTGGGGTTGGGGTTCGTTTAAACATTTGTGCCTGCAACGCACCAGAAAAAATCAGAATGGTTATAATACTAATTACAAGTTTAAGGTTCGAGTTTTTCATTGTTTTTATATTAAAATTTTGAGGCCAAAAACACACATAAAGTTGAAGAAATAGTATCCTCGTATTTGTTTTCGTTTATCCCTGTTGAAAGTTCTTTAGTTATTTGAATATCCGGGCTCAACCCGGATATTCTTAGTCGCGAAACTACTTCGTGCCTCACACGAAATGCTTATTTATCTTCCGGCCATTCAAACTGGCTTTCATCCATTCTGAAAAAACGGGCCGCATTGTTGAATAAAATATCTCTTTTCTGACCTTCAGAAAGATACTGGGCATGTTCGATTACTCCCATTGAAGTTTCAAATAAACGTGGCCACATCATAAAGTCGGTACCGTACATAATACGTTTTCCAAATCCTGCCCGTACCATTCGTTGAATGTAATAATGCACATCGTCAAGCGGGTAACTCCAAATCATTCCTGATATATCAACATATACATAAGCGTTGGCTCCCATTAGTGCAATCATGTGCTCCACCATGGGGTAACCGGAGTGCTGTACCCAGATTTTCATTTTTGGATGTCGGGCAAGCAAATCTTCCAGTAAAAACGGATCGCCTAAGGAAGCCCTGTATTTGGGCTGTGTTAAATTGGCCATACCATTTCCACCGGTTCCCATGTGTATTCCCACCGGGATATTCATTTCCTCGGCAATTGCAAAATAAGGATCAAGGGCCGGATCGCTTGGAGAAATTCCCTGGTATTGAGGTGCAACTTCGGCCATTACTTTATAAAAACCATTGCTTAACGAATCGCGAAAAGCGTCAACGGTCATTTCTGTTGCATTACTAATTCCAATTCCGGGAATAATTCGTCCCGGAGGAGCAGCTTCTACCCAGTTGTGAAGAATTTCAGCGTCGCCAAAAGCTACCATTGTCATATTAAAGTCCCTGATCCTGCGCATTACTTCGTTTTGCATGTCCTCATCGCTTTTTGCAGGCATTAAAGGATCCACACAATCAAGGCTCATAAATGCTGCACGATCTTCGTTAGGATCGGAACCCGGCATGCTGGTTAAAACCTTAAATCCGCGGGAGTTGGTCTAAAAAAGCTGTAAAACTATTCAAATGAATGCTTTACAGCTTTGGTACGTTCACCTAAATTGGTGTTGCTAAACAATACCGTTATGAAAATAGTAAATTCTGTTCCAGTTTCTTCTTTTGGAGGATT